>NZ_NKHL01000014.1 GCF_002934685.1 Pseudomonas bohemica
GTTCTTCAGGCCCCCCTTTTTCCCGGCGCCTGAAGAGGCTCGGGTTGCACGTACCGCCGTGGAGTCGATCATCCAGGTGTTCAGATCGATCAGTCCCTCCTGGTTGAGTCGAATGTGCAAGCGTTCCAGTATCCGGGCGAACGTACCGTCATCGCGCCAGTCACGAAAACGCTGATTCACCGTCGACCAAGGCCCAAAGCGTTCCCGGCAGATCACGCCAGGCAGCACCTGAGCACAAAATCCAAAGGATTCCGTGGAGTACCAGACGATCATCACTACGTGGA
>NZ_NKHL01000012.1 GCF_002934685.1 Pseudomonas bohemica
GGTAGTGTGGGGTTTCCCCATGTGAGAGTAGGTCATCGTCAAGATTGAATTGCAGAACCCCGTTTGCGAAAGCAGATGGGTTTTGTTTTAAGTGAAGGTCACCGATTTTCGCTGGCACGTTACCTGGTAACGGATCAGCTACAGAATTTCTTGACGACCATAGAGCATTGGAACCACCTGATCCCATCCCGAACTCAGCAGTGAAACGATGCATCGCCGATGGTAGTGTGGGGTTTCCCCATGTGAGAGTAGGTCATCGTCAAGATTGAATT
>NZ_NKHL01000061.1 GCF_002934685.1 Pseudomonas bohemica
GACGGATATGACTGCTACCAGAACGCGTTGGCAGAGCGGGTGAACGGCATACTGAAGACCGAGTTTTTGCTACATCGCCCAAAAGACCTGGCCGAAGCCAGGCGTATGGTCGACGAATCGGTAGATATTTATAACCGCAAGCGGCCACATCAGACCTTGAAATACAAAACGCCCGATGCGGTGCATCGGGCGTTTTGAGGGTAAAACAGGTGTAAACCTATTTCAGGACTAGACACACAAAAGCGCGATGCCTGAGAAAGGAAGAGCTCAAGCATCAACGCAACAGACTCACCTGCAAACTCAACCGCGCCTGCTGGCCCGGCGCAAGGCTCAGGCAATCGTCAACGCCTGACACCGCTTCAACCCGCAAAAACCCCATCGCTTCGCTACCGCCCACACCCAGCAGAGGCCGACTTCCAGGATGCCAGACGGCGGTGTTGGCGCTGTCACGAGCGTCGATGCTCAGTCGGCGCTGCCAGGCGTCATCGTGCAATTGAAGCGGGCCTGCGTGCTCGAAAACGCGCTGACAGCTGCCCATCACCCGCAACTCACCTTTCTGCTCACAGACGCTGCGGCTGAGTTCGTCGTACCCTTGTGCGCCGTCCAATCCTCTCAGTGCGACGTCGCCGATGTCACTGATGCGCCAGTAAGCATGCAAGGCGTGTCCGAACTGGCAGGGCTCGCTGTCTTCGTGTCGGGTTTCCAGACGCAGCTCCATGCTCTGCCCAAGCTCGGCATAAAGGTCGGCCTGCCAGTCCCATAGGCTCAAGCGCCAGTGCAGCGAGACGCCTGCTTCGCGTTCGTGGCTGTCGATCAGCTTCCAGTCGAGCAGGCGACCCCAGCCATTGGCAGGCCAGCCGCCCTCGCCCGGATGCCGCCCCACCCAGGGCCAGCACACAGGCACGCCGCCCCGAATCGCACCGACTTGCGGCCACTGCGCAGCGCACCACAGCCAGGGCTTTTGACCCGTTGGCTGAAAATGCAGCAGTTGGGCGCCCTGCCGACTGAATACGGCCTGGCATTGCGGGTGATTGATCACCAGCACATCGCGTTGCTGGTGGCGTTCCCACTGGAACGTCGGCTGAGGTCTGGCCGAGGAGAAGAAGCGTTGCAGGGGATGGTCGAGCGATGCTGTGTCCTTGCTGGTCATTGCTGTTCCGTTTGAATGAAAGGCGGTATGTCTCTTGTGGGAGTGAGCTTGCCCACGAATGGACCACTGCATCCGCAAAATCTTCAGCGGCAAAAACTCAGCATTCGTGAGCAAGCTCACTCCCACAGGTGAAGCGCCTTCCGGCGCATTGACGACCCTTTCGTGAGCAAGCTCACTCCCACAGGTGAAGTGCCTGCCAGCGCATTGGCGATCCTTTCGTGAGCAAGCTCACTCCCACAGGTGAAGTGCCTGCCAGCGCATTGGCGGCCCTTTCGTGAGCAAACTCCCACAGGTGAAGTGCCTGCCAGCGCATTGGCGATCCTTTCGTGAGCAAGCTCACTCCCACAGGTGAAGTGCCTGCCAGCGCATTGGCGGCCCTTTCGTGAGCAAACTCCCACAGGTGAAGCGCCTGCCGGCGCATTGGCGGCCCTTTCGTTAGCAAGTTCACTTCTACAGATTCGGTGACTACCGACCTATTGGAAGCACTTGGCGAACCCGCAAAAAAAAAGCTCCGAATACCAGAGCCGATACGACACAAAAAAACGGGCAGCCAGGCTGCCCGTAAAGCACACACGACCCTTGATCGTTTGTGAAGCACATCAGAGTGATGTGCGGAGGAGCGGTCCGCACAACGTTTGCAGCGTCTTAGAACTTGGATTGAATCTTGATACCTGCCACCAGAGCGTTCTGGACTTCGTCCACGCCGCCTGGGCTCTTCACGTACTGCAGGTTAGGACGCACGGTCAGCCAGTCGGTGACGTGTACGCCGTAATAGATTTCCGAGTTGTACTCGGTCTTCTGGATTGGCAGGTAGCCAGGGTTGTCGTAGTCGTCGATACCGTTGACGGCGTTGACCAGGCGACGGTTGTCCTGGGCATCGTCGTTGACGTGAATGCGAGCCACACCGATACCGATGTCATCCTTCGGACGTGCATCGAACGGACCTTTGTAGACGAAACCGACCTGCTGATAGTTGTCGACCATGTTGGTGGCTTTGTCATGCACAGTGGCGTTGGCGAAGATACTCAGACCGCGGGAAGGATCGCCGTTGTGGGCGGTCAGTTGTTGCTGAGCCACGACCCACCAGCCGTGCTTGTCCTTGTGGGACTTGAAGTCACCGCCAGCGATGGCTTGCGGCTGACCGTTTTCGTTTTCGTACAGGTCATCGGCGCTTGGGTTACTGACGTAGTAACCCAGACGGTATTCGCCTGGCAGCGAGTTCACGCTTGGCGACCACACGACTTCCACAGGCACTACGGTGCCCTGAGAACCACTGCCGCTGAGCTTGAAGCCGTTACCGGTTTCCAGGTTCGACGGGTTCTGCTCATAGACACCGATCTGCGCAAACAGCTCGGGTGTGATGTTGTATTTCACACGCGCGGCCCACTGGCTAACTGGCCAGTTGTACCAGGTGTTCACGTAGTTACCCACTTGCGACCCGCAGAACGACAGGTTCTGGAAGTCGCATGGGAAGCTGTTGAAGTCTTCGCCTTCGCCGAAACGACCGACCTTGATGTCCAGGGCGCCGTCGAAGTACTTCTGCTTGACCCACATTTGCGTCAGACGCCAGGTCTGGCCACGACCCCAGACTTCTTGCGAGGAGCTGAGTGTGCCGGCGCGTGGGTCGCCGATACGGTCGTTGGAAATGTTGTTGCCGCTACGCTCGGTGATCGCCAGCTTGAATTCAGCATCATGCCAACCGAGGATTTTCTGCAGGTCCATTTGCACGCCGAACGCGAACTGGTCGCTGTAGCGGCCGGTCCTGTCGTCGTTGTAGCCGCCATTGAGGTTGGAGGCCGCCTCACCTACGTACTCGATCGGAAAGTCATAACCCTTGTCGTACAGTTCCTGGCGCAGACCGCCCCAGTCACCCGTCAAGTGCTCACTGGCCTTGAAAGGCTCCATGGCGGAGGCCGTTGCGGACAGCGTCAACGCGCTCACAACAGACAACCCACCGATAAGGTGCAGCTGGTTAAGCGATTTGCCTTTTACCTTCTTCATCCCTTAAATCCTCGTTTTATTGTTATTAGCTTTAAACAGCGTTGTAACCACTTGCTTCGTGTGCCTGCCGGGGCGCTTCTACGGCAGAAAAAATCGCCCCGACAGATGTGCTCCTTGACGCAGTCTTCCTGCGCGCGGAATCAGTTGCGGTTGAGCCGCGTAACGTTCCCCATATTCTCAACCGGCTGCGACTTTCCCAGTGCACCCAGACGTTCGCCGCTCTTGGCGTCAAACAGCAGAACCTTGGCTGGATCGAATTGCAGGGTCAGGGTTTCGCCCACTGCCGGCGCCACATCCGGGGCCAGACGGCTGCAGACCTTGCTCTCGTTGAGCGTGACGAAAACCAGCGTATCAGGACCGGTCGGCTCGGTGACCTGCACCTCGGCCCGAATGGTCGGCATCCCCGCAGTTTCCCCGGACGCTAGCACGATCTGCTCAGGGCGAAGGCCCAGAATCACCTCACGGTCCTCAAGGCCCGCATCGCTCATGCTCATTGGCAGTTCGCAACGCGCCTGACCACTGTCGAGCAGTGCCACCAGACGGCCATCCTTGCGTTGCAGACGCAGTGGAATGAAGTTCATCGGCGGCGAACCGATGAAACTGGCGACGAACAGGTTGGCCGGATCGTTGTAGATCTGTTTCGGCGTACCGAACTGCTGAATGATGCCGTCCTTCATGACCGCCACTTTGTCGCCCAGCGTCATCGCCTCGATCTGGTCGTGGGTCACGTAGACCGTGGTGGTCTTGAGGCGTTGGTGCATCAGTTTCATTTCGGTGCGCATCTCGACCCGTAGCTTGGCGTCGAGGTTGGACAGGGGTTCGTCGAACAGGTAGATCTTCGGCCGACGCGCCAGCGCGCGGCCCATGGCCACACGCTGTTGCTGACCACCGGAAAGCTGGCCGGGCTTGCGATTGAGCAGGTGTTCGATCTGCAGCAGCTTGGCGACGCGAGCCACTTCCGCATCGATGTCCGACTGGTTCATCTTGCGAATCTTCAGGCCGAACTCGATGTTCTCGCGAACGCTCATCGTTGGGTACAGCGCGTAGGACTGGAACACCATGGCGATGTCGCGATCTTTCGGGCTCATGCCGCTGACGTCCTGATCGCCGATCATGATCGCACCGCCCGTAATGGTTTCCAGGCCCGCGATGCAGTTCATCAGGGTCGACTTGCCGCAGCCCGAAGGACCGACCAGGATCAGGAATTCGCCTTCCTTGATCGACAGTTCGATGTTCTTCAGGGTGTCCGGTAGCCCGGCCCCGTAGGTCTTGTTTACATTGCGAAGTTCGAGCGTTGCCATGATTACCCCTTGACTGCGCCGGCCGTCAGCCCGCGCACGAAATACTTGCCTGCGACCACATAGACCAGCAGGGTCGGCAGACCGGCGATCATCGCCGCCGCCATATCAACGTTGTACTCCTTGGCCCCGGTGCTGGTGTTGACCAGGTTATTCAGCGCCACCGTGATGGGCTGCGAATCACCGCTGGAGAACACCACACCGAACAGGAAGTCGTTCCAGATCTGCGTGAACTGCCAGATCAGGCAAACCATGATGATCGGCGTCGACATCGGCAGAATGATCTGCCGGAAAATCGTGAAGAAACCGGCGCCGTCCAGACGCGCGGCCTTGACCAGCGCATCGGGAATGCTGACGTAGTAGTTACGGAAGAATAGCGTGGTGAACGCCAGACCGTAGACCACGTGGACCAGCACCAGACCTGTGGTGGTGCTGGCCAGGCCCATCTTGCCGAGGGTGAACGAGGCTGGCAGCAGGACGGTCTGGAACGGCAGGAAGCAGCCGAACAACAGCAGGCCGAAGAACATCTGCGAACCCTTGAAGCGCCACATCGACAGCACGTAGCCGTTCAGGGCACCGATGGCCGTGGAGATCAGCACCGCGGGCACGGTGATCATGATCGAGTTGACGAAGTAGCCCTTGACTGTCGCCCAGGCCTTGACCCAACCAATGGTGGTGACTTCGGTGGGCCAGCTCAGCAGGTTGCCGGTGCCGATGTCTTCGGGCGACTTGAAGCTGGTGAGCAGCATCACCACCAGTGGAATCAGGTAGATCAACACAGCGCCGATCAGCACGGCGTAAATCGCGATTCGGCTCAGGCTGATCGACGGTTTGGCGGCGAGACTAGTCATTGCGCTTGGTCCTCAGCTCGGAATACAGGTAAGGCACGAGGATCGCAAGAATCGCCCCGAGCATCAGAATCGCACTGGCCGAGCCCATGCCCATCTGGCCACGACTGAAGGTGAACGAGTACATGAACATCGCAGGCAGGTCGGATGAGTAGCCTGGGCCACCGGCGGTCATCGCGGCGACCAGGTCGAAGCTCTTGATCGCGATGTGCGCCAGAATCATCACCGCGCTGAAGAACACCGGGCGCAGGCTTGGCAGCACCACTTTCCAATAGATCTTCGGCATGCTTGCGCCATCGATCTGCGCCGCGCGAATGATCGACTGATCGACACCACGCAGCCCTGCCAGGAACATCGCCATGATGAAGCCCGATGCCTGCCAGACCGCTGCGATGACCAGGCAATACACCACGCGATCCGGATCGATCAGCCAGTCCAGGCGAAAGCCTTCCCAGCCCCAGTCACGCAGTAGTTTGTCCAGGCCCATGCCAGGGTTGAGCAGCCATTTCCACGCCGTACCGGTGACGATCATCGAGAGCGCCATTGGGTACAGGTAAATGGTGCGAATAAAACCTTCGCGACGAATGCGCTGATCGAGAAACACCGCCAGCAGCACGCCGACCACCAGGCTGATGCCGATGAACATGCCACCGAACACTGCCAGATTCTTGCTTGCCACCCACCAGCGATCGTTATCAAACAACCGTGCGTATTGCGCCAGCCCCACGAATTTGTAGGACGGCAGGAAAGTCGAATTGGTGAACGACAGAACGAACGTCCACAGGATATAGCCGTAGAAGCCCACCAATACGATGAACATGCTTGGCGCCAGCACCAGTTTGGGTAGCCAGCGCTGCAGTGCATCGAACGGCGAGGCTTTGCTGAACACAGCAACAGAACTCATGGTGAAATCCAGTACAGGAAATGAAGATTAGGCATGCACCCTGTGGGAGTGAGCTTGCTCACGAAAGCGTTGTGCCAGCTGGAACATCAGAACCTGACACTCCACTTTCGTGAGCAAGCTCACTCCCACGGTAGAAGCGAGCGGTGCTTAAACGACTACTTGGCAGCCTTGATTGCCGCACCCAACTTCTTCGCCGCGTCGGCCGGATCGGCTTTCGGGTCGTTGATGAAGTTGGTCACGACGTCAAAGAACGCACCTTGAACGGCCAGCGTTGTTGCCATGTTGTGCGCCATGCTTGGTTGCAGGCCACCGGTCTTGGCATCCGCGAGGAAGTCTTTGGCAGCGGTCTGGGCGCACGAGTCAAAACCGTACTTGTTCATGTCAGCCAGCATGTCGGTACGAACAGGGATCGAGCCCTTGTTGATGCTGAAGACTTTCTGGAAGTTTTCACCCAGCACGACTTTGGCGATATCTTGCTGACCGGCGGCGGTGCCATTTTTGGCGTTATCTGCGCCCTTGAACACCGCCAGAGAGTCGATGTTGTAGGTAAAGGCCTTGTCGGTGCCAGGAAACGCTACGCACTCGTAGTCCTTGCCTGCGACTTTCTTGGCAGCGGTCCATTCGCTCTTGGCCCAGTCACCCATGATCTGCATGCCGGCCTTGCCGTTGATGACCTTGGCCGCTTCCAGGTTCCAGTCCTGGCCCTTGCCATCGGTGTCCATGTAGGAAGCGACTTTCTTCAGCTCGGTCAGCGATTTGACCATCTCGGGACCGGTCAGCGCGCCGTTATCCAGGTCGACCAGGGCTTTCTTGTAACCATCGGCACCCATCACCGAGAGCACGACCGCTTCGAAAACCGTGCTGTCCTGCCAAGGCTGGCCACCGTGGGCCAGAGGGATGAAGCCAGCTTTCTTCAGTTTGTCGCCTGCGGCATAGAACTCTTCGAGAGTGGTAGGGGCTTTTTCGATACCGGCCTTCTTGAACACTTCCGGGTTGATCCACAGCCAGTTCACACGGTGAATGTTCACCGGTACGGCCACGTAATCACCGTCGTACTTCACGGTATCGGAGACTTTCTTGTCCAGCAGGCTGTCCCACTTCTCTTCTTTGGCGGTGTCTTTCAGCACATCGGTATCCAGCAAGCCGGTAGACGCCCATTCCTGGATGTCCGGGCCTTTGATCTGGGCGACGCCAGGCGGGTTACCGGCGACGGCGCGGCTTTTCAGCACGGTCATGGCAGTCGAACCGCCACCACCGGCCACAGCGCCGTCCTTCCAGGTAAAGCCGTCTTTTTCAACTTGGGCTTTGAGCACATCGACAGCCGCTTTTTCGCCACCGGAAGTCCACCAATGGACAACTTCCACAGTGCCTTTGGAATCGGCGGCCATGGCGCTCAGAGGGAACAACGAGGCGAGAGAAACGAGTGCTGCGAGACGGGTAATCGAATTCATCTATTTGACCTTATTGTTGTTATGCATGAGCAAGTCTTGGCGCTTGCGCTGCATGGATTCTAAACAAGGAGCTCGCGCGGACGGTAACGAAGCGATGCGCAAGTGTCACTGGATGGTTACATTTGAAAAATCTGCCAGGCACCTGCTGAAAAACGGGTTCAACTGTGGGGGTGAGCTTGCTCACGAGTGCTGACGTTTAACCATAGATATTCAGCAAATGTCGCGCTCGATGCGTGAGCAAGCTCACTCCTACAGGGTCTGGGCCAGGTTCAGGATTGGGCCTGTTCACTCCGTCCCACGCGGCAGGTACAACGTAACCCGTAACCCGCCCTCGCGCATATTCTGCAACGTCACCTCGCCGCCATGGCTGTGGGCGATGTTGCGGGCGATTCCCAACCCAAGCCCATAGCCCTGCTGATGCTTGCCTGCCAGCCGAAAATGCGGCTCGAAGACTTGTTCGAGCCGTTGCTCGGGAACGCCAGGGCCTTCATCTTCAACATGCAGTACGAACGCCTCAGCATTGTCCTCGATGTACAGATGCGCCTTGTCACCATATTTGATGGCGTTGTCGATCAGGTTGCCCATGCAGCGCCGCAGGGCCAGGGGCTTGCCATGGAACATCGACATCGCCCTGCCGCTCAGCGTAATACGGCCATCGCCGGCGGGTGACAGGTAAGGCTCGATCAGGCAGTCCAGCGCGTGGTTCAGGTCCACGGGCTCGATGTTCTCGTGAATGTCGGTGTCCTTCACGCATTGCAGCGCGCCTTTGACCAGCAGCTCCAGCTCATCGAGATCGCGGGTGAACTTGACCTGCATTTCCTCGTCTTCCAGCAACTCGACACGCAGGCGCAGGCGTGTGATCGGGGTGCGCAGATCGTGGGAAATGGCGCTGAACAACTGGCCGCGTTCAGTCAGGTAACGGCTGATACGATCGCGCATGGTGTTGAAGGCGCGGGTCACCTCGATCACTTCACTGCCTCCGCCCTCCACCACCGGCTCGACATCTGCCCCCAGAGACAGATCCCGTGCGGCGCGGGCCAGACGCTTGAGCGGTCCGCTTTGCCAGTGCACCAGCAGGCCGATGAACACCAGCAAGAAGACACTCGTCAGGCCGATGAACCAGACCTGCTGCGACGGCAGGCCCTCTTCTTCGAGCATGGTGTAGGGCTCAGGCAACAGCGACGCGATATACAGCCATTCGCCGGGCGACAGTTCGATCTGCGTCACCAGCACCGGCGGATTCACCGGCTCGAGTGTCAGCGCGTAATGCGCCCAGGAGCGCGGCAATTCGTCGAGTTTCAGGCCGCTGTTGAAGATGCGCAGATCCTCCGGCCGCACGAAACGCACGAGGATATCCGGGTCAGCGCCGAGGTTCTGTCGCAGCACCTGCCCCACCACGTCGATCACCGCGGTTTTGCGCACGGTCGGTTCCAGCACCTGCATGTCCAGCGGACGATCATTGAGCGAAACGAAGAACCGCGTACCGCCCATGCTGCGCAGCTGATCGAGCACCAACGGGCGGAAGGCCACCGGCAATGAGCGGAAATAGCTGACACTGGCCGACATGGAATAGCCCAGGCTGCGAGCACTGGTGATCAGCCCTTCCATCTGCGTAGCGCGCAGTTGCGACAGCCAGATCAGGCTGGACAGGGTCTGGGCCAGCAATACCGCCAGCAGAGTGAGCAGCAACATGCGCCCCAGCAACGAGCGCGGTACCGGCAGACGGCGCTTTTTCTCGGCCACCATCAGCGATCAGTAACCGTTGCTGGCTTGTGGCAGCACATTGGCCGCCAACAAATAACCACTGCCTCGCACCGTGCGAATCAACCGCGGCGCCTTGCCGGTGTCGCGCAGACGCTGACGAAGACGACTGACCGCCATGTCGACGATGCGCTCCAGCGGCATCAGCTCACGGCCGCGTGTGGCGTTGCCGATGGTGTCGCGATCGAGGATCTGCTGCGGGTTATCGAGAAAGAGTTTGAGCAGTGCGAAGTCCGCGCCGGACAGGATCACTTCCTCGCCATCGCTGTGGAACAGTCGGTGGCTGACCATGTCCAGGCGCCACTCATCAAAGACCAGCACTTCCCCACCCGTGCGCTCCTGACCGAACTGGGCACGGCGCAGCAGGGCCTTGATCCGGGCCTGGAGTTCACGGGGGCTGAAGGGTTTGGCCATGTAGTCATCGGCACCCAGCTCCAGGCCGATGACCCGATCGGCCTCGTCGGAGCTGGCAGTGAGCATGATGATCGGCACATGGGGCTGGCGCGGGTGATGCCTGACCCAGCGGCACAGACTGAAGCCGTCTTCGTCGGGCAACATGACATCGAGAATCAGCAGGTCACTGGGTTCGTCATTGAACGCCTGACGAAACTCGGCGCCATCACCCACTGTGCGTACCTGAAAGCCAGAGCGGCTCAGGTAGGCTTGCAGCAATTCCCGAATCTCCTGGTCATCGTCGACCACCAGAATCGATTTACTGACTGCGTTCACTTGGTCGTCCTTGTAAGCTCAGAATTATTTTTATGAGTTAAGCATTTTCGACGCATACAACTGTAGGAGCGCGTTTGCCCGCGACGGATGTGTCCGGCAACACAGACGCATTGTTCCAACCTCCCTCTTCGCGGGCAAGCGCGTTCCTACAAGTGATGCGTCGTCCGTCAGGCTGACTCAGCCCTGAGCGATCAGAGCCTGATCCAGGGCAACGCCAGCGCCCATCAAACCTGGATACTCGGCTGTCACCAGCCACACCGGCACGTCGTTGAAGTAATCCTTCATCAGCCCTTTTTCTGCAAGCGCCTTGTTGAAGCCGCTCTGCATGAAGAAGTCGACGAAACGCGGAATCACCCCACCGGCAATGTACACCCCGCCACGGCCTCCCACGGTCAACACATTGTTGCCTGCCACGCGCCCGAGGAACACACAGAACTGTTCGAGTACAGCGCTGGCCACCGGATCGCCCTTGAGGGCGGCCGAGGTGATGGCAGCGGGGGATTTCAGCTCCGGCTCGATATCGTCCAGCGCGCAACTGACCTGATACAGCAACAACAGACCTGCGCCGCTCAGAACCGTTTCAGCACTGACATGCTCGTGATCGGCCATCAGGCGCGTCCATAGCAGGGCTTCACGCGCCGTGCCGATCGGCAGATCGACATGCCCGCCCTCGCCCGGCACTGCAGTCCAGTGGTTTTCGCCGGAACGAATCAGCGTCCCGACCCCCAAACCGGTGCCAGGGCCGATCACCACTCGGGCCGCTTTCGAGTCGCCCTTGCCATGACGCACAGTCAGGTATTCATCGTCGCGCAGGCGCGTCATGCCCAATGCCATGGCAGTGAAATCGTTGACCATGATCAGATGGTCGATCTTGAGCGCTGCGCAAAACGCCTGGCGATTGATCTTCCAGTGGCTGTTGGTGAAGTGGAAATCATCGCCGGTTACCGGCCCCGCGACCGCCAGGCAGATCGAACCGACATCGCCCAGTTGTAGCTCCAGATCCTGCAGATAGACCAGCAAAGCCTTCTCGGGGCTGGCGTAATCGACCGTCGGGAACACCCGGATCGAATGCAATTGGTCGTCTTCCCAAATAGCAAAACGAGCATTTGTCCCGCCGATATCACCCACCATCGCCAATGTCACTTGAGCGTCTCCAGATTCGAAGTAAAGGCGCTGGCGCCCTTCTCTGCCGAGCTGAAGGCCATGCGCATGAAACCGAACAACTCGCGGCCACTGCCCACATTGTGTGACAGGCGCCCGATTGCCGGCTCTCTGGCCGCCAATTCTGCCGGTTCGACCAGAACTTGCAACGTTCCTTTTACGCCGTCTACCCGAATGAGGTCCCCATCACGTACAAGTGCCAAAGGGCCACCATCGGAGGCTTCCGGGCATACGTGGATCGCCGCCGGGATTTTCCCCGACGCGCCGGACATGCGCCCATCGGTGATCAGCGCGACTTTGAAACCGCGATCCTGCAGCACACCAAGGAACGGCGTCATCTTGTGCAGCTCAGGCATGCCATTGGAGCGAGGTCCCTGGAAACGCATGACCGCAACGAAATCACACTCAAGCTCCCCGGCCTTGAACGCGTCCGCCAGGTCCTGCTGGTCTTCGAACACCTTGGCCGGTGCTTCGACGATCTGGTGTTCCAACGCCACCGCCGACACCTTCATCACGCCGCGCCCCAGGTTGCCTTCCATCACGCGCAGGCCGCCCTCAGGGGAGAACGGGCGTGCAATCGGGCGCAGGATATTTTCGTCCAGGCTCTCGCTAGGGCCGTCCCGCCACACCAGCTTGCCTTCAGCCAGGAACGGCTCCTGGGTATAGCGACGCAAACCCCGGCCCACGACGGTGTTGACGTCTTCATGCAGCAGCCCGGCATCGAGCAACTCACGAATCAGGAACGACATGCCGCCCGCGGCCTGGAAGTGGTTGATGTCGGCTTTGCCGTTCGGATAAACGTGGGTCAGGGTTGGTACGACTTCGGACAGGTCAGCCATGTCCTGCCAGGTCAGTTGAATGCCTGCGGATTGCGCGATGGCGGGCATGTGCAACGTGTGGTTGGTGGAACCGCCGGTCGCGTGCAGGGCCACGATCGAGTTGACCAGCGAACGCTCGTCCACAATCTCTCCGAGGGGGATGAAATCGCCGCTCTGCTTGGTCAGACGCGTCACCTGAAACGCTGCTTCACGTGTCAGGGCATCGCGCAGCGGTGTGTAAGGATTGACGAAAGAGGCGCCCGGCAAGTGCAGCCCCATGACCTCCATCAGCAGTTGATTGGTGTTGGCGGTGCCGTAGAAAGTGCAGGTGCCAGGGCCGTGGTAGGACTTCATTTCCGAGTCCAACAGTTCTTCACGGGTCGCCTTGCCTTCGGCGTAACGCTGCCGTACGTCGGCTTTCTCCTTGTTGGAAATACCCGACACCATCGGTCCGCCCGGTACGAAAATCGTCGGCAGATGACCGAAACGCAGGGAGCCCATCAGCAGGCCCGGCACGATCTTGTCGCAGATGCCCAGCATCAATGCGGCATCGAACATGTTGTGCGACAAAGCGACCGCCGTTGCCATCGCAATGACTTCTCGGCTGGCGATACTCAGCTCCATGCCCGGCTCGCCCTGGGTTACGCCGTCACACATGGCTGGCACGCCGCCGGCAAATTGGCCCACCGAGCCGATTTCACGCAGGGCTTTTTTGATTTGCTCAGGGAAATGCTCGTACGGCTGATGCGCCGAGAGCATGTCGTTGTAGGAGGAAACGATGGCGACGTTGGCCGCGTTCATCATCCGCAGGCTGTGCTTGTCTTCAGTGCCGCAGGCCGCTACGCCATGGGCGAAGTTGGCGCATTGCAGCTTACCCCGCATCGGGCCGTCGCTCGCCGCGCCCCGGATCAGTTGCAGATAGCGCTGACGGGTTTCACGGCTGCGAGCGATCAGCCGTTCGGTTACCTCAAGGACGCGGGGATGCATTGTGATGAACTCCAGGCTAGCGGATGTGGTCACCCGTATAAGACGCGTACAAAACCGGTGGTCGAAATCGGGCCCCTGGAGAAACGCTTCAGCAAAGGCTAGATTTTTCAAACAGTTGTGTTGGCTTTACGGGTTTCTATTTGTAGATAAAACAAAATACTGCCATTAAAAAGGCTTGTTTTCTATTTTTATGAGAATAATCTTGTAATTCCAACAACAAATTCACTGAGGACGGGTGTATGACTCTCCGCATCGCAATCAATGGCTTTGGCCGCATCGGCCGCAACGTCCTACGTGCACTCTATACCCAAGGCTACCGCCAGGACTTGCAGATCGTCGCCATCAACGATCTGGGTGACAGCGAGATCAACGCCCACCTTCTGAAGTACGACACAGTTCACGGTCCGTTCGACGGCACGGTCGAGCACGACACGGAAAGCCTGACCGTCAATGGGGATCGCATTTCGGTCAGCGCCATTCGCAATCCAGCCGACCTGCCGTGGAAATCGGAAAATATCGACGTGGTGTTCGAATGCACCGGCTTTTTCACCAACCGCGAGAAAGCTGCCGCGCACATCACTGCGGGTGCCAAGAAGGTCATCATCTCCGCGCCCGCCAAAGGCGCTGATGCCACGGTCGTTTACGGCGTCAACCACGATGTGCTGCGTCAGTCGCATCAGGTGATCTCCAATGCTTCGTGCACCACCAACTGCCTGGCGCCTGTTGCGCAGGTGTTGAATCGCGAGATGGGCATCGAAAGCGGTCTGATGACCACCATTCATGCCTACACCAATGACCAGAATCTGATCGACGTGTACCACACCGACCCGTATCGCGCGCGCTCGGCCACTCAGTCGATGATCCCGAGCAAGACCGGCGCCGCAGAGGCCGTGGGCCTGGTGCTGCCGGAACTGGCAGGCAAGCTGACGGGCATGGCGGTGCGTGTGCCGGTGATCAACGTATCGCTGGTCGACCTGACCATTCAGCTCAAGCGCGATGCGACGACCGATGAGGTCAATGCGATCATGAAAGAAGCCGCGCAACACTCCAAGATCCTCGGCTACAACAGCCTCCCGCTGGTGTCCCATGACTTCAACCACAACCCGCTGTCGTCGATCTTCGACGCCAACCACACCAAAGTCAGCGGCCGCTTGCTCAAGGTGCTGGCCTGGTACGACAACGAGTGGGGCTTCTCCAACCGCATGCTGGACAACTGCCTGGCATTGATGAATGCGGAGTGATTTTTAGGCCATGACTTGTAGAAGCACGCTTGCCCGCGACGGCGTCTTGTCAGACACAGAATCTGTCGACTGACCCACCGCACTCGCGGGCAAGCGCGCTCTTACGATGAAGCTCCGCCTGGACACGCCTTTACAAAATTCTGGCTACGCTCACCTTGACCCGAACAGCAGATGACAATCATTATCATTTGCTGAATTTCTGGTCGGGTATCCCTGTGACTCAGTCGCACTTCAATGACGTTTTCCTGGCAAGGCGAACGATTCTTCTGCGCACCCTTCAGCGCATGGTCCGCAACCCCAGCACCGCCGAAGACTTGCTGCAGGAAACCTACCTGCGGGTCACCCGCGCCCTGGGCGAACGCGCCATCGATCATCTCGAACCCTTCGTGTTCCAGACCGCGCGCAATCTGGCGTTGGATCATCTGCGTGCCCGACGCATTCATGCGCGCACTATCGTCGACGACGCCCCGCTGTCCGAACTGCACAACGTGATTGCCCCCGATGCCGCGCTGGAAGACGCTGCCCACGCCAATCGCCTGCTGCTGAGCCTCAACGCGAGTGTCGAAAAACTCACGCCGCGCCAGCAAAAAATCTTTACCCTGAGCCGGCTCAACGGCTGCAGTTATCTGGAAATTGCCGAGCAACTGGGCGTCTCCGCCAGTACCGTACAAAAGGAACTCAAGCTGATCATGGCCATTTGCGTCGGCGTTGCGGCCCGGCTCGAACGTTGATGAGAGCAGTTTGATCCATATTCCATGAGAAACCTGACGGGAGCGCGGCGACCCGCTCGCTACGCTCCCGCTCCACACCGTGTATCCGAGGAAGCTGCTTGACGGACTCTCACTCACCTGGCCCTGCAAACGACAGCGCCATGGACCAGGCCCTGAACTGGCTGATCGAACTGGAGAACGCCGACGCCCAGCAGCGAGCGCGCTTTCAGGATTGGCTGGCGGCTGATCCCGCTCATGGTGAAGCCTTCGCCAAGGCCGAGGCCGTCTGGAATTCGCAACCGGTGCTTGAAGCTGCGGCCAGTCTGGGTGTGCCGAGAAAGCCGTCAATGCTCAAACGCTTGCGTCCGCATTGGGTACCGTTGGCCACGGCGGCGGCTTTGCTACTGGGGCTTTTCAACTTCAGCGACCTGCCGTTGCGCCTCAAGGCCGACCATCTGACGGTGGCAGGAGAGCGCCAGCGGCTGGAGCTTGGCGACGGTTCGAGGGTGCTACTCAATACCCGGTCCGCGTTCTCCAGCGAGCTGGACGACCGGCAACGCATCGCCCGACTTTACGAGGGCGAAGCCTTCTTCGAAGTGCCTCCGACCAAGGGCCTGCCACTGCAAGTCGAGGCGGGCCCGGTGCGCATGAGCGCCAGCAGCACGTCGTTTGCCGTGCGCTATCTGGACGGTGTGGCACAGATTCAGGTCGAGCGCGGCGCGGTAAACGTGCAGGCCACCCAAGGCAGCTCTCAGGTCAGCCTCAGTGCTGGGGACAGCCTTCGGGTCGGTCCCGAAGGCCTCGGCCATCGCGAGAAAATCGACCAGAACAAGGACCTGGCTTGGGTCCAGGGGCGGCTGATCTTCGATAATTGCCCGCTCAAAGAAGTCCTGGCCGAGCTGAGCCGCTATTACCCCGGCTGGATCGTCAACGCCAATAGCCGGCTGGATCAGGTCGCAGTGACAGGCAACTACCGGCTGGACAACCCGGTGGACGTGGTTCGTTCACTGGCACAAATCACCTCTGCCCGCCTGCATGAGCTGCCCGCGCTGATGATTCTGAACTGAGGTAAATTATTTTTACGCGATAGCCGTTCGTCGTACGTCTCGTTATAGCTAATGCAAGTGATTCCCATTAACAAATACTTGCTAACACTATTTCGACCCGCACGACAGGGAGCGCTTTCGATGCCGTCCACGTTCACCCCCGCCCTATCTGACTCGCCACGGACCACCAACCCTTTGGCTCTCTCGCTGTTGACCGTCGCGGTGCTTGCCGCAGGCCTGCACAGCGCGCCGGCTGCCGCCGCCGAACAATCGGCTCGGGTGGCGGGCAGCTATCAGTTTTCCATCAAGCAACAACCGCTGGTGTCAGCCCTCAATGAATTCAGCCAAGCCACCGGTTGGCAGGTGGGCATGTCGTCGGATCTGGCGCGCAACGTCACCTCGCCCGGCGTCAGCGGCACCTTGTCGGCGGAACAGGCGCTGGACCAGCTGCTCGCGGGGAGCAACCTGAGCTATCGGCGTCTGGGCAACAACAATGTCGTTCTGGAAAAGCGCAGCACCTCTGGCACATTGGCGCTGGAGCAAGTCACCGTCAGTGCGACGCGTCAGGCGCAGTCGGTGGATTCGGTGCCCAGTACCGTCACCGTGCATGAGCGCACCGAACTGGATCGCGCGAACGTCAATAACATTCGCGATCTGGTGCGCTATGAACCAGGCGTTTCCGTGGGCGGTGCAGGCCAACGCGCGGGCACCAGTGACTTCAACATTCGCGGCATAGACGGCGACCGGATCCTGACTCAGGTGGACGGCGTCGAAGTGCCGGACACTTATTTCTCCGGGCCGTACGCCAATACCCACCGCAACTACGTCGATCCGGAAATCATCAAACGCGTCGAAATCCTGCGCGGCCCGGCCTCGGCCCTGTACGGCAGCAGCGCCATCGGGGGCGCCGTGAGTTACTACACACTCGATCCCGAAGACATCATCAAGCCGGGCCAGTACGTCGGTGCGCGCTTGAAGACCGGCTACAGTTCAGCGGATAACAGCTGGCTGAACTCGGCCACCGTGGCCGGTCGAGAAGGCGATTTCGACGGTTTACTGCATGTCAGCCAGCGCAATGGCCGTGAGACCGAATCCTATGGCGAGCACGGTGGCACCGGTCTGAGCCGCACCGCAGCGAACCCCGAAGATGCCCGCGCCACCAATGTCCTGGCCAAGCTGGGCTGGAACTACGGCGATAACGATCGCCTCGCGTTCACCTACGAGAAGTACAAGGACGACACCCACACTAATCAAAAAAGCGCCGTCGGAGGACCGTTCATTCCTGGACGCGGGGCCTCCGGCATGTACCGCAGCCGCGAAGGCAACGACGTCATCACACGCGAGCGTTTCGGCCTTGAAAACACCTTCGCGCTGAACAGCCTGCTGGCCGACAACGTCAAGTGGAGCCTGAACTACCAGATTGCCAAAACCGATCAGGACACGCTTGAGCGGTACGTTCCGGGCAGCCGCGACGTCTGGCGCACCCGTGACACGACGTACAAGGAGCGGCAGTGGATTTTCGACGCGCAATTGGACAAGGCTTTCAACATCGCCGACACCGAGCACCTGCTGACCTATGGCACCACCCTCAAACAGCAGAAAGTCACCGGACTGCGCAGCGGGAGTGGAACGTGCGCCGCGGTCCTCGGGACGTGCAGGACTGTCGGGGCACCGTCAGCCTCTGATCTTCTTTTGCCAAACAGCGACTTCCCGGACCCGACCGTCAACACTTATGCCCTGTTCGCGCAGGACCAGATCAAGTGGGGCGACTGGACCTTCACACCGGGCGCACGCTACGACTACACGACGCTCGATCCTCATGCCACTGAAGCGTTTCTGCGCGCCGTTAGCCTGACCAGCGCCGATCAGTTCGATGACAAAGAGAAGAAGTGGCATCGCCTGTCGCCGAAACTGGGTGTGACCTATGCCATCAGCGACGCCTACACCTGGTACGGCCAGTACGCTGAAGGCTTCCGCACGCCGAGCGCCAAGGCCCTGTATGGCCGCTTCGAAAACCGCACCACCGGCTACATCGTCGAGCCAAACCCAAATCTCGAACCGGAGAAGAGCAGGAGCTATGAAACCGGCCTGCGCGGTCGCTTCGATGAGGGCTCATTCGATGTGGCGGTGTTCTACAACAAATACCGCGACTTCATTAATGAAGACGCCATCCAGCCAGCCTCATCGAATGAGGCGGTGTTTCAGGCCAACAACATCAGGCATGCCACCATCAAAGGCGTGGAAGTCAAGGGCCGTCTGAATCTGGACAGCTTCGGCGCACCGCAAGGCCTCTACACCCAAGGCTCGCTGGCTTACCTGTACGGTCGTAATGAAGACACCGGCCAGCCGATCAACAGCGTCAACCCGCTGACTGGCGTATTCGGCCTGGGTTACGAGCAGGACAACTACGGTGGCTTGCTCAGCTGGACCCTGGTCAAGCGCAAGACTCGCGTGGACAACTCTAACTTCCACGCGCCGGATGGCTCCTCCTCGCAGTTCAAGACTCCGGGCTTTGGCCTGGTGGACCTGACCGGCTTCTACAAAGTCACCGAAGACGTGACCCTCAGCGGCGGCCTGTACAACCTGGCCGACAAGAGATACTGGTTGTGGGATGACGTACGCGGCTACGACGGTGTCGGTGAAGCTGGCGTGACAGCGCCAGCGAGCCTGGATCGCCTGACCCAGCCGGGCCGCAATTTCGCCATCAACGTGGCGTGGGATATCTAGGAGGGGACTGTCAGATTTTTTGTGTGCGGGCCGGTAACGGCCTGCCGTCAGGCAGGCCGTGCTTTTACCAGGTCGGCCTGAT
>NZ_NKHL01000033.1 GCF_002934685.1 Pseudomonas bohemica
TCGATTTTGAACGCTGCCGTTTTTTGAAACCGCTATGGCTCAGCAACTGAGAAATAGCTGCCTACTTCAGACCATCCCTAAGGAGATCGCTCAGCTTCAACGGAAATTTCTAGGGATGACAAAGAGTCAGCAGTCCGCCTTCTTGAGCGAGTTGCCAAAGTCTGCTTTGGTTGAGCAGCTGGATGATGGTCTTTGTATGTATCGATCGAAACATGCTTTATGTGGTGGCGAAGTAGCGGCGTGCCGTCCCGCCGACTGCAATAACGCGCTAATTTCAATTCAAGGGAAGAGAAAGAGTTTTCTTTGGCGAAAGCATGAGAATATGAGATTGTTAGAATTCTTTCGGAATGATTCTCCAAAAATCGCTTACTTGCGTGCGCGAAATATTGAGCTCGATAAATTAATTAGTCAGATTGATGAAGTGGAGCAGTTTTAAATGAAAGGTAAGCCGCGCGGCAGCACAAGCGGGCTTGAGGACTATCACGATAAGTTGCGATCTGCTAATACGGCCCTAATGTTGGCAGTAATTGAGCAACTTAAAGTGATAAAGCCGGACGCTAAGTGGTCTTATAAAGAGGTGTGGTCCGGAGCTGGCTTGAAAAGCAAAGTCGCACTCGATAGCGTTTGGAATGAGCACGTTAGATTAGAAATTGATCGTCACAATAATACCCTGGATTCGCGGAATACTGTGCTCAACGAGAACGTTGTATCTGTTGTGGAGAAGCCTGCAATTCTTGCTTTAAAAGAGCAAGTTAAAATCTTGAAGCAGCAGCGTGATCAGGCCCTCGCTCTGATCGCTCAATATGCTGCAGACACTGATTTTTATAAGCGAAGGTGTGTCGATCTTCAGAGCAGCGTGGATCGATTAAAAGCATATATAAATTCCGTAGAAAGATCCGGCGCCGTCAGATAGCGAAATAAGTGGGTAATTGCACTGATTTGACCAGCTATTTGCATTCGACTTGAACAGCCATTTGCATCGGATGTGACCAGCGCACGGGTTCGTCTTGACCAGCAGGTATCGTCCGATTCTGTTGAAAAAGTCGGATTTTCAAATGGCCTGAACTCAGGCACGACCACCACCGAAGAACCTACTCACCACATTGAGTGGTTTTTCGGCCCTTCGGTGACCTTTGCTGCTCTGCTAGTGGGTTAATTTGAGGTTGTTTGCTTGGTGCAGGCGCACCTATCCTGTGACTGGTGGCCCTTGAGATGAAAATTTGGCCAGCCGTCGCAGGTTCTGCACCGCAGCGGCCAGCGTGAACTCATCCGTCGCGCCACTCATGCCACGTAGCCGCAGGCGATCCAATTTCAGGATGCGCTTGAGGTGGGCAAACTGTTGGCGCTGATTGAAAACTGACCCACCCTGCCGATTGAAAATTGACCCAGGGCAGATTGCCGATTTGTCATCAGCAA
>NZ_NKHL01000104.1 GCF_002934685.1 Pseudomonas bohemica
GACTGCGCCTTTTTCCCGAATCCATTGGTTCCTCCTGAGGAAAGGTCAGAAGGTGTAAACCTTATTCAGGACGGGACAGTGAATCAAAATTCTGGTCTGTGAGAGTGAGCTCGCTAACGAATGCAGCGTGTCAGCCTCAGAGAATCTTGCGCCGGAGGAATGCCCTTTCGAAAGAAACCTCACCCCCACAGGGAACGCGTGAGCCTTTCTTGCGTTGGCAGCGCAAAACTCAATTCAACTCATCATCGACCGGATACCGGCTGGCATTGAGGCTTTCCTTGATCTTGCGCAGGTGCGGCTGGAAGTCCACGCCACGGCGCAGAGTCATGCCGGTCGCAAGCACATCGAGCACGGTCAGCTGAATGATCCGCGAGGTCATCGGCATATAAATGTCGGTGTCTTCCGGTAGCGGGATGTTCAGGCTCAGCGTGCTGGCCTTGGCCAGAGGCGAGTCGGCGGCTGTCAGACCCAGCACCGACGCGCCATTCTCGCGAGCCAGGCGTGCCACTTCCACCAACTCGCGGGTCCGGCCGGTGTAGGAAATGATCACGAACAGCTCCCCCGTATGCGCCACGGAGGCCAGCATGCGCTGCATTAGCACATCGGCATGGGCCGTCACCGCCAGATTGAAGCGAAAGAATTTGTGCTGTGCATCTAACGCTACCGGAGCCGACGCGCCGAGGCCGAAGAAGTGGATCTGCCGCGCCTGGATCAACAGATCGACGGCCTTGCTGATCAGATTTGGATCAAGCACCTGGCAGACGCTGTCCAGCGACGCGATGGCGCTGGCGAAAATCTTGCGGGTGTAGGCTTCCGGGTTGTCATCGGCTTCCACTGCGCGGCTGACGTAAGCAGCGCCGCTGGCCAGACTCTGCGCCAGTTGCAATTTGAGTTCCGGGTAACCGCTGACATCGAACGAGCGACAGAAGCGGTTGACCGTCGGCTCGCTGACCTTGGCGGCCTGCGCCAGCGCGGCGATGCTGAAGCGGGTGGCCTGCTGAGGATTGCTCAGAATCACCTCGGCGACCTTGCGCTCGGCCTTGTTCAGTTCGGCAAGACGACTCTGGATCTGCTCCAGAAGATTGCGTACGCGGTCCATTCAAAGTCCTTCTCGTGAAGCTGTAACAGGCTGATCTGCGAGCATTTATGCAAAAGGTGCTCAACCGGCCTTTAGCCTGTAGCAAAGGTGGCCTATCGTACTGAGGGCCTGTGGTGATCACCACTGTAATGTGCTTTTTGACGAAATGTTGTGGTTATTACTACATATGGCCTTGAGTAACGCCTTTAAAAAAGGTATTTGTAGCCTAACTTGATAAAAGAACCAACATTATGCTCTCGATTACGGTTGAACCGTGCACTTTTGCCTTGTTCGGCGCCTTGGGCGACCTGGCCGTGCGCAAACTGTTTCCTGCGTTGTACCAGCTGGACCGTGCTGGACTGCTGCATGCCGAGACCCGAATCCTTGCCCTGGCCCGCGAGCCGGGTACTCCTCAGGAGCACTTGGCTTACATCGACAAGAGCCTGCGTCGCTTTGTCCCTGATTCCCAACTTGAAACCGAACACGTGGAGCGTTTTCAGGCGCGCCTGAACTACCTGCACGTGGATTTCCTCAAGGGTGAAGATTACGTCGCCCTAGCTGAAGAAGTGGGCGACGCGCAAACCATGATCGCCTACTTCGCCACACCGGCGTCGGTGTACGGCGCGATCTGTGAAAACCTTGCACTGGTCGGCCTGACCGATCGCACCCGCGCGGTGCTCGAGAAGCCGATCGGCCACGACCTGGCGTCGTCGCAACGGGTCAACGACGCCGTGGCCAGGTTCCTGCCGGAAAACCGCGTCTACCGCATCGACCACTACCTGGGCAAAGACACCGTACAGAACCTCATCGCGCTGCGTTTCGCCAACAGCCTGTTCGAAACCCAATGGAACCAGAACTACATTTCCCACGTCGAGATTACTGTGGCGGAGAAAGTAGGGATCGAAGGCCGTTGGGGCTATTTCGATCAGGCCGGTCAGCTGCGCGACATGATCCAGAATCACCTGTTGCAGCTGCTGTGCCTGATTGCGATGGACCCGCCGAGCGATCTGTCCGCAGACAGCATCCGCGATGAAAAGGTAAAGGTGCTCAAGGCGCTGGCGCCGTTCACCCCGGAGCGCCTGGCGACCCAAGTGGTGCGCGGGCAATACATCGCCGGTTACAGCGAAGGTAAACCGGTTCCCGGTTATCTGGAAGAGGAAAACTCCAACACCCAGAGCGACACCGAAACGTTCGTTGCCATTCGTGCCGATATCCGTAATTGGCGTTGGGCAGGGGTTCCGTTCTATCTGCGTACCGGCAAGCGCATGCCGCAGAAACTGTCGCAGATCGTGATCCACTTCAAGGAACCGCCGCACTACATCTTCGCCCCCGAACAACGGATGCAGATCAGCAACCGCCTGATCATCCGTCTGCAGCCTGACGAAGGCATCTCGCTGCAAGTGATGACCAAGGATCAGGGGCTGGATAAAGGCATGCAATTGCGCAGCAACCCCTTGCAACTGAGCTTCTCCGACGCCTACCGCAGCGCCCGCATCCCGGACGCCTACGAGCGGTTGTTGTTGGAGGTCATGCGTGGCAATCAGAACTTGTTTGTCCGCAAAGATGAGATCGAGTATGCGTGGCAATGGTGCGACCAGCTGATTGCCGGCTGGAAGAAGGCGGGCGATGCGCCCAAACCTTACGCAGCGGGCTCTTGGGGCCCCATGAGTTCCATTGCGCTCATTACTCGTGACGGGAGGTCCTGGTATGGCGATATGTGAACTTGAATTTCCGGCTGGCTTGCACGCCCTGGAATTCGATAACCCCGAACGGCTGGCCAACGCACTGGCCGACCATGTAGCCGAGCGTCTGAGCGCGGCTATTGCCAGCAATCCACACGGCGTGGCGACGTTGGTAGTGTCCGGCGGCAAGAGCCCGGTCGCCTTCTTCCAGGCGTTGGCGCAGAAACCGATCGAATGGTCGAAAGTGGCCATCAGTCTGGCCGACGAGCGCTGGGTGCCGACCGAGCACGCCGACAGCAATGCCGGCCTGCTCAAGCGTTATCTGCTTCAGGGGCCGGCGCAAAAAGCCGGTTTCTTCAGCCTGTACCGTCCAACCACAACGCTGGACGAAGCCGCTGCCGCTACCGACGAAGCGCTCAAGGAATTACCGAAAATCGACGTGCTGGTGCTGGGCATGGGTGACGATGGTCACACGGCCTCGCTGTTCCCCAACAGTCCGAACCTGGCTGAAGCACTGGACCTGAACAGTGAACGTCGCTGTCTGCCGATGCTGGCGCCGACCACACCTCATCAACGTCTGACCATGACGCGCTCCCTGTTGGCGTCGGCCACGACCCCGATCCTGTCCATTTCCGGGCAGGCCAAACTGGAAACCCTGCGCAAGGCGCTGGCTGGCGACGACCTCGCCGAAATGCCGGTGCGTGCGTTCCTCAACTCGTCTTTAGAGATCTACTGGTGCCCATAAGCAAAGGATCAGCCGCCATGGAAAATACCCACGTGAAACAGCCGTTCAATAGCATGGCGAGCAAAATTGCCCAGATCGACGAACTCTGCGCGAAAGCCAAGATTTTGCCGGTCATCACCATCGCACGCGAACAGGACGTGCTGCCGCTGGCCGATGCGCTGGCGGCAGGCGGCCTGAACGCGCTGGAAATCACTCTGCGTTCCGAATTCGGTCTGAAGGCCATTCGCATCCTGCGTGACGCACGCCCTGAGCTGTGCATCGGCGCTGGTACCATCCTCGACCGCCACATGCTCAAGGCGGCGGAAGAGGCCGGTTCGCAGTTCATCGTCACCCCTGGCAGCACCCAGGATTTGCTGGAGGCCGCTGCGCAGAGTGAACTGCCACTGCTGCCGGGGATCAGCAGCGCGTCGGAAATCATGATCGGATATGCCTTGGGCTATCGCCGCTTCAAGCTGTTCCCGGCGGAAATCAGCGGCGGCGTCGGCGCAATCAAAGCGCTGGGCGGCCCATTCCCGGAAGTGCGTTTCTGCCCGACTGGCGGCGTAAGCGCAGCCAACCTTAAAAGCTACATGGCGCTGCCAAACGTGATGTGTGTCGGCGGCACGTGGATGATCGACAACGCCTGGGTCAAGAGTGGCGACTGGGGTCGCATCACCGACGCGACCGCCGAGGCGATCGCGCTGTTCGACTGAGGCATTGTCAAAGGCCCCCTTTGATTGATCCTCGACAGCTCCCGTTCATGGGGAAGCTGTTTTAATCGTCTCGAAGCTGATGGATCAAGCGCTGGGGCGCTGCTACAGAAGTCGTTGTTGCATGGCTGTTTAACGGTGTTCCCTTGGTCAGGAACGCCGTTTTTTTTGCCCGAATTTTGGCACTGGAGCGACGGGACGGGGTGTTGGCCCTGAGCAGCACGGCTTGGCAGCGGTGGCGATCTCATGGAAGTCACCGCCGGCAAGCCGTACAGCTAAAGAAATTCGTCGCTAGATGCTGATTTCCCTATGCGCAATATATATGTACCGCACTCGTACCCATCGATGCGCGTATCTTCAAACTTCCTTTGCAGTTCGCTTTTCCATGAAGCTTTAGCGGCGCCGTTTCGACGGTCGCCGCTTTTTTTGCATTTCCAGCGCTCCCAAAAGCTCAGGCCGATGCGCGTAGCGCTTCAGTCAGGCGCAAGACATCTTCAGCAGAGGTGACGAAACCAGGCGTGATACGAATACACGGCCCGCATGCCGCACCCTCTCTGGCGACCGTAAAAATCCCGTGTTCATCGAGTAGTCGTTGGGCCATGAGTGGTTGGTCATCGTGGCGCGTGAAACGCAATGACGTGATCCCGCAATACAGGAGCGGATCATCCGGGGTCAATACTTCGATCCCTTCCATGCCACGAGCTTCACTAACCCACAGGTCCCGCAGATACGCCAGGCGCGCACCTTTTACGGCAGATCCGCCGATTGCTCTGTGTTCTTCGAATACTTTGGTCAGTGTCATCAGCGCGGGAATGTTGGGAGTGCCATAAGGAGCGCGTCCCAGAATGTCGTCAGGCGCAAAGCGGGCATCGCCCATGTCGGGGTCGATGGATGATAGCCGCTCCTGTTTCACGTAAACGAAGCCCAGGCTCAGCGGCGCCCCCATCCATTTCTGCAGATTGAAGCCGGCGAATGCCACGCCCAGCTCTCCCAACTTGAAATCCAGCTGCCCGAGAGCGTGAGCGCCATCAAGAATCACATCGACGCCATGGGCCGTGGCCAGCGTTGCGATCGCCTCAACAGGCATCACAAGGCCGGTGCGATGGGTGACATGGGTGAGTGCCATCAACTTCAGTCGAGGATGTGCGGCAAACGCATCGCGATAGGTCTTGAGCAGCGATTCATAGCTGGCCGGGTGCACGTGGCGGATCTCGATCACCTCGACCCCGCGATTCTTCGCCAGCCAGCGCGTGGCGGTCTGAACGCTGTTGTAGTCCAGATCGCTGATCAGCACTTGGTCGCCAGGTTGCAGCGCATTGTAGTTGCGGATCAGCGTTTGCAGCGACTCCGAGGCGCAACGGGTGAGAGCGATTTCCCGGCTGGGAACCTCGAGCAACTGAGCCAGGTCGGCGCGGATCACCTCGCTGTCTTCGGTATCGAAGCGCTGGCGCACGTACACTGAGTTGCTACGGTTCACGTACGCCAGATGTTGTTCGTAAGTGCGCAGCACTTCTCGAGTCATGCGCCCGAAATACCCATGCTCGAAGTTTATCGGGCCGGGCTCGACGTCGTATTGCAGCGCGACGTCCCGCCAGAAGGCTTCGTCGCGGGCACGTTCGGTTGCCGATTCCTTTACAGCAGGGTGAACGCTGGTCATCAGGTTGCTTGCCTTGTTAGGGGTAGGAAAGTGGGTCAGGAAAAACGTATTTGGGCTTTCGAAGGGCTTTCTCGCAAGGGGACGCGAGGTTTGCTGCGCAGCGGATCCAATAGCGCGGAAAGGCCGTTGTGATCGATCTCGTGCATCAGGGCCAACAGCTTGCCCAACTCCCCGTCGGGAAATCCCTTGCGCGCAAACCAGTTCAGGTAGTCACCGGGCAGGTCGGCGAGGAGACGACCCTGGTATTTGCCGTAAGGCATTTCACGCAGTACCAAAAGTTTGAGCTTTTCAGAATTCATCGAGCCGCCTTTGATCGTTTCGAGTGAACTTGAACGATACGTGCATTTTGCATGTATGCAAACGCAAAGATCATGCAGAAAGCGAGGTATGTCTGTATCTTGATACGCATAACTAGTTGAAATATAAGTAATTATTTGTTTGCAAAAACTGGCACGCACGCTGCAACACTAATGCTATCGAGTGTAGTTACACCCACTATTCGATTAACCTGCCAGAAAGGAACTGCAAAATGACAGATATCAATAAAGAAGCGATCTCGGTACTCAATGATCTGATCGAGACCAGCATTGACGGCGAGAAAGGCTTTCACACCGCCGCTGAAGATATCAAAAACCCTGAAATCAAGGCGTACTTCCTTTCCCGCTCGTCCGAGTGCAAGACAGCCGTAGCCGAGTTGCAAGCTCAGGTTCGCACCTTGGGCGGCAATCCCGATGACTCATCCAGCGCAACGGGTGGCCTGCATCGTCTCTGGGTAGAACTGAAGGCTGCCGTGACCGGCAAAAGCGATGAAGCTGTGCTGAACGAAGTCGAGCGCGGTGAAGACCACGCGCTGAAGGCTTACAATGACGCGTCGCAGAAGGCGAAAGAGAAAAATCTGCCTGTTAGCGTGACCAGCTTGATCGACAATCAGCTGCGTGGCGTAAAAGCGAACCACGACAAAGTAAAAGCCCTGCGTGACACTGTCCGCCGCGCGAGCTGACTTGGCCAGGCTGAGTCAGTTAAATTGATTCAGCCTGACTGACTCGCAGAAACGCCAGCATTGTCTGGCGTTTTTTTATGCCTACGAGTTGGGCAAAGCGGTCGTTTTCGGGAGTTGGAGGGTAACAGCTGGGAATTGGGGCTGGCAGTGGCTCACTCCCCCTCGTCAAACCGGTTGTTGATCAGCTCGATCAAGTCTTCCAATGCTTTCTCTTCCTGCTCGCCTTCGGTCAGCAGATGAAGTTCGGTGCCTTTGCCGGCGGCGAGCATCATCACGGCCATGATGCTTTTGCCGTCGACCATGCTGTCAGGCGAGCGGCCGACACGGATCTGGCAGGGGTGTCTGCCAGCGACGCCGACGAACTTGGCTGCGGCGCGGGCGTGCAGGCCCAGCTTGTTGATGATGGTGATCTGGTGAGCGGGCATCGCGTTGGGGATCCTTTCAGCTTAGGTCGCGGTGGCGGACCTGAACATTCTTGAGCGATTGTTGCAGGACCTGACCCAGGCGTTCGGTCAGGTAGACGGAGCGGTGATGCCCGCCGGTGCAGCCAATGGCAATGGTGACGTAAGCGCGGTTGCTGGCGGCGAAGCGTGGAAGCCACTTGGTAAGGTATGAAGAGATGTCCTGAAACATCTCCTCGACATCAGGCTGGGCCGCCAGATAGTCCGCCACCGGCTGGTCGAGCCCGGATTGCTCGCGCAGTTCGGGCTTCCAGTAGGGATTGGGCAGGCAGCGCACGTCGAAAACCAGGTCCGCGTCCACAGGCATGCCGCGTTTGAAGCCGAAGGACTCAATCAGGAAGGCCGTGCCGGGCTCGGGTTTGTTCAGCAGGCGCAATTTGAGGGTGTCGCGCAACTGATAGAGGTTCAGATGGGTCGTGTCGATAGTCAGGTCGGCCAGGTCGATGATCGGCCCGAGCAGCGTTTTTTCGTCACGAATCGCCTCTGCCAGCGAGCGAGTGGCATTGCTCAGTGGATGGCGGCGACGTGTTTCGGAAAAGCGCTTGAGCAGCGTAGCTTCATCGGCATCCAGAAACAGAACATCGCACTGGATATGTCGATCACGAACCTCTTCGAGCATTCGCGGAAAACGCGTCAGGTGGCTGGGCAGGTTGCGAGCGTCGATGGACACCGCCAACAGCGGCTCAGCGAGTTCGGTGTTGATCAGCGCGCGTTCCGCAAGCTCGGGGAGCAAGCCAGCCGGCAGGTTATCGACGCAGTAGAATCCGCTGTCTTCGAGAACATCGAGGGCCGTACTCTTGCCAGAGCCGGAGCGACCGCTGACGATGATCATGCGCATGATCAGTGACCGGTCTGAGCGTCGAGTACGACGTTGTATAGCTCTTCGCTGTTCCTGGCATCACGCAGCCTGGTGCGGACGTCGGAGCGGTCCAGCATGCTGGCGATCTGGCGCAACAGCTCCAGATGGGCGTCGGTGGCGGCCTCCGGAACGAGCAATACGAAAAGCAGGTCTACCGGCGCGCCGTCGATGGCGTCGAAATCGACTGGCCGTTCCAGGTGCAACACCGCGCTCACGGGCGAAGTACAGCCCCGGAGTCGGCAATGTGGGATCGCAATTCCGTTGCCAAATCCGGTGGAACCGAGTTTTTCGCGGGCGATAAGGCTTTCGTAGACGGTTTGCCGTTCGAATTCGGGCACTTGTTGCCCGATCAGCTTGGCAATCTCTTCGAGGACGGCTTTTTTACTGGCGCCTGGCACGTTCACGAGGGAACGGCCAGGGGTCAGGATGTTTTCAAGTCGGATCATGGATGGGGAATGTCAGCGAGCTGCCGCACCTTTGAGGATGCTTTGCTGCTTTTCCTTATGCTTGAGCAATTGTCTGTCCAGCTTGTCAGTGAGCAGGTCGATCGCCGCGTACATATCGTCATGTTCGGCATTGGCAACCACCTCTCCACCGTGGATATGCAGGGTGGCCTCGATCTTCTGTTTGAGCTTCTCGACGGCCATCGTCACCTGCACGTTCGTAATCTTGTCAAAATGCCCTTCGAGCTTTTTCAGCTTCAGCTCGATGTACTCGCGCAGGGGCTTGGTCACTTCCAGTTGGTGTCCACTGATGTTGACTTGCATACAGCTTCTCCTTCGTTGCCAATGCATTAAGATGCAGGCTTGGGTGCCTGCCACTGGAACGCTGTGGCCTGTAACCTCTACATCAGCCGCTTGCGTTCGCTGGATGGCGCTATCCCTAGAGACTCGCGG
Source organism: Pseudomonas bohemica (assembly GCF_002934685.1). Lineage (GTDB taxonomy): Bacteria > Pseudomonadota > Gammaproteobacteria > Pseudomonadales > Pseudomonadaceae > Aquipseudomonas > Aquipseudomonas bohemica. The sequence continues at coordinate 9,068 of NZ_NKHL01000104.1, forward strand.
TATTTGGCGACTGTGCGACGGGCCACTTGAATGCCTTGTGCCTCCAGTAAACCAGCGATCTTGCTGTCACTCAACGGCTTTTTCTGATTTTCCGCGGCAACCAGTTTTTTGATGATCGCGCGGATGGCGGTGGACGAGCATTCGCCGCCTTCGGAGGTGCTGACGTGGCTGGAAAAAAAATACTTCAGTTCGTAAATGCCACGGGGGGTATGCATGAATTTTTGCGTGGTGACGCGGGAAATCGTCGATTCGTGCATGCCCACCGCCTCGGCGATGTCATGCAACACCAAGGGTTTCATCGCCTCGTCGCCGTATTCGAGGAAGCCCCGTTGATGCTCGACGATCTGCGTGGCGACTTTCATCAGAGTTTCGTTGCGGCTTTGCAGGCTTTTGATGAACCAGCGCGCTTCCTGCAGCTGGTTGCGCATGAAAGTGTTGTCGGCGCTGGTGTCGGCACGGCGCACGAAGCCGGCATACTGCGGGTTGACGCGCAGGCGCGGCACGGCCTCCTGATTGAGTTCGACCAGCCAGCGTTCGTTGTCTTTGCGCACGATTACATCGGGAACGACGTATTCGGCTTCGCTGGACTCGATCTGTGAGCCCGGGCGCGGATTGAGGCTCTGCACCAGCTCGATGACCTGGCGCAGGTCGTCTTCCTTGATCTTCATGCGACGCATCAGTTGCGCGTAGTCGCGGCTGCCGAGCAGGTCGATGTAATCGCTGACCAGTCGCTGTGCTTCGGCGAGCCATTTGGTCTTGGCGGGGAGCTGACGCAGTTGCAGCAGCAGGCATTCGCTAAGGGTGCGGGCGCCGACACCGGCAGGTTCGAATTGCTGGATGCGGTGCAGCACGGCCTCGATTTCATCAAGTTCGATGTCGAGCTCCGGGTCGAAGGCGTCCAGCAACTCCTCAAGCGATTCGTCGAGGTAACCCTGATTGTTGATGCAGTCGATGAGCGTAACCGCGATCAGGCGATCGGTATCGGACATCGGCGCCAGGTTCAGCTGCCAGAGCAGGTGGCTTTGCAGACTCTCGCCGACCGATGTGCGGGTGGTGAAGTCCCACTCGTCATCATCGTTGCTGGGCAGGCTGCTGGCGCTGGTCTGATAGATGTCTTCCCAAGCGGTGTCCACAGGCAATTCATTGGGAATGCGCTCGCTCCATTCGCCGTCTTCCAGATTATCGACCGTGGGGGCAGCTTCCTGATACGTGGGTTCCTGAACGTCGGGATTGGGCTTTTGCTCGATGTTGTCGGCCATGGGATCGACGTTGTCGAAGTCGTCGCCCTCTTCCTGGCGCTCCAGCATAGGATTGGACTCCAGTGCCTCCTGAATTTCCTGTTGGAGATCCAGTGTCGACAGTTGGAGTAAGCGGATGGCCTGTTGCAGCTGCGGCGTCATCGTCAGCTGCTGGCCCATTCTCAAGACTAGCGAAGGTTTCATGACAGGGGCTTAACACCTTATTCGCCGGCGCACATGCGCGCCATCCACTACTAGGGCGCCTGGGCGCCAACTTAAGCAAATTATATGCCTGAAACCTGAGTGTTTGCCTAGGGTGTGATGACAATTATTGCGAGGTTGGCGATGAGGCGTATGTTGCGATCGCCGGCCAACCCCTTGTCATCGTCCTGTTTACAGGCGGAACTCGTGGCCGAGATACACTTCCTTCACCAACTGGTTGGCCAGGATGGTTTCGGCGTCGCCCTCTGCGATCAGCTGCCCGTCATTGACAATGTAGGCAGTTTCGCAGATGTCGAGGGTCTCACGGACGTTGTGGTCGGTGATCAGGACGCCGATGCCCTTAGCCTTGAGATGGTAGATGATTTGCTTGATATCGCCCACGGAGATCGGGTCGACGCCGGCAAAGGGCTCGTCCAGCAGGATGAACTTCGGCGATGTCGCCAGGGCTCGCGCGATTTCTACACGGCGGCGTTCACCGCCGGACAGGCTCATGCCGAGGTTGTCGCGGATGTGCGTGATGTGGAATTCCTGCAGCAGGCTTTCCAGCTCCTTGCGGCGTCCGGCGCGGTCGAGTTCCTTGCGGGTCTCGAGGATGGCCATTATGTTGTCCGACACCGACAGTTTGCGGAAGATGGAGGCTTCTTGCGGCAGATAGCCGATACCGGCGCGGGCGCGACCGTGCATGGGCTGGTGGCTGACGTCCTGATCGTCGATCAGCACGCGGCCCTGGTCGGCTTGAACCAGGCCGACGATCATATAGAAGCAGGTGGTCTTGCCGGCACCGTTGGGACCCAGCAGGCCAACAATCTGACCGCTGTCGATGGACAGGCTGACGTCGCGTACGACCTGTCGGCTTTTATAGGCCTTGGCCAGGTGTTGGGCTTTCAGCGTCGCCATTACTGGGCCTTCTGCTGGTCGGTTTTCTTTTTCGGCTGGATCACCATATCGACACGTGGGCGAGCCTCAGTGACCTTGCTGCCTGTGGCACGTCCGGCACTGGCCAGCTTCCTGACTGTGTCATAGACGATCTTCTCGCCCTGGGTGGTGTTGTTGTCCTTGTCGATCACCTTGGCCTTGTCGATCAGTACGATCCGGTTTTGCGGCGCATGGTACTGGATCGTCACGCCCCAGCCCTGAACGGGTTTCGGGTCGCCGGCAGTCTGCAGTTGCTCGAAGTAGGCCAGGTTACCTACCGAGGTCACGACGTCGATGTCGCCTTGGGGCGTGCGCGTCATGGTCACCTTGTTGCCGGTGACCTTCATCGAGCCTTGAGTGATGACAACGTTGCCTGTGTAGGTCGCGATACCTTGCTTGTCGTCCAGTTGAGCATCGTCCGCCTGAACACGGATAGGCTGATCCTGATCGTTCGGCAGAGCCCAGGCGCTCACGCTTCCCAGTGCTGCGCCCAGGCCGAGCAAAATAGGGAGGGTTTTAAGGAGCCTCATACTGTCCTCTTGCGTTCGATAGCAGGTGTATCCTGCTTTCTTTTAGATAGGCTTTCATACCCGTACCGGTGCTCACGCCGTTGAAGCCGTCGATTCTAACGGGTTGAGCGGTTTCCGCATATTGCTTCTGAGGGAAGACAGTCATGCGGGTGCTGGTGATGATGGTGGTGCGTTTCTTTTCGTCAGTGCGGTTGATGCGAACCTGATCGATCAGCTCGACGTGGTCACCACCGGGCGACACCTCGGCGCGCACGCTCTGGACGTGCCAAGGAAACTCCGAGCCGCGAAACATCTGCAGCACGGGAGTGGTCATCAGCGTGACGTCGGTGGCCTTCAGATGCTCGACCTTGTCGGCGGTCATGTCGTACTGCATCGCGCCGTCGGGCAGGTACTGAATGCTGTGGGCGTTCATCGCGTAGTAGTCAATGGCGCTCTCATCGACGGCAGCCTTTGGCTGGTCCATGAAGCTTTCCGGGCTGATATTCCAGTAGCCGGCCGCCGCGAGCAGCAGCGCCAGCACGCCGAAGATCAGGAATGTACGAATTCTTTTGCTCAGCATAAATCCACTTCTATAAGTAGGCGGCGTGGGCCGCTTCGAGATTGCCCTGAGCATTCAGGATCAACTCGCAGAATTCCCGGGCCGCGCCTTCGCCGCCCCGTGCCTGGGTGGTGCCATGGGCATGCTGGCGGACGAATCCGGCGGCATTGGCGACCGCCATGCCCAGGCCTACCCGGCGAATGACCGGCAGGTCCGGCAGGTCGTCACCTAGATAGGCCACTTGTTCGTAGCTTAGGTTCAGTTGCTGCAAAAGCTCGTCGAGCACCACCAGTTTGTCTTCGCGGCCTTGATAAAGGTGGGCGATGCCCAGGTTTTTCGCGCGACGCTCAACCACAGGCGTCTTGCGTCCACTGATGATGGCGGTGGCGACACCCGAGTTGATCAGCATCTTGATGCCTTGACCGTCCAGGGTGTTGAAAGTCTTGAACTCGCTGCCGTCTTCGAGGAAGTACAGGCGGCCGTCGGTCAGCACGCCGTCGACATCGAAAACCGCCAGTTTGATCTGTTTGCCGCGTTGCAGCAGTTCGTCGTTATTAGCGCTCATTTACATCACTCCCGCGCGCAGCAGATCACCAAGGTTGAACGCACCGACCGGATAGTCCTTCTCGTCGACCACGATCAGCGCGCCGATATTGTTGTCTTCCATGATTTTCAGGGCCTCGGCCGCCAGCATTTCACCGCGCACGGTTTTGCCGTGCACGGTCATGACATCGTCGATGGTCGCCTGGCGGATATCGATGTCGCGATCCAGGGTCCGGCGCAGGTCGCCGTCGGTGAAGATCCCGGCCAGACGGCCATCGGCGTCGACGATGGCGGTCATGCCCAGGCCCTTGCGGGTCATTTCCATCAGCGAGTCGCGCAGTGGCGTGCCACGAGCCACTTGGGGCAGTTCAGCGCCGGTATGCATCACGTGCTCGACCTTGAGCAGCAGACGACGCCCCAACGCGCCGCCAGGATGCGAGAACGCGAAGTCTTCGGCAGTGAAGCCGCGTGCATCCAGCAGGGCGACCGCCAGCGCGTCACCCATGACCAGTGCAGCGGTGGTCGATGAAGTTGGCGCCAGATTCAACGGGCAGGCTTCTTTTTCGACGCGTGCATTGAGATTGATGTCAGCCGCCTTCGCCAGTGTCGACTCGGCATTGCCGGTCAGGCTGATCAGCTTGATGCCCAGGCGTTTGATCAGGGGAAGAAGAGTGACGATCTCGGCGGTGCTGCCTGAATTCGACAGCGCCAGGATGATGTCGGCGCTGGTGATCATGCCCATGTCGCCATGGCTCGCTTCGGCCGGATGTACGAAAAAGGCCGGGGTGCCGGTGCTGGCCAGGGTGGCGGCAATTTTTTTTCCGATGTGCCCGGATTTGCCCATGCCGACCACGACCACGCGGCCCTGGCTTGCCAGAATCATCTCGCAAGCGCTTACGAAATCTGCATCGATGTGAGCAAGCACACCTTCCACGGCCTCAATTTCCAGGCGGATGGTGCGCTGTGCAGATTGGATCAGGTCGCGAGCGTTGGTCATATCAGGAAAGGGTCGGTCGGGGGAAAAGGCCGGGATTATAGCGACAATGTTCAAAAGCCTCACGCTTCATCGTCGCTCTTTGTTCATAGAATCTCTCGGTCCGTCAGTTCCTGTTCAGCAGATGGCCGCATTCCGTGCAGGAAATTTCCACTGGCGTCGAAATATTTCTCCCTGATTGCGACTTGCCGTGTTGGAGCTTTGGCGTCGTACGACAGCGGTGTTATAGTTCGCCGCTTGTTCGGCCCCTCCAGACAGTGTGTCGTTCGTCAAGGACGCGACATCTGAGAGACAGGCTGCATCGCAAGGAGTTTAGATGAGTGCCGATAACGCCTACGCGGTCGAATTGAAGGGTGTGTCCTTCAAACGCGGTACGCGCAGCATCTTCAATAATGTGGACATCCACATCCCCCGGGGCAAAGTCACCGGCATCATGGGGCCGTCGGGCAGTGGTAAAACCACGCTGCTGCGGCTGATGGGAGCACAACTGCGTCCGAGCAGCGGCGAGGTTTGGGTCAATGGCCAGAACCTGCCGAAGCTATCGCGCAGCGATCTTTTCGACGCTCGCAAGCAGATGGGAGTCCTGTTCCAGAGCGGTGCGCTGTTCACCGATCTGGACGTATTCGAAAACGTGGCCTTCCCGCTACGGGTTCACACCAAGCTGCCAGAGGACATGATTCGCGACATCGTGCTGCTGAAGTTGCAGGCGGTAGGTCTGCGCGGCGCGGTCGAATTGATGCCCGATGAGCTGTCCGGCGGTATGAAACGACGCGTTGCGCTGGCGCGGGCGATTGCGCTGGACCCGCAGATTCTCATGTACGACGAGCCATTCGTGGGGCAGGACCCGATCGCCATGGGGGTGTTGGTGCGCCTGATCCGGCTGCTCAACGATGCGCTGGGCATCACCAGTGTCGTGGTGTCTCACGATCTGGCCGAGACGGCGAGCATTGCTGACTATCTATATGTGGTCGGTGACGGTCAGGTTCTGGGGCAGGGTACGCCGCAGGAACTGATGCAGTCGGATAACCCGCGCATCCGTCAGTTCATGACAGGGGATCCAGACGGCCCCGTGCCTTTTCACTATCCGGCACCGGATTATCGCGAAGATCTTTTGGGGAAGCGCTGATGCGCAGAAAGTCATTGATGGATCGTGTTCGCCTGATGGGGCGCTCCGCGATCGATATTGTTGCAGTGCTGGGGCGTTCGGGGATTTTTCTGGTTCATGCCTTGCTCGGGCGAGGCGGAATCGGCGGCGGTTTCCAACTGTTGGTTCGCCAGCTTTACTCGGTTGGCGTGATGTCGCTGGCGATCATCGTCGTGTCCGGTGTGTTCATCGGCATGGTGTTGGCGCTGCAGGGCTTCAGTATTCTCGCCCAGTACGGTTCCGAGCAGGCGGTCGGCCAGATGGTTGCTCTGACCCTGCTGCGCGAGCTCGGCCCGGTGGTGACGGCTTTGCTGTTCGCCGGTCGTGCGGGTTCGGCGCTGACGGCCGAGATCGGCAACATGAAGTCCACCGAGCAGTTGTCCAGCCTGGAAATGATCGGCGTCGACCCATTGAAGTACATTGCCGCGCCGCGTCTATGGGCCGGTTTCATCTCATTGCCGGTGCTGGCCCTCATTTTCAGTGTTGTCGGCATCTGGGGCGGCTCGTGGGTCGCGGTCGATTGGCTGGGCGTCTACGAGGGTTCCTTCTGGGCGAACATGCAGAACAGCGTCTCGTTCCCTAACGACGTGATCAACGGTGTCATCAAAAGCGTCGTCTTCGCCTTTGTGGTCACTTGGATTGCCGTGTTCCAAGGCTATGACTGCGAGCCCACTTCAGAGGGGATCAGTCGCGCCACGACCAAGACCGTGGTTTACGCCTCATTGGCCGTACTGGGCCTGGACTTTATTATGACCGCCTTGATGTTTGGAGACTTCTGATGCAAAACCGCACCCTCGAAACCGGTGTCGGCCTATTCCTGCTGGCCGGGATCCTGGCTTTGCTGTTGCTCGCCCTGCGCGTCAGCGGTCTGAGCGCCAGCACGACCAACGACAGTTATAAACTTTATGCAAATTTTGACAATATCGCCGGTTTGACTGTCAGAGCGAAGGTGACCATGGCCGGTGTGACCATCGGCAAGGTCACAGCAATCGATCTGGACCACGATACCTTCACCGGCCGCGTAACCATGGAAGTCAACAAGAAGGTCAATAACCTGCCTTCGGACTCCACCGCCTCCATTCTCACCGCAGGCTTGCTGGGCGAGAAATATGTTGGCATCAGCGTGGGTGGCGACGAGCAGTTGTTGAAGGACGGCGGCACGATTCATGACACCCAGTCGTCGCTGGTACTCGAGGACCTGATCGGTAAATTCCTGCTTAATACGGTCAATAAAGACGCCAAATGAGGAAGCTGTTCATGATCTCTACCTTGCGACGTGGCCTGCTGGTACTGCTTGCAGCGCTGCCCTTGATGGCCAACGCGGCGGGCTCTGCGCACGATCTGGTGCAAGAAACGACCAACAAGATGCTGGCGGACCTGAGCGCTAATAAAGAAAAGTACAAGCAAGACCCCAGCGCGTTTTACAGCGCGCTGAACACCATTGTAGGGCCAGTGGTTGATGCCGAAGGTATTTCCAGAAGCATCATGACGGTCAAGTATTCGCGCAACGCAACGCCCGCGCAAATGCAGACCTTCGCGGAGAACTTCAAAAGAGGGCTGTTCCAGTTCTACGGCAACGCCTTGCTGGAATACAACAACCAGGGCATCTCGGTTGATCCGCCGAAAGATGAGTCGGGCGATCGCACCAGTGTCGGCATGACCGTCAAAGGTAGCAATGGCGCTGTTTACCCTGTGCAGTACACGCTGGAGAAGGTCAACGGCGAATGGAAGTTGCGCAACGTGATCATTAACGGCATCAACATCGGCAAGCTGTTCCGTGATCAGTTCGCCGACGCCATGCAGCGTAATGGCAACAATCTGGACAAGACCATCAATGGCTGGGCTGGCGAAGTCGCCAAGGCCAAGGAAAAAACCGATGATGGCAAGGCTGCTCAATGACTGATGCATGCATCACTGCGATGGGCGGCGGCGAACTGAAACTGTTCGGCGTACTGGATTACCGCACCGGTCCGGCCCTGCGCGAGCAAGGGGCCGAGCTGATCAAGACCAGTGACGCGCCAGCGATCGTGCTGGACTGCTCGGAGGTCGAGAAGTCCAGCAGCGTGGGTCTCGCCCTGCTGCTAGGCTTCATGCGCGATGCCAAGGCCGCTGGCAAGTCAGTGACCGTTCGTGCGTTGCCTGAAGACATGCGCGAAATCGCCCAGGTGTCAGAGCTCACTGAGCTATTCGAACAACATTGATTGCTCTCATCGATCAAGCCCCTCGTCCGGCTCCTATAAAGTAGGGTTCGCAACGAGAGGGCTTTTTTGTATGATGGCCGACCCGCGCGCGTAGGGCGCCGATTGAGGTTAAGCATGCAGGCCGTAGAAGTTAAAAGCTTCCTGGAAGGTAAACTGCCAGAAATCCAGGTCGAAGTTGAAGGCGAAGGCTGCAACTTCCAGCTGAACGTGATCAGCGACGAACTGGCTACACTGAGTCCAGTCAAGCGCCAGCAGCAGATCTACACGCATTTGAACCCTTGGATCGCCGATGGCAGCATCCATGCGGTCACCATGAAATTTTTCAGCCGCGCTGCATGGGCCGAGCGCACCTGAGCCAAATTGGCGTCGAGATTCTAATGGACAAACTGATTATTACTGGCGGCATTCGTCTTGATGGCGAAATCCGCATTTCCGGGGCGAAGAACTCTGCCCTGCCGATTCTCGCAGCCACGTTGCTGGCTGATGGTCCTGTGACCGTTGCCAACCTGCCGCACCTGCATGACATCACCACGATGATCGAGCTGTTTGGCCGTATGGGCATCGAGCCCATCATCGACGAAAAGCTCAGCGTCGAAATCGATCCTCGCACCATCAAGACCCTGGTCGCGCCGTACGAGCTGGTGAAAACCATGCGTGCCTCGATTCTGGTTCTCGGCCCGATGGTTGCGCGCTTCGGCGAAGCGGAAGTCGCGCTGCCTGGCGGTTGCGCCATCGGTTCGCGTCCGGTCGACCTGCACATCCGTGGCCTGGAAGCCATGGGCGCGATCATCGATGTCGAAGGCGGGTACATCAAGGCCAGGGCGCCAGAGGGTGGCCTGCATGGTGCACATTTCTTCTTCGATACCGTCAGCGTGACCGGCACCGAGAACATCATGATGGCTGCCGCGCTGGCCAACGGTCGCAGCGTGCTGCAGAACGCCGCCCGCGAACCGGAAGTCGTCGATCTTGCGAACTTCCTGAACGCCATGGGTGCGAAAGTCTCCGGGGCAGGCACCGACACCATCACCATCGATGGCGTCAAGCGGTTGGGTTCGGCGACCTATCGCGTCATGCCTGACCGCATCGAGACCGGTACCTACCTGGTTGCCGCCGCTGCCACTGGCGGTCGCGTCAAGGTCAAGGACACCGATCCAACGATTCTGGAAGCCGTTCTCGAGAAGCTGCGCGAAGCCGGCGCCGAGATCACCACTGGTACCGACTGGATCGAACTGAACATGCACGGCAAGCGTCCGAAAGCCGTCAACGTGCGCACCGCGCCGTACCCGGCTTTCCCGACCGACATGCAGGCGCAGTTCATTTCGCTGAACGCCATTGCCGAAGGCACCGGTGCAGTGATCGAAACCATTTTCGAAAACCGCTTCATGCATGTGTATGAAATGCACCGCATGGGCGCGCAGATCCAGGTCGAAGGCAACACTGCCATCGTTACCGGTTGTGCCAAGCTCAAGGGCGCGCCAGTGATGGCGACCGACCTGCGTGCTTCAGCCAGTCTGGTGATTTCGGCGCTGATCGCCGAAGGCGATACGCTGATCGACCGCATCTACCACATCGACCGTGGTTACGAGTGCATCGAAGAGAAGCTGCAGATGCTGGGTGCGAAGATCCGCCGCGTTCCGGGCTAGCAGTGATCAGCGCCCCGTTGCCTGTATTACCTGCAGGCAGCGGGCCGCCGAGTAAAGGTTTTACCTTTTGAATCGTTTCACTTCGAGTCTTTGCCATCGACTCGAAGGTGGCCGGGCGCCGATTGCGACCCGACACGCGCTTGCTGATAAGGACTGACGTTTCCCATGTTGACCATCGCACTGTCCAAGGGCCGAATTCTTGACGACACTCTGCCGCTCCTCGCTGCCGCGGGCATCGTGCCGACCGAGAATCCCGACAAGAGCCGCAAGTTGATCATTCCTACGACTCAGGACGACGTCCGTCTGCTCATCGTACGTGCGACCGATGTGCCGACTTATGTAGAACATGGCGCGGCCGATCTTGGCGTGGCGGGCAAAGACGTCTTGATGGAATACGGCGGCCAGGGCCTTTACGAGCCACTGGATCTGCAGATCGCCAAGTGCAAGCTGATGACCGCGGGCGCTGTCGGTGCTGCCGAGCCCAAAGGCCGTCTGCGCGTCGCTACCAAATTCGTCAATGTCGCCAAGCGTTACTACGCCGAGCAGGGCCGTCAGGTCGACATCATCAAGCTGTACGGCTCCATGGAGCTGGCCCCGCTGGTGGGTCTGGCAGACAAGATCATAGATGTCGTCGATACCGGCAATACGCTGCGTGCTAACGGTCTTGAACCTCAGGACCTGATCGCGCACATCAGTTCGCGTCTCGTAGTCAACAAAGCTTCGATGAAAATGCAGCACGCCCGCATCCAGTCGTTGATCGATACCCTGCGCACTGCTGTGGAGTCGCGACACCGCGGTTGACTGTTTCGCGCGACCTTGAACAAGGTTGCGCCCAGCTATCCGTGTCATAGCCAAATTTCTCAGGTGCCTGCGCGGATGGCTTGGTAGCTTAGGCTGCCGCTGTTCAAGGCATATGAGAAAACGCCAATCAATGAGGCTCACGCTATGACCACTTCCAACGCCATTCGCCGACTCAACGCTGCTGACCCGGATTTCACTCGACATCTGGCTCATCTGCTGAGCTGGGAAAGTGTGTCTGACGACTCGGTCAATCAGCGTGTGCTGGACATCATCAAGAACGTGCGTGAGCGCGGTGATGCCGCCCTTGTGGAGTACACCCAACGTTTCGACGGCTTGAACGTCGCCTCGATGGCCGACCTGATCCTGCCGCGCGAGCGCCTGGAACTGGCATTGACCCGCATCACCCCGGCTCAGCGTCAGGCGCTGGAAAAGGCCGCCGACCGCGTGCGCAATTATCACGAGCGGCAGAAGCAGGACTCCTGGAGCTACACCGAAGCCGACGGCACGGTGTTGGGGCAGAAGGTCACGCCTCTGGATCGCGCGGGCCTGTACGTGCCAGGAGGCAAGGCTTCATATCCATCGTCGGTATTGATGAATGCGATTCCGGCCAAGGTTGCCGGCGTGGGCGAAGTGGTCATGGTGGTGCCGACCCCGCGAGGCGAAATCAACGAACTCGTGCTGGCCGCTGCATGCATCGCCGGTGTCGACCGCGTATTCACCGTCGGCGGCGCACAGGCGGTTGCAGCGCTGGCCTACGGTACTGAAAGCGTGCCGCAAGTCGACAAGGTCGTAGGCCCGGGCAACATTTATGTCGCCACGGCCAAGCGCCACGTATTCGGTCAGGTAGGCATCGACATGATCGCGGGTCCCTCGGAAATTCTCGTGGTGTGCGACGGCCAGACCGATCCCGACTGGATCGCGATGGACCTGTTCTCCCAGGCCGAGCACGATGAAGACGCCCAGGCGATTCTGGTCAGCCCGGATGCCGAGTTCCTCGACAGGGTCGCCGCCAGTATCGCCCGGCTGATGCCGACTATGGAGCGTGCCGAAATCATCAACACCTCAATCAACGGCCGCGGCGCGCTGATCAAGGTGGCCGACATGAACCAGGCCATCGAAGTTGCCAACCGCATCGCGCCGGAGCATCTGGAGCTTTCCGTGGCGGATCCAGAAGCCTGGTTGCCACAGATTCGTCACGCGGGTGCCATCTTTATGGGGCGGCACACCTGCGAAGCGTTGGGCGACTACTGCGCCGGCCCGAACCACGTGCTGCCGACTTCTGGCACCGCGCGTTTCTCCTCGCCCCTGGGTGTGTACGACTTCCAGAAACGCTCCTCGATCATCTTCTGTTCAGAGCAGGGCGCATCGGAGCTGGGCAAGACCGCTTCAGTGCTGGCCCGTGGCGAGTCACTGACCGCCCACGCGCGCAGTGCCGAATACCGGATCGTCGACAACCAACAAGAAGGCAAGTGAGCATGAGCAAATTCTGGAGTCCTTTTGTCCGTGACCTCGTGCCTTACGTGCCGGGCGAACAACCCAAGCTGAGCAAGCTGGTCAAGCTGAATACGAACGAAAACCCCTACGGCCCGTCACCGAAGGCCATTGAAGCGATGCGCGCTGCAGTCAACGACGATCTGCGCCTGTACCCCGATCCGAACAGCGACCTGCTCAAGCAGTCCGTGGCTCGCTATTACGGCGTGGAAGCCAACCGCGTGTTCCTCGGCAACGGTTCCGATGAGGTGCTGGCCCATGCGTACCACGCGTTTTTCCTGCAGGAAAAGCCGTTGTTGTTCCCGGACATCAGTTACAGCTTCTACCCGGTTTACTGCGGTCTGTACGGCGTTGAGTACGAAGCCGTGCCGCTTGACGAGCAGTTCCGGATTCGCGTCGAAGATTACGCGCGTCCGAACGGCGGCATTATCTTCCCGAACCCCAACGCCCCGACCGGTTGCCTGATGGCGCTGGATGCGGTCGAACAGATCCTCAAGGCGAATCCGGATTCGGTGGTGATCGTCGACGAGGCCTATGTCGATTTCGGTGGGCAGACGGCGATCGGCCTGGTGGATCGATACCCAAACCTGCTGGTGACGCAAACCCTGTCCAAGTCTCGTTCGCTGGCCGGTCTGCGCGTGGGGCTGGCGGTGGGGCACCCCGATCTGATCGAGGCCCTTGAGCGCGTGAAGAACAGCTTCAACTCGTACCCGCTGGATCGCATGGCCATCGTCGGCGCGGCCGCTGCATTCGATGATCGCGAGTATTTCGAGAAGACCTGCAACCTGGTCATTGCCAGCCGTGAAAAACTGGTTGAGCAACTGCAGGGCAAGGGCTTTGAGGTGTTGCCGTCGGCGGCGAACTTCATCTTCGCCCGCCACCCCAAACATGACGCTGCTGGTCTTGCGGCCAAAGTGCGTGAGCAGGGGGTGATCGTGCGTCACTTCAAGCAGGACCGCATCGCGCAATTCCTGCGCATCACCGTCGGCACGCCTGAGCAGAATCAGGCGCTGATTGAGGCGTTGGGAGAGCTTTAAGTTGCCCGACGTGGAAGGGCAGTTGTAGGGGCGCGCTTGCCCGCGATTGTGTTGCGTCCCTCGCATCAATCATGGTTGACACGCCGCAATCGCGGGCAAGAGCGCTCCTACAGGGCTCAGTCCTCGGCAGCAGGCGCCGGAGTCTGCGGCGGACGCAAACCAACCTCCGCCGTCAGTTTCAATTCCTTGCCATTGCGCATGACCTGAATCGCGATTTTTTCCGAAGGCTTGGTGCGTGCGACCTGGTTCATCGACTTGCGCCCGTCGCCGGCAGGTTCGCCGTTGATGCTCAAAATCACGTCACCCAACTGCAAACCGGCTTTTTGCGCGGGACCGTCACGGAAGATCCCGGCGACAACGATGCCGGGGCGATCCTTCAAGCCAAAGGATTCAGCCAGTTCCTGGGTCAACGGCTGTACCTCGATGCCCAGCCAGCCACGAATCACCTGGCCGTGTTCGATGATTGACTTCATCACTTCAAGTGCCAGCTTGGTCGGAATCGCGAAGCCGATACCTTGAGAGCCGCCAGACTTGGAGAAAATCGCGGTGTTGATCCCAGTCAGGTTGCCATTGGCATCTACCAGCGCACCACCTGAGTTACCGGGGTTGATCGCCGCATCGGTCTGAATGAAGTCTTCGTAAGTGTTGAGACCCAGCTGGTTCCGGCCCGTGGCACTGATGATGCCCATGGTGACGGTCTGGCCGACGCCGAACGGGTTACCGATGGCCAGCGCGACGTCGCCGATACGAATACTGTCAGAGCTGCCGAGGGTAATGGAGGGCAGGTTCTTCAGATCGATTTTCAGCACGGCAAGGTCGGTTTCCGGATCGCTGCCGATGACACGGGCAACGGTTTCACGCCCGTCCTTCAACGCCACGACAATCTGGTCAGCGCCGGAGGTCACGTGGTTATTGGTCAGCAAATAGCCTTCCGGGCTCATGATCACCGCCGAACCCAGGCTCGACTCCATACGGCGCTGCTTGGGCAGGTTGTCACCGAAGAAACGACGAAACTGCGGGTCTTCGAATAGCGGGTGGTTTGGCTTGTTGTTGACCATCTTGGTCGTGTACAGGTTGGCCACCGCTGGCGCCGCGCTGCCGACCGCGTCGGCATAGGACACCGGTCCCTGTTGGATAAGGGCTGTCTGGGGTGCCTGTTGCAGATTGACGTCCTGGCTTGGCAGGCCGACCCACTGCGGGTAGCGCTGGATAATCAATAACGCAATAAGCACGCCGGCCAGCAAGGGCCAGCCGAGAAAACGCAGCGCTTTGAACATTTAAAGAGTCCTGAAGTGAACGCGCAGGGTTTGAGGCTTGTCTGCGCCATAATGGCGGGCATTATACGAGGACCGGCACGGTCTGAAATGCCTATTTAGGAGACTTTTATGGCTGTTTCGCTGAGCACTCTGGTCGAGGAAGCCGATCGCTATCTGGGCAGTGCCCGGGTTCAGGATTATTGCCCCAATGGCCTGCAGGTCGAGGGACGTCCGCAGGTCACCCGTATCGTTTCTGGGGTGACGGCCAGTCAGGCCTTGCTGGACGCTGCGGTCGAAGCCAATGCCGACCTGATTCTGGTGCACCACGGCTATTTCTGGAAAGGCGAAAATCCTTGCATCACCGGCATGAAGCAGCGTCGCCTGAAGACCTTGCTCAAGCACGACATCAGTCTGCTGGCGTACCACTTGCCTCTGGATCTTCATCCCGAGGTAGGCAATAACGTGCAACTGGCACGGCAGCTGGACATCACCGTCGAAGGGCCGATTGATCCGGAAAATGCGCGCATCGTGGGATTGGTCGGGTCGCTGTCCGAGCCGGTGACCCCGCGTGATTTCGCCCACCGTGTGCAGAGCTCGCTCGGCCGTGAACCGCTCCTTATAGAAGGTAGCGAAATGATCCGCCGCGTCGGCTGGTGCACTGGAGGCGGGCAGGGGTATATCGACCAGGCCGTTGTAGCGGGCGTCGATTTGTACCTCAGTGGCGAGGCGTCCGAGCAGACGTTCCACAGCGCTCGGGAAAATGACATCAGCTTCATCGCAGCGGGGCATCACGCAACCGAGCGATATGGCGTGCAGGCGCTGGGCGACTATCTAGCGCGACGTTTCGCGCTCGAGCATCTGTTCATCGATTGTCCAAATCCCATTTGACGTCCCGCGACGGCGTGCAACCAAATTATGGGCTATAAACTTAGATCGTTTAGATCTATATGGGTCGCTGAATAGAATCGGGCCTCATGATAAAGTGCCCCGCTCGACGAAGCCCGCAGGCTTTCCATAAAAGTACGTTATCCCGTGAGTAACCATGGTCGACAAACTGACGCATCTGAAACAGCTGGAGGCGGAAAGCATCCACATCATCCGCGAGGTCGCCGCCGAGTTCGATAACCCGGTGATGCTGTACTCGATCGGCAAGGATTCCGCCGTGATGCTGCACCTGGCGCGCAAGGCGTTCTTCCCGGGCAAGCTGCCGTTCCCGGTGATGCACGTCGACACCCAGTGGAAGTTTCAGGAGATGTACCGTTTCCGCGACAAGATGGTCGAGGAAATGGGGCTTGATCTGATCACCCACGTCAATCCGGAAGGTGTGGCGCAGGGCATCAACCCGTTCACCCATGGCAGCTCCAAGCACACCGACATCATGAAAACCCAGGGCCTGAAGCAGGCGCTGGACAAGCACGGCTTCGATGCCGCCTTCGGTGGCGCCCGTCGCGACGAAGAGAAATCCCGCGCCAAGGAGCGCGTGTACTCCTTCCGCGACAGCAAACACCGCTGGGATCCGAAGAACCAGCGACCCGAGCTGTGGAACGTTTACAACGGCAACGTCAACAAAGGCGAGTCGATCCGCGTGTTCCCGCTCTCCAACTGGACCGAGCTGGATATCTGGCAGTACATCTACCTTGAAGGCATCCCGATCGTCCCGCTGTACTTCGCCGCCGAGCGTGAAGTCATCGAGAAGAACGGCACCTTGATCATGATCGACGACGATCGGATCCTCGAGCACCTTACCGATGAGGAAAAGGCTCGTATCGTCAAGAAGAAGGTGCGTTTCCGTACCCTCGGCTGCTACCCGTTGACGGGCGCTGTCGAGTCTGAGGCCGAGACCCTGACGGACATCATTCAGGAAATGCTCCTGACCCGCACGTCCGAACGCCAGGGCCGCGTCATCGACCACGATGGTGCGGGCTCCATGGAAGACAAGAAACGCCAGGGCTACTTCTAAGCTTCAAGTTACGAGCGGCACGTGGCAAGACAGAAGCGCGTAGCTCCAAGGTGTAGCGAGCTACCGCCTGCTCTGCGAGCAAATCTGGAGATCTTCAAGATGCTCGGCGGGCTGATCAACAAAATTTCTAACTAGCTGTACGCCGACAAGCTTGCCGCTTGAAGCTTACAGCTTGGAGCTTGAATGCAATGAGTCACCAATCTGATTTGATCAGCGAGGACATCCTCGCCTACCTGGGCCAGCACGAACGCAAGGAAATGCTGCGTTTCCTGACTTGTGGCAACGTCGATGACGGCAAGAGCACGCTGATCGGCCGTCTGCTTCACGACTCCAAGATGATCTACGAAGATCATCTTGAAGCCATTACCCGTGACTCCAAGAAGTCCGGCACCACCGGCGATGACGTCGATCTGGCGCTGCTGGTGGACGGTCTGCAAGCCGAGCGCGAGCAGGGCATCACCATCGATGTTGCGTACCGTTACTTCTCGACGGCCAAGCGCAAATTCATCATTGCCGACACCCCCGGCCATGAGCAGTACACCCGCAACATGGCCACCGGTGCTTCCACCTGTGACCTGGCGATCATTCTGGTCGATGCCCGTTACGGCGTGCAGACCCAGACCCGTCGCCACAGCTATATCGCCTCGTTGCTGGGCATCAAGCACATCGTGGTCGCCATCAACAAGATGGACCTCAATGGCTTCGACGAGAAGATTTTCGAGCAGATCAAGGCCGACTACCTGAAATTCGCCGATCGTATATCCCTGAAGCCGAGCACCATGGAATTCGTTCCGATGTCGGCGCTCAAGGGCGACAACGTGGTGAACAAGAGCGAGCGTTCGCCCTGGTACACCGGCAAGTCGCTGATGGAAATCCTCGAAACCGTCGAGATCGCCAACGACCGCAACCTCGATGATCTGCGCTTCCCGGTGCAATACGTCAACCGTCCGAACCTGAACTTCCGCGGCTTCGCCGGTACGCTGGCCAGCGGCATCGTGCGCAAGGGCGATGACATCGTCGTTCTACCTTCGGGCAAGACCAGCCGCGTGAAATCCATCGTCACGTTCGAGGGCGAGCTGGAACACGCAGGCCCGGGTCAGGCCGTAACCCTGACCATGGAAGACGAAATCGATATCTCCCGTGGCGACCTGCTGGTGCATGCAGACAACGTCCCGCAGGTGACCGATGCCTTCGACGCCATGCTGGTGTGGATGGCCGAAGAGCCGATGCTGCCGGGCAAGAAATACGACATCAAGCGCGCTACCTCTTATGTGCCGGGTTCGATTGTCAGCATCACCCATCGGGTCGATGTGAATACGCTGGAAGAAGGACCTGCCAGTGCGTTGCAGTTGAACGAAATCGGCCGCGTGAAGATCAGCCTCGATGCGCCAATCGCACTTGACGGTTACGACAGCAACCGCACCACCGGCGCGTTCATCGTCATCGACCGCTTGACCAACGGCACCGTTGCCGCGGGCATGATCATCGCCAAGCCGGTCGCTACCGGCGCAGGCAATCACCACGGCGCACTGGCGCACGTTTCGGTCGAAGAGCGCGCTCAGCGTTTCGGTCAGAAGCCCGCCACGGTTCTGTTCAGCGGTCTGTCCGGCGCGGGCAAGAGCACTCTGGCCTATGCCGTTGAGCGCAAGCTGTTCGACATGGGCCGCGCGGTGTACGTCCTGGACGGCCAGAACCTGCGTCACGACCTGAACAAAGGCTTGCCGCAGGATCGCGCCGGACGCACCGAGAACTGGAGTCGAGCCGCCCATGTGGCGCGTCAGTTCAACGAAGCGGGCCTGCTGACCCTCGCAGCGTTCGTCGCGCCGGATGCAGTGGGCCGTTCGAACGCCAAGGCGCTGATCGGCGATGATCGTCTGATTACCGTCTACGTCCAGGCTTCGCCTCAGGCATGCCGTGAACGCGATCCACAGGGCCTGTACGCTGCGGGCAAGGACAACATCCCGGGTGAGTCCTTCCCGTACGACGTTCCGCTGGATGCCGATCTGGTGATCGACACCCAGACCCTGAGTGTCGAAGACAGCGTCAAGCACGTGCTGGATCTGCTGCGGGTTCGCGGCGCGATCTAAGCCTCGTTCGTCGTACAGAAAACCCGCCAGTGATGGCGGGTTTTTGGTTTGTGCGGTTGTCTCGCGATGCGATCGCCCTGTGGGAGTGAGCTTGCTCACGAAGGCTGACATCCAGACCCTATATCTGATTTGAATGTACTGGCTCTTTCGTGAGCAAGCTCACTCCCACTGGCCCAGTGCAGGCTCCGCGGCCGAATCAAAGGCAGGTGTTCATGTTCACAATGCAAGCCGCGACGACGATCGCCCCTCACAGCGCCTGTCGAACGTATGCTTGTCGCATAACGCGTCCAGCCGGGACTCATACTCCTTCTGCTCAGTGATGTAGCAATCCTCGGTGCAGCCGGGCGAAACGCAACCCGTCAGCACAACGCAGGCTGCAAGTGTCTTGATGATGTGCATGGCGACTCCAGAAATTTCGGGGCAGAGCATAGGACGCGCCTAACGAAGGTGTAACCGGCCACTTCTGGAAATCGCGTAAGGCTTTTCCGAGCGTCCACAAAAAAGCCCGCCCCTGATCACCTCAGGGGCGGGCTTTTCGATAGGTTTCTGTTTACCTCTTCAAACCGTACTGCTCATCCAGCATGCCTGGCGAGTCAGGCGCTTTCGGGGCGTAGTCCCGTGGCGGTTCAGCGACCGTACGCGGCGGAGTCAGACGATCGCGAGGCGCTTGCAGTGCGTCTGGGTGCAACGCGGCGAGCAGGCGTTGGCGGGTGATGTCGTCGGTGGCCAGACGATTCGCGCCATCGGCAAGGTGTTCCTGTACGTCCTGATAGCTCTGGGACAGCTTCTGCACCAGGTTAGCCGTGCTATTGAAGTGAGTAACCACTTCGTTCTGATACGTGTCGAAACGCTCCTGAACGTCATCCAGCTGGCGCTGAGTGCTGTTAGGCGCGGCGTGGGGCAGCGCACGCGCCACGAAGAAACCGATGGCTACACCAACGATCAGGGCAATAGTCGGCAGCAACCAAACTAAGAGCGAGTAATCCACGAGTCCTTCCTCTATAAACGGCTTTGCTTTACGTTAACGGCTCGAACCTGCGCTGTATAGCGGCGACACGTCGTCGATATGCCAGCCACAGACAATCAGCTAGACGAGTCGACCCAATTGAAGGTCACGGAGTTCATTCTTGCTCATGCGTGAAACCCCAGTATTCATTGACGGCCCCGTGGGCCAACTCGAAGCCCTGTACCTTGACCTGGAAGGGGCAAAAGGCGTGGCGCTGATCTGCCATCCTAACCCGGTTCAGGGCGGCACGATGCTCAATAAAGTCATCTCGACCCTGCAACGCACGGCCCGCGATGCCGGCTACATCACTCTGCGTTTCAATTACCGTGGCGTCGGTGCCAGTGCCGGCAGGTCGGACATGGGCCAGGGCGAAGTCGACGATGCCGAAGCCGCGGTGGCCTGGCTGCGCGAAAGACACCCCGACTTGCCGATGACGCTGTTCGGTTTTTCCTTCGGTGGTTTCGTGGCCGCAACCCTCGGTGGTCGCCTTGAAGCTCGCGGCGAAACGCTCAATCATCTGTTCATGGTCGCGCCCGCGGTCATGCGTATTGCCGACCCCAGCGCGCTGCCGCAAAAAGGCCTGGTAACTCTGATCCAGCCGGAAACCGACGAAGTCGTCGACCCACAACTCGTATATGCCTGGTCTGACGCACTCTCTCGCCCCCATGAGCTGCTGAAAGTGGCAGAATGCGGACACTTTTTCCATGGCAAGCTGACCGACCTCAAGGATCTGGTCCTGCCGCGCCTTTCGAACTGATTGCTGCACCCAGAATAAGCGACCCGACATGACCACTCGTATCCTGACCGGTATCACTACCACCGGTACGCCCCATCTGGGCAATTACGCCGGTGCCATTCGCCCGGCTATCGTCGCCAGCCGCCAGAGTGACGCCGATTCGTTCTACTTCCTGGCCGATTACCATGCGTTGATCAAGTGCGATGACCCGCTGCGCATTCAGCGCTCGCGCTTGGAAATCGCCGCGACCTGGCTGGCTGCCGGTCTGGACGTCGACCGCGTGACCTTCTACCGCCAGTCCGATATCCCGGAAATCCCCGAGCTGACCTGGCTGCTGACTTGCGTCGCCGCCAAGGGCCTGCTCAACCGCGCCCACGCTTACAAGGCGTCGGTGGACAAAAACGTCGAAGCGGGTGAAGACCCGGACGCTGGCGTCACCATGGGGCTGTTCAGCTATCCGGTGCTGATGGCCGCTGACATCCTGATGTTCAACGCCCATCAGGTCCCGGTAGGGCGCGATCAGATTCAGCACGTCGAAATGGCGCGCGACATCGGCCAGCGTTTCAACCATCTGTTCGGCAATGGCAAGGAGTTCTTCGTCATGCCCGAAGCGTTGATCGAGGAGAGCGTCGCGACCTTGCCGGGCCTGGACGGTCGCAAGATGTCGAAAAGCTACGACAACACCATTCCACTGTTCAGCAGCGCCAGGGAAATGAAGGATGCGATCTCGCGCATCGTGACCGACTCGCGTCTGCCGGGCGAGGCGAAGGACCCGGACAATTCGCACCTGTTCACGCTGTATCAGGCATTCGCCAGCAAGTCGCAGAGCGACGAGTTCCGCGCCGATCTGCTACAGGGCCTGGGGTGGGGCGACGCCAAGCAGCGTCTGTTCCAGCTGCTCGATGGCGAGTTGGGCGAAGCCCGCGAAAACTACCATCGTCTGATTGAACGCCCGGCCGATCTGGAAGACATTCTGCAAACCGGTGCGCAGAAAGCCCGGCGCATCGCTACACCGTTCCTCGGTGAACTGCGTGAAGCGGTTGGCCTGCGATCTTTCCGCGCAAGCACTCAAACCGTTGCCACGGCCAAGAAAAAAGCCAGCAAAGGCGCGCGCTTCGTCAGCTTCCGTGAAGACGATGGCAGCTTCCGTTTTCGTCTGTTGGCCGCCGATGGCGAGCAACTGCTGTTGTCGCGCAATTTCGCCGACGGCAAGGCTGCTGGCGCCGTGACCAAACAGCTGCAGCAAGGTGGCGAGCTGGACATTCGGACAGAAGGCGAGGCCTTTACCGTATGGCTGGAAGGCACGTGCGTCGCGGATAGCCCCGCGTTCGCCGATGCTGCTGCCCGTGATGCTGCGGTCGAGAGCCTGAAACTGGCCCTGGCGCCACAACAGGATTAATTGCCATTCCAACGGGCCATCGCTACAGTGGCGGCCCGTTTTTGCTCCTTAGCCAGCGAATATGACGCCCTTAGAAAGTTATCAGAACGACCTGAAAAAACCCGAATTCTTCCATGATGCCGCCCAGGAAAACGCGGTGCGTCATCTACAGCGTCTGTACGACGATCTGGTCGCAGCCCATGAGAACAAGCCGGGCCTGTTCGGCAAGCTGTTTGGCAAGAAAAACGTCACGGTGATCAAGGGCCTGTATTTCTGGGGCGGCGTAGGGCGTGGCAAAACCTATCTGGTCGATACTTTCTTCGAAGCGTTGCCGTTCGAAGACAAGATGCGTACGCACTTCCACCGCTTCATGAAGCGCGTGCACGAAGAAATGAAGAAGCTCAAGGGCGAGAAAAACCCGCTGACGCTGATTGCCAAGCAATTCGCCGGTGAAGCCCGGGTGATCTGCTTCGACGAATTCTTCGTGTCCGACATCACCGATGCCATGATTCTCGGCACGCTGATGGAAGAGCTGTTCAAGAACGGCGTGACTTTGGTGGCCACGTCGAACATCGTGCCGGACGGTCTGTATAAGGACGGCCTGCAACGTGCGCGTTTCCTGCCAGCCATTGCGCTGATCAAGCAGAACACAGACATCGTCAACGTCGACAGCGGAGTGGATTATCGTCTGCGTCACCTGGAGCAGGCTGAACTGTTCCATTTCCCGCTCAACGAGGCCGCGCAAGAGAGCATGCGCAAAAGCTTCCGTGCGCTGACCCCCGAATGCACCAAGGCCGTCGAAAACGATGTGCTGATCATCGAGAACCGCCAGATCAAGGCTTTGCGTACCTGCGACGACGTGGCCTGGTTCGATTTCCGCGAATTGTGCGACGGACCGCGCAGCCAGAACGACTACATCGAACTCGGCAAGATCTTCCATGCCGTGCTGCTCAGTGGTGTTGAACAGATGAGCGTCACCACCGACGACATCGCCCGCCGCTTCATCAACATGGTCGACGAATTCTACGATCGTAACGTCAAGCTGATCATCTCGGCGGAGGTTGAATTGAAGGATTTGTACACCGGCGGTCGCTTGAACTTCGAGTTCCAGCGCACGTTGAGTCGTCTGCTGGAAATGCAATCCCACGAGTTCCTCGCGCGCGCCCACAAGCCTTGATGCCGCTGCAGGAGAGCGCTAGCCCGCGATTGCGAATGATCTGTGCGTGTCTGACGCACTGTCATCGCGGGCTAGCGCACTCCTATAGAATGCGCTAAATCATCGCCAGCCAATGCTCAAGCTCGTCCTCACGCCCGGAACCCATCAGCAGCCACAGCAGAATCCTCGCTTTCCTCGCCGAGAGCAGGCCCGACATTCGCGCCCCTTTCGCGATCAAATCCAGTTCGCCGCCTTCGAATCCATAGGTTTCACGCGCTGTAGAGCCTGAGCCAGTTCGCGTGCCTACGATCACCGGGAGAGTACCTGTCAGCCTTCCGATCACCTGTGCCCACTCCCGGGAAACATGCCCGGCGCCAAAGCCCGCAATCACCACGCCGCTGTAACCCAAATCAACGATCCGCTCCAGTATCAGCGGCGCATCGCCCAACGTGGCTTCGAGCAGGGCGATTTGATGGCTCCGAAGGACCGGAGCGGGCAGGGTCAGCCGGGCGTGGGGCGCTTTCAGATAAACCGCTCGCCCTTCGATGATCAGCCCCTGTGGACCGAACAGCGGCGACGCAAACGCGTGGACCGCCAGCGAGTCGCACTTGCTGACGTAGCGGGCGCTATGGATCTGATCGTTCATGACGACCTGCACGCCGCGCCCACGACTGCCTTCGTCCAGCGCCACCCGGGTAGCTGCCAGCAGATTGGCCGGTCCATCGGCGCCTGGCTGGGTGGCGGCACGCATGGCGCCGGTGATGACGACAGGCACGTTCTTTTCCCACAGCAGATCCAGAAAGAACGCCGTTTCGTCCATGCTGTCGGTGCCTTGGGTCACAACGACGCCTTGAGCCCCGGCATCGACCTGTCTGTTCGCCCATTCGAGCAGGTGCAGCAAGTCGTCGAAATCCAGCGATGCGCTGGGGTGCAGGCAAAGGGTTTCGGCACGGACATCTGCCAGCGCCGAAAGGCCGGGTACCGCTGCCAGCAGGGCTTCCCCTGTCAGGCTGGGCATGACGCCTTTTTGGCCCGCCTGGGCTTGCATGCTGACCGTGCCACCCAATGCGGCGATCGCGAGTACAGGTTTGGTCATTGTGATTCTCTTGAGTGAATTGAAGGCTCAAACCAGTGGTTGCAGCGCGCCCGTCAGCGGCACGATCAGCAGGGTACTGATGGCCATCGACAAGACGTTGGCGATGTAAGGATGCATGTATTTTGGCAAACGAGCAGCCATTGCGGTGGCAAATGGCGGTGCGATTACAGCCCCAAGAAGCGCACTCGGCAGGATCACCGACATGCTCGCACCCAAGGTCAGGATAGCGGCGGGCACCACGGACACCAGTGGGATGTAGGTTGGATACCAACCGAGTCGGATCCATTGCTTGCGCCAGAGCAACACGCCGATGGCTGCGCTGAGCAGTTGCCCACCCATCAACGCGGGTAGCAGACCCGAGCCGTAGGCAGGGCTGTGCGGATTGATCAGAAATGCCAGCGCCACTCCTGCGAGCAATCCCAGGCTTGCCAGCTCGTTGCCGAAGAACGGTGCTTCGGAAAAGTCCGCCAGTATGCGGCGCAACACCCAAGCCGCGCCGTAGCTGGGAGCAGGAGCGGGTGTGGCAGGCTTGGCTTGTTGGCTCTGGACTTCACGGCCGCGGACCAGCGTGGGAAACCAGCGGCATAACTGAAACGCCAGCAGGCTGGCAAAGGCCATGCCCAGTACACTGCCGACCACCGCTGGCAGATCCAGTGGATTGCACACATGGTTGACGATCAGCAACGCCGTTGGTGTGACCAGCGTCGCCCCCAGCAGCGCGCCGCTGACCGCCACCCGCCAGCCTCGGCCGAACAGCAGCACCATGGCCGCAGGCAGTGAGACGAAGGCGACGAAGGTGGGTTGCCAGGCTTGCGCCGACAGCATCCAGCCCCAGAGCAGGTTGCTCAGCAGCAGGCCGAGCAGCGAGCTGATGATCAGCCAGGGCCACAATCCGGTGCCGTAGCAGATGGGAAATCCCGCCCAGGCCTTGCCATTGCGGCTGCCGAAGTAGGCCAGCGCTGCCCCAGCCAGAAGGCCAATGGACGCGAACTCATGTTTGTAGAAGGCGAACTCGCTGATGTCACCGACCACCCAGCGCCACCAGGAGGCGGGCAAGTGCAGGTTTTGCGCAATGTCGTCGTAGCTGGGCCACGCAGTCTGAAGCTCAAGCTCACGGACCAGCCACAGGCCACTGATGACCGAAAGCGTGACTGCGACGAGCAAGCCGCTGAGGGACAGCAGCGAGCCAACGATCTGCCGTTGAACGTGCCGGTTGTATTCACGTCGAAAGGTGTTGTTCATGACCGGGTCCTCAGCGTGGCAGTTGTGGATGGCCGGTGTAGCCCAGCATGGCGTCGTACAGATCTGTACGACGGTCCCGGTGCAGGTCGTTGAGGTCGTTCCAGATGGGCGCACTTCGGGTGCTGCTCAAGTCGATGTCGGCGTAGAGGATGGTTTCCTGCTCGGCATCCGCGACCGGCCCCAGAGGCCAGCCATTGGTGCCGGCAATCAGTGAACAGCCGAGAAAGCGTTCGCCGCGATCGGTTCCAATGCGGTTGGCTGCAGCGATGAAAACGTTGTTGACGTGTGCCGCCGTCATCGTCAGGTAGGTCGCCATGCACCGCCCGGCGTTGTCGAACAGCGGAGGGGGCGTCCAGACCCAGTTGTTCAGGCTGCAGATGATGTCCGCACCTTGCTGGCTCAGTATTCGCGGCACTTCCGGGAACCAGATGTCCCAGCAGATCAGCAGGCCAATGCGACCGATCTTCGTTTCGAAGACCGGGAATCCCAGGTCGCCCGGCGAAAACCAGAGCTTTTCCTGATTCCACAGATGCGCTTTGCGGTACACCCCGATGAAGCCCTCGGGTCCCACCAGTACGGCTGAGTCAAAGAGTTTCATGCCGGCCTGCTCGACCAGACCGGCCGCGAGATAGACAGTGTGAGCGCGGGCAAAATCGATCCATTGTTGCACGCTCGGCCCTTCAGGAATCGCTTCTGCGTGGAGAAATGCCTGTTCGCGCGTCTCAAAGGTGTAGCCGGTGCTGGACAACTCGGGGAGAACGATCAGATTGGCACCGCGTTCTACCGCTTGCTGCGCAAGACTCAGACATGAGTGCCATGTTGCGTTGACAATTTTCTGTTCCACATTGCGGGTCGCACTGGATAACGGCGACGCGGATGGGGCTGGCAGCTTTCTTTGTATGCATGAGTCGGCCTGTTTGTTATTCGTATGAATGGCTTTTTTATAAGATGGCATTCATTTGAATTGGACAAGTCGGCCGTTTCTGAGAGTGGTATAGGAAAGTTCTTGTTGGGAGTTAGTTGCGCGTGTGGATCGACTTCTTGATTAAAAGCCAATCCAGAGTTAATTGGCTTAATGCGTTTACGTCAAACTCGATAACGCGGATAGTCGCGCATGGAAAAACCACCATTGAACCGTGCGCCGGTTTTATCGCAGATATGAATGACCGCATCGACGGCGCCACGCAGACATGGCTCTGTCCAGCCCGCATCGACCGAAAAGGATTCGCCCGAAAGATAGAGGCCCGACTGCGCTGCATATTCGCGGTTGTAGCTCATCAGGCTCACGGCGTCTTGATATGCCCCCGGTCGATAGAGTTTCGCGCAACCCAGTGCATCGCGATCCGTGACCCAACGTTGAACGACAGCCTTCTCGGAATCGATGTAAGGCGACAGCCGCTGTTGGACATTGCTGCAGTTCATCAGGATGCGATCGAGTTCATCCATACACTTCTGAACCAGCTCCTGATCCGGGAATGACGCGAGTTTGGTGGCGTCATCCTCCCAGGTGTAACTCAATAAAATGCAGTCGTCTTCATAGTGGTCGTTGTAGCGATACATGTAGACGTCATGTACGAAAGTGTCTGTCACCCGTATCTGGGGAATCTTTGTGTCACTCGAAACGAAGGTCTGCGCAGCGAAGCAATTCTCGGGCGGCCACAAGTCCGGTGACGCCAGCACCGATGATGCAAATCTTGTGGGACGTGCTGCTGGCGCTGGCTATGCCGTCAGGCTGTTCAAGCAACTTTCGATAGTCGAAACACAGATCTGGCGGGTTGGGAAAGCGCGCTGCCCAATCCGAATGCGGTTGGGCGGCGAGGTGCCTGGCTATTTTTGCGGGGTAAGCGTAGCTCGATCCAATGGTCATCCTGACCGGTCCTCTTCAGTGTGGCGTGATGGGTCAGGCTACTGAAGAGGACTGGCAGCAAGGTCTTAGCTATGTAGCGCACAACTTGTCTGAGAATTGCGTAGGCGGTTCAGGCCGCTTGCTGGAATTGCTGGCGATACTGATTGGGCGAGAGTTCGGTGTGTTGCCTGAACAGTCGTGCGAAGAAGCTGGCGTCGTCGTAGCCCACCTCATAGCTGATGGTCTTGATGCTTTTACGCGAGCCCGACAGCAGGCCTTTGGCGGTTTCGATGCGCAGGCGTTGCAGGTAGTGCAGCGGTTTGTCGCCGGTTGCGGTCTGGAAGCGGCGCATGAAATTGCGAATGCTCATGCCGTGCTCCCGCGCGACGTCTTCGAAGCGGAATTTGTCGGCGAAATGCTCTTCGAGCCAGTGCTGGATCTGCAGAATGATTACGTCCTGATGCAGCTTCTGCCCGCCAAATCCCATGCGGCCCGGCGCATAGCTGCGCTGCACCTCATACAGAATGTCCCGGGCGACGGTTTGCGCGACGTTGGCCCCGCAGAAGCGTTCGATCAGATAGATATACAGATCGCACGCCGAAATGCTGCCGGCTGCGCAATACAGGTTATCGGCATCGGTCAGGTGCTTATCCTGATTGAGCAACACATTGGGGAAACGCTCGGCGAACTCGTTGAAGAAGCGCCAATAGGTGGTCGCCTCCTTACCGTCGAGCAGACCGGCTTCGGCCAGCCAGAAAACGCCACTGGCTTCGCCGCACAGCACCGCGCCACGGGCATGTTGCTCGCGCAGCCATGGCAGGATCTGTGGATAGCGCTCGCGCAGGGTGTCGAAGTTGTCGACAAAGGCGGGCAGGATGATGATGTCGGCGTTTTCCAATACGCCATCGACCGGCAGCACCACTTCGCTGAAGCTGCGTACCTGTTTGCCATCCGGACTGATCAGGCGGGTTTCGAAAGCGGCTTTTAGGCCTTGGCCCAACTGTTTGCCGTAGCGCAGGCTGGCCACATGGAAGAAGTCCTTGGCCTGGGTAAGGGTAGAGGCGAAAATCCCGTCGATCGCGAGGATGCTGACGCGCCGCAACGGCGCGGTGTGTTGAATAGACATAATCTGTTGTTCTTATATGGGAAAGTGGTCAAGCAACGGCGTGATCGTCTTATTTTTTGTCGGATGTGTCCAGTGTCGTCGTCATTGGGCTCGGAATACGCTCTGGTTGCAATCGTGTCCGACAATCCTCCTTCACGCCAAGGTGTCCCATGCTTCCAAGAACACTCTTTAGCTCCGAGCACGAGCTTTTCCGCGCCAGCGTTCGCAAATTTCTCGAGCAGCAGGCCGCGCCCTTTCATGCGCAGTGGGAGAAGCAGGGGCATATCGACCGCACGCTCTGGAACCGTGCAGGGGAGCAGGGCATGCTGTGTTCGCACCTGCCGGAAGAGTACGGCGGCATGGCAGCGGATTTCCTCTATACAACCGTGGTGATCGAGGAAATTTACCGACTGGGCCTGACCGGCATCGGATTTTCCCTGCACTCGGACATCGTTGCGCCCTACATCCTCCACTACGGCAGCGAGGCCCTGAAGCAGAAATATCTGCCGAAGATGGTCTCCGGCGAGCTGGTCACGGCCATTGCCATGACCGAGCCGGGCGCTGGCTCCGATCTTCAGGGCGTCAAGACCACGGCCGTGCTGGATGGCGACGAATACGTCATCAATGGCTCCAAGACGTTTATCACCAATGGCTTTCTCGCGGACCTGGTGATTGTGGTCGCGAAAACCGATCCCAAGGCCGGCGCCAAGGGCACCAGCTTGTTTTTGGTCGAAGCGGGTACGCCGGGGTTCGAGAAGGGCAAGCGCCTGGAGAAGGTCGGCATGAAGGCGCAGGATACGTCGGAGTTGTTCTTTCAGGACGTCCGGGTGCCCAGGGAAAATCTGCTGGGACAAGCCGGGATGGGCTTTGCCTATTTGATGCAGGAATTGCCCCAGGAGCGGCTGACAGTGGCCATCGGTGCGATCGCTTCAGCCGAAGCGGCGTTGCAGTGGACGCTGGAATACACCCGCGAGCGCAAAGCGTTTGGGCAGGCCATCGCCGACTTTCAGAACACGCGCTTCAAGCTGGCGGAGATCGCCACGCAAGTACAGATCGGCCGCACGTTCATCGACCGCTGCCTGGAGTTGCATCTGGAAGGCAGGCTGGATGTGCCTACGGCGGCCATGGCCAAGTACTGGTCCACCGACCTGCAATGCAAGGTGCTCGATGAATGCGTGCAGTTGCATGGCGGCTACGGCTTCATGTGGGAATACCCGATCGCCCGGGCTTGGGCCGATGCTCGGGTGCAGCGGATTTATGCGGGGACCAACGAGATCATGAAAGAGATTATTGCTCGTTCACTTTGACGCGAACTTGACCTTGTGGGAGCGCGCTTGCCCGCGATGTCGGTATTTCAGCTAACAATATGTTTTCAGACAAATTGCTATTGGCGGGCAAGCGCGCTTCTACAGGTATGCAGCGTTACGGAGCAGGATTGGGCTGATCCTTGTGTATCGCCTCGATCCCTGCCAGCACTTCCTCCGACAGCACCAGCTCAGCGCTGGCCAGGTTGCTTTCCAGTTGCTCCAGCGTCGTCGCGCCGATGATGTTGCTGGTCACGAACGCACGGCTGGTCACGAATGCCAGGGCCATTTGAGCTGGGTCCAGGCCGTGTTCGCGGGCCAGAGCGACATAGCGTGCGCAGGCTGCTTCCGACTGCGGATTGAAGTAGCGGGTGAAGCGGCTGTACAGACTCAGACGGCCTTTGGCCGGCCGTGCGCCGTTGGCGTATTTGCCGGACAGCAGGCCGAAGGCCATCGGCGAATAAGCCAGCAGACCGCATTGCTCGCGAATGGCGATTTCTGCCAGGCCCACTTCAAAGCTGCGGTTGAGCAGGTTGTATGGATTCTGGATCGACACCGGGCGCGCCAGGCCGTGAGCCTCGGATTCGGCCAGGTATTTCATCGTGCCCCAAGGCGTTTCGTTGGACAGGCCGACATGACGGATCTTGCCGGCCTTGACCTGCTCGTCCAGTGCCTGGAGGGTTTCCAGCAATGGCGTGAACTGCTCTTCGCTGTGGGCGTAGCCGAGCTTGCCGAAAAAGTTGGTGCTGCGTTCCGGCCAGTGCAGCTGGTAGAGGTCAAGGTAGTCGGTTTGCAGACGCTCGAGGCTGGCGTCCACGGCGGCGACGATGTGGTCGCGGTTGAATTTCAGCTGACCGTCGCGCACATAATCGATACCGTTGCCGGGACCGGCAATCTTGCTGGCCAGAATCCAGTCGGCGCGATCGCCGTTCTTCTTAAACCAGTTGCCGATGATGGTTTCAGTGCTGGCGTAGGTTTCTTTCTTCGGCGGCACCGGATACATCTCGGCGGTATCCATGAAATTGATCCCCGCCGCTTTTGCCCGTTCGATCTGGGCGAAGGCCTCGGACTCGCTGTTTTGCTCGCCCCAGGTCATCGTGCCGAGGCAGATTGCGCTGACATTGAGGTCGGTTCTACCCAGTTTGCGATAGTCCATCTGGCGCTCCTTTTGAAAAGAGCCATAAAAGCAGGTTGAAATTTTTTTCGCAATCTGCATAATTCCGCGTCTCTTTGTCATGGGAGTGATGCCCCGCGACACAAGACACCGCTGCGATCGAACGCGCTGACCCGAGCCCCCTATAGCGTTCGTGCCCGGCGGCCTTTGACTTGTCAAAGACCGTACTAATGAGTATGCTCCGCCGTCTATTTTTCAGGGCGGCCTTTGAGGCTTTAAAGAATGAAAACTTTTACCGCTAAACCGGAAACAGTAAAGCGCGATTGGTATGTCGTCGACGCTGCTGGCCAGACCCTGGGTCGTCTGGCCACTGAGATCGCGAGCCGTCTGCGTGGCAAACACAAACCGGAATACACTCCGCACGTCGACACTGGCGACTACATCGTCGTGATCAATGCTGAGCAAATCCGTGTTACTGGTGCCAAGACCTCCGACAAGATCTACTACTCTCACTCCGGTTTCCCGGGCGGGATCAAGTCGATCAACTTTGAAAAGCTGATCGCCAAAGCTCCTGAGCGCGTGATCGAGACCGCGGTCAAAGGCATGCTGCCTAAGAACCCGCTGGGTCGCGACATGTATCGTAAGCTGAAAGTCTATGCGGGCGCTGCACACCCTCATACTGCTCAGCAGCCCCAAGAACTGAAGTTTTAACGGAATAGTTCATTATGTCGGCGACTCAAAATTACGGCACTGGCCGTCGCAAGACCGCAACCGCACGCGTTTTCCTGCGTCCAGGTACCGGTAACATCTCCATCAACAACCGCTCCCTGGATTCGTTCTTCGGTCGCGAAACTGCCCGCATGGTAGTTCGTCAGCCGCTGGAACTGACCGAGACCGGTGAAAAATTCGACATCTACGTCACCGTCATCGGCGGTGGTGTGAGTGGTCAAGCTGGCGCAATCCGCCACGGTATCACTCGCGCTCTGATGTCCTATGACGAAACGCTGCGTAGCGCACTGCGCAAAGCAGGCTTCGTTACTCGCGATGCTCGCGAAGTTGAACGTAAGAAAGTCGGTCTGCGTAAAGCGCGTAAGCGTCCGCAGTACTCGAAGCGTTAATTCGCTTTCGTTCAAAAAGAACGCTCAGTCCTTATGGAACTGGGCGTTTTTTTATGGGCGTCTATTATCGATTGACGGCACGAATCATTCATAGGCGCCTCGTTTCATAGGGCCTCCCGCTTTTCACCGACAGGTAATGCCCTGGGATGTGAGGGAGTTTGATGCCGTTAGGCAAGATGTTTGACAGCTAAAAACAAATAATTCGAAAGAAAGGCCAGGCAGGCTTCCGCAAGCTGATGAGAGAGGACGGAATGAGCAATGACGGCGTGAATCCAGGCCGGCGTCGCTTCCTCGTCGCGGCCACCTCTGTGGTGGGGGCGGCCGGGGCGGTAGGCGCTGCGGTCCCGTTCGTGGGGTCATGGTTTCCCAGCGCAAAAGCCAGGGCGGCAGGCGCGCCGGTCAAAGTCAACGTCAGCAAGATCGAGCCAGGCCAGCAGATGATTGCCGAATGGCGCGGCCAACCGGTTTTCATCGTCCATCGCACCCCGGAAATCCTCAGCAATCTGGGCAAGCTCACTGCGCAACTCTCTGACCCCGAATCCAAAAACTCCACCCAGCCTGCTTACGTTGACCCTGTCGTTCGCTCGATCAGGCCCGAGATTTTGCTGTTGATCGGGATCTGTACCCACCTGGGTTGCTCTCCCACGTTTCGCCCCGAAGTAGCACCCGCCGATCTGGGCAAAGACTGGCTGGGTGGCTACTTCTGTCCCTGTCATGGCTCTCACTACGACCTGGCAGGGCGCGTCTACAAGGCGCAACCTGCACCGCTGAATCTGCCAGTGCCTCCGCATTCCTACGAGTCGGACTCAATCGTCGTCATCGGTGTCGATCAGGAGAAAGCGTAATGAGCAAGTTCATGGACTGGATCGATGCACGTTTTCCCGCCACTTCGATGTGGGAAGACCATCTCAGCAAGTACTACGCCCCCAAGAACTTCAACTTCTTCTATCTCTTCGGTTCGCTGGCGTTGCTGGTGCTGGTCAATCAGATCGTTACCGGCATCTGGCTGACCATGAGCTATACGCCTTCGGCGGAGGAGGCGTTTGCGTCCGTCGAATACATCATGCGTGACGTCGAATACGGCTCGATCCTGCGCCTGCTGCATTCCACCGGGGCTTCGGCGTTCTTCATCGTCGTCTACCTGCACATGTTCCGCGGGCTGCTATACGGGTCCTATCAGAAGCCGCGGGAGCTGGTGTGGATCTTCGGCATGCTGATTTACCTCGCGCTGATGGCAGAGGCCTTCATGGGCTATTTGCTGCCTTGGGGGCAGATGTCGTACTGGGGGGCTCAGGTGATCATCTCGCTGTTTGGCGCGATTCCGGTGATCGGCAATGACCTGGCCCAGTGGATCCGTGGTGACTACGTGATTTCCGGCATCACCCTGAACCGCTTCTTCGCCCTGCACGTGGTTGCCTTGCCGATCGTGATCCTGGGACTGGTGGTGCTGCATGTGCTGGCATTGCATGAAGTGGGCTCGAACAACCCGGACGGCGTCGATATCAAGCAATACAAGGATGAGGACGGCAAGCCGCTCGATGGCATCGCATTTCACCCTTACTACACCGTCAAGGATATCGTCGGCGTCGTGGTGTTCCTCTTCATCTTCTGTTCGGTCGTGTTCTTTTTCCCGGAAATGGGCGGCTATTTCCTGGAGAAACCCAACTTCGAGCAAGCCAATGCCTTCAAGACGCCGGAGCACATTGCGCCGGTTTGGTACTTCACCCCGTTCTACGCAATTTTGCGGGCGATCCCGGACAAGCTCATGGGCGTGATGGCAATGGGCGCGGCAATCGCGGTGTTGTTCGTTCTGCCGTGGCTGGATCGAAGCCCGGTCAAGTCCATGCGCTACAAGGGCTGGCTGAGCCGTATCTGGCTGCTGTTGTTTTGTGGGGCGTTCGTGATTCTGGGGATTGTCGGGGTGTTGCCGCCCAGCCCTGGACGGGCATTGCTCTCGCAGGTATGTACCTTCGTGTATTTCGCCTATTTCATCCTCATGCCGTTCTATACCCGGATGGAGCGAACGAAACCGGTTCCGCAGAGGGTGACGGGCTGATGAAAAAGCTATTGGCGGTTTTTATGCTGGTCGCTCTGCCTGTCCTGTCGTTGGCGACCGAGCAAGGTGGGCCCGAGCTGGAAAGCGTTGATATCGATGTCTCCGACAGGATCGCGCTGCAGGACGGCGCGCGAACCTTCGTCAACTACTGCATGGGCTGTCACAGCGCGAAATTCCAGCGCTACGAGCGGGTGGCCGATGACCTCGGTATACCCCACGAGTTGATGCTGGACAAGCTGGTGTTCACCGGCGCCAAGATCGGCGATCACATGCTCACCGGGATGCAACCGGCCGACGCCAAGACCTGGTTCGGCGCCGCGCCGCCCGATCTGACGCTGGTGGCACGGGTGCGCGGTACCGATTGGCTGTACGGCTACCTGCGTTCGTTCTACGAGGACCCTGCGCGGCCCTGGGGCGTGAACAACAAGGTGTTCCCGAACGTGGGCATGCCTAACGTGCTTGTCGGGCTGCAGGGCCGTCAAGTGATCGGCTGCAAGCAGGTGCAGGTGGTCGAAGATGACAAGAAACAGTACGACCCGCTGACAGGCGTTCCATTGACCCACGAAGCCTGCGACCAGTTGACCATCGTGCCAAAGACCGGAACGCTGACTGAAGAGCAGTTCGACGAAAAGGTCAAGAATCTGGTGACCTTCCTCGCGTATTCGGCTAATCCGGTCAAGCTGCAACATCAGCGTATCGGCACCTACGTGCTGCTGTATCTGGCGGTCCTGTTCATCTTTGCGTACCTGCTCAAGCGCGAATACTGGAAGGATGTGCACTGACCTCAAGCAGGTCCAGGCTTTGTCCGAAAGGTGGCTGCGCTCGACCATGGCGCATCAAAAACAGTCTCGGAATGCTCATTTAGGCCCCCTAAAGTCGAGCGCGACCCCGCCCGTTCCTCGCCTGTTTTTGCCTTGCCTGATCTTTGCCCGACGACTTTTCCTACCAGCCCGAGCTGAGCGGAACGCGCTCTGTAGAGCCTCGTTCGGGTAGTGGGCGCAGAGCGGGTATAGTGGCGGGCGAAAGATTGCAGAATTTACTTCGAGTAAATGAGCTATCTTGTCGCCCGCGACGAACATCCGCTGTCTGTGAATGTTGCCGGAGGCGCCTTCTGGGCGCGTTCGTCTTTTGTGCTTTTGAATATTTAACAAGCGAGGAGGACCGCCATGGGCGTGACCAATCGGTTGGCCTGTTACTCCGACCCCGCCGACCACTATTCCCATCGCGTGCGCATCGTGCTCGCCGAGAAAGGTGTCAGCGCCGAGATCATCGATGTTGTGGAGGGTCGTCATCCGGCCAAATTGATCGAGGTGAACCCGTACGGCAGCGTACCTACGCTGGTCGATCGTGATCTGGCGTTGTACGAGTCGACGGTGGTGATGGAATACCTGGATGAGCGTTACCCGCATCCGCCGCTGCTGCCGGTCTATCCTGTGGCCCGGGCCAACAGCCGTCTGCTGATCCACCGGATTCAGCGTGACTGGTGCGCGCTGGTGGACGTGATTCTGGATGCGCGCAGCAAAGAAGCTGTCCGTGCGCAGGCGCGCAAGGAGTTGCGCGAAAGTCTGGCTGGCGTGTCGCCACTGTTTGCGGAAAAGCCTTTTTTCCTCAGTGACGAGCAGAGTCTGGTCGACTGCTGTCTATTGCCCATACTCTGGCGCCTGCCGATTCTGGGTATCGAGTTGCCGCGGCCTGCCAAGCCGCTGCTTGATTATATGGAGCGCCAGTTTGCGCGTGAGGCATTCCAGGCAAGTCTGTCTGCTGCCGAACGCGACATGCGCTAAGGCCTAAGGAACCGTTCGATGAACTCCAGTCGCCCCTATCTGATCCGCGCTCTTTATGAGTGGATCGTTGATAACGATTGCACGCCGCACATTCTGGTGAACGCCGAATACCCGGCGGTGCAAGTCCCGCAAGGTTTCGCCAACGACGGCCAGATCGTGCTCAACATTTCGCCAAGCGCCGTGCGCCACCTGCACATGGACAATGACGCGGTGAGCTTCGAAGGTCGCTTTGGTGGCGTTCCGCACAGCCTCTATGTCCCAGTGGCCGCAGTCATGGGCATCTACGCCCGTGAGAACGGCCAGGGCATGGTCTTCGATCTGGAGCCGGCCGTGGATGAGGATGAAGATCTGGACGTGGACGACGATTTGCCGCCTGATGACGAGCCGCCACGCCCAAGCGGCCGGCCGAGTCTGAAAGTGGTCAAGTAACTCGACTGCGCGGTAACGACAAAGGCGATCCCGAGGGATCGCCTTTTTTATGTCTGCGTGGTGCGAAGCGGGAGCAAAACCATTCGATTCGGTAGCATCAGGCGCACCGCGTTTGCAGGATTTACTGCCGGTGCCCGGCAGATCGCGGGCAAACCTCACTCCTACACTCTCCGGGCAGAAGCCCGTCGTGCCTCAAATCCGCAGCATGCCCATCAGTCGATGTACTCAAACAACTTCACGATCTTCTGCACGCCCGCCACGCCCTGAACCAGGTTGGTGGCGCGGTTGGCTTCTGCCTGCGTCAGCAGGCCGAGCAGGTAGACGATGCCGTTCTCGGTGACAACCTTGATTCGCGAGCCCGGAATGGCGCTGTCGGTCAGCATTTCGGTCTTGATCTTGCTGGTCAGCCAGGCGTCGTTGCTACGTGCCAGCAGAGAGGAGGGTTCGATGACCTGCAGCTCGTTGTTGACCTTCTTGACCTTCTGCACCTGACTTGCGGTCTGTTCGGCCAGTTGTTTGAGGTCGGCACGCGGGGTCTGGCCAGCGAGCAGCACCACGCCGTTGAAGCTGGTCACGACGATGTGCGAGGCGTTGTCCAGGTCTGGACTGGCCTTGGCCACGTTGACGGCGACCTTGGTTTCGATCAGCGAGTCGTCGATCTTGCTGCCGAAGGTGCGGGTTCCGCGATCGTCATCGATCGGCGCTTCGCGGCTGACGTTGATCACCGAGCTGCATCCGCTGATGCCCAGACAGAGCGTCAGGGCCAGCAGGCTGAGACGTTTGGATATCATTCTTCACTCCCGAACAATTGGCTGTCGATCAAGTCACAAAGGCAGTGGATCGCCAGCAGGTGGACTTCCTGGATACGTGCGGTGACCTTGGCGGGAACGCGGATTTCGACGTCCTCCGGCAGCAACAGCGAAGCCACGTCGCCACCGTCCCGGCCGGTCAGGGCCACGACGATCATTTCCCGGTCATGGGCGGCCTGGATGGCCTGGATGATGTTGGCAGAGTTGCCGCTGGTGGAGATGGCCAGCAGCACGTCGCCTGGCTGACCCAGCGCGCGAATCTGTTTGGAAAAGATTTCGTTGTAGCTGTAGTCGTTGGCGATCGAGGTGATGGTCGAGGTATCGGTAGTCAGGGCAATGGCTGGCAGACTCGGTCGCTCACGTTCGAAACGGTTCAGCAGCTCGGACGAGAAATGCTGTGCATCGCCTGCCGAACCACCGTTGCCGCACGCAAGCATTTTGCCTTCGTTGAGCAGGGCGTTGACCATCACCTGGCTGGCTTGCTCGATGTAGGGTGCAAGAACGTCCATCGCCTGTTGCTTGGTATCGATGCTGGCCTGAAAAAGCTGGCGAATTCGGGATTGCATGTCCATCTATGAAAACCTTAATAGGGGCGGCTGGTCGGGCGACGTCTGAATCAGGTCATCGGCTTCCCGGCACAAAACTGTGCAGCCCGCAAAGCAAAGAGCAAAAAAACAGTGTGGGTTATGTGTTCCGGCGAGCGTGCTGGCATGGCTCGCGATCGATGGTGTCAGCTGTCGAAAGCGTTCTGCAGCCAGTTCAGCGCAGGCGCCGCGCCTGGGTCGCCATTGATTGCCACGACATCGAAGCGGCAGGGGGAATCTGCCCATTTCGATTCGCTTTGCAGAAACCATTGTGCGGCCAGGGTGAGCTTTCCCTGCTTGCGAAAATCGACGCTTTCCAGCGCGCCACCCTATCCGGCGTGGCGTCGATAGCGAACTTCGACGAATACTACTGTATCGCCGTCGAGCATGACCAGATCAAGCTCGCCGCGTCTGCATGACCAGTTCTGTGTAATCAGCTGTAAACCCTGTTCCAGCAAGTGCCGCAGGGCATAGGCTTCGGCCTCGCGCCCTGCGGACTGTCGCGTGTTGCTTGTGGTCAAGGAGCGGTGTCCGGCAGACGCTGAACCTTGCCGTCGACGAACTGTGCCCACGGCAGTTGGCGTTCGATGCGCTGACCCTGACCAATCGCCAGGCTACCGGACAGGCCGTCGATGCGGCTTTCAGGCAGGGTTTTCAGCTGGGTCAGGCGCGGGGCCAGGCGATAGGCATCGATGCCCATAGCGTATAGGCGGCCCAGGCTACCGGATGCTTGCGGCCATTGCGCGGTGACTTGCTGGCGTAGCGGATCGTTGGCGTTCAGCAGCCAAGGGGTTTCGCAGAAACGCACGCCACTCAGGTCGTTGTACATCGCCTGATCGTTGCTATTGGTGAACAGGTGCGAGGTGGCATAGACCGGAACGTCACCAGCGTACTGGAAGACCATCGTCGGTTTGATCTGTTGAGCCTGCTGCGGCGTTGCGGCCAGGAACATGAAATCCACGTCCTGACGACGACTCGGCTGCGCGGCCATTTGTGCGCCGGTGGTGCTTTGCAGGCGCTGAGCGCGACCTTCGCTGTTACGCAGTTGGAACAGATCGGCCACTTGCTGGGCCAGCGCAACGGGCTGATCGATGCGCTCGACACCCAGGAATGTGCCTCCCTTGGCTTGCCAGCTCTGACGGAAAGCGTCGAGAACGCGGTCGCCCCATTCGCCTTTTGGCACCATGGCCACTGCGCTGCGCTTACCATCGGCCCAAGCGCGACGCGCTACTTCACGGGCTTCGTCTTCGGCTGCGAGACCGAACTGGAACAACTCAGCCGGGCCTTGAGCGGTTGAGTCGCTGTAGTTCAGGGCAAGGGTCGTGATCGGCAACTGTTGATGGGTGCTCAACTGTTTGACCAGCGGCTTTTCCAGTGGACCGACGACCAGTTGAACACCGGCCGCCTTGGCTTGGGCGTAGAACGCGTCCATGGATGTCACGCGGGAACTGTCGAACACATCGATGGCTGGCGGATTCTGGCCCGCCTGCTGCGCTTGATAGTGAGCAGCCATGAAGCCGTCGCGCAACGCTCGGGATACCGAGGCCAACGGGCCTTCCTGTGGCAGCAGCAGGGCAATTCTGGTCAGTGGCTCGCTTTTCAGTTCGCGCAGTTGCGCCAGTGTGGTCGGGAGTTGGCGCGCCGCAGGGTGTTGCGGGTTCTGTGCTTTCCAGTTGTCGATGGCAGCCTGCTGTTGTTCCAGGGTGCCGGCGCCTTTAACCGCGCGGGCCAGGCTCAGCCAGCCGCCCATGTCGTCGTTGGAGGTGCTTTGCAGTTGCTCAGGTGGCAGGGCGGCGACCAAGGTCCAGATCGCGTCGTTGTTGGCGCTCAAGGCATCGCCTTGCAGCAGGGGCCCCATGAACACGCGCTCACTGGCTGCGGCAAGTGTCTGGCCATCGGCCTCGAGTGCGCGGGCGCGAACGGTGTGGGTGCGGGTCTGCAGATCGACCGGCATCTCACCCAGATGCTGCATGCTTGGGTGGTTGAGCGCGGTCAGGGCCGCTTTTGGCTGACTGCGACCCAGCGCGAGCTCGGCGGACAGAGTGTTGGCGTAGATTTGCTTGTCGGTCTTGAGCTGATCCATCTGGACCTGCTCAAGGATGCTTGCCGCGCGACCAGGGTTGTTCTGGCGGGCGGCCAGATCGGCAGCGGTCAGGCGCAACAAGGCAGCCTGGTCAGGCGTCTTGGCAGCAGTGGCTTGCTCGAGCAGTTGCTCGATGCTGGCGTCGGGTGTGCGTGGCAGTTCGCCAAGGCTGGAGGAGGGCGAACCGGCGCAAGCGGCCAACAAGGCAGCCAGGCAGAGGGCAGATAACAGCCGCAGGCAAGCGATCATGTCTATGTTCCTGATACTTGAGCAAATTAGCGTGGAATTGTACCCAAGCACTGGCCGGGGCGCGATGTTGTAGGCGTTAAGGCGCTGATATTGGTCGCCCCGAAGCGCTATCGAGCGTTTCAGGCAGTAGTTTGTCCTGGGTCGGGGCAACGGCCTGCATGTGTGAGCGTATGTGTCGGTCCATTGTTCAATCTCCCTGTTTGCATCGCCTTAACCTGTACAATGCAGGCTTTAATCGAACATGAGGTGTGCGCTTTGACTGCTCCGGGTGCTTTGAATTCCACTACGGGCTCGCTTTATGTGGTGGCCACGCCGATCGGCAACCTGGATGACATGAGCGTGCGTGCCTTGAAGGTGTTGCGTGGGGTGTCGCTGATTGCGTCTGAAGATACCCGGCATTCGTTACGACTGATGCAGCATTTTGGCATCGCGACCCCCTTGGCTGCGTGCCACGAGCACAACGAGCGCGAAGAAGGCAGTCGCTTCATTGCGCGTTTGCAGGCAGGCGATGACGTCGCGCTGATTTCCGATGCCGGAACCCCACTGATCTCCGATCCCGGTTACCACTTGGTGCGTCAGGCGCGGGCGGCTGGCATTCAGGTCGTGCCGGTACCGGGGGCCTGTGCACTGATCGCGGCGTTGTCTGCGGCGGGGCTGCCGTCTGATCGTTTTATCTTCGAAGGCTTTCTCCCGGCCAAATCGGTGGGACGCAAGGCCCGTCTGGAGTTGCTCAAGGAAGAACCGCGCACGGTGATCTTCTATGAAGCGCCGCACCGTATTCTGGAATGCCTGCAGGATCTCGAGGAAATCTTCGGCGCTGAACGTCCGGCAGTGCTCGGCCGCGAATTGACCAAAACTTTCGAAACCCTCAAGGGTCTGCCTTTGGGAGAGCTTCGCGCTTTCGTCGAGAGCGACAGCAATCAGCAGCGCGGTGAATGCGTGGTGCTGGTGGCGGGGTGGAGTGAGCCGGAAGGCGAGGACGCCATTGGTGCCGAGGCGCGGCGGGTGCTGGATTTGCTGCTGCAGGAAATGCCGCTTAAACGTGCGGCGGCAGTGGCAGCCAAAATCACCGGGGTGCGCAAGAATCTGTTGTATCAAGTGGCGCTGGAGAAGCAGAAGGGGGAATGATCGATCCCCGTCGGCCCTTCCTATAATCTGCGACAGGCTTATTAAAGCTTGTTCTTGTGGCGCCCTGCCATTAACCTTGGCGGCGGAGAGTCGATTGGACAGTCGCTGCCTTTCATTGTTCCGCAATGAAGGGGGGAGGAAAGTCCGGGCTCCATAGGGCAGAGTGCCAGGTAACGCCTGGGAGGCGCGAGCCTACGGAAAGTGCCACAGAAAATAACCGCCTAAGCGCTTCGGTGCCGGTAAGGGTGAAAAGGTGCGGTAAGAGCGCACCGCACGTCTGGCAACAGTTCGTGGCTAGGTAAACCCCACTCGGAGCAAGACCAAATAGGGTTCCTAGGCGTGGCCCGCGCTGGAACCGGGTAGGTTGCTAAAGATGTCCAGTGATGGCCGTCGTAGAGGAATGACTGTCCTCGACAGAACCCGGCTTACAGATCGACTCTCCACCTCCTTTATCTCCCCTCGTTTGTACCGTTTCTCCCTCCGTGTAATGCCAAAAAAATCTTAAACCTCACAAAACACTTTAAGTTTTGCCCTTATCTTTTTGAGTTCCCTCGGATTTATCGATGGGAACGCTCCGAATATTTCCAAAACTCCTCTGTTACTCATCGTAAATCTCCGTCCTGTAAGGGTTTTCCTTAAGAAGTCGCCTTGACGGTGTGGTGGGCGCATTCCTATAGTGTGCGCAAGTGGCGGAAAGTGGCGTGAAGTGGGTTTTTTGACCGCAAAACGATAATATTCGGAGAAAGCGCCTGTGTTCCGTGGTGCAAACGCAATCAATCTCGACGCAAAGGGCCGTCTCGCTATGCCGAGCAGGTACCGTGACGAGTTGGATTCGCGTAGCTCCGGCCAATTGATCGTGACCATTGATACCGTCGACCCATGCTTGTGCATCTATCCGCTCCCCGAATGGGAACTGATCGAAGCCAAATTGCGTGAGCTCGCCACATTTCGTGAAGAGAACCGTCGCCTGCAGCGACTGTTGATCGGTAATGCGGTTGATCTGGAACTCGATGGCAGCGGGCGTTTTCTGGTGCCTCCGCGTTTGCGTGATTACGCCAAGCTCGATAAGCGAGTGATGCTGGTAGGCCAGCTCAACAAGTTTCAACTGTGGGATGAGGACGCCTGGAACGCACTTGCTGATGCGGACCTTGCGGCTATTCAAAAACCGGGCGCGATGCCTGATGAACTGCGTGATTTGATCTTGTGACTACGAATAGCGGCTTTACCCACATCACCGTACTGCTCGAAGAAGCCGTCGAGGCTCTCGCGGTGCGTGCCGATGGCTGCTAT
Source organism: Pseudomonas bohemica (assembly GCF_002934685.1). Lineage (GTDB taxonomy): Bacteria > Pseudomonadota > Gammaproteobacteria > Pseudomonadales > Pseudomonadaceae > Aquipseudomonas > Aquipseudomonas bohemica. Next base: position 51,181 of record NZ_NKHL01000104.1, read on the forward strand.
CTGGACGGCACTTTCGGGCGAGGCGGACACAGCCGTCTTATATTGCAGAACCTGGGGCCGGATGGCCGGCTTCTCGGATTCGATAAAGATCCTCAAGCGATTGCCACGGGGCAAGCGCTGGCGGCCGAAGACGGCCGCTTTGTCATTGTGCAGCGCAGTTTTGCCGAGTTGGGCTCCGAGGCTCTGGAACGGGGCATTGCAGGCAAAGTCAGCGGCATCCTGCTTGATCTTGGCGTTTCCTCGCCGCAGTTGGACGACCCTGAGCGCGGATTCAGTTTCATGAACGATGGCCCGCTGGACATGCGAATGGACCCGTCTCGCGGGGTCAGTGCCGCTGAGTTCGTCAACTCCGCACCTGCCGAAGAGATCGCCCGCGTCTTCAAGGAATACGGTGAGGAGCGTTTCGCTAAACGCATGGCTGGCGCTGTCGTTGCTCGTCGCGAAACCCAACCTTTCGAACGCACGGGCGACCTGGCCGAAGTATTGAAAGTCGCCAATCCTGCCTGGGAAAAGGGCAAGAATCCGGCGACGCGTGCTTTTCAGGGTTTGCGCATTCACGTCAACAACGAACTCGGCGATCTGGAAGCCGGTCTCGAGGCGGCGCTGGAAACCCTGGAAGTGGGCGGCCGTCTGGCAGTCATCAGCTTCCATTCGCTGGAAGACCGCATCGTCAAACTGTTCATGCGCAAGCTGGTCAAGGGCGAGGCAGACAACATGCCGCGCAACCTGCCAATCCGCCATCAGGCATTCGAGCCGCGCATCAAGCTGATCGGCAAGGCTCAATTCGCCTCCGACGAAGAAACCCGCGCCAACCCACGTTCGCGCAGCGCTGTCATGCGTGTTGCGGAGAAACTACGGTGAGTCGCGGTTTCTTCAAGCCATTGCCAGGCGGCAGCTTCTTCATGCTGTTGCTGTTCATTGCCGTCCTCGTTTCGGCGATTGCCGTTTCCTACAGCGCACACTGGAACCGTCAGCTGCTCAACTCGCTGTACGCCGAACTCAGTGTTCGCGACAAGGCGCAGGCCGAGTGGGGTCGCCTGATTCTTGAGCAAAGCACCTGGACCGCTCACAGCCGCATCGAAGCGCTGGCGACCGACCAACTGAAAATGCGTATCCCGAACGCCGCCGATATCCGGATGGTGTCGCCATGATGAAACTCGAAGGGGCACTCTACCCTTGGCGGTTCCGTGTCGTGGTCGGCTTGCTGTCTGTATTGGTGGCGGCGATTGCCTACCGCATCGTCGATTTGCAGGTCATCGACCATCGCTTCCTGATCGAGCAGGGCGATGCGCGCAGCCTGCGTAACGTTTCCATTCCCGCACACCGTGGTCTGATCACCGACCGTAACGGTGAACCTCTGGCTGTCAGCACGCCGGTCACCACCATCTGGGCCAACCCGTCTGAAATGCAGGCGGACAAGAGCAAATGGCCGCAACTGGCGCAGGCGTTGGGCCAGGACCCAAAAGCCATGGCCGACCGTTTGAACGAACAGGCCAGTAAAGAATTCATCTATCTGGTTCGCGGGCTGACCCCGGAGCAGGGCCAGTCGGTCCTGGATCTCAAGGTTCCCGGTGTTTACGGCAAGGAAGAGTTCCGCCGGTTCTATCCTGCCGGTGACGTGACCGCTCACATGGTGGGCTTTACCGACCTCGACGATCACGGCCGTGAAGGTGTCGAACTCGCCTATGACGACTGGCTCGCCGGCGTGCCGGGCAGAAGACAAGTGATCAAGGATCGGCGCGGCAGGCTCATCAAAGACTTGCAAGTGAAGAAAAACGCCAAGGCCGGGAAGACCTTGGCTTTGTCTATTGATCTGCGCCTGCAGTACCTGGCGACCCGCGAACTGCGCAACGCGATTCAGGAAAACGACGCCAAGGCCGGCAGCCTGGTGATCATGGACGTGAAGACCGGCGAAGTGCTGGCGATGGTCAACCAGCCTACCTACAACCCGAACAACCGTCGCACCATGGTTCCGGCGGCGATGCGTAATCGCGCGATCATCGACGTGTTCGAACCGGGTTCGACCATGAAACCGATCTCCATGACCGCAGCCCTGGACAGTGGCCGCTGGAAACCCAGCGACAAGGTCGAGGTGTATCCGGGCACGCTGCAGATCGGCAAATACACCATTCGTGACGTGACCAAGACCGAAGGCCCGATCCTCGACCTGACCGGCATCCTGATCAACTCCAGTAACGTCGGCATGAGTAAGGTCGCGTTCGACGTCGGCGGCGAAGCGATCTTCCGCGCCATGCAGCGCGTTGGCCTGGGTCAGTACACAGGCTTGGGCTTCCCAGGCGAGCGCGTAGGCAACCTGCCGAACTATCGTGAATGGCGCAAGGCGGAAACAGCGACCTTGTCTTATGGCTATGGCCTGTCGGTGACGGCGCTGCAATTGGTGCACGCCTACTCGGCGCTGGCCAACAACGGCAAGATCGTCCCGCTGACCATTCTGAAAACCGACAAGCCATCGGATTCGGTTCAGGCCATTCCAGAGGCGACCGCAAAAACCCTGCAAGGCATGCTGCAGCAGGTGATCGAGGACCCGCGCGGTGTCTATCGTGCCCGTGTGCCGTCGTACCACGTGGCCGGCAAGTCGGGTACCGCGCGTAAGACTTCGGTCGGCACCAAAGGCTACGCCGAAAATTCCTATCGCTCGCTGTTCGCCGGTTTTGGTCCGATGAGCAACCCGCGTTACGCCATCGTGGTGGTGATCGACGAACCGAGCAAAGGCGGTTACTTCGGTGGTCTGGTTTCCGCGCCGGTGTTCAGCAAAGTAATGTCGGGCACATTGCGTCTGATGAACGTGCGCCCGGACAATCTCGCGCCGGTTCCGCCTGAACAGCAAGCCAACGCCGCACCCCTCGTCGTTCCAGTCAAGGGAGGGCGCGGCTGATGTCTTTCAACTTGAGCAAGATTTTCGCCCAGAGCGACCGAGACCTGTTGATTCGTGAGCTGACCCTGGACAGCCGCAAGGTGCGTCCGGGCGATCTGTTCCTGGCGATTCCGGGCCTGAAAGTCGACGGCCGCGATCACATCACGGACGCCATTGCTCACGGCGCAGCGGCCGTGGCCTATGAAGTCGAAGGCGCCAAAGTGCTGCCGATCACCGATATCCCGATGATTCCGGTCAAGGGGCTGGCCGCGCAATTGTCGGACATCGCCGGACGCTTTTATGGCGATCCGAGCCGCAACCTCAATCTGGTCGGTGTAACCGGCACCAATGGCAAGACCAGCGTCACCCAATTGATCGCCCAAGCGCTCGACAAGTTGGGCCAGCACTGCGGTCTCATCGGCACGCTGGGCACCGGCTTCTATAGCGAATTGAAAAGCGGGATTCATACCACGCCCGATCCGATTTCCGTGCAGGCGACCATTTACGACCTGAAAAAGGCCGGGGCCAAGGCCATCGCCATGGAAGTGTCGTCCCATGGCCTGGATCAGGGGCGCGTCACGGCGCTGGCATTCGATGTCGCAGTGATGACCAATCTTTCCCGCGACCATCTGGACTACCACGGCACGATGGAGGCTTATGGCGCCGCCAAGGCCAAGCTGTTCGCCTGGAGTGACCTGAGTTGCCGCGTGATCAACCTCGACGATGAGTTCGGCCGCCAACTGGCCGCCAGACAACATGCATCGCGCCTGATCACCTACAGCCTTGAAGACAGCAGCGCTTATCTATTCTGCCGCGATGCGCATTTCGATGACGACGGTGTCCGCGCCACACTGGTGACCCCTCAGGGTGACCACGTCTTGCGCAGCAGCCTGTTGGGTCGTTTCAACCTGAGCAACGTGCTTGCGGCAGTTGGCGCTTTGCTGGGCCTGGACTACCCGCTTGACGACATTCTCAAAGTGCTGCCGAGCCTCGAAGGCCCTGTTGGCCGTATGCAGCGCCTTGGTGGCGGCGCGCATCCGCTTGTGGTGGTCGACTATGCCCACACCCCGGATGCGCTGGAAAAGGTTCTCGCCGCGCTACGCCCACACGCGAAAGGTCAGCTGACCTGCCTGTTCGGCTGCGGTGGTGATCGCGATCGCGGCAAGCGTCCGCTGATGGCCGAAGTGGTCGAGCGCCTGGCCGACAAGGTGCTGGTCACCGACGACAACCCGCGCACCGAAGACCCGGCACGCATTTTCGACGACATCCGCGCCGGTTTCAGCGCTATGGACAGCGTTGAGTTCGTGGCGGGTCGTGGTCAGGCCATCGCTCAGATCATCGCCCAGGCCCAGGCCGCCGACGTGGTCGTGTTGGCCGGCAAGGGGCATGAGGATTACCAGGAAATCGACGGCCAGCGTCATCCGTTTTCCGATCTTGAAGAAGCCGCCAGGGCACTGGACGCATGGAGGGCTGCGCATGCTTAGGCCACTTTCGTTCAGCGAACTGCTGCAGCCGCTCGACGCGCGTCGGGTCGGCGAAGATGCAAGCTTTAATGGCGTCAGTATCGATAGCCGCTCGATCAAGCCAGGGCAGTTGTTCGTGGCACTGACCGGCCCTAATTTCGACGGCCACGATTATCTCGATCAGGTGGCTGCCAAAGGTGCGGTCGGCGCATTGGTCGAGCGTGAGATTGCGGGCAGTACGCTGCCGCAACTGATCGTTGGCGATACCCGCAAGGCGCTGGCGCAGTTGGGCGCGATGAATCGCAACGCTTTCGTCGACAAGCCAGTGGCTGCAATCACCGGTTCCAGCGGCAAGACCACGGTCAAGGAAATGCTCGCCAGCATTCTGCGTACCCGCGGTCCGGTGCTGGCGACGCGCGGCAATCTGAATAACGAGTTGGGCGTTCCGCTGACCCTGCTGGAGCTGGCGCCGGAGTTCGACGCGGCAGTCATCGAGCTGGGTGCCTCGCGCATCGGTGAAATCGCATTCACTGTCAGCCTGACCAAACCTCATGTTTCAGTGCTGACCAACGCCGGCACTGCACATGTGGGCGAGTTCGGGGGACCTGACAAGATCGTCGAAGCCAAGGGCGAAATCATCGAAGGGCTCGACGCCCAAGGCACCGCGGTATTGAACCGCGACGACAAGGCATTCGACATCTGGGTGGCCCGTGCTGGCGCGCGCAAGGTGCTGAGCTTCTCTACCAGGGACAGCGAAGCCGACCTGTATGCCAGTGATCTGGGCATCGACGCCCGTGGCTGCCCGGCCTTTACCCTGCACTGCCCGAGCGGTTCGGCGCAGGTGCAACTGAATTTGCTGGGCGCACACAACGTGGCTAACGCGTTGGCCGCCGCCGCCGCTGCCCACGCGCTGGGCGTCTCGCTGCCGGGCATCGTCTCCGGTCTCGACGGCGTTCAGCCGGTCAAGGGCCGCACCGTGGCGCAACTGGCGACCAACGGCATGCGGGTGATCGACGACACGTACAACGCCAACCCGACCTCCGTCGCAGCGGCTACTGACATCCTGGCCGGTTTTGCAGGCCGCAAAATTCTGGTGCTGGGCGATATCGGTGAACTGGGCGACTGGGCCGAGCAGGGCCATCGGGATGTCGGCGCTTATGCCGCGGGCAAGGTCGACGCGCTGTATGCCGTCGGTCCGTTGATGGCCCATGCGGTCAAGGCTTTCGGGCAGGATGCCCGCCATTTTGCAAGTCAGGCCGACCTGATCGAGGCGCTTGGCGCCGAGCAAGACAAGAACACCACCCTTTTGATCAAAGGTTCTCGCAGTGCCGCGATGGAAAACGTCGTGGCGGCTCTGTGTGCTACCAGCTTGGAGAAACATTAATGCTGCTGCTGCTGGCCGAGTATCTGCAACAGTTCTACAAAGGCTTCGCGGTCTTCCAGTACCTGACCCTGCGCGGGATTCTTGGCGTGCTCACCGCATTGTCACTCTCGCTGTGTCTCGGTCCGTGGATGATCCGTGCCCTGCAGAGCAAGCAGATCGGCCAATCCGTGCGTAACGACGGTCCGCAATCTCACTTGTCAAAATCCGGCACCCCGACCATGGGCGGTGCGCTGATTCTGTCCGCCATCGGGATCGCCACCCTGCTGTGGGCAGATCTCTCCAATCGCTACGTGTGGGTGGTGCTGATCGTCACGCTGCTCTTCGGTGGTATCGGCTGGGTTGACGACTATCGCAAAGTCATCGAGAAAAACTCGAAAGGGCTGCCAAGCCGCTGGAAGTATTTCTGGCAGTCGGTGTTCGGTCTGGGCGCTGCGATCTTCCTTTATATGACTGCGCAATCGCCGGTGGAAACCACGCTGCTGATCCCCATGCTCAAGGACTTCAGTATCCCGCTGGGCATTGGCTTCGTGATCCTGACCTACTTCGTGATCGTCGGCTCCAGCAATGCGGTCAACCTGACCGATGGCCTGGACGGTCTGGCAATCATGCCAACGGTCATGGTCGGCGGCGCGCTGGGCATTTTCTGCTACCTGTCCGGCAACTCGAAATTCGCCGAATACTTGCTGATTCCTTATGTCCCGGGCGCGGGCGAGTTGATCGTGTTCTGCGGTGCGCTGATCGGTGCTGGCCTGGGCTTTCTCTGGTTCAACACCTATCCGGCCCAAGTCTTCATGGGTGACGTCGGTGCGCTGGCGCTGGGCGCGGCCCTGGGCACCATCGCAGTCATCGTTCGTCAGGAAATCGTTCTGTTCATCATGGGCGGCGTGTTCGTGATGGAGACCCTGTCAGTCGTCATTCAGGTCGCATCCTTTAAATTAACCGGCCGCCGCGTTTTCCGTATGGCACCGATCCATCACCACTTTGAACTCAAGGGCTGGCCCGAGCCACGCGTGATCGTCCGTTTCTGGATCATCACTGTAATTCTCGTGCTGATCGGCCTTGCCACGTTGAAACTGAGGTAAGACAGAGTGTCACTGATCGCTTCCGACCACTTCCGCATCATTGTCGGCCTCGGCAAGAGCGGCATGTCCCTGGTTCGCTTTCTGGCGAACCGGGGCGTGTCGTTTGCCGTCGCCGATACGCGGGAGAATCCTCCGGAGCTGGCGACCTTGCGTCGTGACTACCCGCAGGTGGAAGTGCGTTGTGGTGAGCTGGATGTCGAATTCCTTTGCCGCGCTGACGAGCTGTACGTGAGCCCCGGTCTGGCGCTGGCGACGCCTGCATTGCAGCAGGCTGCGGCCCGTGGCGTGAAGCTGTCCGGTGATATCGAGCTGTTCGCGCGTAGCGCGAAAGCGCCGATCGTTGCCATCAGTGGCTCCAACGCAAAAAGCACAGTGACCACCCTGGTCGGCGACATGGCCCTAGCGGCTGGCAAGCGCGTGGCGGTGGGCGGCAACCTTGGCACGCCGGCGCTGGACCTGCTCAGCGACGACATCGAACTGTACGTCATGGAACTGTCGAGTTTTCAGCTGGAAACCACCGATCAGCTGGGGGCCGAAGTCGCCACCGTACTCAACGTCAGCGAAGACCACATGGACCGCTACAGCGGCCTGCCGGCGTATCACCTGGCCAAGCACCGAATTTTCCGTGGCGCTCGTCAGGTCGTGGTCAATCGCCAGGACGCGCTGTCGCGACCATTGATCGGCGAAGGCGTGCCGTGCTGGACCTTTGGTCTGAACAGACCTGACATCAATGGCTTCGGTCTGCGAGAAGAGAACGGCGAAAAGTACCTGGCATTCCAGTTCGACAACCTGATGCCGGTCAGCGAGCTGAAAATCCGCGGCGCCCACAATCAGGCCAATGCCCTGGCAGCGTTGGCCCTGGGGCATGCCGCCGGTCTACCGTTCGAGCCGATGCTCGAGGCGCTGCGCAGTTTTGCCGGGCTGGTTCATCGTTGCCAGTGGGTCCGCGAGCTGAGGGGTGTCAGTTATTACGACGACTCCAAGGCCACTAACGTCGGTGCCGCACTGGCGGCCATCGAAGGGCTGGGTGCGGACATCAACGGCAAGCTGGTACTGATCGCCGGTGGCGATGGCAAGGGTGCGGATTTCTCCGCCCTCAAAGCCCCCGTTGCCACCCATTGCCGCGCCGTCGTCCTGCTGGGGCGCGACGCAGAACTGCTCGCCGCGACCTTCGGCGATTCGGTGCCTCTGATACGCGTCAAAACATTGGAAGAAGCTGTGCAACGTGCTGCCGAATTGGCTCTGGAAGGGGACGCCGTGTTGCTGTCCCCGGCCTGTGCAAGCCTGGATATGTTCAAGAATTTCGAAGAGCGCGGACGTCTGTTCGCCCAGGCTGTGGGGGACTTGTCATGATCTTTGGCGTGATCAAGCCTTATCCATCGCCGATCATCAGCGGTCGTGGCGTCGACGTCGACTTCCCGATGCTCGCCGGTTGCCTGGCGTTGCTGGGCCTGGGGCTGGTGATGATCACTTCCGCATCGTCCGAAGTGGCCGCGGTGCAGTCGGGCAACGCGCTGTACATGATGACCCGCCACCTCATCTACCTGGTGCTGGGCCTGGGCGCCTGCATTGCCACCATGATGATTCCAGTCGCGACCTGGCAACGTCTGGGCTGGCTGATGCTGATCGGCGCGTTTGGTCTGCTGGTGTTGGTGATCGTGCCCGGCATCGGGCGCGAAGTGAATGGTTCGATGCGATGGATCGGCTTCGGCATGTTCAACGTACAACCGTCTGAAATCGCCAAGGTCTTCGTAGTGATTTTCCTGGCCGGTTACCTGATTCGTCGTCAGCAGGAAGTTCGCGAGAGCTGGATGGGCTTCTTCAAGCCGTTCATCGTGCTGTTGCCAATGGCCGGTCTGTTGCTGATGGAGCCTGACTTCGGGGCCACCGTGGTGATGATGGGCTCGGCGGCTGCGATGCTGTTTCTTGGCGGAGTTGGGCTGTTTCGTTTCACCCTGATGGTGGCGCTGGCGGTGGGCGCGGTGTTCGTGCTGGTTCAGGCACAGCCTTACCGGATGGCGCGGCTGATCACCTTCACCGATCCCTGGTCCGATCAGTTCGGTTCGGGTTACCAGCTGACTCAGGCGCTGATCGCCTTCGGTCGCGGCGAGTGGTTCGGCGTCGGTCTGGGCAACAGCGTTCAGAAGCAGTTCTACCTGCCCGAAGCGCACACCGACTTCGTGTTCTCGGTGCTGGCTGAAGAGCTGGGCGTCGTGGGTTCGCTGGCGACCGTTGCGTTGTTCGTGTTCGTCAGTATCCGTGCGATGTATATCGGCATGTGGGCCGAGCGCGCCAAGCAATTCTTCGCCGCTTATACCGCTTACGGTCTGGCCTTCCTGTGGATTGGTCAATTCCTGATCAACATCGGCGTGAACGTCGGCCTGTTGCCAACCAAGGGCCTGACTCTGCCATTCCTCAGCTACGGCGGCAGCTCGCTGATCATCTGTTGCGCGAGCCTGGGCCTGTTGCTGCGTATCGAGTGGGAATCGCGCAACAACATGGGCAGTGAAGAGGCCGAGTTCAACGAGAGCGATTTCGCCGAGGAGCCTACTCATGGCCGTCGGTAACGTCTTGATCATGGCCGGCGGCACTGGCGGACACGTGTTCCCCGCGCTGGCTTGCGCTCGCGAGTTTCAGGCGCGGGGCTACACCGTGCATTGGCTGGGCACGCCGCGCGGCATCGAGAACGAGCTGGTGCCTGCGGCCGGTCTGCAGCTGCATTTGATCAACGTCACCGGTCTGCGCGGCAAGGGTCGTCTGTCGTTGCTCAAGGCGCCGTTCATGTTGCTCAAGGCGTTGTTGCAGGCGCGCAAGGTCGTGCGTGAGCTCAAGCCGGTGTGTGTCGTCGGTTTTGGTGGCTACGTGACCGGTCCTGGTGGGTTGGCCGCCAGGCTTGCAGGGGTTCCGCTGATCATTCATGAGCAGAATGCCGTTGCAGGTACAGCCAACCGTAGCCTGGCGTCGTTTGCCGCTCGTGTTTGCGAGGCGTTCCCGCAGACGTTCGCGGCATCTGCCAAGCGTCGTACCACCGGCAATCCGGTACGTGCCGAGCTGTTCTTTGAAACACCGCGTCAGGCTTTGGTCGGACGCAAGCCGCGGTTGCTGGTGCTGGGTGGAAGCCTGGGGGCCGAGCCACTGAATAAATTGCTGCCTGAGGCGTTGGCCCAGGTGCCCGCAGAGTTGCGGCCTGAGGTGTTTCATCAGGCGGGCAGGAAACACGATGAAGTCACCACCGAGCGGTATCGCGCGGCGGGTGTCGAGGCGCAGGTCGCCCCCTTCATCAAGGACATGGCCCAGGCCTATGGCTGGGCGGATCTGGTGGTTTGCCGCGCAGGCGCACTGACCATCAGCGAACTGGCGGCCGCTGGTCTGCCGTCGTTGCTGGTGCCGTTGCCCCACGCAATCGACGATCACCAGTCGCGCAATGCCGAATATCTGGCTCGTGAAGGCGCTGCCTTCGTGATGCCGCAAGCGACAACTGGCGCCGCCGAGATGGCGGCTCGCCTGAAAGAGGTTTTGATGCAACCCGAACAATTGAAGCGCATGGCTACCACGGCCCGCCAACTGGCCAAGCCGGATGCCACCAACACCGTCGTTGATGTCTGCCTGGAGGTGGTCCATGGTTGAGAGTCAGCGTGCGATGCCACAACCGGAAATGCGCCGTATCCGTCGCATCCACTTCGTCGGTATCGGCGGCGTGGGCATGTGCGGGATTGCCGAAGTGTTGTTGAACCTGGGCTATGAAGTGTCTGGTTCCGACCTCAAGGCATCGCCTGTGACCGAACGTCTCGAATCGTTCGGCGCGCATATCTTCATCGGCCACCGCGCCGAAAACTCTGCGGCGGCTGACGTGCTGGTCGTTTCCAGCGCGGTGAACACCTCCAACCCGGAAGTGGCGACTGCCCTCGAACGTCGTATTCCGGTGGTGCCACGCGCCGAAATGCTGGCTGAGCTGATGCGTTATCGCCACGGCATTGCGGTCGCCGGTACCCACGGCAAGACCACCACCACCAGCCTGATCGCCTCGGTATTCGCCGCCGGTGGCCTTGACCCGACTTTCGTGATTGGCGGTCGTCTGAACGCGGCGGGCACCAACGCTCAGCTCGGCACCAGCCGTTACCTGATCGCCGAAGCGGATGAAAGTGACGCCAGCTTCCTGCACCTGCAACCGCTGGTAGCCGTGGTCACCAACATCGACGCCGATCACATGGCGACCTATGAAGGCGACTTCAACAAACTGAAGAAAACCTTTGTCGAGTTTCTGCACAACCTGCCGTTCTACGGTCTGGCCGTGGTCTGCACCGATGACCCGGTCGTGTGCGACATCCTGCCGGCGGTCAAGCGTCCGGTGGTGACTTACGGCTTTAATGAAGACGCCGATGTGCGCGCGATCAACGTGCGTCAGGACGGCATGCGTACCCACTTCACGGTTCTGCGCCGCGATCACGCACCGCTGGATGTGTCGGTGAACATGCCTGGCAATCACAACGTGCTCAACTCGCTGGCGACCATTGCCATTGCGACCGACGAAGGCATCACCGACGAAGCCATCGTTCAAGGCTTGTCTGGTTTTCAGGGCGTGGGCCGTCGCTTCCAGGTTTATGGCGAACTGCCGGTCGAAGGCGGCAACGTGATGCTGGTGGACGACTACGGTCACCATCCTCGCGAAGTTGCAGCGGTGATCAATGCCGTGCGTGGAGGCTGGCCGGATCGTCGTCTGGTCATGGTCTATCAGCCACACCGTTACAGCCGGACCCGCGATCTGTATGACGATTTCGTGCAGGTGCTCAACGATGCCAATGTCCTGCTGTTGATGGAAGTCTATCCGGCAGGCGAAGAGCCGATTCCCGGCGCTGACAGCCGTCAGCTGGCACACAGCATTCGTCAACGTGGTCAGCTGGACCCGATTTACATCGAGCGTGGCGTGGAACTCGCGCCGCTGGTCAAGCCGCTGCTGCGTGCTGGCGACATCCTGCTGTGTCAGGGCGCTGGTGACATCGGCGGTCTGGCTCCGCAACTGCTCAAGAGCCCATTGTTCACGGGCGCCATTGTGGCCTCAACCGAAGGTAAGCTGAAATGACAGCCGCCGCGCAAGTCTCCCTGTTCTCGACTCTGGAGCCCAAAAGCTTCGGTCGGGTGGCCGTGCTCTTCGGTGGCAAGAGTGCGGAGCGGGAGGTTTCCCTGAAATCCGGCAATGCGGTGCTCGAAGCGCTGCAGAATGCGGGTGTCGATGCGTTCGGTATCGATGTGGGCGACGATTTGCTGCAGCGTCTGGTCAGCGAGAAGATCTATCGCGCATTCATCGTGCTGCACGGCCGTGGTGGCGAAGACGGCACCATGCAAGGGTTGCTGGAGTGCCTGGAAATCCCCTACACCGGCAGCGGCGTACTGGCTTCGGCGCTGGCGATGGACAAGCTGCGCACCAAGCAGGTCTGGCAGAGTCTGGGCCTGCCGACTCCGCGTCACGCGGTGCCGGGCAGCGAATCGGATTGTATTTCTGCGTCGACGGAACTGGGCTTTCCTTTGATCGTCAAACCGGCACATGAAGGCTCCAGTATCGGTATGGCCAAGGTGACCAGCGTCGACGAATTGATCGCCGCATGGAATGCCGCCATTACCTACGATTCACAAGTGTTGGTCGAACAATGGATTGAAGGTCCGGAGTTCACCGTCGCCTCTCTGCGTGGCCAGGTATTGCCACCCATCGGCCTGGGCACCCCTCACAGTTTCTACGACTACGACGCCAAGTACCTGGCTTCCGATACCCAGTACCGGATTCCTTGCGGCCTCGACGCAGCCAAAGAACAGGAACTCAAGGCACTGACCGCCCGTGCCTGCGAAGCCGTGGGCATCGCCGGATGGTCGCGCACCGATGTCATGCAGGACGTCAATGGCAAGTTCTGGCTGTTGGAAGTCAACACCGTGCCCGGTATGACCGATCACAGTCTGGTGCCCATGGCCGCCAATGCCGCGGGTCTCGATTTCAAACAGTTGGTGTTGGCGATTCTGGCCGACAGTGTCCAGGTGCGGGGGTAAATCATGCTCGGCGCGACGGTACGTCATCAGCAATCCTCTCCGAGCCGCAAGCCGGTGCCTCGTGGTGCCAGCCGCATGGTGGCCAAGGAGCCTCTGTCAGCGCGCATGCCCAGGCCGAATTTCGGCTTCCTGCGCAGCCTGATGTGGCCCGTGCTGCTGGTGGTGTTCGGTTTCGGCACTTACGAAGCGGCGCAGCGCCTATTGCCGTACGCCGATCGGCCGATCTCGCGGATCAATGTTCAGGGTGACCTGAGCTACATCAGCCAGCAGGCCGTTCAGCAGCGCATCGCGCCGTTCGTGGCCACCAGCTTTTTCAACATCGATCTGGCCGGTATGCGTACCGAGCTCGAGCAGATGCCGTGGATCGCCCACGCCGAAGTCCGCCGCGTGTGGCCGGATCAAGTGGTGATCCGCCTGGAAGAACAATTGCCGGTTGCGCGCTGGGGCGATGAAGCCCTGCTGAACAACCAGGGCCAGGCGTTCACCCCGCGTGAACTGGCCAACTACGAACACCTTCCGCAGTTGTTCGGGCCTCAACGGGCTCAACAGCAGGTGATGCAGCAGTACCAGGTATTGAGCCAGATGTTGCGCCCGCTGGGCTTCTCCATCGCTCGCCTGGAACTGCGCGAGCGAGGCAGCTGGTTCCTCACCACCGGCGCAGGCAACGCAGGCCCGGGCCTGGAATTGCTGCTGGGACGAGGCAATCTGGTTGAGAAGATGCGCCGCTTTATCGCCATCTACGAAAAAACGCTTAAAGAACAGATCACCAACATTGCGCGAGTCGACCTGCGTTACAACAACGGCCTTGCCGTCGGTTGGCGTGAGCAGGCGTCAGCGCCAACGACGGACAAACCCGCCGTCGCGAAGAATTGATAAGAGGCAGGACCCATGGCAAACGTGCAAAGCGGCAAAATGATCGTCGGATTGGATATCGGCACCTCCAAGGTGGTGGCGCTGGTAGGCGAAGTCGCGGCTGATGGCACGCTGGAAATCGTCGGTATTGGCACCCACCCGTCACGCGGGCTGAAGAAGGGCGTGGTGGTGAATATCGAGTCGACCGTGCAGTCGATTCAGCGCGCAGTCGAAGAAGCGCAGCTGATGGCGGGCTGCCGCATCCACTCGGCGTTCGTCGGTGTCGCCGGCAATCACATTCGCAGCCTGAACTCCCACGGCATCGTGGCGATTCGTGACCGCGAAGTGAGTTCGGCTGACCTTGAGCGCGTTCTCGACGCTGCTCAGGCCGTGGCTATTCCGGCCGACCAGCGCGTCCTGCACACCCTGCCGCAGGATTACGTGATCGATAATCAGGAAGGCGTTCGCGAGCCACTGGGCATGTCGGGCGTGCGTCTGGAAGCCAAGGTTCACGTGGTGACCTGCGCCGTGAACGCTGCGCAGAACATCGAGAAGTGCGTGCGTCGCTGCGGTCTGGAAGTTGACGACATCATTCTCGAGCAACTGGCCTCGGCCTACTCGGTCCTGACTGATGACGAGAAAGAGCTGGGCGTGTGTCTGGTGGACATCGGCGGCGGCACCACCGACATTGCGATCTTCACCGAAGGCGCGATCCGTCACACCGCCGTGATTCCGATTGCCGGTGATCAAGTCACCAACGACATCGCCATGGCCCTGCGTACCCCTACGCAGTACGCCGAAGAGATCAAGATCCGTTACGCCTGCGCCCTGGCCAAACTGGCTGGAGCGGGCGAGACCATCAAGGTCCCGAGCGTTGGCGATCGTCCGCCGCGTGAACTGTCGCGTCAGGCACTCGCTGAAGTGGTCGAGCCGCGCTATGACGAACTGTTCACACTGATTCAGGCCGAACTGCGTCGCAGCGGCTATGAGGATCTGATTCCGGCCGGCATCGTGCTGACCGGTGGTACTTCGAAAATGGAAGGCGCGGTGGAACTGGCCGAGGAAATCTTCCATATGCCGGTGCGCCTGGGCGTGCCGCACAGCATCAAGGGTCTGGCGGACGTGGTTCGCAACCCGATTTACTCCACCGGCGTCGGCCTGTTGCTGTATGGACTGCAAAAGCAGTCTGACGGCATCTCGCTGTCCGGCCTTTCCGGCTCCGGTAGCAGTTATAGCGATGAACCGAAGGCTCCGGTGTTTGAGCGTCTCAAACGCTGGGTTCAGGGGAATTTCTAAGATTCAAAAAGTGGTAGGCAGGCAACAGGCGACATAAAACTAGAGAACTGAAGGAGAGGGAACATGTTCGAGCTCGTAGACAACATCCCACAAAGCCCGGTAATTAAAGTTATCGGCGTCGGCGGTGGCGGCGGCAACGCAGTCAACCATATGGTCAAGAGCAACATCGAAGGCGTTGAGTTCATCTGCGCCAACACCGATGCTCAGGCCCTGAAAAACATTGGTGCGCGCACCATTCTGCAACTGGGTACCGGCGTGACCAAGGGCCTGGGCGCAGGTGCGAACCCTGAAGTCGGTCGTCAGGCCGCACTGGAAGACCGTGAGCGCATCGCGGAAGTCCTGCAGGGCACCAACATGGTCTTCATCACCACTGGCATGGGTGGCGGTACCGGTACCGGTGCAGCCCCGATCATCGCCGAAGTGGCCAAGGAAATGGGCATCCTGACCGTAGCGGTCGTGACCCGTCCGTTCCCGTTCGAAGGTCGCAAGCGCATGCAGATCGCCGATGAAGGCATCCGCGCGCTGTCCGAAAGCGTCGACTCGTTGATCACCATTCCCAACGAGAAGCTGCTGACTATCCTGGGTAAAGACGCAAGCCTGCTGTCGGCTTTCGCCAAGGCAGACGATGTACTGGCCGGTGCCGTTCGCGGTATCTCCGACATCATCAAGCGTCCAGGCATGATCAACGTCGACTTCGCTGACGTGCGCACCGTGATGTCCGAAATGGGCATGGCGATGATGGGTACTGGTGCTGCAAGCGGTCCTAACCGTGCGCGTGAAGCCACCGAAGCGGCCATTCGCAACCCGCTGCTCGAAGACGTGAACCTGCAGGGTGCCCGCGGCATTCTGGTCAACATCACTGCCGGTCCTGACCTGTCTCTGGGTGAGTACTCGGACGTGGGTAGCATCATCGAAGCGTTCGCCTCCGAGCACGCCATGGTCAAGGTCGGTACCGTTATCGATCCGGACATGCGCGACGAGCTGCACGTGACTGTGGTTGCCACCGGCCTGGGCGCGAAAATCGAGAAGCCTGTGAAGGTCATCGACAACACCATGCAGACCGCTCAAGCCGCACCCGTGCAGCAACAAGCAGTCCGTCAGGAACAGCCATCGGTGAATTACCGCGATCTGGACCGTCCTACCGTGATGCGCAATCAGGCTCACGCAGGCGCGACAGCCGCGGCAAAAATGAATCCGCAAGACGATCTGGATTACCTGGATATTCCAGCGTTCCTGCGACGTCAGGCTGATTGATGAGTTCTATCAGGGGTATAAGGGTGATTGGTGTTCAGCAAAGGCGAGGTCTGCTATCATCGCCAGCCTTTGTTGATACTAATTCGCGATATGCGCTGAAGCGGCCAATGCCATGATTAAACAACGCACCCTGAAGAATATTATCCGTGCCACAGGTATCGGCCTGCACTCGGGGGAAAAGGTTTACCTGACCCTCAAACCTGCACCTGTGAACGCTGGCATTGTGTTTTTCCGTACCGACCTCGAGCCGGTCGTCCAGATCAACGCGCACGCGCTGAATGTGGGCGATACAACGCTTTCCACAACGCTGTTCAATGGCGACGTGAAGGTCGATACGGTTGAACACTTGCTGTCGGCCATGGCTGGCCTTGGCATCGATAACGCCTACGTTGAACTCTCTGCCTCCGAAGTTCCAATCATGGACGGCAGCGCAGGTCCCTTCGTATTCCTGATTCAGTCAGCTGGCCTGGAAGAACAGGACGCACCGAAGAAATTCATACGCATTTTGAAAGAAGTCTGCGTTGAAGAAGACGGTAAATACGCCAAGTTCGTGCCGTTCGAAGGTTTCAAGGTGAGTTTCGAAATAGATTTCGATCACCCGTATCTGAAGAACCGTACACAAACTGCAAGCGTCGACTTCTCCAGCACTTCGTTCGTTAAAGAAGTGAGCCGCGCGCGTACATTCGGTTTCATGAAAGACATCGAGTATCTGCGCAAACACAACCTTGCACTGGGCGGCAGCGTTGAAAACGCTATCGTCGTGGACAAGGACGGCGTGTTGAACGAAGACGGCCTGCGTTACGAGGACGAATTCGTCAAACACAAGATTCTGGATGCCATCGGTGACCTGTATCTGTTGGGCAACAGCCTGATCGGCGAGTATCAGGGCTTCAAGTCGGGACACGGTTTGAACAATCGTCTGCTGCGTGCGTTGATTGCACAGGAAGATGCTTGGGAAGTTGTGACCTTCGAAGATGCCAGTACCGCACCGATCTCGTACATGCGCCCTGTAGCGGCGGTGTAACAGTTTCTTCTTCTCTGTTTGAATATTTAAGGCCACCTTTGGGTGGCCTTTTTTATCGGTGATTTTGGGAAGGCGGCGTTGGATTTAGGGTGCATATCCTTTATGCGGCGCTGGTGTTATGCCCCAGATTCCCTGGCCTTCCCATGCGCCGCCAACCGCTCCAGCGCCGCGCACAGCTTAGGATCACTGATCCCCTCAGCCGTCTCATGAATCGTCTCCGCCGCAGCCGCCGAAAGATCCCTCGATTGACCAACAGCAGCCCGATGGATCGTCGCAGGCTGTACCTTTAGCTGCAGCCGACTCAGATTGGCGAACTCCTTGAACGCAACCAACTGCCGCTGCAAACGCTTCTGCTGATAACGCAAACGCGTCGCCCAATGCCCATCGGTAACGATGAGCAGCAACGTACCCTCACGCCATGACGCGACATGGCAATGCTCACGGGCAGCCGGTTGCAACTGGCTTTCCAGCAAACGCTGTAAATGCGCCAGCCGCTGAGCATGATTGAAGATCGCTTTGAGGGGCCTGGCCTCACGCAACAGCACCGCCGGTGCGCGAGCGTGTAAGGGACGAAATGCCATGAGAGTTGCCTTTTGATACAAGCCCGTGATGTTATCAGAAAGCACCGACCGCCCTTGCGGGCATTGGAGTCAGCCCTGTCATACCTGTCGATTTGTGAAAAAACATTAATCAAACTTCTGGCCCTTGCGGGTTGAAGTCCGAAGAAATGACCCTATTGTACTTCTGCCCCGTAACATTGCTGTGCCAGCATCGTGGAATAACGCCACTTTCCTCACCACCATTTCCGGGTAGAATGCTCGTTCGCATGCGGCCATGAGGGCTGCACGGGCGACTCACGGGGCCGCCCTCCATCCCTATGTGTGGAAGATCCTGTCGATATGTTTGCACCTTTGTTAAAAAAACTTTTCGGAAGCAAAAACGAGCGCGAAGTGAAGCGCATGCTCAAGACGGTTCAATTCGTCAACAGCTTCGAAGAGCAAATGGTGGCCCTTTCGGACGAGCAACTGCGCGCCAAGACCGAAGAGTTCAAGGCCCGCATAGCCAAAGGTGAGACCCTCGATCAGCTCCTGCCTGAAGCGTTTGCCGTCTGCCGTGAGGCGGGTAAGCGCGTCATGGGGATGCGCCACTTCGACGTTCAGCTGATCGGCGGCATGACACTGCACGAAGGCATGATCGCCGAAATGCGTACCGGTGAAGGCAAGACCCTGGTGGCGACACTGGCGGTGTACCTCAACGCGCTGTCCGGCAAGGGCGTGCACGTTGTGACCGTGAACGACTACCTGGCCCGTCGTGACGCCAACTGGATGCGTCCGCTGTACGAATTCCTCGGCCTGACCGTAGGCGTCGTCACACCATTCCAACCGCCTGAAGAGAAACGCGCCGCTTACGGTTCGGATATCACTTACGGCACCAACAACGAATTCGGTTTCGACTACCTGCGCGACAACATGGCGTTCAGTCTGGAAGACAAATTCCAGCGCGAGCTGAATTTCGCCGTGATCGACGAAGTGGATTCGATCCTTATCGACGAAGCCCGTACGCCGCTGATCATCTCTGGCCAGGCTGAAGACAGCTCCAAGCTCTACACCGAAATCAACAAGCTGATCCCTAAACTCGAGCAGCACATCGAGGAAGTGGAAGGCGTAGTGACCAAGCAGGGCCACTTCTCCATCGACGAGAAATCCCGTCAGGTGGAGTTGAACGAGGCCGGTCACCAGTTCATCGAAGAAATGCTCACCGAAGTCGGCCTGCTGGCCGAAGGCGAGAGCCTGTACTCGGCGCATAACCTCGGCCTGCTGACCCACGTCTATGCCGGTCTGCGTGCGCACAAGCTGTTCCATCGCAACGTCGAATACATCGTTCAGGACGGCCAGATCCTGCTGGTCGACGAACACACCGGCCGTACCATGCCGGGGCGTCGTCTGTCCGAAGGCCTGCACCAGGCGATCGAAGCCAAAGAGCACCTGAACATCCAGGCCGAGAGCCAGACCCTGGCTTCGACCACGTTCCAGAACTACTTCCGTCTGTACAACAAGCTGTCCGGCATGACCGGTACCGCAGACACCGAAGCGTTCGAATTTCACCAGATCTACTCGCTGGCCGTAATGGTCATCCCGCCGAACAAGCCGTTGGCACGTAAGGACTTCAACGACCTGGTCTACCTGACCGCCGAAGAGAAATACCAGGCGATCATCACCGACATCAAGGCTTGTCTGGCCGAACAACGCCCGGTATTGGTGGGTACGGCGACTATCGAAACCTCTGAACACATGTCCAACCTGCTGCGCAAGGAAGGCATCGATCACAAGGTTCTGAACGCCAAGTTCCACGAGAAAGAAGCGGAAATCATCGCCCAGGCCGGCCGTCCGGGTGCGCTGACCATCGCCACCAACATGGCCGGTCGGGGTACCGACATCCTGTTGGGCGGTAACTGGGAAGTCGAAGTTGCCAGCCTCGAAGACCCGACCCCTGAGCAGATCGCACAGATCAAGGCCGACTGGCAGAAACGTCATCAGCAAGTGATCGAGGCCGGTGGCCTGCACGTGATCGCTTCCGAGCGGCACGAATCCCGTCGTATCGACAACCAGCTGCGTGGTCGCGCCGGTCGTCAGGGCGACACCGGTTCGAGCCGTTTCTACCTGTCGCTGGAAGACAGCCTCATGCGCATCTTCGCCTCTGACCGGGTGAAGAACTTCATGAAGGCGCTGGGCATGCAGTCCGGCGAGGCGATCGAGCACCGCATGGTGACCAACGCCATCGAGAAGGCGCAACGCAAGGTAGAAGGCCGCAACTTCGACATTCGTAAGCAACTGCTCGAGTTCGACGACGTTTCCAACGAACAGCGTAAAGTGATCTACCACATGCGTAACAGCCTGCTGGCTGCGACCAACATTGGTGACACCATCGCCGAGTTCCGCGAAGAAGTGCTCGATGCCACCATCAGCTCGCACATTCCTCCACAGTCCCTGCCTGAGCAGTGGGACGTGTCGGGTCTGGAAGCCGCGCTGAACAGCGATTTCGGCGTGAAGCTGCCGATCCAGCAGTGGCTGGACGAAGACGATCACCTGCACGAAGAAAACCTGCGTCCGAAACTCCTGGAAGCCATCATGTCGGCTTACAACGAGAAAGAAGACCAGGCCAGCGCCGAAGCCCTGCGTACCTTCGAGAAGCAGATTCTGCTGCGCGTCCTGGACGATCTGTGGAAAGACCACCTGTCGACCATGGACCACCTGCGTCACGGTATCCACTTGCGCGGCTACGCTCAGAAGAATCCGAAACAGGAATACAAGCGCGAGTCCTTCACCCTGTTCCAGGAACTGCTGGATTCGATCAAGCGCGACACCATTCGTGTGCTGTCCCACGTTCAGGTTCGCCGTGAAGATCCAGCCGAAGAGGAAGCGCGTCTGCGTCGCGAAGCCGAAGAACTCGCGCAGCGCATGCAATTCCAGCACGCCGAAGCGCCAGGTCTGGATCAGCCGGATGCGCTGGCCGAAGAGGGTGAAGACATTGCCGTTGCTGCAGCCACTGCTTTGTCGCCGGTGCGTAACGATCAGAAGCTGGGTCGCAACGAGCTGTGCTGGTGTGGCTCGGGCAAGAAATTCAAACACTGTCACGGTCAGATCAATTAAGCCGCAAACGTCGGCCCGCTTCATCTGAACCGTCATACCACGCCGCGACCGGCCCAGCCGTCGCGGCGTTTTTCAATCGATCGCGCCGTATCGGTCATTCCGCGGACGGCCTGAATTTTTCAAGGAGCGCATTTTCATGGCTGTTGGTCTTGGTCCCCTGCCGACGCTGCACCCGGTTCCCGGTTTCGAACTCGGCATCGCCTCTGCCGGTATCAAGCGCCCTGGGCGCAAGGACGTCGTTGTCATGCGCTGCGCTGAAGGCTCCAGCGTCGCGGGCGTGTTCACGCTGAACGCGTTTTGCGCAGCACCGGTTATTCTGGCCAAGCAACGCGTACAAGGCACCGTGCGTTATCTGCTGACCAACACCGGCAACGCCAACGCGGGTACCGGCGAGCCGGGTCTGGCGGCTGCCGAGCGCACCTGCGCCAGGCTCGCCGAGATCACCGGAGTCGACGCCAGCGCCGTGCTGCCATTTTCCACGGGTGTCATCGGCGAGCCGCTGCCTGTGGAAAAGATCGAGGGCGCACTACACGCCGCGCTCGACGATCTGTCCGTTGATAACTGGGCGGCTGCGGCCACCGGCATCATGACCACCGATACCTTGCCCAAGGGCGCCAGCCGTCAGTTTCAGATCGACGGTGTGACGGTCACCGTCACCGGCATCAGCAAAGGCGCGGGCATGATCCGTCCGAACATGGCGACCATGCTCGGCTACATCGCCACCGACGCCAAGGTCTCACAGAGCGTGTTGCAGGACCTGATACGCGACGGCGCCAACAAGTCGTTCAACCGCATCACCATCGACGGCGATACCTCCACCAATGACTGCTGCATGCTGATCGCCACCGGTCAGGCCAACCTGCCGCAAGTCACCGAAGCCAAGGGCCCGCTGTTCGATGCGTTGAAAAAAGCCGTGTTCGAAGTGTGCATGGACGTCGCGCAGGCCATCGTGCGTGACGGCGAGGGCGCGACCAAGTTCGTGACGGTTGAAGTCAACGGCGGCGGCAATCATCAGGAGTGCCTGGACGTCGGCTACACCGTCGCGCATTCGCCGCTGATCAAAACCGCGCTGTTCGCTTCCGACCCGAACTGGGGCCGCATCCTGGCCGCTGTGGGCCGTGCCGGTGTGCCTGATCTGGACGTGAGCAAGATCGATGTGTTCCTGAGCGGCGTGTGCATCGCCAGCAAAGGCGCGCGGGCCACCACCTACACCGAAGAGCAGGGCTCGGCGGTGATGGCTGAAGAGGAAATCACCATCCGCATCGAGCTGGGCCGTGGCGATTGCAGCGAAACGATCTGGACCACCGATTTGTCCCACGAGTACGTGAAAATCAACGCGGAATACCGCACCTGATTTCGGATTCACTAAGCTCTGCTGAGCTGTAGCAGTACGGCTTGTTCGCGGCGGCGTTCCTGAAGTCGCCGCCGCTTGGCAAGTGGAACGCCGCCCGGCCGGTCAGCTACAGGCGATACTCGATAGTGTCGTAGCGGGCAGTACCAGAGGAAAGTTAAAGGTGAAACGAATCCATGTAGCTGCCGCGGTCATTCGTGGCACGGACGGCAAGATTCTCATTGCCCGGCGCGCTGACGAGCAGCATCAGGGTGGCCTGTGGGAGTTTCCCGGCGGCAAGGTCGAGCCTGATGAAACCGTCGAAGCCGCCTTGGCCCGCGAGTTGAAGGAAGAGTTGGGCATCGTGGTTGCGGCTGCGCGCCCTCTGATCAAGATCAGGCACGACTACCCGGACAAGCAGGTGTTACTCGATGTCTGGGAAGTCTCGTCGTTTACCGGCGAGCCACACGGGGCGGAAGGCCAGCCATTGGCCTGGGTGTCCAACCGGGACTTGGCCGGCTACGAGTTTCCTGCAGCGAATCAGCCAATCGTGGCCGCTGCACGTTTGCCGGGCGAGTACCTGATCACCCCGGACGCCCTGGAAACCCCACAGCTGCTGCAAGGCATACAACGGGCCATTGCCGGCGGCATCAAGCTGGTTCAACTGCGTGCGCCGAACGGGTACGACCCCAAATATCGCGACGTTGCGGTGGACGCGGTGGGACTTTGTGCGGGCAAGGCCCAGTTGATGCTCAAGGGCCCGCTGGAGTGGCTGGGCGACTTTCCGGCTGCCGGTTGGCACCTGACCAGCGCGCAATTGCGCAAGTACGCCAGCAAGGGCCGTCCGTTTCCTCAAGACCGCTGGTTGGCGGCCTCATGTCACAACGCCGAAGAACTGTCCCTGGCCGAGCAAATGGGTGTGGATTTCGTCACCTTGTCGCCCGTACAGCCCACGCAAAGCCACCCGGATGCGCAGCCGTTGGGGTGGGAACAGGCGCGAGAATTGATCGACGGATTCAGCAAGCCGGTTTATCTGCTGGGCGGGGTCGGTCCGTCAGAGCGTCAGCGCGCGTGGGAAAACGGCGCGCAGGGCGTGGCGGGGATTCGGGCGTTCTGGCGGAACGGGTTTGATTGATATCTACCGGACAGGCGCCAAACCTCGGTAGGAGCGCGCTTGCCCGCGAATGCGATCGTCTTATACCTCTGCGTGCCTGACACACCGCAATCGCGGGCAACTGCGCTCCTACAAAGGTTGTGATTAGTTCGGTTTCTTCGCCGCTTGCCACAGAATCTCCGCCACGCCCTGCCGACGCGCGATGATCCGCGCTGCGACGAACAGCAGGTCCGACAAGCGATTGATATACGCCAGGCCTACCCCGGCCAGCGGTTCGATGGCGTTCAGGTGCTGACAACGGCGTTCGGCACTGCGCGCCAGGCTGCGACACATGTGGGCCTGTGCGATCAATTCTGAGCCCCCCGGCAGAATGAAATTCTCCAGTGGCCCCAGTTCGTCGTTCCAGACATCGATGGCCGCTTCCAGCCGTTCGATTTCCGCGGTACTCAACGCCTGGTATTGCGGCATCGCCAGTTCGCCACCCAGATCGAACAGCCTGTGCTGACAGGGTGCCAACACGTCGATGATCTCCCGCAGCGCTGGCGTTTCCTCCGCGAAACCTTCAAGGCTCGCCAGCAGCAGTCCCAACTGACTGTTCAGCGTATCGACTTCGCCGATGGCCTCGACCCGCGGATGATCCTTGGGCACCCGGCGGCCGTCACCCAAGCCGGTTTCGCCCTTGTCGCCGGTGCGTGTGTAAATTTTCGACAAGCGAAATCCCATGGTTCTACTCCCGGTCGTTCTGACCAATGATCTGAGGGGGCGGCACGTTCATCGGATTGCCCGCCAATGGCAGTCGTAGCGTGAAACAGGTGCCTTGGCCGAGGGTAGAGTGCACCTCCATCTGGCCCTTGTGGTTGTTGGTGATGATGAAGTACGACACCGACAGCCCAAGCCCCGTGCCCTGACCAATCTCCTTGGTGGTGAAGAACGGCTCGAAGGTGCGTTTGCGTACGGCTTCGGACATGCCAATACCGTTGTCTTCGACCTGAATTTCCGCCCACGGCGGATTGAGGCGCGTGCGCAAAATGATGCGTCCCGGCTCGGTCTCGTTCTCGTTCTCGCGCTGATGAATCGCCTGGGCTGCGTTTTTCAACAGGTTCAGCAACACCTGTTCCAATTCGTTGGCTGTACCCGGCACCGGGCCCAGCTTGGGGTCGAACTGGCGAATGATGTTCTGGCCCTTGAAGTCGAAACCGATGGTCAGGTCAAAGTCGTTGCTGGCAATTTCGACGGCCTGATCAATCAACGCTGGCAGGTCGCACGGCGCCATCTGCCGATTGCTGCGCCGGCTGAAACTGAGCATGTGGCTGACGATCTTCGCTGCTCGGGCGCCGGCCTGTTGAATGCCGTCGAGCAGCTGCGGCACTTCGCGGGCACTGAGGTACTGATTCACTGCGTTGAGTTCTATGCCTTCTTGCTCGGCTTGCTCCAGGTTCTTCGGCAGTTCGGGGGACAGGCGCCGACGAATGTTCTGCACGTTGTGCATGATCGCGCCCAACGGATTGTTGATCTCGTGCGCCATGCCAGCGGCCAGACCGCCCACCGAGAGCATTTTTTCCGACTGCACCATCATGTCTTCCAGCGACAGGCGTTGAGTGATGTCGTCGATGCGGATCACGACGCCACGGCCAGCGCCGCCGGTAAGCGGATAGAACGTCAGTGCGAAGTGGCGGGTCAGCTCACCCTTGACCCAGGTCACCCGCTCGATTTTGGTGACCCCGTGGCGTTCGACGGTCTGCCTGATCTGCGGCAGAAACGCCTTCATCGGCGGGAAGGCCAGAAAGATCGGCTGATTGAGCGCTTCGTCCAGCGGCGTGCCGGAGAGGGCGCCTGCCTCCTGGTTCCATTGCGTGACGTACAGCTGCTCATCAAGTGCAATCAGCGCTGACGGCATGGAATCGATGATGCTGTTCAGATAATTCTGAAAGCCGGTAAGTTTTTTCTCGATCTTGCTGCGTACCTGAACTTCCAGCTCCAGCTTGCGATTGGTATGGCGCGTCTCTTCGGCAAGCCCCTGAGCCTGATCGTAAGCTTCTTGAGAGTCATCGCGTGCGCGCTTGAGCTGCTGCTCGCGGGCCTCCATGCGCGACAGCATGGTGTTGAACGCCTCAGCCAAAGAGCCGATTTCGTCCTGATTGCCGGGGCCAGCTCGCAGGGCGTAGTTCTCTTCGCGAGTCACGCGGCGCGACAGCTCTTCGAGTTGGTAAATCGGCTCGGTGATGAAACGGCGAATCTGCCGCGCCACGCCCGCCCACAGCAACACGCTGAAAATCAGGATGCCCAGGCTGGCCGTCAGCGTGCCGGTGTAGAAGGCTGTCGGCAGTTCGCTGCTCGCCACCAGCAACAGGTGCCCCGGCGCCTGGCCCTGTTTGGGGATCGGGATCACCTGGGTATTGCGAAATTCGGTGATCCGCCAGCTTTCGAGATTGCGGTAATGATCGGGCAGCCGCAGCTTGTCGCCCTGTTGCACCTGCGCCAGTCGGTTGCCGCTGCTGTCGTAAACGGAGGCAGCGCGGAGCGGCTCATAGTTCTTCAGCTCCTTGAGCAGCGCCTGAGCGTGATAGGGCGAGGACAGCGCCTGCTCGGACAGGCCGGGGTTGCTGATCAGTCGGCCGATCGTCTGCAAGGCCTGAGGCGCCATGGCCTCTTGAGAGATGTAGTAGGCGGCGCTGATGAAGGTCAGATTGGCGACCAGCAGGACGGTGGTCAGCAATACCAGCAGAGCGGCCAGCAATTTCTGGCCGACCGGCAGGTTTTCGAGGCGCTGGCGCAATGGCATGGACGGGGTCACTGGCAGATGAGGAACAGGCAGGTTAGCGCTGTTCCGGCCCAGAGCAAACCCGCGATGCACGATTGACGGACCTAGTCGCTCGGCAGGCCTTTTACTTTCAGATGCTTGATCAACCGCTCGCGGAGTCGATTCAGAAGCGGCGCCTGGCAGCCATGACGTTCAGCAGCGATGCAAAGGTAGCCCAACAGGTAACTGATCTCGGTTCTGCGCCCCTCAGACACGTCCTGATACATCGACGAGTAGTTAGCCGCCGTGGCCGCAATCACCCGGTTCACCTCCTCGTGCAGACCGGCAGCGGCCTGAGCATGACCGCAACATTTCAGCACTGCCACCAATTCGTCGCACAGCGCGCCGACATCGCCTGCATGGGCCTGTAATTCCCCGTTTCGACAGTCATGCAGCACCGTTAGCGGGTTGATTGCACAGTTCAGCGCCAGCTTTCGCCACAGGCGGTCGAGAATATTCGGGGTCCATTGGTGCGCAATACCGGCTGCTGCAAGCTCATCAAGCCAGACCGGGGCAGGGCGTTGCTGTGCATCGCCGAGCCAGTTGGCGCCTTGTCCGGCGAAGACCACGCTGAAGTCCTCGTCCCGAAACGCGCCTTCGGTACTGGAAACGAAGATGCAGCGCGCCTGCGAAACCAGAGCGGCAACCGCCTCCTGACTGCCGAGGCCATTCTGCAACAGCAGTACCTCGGCACCGGGCGCCAGCCGCGGGGCGATGCGGGCTACTGCACGTTCGGCGTCATAGGCCTTGCAGGCCACCAGCAGACGCACGATGGGCTGCGGATCGTCCAGCGTTTGCGCCGGAATAGGGAACGTCTGCCGCTGGCCTTGCTCGCTCAGTGTCAAGCCGCCCTTGGCGTTGTAAGCCTTCAGGCGTTCTTCGTGACGCAGGATCAGCCGGACCGGCAATCCTGCGCGCGCCAGCCTTGCCGCCCACAGACCGCCGAGACTGCCTGCGCCGAGTATGTGCCAGAGGGTGGATTTCACAGGGCGTCACGCCGCAGGTCGTCAAGCCGCGATGGAAAGGAAAACGAAAACGACATCGCAGGCTCACATGAACAGGGGAAAAGTCTCGTTATAATGACCGGGCTTTCATACCGTCAAGTCAGGCGTGCTCCATCTACATGTCGAGCCGCGCCGTATCAATTGGAGAATCTACATGCCCTCGTTCGACGTAGTGTCCGAACTGGATAAACACGAAGTCACGAATGCCGTCGACAACGCGATCAAGGAGCTGGACCGTCGCTACGACCTCAAAGGCAAAGGCAGCTTCGAGTTCAAGGAAAAGGACCTCACCGTCAACCTGACCGCCGAGGCCGACTTTCAGCTTGAAGCGATGGTCGAAATCCTCAAGCTGGCCCTGGTCAAGCGCAAG
This sequence comes from Pseudomonas bohemica, assembly GCF_002934685.1. Taxonomy (GTDB): domain Bacteria; phylum Pseudomonadota; class Gammaproteobacteria; order Pseudomonadales; family Pseudomonadaceae; genus Aquipseudomonas; species Aquipseudomonas bohemica. Next base: position 78,715 of record NZ_NKHL01000104.1, read on the forward strand.
ATCGACGTGCAATGCCTGGAAGTGAAGGACGCCTATGCTTCCGGCAAGTTGATGAAACAGGAAGCCGTGCTCAAGGAAGGCATCGACAAGGAGTTGGCGAAGAAGATCGTCGCTCACATCAAAGACGCCAAGCTCAAGGTTCAGGCTTCCATTCAGGGCGAGCAGGTGCGCGTGACCGGCAAGAAACGTGACGATCTGCAGGAAGCCATCGCGGCCCTGCGCGGTCACGAATTCGGCATGCCGCTGCAGTTCAACAACTTCCGCGATTGATCACCCCGGCGACTTGCCTCTGCTTTTTGCGGATGGATTTGGCCGCTGCACCGGAACCTGAACGGTTTGTGCGCGTCCGAGTGCAAGTCCCTTTGAATCGATGGCGCCCTGGGGGTGTCATCGTTTCTGTCTTTCGTTTCGCGACCACAAGGAGCACTCAATGGATCTGGATTTGAACGGCCAGATGGATCATCTGGTCAAGGCTTCCCAAGCCTGGCTTCCCATGGTCATGCAGTACGGTAGCCGCGTGCTGCTGGCCGTTATCGTATTGCTGGTGGGTTGGTGGCTGATCAATAAGCTGACTTCCAAGGTCGGCGCGTTGTTGGCACTGCGTCACGTGGATCTGGCACTGCAAGGCTTCATCAGCAGTCTGGCCAACATCATTCTGAAGATTCTGCTGATCGTCAGCGTCGCCTCGATGATCGGTGTCGAAACCACTTCATTCGTTGCCGCGATCGGTGCGGCCGGCCTGGCCATCGGTCTGGCGTTGCAAGGCAGCCTTGCCAACTTCGCCGGCGGGGTGCTGATTCTGCTATTCCGTCCGTTCCGCATTGGCGACTGGATCGAAGCGCAAGGCGTGGCAGGTACTGTTGACAACATTCAGATCTTCCACACGATCATCCGCACTGGCGACAACAAGACCGTGATCTTGCCCAACGGCAACTTGTCGAACGGCATCATCACCAACACTAACCGTCAGCCAACCCGCAAGATCACCTTCGACGTGGGCATCGACTACGACGCAGACCTCAAGCAGGCGCTTGGCGTGTTGACGGAAATGGCTGACGATCCGCGCGTGCTGCAAGATCCGGCACCGCAAGCGGTGGTAGCGGCATTGGGCGACAGCTCGATCACCGTATCGCTGCGCGTCTGGACCAAGACTGGCGACTTCGGTGATGTATCCAACCGCTTCAACGCCGAGATCCGCGATCGTCTGCGCGCCGCCAACATCGACATCCCGTTCCCGCAGCGGGTAGTTCGTGTGGTGCAGGAACAGCAGGAAGCAGTGCCTCAGCGTTGATCCTGCGCGTTGAAACGACAAAAGCCCCGACTCGTGAGAGATCGGGGCTTTTTGTTGGAGCCAGCCGTGCATTTCTGTTTCTGCCCGGAGGGCGTAGGCGTCCGGCTTGCCGATGACCTGGCGCAAAGCGGCAAGCCAGACGCCTACGGCCTCCGGCCAAAATCAAAAGCACATCGGCGCGAAATCATGGCCTTTCGGTAACCGGTGCGTCGGCAGGCTTTTCTTCCTCATCCCGCGTTTCCTTGCGCAGTTCCTGCGCCCAATGCAGGGCAATCATGAACAGGGTCGGTACACCCATCAACGCTGTTGCCAGGAAGAAGTTGTGATAGCCCAGCTTCTCCACCATCACACCTGAATATCCCCCGATCAGACGCGGCAACAGCAGCATGATCGAGCTGAGCAGCGCGTATTGGGTGGCGGAAAACTTGAGGTTGGTCAGGCTCGACAGATACGCCACGAACGCCGAGGTCGCCAGACCCGAGCTGAAGTTATCCAGGGAGATCGTGACGATCAGCATCTTCAGGTTCGGGCCCATGTCGGCCAGCATCAGGAATAGCAGGTTGGTCGCCGCCGAGGTGGCGCCGCCAATGAACAGGATCGGCAAGATGCCGAAGCGCACGATCGCCAGACCGCCGAAGGCTGCGCCAAGCAGCGTCATCACCAGGCCGAAGATCTTGCTGACGCTGGCGATCTGGTCCTTGGTGAAACCCTGATCGATATAGAACACGTTGGCCATCACGCCCATGACTGTGTCGGACATGCGATAGGTGGCGATCAGGCCGAGCAACAGGAACGCCTGCCAGCGATAACGCAGGATGAAATCGTTGATCGGGGTCAGCACCGGCGCCAAGCCGCGTCGGCCCATGGACGACAGGCAGGCGGCCGTCAGCACGGTGTAGAGAATGGCGCGCAGGAAGGCGCGGTCTTCCATCAAAAGGCTTTTCCAGGTGGTGCCCTGGAACAGCACGCTGGCGAAATCAGTGTTGTACAGCTGGGTGAACATCGCCGGAACGGACACCAGCAGGATGATCAGCACGAACACCGACGCCAGCTGATGCGCGAAGCCGTAGCGCGCCGCCGACAGCTGGGTGCGCAGCGGCACGGCGGGTTCGCGCATGACCAGCGTGGTTACCAGCGCAGGCAGCATGAGCAGGCCGAACAGCACATAGGTGCCGGTCCACGCGGAGTGTTTGTAGGCAAAGCCGGTGGACCCGAAGCCTTCAGCGAAATACAGGGCGCCTGCCGTGGCCAGCAGGGCGGCGACGCGATAGCCCGCCATGTAGCTCGCCGCCAGAGTGGCTTGCTGGCTTTCGGAGGCAATCTCCAGACGGTAGGCGTCGATGGCGATGTCCTGGGTCGCCGAAGAGAAGGCCACCAGCACGGCGATTGCGATCAGCCAGGATAGATGTTGTTGCGGGTCGCAAAAACCCATGCCGATCAAGCCCAGCGTCACCAGCGATTGCGAAAGCACCAGCCATGAACGACGACGCCCCAATTTGCCAAGCAGTGGCAGGCGCCATTGATCCAGCAGAGGCGACCAGACCCATTTGAAGGCATAGGCCAGGCCGATCAGGCTGGCGTAGCCGATGGTTTCACGAGCGACACCGGCCTCACGCAGCCAGACCGAGAGGGTGGAGAACACCAGCATATAGGGCATGCCCGCAGCGAAGCCGAGCAACAACAGCACGAACGTAGAGGGGCTGGCATATGCGGCGAGCGCGGCGCGCCAGGTTTTGCGGGGCATGGGCTGGAATCTGCCTCAGTTTGCGTGAACAAAGCGCGCACTCTAACCGTTGTGCTCTGTCGGACGCCAGCCATGCCGTTGCATATCCACACGATTGTTACGGATGGTCACGCCTTCGGCTCGCAAACGCACGCGCTGTTCCTCGCCGGAAACGGTTCCGGCGGCCAGGCTGAGCTTTCCGCCAGCACCCAGAACGCGATGCCAGGGCAGGGTGCTGCCATCTGGCAACTGGCTCAGGGTGCGGCCGACGAAACGTGCCGCTCGTCCTAAACCGGCCAGTTCGGCCAATTGGCCGTAACTGACCACCTTGCCCTCCGGCACCTGGTGCAATGTCAGGTAAAGCGCCGTGCGCCGGGCCTCTGCGGGAGATAACCCGGTCAGGTCGTCGAGGAGGGGAGAGTGTTCGGTCACGCATTCGTTCCTGTTTAAAGGGCCAGCGGGAATTTTCGATAAGGAACTAGGGAAATTTCCTACGGTCAGTGATACCTGTGCCAGCTTTCCTTGGATTACCTTGATGTTGTCCTGCGGGATAATGCCCGATTTACCGCCAGCCAGAGCCTTGTCGTCGCTTATGTTGTCTAGAACCCTGTTGTGCCTCGCCATTTCCAGCGCTTCAACTCCTTTGTTCGCCGATACCGTCTGGTTGAAGAACGGTGACAAGCTGACCGGGACCATCAAGGTCTTCGATGGCGGCAAGCTGCTGCTCAATACCCAGTATGCAGGCGATATTCCGCTGGACTGGAAAGAAATCAAGACGCTGGAAAGCGACCAACACCTGTTGGTCAAGCAGGACGCTTACAGCGGCGAAATTTCCAAGTCGCTGCACGCAGCCGACGACGGTAAGGTCACCTTGACCAACGGCGATGCGCCGAAGACTGTCGAACTGGCCAGCATCCAGCAGATCATGAAGCCCAAGCCCGTGGTGACCGATCTGGTCTGGAAGGGCAATATCGACGCGGCCCTGGACTTCCAGCGTGCCGAAAACGATACCGACGATTACAACATTGCTTTCAAGACCTCGGCCACCCATGGCAGATGGCGGCATAACGCCAAGGGCGAGTACAACCGCGAATCGCAGGACGATCTGACCACCACCAATAACTGGAGCATGGAGTACTCGGTCGACCGTTTCATCACGGACAAGTGGTTCTGGGACGGCCGTCTGACCTACAAACGTGACACCATCGAAGACCTGGACCGCCAGCGCACGGTGGGTACTGGTCCGGGTTATCAGTTCTGGGATGACGAGCTCGGAGCCTTCAAGGTCGGGGCGCTGCTCAACCGCACTGACTTTGAATACTCGAACAACGAGAAAGATCACTTCTATTCTGTCTCCGGCACCTGGGACTACAACCGTTTCCTGATTGGCAAGAAGGTCGAGTTCTTCACTAACGGTGAAGTGGGTAAACCTATCGGCGGCGTTGCCGATTACAGCCTCGACGCTGAAGTCGGTCTGCGTTACAAGGTCACCGAATGGGCCTCCCTCAACGTCAAGGCCGAAAAAGACAACATCAGTGGTTCCGACAACGGCGATCTGGACAAGACCCGCTATACCGCCGGTTTCGGCGTGGCCTGGTAAGTTCTTCTTTATATAGGCAGGCGAGGCTCCACGGGACATAGCTTCTCTGTGGCAGCACGTCTTGCCAGCGATGGCGGACGGACGCTGTGGCCGACAAGCCGGGCTGCTACACCCAGTTCATAGCGCGGGCCTGATTCACGCAAGCGAGAGTGAGGCCTGGCCTGATTTTTTTACGCTGATCCCCCGCAAAATCGTCACGCCTCCTCAATCTGGCACCCTTGCGCGATAACGATTATCGTGTGCCCTCACATGCCGCACGCTGCTGCGCGTCTCTCGTATTCGTCGATTTCACCTGTTCAGGAGCCCCCATCATGAGCGCCAAAGCCAACCGGCAAGCCCGAGCACTGTTGCTCAAGGAGTACCGCGGCGTGCTGTCGACTCACTCCAGGTCGATGCCCGGTTATCCGTTTGGCTCCGTGGTGCCATATTGCCTGGACGACCAGGGCCGCCCGCTGATCCTGATCAGCCGGATCGCTCAGCACACCCACAACCTGCAACTCGACCCCAAGTGCTCGATGATCGTCGGCGAGCGCGAAGCCGAGGACGTGCAGTCGGTCGGCCGTGTCACGGTGATGGCCGACGCACAGAAAATCACCGACGAAGCTGCGATCGATGCCGCCGCGCAACGTTATTACCGCTACTTTCCGGAATCGGCGAGCTATCACAGCGCTCACGATTTCGACTTCTGGGTATTGGTGCCCGTGCGTTATCGCTATATCGGCGGCTTTGGTGCGATTCACTGGCTCGACGACGTGGCGCTGACCAACCCGTTCGCCGGTGCTGCCGAGACCAGCATGGTCGAGCACATGAACCAGGATCACACCAAGGCCATCGCTCACTATGTCGAACTCGCCGGGCTGCCACGGACCGAGCCTGCGGTTCTGGTCGGCATCGACAGCGAAGGCATGCACCTGCGCATCGGCCAAAGCCTGCACTGGCTGGCCTTCGCCGAGCCTTGTAATACGCCGACACAAGTCCGCCAGGCCCTGGTTCAGCTGGCTCACGCAGAAAAATGGCCGACCACTGAAGCGATAGAAGCTTGAATTAACGACTTTGCGACTTCACCTAGTGTCTACTGGAAGCCTTCTTCCGTTGAGGAAACTAATTGATGCGCGCTTTTCTACTGCTTTTATTGCTTTTTCCGGTGCTCGAGTTGTTCGTGCTGGTGAAAGTCGGGATGTCGATCGGCTTTCTGCCGACCTTCCTGTTGGTTGTCGCCGGTTCCATGCTCGGGATTTTCGTGGTGCGGGTGGCGGGGCTTGCGACCGCTATCAGTGCTCGTGCCAGTCTGGCGCGGGGCGAATTGCCTGCCCAGCAGATGATGGATGGCCTGATGATGACGGTCGGCGGCGGTCTGCTGGTGTTGCCCGGCTTCATCAGCGATGTGCTGGGCCTGATCTGCCTGATGCCGTTCACCCGCCGCGTGCTGGTGAGTAAAGTGCGTCAGCGCGCCGAAGCGGCAGCCAGTCGCCAGCGAGCGTTTGCTGACGATCTACGTTCGGCCAGCCCCGGCGCAGCGCGTCCGGGTGCACGTCAGCCTGAGGTGATCGAAGGTGAAGTCATCGAAGGCGAGTTCGAGCCTGTGGATAAAAAGTGATTTCGGCTTCACGTTCAGCACGGCACCTTAGGGTGCCGTGTGCGTTTTTGCGACCCCGTTCGCGCGTAAAAAAATTCTTCGTCGAGCCTTGTAATCAGCTTGCCCGCCCTTATGTATGGGTCACCGCAAGGTTTCTGGCGCATTTCGTCAGACCGTATTCTACGGTTCGCTCGCGAATCGTAACCGGCAAGCCCGGGATGTTTAACCCGCCGGTGCCAACACCGGGCGTTCAAAAACCATAATTAGGAGATCGACAATGAAGCTTCGTCCTCTGCATGACCGCGTCGTAATCCGTCGCAGCGAAGAAGAAACCAAGACTGCTGGCGGCATCGTTCTGCCAGGTTCGGCTGCCGAGAAACCAAACCGTGGCGAAATCATCGCCGTCGGTGCCGGTCGCATCCTGGACAACGGTGAGGTACGTGCGCTGGCCGTGAAAGTGGGTGACAAAGTGGTGTTCGGCCCTTACTCCGGCAGCAACACTGTGAAAGTAGACGGCGAAGACCTGCTGGTGATGAGCGAGAACGAAATTCTCGCGGTCGTCGAAGGCTGAGTTGATACCCCTCATTTTCCCGTTACTACAAAGTATTTAAGGAATATCGATCATGGCTGCTAAAGAAGTTAAATTCGGCGACGTTGGCCGTAAGAAAATGCTCGCCGGTGTAAACGTCCTGGCTGACGCGGTAAAAGCAACCCTGGGCCCGAAAGGCCGTAACGTCATCATCGAGAAAAGCTTCGGCGCTCCTCTGATCACCAAAGACGGTGTGTCGGTTGCCAAAGAAATCGAACTCAAAGACCGTTTCGAAAACATGGGCGCGCAACTGGTCAAAGACGTTGCCTCCCGCGCCAACGACGACGCTGGCGACGGTACCACCACCGCTACCGTTCTGGCTCAAGCCATCGTCAACGAAGGCCTGAAAGCCGTTGCTGCCGGCATGAACCCGATGGACCTCAAGCGCGGCATCGACAAGGCGACCATCGCCATCGTTGCTCAGCTCAAATCGCTGTCCAAGCCTTGCACCGACACCAAAGCCATCGCTCAGGTCGGTACCATCTCGGCCAACTCCGACAATTCCATCGGCGACATCATTGCCGAAGCCATGGAAAAAGTGACCAAAGACGGCGTTATCACCGTTGAAGAAGGTTCGGGTCTGGAAAACGAGCTGTCGGTCGTCGAAGGCATGCAGTTCGACCGTGGCTACCTGTCTCCGTACTTCATCAACAAGCCGGACACCATGGTTGCCGAGCTGGACAGCCCGCTGCTGTTGCTGGTCGACAAGAAGATCTCCAATATCCGCGAAATGCTGCCAGTACTGGAAGCCGTTGCCAAAGCCGGCCGTCCGCTGCTGATCGTTGCCGAAGACGTTGAAGGCGAAGCCCTGGCGACTCTGGTTGTGAACAACATGCGTGGCATCGTCAAAGTCGCAGCCGTCAAGGCGCCAGGCTTCGGCGACCGTCGCAAGGCCATGCTGCAGGACATCGCTGTCCTGACTGGCGGTACCGTTATCTCCGAAGAGATCGGTCTGAGCCTGGAAAGCACTACCCTGGAGCACCTGGGTAACGCCAAGCGCGTCGTGCTGAACAAAGAAAACACCACCATCATCGACGGTGCTGGCGTTCGTGGTGACATCGACGGTCGCATCGCTCAGATTCGTCAGCAGATCGGCGACACTTCGTCCGACTACGATAAAGAGAAGCTGCAAGAGCGTCTGGCCAAGCTGTCTGGCGGCGTTGCGGTAATCAAGGTCGGTGCCGGCTCCGAAGTTGAGATGAAAGAGAAGAAAGCCCGCGTTGAAGACGCCCTGCACGCAACCCGTGCAGCCGTCGAAGAAGGCGTGGTACCTGGCGGTGGCGTAGCGCTGGTTCGCTCTCTGCAGGCTATCTCCGAGCTTAAAGGCGATAACGCCGATCAGAACGTCGGTATCGCCCTGCTGCGTCGTGCCGTTGAAGCTCCTCTGCGTCAGATCGTTGCCAACTCGGGCGACGAACCTAGCGTTGTGGTCGACAAGGTCAAGCAGGGTTCGGGTAACTTCGGTTACAACGCTGCTACTGGCGAATACGGCGACATGATCGAGATGGGTATCCTGGACCCGGCTAAAGTGACTCGTTCTGCTCTGCAGGCGGCGTCTTCGATTGCCAGTCTGATGATCACCACTGAAGCGATGATTGCTGATGTGATTGATGACAAGGCTCCAGCTGGCGGCGGTATGCCAGACATGGGCGGCATGGGTGGTATGGGCGGCATGATGTAAGCCAGCCTTGCGCTGATGCATAAAGAACCCCGCTTCGGCGGGGTTTTTTTATGGCTTTTTTTGGGGGGGTGGTTATTGGCGTTGGGATGGGTGTGTATATCCGTTTTCTGTGGTGACGCCGATTCAGGTTCGACCAGTCGGCCGAACTGTTTCGCCTTCGGCGAGTTACTTGGAGCAGCACACCGCTCTCTATTCCCAAGGGCAGCCAAGGGCTTTTGCTCCCGGTTTGGCCCGCCACCATCGGCCATCCATGCCATCACGCAAAACGGATACACACGCAAAACCGACGCCGAAACCGGCGCGCTGTAAAGCGGTGCCGGAGTGCAAACACCCGCCTACCCGGCAACCGGCTCCCCAACAACGACCCTGTTTTGCTTACCCACCGGCCGATACAGCACGGCGTAATAAGCGCCCAGACAAATCAGCCAGCAGAACACCGCAGTCCAGATGTTGTGCGAAAAGAAATGCGCGCCCTGCAGCATCCGCCCCACCGAAAACACCGTGCCCAACCCGAACGCGAAGATCAGCCCAGCCTTGGCAAGCCGCGGACGGCGATCACGTAAGACGAAAAACAGTGCAAACAGCGTAAAGCCCGTCGCTGCATGCCCACCTGGCCAGCAACGGCCGGGTTTATCGGTAGGAGGGCGAGGACTGAGCAGTTCGCTGTAGGTTTCCTGGCCGCCAAACTCGGTCAGGCTCCACGGGCATTGAACCGCTGTCACCGCCTTGACCGGCGTAACAAAGCTGGTCGACAGCGCCATCGACAGCACCAGGCACCCTAGCTCCCGCTTCCAGGGTTTGAAGCACTCGACGAAAAAAGCAGCAATGAAGCCTGCGAACGACAGCGCGCCGAGCGCAATCACCACCTGTTTGGCGCGGTCGTGCAGGATGTTTTCCAGGAAATAACTGTGCCTGCCAATGAACTGCCCGGCCGTGGGGTCGTAAGCGATCCTGGCGATGTCCATGTCCAGCGAGGTCAGCTCCAGCAGCAGCAAGATGATGGCAGTCAGCGCCGGGATGCCCAGATAAACCCACAGATTGATCGAGCGCGAGGCGGGCCGTTCAAAAACTTCAGACATAGTGAATCCCGTGTGATGGCAAGGAGGGCGAATAAGGACGACCGAGAGCGTTCGGCAGTCTGGCGGCCGGGCTGTCGCCGTGCCGTGAATCGGGAGTGAAAAAAACGTTATGTGCCGCGGTGCTGGCCCTTGGACGCGCTTGGCCTTAAGCTGCCGCCAACTCTGACCTGCCAGCCGCGATTGCGAAGCTGTCCCGGGTCATGCCGACAACCGCATATGGAGACATGCACCCATGAGAATTCTGCTGGTTGAAGACAACCGCGACATCCTGGCGAACCTGGCGGACTATCTGGGTTTGAAAGGCTATACCGTGGACTGCGCCCAGGACGGTCTGTCGGGGCTGCATCTGGCGGCGACCGAGCATTACGACCTGATCGTGCTCGATATCATGTTGCCGGGCATCGACGGCTACACCCTGTGCAAGCGCTTGCGCGAAGATGCCCGTCGCGACACGCCGGTGATCATGCTTACCGCTCGTGACCAGCTCGACGACCGCTTGCAGGGTTTCCGTTCCGGCGCCGACGATTACCTGCTCAAGCCGTTCGCACTGTCGGAACTGGCCGCCCGTATCGAAGCGGTGCTGCGTCGCGCTCAGGGTGGAGGCCGGCGTACCTTGCAGGTCGCCGATCTGATCTACGATCTCGATACCCTGGAAGTGACCCGCGAAGGCCGCATGCTCAAGCTCAACCCGGTCGGGCTGAAATTATTGGCGGTGCTGATGCAGAAAAGCCCTCACGTGTTGCGCCGGGAGGTCCTCGAAGAAGCCCTGTGGGGCGATGACTGCCCGGACAGCGACAGTCTGCGCAGTCATGTCCACCAGTTGCGTCAGGTTATCGACAAACCCTTTGCCAAGCCGTTGCTGCAGACGGTGCACGGCGTGGGCTATCGCTTGGCCGAGGGCCGCGATGGAGTTTAAGCAGAGCCTTGCCCAGCGGATCATCATTGCCTTTGCCTTGATGAGCGCGTTGGTGGCCGGGTCTTTCGCCATGGGGATCGTCGCGACGGTTCATCTGGTCGAAGAGAAGCTGATTTCAGCCGGTCTGGGCGGCGACTTGACGCGTCTGCTGCTGATGGACAGCGTCGAGGACTGGAGCCATCGTCCCGAGCCTGATCAGCTGTTCTATTTTAGCGGTGGGCCGGGGGACTTCGAGCTGCCCAAGGATTTGCGTCATCTGGAGCCCGGCTTTCACGAAGTGTTCAGGGGGCCGCTGTCGTACCACGCAATGGTCGAGGTAGTGGACGGTCGGCATTACGTCCTGCTGCAGGATCAAAGCGATTTCGAGGAGCGCGAGCGGGTGCTGTTCGCGGTCGTGTTGGTGGGCTTCGTGCTGGCGCTGGCGCTGGCGGTGTTTCTGGGCTGGGTACTGGCGCGCCGGGTGATGGCGCCGGTGGTGAGACTCGCTCGCCAGGTTCGGCATCGGGATCAGTTGCTCGGCCTTGCGCCGCCACTGGCACCCGATTATGCCGCCGATGAAGTGGGAGAGCTGGCCGTGGCTTTCGACGCCACGCTGGGGCGTCTGCGCGATGCCTTGACCCGTGAACGGATGTTCACCAGTGACGTCAGCCACGAACTGCGAACGCCGCTGATGGTGCTCGCCAGTTCCTGTGAACTGCTCCTGGAAAACCCGGCGCTCGATCAGCGCGCGCGGGCGCAGGTCGAGCGGGTAGGGCGCGCCTGTGAGGAAATGCGCGATCTGGTGCAGACCTTTCTCATGCTCGCCCGCACGCAGCGCGATGATGCCGGCATGAACCCGCAGTTGTCGCTGCAAGGGGCCGCTCAACAGTTGCTTACCCTCTGGCGAGAGCCGATCGAAGCCAAGGGATTGCGGTTGGAGTACTACCCCGAGCGCGCCTCTGAAACCCCGCACAACGCCACCTTTCTGTATGCCGTGATGGGCAACCTGCTACGCAACGCGCTGCATTACACCGATCACGGCTTCATTCGGCTCACTCTGTTGCCCATCGGCTTCACCGTCGAGGACTCGGGCGTCGGCATTCCCGAAGAAAAACGCGAAGCAATGTTTCAGCCCTTTGTGCGCGGCAACGAAAAACGTGGCGAAGGCTTGGGTCTGGGGTTGTCGCTGGTTCAGCGGATCTGCGAGAACCAGGGCTGGACGGTCAGCCTCGACACTATGGAACCCAACGGCTGCCGTTTCATTGTCGAGTTCGATAAAAAGTTGGTCGCGAAGGCCTGACGGGTTATTGCGCGGGAATGTATAGGCAATGTAAATGTTGCTGCGATCTGAGCAGTTATAGCAATATGCTAGCCCTTTCTTTCGGAAAAACCTCGTAACATTTGCGCCTGTCAAGGGACGTTTTTTTCACATCCGCATGACCAGAGGACGACGCAAATCCTCTTAATTTTGGCTGTATCACCTTCAGGAGATACGGCTATGGGCAAGCGGATCGAGCTTGATTTCTCTCGTAAATATGACGACGAGCACGCCAGAAAATATTTACGGAAACACACGGACGGATTGGCTCGACGATTGTCAGATCGTCGCGATAAACAGTTGACCAGGCGCGCCCTGGCGCTTGCCGGCGAGCCGGGGCTGGTTCTGGACCTGCCCTGTGGTGCGGGACGCTTCTGGCCGTTGCTGGCGGAGAAGGCCAACCGCGTAATCATCGGGGCCGACAATTCGGCGTCGATGGTCAAGACTGCGTGCGCAGCGCAACCGGCCGAGGTGGTGGAGCGGGTACGGCCCTTGCAGACATCTGCATTCGCCATCGACATGCCTGACAACGCGGTGGACAGCATCTTTTGTATGCGTCTGCTGCACCATGTCGGCAAGGCCGAGGACAGAGCGGTGTTGCTCAACGAGTTTCATAGGGTCACGCGTGACAGCGTGATCGTTTCGCTGTGGGTAGACGGGAATTTCAAGGCCTGGAAACGCAAGCGTGCTGAAAGTACCCGTCAGCGCGCGGGGTACCAGAACCGCTTTGTGTTACCGGTGGCCACAGTAGAAGCCGAATTCGAGAAGGCAGGATTTCGCATCCAGGAGCGCTTGGATTTCCTGCCGTTGTACGCCATGTGGCGTGTATATCTATTACGTAAGAGGTAACAGGATGGCCGTGGATTTTGCAGCAGAATTGACCGTTCCCGCCAAGGACCGTTTTGCCTATTTCTGGAATACCAAGGGCGACTGGGTGGAAGAACCCAACGTTCGTCGTGGTGGTGAAAGTGGCGTACAACGCGTCGTGTCGGAGAATGGCCGGCTGCTGTACGTCAAACGGCAGGTCGGTCACATTTATCGCAGCTGGCTGCACCCGTTCGGCCGTCCGACGGTGCTGCGCGAGCGTGATGCGCTGGAAGGGCTGCGCCAACTCAACGTCAACGTGGCGCGCATCGTGTTCTGCGGCGCCGAGCGAGACGAGAACAATGAATGGCGTGCGTTGCTGGTCACCGCCTCGCTGGACGGTTTCGACGAATTCGAAAACTGGCTCAAGGCCGGCGGTCGGGAGCAGTATGGCGAAGCGGTCTACGAGCAGATGCTCAAGGAACTGGCCATCAATCTGGCGCGCATGCATAAGGGGCGCTGGCAACACAGTTGCATCTATATCAAGCATGTTTTCGTGCGTGTGGTGGGGGAAGGCGCGGACGCCAAACCCGAGGTTGCGCTGCTGGATCTGGAGAAGTGCCGTCAGCGTTTGACCGCTTACGGCGCCGCTCAACATGACATGAAGCAGCTGCGGCGCCACTCGTCGTTTAAACCAGCGGACTGGAGCAAGCTCGTCTACTTTTACGAGACGGCGTTTGGCAGCCCTATCAAAGGTTTAGATCGATGAAGTTAGAAGTCGCTCGAGGTTTGTTTTTAGTCGGGGCGCTGGGTATCGCATCCATCGCCATGGCTGCCTGGGAACAGCCCAAGGCACAGATTCTGAGCGCAGTACACGGCGAGGGACGGTGTCCCTTGCCGCGGGTGGCGAAGGCAGCTTCGCCTGTACGCCCGGATCATGATCTGCTGTTGTTGATGTTCGGTCTGGCACAGGGATCGGGGCCGCAGCATTGAAATCACCCTCTGACTGAAAGGCCCCGATATTCGGGGTCTTTTTTTGTCTGGATTTAGATTGAGGCGATTTTGATGTTGGCTTGGGATCGGTACTTTGAAGCCCTGCGGGGCTTTCGCGAGCAAGCTCGCTCCCACATCTTTTGCAACGTGCCGCATTCTGGCAGACCGATTTGACGCTCTGGAAGCAAACGCCAATCATCCGAGCCTGGCACCAAGGCTACCAACTCGGTCCATCAGGCCATGGTACGTTGCAGCAAATGTGGGAGCGAGCTTGCTCGCGAAAGGCCCGCAGGGCTTCAAAGTCACAATGCCAAGCCAACTACTAAAAACTATCCACCCGGTCTGCTCTTGAAAGGCCCAAAGGGCATCAAAGTAGCGCCCTCCAGCCAGCTCCTGATCAAACCAGATGCAAATGGTTGTCCCACAGCCCCGCTGGCAGCTCCAACGGCTGCGCTACCAGCGTGTTCTGGCGGCAATCGTAGAATCGGCAGCGACCCTGGCCCGAGGTCACGACAAAACCATCAGCCACTGCGCCCACCCCCGCGCAATCGGGCAGCGGCGCGTCGAGTCGGAGCTCGCCGCTGTCCAGATCCCAAATGAAGAAACGATTGCCCCGCGGCGCGGTTAACGCCACGAGGCGCAACTCGTCGTGCACGGCGACACTGGCGGTGTAGTGGGCCATGGCCTGCAACTGCTGTTCGGCAACGGGGAACGCCTGGAATGGCTGCCCCGGACGCTTGATCGCCAGCAGCTCGGCGGGCTCATGGGACGGCCCCATGAATTGCTGACCGGCAACGATGGTGCCGTCGCTGGCTATCGCCATATGCCGCACGCTGTTCATCTGCTGCGACAGGCTTTCCCTGCTCAGCAGCGTGCCGTCCCGTCGCATCAGCACCAGACTCGGTTCCATCGCATCAAGGTTCATCTCGACGCGGCTTTCCGCTTCGGTCCGAATGCCGCCATTGGCCACCACAAGGGTTTCGCTATCCGGCAACCACGACACCTGATGCGGCCCGATGCCGTGGGTGGGAATCTCGCCGGCGTGTTCCAGACGCTCACCGACGAACCGATACACACCGAGCAGACCGCGGCCCGGATCGGTGGTGTCGTTCTCGGTGGCGTACAGCCATTTTCCGCTGTTGTGGATCACCGCGTGGCCGTAAAAGTGCCGGTCGGGCCGGGAGCTGATGGTCTGCAGAAGACGGCCATCGCGCAGGTCGATCAGGTAACTTTCGGTCCCCGGCCTTCTGGCGACGAACAAGGCGATCGGTAACTGCGGGTGGTTGACGATGTCGTGACAACGCTGGGCAACCTGGGTGGCGAACACCTGAGTGCCGTCCACGCGATAGCCCACGGCATAATGCCGGCCGTCGCCGTCGTCGCGGGCCGACAGCAACAGCGGGCTTTCGCCTTTTTTCCTGAACAGTGTCCAGCCACTCAGGGTGCAAGCGCTGAGGACAAGGCTGCCAAGGGCCAGAGCCTGGCGTCGCAACATATCAGTCACCATCATTGGCGTTGAAACCCAGCTGAATTCCCAACGCCTTGGCCAGTTCGCCTTCGTGCAGGCGGTGGACCACGTTGAGGGTGTCGTAGAACGCGTTCAGTTGCTGGCGACCCTGTTCCGAGGCCAGCAGCTCAACCAGAGGCGGCTTCAGGGCTGTCAGCTGTTTGCGACTCTCGGCGTAGGCTGCGTCGATCCTGTCGGCCAGCGGTTTGTGTTCGGTGGGCAACAAGCCACGCAAGCCTTTGTTGTCCACACCTGACCACACCGCTTGTGCGCTTTCCAGGCTGGCTTGCAGGCTGCTCAGGGACGCCTTGCTGCGCCAGGCCTCGGCCTGGAACGGCTGCGGCACGCCCTTGGACTGGCGACCGAGCGGCGTGCCCAGTTTTTTCTTCAGGGTGTCCAGCGCGGTGACTTGTACGCGCAGCAGTTCAGCAATGGCTTCGCGGGAGTCGGCATAGCGCTGGTTGGGGAATTTGCTCAGCTGCGCGAGCATGCCGTCCTCCCTGTTCCAGCTGTTGAGGATCTCCTCGGCCAACGTTTTCTGACGCTCGCCGATGGCGGTCAACAATGGACAGTAACGAGCTTTCTGCTCGGCGTTGGCCATGTGGATATCGGCGTCGAACAGGATGTATTCATAGGCCGACAGGCCCTGAACCACCACGCTGGATTTGCCCAGCGCATCGGCGCTGATCTGCGGTTGGGTAGTGACCAGTTGCTCGACCTGACGGCCGACGAGGTTTTTCTTGTCCGGCCAGAACTGGATCTGCCACGAGCGGTTGCCCTCTGCCAATGGGCCGATCAGCAGCGGCTGTAACTGGGCCCACGCCTTTTGCGCATGCAGGAAGTCGGCTCGAGCGGTGTCCAGATCGGTCTTGCCTTCGCAGAAGGCCAGCGCGCTGGCCGCCAGTTGCCGGTCAGCGTCGACCCAGCGGCTGTAGGTCGGCAGGATCACTTGCCTGGCGATGGCGGCAGACGTCACCGCCTGCGGGTCCGAGGGTGCACAAGCACCCAGCGCGAGCGCGGCGAGGCTGGTGAACAACAGCTTGGGACGGAACATGTCCGGCTCCTTATCTTCAGAAATGAGGTTTACAGAGAGTTCAGGAACGCCAGCAGGGCAGCCCGTTGCTGCTCATCGAAAGCCAGCACCTGACGCTGGGCTGGCAGCGCTTCACCGCCATGCCAGAGCACCGCTTCCATCAGATTGCGGGCGCGCCCGTCATGCAGGAACTGCGTGTGTCCGCTGACCGTCTCGGTTAACCCGATGCCCCACAAGGGCGGCGTGCGCCATTGCTGGCCATTGGCCTGGAACTCACTGAGGTTGTCCGCCAGCCCTTCGCCCATGTCGTGCAGCAGCAGGTCGGTGTAAGGACGTATCACCTGATTCGCCAATTCAGGCTCCGCGGCGTCGGCTGAGGTGGTGAATTGCGGCGTATGACACTGCTGGCAACCCGCTTTGAAGAACAGATTCTTGCCTTGCAACACCTGCGGGTCAGCCACATCGCGCCGCGCCGGCACCCCGAGATTGCGGGTGTAGAACGTGATCAGACGCAGAATGTTGTCGCTGACTTCCGGCTCGTCGTTTGGACCCTCGCCGCTGGGCGCTTCGAGGCAGGCGGTCTGCGTGGGGGTGCAGTCGTCGAGGGGTTTGAGGGTCGTGGTCAGGCCCATGTCCCCGGCCAGCGCATGCACGTTCTGTTGATTGATGCTCGGCTGCGAAGCTTTCCAGCCAAAGCGCCCGAGCACGGTTTTCTGCTGCGCGTCATCCCAGACCATGTTCGGTGTGCCGGTGATGCCGGTGCCTTTGCTGTCGTCGGGATTAGCGTTGGCCAGAATCGCCGCTTCCGGGATCGCCTCCAGAAGGCCGAGGCCGATCATCGGCGGCGCAATGCGGGCCGAGGTGCGGGTCTGCGGATGCATCGGGCCGTAGCCGGGTTGGGTGATCCGCAAGGTAGGGCGACGCAGTTGAGCGGGTGTGCCGTCGCGGAAATGCACGGTCATCGAGTCGTATTCGACGCGCACACGGGCTTCAGGCGTGACACCGGGAATGGCCATATCCTGCAACTGAATGCCGTAGACCGGTTCGGGTGTCAGCCCCAGTTCACGGACGCGGTCGGCGTAGGCCGGGTCATTGGGAATCGACAGCCGCACCAACATCGATACCGCATTGTCGGCACCGGGCTCGGGCGGGTGACCGCGACCGTCCTTGATGTGGCAGTTCTGACAGGCATTGGTGTTGAACAGTGGCCCGAGACCGTCCCGCGCAGTGGTAGTGGAGGGCGCGATCACCCACGGATTACGGAAGAAACTGTTGCCGACGCTGAAGTCCAGACGCCGGGTGGACGAGAGGTTGGCCGAGGGCAGGGAAAATGCGTTGCGGTCACTGCGATTGACGGTTGCGGCGCCACCTGATTGCGTTTCGCCAGGCTCGGCGGCGGTGAAACGCGGGGCGTCATCGCAACCGCCAAGGGCCGAAGCCATCAGCAGGAACATCGAAGGACGAAACCGCGGAGTCATACACATCCTGCAGAGGGGTGGAAATCGGGGCGAGCAAGCTTACCAGCCCCGTCTTTGACGAATAAGAGGGATTAGCGTTTGTAAGTGCCTCTCGAAACGTGTTGTTACCAATTTGCTGACAGAGCGGGTGCCTGGCCGTCGAGCGTCCTCAGATGCCGGTGATTTCCAGCGAAGGGTTCTCCATCATCAGCTGTATCAAACGCCGCTCGCCCTCGACCACTTTGAACGATCGGTAGTCGCCGATACTGTCGAGCTGGCGTTCCCGCTCGCGGATGGCCAGCTCCTTGGCCCGCTCATAGCCGTAGTACTCGACCCTGAATGACTTGGTCACGCTGCTGCCGTTGCGCAAGGTGGTGCGCGCCACCCAATAGGCGATGCCGGTGTAACAGCGGTAGTGCACGCCGGGGTAGCCGCTGGTATTGGTGGCGATGATGCGTTGGCGAATGTCCCGGCTGAGCTTGGGCAGATGCGTCAGGATCAGTTCGTCGCGGCAGGCATCGGCGGCCTTGCGAGCGGCTTCACGTCCGCCATAGCGAGAGAATGAGAAGAGTCTGTTAAAGGTCCTGCCATCGCGATAGATCGTCACTTTCCAAGCGCGCGGACCCTTGGTGCCGACCAATAGATGGATTCCGTAATTGTTGGCTTTGAGCTTGTTGACGCGGCACCTTTTCTTGTTTCTCTTGGGCACTGTCTGTCTCCTCCTGGATGGGATGGGGTCAAGGAAGTGCGCATGATCGACGGCCGATTAGGGGGCGTTCAATCCGACAGAGACTGAACAGGAAACGGCCTACATAAGTTACGGATCGGTCCTCGAAACTCCCTTGTTTACAAGGGAAGAAGGCGGATTTGACGGGAAAAAAAAAGCCAACCCGGGCGCGGATTGGCGGTTTTTATCAGATCATTTGAACCGGCTCTCGCGAGCGCGCTGCTGCGTCAATCAGAACTCGTGCTCGGCGTTGTCCGGGTTCAGGTCGGTGATGCCCAGCTTGCCTGCGGCTTGCTCGATGGCGCCGGTCTGTTTGACCAGTGCGGCAATGGCATCGCGAACGACCTGGTTGCCTGCGGTGTTGCCAGCCGCGATCAGTTGGTCGAAATGTTCACCCTTGTTGGCGTGATCGACGATGACCTGCAATGTGGCCTGGGTGGCGTCCAGATCGGCGCGCACGGTGCTGTCGGTGGCGGCGTCAGCCTTGGCCACCAGCGAGGACAGGCTCGGGCCGCTGACCTTGCTGCCATCTACGCGGGTGTATTCGCCCAGGTAGACGTTGCGGATGCCCAGCGCGTTGTAGAAGTGCGAGTTGTGGGTGTTGTCGCTGAAGCAGTCATGTTCGTCCTCGCTGGAGTTGGCTTCCAGTGCCACCTTCATGCGCTCGCCCGCCAACTCACCCAGCGACAGGCTGCCCATGCCGAACAGCATTTTGCGCAGGCCGCTTTCACCCGACTCGGCCTCAAGGGTGGCGCGGTAGTTGTCGGCGACGTCCGGTTTCCAGTTGCCGACCATTTCTTCCAGATCGCTCACGAGCAGGTCAGTGACGGCTCTCAGGTAAGCGCGACGGCGATCATTGTAGCCGCCGGTGGCGCCGGCGCCTTCGAGGTAATCGCTGGCAGGACGCTCGCCGGCGCCTGGGCCGGTGCCGTGCAGGTCCTGGCCCCAGAGCAGGAATTCGATGGCGTGATAGCCGGTGGCGACGTTGGCTTCGGAGCCGCCCAGTTCGTTCAGGCTGGCCAGCTTCTCAGGGGTGATCTCGGTGACATCGACCTTGTCTTCGCCGACCTGCACTGAGGTGTTGGCGATGATGTTGGCGGTTGCGCCGGGGTTGCCCAGCGCGTGTTGGTAATCCTTGGCGACGTAGTCGATCAGGCCCTCGTCCAGGGGCCAGGCGTTCACCTGGCCTTCCCAGTCATCGATGATGGTGTTGCCGAAGCGGAACACTTCGGTCTGCATGTAAGGGATTCGCGCTGCTAGCCAGGCGTCGCGGGCGGCTTTCAGCGTCTGGTCGTTGGGAGAAGCGAGGAAGGCGTCGACGGCGGTACTGAGTGTCTTCGCGGTGGATTCGGCGTCGCTGAACGCGGCGAATACGATGTTGGCATAGTTCGCGACCACGGCCTTGGCAGCAGCATCGCTGATGTGGGCTGGCGTGGCAGCCAGTGCTGAAACCGGCGCCGGAGCGGGAGTTGGCGCAGCGGCGGTTGGCTTGTCCTTGCCTTGGTCGCAACCAGCCAAAGCGATAGCGATGGCCAGCAGACTGGCGGTAGCCAGGGGCGTACGAATCATGACGGGATCCTGCGTCGAAGAAGTGTGTGAACGATGGCGAACGCCAAAAAACCGCGCAATGATGCGAAAGATTTGCATTCCGTGTAAAGGCAAAACGCTGTGATCGGGGAGGGGAGGTATTTCAAGGTATTTCAAGCTGTTACAGGGTTTCAAGGCGCAACCGCAAGAGCGTGCTTGCCTTTGATCTGCCGGGAACCGGCAGCCAGATCTGAACGCAGTGAACCCGTCATGCACAGGGAGGCCGGTTTTATGATCGTTACCAGATCGATCGCCTGCAGGCGCGCTCCTGCATCAGACCGGGGTAAACGCTACAACACCCTAACCTGCGTTCGCTGCGCCTGTTTCAGGTAAGCCAGTAATTCCCGAGCGGGCAGCGGCTTGCTGTAGAGATAACCCTGACCTTCGTTGCAACCCTCGGAGATGATATACGCCTCCTGCTCGACGGTTTCCACGCCTTCGGCAATGACCTGCATCCCCAGGCTTTTGCCCAACTGAATGATGGCGCGCACGATGGTCGCGTCGTCATCATCGTCGTCGTCAATCAGATCCTGCACGAAGCTCTTGTCGATCTTGATCTTGTCCAGCGGCAGACTCTTCAGATAGCTAAGCGAGGAATAGCCGGTCCCGAAGTCATCGATAGCGATCAACGCGCCGGAGCGGCGCAGGCTGAGCAGATGCTGGGCGGCGGTGCTGATGTCTTCCATCAGGCCGGTCTCGGTGACCTCCAGTTCCAGACTGCGTGGCGGCAGCCGATAGATCTGCAGCAGGTTGTTCACCACTCGCGGCAGTTCGGAGTGGTGCAGTTGCACGGTTGACAGGTTTACCGCCATGCGCAAATCGGTGAAGCCCTGGTCGTGCCATTCGCGCAACTGTTTGCAGGCCTGATCGAGTACCCATTCGCCTATGGCAATGATGGTGCCGTTTTGTTCGGCCAGCGGAATGAATTGATCCGGAGGCACGAAACCATGCTCGGGGTGGGTCCAGCGAATCAGCGCCTCGACACCTACCACCCGATGGTCGCGATAGTTGATCTGGGGCTGATACACCAAGTGAAACTGATTGCGCACCAAAGCTTCGCGCAGGTCCTTCTCCAGCTCTCGACGGCGACGTATCTCGCTGTCGACGCTGGCGATATAAAACTGATAGCGGTTGCGCGAGCGAGTCTTGGCCAGGGTCATGGTCTGTTCAGCTTTTTGCAGCAGCTTTTCGGTGCTGTCGCCGTCTTCCGGAAACAGGGTGATGCCGATGGTGGCTCGCAGGTGAATTTCTTCCCCGTCCACAGTGAATGGCGCTTCCAGGTCGTCGAGGATGTTCTGCGCCAGCTCCGCGGCTTCATAGGGCTGTTCGATATTGGCCTGAACCAGAGCAAACTGATCGCCACCCAGACGTGCCAGCGCGCCTAGACGACCGCTGTGTCCGCGCAAGCGATCGGCGAGCGCGAGCAACAGCTGATCGCCCGCCTGATAGCTGAATTGTTCGTTGATTCCTTTGAAGTCATCCAGGCCGAAGCACAACACAGCGACCCGGTGCTGCATGCGTCCGGCGTCGACCAGAATCTTGTCCAGTTGCTGCTGCAATTGCTGGCGATTGGGCAAGCCGGTAAGGAAGTCGTATTGAGCCATGCGCAACAGACTCGATTCGGCTTCGTGGCGCAAGTGGGTATTGCGTTCGATCGAGGCGAGCAGTTGGTTCGCGGTGTTGACCCACAGACCCAGTTCGTTCTTTTCGTGGCCTTTGAGCAGCGGCAACTGATGTTCGCTGGGGCGGTCGGGGTTGATGCTGGTCAGGTGCTCGATGATTCGCGACAGCGGCTTGGTCAGCAGCCAGTGATAGACCAGATACAACACCAGGCCCATCGCCAGCGCGCGCAACACGCCGGAGATGAAGATGATCATCGAGTTGATCAGGAAGCCTTCGCCGTACGTGGCGGTGTCCAGCGTAATGCGCAGATCCCCGTAATACTCGCTGTAAGGGCTACGGCCGACCAGTTGCGTAGTGAAACTGCGTTCCTGGCCGAGAATCGGGTCGGTCAGCCAGCGGGTAGGGGACGGCTTGAGGTCGCGGGTTTTTTCCGCAAGCAGGGTTTCGTTAGGGTGTCCAATGGAGGCCATGCGCACGGCCTTGTCCTGAAACAGACCCTCGATGACCTGCATGCCCATTTCCCGGTCCAGGCTGTAGACCGCCTGCGTCGAGGGGTCTCGGAACATGCCCAGAATCCGCTCGGCATCGGTGGCGACGGCCTGTCGGGTCTTGTAAGCGTCATAGACAATCTGCGCGCAACTGAGCACGACGCCCACGACCAGCGCCGACAATAACACCACACGCAGCAGCTTTACCGACAAGCTGTTTTTGAGTTCCAGCTTCAAATGGGCATTCCTTCATCCATGCTGGCTTGCAAGCATTGGCACTGCAGACCATTGGCGTCAAGGTCGCGAAACACCCTTGACCCGTTCATTCGGATAACGATTCACATGCAGGCAAGTCAGGCTATCGATACTGTGTCGGTAAACAGGGGGGTGAACTTGAACGTCGTTTCGTCAATTCACACCGAAACTGATGTTAGTCGGCTATCGTTTTCTGACAATACATAAACAGCGAACAGAAGGCGAAAAAAAACCCGGCGAGCCGGGCTTTTTTCATTTGAGACAGTAATCAGGCGGTGAATGCCTTGCCTTCGAACTGCTCGGCGACGAACTTCCAGTTCACCAGGTTCCAGAATGCTTCGACGTATTTTGGACGCAGGTTGCGGTAGTCGATGTAGTAAGCGTGTTCCCACACGTCGCAGGTCAGCAGCGGGGTGTCGCCGCTGGTCAGCGGGTTGCCGGCGCCGATGGTGCTGGCCAGGGCCAGGGAGCCGTCAGCCTTCTTCACCAGCCAGCCCCAGCCGGAGCCGAAGGTGCCGATGGAGGTCTTGCTGAACTCTTCCTTGAACTTGTCGAACGAACCGAATGCAGCGTTGATGGCATCAGCCAGCGCGCCGGTTGGTTGACCGCCAGCATTTGGGGCCAGGCAGTTCCAGTAGAAGGTGTGGTTCCAGACCTGGGCTGCGTTGTTGAAGATACCGCCCGAGGAAGATTTGACGATTTCTTCCAGTGTCTTGCCTTCGAACTCGGTGCCAGGCACCAGGTTATTCAGGTTCACGACATAGGTGTTGTGGTGCTTGTCGTGGTGGTATTCCAGTGTTTCCTTGGATATGTGCGGTGCCAGAGCATCGTGTGCGTACGGCAGCGGCGGCAATTCGAAAGCCATGGTAATTCTCCTAATCAGGTCAGTTGCGCTTAGCGCAAGGCCGATCACGGGCGGCCAGACATAACATACGCCGACGAGTTTTTACTCTTTGCGACGCAGGGGCTGGATCATAGCACCGGGCCCGGCCCATAACCACGCAATAACTGTGTGGGATAGAGGTTCCAGAGCTTTTGCGTGTGGAGTGATGGATATTTTGCAGGCTGAACGGCACCGTAATTGTGGCCGCTTGACCCTGCATGCCGTCAGGGGGCGAGCGCTAACCTGTGGGAGTGAACTTGCTCACGAAAGTGGGTACCGAGCGCTAAATCTACTGTGCCTGTACTGGCACTTTCGTGAGCAAGCTCACTCCTGCAGAGATTTTTTTCGCTGCGCGATCCCCTAACCCGAGCGGATTACGCTGTCCTGATCAATTGCACCGCCACACTGAACATCATCACCGCCACCATCAAATCCAGCAGACGCCAGGTGGCGGGACGAGCCAGCCAGGGGGCGAGCCAGGCGGCGCAGATGGCGAGGGTCGAGAACCACAGCAATGACGCACTGGCGGCGCCCGCGACATAAGCGCCCGGCTCGGTCTGCTGGGCGCCGAGCGAGCCGATCAGCAGCACGGTGTCCAGATACACGTGGGGGTTGAGCAGCGTCACCGCCAATGCCGTGAGCAGCACCGCGCGCCGCGAGCGCTGACCATTGGCGTCCCCCTCCTGCAAGCTTTGCGGCGACAGCGCGCGGTGCAAGGCCTTGGCGCCGTACCACAGCAGAAACACCACACCGCCCCAGCGTGCGACCGCGAGCAAGGTCGGGTTATGCGCCAACACATTGGCCAACCCGAACACCCCGGCTGCCACCAGCACCACGTCGCAGAGGATGCACAACACGGCAACGGACAAGTGATGTTCGCGACGCAGGCTTTGCGCCAGGACGTAAGCGTTCTGCGTGCCGATGGCCATGATCAGGCCGAACGCGACCAACAGGCCGTTGAGGTAGCTTTGCCACATGATGTCGTGCTCCGAAAAATAACCATGACGCGAGTAAATCGATGTGGCGATTGTCGAGGGATTAGGCGTATAAGGAAAACCAATAATCCTGATCGCTCATTAGGAAAAATGATGTTCGATTACAAACTGCTTTCCGCGCTGGCTGCCGTGGTCGAACAGGCGGGCTTCGAGCGGGCAGCGCAGGTGCTGGGCCTGTCGCAGTCCGCGGTGTCGCAACGGATCAAACTGCTGGAGGCGCGCATCGGCCAGCCGGTGCTGGTGCGCGCAACGCCGCCGATTCCGACGGAAATCGGCCGCCGTTTGCTCAATCATGTGCAGCAGGTGCGCTTGCTGGAGCGCGATTTGCAAAACGTGGTGCCCGCTCTGGACGAAGGCGGGGCCCCGGAACGCCTGCGTATCGCCCTCAATGCCGACAGCCTGGCGACGTGGTGGGCGCAAGCGGTGGGTGATTTCTGCACCGAACATCATGTATTGATCGATCTGGTGGTAGAGGATCAGGACGTCGGCCTCAAGCGCATGCGTGCCGGAGAAGTTGCCGCATGCCTGTGCGGCAGCGAGCGTCCGGTTGCCGGAGCCCGGAGTCTGTTGCTGGGCGCCATGCGCTATCGTGCTCTGGCCAGCCCGGAGTTCATCGCCCGACATTTCCCGGAAGGTTTCACCCCGCAAGCTTTGGCGCGGGCGCCTGCGCTGGTGTTCGGGCCGGATGATTTCCTGCAGCATCGCTATCTGCAATCGCTGGGTATCGAGGGCGGTTTTCAGCATCATTTGTGCCCGTCGTCTGAAGGTTTTATCCGCATGACGGAGGCCGGAATGGGCTGGGGGCTGGTTCCGGAGTTGCAGGTTCGCGAGCAGTTGGCGAGCGGCACACTGGTGCAATTGTTGAGCGATCGCTGCATCGATGTGCCGCTGTACTGGCATCATTGGCGCAATGGTGGACAGTTGCTGACGCGGTTGACCGATCATCTGGCGAAAAAAGCCGGGCGATGGCTGGTGCCGCTGGAGGCGGAGTGAGCGTCAATGCTCGGTATTGAATATGAAGGCCTGTAGGAGCGCGCTTGCCCGCGGTGGGAGTTTGCCTGTCACCTTATTGATCACAGGCAAACCGCAATCGCGGCCAGCGCGCTCCTGCAACTGATCGTTCGCCGTCATCGAGACGGCGAACGATGCGAAATGTATAGATCAAACGGAGCGGTAAATGAAGATTCTGGTCACCGGCGCAAGCGGCTTCATCGGCGGACGCTTTGCGCGTTTTGCCCTGGAGCAGGGATTGAGCGTTCGGGTCAACGGCCGCCGCGCGGAGGGCATCGAGCATCTGATGCGACGCGGCGCCGAATTCATCCAGGGTGATCTGAACGACCCGGAACTGGTACAGGCCTTATGTGACGACGTCGAAGCCGTGGTGCATTGTGCCGGGGCGGTCGGAACCTGGGGCCGGCGGCAGGACTTCCACCAAGGCAACGTTCAGGTCACTGAAAATGTGGTTGAGGCCTGCCTCAAACAACAGGTTCGCCGCCTGGTCCACCTGTCATCGTCTTCCATTTATTTCGACGGGCATTCGCACCTGGCCATTCGCGAGGAAAAGGTGCCCAAGCGCTTCCACAATCACTACGCCGCCACCAAATACCTGGCCGAGCAGAAGGTATTCGGTGCCGAGGAATTTGGCCTGGAGGTGATTGCCCTGCGCCCGCGTTTCGTCACGGGAGCGGGTGACACCAGTATCTTCCCGCGACTGATGCAAATGCAGCGCAAGAAGCGCCTGTCGATTATCGGCAACGGTCTGAACAAGGTCGATTTCACCAGCATTCAGAATCTCAACGAAGCGCTGCTCAGCAGTCTGCTGGCCACGGGGTCGGCGTTGGGCAAGGCGTACAACATCAGCAACGGCACACCGGTTCCGATCTGGGATGTGGTCAATTACGTGATGCGCCAGATGCAGCTGCCGCCGGTCACGCGTTATCGCTCGTTCGGGCTGGGGTACAGCGCGGCGGCGCTCAATGAAGCGGCGTGCATGCTTTGGCCCGGCCGACCTGAACCGACGCTGTCGAGAATCGGGATGCAGGTCATGAGCCGAGATTTCACCCTTGATATCAGCCGCGCCCAGTATTATCTGGATTACCAGCCAACGATCAGCGTCTGGGCCGCGCTGGACGAGTTCTGCAACTGGTGGAAAACCCAACACGGCGCCGCGCTGTAAAACAGCGAGCCATTCGAATGGTCCTAACGTGCGGCGGTATATTTCTGCCATCAAGAATCAACGGATTTCAAAGGGAACCGCATGCGCAAAGATCCGTATGACGACGTCGATGACGTCCCGAGCCTCAGCGCCAGAGATGATGACGATGACTTCATCCCGACCGCCGGTGCCCGCGAGCGCACCACGGTGTATTCGCGCACGACGCCGGTGGTCAAGGTCAAAGCCCCCGGCACCGGCGCGTTGTGGGCGTTGATCGCCGCGTTGTTCATCGCGTTCTGTGGCCTGGGCTGGTGGAGTTTTCAGCAGGTTTCGTTGATGGAACAGCAACTGGTCGCGACACAGGAAAGTTTCGCGCGTATCAGTGAGGAAGCGGCAGGACGGCTGCAGGATATTTCCGGCAAGGTCGTGGCGACCGAGTCTGTGGCCAACAGCGGCGGTGAGGCGCTGAAAGCGCAGATTAAGGCGTTGCAGGATCAACTGGCCGATCAGACTAAACAGCAGCAGGGCGTGGCCGGTTTGCAGGGTGGCCTGGACAAGCGGCTGGAGCAGATTGCCACCCAGGCGACGCAGCAGCAGGCGACGACTCAGCAGTTGCAGGATCAGCTCAAGACTGTGGCGACGGAGTTGGCCGCGTTGAAAGCTGCGATGCCGGATGGCAAGTCGGAGCAGGAGCGTCTGGATTCGCAGATCAAGGGTTTGACGGCGGATGTGGCAAATCTGAAGAAGAGCAATAACAGCCAAGCGATCGAGCGGCTGGAGCAGGACATGATCGTGCTTAAGAGTGAGCAGGATAATCGGCCGGCTACGGCGTCTTCAGCGGCCAGCACGCAGGAGTTCGATGCGTTTCGCGGGCAGATGACGCGAAGTTTGAATACGCTGCAGAGTCAGATTCAGACGTTGTCGCAGCAGATCAATTCGCGGGGGCAGTAGTTTCAGGATTGGCTTTAAGACGTTACGTTGAAGCCCTTCGGGCCTAATCGCGAGCGAACTCGCCCACATTTGTTGCGACGTGCCATGACCTGATGGACCCAGTCGTGAGTTTTGGTGCCCGGCAATGGCTCGTCGTGGCGTGCTTTAAAGGCTGACCACCAGGTCCATGAGGATGCGGCACGTTTCAAATGTGGGAGCGACCTCGCGATTAGGCCGAAGGGCGTGAGGGTAGCGTTTTAAGCCTTACAACGCCGGATAGTCCACATACCCCACCGGCCCTTTACTGTAGAACGTCTCAGGATTGGCCTCGTTCAACGGCGCATCCTTCGCCAACCGCGCCGGCAGGTCCGGGTTGGCAATGAAAGGCACCCCAAACGCAACGGCGTCAGCCTTGCCACTGGCCAACCAGGCATTCGCGCTGTCCTTGGTGAATTTCTCATTGGCGATGAACACCCCACCAAACGCCTCTTTCAAACGCGGCGCCAGGCTGTCGTCCAGTTCGCGTTCACGAGCGCAGATAAAGGCAATGCCACGCTTGCCCAGCTTCCTGGCAACGTATGTGAACGTCTCGGCCAGGTTATCGTCACCCATGTCGTGAGAATCGGCACGCGGTGCCAGGTGCACACCAACGCGTCCTGCGCCCCAGACCTCCACGGCTGCATCAGTGACTTCCAACAGCAGACGCGCGCGGTTTTCCAGAGACCCGCCATACGCGTCAGTGCGTTTATTGGTGCTGCTTTGCAGGAATTGATCGAGCAGGTAACCGTTGGCGCCGTGGATTTCCACACCGTCGAAACCGGCTGCCTTGGCGTTTTCCGCACCCACGCGGTAGGCATCGACCACGTCTTCGATTTCAGCCAGTTCCAGCGCGCGAGGTGTTGGGTAGTCGGATAGCGGACGCACCAGGCTGACGTGGCCTTCAGGCCGAATGGCGCTCGGCGCAACCGGCGCTTCGCCATTGAGGTAGCTGGGATGCGAAATCCGGCCCACGTGCCAGAGTTGCAGCACGATCTTGCCACCGGCGGCGTGAACGGCCTTGGTGATATTGCCCCAGCCGCGAACCTGATCATTGGACCAGATGCCCGGCGTATCCGGGTAACCAACGCCCATCGGGGTAACCGACGTCGCTTCGGTGATGATTAGGCCGGCCGATGCGCGCTGTACGTAATACTCGGCCATCATCGCGTTGGGCACTCGGCCTTCATCGGCGCGGCAGCGGGTCAGCGGGGCCATGACGATGCGGTTGGCCAGGTCGAGTTCGCCGATCTTGATCGGGTCGAAAAGGGTGGTCATCGGGGATGTCCTCAATGCAGTCGGTAATAAGTGAATCCGCAGTCTGTTGACGCAAGTTTTGAAACGCTGATTCTGAGTGATCAGTTGGCCAGAGCAGCCAGCTCGGCGTCACCGCGCTGACGGAAATTGATCAGGGTCACCAACAGGGCCAGCACCGCCAGGGCCCCGGCGGCCAACGGCACGCTGGTCAGGCCGAAACCATGGGCGATGACGCTGCCGCCGACCCAGGCGCCCAGGGCGTTGCCGACGTTGAAGGCGCCGATGTTCAGGGTCGAGACCAGGTTCGGTGCTTGCTTGCCGAAGGTCACCACGTTGATCTGCAGGGCGGGCACGGCGGCGAAGGAGGCGGTAGCCCACAAGAACAGGGTCACTTCGGCGGGGATCAGCGCAACGCTGGTCCAGCTCAGGACGGTGGAGATTACCGCCATGGCGATGAACACGCCGATCAGCGTGGCGGCCAGACGTCGGTCCGCCAGCTTGCCGCCGATGATGTTGCCCACAGTCAGGCCCAGGCCGATCAGCAGCAGAGTCCAGGTCACGCCAAGGGGCGAAACGCCGGTGACTTCGCCCAGCAGCGGGGCAACGTAGGTGAACAGGGCGAACATCGAGGCGGCGAACAGAGCAGTCATGCTCAGCGACAGCCAGATGCCGATGCCTTTGAGGGCGCCCAGTTCGGCCCGCATGTCGAGCTTTTCCTCATCGCGTTTAGCCGGCAAAAAGCGGATCAGGCCGATAAAGGCAATCACACCAATCACCGTGACGGCATAGAAGGTCGAGCGCCAGCCAGCCTGTTGGCCCAGCGCGGTACCCAGTGGCACGCCCAGCACATTGGCCAGGGTCAGGCCGGTGAACATCAGGGCCACGGCCGACGCGCGACGGTTGGCCGGAACCAGCCCCGCGGCCACCACCGAACCGATGCCGAAGAATGCACCGTGACACAGGGCTGTGATCACGCGGGCGAACATCAGAATGTTGTAATCGGCGGCGACGGCGCAGAGCAGATTGCCGATGATGAAAATCCCCATCAGCGTGACCAGCGCGCCCTTGCGCGGCAGCCTGGCGGTGGCCAAGGCCATGAATGGCGCGCCGATGGCGACACCCAGCGCATAGCCGGTCACCAGCCAGCCGGCACCGGGAATGCTGACGCCCAGGTCAGCGGCGACGTCGGGCAGCAGGCCCATGATGACGAACTCCGTCGTCCCGATGGCGAAGGCGCTCAGGGCCAGAATAAGTAGCGATAGAGGCACGGGCGTCTCCTTTGAATGAGTGTCAGAGCTGTTGGGTCAGCTCCTGCAAAAACGCCTGGATGGCGTCTTCGTTGCGTTTGAAAAAATGCCACTGGCCATGCTTTCTGCTGGTGATCAGCCCGGCGCGCTGCAGCGTCGCCAGATGGGCAGAGACGGTCGATTGCGAGAGCCCCGCACGTTGGTCGATCTGACCGGCGCAGACGCCGCCATCGAAATTATGTTGTTGATCGGGGAAGCAGGTCGCAGGGTCTTTCAGCCAGCCAAGAATCTGCCGGCGTATCGGGTGGGCCAGGGCTTTTATTATTTCGTCGAGGTCGATAGGCATGTCGTTCTCAATCCGTTTGTAGCGGTATATCGCGATGAGGCGAACTTTATATCCGTAAATCACGATATACAAATATGATTTGATACTTAGTAAAGCGCGAATCGATATATCGGGTTATATCGATATGGGTATTTGCAGAACAATCGGTGTAGGATTTCGCCATCGATTTCGGCCTCATCCATGAGTCTGTGGGAGTGAGCTAGGCCAACGCATTCTTAGCGCCTGACAGTCCAAGCTCACTCATTCAGGCGTGTACTGCTCAGCGGCTGCCTGGGTCTGAACAAAGGTGTCAGCTCCTATGAATTACCTCGCACACCTCCATCTGGGCGGTCAGACGCCCGCGCAATTGCTCGGAAGCCTGTACGGCGATTTCGTCAAAGGGCTGTTGCCGGGACGGTTTCCTGCCGACATCGAAGACGCAATCCGGCTGCATCGGCGCATTGACGTGTTCACCGATGCCCATCCGCTGATCAAGCAAGCCGTAGGGCGTTTCCCCGCTGAGCGTCGGCGTTATGCCGGGATCGTGCTCGATGTGTTCTTCGATCATTGCCTGGCGCGGGATTGGGCGCTGTATTCGGAAGTAGCGCTGGACGCCTTCACCGACAAGGTCTATCGAGTGCTGGCCAACGAGCCGCACTTACCCGAGCGACTGGCGATGATCGCTCCGCGCATGGCGGCGCAAGACTGGCTGGGTTCGTATGTGGATTTCGAGGTGGTGGGCAATGCGCTCGCCGGTATTTCCCGACGCCTGTCACGCCCCGAGGGACTGGCCGGCGCCATGCAGGAGCTGCAGGCTCTTTACCGGCCGTTAAGCGAAGATTTCAACGAGTTCTATCCACAGCTTCAGGCGTTTGCTCAGGCTGCCCTGGCCGGCCGGCGAACCTCGGCTGGTTGAGCTTTCTCACCAAACAGCGCCACCTGCACCGCCTGCTGGGCTTCGAACGCCAGTGCCGCGCGCTCCTTGCCCCGGGACTCAATGGGCGTCAGCAAGCGGATGTGCACTTCACTCACTTCGTTGGCGAACAGTCGACGCAAGTGCGAAAGCAGGTCGTCATCTCCCACAAACGGCGCGATCTGATCAGGCTTGCCTTCGCGCAGATACTGAATCGCCACTGGCTGCAGCGCAATCCCGGTTTCGATCGCGCTGGACAGCAGGCGACCGTGAAAGGTACGCAAACTGCGGCCATCGGTGGTGGTGCCTTCGGGAAAGATCATCAGCGAGTGATTGCTCAGCAAATGCTGACCCATCTGCTTCTGAATCAGCTTGCTGTCGCCCGATCCGCGGCGGATGAACAGGGAGCCGGCCTTCAACGCCAGCCAACCGGCCACCGGCCAGGTGCGCACTTCTGCCTTGGACAGAAACGACAGCGGCGCGAGCATGCCCAGCAGCGGGATATCGGTCCATGACACGTGATTGCTGACCCACAACATCGGCTGGCCCGGCAGCTCGCCGCTGACGGTCACGCGAAACGGCAGGGCTGCGGTCAGTCGCACCATGAACCAACGGGTCCAGCGCTGGCGGCGGTCCATGGAGTTGCCGAAGCGCAGGCGCTCCATCAGGGCGAAAGTACCCGCGATGGTCAGGCCCAGGGCGATGACCCCCAATACGCGAATGACGCGCGCATGACTGCGCAACGTGTTCATCACACGGCTGCCTTGAAGTGGCGGGCGTAGCGCGGACACAACTCGTCACGCTTGAGCAGAAAGAACACGTCGGCCACCTGGAAATCCTCGTCCCAGCAAGGCTCGCCGCAGATCTTTGCGCCCAGACGCATATAGGCCTTGAGCAGTGGCGGCATTTCGCAGATGACGTTGTTTGGCAGATCTAGGCTTGGCAGCGGGTTCTTCGGTTCAGCGCGCAGGTGCTCGGTGCTCAGATAACGCTCGCGCAAACGTTGCATGATCGCGTGCGCCTGAATGCCGCCATCCTGCATCGGAATGCTGGCGCAGCCCATCAGGTAGCTGTAGCCGCCTTCGTTGAGCACCTCGGCCAGTTCGCTCCACAGCACGGCGATGGTGCCGCCGCTGCGATAGGCCGGGTCGACGCAGGTGCGACCCAGTTCCAGGATCGGGCCTTGCAGATGACCCAGGCCATGCAAGCTGAATTCCTCTTCGCTGTAGAAACGGCCCAAGGTGTTGGCGGCCTTGTGATCCAGCAAACGGGTAGTGGCGACCATGCCGAGGTCGCGCACACCGATGTGCATGCAATGGATGTCGTAATCGTCTATGTCCAGACCCAGCTCGGCACCTTTGAGTTTCGCGTTGAATTCGCCGCTGAACACACTAAAGCGCAAAGCCTGTGCTTCCCGCATGGCTTGAGGCCCAATCAGGCGCTCAGCCTGCAGGCGTCGTTCGGAGCTATTGTCTCGAATACTGGCGATCTGAGTCATGAGGCGTCTCCGTGGGCCAGCCTCCGTCCCAGACTGTATAAAAATTATTATGCTCGGCGATGCTGCGTTAAAAGCAGGCGAAAAATGCTCATTTGGAACACTTGGAGTCGATCGCGACCCCGGCCATTTTTCGCTTGTTTTGCCTTGCCTCACCTTCGCTCATAACGTTTTCACACGGTCTGGTTCGGGCCGGTCGACTGATTATTCGAAGCATTGCGGTACGAGTGCAGGCTAGGGAGGGCCGATGTCACCACCATTAAGCTTTGGTGATGGTTGCGTGACAGCGGGCCGGCTGCCGAAGCGTTTGATGGCCGGACGCGAGATCCTCTGTGGGGAACGAACGGACTCGTTTGCCAGCGGTCTGACAGCCGGATAAGGTTGCCCATTTGCGCCTCTGGAGTCCGCATGCCCACTTTCATCCGCCTGTTGCTGGTCTCGCCCGCCGTCATGGCGCTGCCTGCTCAGGCCAATGGGTATCTGGATAGCCAGTGCGCGCGCCTATCGTTCAACTCCACCAGAATCACCAGCCTCTGCGAAGTCCCCCGCTTCCTCAAGCAGCGCGGCAGCCTCGATCCCAAGAGCGCTGACCCTTTTGTGATTGGTTCTGCATCCGTCGGTGCTGTCTTGATCTTCAGGGCGCGCTGATTATGAGAGGTGCGATCTTTCCGTGGCGTGAAGAAAACCGTTTCAATCTACTGATCGACGGCCCGGCGTTCTTCCCGCGCATGATCGCCGCCATCGAGGCCGCGCAGCAGCAGGTGGAGCTGGAGTTGTATCTCGTGGAAGCCGGTGTCTGCGCCGAAGCCGTGGTCCAGGTGCTGGTCGATGCATCGAAGCGCGGGGTAATCGTGCGCTGCCTGTTCGATGACTTCGGTGCGCTGGCATTTACCCTGGGCCTGCGCACGCGCTTGACCGAAGCGGGCGTGATTCTGCGTTTCTACAACCGTGTGCATTGGCGCCGCGGCATTCGCAATTTCTACCGAGATCATCGCAAGCTGCTGTTGGTCGACAAAGAGCTGGCGGTGGTCGGGGGAACGGGGGTAACGGACGAGTTCTGGCGACCCGATCTGGACACCAGCGAATGGCACGAAGTCATGGTGGAAATTCGCGGCCCCCTGGTGCTGGACTGGCAAGCGCTGTTCGACCGTCAGTTTCATGCCAACCCACGACGCCGCGCGTGGCGTCCTGCGGAAAACTTCGGCCTGCCACGCTTGCCCAGAGCACCAGTTAACGGTCACGGGCTGGGCCGCGTGGCGTACGCTGATTCCCGCCAGCATCGCGACATTCTGCAATCGCTGGTTCGCTCGCTGAACACCGGCAAAAAACGCATCTGGCTGGCCACCCCATATTTTCTGCCGACCTGGAAAGTCCGCCGCGCATTGCGTCGAGCTGCATCACGCGGCGTCGATGTGCGACTGCTGCTGACTGGCCCACGCACCGATCATCCTTCCGTGCGCTACGCGGGCCATCGTTACTATCCGCGCCTGCTCAAGGCCGGGGTGAAAATCTTCGAATACCAGCCATGTTTCCTGCACTTGAAAATGGTGCTGGTGGACGACTGGGTCAGCATTGGCTCGTGCAACTTCGATCACTGGAACCTGCGTTTCAATCTTGAGGCCAACCTTGAAGCGATGGACCCGGCATTGACCCTGGCTGTGTGTGAAAGCTTCGAGCGGGATTTTCGGGTCAGCAGCGAGGTCAGCCTGGAAGACTGGCAGTCGCGGCCACTGTGGCGGCGGGTCAAGCAGCGGTTGTGGGGCTGGGTGGATCGATTGGTGGTCAATGCCCTCGAGCGGCGAGACTGATCGGCGAGCCGCTCACCTCTGGCGCAGATCACGCCGATGCCACCGTCGCCCAGCTGCTGCCAACGCAAGGGCGCTGCTGAACGGGTGTAGCGCTACCCTGTTGCCAGCGTCGGGAATAACCTGTGAATACTGGCGTGACATTCATCCTTGTTGCGCGCCGTGGGCAAGTGATCGGTCATCGAACGCAGGCATGAAAAAGCCCGGCACTCAGGCCGGGCTTTCTGCAACCGCCAGGGAAATGCTTACTGCACTTCCACCGCCAGGCTTTCACTGATCTTTTTTTGCCAGATGGCAGGACCTGTGATGTGGACCGACTCGCCTTTGCTGTCGACCGCGACAGTGACCGGCATGTCGTTGACTTCGAACTCGTAGATCGCTTCCATGCCCAGCTCAGGGAATGCCAGCACCTGCGATTTCTTGATCGCCTGAGCGACGAGGTAAGCCGCGCCGCCGACAGCCATCAGATAAACGGCCTTGCTGTCTTTGATGGCATCGATGGCGGTCGGGCCGCGCTCGGATTTGCCGATCATGCCCAACAGGCCGGTCTGCTCGAGGATCTGACGGGTGAACTTGTCCATACGGGTGGCGGTGGTCGGGCCGGCCGGGCCCACCACTTCGTCACCGACCGGATCGACCGGTCCGACGTAGTAGATGAAGCGACCTTTCAGATCGACGGGCAGGGTTTCGCCGTTGTTCAGCATCTCGACCATGCGCTTGTGCGCTGCATCGCGCCCGGTGAGCATTTTGCCGTTGAGCAGAACGGTTTCGCCCGGCTTCCAGCTTTGCACGTCTTCCGGGGTCAGGGTGTCGAGGTTGACGCGGCGAGCCGACGGACCTGCTTCCCAGACGATTTCCGGGTACGCGTCCAGCGGTGGCGCTTCCAGCGAAGCGGGGCCGGAACCGTCGAGCACGAAGTGGGCGTGACGGGTGGCGGCGCAGTTCGGGATCATGCAGACCGGCAGCGAGGCTGCGTGGGTCGGGTAATCCATGATTTTCACGTCGAGCACGGTGGTCAGACCGCCCAGGCCCTGAGCACCGATGCCCAACTGGTTGACCTTCTCGAACAGCTCCAGACGCATTTCTTCCAGACGGTTCGACGGGCCGCGAGCCTTGAGTTCGTGAATGTCGATGGCGTCCATCAGCACTTCCTTGGCCATGACCGCCGCCTTCTCGGCGGTACCGCCGATACCGATGCCGAGCATGCCGGGCGGGCACCAGCCAGCGCCCATGGTCGGAACGGTTTTCAGCACCCAGTCGACGATCGAGTCGGACGGATTGAGCATCGCCATCTTCGATTTGTTTTCCGAGCCGCCACCCTTGGCTGCGACGTCCACTTCCACGGTGTTACCCGGCACGATGGAGTAGTGGATGACTGCCGGGGTATTGTCCTTGGTGTTCTTGCGAGCGCCCGCCGGGTCGGCGAGGATCGAGGCACGCAGGACGTTTTCCGGCAGGTTGTAGGCGCGACGCACGCCTTCGTTGATCATGTCGTCCAGGCTCATGGTGGCGCCATCCCAGCGCACGTCCATACCGACGCGAACGAAAACGGTGACGATGCCGGTGTCCTGGCAGATCGGACGGTGGCCGGTGGCGCACATGCGCGAGTTGATGAGGATCTGAGCCATGGAGTCGCGCGCGGCGGGCGATTCTTCGCGCAGGTAGGCCTCGTGCATGGCCTGGATGAAGTCGACGGGGTGGTAATAGGAGATGAACTGCAAGGCGTCGGCGACGCTCTGAATCAGGTCATCCTGCTTGATCACGGTCATGGGTGTTCTCCTCTATCAGGCGGGAACATTTATAAGGCGGTCGGCGCAACGAACACAGGGCTTGCGCGCAAACGGCCATTGGCTTGGCTACCGCTCAGGCGCAGCGGCTGGGAAAAAGGCGCGGCAGTATACCGCGTGGCCAGCGGCGCGACACCCTGCCGCAGGGTAAACATTGGTCTTAAGCGGCAGGGTTCGCCGAACGGTTGCTGAGCAGCGGCCCA
The DNA here is from genome assembly GCF_002934685.1 of Pseudomonas bohemica. Classification (GTDB taxonomy): domain Bacteria; phylum Pseudomonadota; class Gammaproteobacteria; order Pseudomonadales; family Pseudomonadaceae; genus Aquipseudomonas; species Aquipseudomonas bohemica. The sequence goes on from NZ_NKHL01000104.1 coordinate 114,972, forward strand.
GCTGGCACGTCCGGGTCGCCGCGGTGGTCCTATGTCAACGCCGTTATCGCGCCGTCCGAGTGCAAGATTCTAGCTGCGGCTCCGGGCGGGTATTCTGAACTTTGCCTAGCCGCTCACCGCGTAGGCGATGTGCATGTTACTGCGCGGATCACCGTCAGCGAAAAATCCTTAATCCTTCATGACGTTCGAATAATAAAGGTGCCCCGATCCGGTCCCATAATTAACGGACTGGACCGTTTTCAAGTTACGGCCCTTGAAGGACCGTCGATAAACGTCGTGGCCCCAAAGGGCAGGGGGGCGCGCCGGTAATGGCGTAATAGTGGGATCGCTGGTCGCGTTCGGTCGACATTTTAAGCTCGCCGCTCGATTCCCGATAAACACCGTTGTCATCAACCGTTACCGGCCGAATACTGTCCAACTGATCTTTCGTGATGTGCACCCCCGTCTCAGGGGTGGCGCCGACGGAAATCCACCCGTTGTCGACCATTGGCATAGAGTCTTCTCGAATTGGAGATGATGTTGATATTGAATCGAGTATCCATCTTGTATCGTTCGCTACATTCATTTTTCTACCATCCCTAGGTTTTGTACGAAAAGTATTGCCGCATACAACGTAGGCTGCAGGCCAGCGTGACCATGGCTGCGTAGCTCTTGG
>NZ_NKHL01000112.1:0-171726 GCF_002934685.1 Pseudomonas bohemica
AACGCTGACGACTCATGGCACCTCCTATTTGGGCCTCATTATGAGGCTTGGAGGTGTCTATGAAACCAGGGGCGATTCACATCTGTTAATGGCTGGGATGAAGAAGAGCGATATGTAAGGCATAGCAGGTATTGCCAACAAGGCGTGAAAAAACGACTCGTGACGATACGGTAATCAAGTCATTCGGAGATCAACCCGGATGGCCTGCCGAAACAGGACATCACGTGTGAATCAGGAAAGCTGGGATTTAGGAACCCGTCCCAGATGATCACTTAACGGTCGTCTTCCAGCAAATACCGATAAATCAAGCCACCAGCCGCGCCGCCAAGCAGAGGCACAACCCAGAACATCCAGAGCTGCGACAACGCCCAACCTCCTTGAAAAATGGCTACACCTGTACTGCGGGCCGGATTTACCGAAGTATTGGTCACAGGAATGCTGATCAAGTGAATCAATGTCAACGCTAAACCAATGGCTAGGGGGGCGAAGCCTGGTAGAGCCCTCTTATCGGTGACGCCCAGTATGACCAATAAGAAAAAGGCCGTCAGCACAAACTCCGTGACTACCGCCGACAATAGGGAGAATCCACCTGGAGAATGCTCACCATAACCATTGGTAGCAAATCCAGCAGTGACGTCGAAGCCAGCCTTGCCGCTGGCAATCAGGTACAGAACAGCACCCGCAGCAATAGCGCCGACAACCTGAGTTACAACGTAGGGAACAACATCCTTCGCACTAATTCGTCCACCGGCAAGAAGACCTATGGTAACGGCTGGGTTGAAGTGACAACCCGAGATATGGCCAAAAGCGTAAGCCATGGTTAACACGGTCAGACCAAATGCCAATGCGACGCCAGCGAAACCAATGCCAAGTTCTGGGAATGCGGCAGCAAGAACCGCGCTGCCACACCCACCCAATACGAGCCAAAATGTGCCGAAAAACTCGGCTGCCAAACGCTTACCCATCATGCATCTCCTTAAATTTAGATGTAAGGAGAAAAGCGTAGCATTACTGTTTGATACATGAGTCTTTTTTCTAGGCGACCTGCTTTAACCGTCCAGTCCCAACCCAAACGCCAATCTGCACCCGCAGAGCAAGGAGCCGGGGCTTTCGCCTTGATTCGCTGAGCGAACCCTTGCTGTATCTGCCGCATGCGCAAAATTCGGGCATAAAAAACCCGACACTAGGCCGGGTTGATCCACTGTCGGAAATCCTTTCCGAATACACAGGGCTTGTGAGCGACCTGCGGCAGTGGACCTTGATAATGACGAAAGAATTTAGTCTGAGCAAATAAAAAGCCCGGCTCTAGACCGGGCTTGATCCACTTTCACAGTCCTTTCCAGCTGGGCATGGGTTCATGGGCTGCCTGCGAAAATGGACTTTGATCATGGCAAAAGAATTCAGTGCGAGCAAACAAAAAGCCCAACGCAGAGGCCGCGCTTCCTCAGAGTCTCACATCGTTGGACGCTTGCTGTTACGGACGAACAAATAGATCAACCCAATTGGAGCGACGAAGATTGCGAAAGCCCAGCAAATCACAATCGTGAGGTACTTTGCGATAACGAAAGTGACAGCGTTGAAGTAGAACTGGTTGTTGCCAACGATGTAGCTGACCACGCTCTCGTAGACAAACCTCGCGTACGGGTACAGCACGGTGTTGATCACTGCGAATGCGATGAAGCCATAATTCGCTGCGTGTTTACCGCTGAGCGACACAGTAATCAGCAGTGCTGCGATGACAGCACCGAACAAAAAGTGCCTCAGATACACCGGCCCGCTCAGTGCTCCGAAGGTTTTAGCAAAAAACGACTGCATAAGATTCCCTTCTTGATGATGGATACTGCACGATTATATCGATATCAAGGGAAAGTCAAAAGACCACCGCCAATAAAAACCCCAGCGCTATGGCTGGGGTCTGATTATCTGGGTGTCGCGCTGAATGCGTTGAACACCGTGCCATGAAAACAGGTGTTTATACACGCGTAAAGAACTTTTATGCAGCTTCCCGCAAACTCTCCAGCGCGCTATCCACCCATGCCACTCCCGCCTTCATCAACTCCCTGAATTTCGGCTCTCCGATCTTGAATTCCCGAGCAACTCTGAGGGCGGGCCACTTCGCTCCAAAGTACAGCCAGAGGATGTCGCCCATCTGTTGGTCGCGCTTTGTCAGTCGCGATACAGCCGCGTCTACTGCTAATGCCAACTCATCCGTGATCACATATTCCTTGACCCCACCCTCTCCAGGCGTGTTGTCACGGATCAATGCATGCAATGGAGAGACATAGCGGGGGACGCCCATCCCATCCATCCGCCACCAGCCCCATTGCTCCAGCAGGTATTCGGTGTCGCCCAACGGCTTGTCGGTGTAGGTTCGTTTCTTCATGCCGCCTTCCTCGGATCTGGGTCACTCAAGCCGAACAGGTCGCGGAGCAACCGGTCGGCGACAATGTTTTTGGCGTTCCCTTCCAGTAGCCAGCGCTGCCCGTAGTCGTGGAAGCCGATCTGCAACCGGCTGGAATGCCAACTGGCGATGATGGTCAGCAGTGTGGCCAGCGCCGCCGGCCCGCCCATCTTGACCTTGGCCAACTCCTCGCCGGCGATCTTGAGAAATTGGCATTCGATGTCGCTCATGGCTTTGCGCGGCTGTGCCGCAGTCACATTACTCATCGCCCGATCCCCGCTTCGATGTTCATCTCGACCTCTTCGACGATCTGGTCAAAGCGGCCATAGGGCAATTCTTCTCGCAACGCACAAATCAGCATCTGGTCCCGGCTCTGCCAATGCGGATCTTTGCGACGCGCCTCGATGCGCAGTTGCTTCATGTGAACCATCAGCCGTTGGCGATCGCGCTGGATGTGCTTGAGCGCCGCCTTGGCCCGGTGATACCAGGTCGGGTCGGCGTAGCGCCCGTCAGACTTGGCCAAGCCCTCCGCAACGCCGATTTGGCACTCCAGACGAATAGCGTCGCGGCACAGTTCTTCTTCCAACAGTTCGCACTCAGGAAGCGTCGGCGGAAGTTCGCGCGGGCCATTTGGCGTTGGGCGTTTGTCAGCAGCACCGGCACGCTTTGTAACGGTTACCGTCATGCCAGCGTCACGCTTGGGCGTCACGGTTGATGATGTGGAACGTGGCCACAGATCAGAAAGTTTCATGGTCTGGTCTCCCCTTCGAACGACCGGTGAATTTCAGCACTCTGCCCATCTCGACCTCTTCGTCAGAGGGCGGCTTGCCACCGAATGGCACGAAACGCACGAACTTGCCCTGCTGCTGGACGAGACAGGTGCCCTGCTTGCCATGGCGGCACTTGCCGACGATCAATTCTGTGACGCCGTTCTTCCCTTCCTCGCTTTCCATGTCGCGATGGACCAGGATCACCACGTCGGCGTCTTGCTCGATCTGCCCGCTGTCGCGGATGTCGCTCGGGCGCGGGCGCTTGCCTGGACGATTCGTTGGTCCACGGTTGAGCTGCGCCAGCACGATCACCGGCACCTTCAACTCCTTGGCGAGGTTCTTCAGCGCAGTGGAAATCTTGCCGACCTCCAGCGTACGGTTCTGCCCGCCCTCCCCTGCGATCAAGGTGATGTAATCGACGACGATCACATCCAGCCCTTCACGGCGCTGGCATTGGCGGGCGATTGAGCGGATACGCGCCACGGTCATTCCCACTTGATCGCTGATGTACAACCGGGACTTGTGCAGCTTGTTGACGGCGCCGGTGATCTTCGGCCAATCCTCGTCTTGGAGCGTGTGCCCCTCGTCGAGCCGAGTCAGGTCCACGCTCCCCAGAGAGGCTATGTTGCGTGTTACCAATTCTTCCTTGGTCATCTCCAAGCTGAAGATCAAACCGGCTCCAGCGCGATCACAGGTGACGTGCTGGGCCATCTGCACGCCGAGGATTGTCTTGCCCGATGCTGGCGGGCCTGCGACCACCACCATGTTGCCTGGGCGAAGTCCGCGGATCAGCTTGTCCAGGTCTGGAATGCTGGTGGTCAACCCCTTTGGTGCCGTCTGGGTGAACTTGGCGTCGATGGTATCGATCACCGTCGTGAGGATGTCGCTGACCTTGTGGTAGTCCGGCTCACCATCGTCGAGGTCACGCAGGTCCGCCATGGCTTGCTGCCCGCGCGCGATGATTTCAGCCACTGGCAGATCGTCGTTGGCCGACTGACTGATCGAGTGGGCGGTCTCGACGACCTTGCGCAACACGGCGCGCTCACGGATCACGCGGGCATAGGTCTTCCAGCTCGAGGTGCCCTGCGCGTTCTGCTGAATCCTGGCGGCGAAGGCAAGCATGCTGTCGCCGCTGGGCAGGAACTGGTGGTGCTCGCTCACCATCACCACGTCCACAGGATCGCCAGCTTCGTGGCAGTCAAGGATGGCCCGGAACAGCGCCGCATTCTCGATTTCGTGAAAATCGGAGACGCTGACTTTCGAGCTGATTTCATCCAGCAGGTTGGGGTCGATGAAGATGGCGCCCAGGAGACCGTGCTCAGCGTCCACGTTGAACAGTTCGCGACTCATGCATCACCTCGTGCCGACGCCCAACGGAACAGCACAGCCAAGCCGCCTTCGCGCAGCCGATCCACAGCACGATCGCCCAGGCACTGGCGCAGATCAGTCATGCCGAGGTTGCTCACGATGATGGTGGGCTTGCGCTGCTCATACCGGCCGTTGATGACCTCGAACAGCACCGTGCGCTCGAAGTCAGTCCCGTGCTGAACACCGATCTCATCGATCACCAGCAGATGTGGAGAGACGAGTTCGGCATAGACCGCAGACTCTGATCGGTCGCGGTTGCCAAACGTGTCCTTCACCGAGCGAATGATCCCTCCCGCCGTCGTGTAGCGGCCAATCAGCCCTTGCGAGCCGAAGTTGCGAATGACCTGCTGCAGGATGCCGGTGGCCAGGTGAGTCTTGCCGGTGCCAACTTGACCAAGCAGCATCACCGAGCGGCCCACACCGAAGTTCTCGCTGAAGGCGTCAACGTAACCGGTCGCCATGTGCCAGGCGCGGAGCTTGTCCTGACTGTCGCCCGCCGCCCAGGTGTCGAGCGAGCAGCTTTGGAAGCGCAACGGGATACCGGCATCGAGCAGACGCTCGTTCGTCAGACGATCACGATGGACCGTCACGCCCACCGCGCGAATGACAGAATCGCTGGAATGGCGCTTGTCGAAGTTGCAGCGTGGGCAGCCATACCAGTCAGGCTCTGCGCCGAACTGCTCAACAAGCGAGTCGTTGAACTGGCCATGGTCCACGCACTCACGCAGCGTAGTCTCGATGCTGTGTCGAATGCTCATCAGAGATTCCCCGCGATTCGGTATTGTCCATCTGCGCCGAGCACGAGACCTTCCTCGTAGTCGATCTGGTCAAAGCCGGTGTGTCGTGAGGGCGCCGAGTTGTTGGCTTTAACCTCGTCCTCCCAGCGCCTGCCGTTGAGCCAGGTGGTCGGATGAGGGATGAACTGCCCATTGCTTTTCAACCAGTCGATACTGGTGGCTTGGCGCGCAAGCGCAGCAGTGATGACAGTGAGCAGATCGGGCGTCACGTTGAGTTTCTTCCATGCAGCTTCTGCTTTGGCCTTTTGGACCTTGCGTGGGTACAACTTCCAGAACACTGCGAACCCTTCAGGTGAGTCTGATTTGCCCGTAGGTTTAGGTTCCTTGACTGGTTCAGAAGAGTGACTGGTTCTGGGGGCAGATTCCGCCCCACCCCCTCGGGCAAATTCCGCCCCAGGTAGGGCAGGTTCCGCCCCACCCCGGTCGCCTCCCACCCCACCATCAAGAGTGAGGTGGAACACATTTGACTGATTCACTTCGCCCTTGCGACGAAACTCGCGACGAAGCAAACCGGCCTGCTCAAGCTCCCGAATGTGCACCTTGACCGTTGACCGGCTGATCTCGCACTGATCCGCGATGTGCTGATAGGAAGGCCAGCACTCACCCTGATCACTCGCGTTATCGGCCAGCTTGATGAGGACCAGCTTGCGCAGTGGATGACCGACCTTCGTTTTCATGGCTTTGACCATCAGGTCCATGCTCATTGCAGGGTCTCCCCTGGCTGACGCGCGATCTTCGCGCCAAGCGCCGCCACTGATCCGCCCGAAAGACGCAGCACCAGTTTGCGCAGGGCGGCTGAGGCATCGATTGCAGTGACCCGCGCTTGTGACATAGCCAACGCCTGCGGCGAATGATCCATGAGGGCTTCGCGCACCTTGTCGCTGTAGTTGAAAGCCGCGCAGGCCAGTTGCTGGGTTGTCAGCCCATCGAAGGAAGCAGGTGGAAGCGGCGAAACGGGCACCGTTACGACCGGGATGTGCTGATCAGGCAGTGGCGCGCCTTCTAACAGATATCGCCCCATAGCCTCCCAGTGTTCCTGCGCGACCTGCTTGGCGTCGTGCCCTGTCTTACGCTTGAACAGCACCTTGAGGGCGTAGAACGCCCGGATCAGATCGATATGAGTGTCGTCTTCCTTCTCGATGCTGTACTCGGGCTCGTTGATCACATCCAATGTGTCCTTGACGACCTCGAAGCATTTGAGCAGCAACGCCGCATCGGCATATTTCTCAAAATTTTCTTCGTCGATAACTTCCACAATCGGCGGGGTAAAATTCGCAACGTTGTTCATAGAATCTTTCTCCGGCCCAGCTTGAACCGGCCTTGCTGAATGTCAGGATGGGTAGCGCGCTCGGCGGTCACAAAGGTGCATTCGGTGATGAACTTGTCGAAGCGTCGAGTGATGTCGGCCGTTGGCCAGATGGCATAGGGCTGCGCGCCGTCATCGGCGTGATTGCTGCGCACCATGGCGAACGGTAGCGGCGCGCCGGGGATATCGCGCATCACGGCGTTGATTACCCAGGGCGGAATGCCGTGGCGAAGATTGATGCGCTCGCGGATCGTGGTCATCGACTCGAAACCGGCCGGCCTTGAGTCGAGGTAACGGACTTGCTCGACGTTGGCCACTCGGGTTTCGATACGCTCCAGCGCTACCTGCTGTTCAGCCTGCTGTCGTTCGATGGTGATCACGGCCTGGGCATTAGCCAGCAGTTGCTCACCGGGTGTCATTGGCCGCTGGTAGCTGCCCGTCTTGCGGATCGTCGGCAACACATCGCCCACAACCCATTCTTCGAATGCTTCGGCGGCGGGCATCTTTGAACGCATGACCAGGCGGTAAACGTCGCGCTCGGGGATGACCTTGATATGCCGGACCTGCCCCGTCATTTCGACGGGGTAGGTTTTGGGGGCTTTGCAATGGGTGCGAACCGCCTGATCGGTGTCGGCGTACTCCAACAGGTCTGCAACGTCCTTTGCCACGAACCACGGCTCGCCCTGCTCGTCCGTGATCACGCGAATGTCGGTGCCGTTAAAGTTGAATGAGGTCAAATTCATCGCACCACTCCTGCCATCAGCACCAACTGATCTGGTGTCTCGCCGGTAAGCGCGGCAAGACGGGCGAAAACGTCCTTGTGGAAAAAAGCAGTACCGCAGCCACCTACGTTTATCGCGGTGAACGCCATAAGGGCGCCGATAGCACGCTGCGCCCAAGCGAGTCTTTCTGTACTGTCCTCAGTTGCAGCAACACGGCTCAAAAAGTCAGCAACGACGGCTTGGGGTGCCGGGTGTAAAATCCCATGGTTGAACGAGCCGTGAAGGTGTGCAGCCTGATATCCAGGTCGAATCTTGCGTGGCGGGCGTGGAGAGCGAGGAATAGAGGTTTTCATGACGACACCTCCGCGCCTTCAGCCAAAATCTTCCGAAAGTTATCGATGGCGAAGTCGACATTTGTCATGCCGGTGTCATCGAGGTGTTTCGCGAGTTGCGACAAGGCCTTGATGTCGTGACCGCCGAACTGCGCGTCGCGAGCGATGGCGCGAGCGATGGCAGAGACCCATTCGAGGTGGTTTCTGGCCACCTCCAACTGGAATTCAGCCTCATCGGCAAGTTTGATCAGAACTGGTTTGGGAGCGGTCATTGGTCACCCCCGATTGCGCCACTATTGTCCGAGGTCGCGTTTTGTGGCGCGGAACCGCTGGACGCCAGATACGCCAAACCCGGCTGCTCAGCGTCACGGGACTGGGTTATCCGGCTGACGTGGTCTTCCACCAGCTTTGCGAACTCAGCGGGCTCGCAGGTGATGCCTCCCGTTTGAGTGATGCGGAACTGAGAGCTTGGAAAGTGCGGCGCCAGCAGCTCCAGCAGCTCCACCGCCAATGCTTTTTCAAACAGCGGGTCGCTCCTGAAGCACACCTGCACGTTTTGGAGGACTACAACGCGCAGGAACATGGGCGAGAAGAAACATCCCAGGTCAGTCTCGCCCATTCCGACAGAGGCGTTGCCAAGAGCTGACCCATACGCAATTTTTTGCCGCTCTTGCGTTGGTGGTGGTGCGGTGGTATTTTTTGGTTGCACGATATCGTCCTCACTAGACGAAGATTCAAAGAAAGTCCCTGCCAGGGGACTGGATTAAAAGGCTCCCGAATGGGGGCCTTTTTGCTGCGCGCGATTTAGCCGGACAGCAAATACTGTGAGGTGTTTCTGGCTCTCATGCGAGCACGTCCGAAACACTGGATGGAAGCACAGCGCCATCAGGCCCAGATGTGCAGGCCAGAGCATTGTTGGATGATTGATTCAGATTTGGGGGAGCTGTCACCTCGGCAGCAAGGGCCCCACCGGTCAGCATTTGAATTTGAAACTGACGCAGACGCGGAATCACTTCCCCCCAAAGCGTCACCGCGCTGGGGGAGATATCCAGCGCATCGGCAAGTTTCTTCTTGCTACCGAAATGTGAAACAGCCTGGGTGGTCTTCATTAAGCGTTCCTCTGGGCATAGAGGAAATTTAAGCAGACTTAAGATTTTGCCGCAAGGATCTTTTTTAGCACACTGCATGCTAAAGGAAAGGTTGCTTAACATTTGCCTATGACTAGATATGAACGAATTGTCAAAGCCATTAAGGCTAGCGGCAAAAAGAAAGTCGAAATCGCCCGGGAATGCAATGTGTCTGCCTCGGCGGTAACGCAGTGGGTTACCGGCGAAAGTAAAAATCTCCGACCAGAAAGTATCTATGCACTGGCCAAGGCCACGGGCTTTCGTGCTGAATGGCTCGCGATGGGTGAAGGGCCGGAGCGGGAACCGGAGCAAGATACCAACGTGAAAGATGTGGGCCAGCCAAACATGATGTTCCGGTACCCGGTAATTTCCTGGGTCGCTGCAGGTGCCTGGGCGGAAGCTGTCGAGCCCTACCCGCCTGGCTTCTCGGATCGCTACGAGATGTCGGAGTACGATTCGAAAGGCCCTGCGTTCTGGCTGGAGGTCAAGGGCGATTCAATGACTTCGGCAGTGGGTCAGAGTGTCCCTGAAGGAACTCTGATCTTGGTCGATACAGAAGCTGACGCTCATTCAGGCAAGCTTGTAGTCGCGAAGCTCGGCGACAGCAACGAGGCCACGTTTAAGAAATTGGTGGACGATGGAGGTCGGCGATTCCTGAAGCCGCTGAATCCTGCTTACCCGATCGAAGTGGTTGCGGATGACTGCCGGATAATTGGCGTGGTGGTCCGGGCCTTGATGAAGTTCTGAGTTATCCGCGTCATTTTGTGACGGCGAACCCAGCTTTAGACCGCTAGGGATGTAGCTCAAGCCTAACGCCGCCGACCGCGGCCAACCGAATGCATGGAGCTGTGGCGGATGGCGCAACAGAAAACAATTCCTTACGACGATGCGGTGCTTGCCATCTCAGCCTTAAAGCTCTGGCCAAAGGGTTTAGTCTTTGACTGGAAGACGTCATCAACGAAGCGGTTTCCGGCGCCTTTCAGCTTCCGAAGCCCGCTGGCTCTGAACGACGAACAGACTAAATTTGCCGAAGATTGGTTTGTTGAGCTGTATTTCAAGAAGAACCTGGTGCCCGGCGTGCGTGACACGCTGTCCATTACATTTGTGGTCAACAAGGCGCGCGTAGTCTCGATAGACGACAATGGGCAAGGCGCTCACCTGAATAAGATTGGTGCAGGGCTGCCCTTCTATCAGTTGGCGGTGGATTTCCCCCACTTGCATATCCCAATTCCTGAAAGCAGCTATGGATATGCCGAACCGCTGAACAGCACTACTGTTCAAGCGCTATGGGAGCTATTCTTGCTCAAAGCCAACATTACTGGAGCCCCAAGAATAGAGCTTCCCGAGGCCGGCCAAATGGACCTATACCGATGAATTGCACAATGATTAGCAGCCAGCTTGGCTTTAAGTGCAAGCCCGTTAGCGACAGCGTTTACTACCTTGAATCGCCACTGACATTGGCTTTCGACGGAAACCTCATTGGCGCATACGTCCAAGATCTCGGCAACGGCAATATGCGGATTAGTGACAATGCTGATACGCTTTTTTCAGCCATAACGCACGGCTTGAAGCCTACCGCCGCGAAAGGCCGAAAGATGGCGGAGCTGGTGGAGATGAGCGGTCTTGAGTTGTCCGATGGCGGCGAGATTTTCAAGACCTGCACCCAGGACCAACTAGCCTTCTATCTTGCGCGCTTCGTTGAAGCTGCTGAGCATGTTGGATTTGCGTGCAACAAGCTTCGGCCTTCACCAATCTCCAGATTTGATCGGGTGATCGAGACCGCTTTGCGGGGGGCTTACCATGCCCGTCTGAAAACCGACTTCCATATCATCGGCGCGAGCGGCCATCAGCTGACCCTACCGTTTGCCATCGTGGATGAAGGGGAAGAGTCGACCGTCATCCAGACCATCCCAACAAAAAATGGAAAGGTTGATTGGAGTCTCGTATATCGAGCAGTCGGCAAGATGCTGGATATCAAAAACGCTCACTCCGGGGCTATACGCAAGGTGATTCTTGAGCCAGGCGATGAAGACGATAATCGCAAGGCTGCTACTGCATTAACTGATGCTGCAGAGGTCCTCATCTACACTGGGACCAACCATCTTATCGACGCCATGGCAGCATAACCATACTTATTGCAACTTTTCAGGCCCGCCACTGAGCGGGCCTTTTTGTGCTCGGGTGCCAGTCAGAGGCCTTGCCCACATGTTCGATCGTAGCCGTCCTACGAGCCACTTGCCAACCTCCTACGCCGTTACTACTGTATATATATACAGCAGTAGAAAATGGAGGTTCACAATGCTTCATCAGCCAGATGTCACCCAGGCCAAGCCGCGCACCTACGAGCAGATCGGCCACCGCATTAAGCAAATCATCGACGACCCCAAGGTGCAAAAACTCCAATTTGTAATCATCTCAAGGCTACCGAACGAGAATCCGGTGGATTGGCGCCGACTGTTGATTGATATGGCCAACACCAACGGAATTCGCGTCGAGAGGCTCGAAGGTGAATCCTTCAGGGTCGGGTGGCGTGAGTACTGCGAAGGATGAATGAGGCCCGCTATGTGCGGGCTTTTTTGTGCCTGGCAAAAACTCAAGATCAAGCAGGCTGAATTATTTTATTTAGCGCGCTTGACCGCAAAACTTAAGTGCGCTTAAATCTTCTCACACACAGGGAGCTGAGAATGAACGTAACGACTATCACCTTCGGCAAGCTTCAAGCGACAACAGGCCTACTTGCACTGCAGGAGCTTCGCGCCGCGTTAGCTATCTGTACAGGTCTCGCAAACAAGGAAATTGCGCGGGTTATGGACTGCGCACCTAGCACCGTAAAAAAGACTATCGAACGCCTTTTCTTCAAGCTCGGAGTATCAAGCCGATCAGCTTTAGTCGCCGAAGCTTTTCGTCGTGGCCTGATCAGCTTTGTATCTACGGCAACACCTGACCCACAACACCACGACCATGATCAAAATCAACAAGGCGTGCTCCTCGCCTGACTGCCAAGGCAGCGGCGAGCGCCTTTATCGAGGGCGTTGTCCGGTGCTCAGCGAAGCCTGACCCATTCCACCAACTTTTGCGAAAGCCATATATCGCGGCACGCCACAGGCTTGCCTGGAGAAAACTCAAATGACCGACTCAAGAAACGCCGACAAGTTTGTGATCAGGCTGCCCGATGGCCTGCGCGACAGGGTGGACGCCGCCGCGAACGAAACGCATCGCAGCATGAACAGCTTGATCATCGTAGCGATTGAACAGTACCTCGACGGTCAACAACGCCAAGAGCTGCTGCTGGATGCGCTGGTCAAGGCTGCCGCAGACAAAGAGGTGTCCCATGCAATCGACTGAGAAAATCACTCTGGTGTTGCGGCCGCACGCGGGCTACACCATCGCCGACCTTCAGCAGTACGCGAAGCTGGGTATGCCAGTTGGCGTAGGCCGCTCGCTTGGTGTCATCGCTGGAGCGAGCGAAGGCGATGTGATGGAGCGCGCCGAACAGTTGGAGAGCCAGGTGACCTTGGCCGAGGAGGCTCTCACTCGCAGCAAGGCCCATGCAGCAGGCTGGACCGATGCTCAGGTGCTGGATTTCCTTTCGGTCGCGCTTCGTCACGTGGTGGTCGAGGGTGAACTGAAGTATTCGGACATCACCGACGCCCTGAAGTACATGGGAAACAAAGGTCGACCAGCGTTCGTGCGTGCGTTCGACATGGATGAGCACATCCAGATGGCCGCGGACGCTCGCCGATATCGCTGGTTGCGCGACCGGACCTGCATCGAGGACGCCGACAACGATCTGATGGTGGTACGCGGTGACAATTACTTCGATGGATCAGAGCTGGACGCCGAGATTGACAATGGCATGCGTTTGGATCGGCTGCTGGCGAAGCATGGGGAGACCGAACCATGCGCGGACTGATCCCGGCGAATATCGGAACAATTTGTTCCGAAACCAAAGTGGGACAACTTGTCCCACTATTCCGAAAGGGTAGGCTGATTCCGCTCACCCAACTGACAAGTCGGTTGGGACAGCTGGCTCAAGTTGAGCTACCTGTCACCAAGGGTGGAAACAGTCTTTCCACCCTCGCCCTTCTGGTTCTGTGCAGCTTGGCCAGCCTCGCCCACGCCGATCAGACCGATCACAAATTCATCGACGTTCAACACGACAGCGTGCGCGATGCGACTTGCTGGATTCTCAACGGACGGTCGATCATCTGCTTGCCTGACTCGCAACTGCGCCAGCCGAACCCGGCGCCAGATCGGTCCCAGCCCGGGGCAAATCCGGCGAGCACTCCTGCCCCGCGCCAGCATGAGGAGGTGTTCCAGCTATGAGCATGATCACCAACGGATCGCAGATGCACCTCAAATCTGAGTTTCAGAAGCTTGGCGACCGCCTCATTCGGTTTGGTCAAGCACTCCAGGAAGACACCACCACAGTTGGCGAGTTGATGCGGCTGGCCAACGCCTGCGGGATCAAACTTCGCCTGCGCGCCTCTGCTGAATCTGGAGAGAGCGACGATGAGTAGTCTTGCAGAACAAGCGCTTGAGCACGCCCGGCAGCGGTTGGCTGGCCAAGCCACAAAACGGCCTACATCGAGGGTCGCAAAAATCAACATCCCCACGCCTGCGCCTCCACGCAGCCTTGAGGTGGTCGTCGATGGGCCGATCAACCACTTCATGTTCCTGGAAGGCCGGGCTTGGGCGATCGACATGGTGAAGTCACTTCGGGCTTCGCCGCTCAAGGTCGTGATCGAGCGGCTTGCAGGTGCAGCGCAGAACCGGCCGGGCAGCTATGCGGCGGGTATCGACTCGGTGATCAAGGAGCTGGGAGGTGAGCAGCAATGAAGTCCCAAGCCACCCGAACCAACGTCACCACCTACAGCGCGACCGTGCCTGAAAACGAGATTACAGCCGCACTGTGTGAGCTGCTGGCCAAGCAGAACGGGTTCAGCCTCGAAAGCAGCAATGTGCGCTGCCGCGGCTACCTCAGCTCGGAGAACACAAGCACTGGCTACAAGCACAGCTGGAAGATCGAGGTCACCGTTGACCACTCTCAGGAGGCCAGCCATGCGAATGAAGCCTGAGCACTCACGACGCCTGTTCGAATTGAGCAACCGTGGAAACAACGATCCGCTGATCTCGTTGATCATAGCCCGCCGCGCCGCCCGCCACCTTTGCGCCGAGGCCGACCATGATCGCGAATACTTCGACGCCGAGATCGACACAGCCACGGCAGGCCTTCCATTCACCAAGGTGAAGCTTGACGAGTTGAAGGCGGATCAGGAAAAGCGCCGCGCTGGTCGCCACAAGAACTTCCTCGCCATCGCAGACTGGATGCTCAGAGCTGATGATTACCTGACGTCCGTTTATGGCATGGAGACCATTCTTGACGTTCTGGCCGTGAACCCGGTCCACCGTGCTGAAGCGGCAGAATATGCCTGCGAAGCGCGCTCGACGCTGTCGGGCATTGCATGGGTTGCCGGACTGGAGGATAGCGCCAACACAAGATCGGGAAGAAAGCAGCCGGATTGGAAGAATGGCCCGCTGTTTAACGCTTTTCAGAAGCAGTTCATGCAGCTACTGCTTGATAAGCCTGGCGCCCTGCCTGACCCGTTCGCTCCCGGTGGTCCGTTCTACGGGATGCCGACCTACTACCAGCAGCCCGACGGCACCATGGCCCGTAAGAGCGCTTCGCTGACGGTGCATGGCCCGGACGGCAGCACTCGCGTGGTGGACCGGAAGATCGAGGTGCACAAACCATGATCGACATGCAAGAAGTCATCGACATGCAGCGCGCTGGCAGGTTCGAGGAGTTAGCCGCGCGCGGTATCCAGATCACCGACGTCAAGCTCGAGCAGGTCGAGGGATGGGCCAAGCCGTGCTTTACGAAATCCAAGGCGCACTACTTCGTCCAGACGTCCGCCGACGCTATCGGACCAGGCGGACGTTACCGCACCTGGAAGTCGCTCTGCGGTACTGAGGCGATCACCAGCGACAGGGCGCCCATGTTCGCCATCGGCAGCTACGACCGCTGCAAGGCGTGCTTGAAGAAGCGGAATGCGACCCGAAGCCGTGACGCGTCAGCTTCGCTGCATGCACAAAATCTGAAGAGTCAGGACTGAGGGAGGCGCCATGGCCAAAGTCATTGCACAAATTACAGCCCGGTTGCCACGGCTCATGGAGGCAGGCGAATATCGAAAGCTGCGCTACGCTGGCGGAAAACCGAGCCTGCAGCAGTTGAAGAAATGGATCGAGGACGGGGAAGTCGTGGGAGAGGTAAAAGGCGGGATGTACTTCGTTGACCTGCAGGCGGCCATCACAGGCTCGGATGATCCGCTGCTCGCGCAAATGATGGACGTTGGCTGAGATGTCGCCGCGCCCACGTAGACCGGTTAACCGGAAGCTGCCGCCGAACCTGTACGCCAATGGGCAATACTGGCGCTACAAGAACCCGATCACGGGGAAGATGACGAGCATCAACCGCCCACTAGAGGAAGCTGTCAAGATGGCCAAGGCTGCGAACGCCAAGTTGGCCCCGCTGATGGCCGGCGACGGTGAAATGCTCGCGATGATCACCGGCGACAAGCTGCCGAACATGCGGCACCTTATTGACCGATTCGAAAAGGAATGGCTGCCGGATCGCAAATACGCCGACAGCACGCTAGAGGAAATCGGCTACAAGCTCGAGCGCTATCGTACCGACCTGGGCGACCTGTTGGTTGGGCAGGCCGACGTCCAGGTAATTGCCGAATACCTCGATCAATTCTCCAACAACGCTTACACGAAACACCGCGCCCTGCTGGTGAACGTCTACAAGTTTGCCGTCGCGAAAGGCATGGCTGAGCGGAACATTGCGAACATGACGCTGCTCAAGAAGGAAGAAGAGAAAAAGCGGCAGCGCCACACGATGGAAGGCGTGCAGAAGATGATTGCCGCCAGTACGACTCCAGACTGGTTAAAGCGAACTATCAGACTCGGATTGCTCAGCCTTCAGCGCCGCGAAGATATCGTGACTTGGCAAAAGTCTGCCGTTGACCTGGAAAACAACACCATCAAAGTTTCACCAGGTAAAACCGAAGGATACGACACGCCCATCCACTTGAAGATAGTGATGGGAAAAGCGATGCGGCAAGTAGTGCTAGAGTGCATGAAGTCAACGATATTGTCGCCATACCTTATTCACTACCAGCCCAGAGCACGGCGCAAAGAACAGGTAGAGGCCAAAGAACATTGGACGTGCATCACACCCGATTATCTGACCAAGTGTTTCAGGATCGCTCGCGATGCCGCGCACGCCTACGATTATTTGCCTTCAGAAGAGCGCCCTACTTTCCACGAGCTTCGCGCATTGGGTGCTTGGCTGTACGAACAACAGAAATTTCCGACAGAATATGTTCAGGCTCTGATGGGGCATGCAGACGAGAAGATGACGAAGGAATACCAGGAGGGGCACAAGGCCAAGGAGATCGAATACGTCGAGGTCGGTGCCGGACTGGCACTCTAAAAAGGCCCGGTGAAGCTTCTATAGCGTCCCCTTTCGATCCTGCTCTAGTTTTTCAACGCTGGCTTCGTCCAAGTGGGCAAACATAATCGCAAGGTTTTTCTTGATCAAAAACAGAGACAGCATAAGAAACGACACCGCCACGACTACCAAGAAAAAGCAGATAATTATAGTAGGAATCGATTTAAACAACCCGAGAGTTAATTGTGATATCGACGCAACAAAGCAAGAAGCAATGGTGTAGAAAATAATATTGCTTAGCCTACGAAGTGGTGAAAACAAAGTTTTATACTTATCCGCTCCATTTAATTTGAGGCCGTCCAGCCAATCTCGCTTGTACTTATCTGAATCGTAAACTTCCTTTTTCATGTTAACGATAATAAAGGTCTTGGCAGACATAAGGAATCCACCAAGAGCAAGAAAACCAGTAAACATACTCCCACGAAGATTGGAAGCATAAAAATCGTAAATTACCTTGGTGCTACCGGCCGGAAGCCAGATGAAGTCAGCTAATGTTTTAGGCTCACTGACAACCATAACAATAGCTACATAAAGCAAGACGGTGATAAAAAGAGAAACAGGGATAACCCATCGCTCCTTCATACTGCTAGGAAACCTTCTTACTGAAGACATGGGCATACTCCTTCTCGCATTTATCAGTAAGCGACTTGAATAAAACGCATGAAGTCAAATTGTGTGGTTCAAAAGTGCTCAAACCTTTCATAAAATCTGAGTAGCTCATCTCTCCGAAATTGACCGGAACATCCATAATTTTTAAGAAAGCAGACTCGTCAAGGTCATTCACCACTTCAATTTTCGCCGTTCGGTCCTTAACGGTGGAGATCATGCTTTTGATACCTTCGATGATCAAAGACGAATCAACGCTGGTATCGAAACGCACCTCATGCTTGGCTTTGGTGACCATTCCCTGAAACGGAGAGTCAGCACTCAATGAAGCTTCGACAGAGGCGACTTCGTATTTGAACGAGCGAATCTCACGATACGCCGAGAGCACAGTTTCTACGTCACGCGACTGAACTAGCATATCGAAATGGAGGCCGTGAAAAAAACGCGAATTGATCGCCTGCAATTGCTTTTTTGATGGATTCTCACCCAGCGTGCCCAAGGCTTTCTCCCGCTTTTCTTCCAAGTGACGACGATATCGGCCTTTTAACATCTCTCCAAAATTTGGAAGTGTGCAAGCTCCATAATGATACTGATAAAGCCCAAAGCCATTAAGCTTATTAATCACAAAAAAATTGAATTCGGCAATTTTTTCAAGATCAGCAAGATCAGAAATTTTTACCTTCAGCACACCTTTTTCATCGACCAGCGACGCAAAGCTTCTTTGGTTCTTCATGGTTATAACAACACCATAAAAATAATGCGAATCGCTATCGAACATAAACTTTCTAACATTTCCAGACTTGACCTTGAATTGTATCTCTACACCGACCAACGATGCTAAAAAATCCACAAGGTCAATATCGCTCTTCTCTGTCGAGAACGAAAAACCGTAGTTTTTGGAAATGTACATCTATTTTCAAATCCCTATGAATCAGGTGGAAGATCCCGGTTTCATGCATTAGTAAAGCCGAAGATCATGATGCGCGCGAGGCTACCCGACATTACGAATTAGGGCAATTGGACACCATCAACCAGCAAGGATTTTGCACTGCGATCTGATCAGTGGTCACCCTACGATGAGCCAGGGATAGGTGGGTGTTTTGCAAAGGTTTTGCAAAAGTTTTGCAAAAAAAAGGGCGACCATTTCTGATCGCCCTTCTCGAGCCCGCGTATTACGAGGCTTACAACTGGTAGGCGCGATTGGACTCGAACCAACGACCCCCACCATGTCAAGGTGGTGCTCTAACCAACTGAGCTACGTGCCTGCTGTGGGGTCGGCATTCTACGGATATTCAACAGTCTGTCAATGGATTGTTTTTATAACTCACTGAATGTTCTGGGCTTTTTATGTGACGCACCTTTGAGTGGCACATATCTAAGACACTCAGAGTCTCGATTCGGCTGGTGGCGGCGTTTTATCTCAGGTAGGATCGGCCCACTCGTAAAATATATTAAACAGGGCCAGCAGGATGACGAACACCGCATACCCACAGTCTTACTACGCCGCCTCCGCGAATCCCGCCCCCGCCCGCCCGGCGCTGCAAGGCGAGGTGGAGACCGATGTGTGCATCATCGGTGCCGGCTATACCGGACTGTCGAGCGCCCTGTTTCTGCTGGAAAACGGCTTCAAGGTCACAGTGCTGGAAGCTGCAAAGGTCGGCTTCGGCGCGTCGGGGCGCAATGGCGGGCAGATCGTCAACAGCTATAGCCGCGACATCGACGTCATCGAGCGCACGGTAGGCCCCCAACAGGCGCAATTGATGGGCCAGATGGCCTTCGAGGGCGCCCGTATCATCCGCGAACGGGTGGCCAAATACCAGATTCAGTGCGACCTCAAGGATGGTGGTGTCTTCGCCGCATTGACGCCTAAACAGATGGGCCATCTCGAGTCGCAACACAAACTCTGGGAACGCTACGGCCATACGCAGCTGGAACTGATGGATCAGCGCCGCATTCGCGAAGTAGTGGCCTGCGATCAGTACATAGGTGGCATGCTCGACATGAGCGGCGGCCATATTCATCCGTTGAATCTGGCGCTCGGCGAAGCGGCTGCAGTGGAATCGCTGGGGGGTGTGATCTACGAGCAGTCCGCAGCAATCAGAATCGAGCGCGGTGCGAGCCCCGTGGTGCACACCGCGCAAGGCAAGGTACGGGCGAAGTTCATCATCGTCGCCGGCAACGCGTATCTCGGCAATCTGGTGCCGGAACTGGCGGCCAAGTCGATGCCATGCGGTACACAAGTGATCACCACCGAGCCGCTCAGCGAACAGCTCGCCCGCACCTTGCTGCCGCAGGACTACTGCGTCGAAGACTGCAACTACCTGTTGGATTACTACCGTCTTTCCGGCGACAGGCGTTTGATCTTCGGGGGTGGAGTGGTCTATGGGGCGCGGGATCCTGCGAATATCGAGGCGATCATCCGGCCAAAGTTGCTCAAGGCGTTCCCGCAATTGAAGGATGTGAAGATCGACTACGCCTGGACCGGCAATTTCCTGCTGACCCTGTCACGCCTGCCGCAAGTCGGCCGGTTGGGCGACAACATCTATTACTCCCAAGGCTGCAGTGGCCACGGGGTGACCTACACCCATCTGGCGGGCAAGGTACTGGCCGAAGCACTGCGTGGACAGGCCGAGCGATTCGATGCCTTCGCCGGACTGCCGCACTACCCGTTTCCCGGCGGCCAATTGCTGCGCACCCCGCTGACGGCGCTGGGCGCGTGGTACTACAGCTTGCGGGATAGGTTGGGGCTTTGATGGTGCCCAAGCGGGAACATCGTGAATGAATTGGCTCTCCCACAGGGCACCGCGCTCGGATCACAAATCGTAGGGCGACGCTTATTTGTTGGAGCGCGCTCGCGATTGTGGGGGTCAGGCGAGGGTTTCGGCGCTGGCGCACCGCAATCGCGGACAAGCGCGCTCCTTGGCTCTGGCTCAGAAAACGCGCGTAGCTCACCTCGATAGTGATACCAGATCGACTCCAGCATCACTTCACTCAACGCGCGTTATTAAGCGCCTTCACCGCCTCGCCTGCGGCCTGTTCCTGGCCAGCCTGGGCGAGGTCGTTGGCGGACTTGAGCCAGCGCTCGCGATCGACCGGCGAGGGGAGTTGCCGTGGGCTTTGCACCAGCAATGCCCAATTGCCGGCGCTGTTCCAGTCCGAGGTGAACTCTTCAAAACTCACCGTCAAACGCCCAAGACCGGTATAGATCAGCACGCTGCGCCTGTTCTGGTTGAAACCGACGAGCACGCCGTAACGCTGCTCTTTCCACCACAAAGAACCGTCATTGAATCGGACCAGCACCGGGTAACCTGCGGATACCTGGGCCAAAAGGTCAGGAAATTGATGATCGACCGGATACACCACAAAGCCGTATTCTCGGGCCAGGTTCGCCATGTTCTGGTCGAGTTTGTCTTCCTCGCCTGGCAGTTTCAGCGGCTTTTCCAGCAGCCCTGGCGTGGTCTGCACGCCGTGCACAGTCAACATGCTGGCCAGCGCGAATGGACCGCTCTGATAAGCGTTGCCGCGGAAAAACGGCACCGAGTTGATTTCGACCCGATCCGGCAGGCGCTTGTATTCCGGGGGGTAACCGGGCTTGTAGGCGTGCGGGTCCGCACACCCTGCCAGCGCCAGCGCCGTTGCCAGCGCCAACCACGTCCATTTGGTTGCAGGAACTTGCGATCGAGACATTCTTCACTCACTTGTCGGGTGCCGGGCAGCCCGTAACCCGGGCTGGATGGCGATCATAGAACTGTCGACGTCCGGGGTATAGCCTCAATGCGCAGTGGTTAGCCCTGGATAGAACAAATCGGTCGCAGGATTGCTACCATCGGTCAATTTCCGGCAACAACCGGCGTACTAGACTGTCCGTTATCAAGAGAACGAAAAGTCTAGAGCCGGAGGAAGACATGAGCCTCGGAATGACCATTGTGATGTTGATTGCTGCCTGGCTGACCGTTGCCGGCGCCATGTTATGGGGAGTGATGCGCATTTCTCGTCGCCATAATCCGCATTATCGCAACGCCGAAGCGGCTAAACCTGCGCCGGTGACCCAACGCAAACATCGTCATGCCACCGCGCACTGACGCAACCCCTTTTTACCTACACGCAGTAGATAGCAAAACGGTCGGTGATGGCGTTCCCACCCCCGACCGTTTTCATCTGCACAAACCTGTCAGCTCTTCTGTCCTTGCGCTTCTGTGTCCAGCTTTCGCTGTCTGGCCCGGCGGGCCAGCATGTTCAGGACTTCAATCAGGGCCGAGAACGCCATCGCCGTATAGACATAACCCTTCGGCACGTGGGCACCGAAGCCTTCGGCAATCAATGTCATGCCGATCATGATCAGAAAGCCCAGCGCCAGCATGACCACCGTCGGGTTGTCATTGATGAACCTGGCCAACGGCTCGGAAGCCACCAACATCACGATCACAGCGGCAATCACGGCGATGACCATGATCGGCAAATGCTCGGTCATTCCAACCGCGGTAACGATGCTGTCGATGGAAAACACCAGGTCCAGCATCAGAATCTGACCAATGGCCGCCGCCATGCCCATGACCACAGTCTTGGAGACCGCCGCTTCCTGCTCGGTCTTGATGTCCATGCTGTGATGAATCTCGGTCGTCGCCTTCCATACCAGAAACAGGCCACCGGCAATCAGGATCATGTCCTTCCAGGAGAACGTCTGGCCGAATATGTCGATGACAGGCTCGGTCAATTGAACGATCCAGGCTACGGTGGTCAACAGGCCCAGACGCAGGATCAGCGCCATGCTGATACCGAGGCGACGGGCCCTGGTGCGCTGGTGCACCGGCAATTTGTTGGTCAGGATCGAGATGAAAATCAGGTTGTCGATACCCAGCACGATTTCCATGACAACCAGGGTCGCCAGGGCAATCCACGCCGTGGGGCTTGTAGCCAGTTCTAAAAGATATTCCATATGCCGGTATCCAGTGAGTCGTTTTGATGAGACAAGGCGGCATTCTAAGGACGGAAACACTTCAGGAAAATTCGTATTTATCAGGCGTATACTTCGTTTTTTACGAAGTGTCGTCGACAAGGCCGAATCGTGCTCAATTACCGTCAGTTGCATTATTTCTGGGTGGTGGCCAAGACAGGCAGCATCGTGCGTGCTTGCGAGCAGCTCAACCTCACGCCTCAAACCATCAGTGGACAGCTTAGCCTGCTGGAACAGACCTACGGCGTGGAGCTGTTCAAGCGCGTCGGGCGTCAGTTGGAGCTGACCGAAACGGGGCGGATCGCCCTGCCTTACGCCGAGCAGATGTTCCAGTTGGGGGGAGATCTTGAAGCGCTGTTGCGTGCCCAGCCCGATGAACAGCAGATTCTGTTTCGCATCGGGGTCGCCGACGTGGTACCCAAATCCATCGTTTATCGCCTGATCGCGCCGACCATGGCCTTGAGCGAGCCGATCCGCATCACTTGTCGCGAAGATCAGCTGGAACGCCTGTTGGCCGACCTCGCCATTCAGCGCCTGGACCTGGTGATTTCCGACAGCCCCATGCCCTCGCACCTGGACATCAAGGGTTACAGCCAGAAATTGGGCGAATGTGGTGTCAGCTTTTTCGCCACTGGGGCACTGGCCGCAACTTACGGACAGAACTTTCCCAAAGGCATGCAGGGCGCGCCGTTGCTGATTCCCGGCCAGCAAACCGTCGTGCGCAGCCGTCTGATGCGCTGGTTCGCCGAGCAGAACGTGCAGCCGAAGATCGTCGGTGAGTTCGATGACAGCGCCTTGATGAAGGCGTTCGGCAAATCCGGCAGTGGGATTTTCATTGCGCCCAGCGTGATTGCCGATGAGGTGATGGAGCAGTATGACGTTGAGTTGATCGGCCAGACTGACGCCGTGACCGAGTCGTTCTACGCGATCTCGGTCGAGCGCAAGGTCAAGCATCCGGGGATCGTCGCCATTACCGAAGGCGCGCGACGGCAGTTGTTCACCGATTAGGCAGTACAGCTGGCGGCGCGGGGTTTGACCACCATCAGCAGCAACGCGAGCAGGATCGACAGCAGAATGATCGCGGCAGCAGCGAAGCCCAGTTTGCCCAGGCCCAGATGATCGATCACTCGACCGCCAACGATCGCACCAATGCCGATCCCCAGGTTGGCTCCGGCAATGTTCAAGGAAGCCGCGAACGCCGGGGCCTGGGGCGCGGCTTTCATCAGCCGCACGTGGCTGACCAGGAACAACGCCGCCTGCGCCACGCCCCATACCGCCAAGGCCAGTGCCAGCGCGGGCCAGGACTGCATGCTCGGCACCACCATCACCATCCCGCCGATCATGAAGGTGCAGAAGGTCAGGCTGGCGATCAGCGGATGACGATCCACCAGTCGCCCGCCCAGCGAATTACCCAGCAGACCGACGGCGCCGAAGCCCATCAGACACCAGCCGACCACCGCGCCGTTGAAACCAGCCAGGCGTTCGAGCATGTCTGCCAGATAGGTGTAGGCAGTGAACATGCCGCTGAACACCAATACCGACAGCAGCACATGGCCTTGCATCATTGGACTGCGCAGGACGCGAAACTGACTGCTGAACGAGGCCTGGTCCTTGTGCATGCTCTTGGGGAGGTAGATGAACAGCAGCAAAGCCTTGGCGAACGCCACCACCGAGAGAATCACGAAGGCGCTGCGCCAACCGAACCCGTCGGAAATCAGCGTGCCCACCGGAATGCCGAACACCGTCGCGCAGACGATGCCGAAGCCGATTTTGGCGATCGCCCGGCCAGCATGATCGGGCCCGACGATATCCACCGCCGTTTCACTTGCCAGCGCCCAGAACACCGGCAGGCCGAGTGCCGGAATCAGCCGGGCGACGGCCATCACCCAGATATTGGGCGCTATGGCCGCGACCGCGTTGGCGACGCCGAACATGATCAGCACCGAGATGAACAGGTGCTTGCGCTCGAATCGGGAGAAGTACGCGGTCAGAAACGGACCGAAACAGGCGACGGTGAAGGCGAACAGGGTCACCAGCAGGCCGGCTTGCGGCGTGGTGACTGCCAGATCACGGGCGATGGCGGGCAACAAACCGACAATGACGAACTCTGTGGTCAGCACGGTGAAACCGGCGGCCGACAACAGATAGATGGGGAAGAACATGAAATCTCCAAAACGACGAAATGACCGGTCCTTGCGGAGCGGTCAATCGGGTGACATAGAGCGAAGCGCGAATAGTAACAGACAATAGCGCCCGAATCGTTCGACCGGCGCGTGGAAACCGAACCGCCGTCTGAAAAGCATCAGGCGGCGGCTTTTGATCAGACCTTCAGTGAGTCGGCACGTGGTCTATCAGTAGCTGCCCATGTAATCACGCTTGCCGACTTCCACGCCGTTGTGGCGCAGCAGGTCATAAGCGGTGGTGACGTGGAAGAAGAACTGCGGCAGCGAGTAATGCAGCAGGTAGGTCTGGGTGCTCAGACGTTTTTCTTTATCGGTGCCCGGACGCAGAACGATTTCGCCCTCTTCATTGCCGTTGACCTGCTCGGGAGTGATGGTGTCCAGGAACGCCAGCACCTTGGTCAGCAGCGCTTGCAGGTCGGCGAAGGTGGTTTCGGTGTCTTCGTATTTCGGCGGTTCGATACCGGACAGACGCGCGCCGGCACCCTTGGCGAAATCAACCGCGATCTGCACCTGACGGACCAGTTGAAACATGTCCGGGAACAGACGTGCCTGCAACAGCGCATCAGGCTGGATGTTTTTGGCGGTGGCGTGGGCTTCGCCCTTGGCCAGAACACCGCTCAGCGCGCTGAGCAGTTGTTTGAAGACAGGAATCGAAGCGGCGTACAGGGAAATAGTCATGGCAGTTCCTGAGGGGGTGAATTGCATTGATGGGCATGCCGTGCATGCGAACGCGGCTTGTCTTTTACCTCATCGTGCCCCTACCCTCATAGCCTTTTCAACATTTAGGAAAGGGCCATGTCCACCGAGCTGGATTCCGATAAAAGCGCCGACAATGCCGAAAGCGCAGACGTTCTGCAGCTGAACAGCACTGAAGTGCGCATTCTGGGCTGCCTGATCGAGAAGCAGGCCACCAACCCTGAAACCTATCCCCTGACCCTCAACGCCCTGGTGCTGGCGTGCAATCAGAAGACCAGCCGCGAGCCGGTGATGAACCTCACCCCCGGTCAGGTCGGGCAAAGCCTGCGCGCGCTGGAAAGCCTGCAACTGACCCGCCTGGTCATGGGCAGCCGGGCCGATCGCTGGGAACACCGGATCGACAAGACGCTGGAACTGGTGCCCGCGCAGGTGATCCTGACCGGCCTCCTGCTGTTGCGCGGACCGCAAACGGTCAACGAACTGCTGACCCGCAGCAACCGCATGCATGACTTCGAAGACAGCGAGGCAGTGGTGCATCAGTTGGAACGCCTGATCGGGCGCGGTCTGGCGGTACTGATCCCGAAACAGGCGGGCCAGCGCGAAGACCGCTATATGCATGCCCTGGGTGACCCCGCGGACATGCAAGCCATTCTCGCAGCGCGGCATAACCCGGCAGAGCGTTCGAGCGGCGGCAGCTCGGCGCTGGCAGAACGGGTCGAAGAGCTGGAAACACGGCTCGCGGCGCTGGAAGAGCGGCTGGCGAAGCTGGAAGGGTAAAGCGCGCTATCTATTGTAGGAGCGCTTGCCCGCGATGGGGATATGCGCGCAAGGGACAGTTCACCTGACACGAGGCTATCGCGGGCAAGCGCGCTCCTACAGCAGTCATGCTCGCGCGAACGCCGCTGCGGCCTGATACTGCTCTTCATTCGGGGTCACGCCGGTATAAAGAATGAACTGCTCCAACGCCTGAATTGCCGCGACCTGATCGCCGGTGATCAAACGCTTGCCGACGCTCTCGGCGTAAACGATGAACGGCGTGCGCGCCGGGGTAGCGACGACATCGAAGGCGGTGTCGGCGGCTTCGATGGCAGCTGCCTCGAATGCCAGCGCATCGGCCTGATCCCCCGCCATGCCCAAAGGCGTGACATTCACCAACAACGGCGGACGTTCGCCACCCAGTTCAGCCTGCCACTCGAAGCCACAGGTCTTCGCCAATGCCCTGCCCGCCGGCTCATTACGCGCAACGATCAAGCCGTCGCCAAAGCCGGCATCGCGCAGGGCACAGGCCACGGCCTTGGCCATGCCACCACTGCCGCGCAGGGCAAAGCGGGTGCGTGGCACGACGTGAGTGTCCACCAGTTGCGCCACGGCGATGTAATCGGTGTTGTAGGCCTTCAGCTGCCCGTCGGTGTTGACGATGGTATTGATCGACTCAATGGCGCAGGCCGAGGGATCCAACTCATCGACCAGCGCAATGCTCGCTTCCTTGAACGGCATCGACACGCCGCAGCCGCGAATCCCCAGGGAACGCATGCCCGCGATGGCCGCTGGAAGGTCGGTGGGAGAGAACGCCTTGTAATAGAAGTTAAGACCCAAGAGTTCATACAGGTAATTATGAAAGCGCACGCCGAAGTTACCGGGGCGTCCGGCGAGGGACATACATAACAGCGTTTCCTTGCTTGCTGTAACGGACATGAAATCTCCTGAACGGTATTAGGTAACACCCTAAGAAAGGTGTAAAATTCAGTTGGTTGCGGCGTCAACCGAGCAATTGTCATCAAAGTTGTCGAATACCTTACACAAAATTTACGCAACGGCTTCGCAGATTTTCTGAAAGTCGCTGTCTGATCAGTTATCCCGTGGCAGTGCCTGAGCGTAACGCAGGCTCGCGACAACGGGACTGAACACCGAGGAACAGTCATGATTCGTCACATCCCCAAGGTTGCCTTGTTGTTAGGTGCCCTCGCCCTCGCAGGCCAGGCTGAAGCCCATGGCGGCGGTCCAGGCTGGGGTGGAGCGGCAGTAATCGGTGCAGTCGTAGGCGGCGTGGTTGGCGCAGCCGTGGCTTCCGGTCCTGTGTATGCGGCTCCGGCTCCGGTGTACGCAGCACCCGCGCCGGTGTACTACGCACCGCCACCGCCGCCGGTTTATTACCAGCCGGCCTATGTAGTCGAGCGTCCGGTCGTGTACGGCCCGCGCTACTACGGTCCACCACGCTACGACGGCCCACCGCCGGGCTATTACCACGGTGGCGGCCGCTGGTAACAGCAGGCTTGCGACCCCAGTACTGCCGATCGCCGATCGGCAACTAACTGAATACATCGACCCCGCTCAACAGGCGGGGTCGACGTTTTTGGCTGTTACGTTCGGCCTTTGCGACCAATCGTTGCCAGTTGAATGAAAGTTTTGTCATATAACGCACAGCGGTTGATGTTCCAAGCCGGATAGCCCACGTCGCGTTCAGAACAGTCTGTCGCTCATTCCCTGTCCATACTGCAAAGACTCGCTCTGACTTATCGCAGTCATCATCAATAACAAGGGACGCCCATGCCGACACAGAACCCGCACCGCGCTATCGGCCTTTGCACTTCCAACAAGGTCTATAACGCCCTCACCGAGTTGAAAAGTCTCGAAAGCCATCGCACGGCCAAGTTCGTTTCACTGTTGGCACAGAATCTGGTCGAGAAAGGCGTGCTTTGCGAGCATGAAGTGCTCGCCATGCTGGACCAGGTCGTCGACTGAAGCGACCGAGCCTGCCGATCATTCCCATCGTCGACGGATCACATTTCTGAAGTACCCATTGCCCTGGAATGTGAAACGGCCGCATATTTGCGCGTCCGCTGCGCGAAATACATGACCTGTTGCTCATCAATGACGACTATTGAGCGCGGTGATTTCCGCTGGGTGCGATTGCGCCGTAGAGTAGCCCCACAGATTGATGGAGGCACTTATGACCAAGGTTCAAATCATGTCGGTGGTGGGTAGCGCGGTTCCCGCACAGCTTCGCGAGCGCGGTCTGCTGGCCTGCTGGTACCTGATGCACGATGGTGAGCCGGTGAGTGGTCCCCTGTCATCGCTACCAGCGGCGCAGGCGCTTTCGCAGCAACTGGAATCGCGCAAGCTCAACAGCTGAGACCCTATTGGTTTTGCCTGATCGTGTATGGCTCTGCAGTTCCCTTTAACCCGCATCCCCTGACGCGGGCTTTTTTTTGCATGTCGTTCAGCATCGGATTCGCCTGCGGAGTGGTCCCCGGCCCAGGGATGTCAAACCCGCTCGGCCAGCGTCGCATTCACCTGGCACCGATGCGCCAGTTTCTGCAGGCGTTTCTCGAGCGCACCCAGCACCACCCGGTCAGACCGCCCACTCTCCAGCTCTTCGATCATCTCATTGGCCACCAAACGGAGCTCGTGGGCGATGACCACCCGATCATCGTTCTGATCCAGCTTGTGCGACTCGAACAGGCGATGCAGATAATCTTCCAGCGTGCGCTGCAAACGATGCCGATCGGCCGCACGCAGGTGCACCAGGTTGACCGTGATCTTCGCCAACAGCTCATTGAGCTCCCCACACAGATACTGCATGCGTCTGGCATAGCCGGTCTCCCGATCACGCACCTGCTTGAGCTGTAACGCGAGGTCCTGGCGCTTCTGAATCGCTGGCACGGCAATCGCCATCATCAGCCCGACGATCAACCCGATCGCTTGAATCCAGCCCGCCCAGTCCGAAGGTCGCACAAACAGCCCCGCGACAAGCAGGAGCAGCGCAACGACCGCCGCGCCAAACACCAACGCCGCGTAATCCTTGCTGATAAAACCCTTCGGCATTGCACAACTCCTAGGTCATTTGAGTGAGAAGCATCGATGGCGTGGAATGCTAATCGGTGATCGGCCACAGTGCCACGAATATCGAAGCCACCGGTTTAAATACAGGCCTTCAGGATCCTTGACCTGAACGAATGCCATACAGCCCGCTTTTAATACCCAAACGTCCTGCGCAGCCCATCGACATAGTTAGAAACATGCTCCTAAAATGCGCCCATCTTGTTGTCGTTCTTTAAAAAGTCCGACCTTCCATGCTGTCTCCATCCATTTAAGTGAGCTTTGCTCTTGAAAATTCGCACATCACTCATCGGCCTATTATTTTTACTTACAGGCTCGGCACTTTCCACCGGTGCCCTTGCGAACGAACCCGCTGCTTTCAACCGCGATCCCGCCAACCTCCACCTGGCCTCCGGCAGTGCCATGATCACCGATCTGCAATCGGGTCAAGTGCTGTATTCGAGCAACCCTGACGTGATCGTGCCGATCGCCTCGGTGACCAAACTGATGACGGCGATGGTGACCCTGGACGCCAAATTGCCGATGGACGAGATGATCAAGGTCGACATCTCCCAGACAGCCGAAATGAAAGGCGTGTTTTCCCGCGTGAAACTGGGCAGCGAGCTCAATCGCCACGACATGCTGCTGATCGCCCTGATGTCCTCGGAAAACCGCGCGGCGGCCAGCCTCGCCCACAGTTATCCGGGCGGCTACCCGGCGTTCATCAAGGCGATGAACGCCAAGGCCAAGGCACTGGGTATGAGCCATACGGTGTACATGGAGCCAACCGGCCTCTCAGTGTTCAACGTGTCCACGGCCCGCGACCTGACGAAACTGGCCCTGGCGGCGCGTAACTATCCGATGCTGCGCGAGCTGAGCACCACGCAGGAAAAAACCGTGACCTTCCGCAAACCCAACTACACACTGGGCTTCAGCAACACGGATCATCTGGTGCGCAAATCCAACTGGGACATCAAGCTGACCAAGACCGGCTTCACCAATCAGGCCGGGCATTGCCTGGTGCTGCTGACCAGCATGGCCAACCGTCAGGTCTCGGTGGTGATTCTGGACGCCTTCGGCAAATACACCCACTTCGCCGACGCCAGTCGCATGCGTCTGTGGATGGAAACCGGCAAGAGCGGCCCGGCGCCGGAAGTGGCGTTGCAGTACAAGAAGGAAAAGAATCTGGTGATGAGGCAGAAAGGCCTGCAAGCCTCGGATTGATGGGCAAAACGCGAGGGTCGTCGATATGACGACCCTCGCCACTGCGCTGCTGATTTACAGCACTTCTGCCGCCACCTGATCCACCGCATCCCTGGCGATGCCGACGATCAGATCGGCATCCTCCCGCGTCAGGATCAGCGGCGGGGCGAAGCCGAGAATGTCGCCGTGGGGCATCGCGCGGGCGATCATTCCCCGCTGCAGACACGCCGCCGAGACTTTCGGACCGACCTTCAATGCAGCATCGAACGGGGTCCGGGCTTGCCGATCGGCCATGAACTCCACGGCCGCCAGCATTCCGTCGCCACGCACTTCGCCCACCAGCGGATGCCCGCTCAATGTTTCGCGCAGTCGGCTATTGAGGTAGGCACCGATTTCTTCGGCGTTCGCGGTGATGTTTTCTTTTTCCAGGATATCCAGATTGGCCAGTGCCGCAGCGGCGCAGATCGGATGCCCGGAATACGTCCAGCCATGCCCCATCGCGCCTTCGCGCTCGGAAGCTGAGTCGATGACATTCCACACTTTTTCACCAACGATCACTGCCGACAGCGGTGCATAGGCGCTGGTCAGCCCTTTGGCGGTGGTGATCAGGTCGGGCTTCATGCCATAGCGCTGACTGCCCATCTTCGAACCCAGGCGGCCGAAGGCACAGACCACTTCGTCAGCGATCAGCAGAATGTCGTATTTGTTCAGCACCGCCTGAATCGCCGCCCAGTACCCCTTGGGCGGAACGATGATGCCGCCGGTGCCCATCAGCGGCTCACCGATGAACGCCGCGACGGTGTCCGGACCTTCGGCCAGAATCATCTTCTCCAGCTCGTCGGCGCAATAACGGACGAACGCGGCTTCGTCCATGCCGGCCGGGGCTTTGCGATACCAGTGCGGGCAAACGGTGTGCATGATGCCTTCGGCGGGCATGAAGTGGAAGGTCATGCCCGGCTGCAATACGCTGGTGTCGCCGGGGCGCAGGCTCATGGTGCGCTCGCCCCAATCCGGCGGATAGCTGATACCGATTGGGTAACCGCAGCGGCTATCCTTGTGAATGTCGAATTTTTCCAGCACATCGAAAAACGCCCTGGCGATGTCGCCGGTTGTATTGCCGGGTTTGGCCGCCTCGAGACCGGCGGCGATGCCTTCGACCACCGCTTTCTCGCCTTCGATGAAATGCCTGGGCGGCTTGCCCAGATAGAGGGTGCGCGACAGCGGGCAGTGATAACGCTTGTAGCAACCGGCAATTTCGAAAAATGTCCCGGCGCCTTTTTCGAACGGCGTGTCATCCCAGGTCAGGTGCGGCGCGCTGGCGTCGGCGCCGGTCGGCAACAGCGGCACGATGGCCGGGTAGTCACCACCGTGACCATCCGCGCCGAGAATCCCGGTGCTGTAGATCTCCGCCACCAGTTCGTTCTTGCGCATACCCGGTTCGATGCGTTCATAAATGTGCGAATGCATGTTCTCGACGATGCGCGCCGCGATGCGCATGTAGCCGATTTCCTGCGGTGACTTGATCGCCCGCTGCCAGTTCACCAGCCCTACGGCATCCATCAGCATGGCGTGCGGCAGGTGTTTTTTCAGCGACAGGTAAGCCGCCGCGCTGAAGTAATAATTGTCCATTTCCAGGCCGATGTTCAGCGAGGCCCAGCCACGGGGTTCGAGCACCTCCTGGCACAAGTAGTCCATCGGATGGCGTTCCTGGGATTGCACATAGAAATCCGGGTAGCCAACGATGTTTTCGTGCTGCATGAAGACCGTGCGTTTGGCGCCGTTGGCATCCTGGCCGCGACCGAACCACACCGGCTCGCCCTCCATCGCCAGCAACACGCACTGATGCACGTAGAACGACCAACCGTCATAGCCGGTCAGCCAGGCCATGTTCGAGGGGTCAGTGACCAGCAGCAGTTCGATCCCTTGCGCCTGCATCGACTGGCGGACCTTGGCCAGACGCTGGGCGTATTCCTCCCGTGAGAAGGGAAGATTGACGACTATCTGAGACATGCAGATGCCCTCTTTAAAATGATGCTCTGATTGGAAATGTCGGGGTTTGAAGACCATTTCTGTAATCTCAACTGCAGAATCGCAGCCCCTTGCCCGCCCGGATTGCGCGCTCGAATGCCAGGTTGGCGATGGCCGTGTCCTGCGCGCCAGTGCCGGTGAGATCGCACAGGGTGATCTGTCGGTCATCGGTGCGACCGCTTCGTTGTCCGGCGATGATCTGCCCCAACTCGGCGAAAACCGACTCATCGCTGATCGCATTGGCGTTCAAGGCGTGATGCAGTTCGCCCAGCACACGGGCCTGGCTCAGGCGATCAGCCACGTAGCGGTCAACCTGTGCCAGCGCTTGTGGGGCGATCTCGTTTTTGTGCTCGGCATCCGACCCCATGGCGGTGATGTGCAGGCCCGGGTGCAAATGCGCGGCGGTGATCAACGGCTCGCGACTAGGGGTACAGGTGACAGCGATGTCCACGCCGTTGATGGCTTCGTCGATGCTCTGGCATACCTGGATAGCCAGTTTCGAGTCGTAGCCCAACTCGGCAGCGAAGACCTCGCTCTTGGCTGGGTCCCGCGCCCAGATGCGCACTTCCTCGATTGGTCGTACCAGGCGCAACGCCTGTAGCTGCAGGGCCGCCTGCTCGCCCGCGCCGATCAGTGCAACGCTGCGGCTGTTTTTGCGGGACAACCAGCGCGCCGCGACAGCGCCCGCGGCAGCAGTTCTAACCGCAGTCAGATAGCCATTGTCCATCAACAGCGCGTCCAGCAACCCGGTGTGGGCCGAAAGCAGCATCATCATGCCATTGAGGCTGGGCAGTCCCAGCATGGGGTTGTCGAAGAAACCCGGACTGACCTTGATCGCAAAGCGCTGCAAACCCGGCAGATATGCGGTTTTCACATCGACCTCGCCGTTGTGCTCGGGGATGTCCAGGCGCAGGATTGGCGGCATTGCCACGGCGGCGGTCGCGAGCAGCAAGAAGGCGTGCTCGATGGCATCGATACTGGGAAGATCCAGCGCGATGCAGGCGCGTAAATCGCTTTCGCTCAGCAGCGTGACGTCAGTCATCGGCGGCCCCCTTCGGTCATCGTCAAGGCGCTCATTGATTGGCTCCCGCCAGCACGCGCTGATGTTGTTCGAGATCGACATTGCGACCGCCGACGACCACCACGATTGGCCCCCTTGGCTCGATCAGGCCGTCCAGCAATGCCGAAATCCCCACGGCTGCCGCGCCCTCGACGACTTGCCGCTCTTCAAAGTAGGCGTGACGAACGCCGTTGCCGAGGGAGGCCTCATCCAGCAGATGAAGCTGATCGCACAGCGCGCGGGTCATGGAAAAGGTGAAGCGGTTGTCCAGGCCGATGCCGCCGCCCAACGAATCGGCGAGGGTTGGCAATTCCTGCACGTGCACCGGCTGGCCGGCCTCGAGGCTGGCGTGCATTGCTGCGCCGCGCTGCATCGAAATGCCGTGCAGACGAATGTTCGGGTTGGCGGCCTTGAGGGCCAGAGCCACGCCGCTGAACAGGCCGCCGCCGGACAGCGGAACCAGCACTTGAGCGACGTCCGGGATCTGTTCGATGATTTCCAGCCCCAGGGTGCCCTGCCCGGCGATGATCGCGGGGTGATCGAACGGCGGCAGCAGCGTGGCGCCCTGCTCCTGCGCGATACGCTCGGCCTCACGCTGGGCGTCGTCCTGGGACCGGCCGACGATGCAGACTTCAGCGCCCAGCTCTCGAATGGCCTGCACTTTGTTCGACGGGACCAACTGCGACAGGCAAATGGTCGCCTTGACCTGAAGCTGCGACGCCGCATAAGCCAACGCGCGACCATGATTGCCGGTGGACGCGGCCACGACACCGCGGGCCCTCTGTTCAGCCGTCAGTTGCGCGACCGCATTGCTCGCGCCACGCAATTTGAAACTGCCGGTGATCTGCTGCGACTCCAGCTTTAGGTACACCGCCACGCCCATGTGTCGAGAGAGACTGGGCGAGTATTCCATGGGCGTCTGCCGAATCAGCGACGCGATGCGCTGACGAGCTTGGTAGACATCGTTGAGCTGCAACCCAGACATGACCGCTTCCCGACTTGAGTGTTGATCGCAGTCTAAGAGCGGCCAATTGTGCTGATGAATGTACTAGGTCAATTTTCCGGGAAATCTTTTTATGACTTGGGGATGCTCTCTTCAATCCACACATCTCGCTGTGGGGTGAGCTTGCTCGCGAAGACGCCGGTGCAAACGCTACATCTCCAGCGCCTGAAATCCAGTCTTCGTGAGCAAGCTCAC
This sequence comes from Pseudomonas bohemica, assembly GCF_002934685.1. Classification (GTDB taxonomy): domain Bacteria; phylum Pseudomonadota; class Gammaproteobacteria; order Pseudomonadales; family Pseudomonadaceae; genus Aquipseudomonas; species Aquipseudomonas bohemica. The sequence goes on from NZ_NKHL01000112.1 coordinate 34,087, forward strand.
TGCCACAGGTCGCGCGCTGATTGAAATGCCTGGGCGTGCCTTGCCACTTCCACAGGTCCCAAGCTGACTGAAGTGTATGAGCATGCCTTGCCACTGCCACAGGTCCCAAGCTGACTGAAACGCCTGGGCCATGCCTTGGCAATCACCCTGTGGGAGCGAGCTTGCTCGCGAAGACGCCGGTGCAAACGCTACATCTCCAGCGCCTGAATCCAGTCTTCGTGAGCAAGCTCACTCCCACAGGCCGCGCGCTGATTGAAATGTATGGCCATGCTTTGCCACTCCCACAGGCCCCAAGCTGACTGACATACCTGGGCCATGCCTTGCCACTTCCACAGGTCCCAAGCTGACTGAAACGCCTTGGCCATGCCTTGCCACTGCCACAGGTCCCAAGCTGACTGAAACGCCTTGGCCATGCCTTGCCACTGCCACAGGTCCCAAGCTGACGGACATACCTGGGCCATGCCTTGGCAATCACCCTGTGGGAGCGAGCTTGCTCGCGAATGCATCAGTGCAAACGCTACATCTCCAGCGGCTGCAAGCCAGTCTTCGCGGGCAACCCGCTCCTGCCGGGGAGATGTGTCTGGCTAGAAATCATGGATGCTCGGATACTGCCCGAAGATCTCACGCATGCTGACGAGTGCGTCGCGCATCTCATCGTCCGTGCACTCGGCGCCGACGCACAGGCGCACGCCCCGCGCCCGGGGCACGCCACGCACGGTAAAAGGATCAGGGGATGCCACGGCAATATGTCGCTGGCGCAAGGTTCGCACCAGGCTGTCCAGCTCCCAGTGTTTGGGGATGCCGATCCAGGTGTTGAGCGAGTTGGGATGCTGGCCCTGGATGTATTCACCCAGATGCTCGGTGACCATCGCCTGGCGCGCGTTCAACAGTCGACGCTGCAGGCGCAACAAGGTGTCGGCACGACCGTCGCGGATCCAGCGTGCCGCCACTTCGGCCATCATCGGCGTCGCCATCCAGCTGTTGACCCGCAGGATGCTTTCTGTGCGCAGCGCCAGGCGCTTGGGCATGGTCAGGAAACCGACGCGCATGCCGGTGAGAATCGACTTTGTCATGCTGGTGCAATAGAACGATAACTCCGGCAGATAGTGGCTGATGGGCGGCGCGCGGCGCTCATCCAACAACGGCCCGTACACGTCGTCTTCGATAATGTGCACGCCGAACCGCCGGGCGATGTCGGCGATTTCGCGTCGCCTGTCGTCGGGCATCAGGCTGGTGGTGGGGTTGTTCAGATTCGGCGTGCAGACCAGCGCCGTGATCCGTTCGTTGCTGCACATGTCCTCAAAATGTTCGGGGTCGATGCCGTGTCGATCCATTTCCAGGCCCTTGAGGGTGAAGCCCAGTACCTGGGAATCGCCGATCACACCGTGGTCGGTCAGGCCCTCGCACAGCACGACATCGTCGGGCCCGGCCAGGGAAGCCAGCGCCAGAAAGATTCCGTGGGCAGCGCCATTGGTGATCAGGATGTCTTCGCGCTCGACCTTCAACCCCTGGCGGCCGATCCAGTGCGCAGCCGCCTCGCGATGGGACTCGAAACCGGCAATGGGGCGACAGGCCCGGATCCACGGCTGATCCTCCTCGGTGCTCAGTTCGGCGCAGGTGTCGCGCCAGAAGCGATCGTGCTCGCGGGTGTGCATGATGCGCGCGGTGGAGAAGTCGACCAGTGCCCGCTCAGGACTGTCGAGAATGTAGGTCGCGACCCGGTCACTCATGCGCCGCGAGACGAAGCTGCCGCGCCCGACCTCACAACGCACCAGCCCCTGACGCTCCAGCTCTTTATAGGCATTGGTCACCGTCTGCACGCTGATGCCCACCGCATCGGCCACCTGGCGCTGGGGCGGCAGACGCTGATCGTCCACAAGCACGGCCTTTTCGATGTCGCTGGCGATGGCCTGAACCAGAATCTTGTACTTGGATTCGCCACCTCGGGCCTGATCCACGGCGGCTCGCCATTTTTGCATCATTGTCAGTTGTCCTCGGCTCAAGGTCTCGGCGCGCACGTGTAAGAGCGCGCTTGCACGCGATTGCGTCATGGCAGAAGCCTCGATGTACCAGGCAGGATGCAGTCGCGGGCAAGCACGCTCCTCCAACAGGGGGCGCGACTCCATGCGCACAGCATCGTTCTCGCTTATCTGGTACGGCGCTTCGAACTGCGCCTGGAGCTACGCTAATGACTACTACCGTTTCGACCTCGTCGGCCGCCTTCTCGCAACGGCAGCAACGATCGCCGACCACGCACCCGCATGAGGTTAACGCCATGCCCCTGTCCGACACGGCCCAGCCTCTGGTGAGCTTCAAGGACGTGACCAAGCGCTACGGCAACTTCACGGTGCTGGACGAACTCAACCTGAACGTCGCGCTTGGTGAAAAAGTCGCGATCATCGGTCCCAGCGGCTCGGGCAAATCGACGTTGTTGCGGGTATTGATGACGCTGGAGGGGATCGACGAAGGCCTGATTCAGGTCGATGGCGAATCCCTGACCCACATGCCCGGTCGCGGCGGGCTGCTGGTGCCGGCCAACGACCGGCATATTCGCAAGGTGCGCGGCAAGATCGGCATGGTGTTCCAAAGCTTCAATCTGTTCCCGCACATGACCGCCCTGCAAAACGTAATCGAGGCCCCGGTGCATGTGTTGGGCATCAATCCCAAGGAAGCGGGTGAACGCGCCGCCGATTTGCTGGAGTTGGTCGGTCTGGGCAGCAAACTCGATCACTACCCTTCGCAACTTTCCGGAGGCCAGCAACAGCGCGTCGCCATTGCGCGGGCGTTGGCAATGCGTCCTAAAGTGATGCTCTTCGACGAAGTGACTTCGGCGCTGGACCCCGAGTTGTGTGGCGAAGTGCTTAACGTGATCCGCAAGCTCGGTGCCGAGCACAAACTGACGATGCTGATGGTGACGCACCAGATGGGTTTTGCCCGGGAATTCGCCGACCGCGTGTGCTTCTTCTACAAAGGCCGGATCCATGAGCAGGGAACGCCGTCGCAGATCTTCGAGAACCCGCAGCAGGAACGAACCTGTGCATTTCTGAGTGCAGTGAAAGAAGCAAATTGAAGACGCTACAGCCCCCATTCAGGAAGATTTGTCGCTTTTAGACCGGTCTGTCGTTGCCAGCAAGGCAAGCCGCCGGTTACCCGCTACGCTTGAGATGTATCGGCTTGTTTCAAAGACCGCTCGGGGGAGTTGCATCATGGTCGTCAAATGGATACTGGCTGCGTTGCATTTGTTGGCTTTCGGCTTTGCGCTGGCGGCGGTTCTGGCTCGGGGGCGGGCGTTGCGCAGGTTGCGCACTGACGATCCGCGCTCTTTTCGCGACGTGTTCGTGGTCGACAATATCTGGGGCGTTTCGGCGGGAATATTGCTGATCACCGGCGCGTTCCGCGCATTCGGGGGGTTGGAGAAAGGCTCTTACTACTACCTTCACCAACCCTTGTTTCATCTGAAAATGACGGCTTTCGTCGCCATTCTGGCGCTGGAAGTGGTGCCCATGTTCGCCTTGATCAAATGGCGCATCGCGTTCAAGAAGCAACAGCCCATCGACACTTCCCGCTCACGACGCTTCGCGCGGATCAGCCATATGGAAGCAGCGTTGATGGTGATCATCGTGATTGCCGCGACGGGCATGGCGCGGGGGATATTGTTGAGTTGAGTATCGAATGCGGGCGACGCATAACCTGCAGGAGCCGGCCCGCAGCAAGCCAGCCCCTACAGGACCGAGAAGGAACCGGGCTTCTCAATTCACCCAGAAAAACATCAACATCAGATTCGCCGCCGATATCAGCCCGAACAGTCCCCATGCCAGCACCTTGGTCACAGCGTTGTTGGCAAAAGGCCCCATCAGCTGTTTGTCGCTGGTGAAACGAATCAACGGCCACAAGGCGAACGGCAGTTGCAGGCTGAGGACGACCTGACTGAGCACCAGCATCTTGCCCACGGCGCCGTCGCCAAACCAGATCACTCCGACCAGCGCTGGAATCAGCGCCAGCCCCCGGGTGATCAGCCGCCGCTGCCAGCACGGAATCTTCGCGTTGAGAAACCCTTCCAGCACCACCTGGCCGGCGATGGTGCCGGTGAAGGTCGAGCTCTGCCCTGCTGCCAGCAGCGCGATACCAAACAGCACGCTGGCCAGGGTTCCGCCCACCAGCGGATCGAGCAGGTGATAGGCGTCCTGGATTTCCACCACATCCGCATGGCCGCTGCCGTGGAAGGCGGCTGCGGCGAGGATCAGGATCGCCGCGTTGATCACCAGCGCCATGCTCAGCGAGGCGATGGTATCGACCCGCGCATAACGAATCGCGCTGGCCTTGCTCGCCTGGGAAGTACCATTGACCCGGGTCTGCACCACCGAGGAATGCAGGTACAGGTTATGCGGCATCACCGTGGCGCCGAGAATGCCGATGGCGATGTACAACGGCTCCTGATTGCTCAGCACATCCCAGGAGGGTTTCAGCCCTGCGACCACATCCGGCCAGAACGGTTTGATCAGCACCAGTTCGATGAAAAAGCAGGTGGCGATGGTGGCGATCAGGCCCAGGATGATGGCTTCCAGGCGCCGGAAATTAGCGCCCTGCAAGGCCAGCACGATGACCGTATCGAACGCGGTCAGCACCACGCCGGTGGTGATCGAAACCCCCAGCAGCAAATGGAAAGCCAGGGCTGCGCCCAGCACTTCGGCAAGGTCCGTGGCCAGAATCGACATCTCGGCCAGAATCCATTGCCCCATGCCCACCCGGCGGCTATAGCGCTCGGCGGACAACTGCGCCAGATCGCGCCCCGTGGCAATGCCCAGTCGCGAGCAGAGATTTTGCAGCACCATGCCCGAAAGGCTGGCCAGCACCACCACGAACAGCAACGCGTAACCGAATCGGGAACCGGCCTCGATGGCGGTGGCCCAGTTGCCGGGGTCCATGTAGCCGATGGAGATCAACAGACCGGGGCCGACGAACAACATCAGCTTGCGCAGAAACGACGCATCGGCCGGAATCGCGACCCTGTCGGTCACGGCGGAGGGGCAGAACGGTGCGGTGGCAGTGGTGGGGAGTTTGTACTTCACAGGAATCCGGTGGGTGATTGCGATCAGTCATGGAGCTTAAACGCAGGGAAATATTTTGTCTTGAATCTCTGCAAAAGCTCTAACATGCGTCGTCCCACGGAACTGGAAAAACAATAATGTCTGCGCATTCACACACCTGCGACCATCCCGAAACGCAACGCGACGGCATCGACCCGGTCCGCGCCGCGCGTATTTCTGCACGCATCGACCGCCTGCCTGCGGTCGCCACGATCTGGAAACTGGTGGCGTTGCTGTCCATTGGCGGCTTCTTCGAGCTGTATGACCTGTTCCAGACCGCCTACATCAGCCCCGGTCTGATTCGCGACGGCCTGTTCGCCACCGGCGCGCAAGGCGTGTTCGGTTTTTCTGACCAGGCGGCTTTCGCCTCGGCGACCTTCCTCGGCCTGTTTCTCGGCGCCAGCCTGCTCAGCCCGATTGCCGACCGCTTCGGCCGGCGTGCGATCTTCACCTTCGCGCTGATCTGGTACACCGTCGCCACGGTGCTGATGGGCGTGCAGACTTCTGCGCTGGGCATTATCTGCATGCGCTTTCTGGTGGGCATTGGGCTGGGCATCGAGTTGGTTACCATCGACGCCTACCTGTCGGAACTGGTGCCCAAGCGCATGCGCAGTTCGGCGTTCGCCTTCGCTTTCTTCGTTCAGTTTCTGTCAGTGCCTTCGGTGGCATTGATGTCCTGGTGGCTGGTGCCGCAGGATCCGTTCGGCATCGCGGGCTGGCGCTGGGTGGTGATCGCCAGCGCAGTGTTCGCGCTGTTTATCTGGTGGCTACGCTCCCGCCTGCCCGAATCACCCCGCTGGCTGGCGCAACACGGGCGTTTCGCCGAAGCCGAAAAGATCATGGATGAACTGGAAGCGCGCTGCGTGAAAGACCACGGCCAAGCGCTGGACGAGCCGGAAACCCATGACGTGGCAGTCGAGGGCAAAGGCCGTTTCGCCGACATCTGGCAGCCGCCCTATCGTCGTCGTGCATTGATGCTGATCGTGTTCCACGTCTTTCAGGCCATTGGCTTCTTCGGCTTCGGCAACTGGCTGCCGGCGTTGCTGTCCGGTCAGGGCGTCAGCGTGACCCACAGCCTGGCCTACGCCTTCATCATCACCCTCGCCTACCCGCTCGGGCCGCTGCTGTTCGTGAAGTTCGCCAACCGTTTCGAGAACAAATGGCAGATCGTCGGCTCAGCGCTGGGCGCGATGATCTTCGGCACATTGTTCGCGCAGCAAAGTACGGCGGCGGGGCTGATTTTCTGCGGGGTGATGATCACCTTCTGCAATGCCTGGCTCAGCTTCAGCTATCACTCGTACCAGAGCGAACTGTTCCCGACCAACATCCGTGCCCGCGCGGTGGGGTTCTGCTATTCGTTCAGTCGCCTGTCGACGGTGTTCAGCAGCTTGTTGATCGGCCTGTTCCTCGATCACTTTGGCACGCCGGGCGTGTTGACCTTCATCGTCATCAGCATGTTGATCGTGATGATCACCATCGGCGGGTTTGGGCCGAAGACGCGGAATCTGGCGTTGGAGGATATTGCGCATCAGTGAAGAGCGCCTGCTCTCAAGCGCTCTTGAGCTGGACGGCGGTCGGGACAATACACATCACTGTGGGAGTGAGCGTGCTCACCAAGGCGTAGTCTCAATCAGCACAAAGTTGACTGAACTCACGCTCACCCCCGCAGGTTGCGCAGGCTTCAGCGACGCGTGGCCTAACGAATCCCCAATCGCTTGGCCAATCGGCTGAGATTGGCCCGATCGAGGTTGAGTTCGCGGGCGACTTCGCTCCATTTGCCTTGATGCCGGCTCAAGGCATCGTTGATCAGCAGCGTCTGAAACGCATCGACCGATTCCTTCAGCCCTTCGCCCGGTTTGATCATCGGCGAAACGCTCGCGATGACCGGCGTGAGCGCAGCGGTTGGCCGCACTTCTTCATCCAGGCCCACCGCCTGGGATTCGATGGTGAGAATGCGTGGCCGTTCGCTGTGGCCCGACAGTGCTTTGAGCACCGCGCGGCTGATCAGATGCTCCAGTTCACGCACGTTCCCCGGCCATGAATAAGCCAGTAGAACCTTCTGCGCCTCCGGACTCATGCGCAGGCTGCGCAAGCCCATCCGCGCGCGGTTTTCTTCGAGAAAGTAGCCTGCCAGCAGCAACACGTCCCGCCCCCGCTCGCGCAACGACGGCACCCGCAGCGGATACACGCTCAAACGGTGATAGAGATCGGCGCGAAAACGCCCGGCGCGCACTTCTTCGGCCAGGTCTCGGTTGGTGGCGGCGATGATCCGCACGTCCACACGGTGCTCCAGATCGGAGCCGACCCGCTGCAGCTGCCCGCTCTGCAACACCCTCAGCAACTTGGCCTGCACCGGCATCGGCAACTCACCGACCTCGTCGAGGAAAATCGAGCCGCCATCGGCCAGTTCGAATTTGCCGCTGCGCCCACTGACCGCCCCCGAGAACGCGCCCTTGACGTGACCGAACAGCTCGCTTTCCACCAACAGTTCAGGTAGCGCCGCGCAGTTGAGGCTGATAAGCGGCTTCTGCGCCCGAGGCGATTGCAAATGAATGGCTTGGGCCACCAGCTCCTTGCCGACCCCGGTTTCCCCGGTGATCAGCACCGTCAGCGGGCTGTTGCCCACCAGCTGGATTTCCTGCTGCAAGCGGCGATGCACCGCGCTCTGCCCGATCAGCTCCCGGGGCCCACGACCACCAGCGGCGCGCTTATAGACTTCAGCCAATTGCCGCTGGTCTTCGAAGCTGCGCGCCAGTTGGTTGATCCGTTCGCTGGCCATGACCGTGGCCGCCGCAAGGCTGGCAAATGCCTGCACGTTGCTCAGCTCGACACTGCCGAACCTCGACGGGTCCAGCGAATCCAGGGTGATCAGCCCCCACAGCTTGTCCTGCACGAACAGCGGGCAGCCGAGGCAGTCGTGAACTTCCAGATGACCGTGCAGACCGTCCACCAGACCGTCATAGGGGTCCGGCAAGTCGCAGTCGGTGGAGAACCGGGTGGGCTCGCGGTTCTGCACGATGATGTCCAGCCGCGGGTGTTCCCCCAATCTGAAGCGACGACCCAGGGTGTCGGGACTCAGCCCTTCCACCGACAACGGCACCAACACGTCATCTTCGAGCTTGAGCAATGCCACTGCATCGCACGGCAGCAACTGGCGCAACGAACGTAATAGACGCCGATACCGCTCTTCATCCGGCAGGTCGCGGGAGAGGTCGGCCACCAGCGGCACGAGCGCCAACAGCAAGGGATGGGTCATAGGGCTCCAGAGCACGGTCAGACGCGAAAACGTGGTCATTATGACATCCGCTGTGGTCTGGGCTACACGGACAGCGCCGTTTCGGGTCCTGGGGTTTCTGGCCCGAAGCGTGAAAGCGAGCTGTCATTAGTTGGTCGCCAATCAACTGGCGTCTGATGTTTCAATATTGAAGCGCGCAATGTTCAAAGTCAGCCACCCACCCCTGTTTTATTCTGACGCCAAATGCCCGACGGCAACGGAAGGACTCTTTAATTTAAATAAAGTTGTAAAAATAGGTTTTTGTTTATAGTCAGGTCGATCCCCATAGGAGCATCCGACATGGCGAGAATTCAGGGACGAGTTCAAGAAACTTTCCCACCCTTGGTTGTTGATCTGGACGGCACGCTGCTGCGTTCGGACTTGTTGATGGAAACCGCCATGGCCTTCGTCAGAAGCAAGCCATTGAAGGTTTTCAGCGTGTTCGGCTGGCTGTTCAACGGCAAGGCGGCGCTCAAGGAAGGCTTGGCACTGGAGACGGAAATAGACGTCTCGGTGTTGCCTTATGACCCGCAGATCATCGAAATGATTCATGCCGAAAAAGCCACCGGGCGGTTGATTGTCCTGGCCACGGCCAGTCATGTAAGTCTGGCCGAGCGCATCGCCGAACATTTACAACTATTCGATCTGGTATTGGCCTCTAACGCCCAACGCAACTTGTCCGGTAATAACAAGCGCGACCTGTTAGTTGCTCATTACGGTGAAGGCGGCTTCGACTATATCGGCAACTCCAAAGATGATTTGCCAATCTGGAAAGTCTCGCGTCAGGCCTATGTGGTCAATCCTGATTCCGGGGTCGAGTCGCGAGTCGTGGCCATGACCCAGGTCGAGCCCACCATCCGCACCAACACCGCCAGCCTGCGCGACTGGCGCAAGGCAATGCGCATGCATCAATGGCTGAAGAACGCGCTGATCTTCGTGCCGCTGCTGGCCTCTCATCGCCTGGCCCAGTTCGAGCTGATGCGCGACGGGATCTTCGCCTTCCTCTGTTTCGGCCTCTGCGCTTCCAGCGTCTATGTTCTCAACGACCTGCTGGACCTGGGCGACGACCGACACCACAAAAGCAAATGCAACCGGCCGTTTGCCAGCGGGCGACTGTCGATCAAGGCCGGGCTGATTCTGGTTCCGACCCTGCTGATCACGGCGTTCGGTTCGGCATTGCTGCTGTTGCCCTGGCAGTTCTCGGCAGTCATGGCCGCCTACTATGGGCTGACCCTTGCGTATTCGCTGAAGCTCAAGCGGCTGATGGCCTGGGACGTGATCGTGCTGGCGATGCTCTACACCGCACGCATTATCGCCGGGGTGGCAGCGTTCAACCTGACGTTGACCTTCTGGATTCTGGCGTTCTCGATGTTCATCTTTTTAAGCCTGGCCATGGTCAAGCGCTACGCCGAACTGCGCGATGCTCGTGCCCGGGAGGTGAACACCCTCGCCCGCGGTCGTGGCTATTACCCTGGGGATCTGGACATGATCGCCTCGCTCGGCGCCTCGTCCGGTTATCTGGCGGTGATGGTGCTGGCGCTGTACATCCAGGACGCCAATACCACCTCGCTGTACGTCACCCCCCACGTGATCTGGCTGGCCTGTCCGCTGTTGTTGTTCTGGGTCACTCGCGTGTGGATGCTGACCCATCGCGGGCAAATGAACGAAGATCCGGTGGTGTTCGCCATCCGTGATCGCACCAGTCAGTTGATCGGCGCGGTGTTCCTGCTGATGTTCTGGATCGCCGCATGAGTACACCCCTGTATTCCTGGGGACGGTTTCCCCGTAGTCCGCAGCGTGGTCACAGCTGCGGGTGGCTCGACGAACTGCCCGCTCACCTGGACCGGGTGATTGACGATCACGGCAGCAGCCTGCCCTACGGCAATGGCCGCAGCTACGGCGACAGCTGCCTGGCGGCGAGCGATCAGGTGCTGCACATGCGCTCGCTGGACCGGTTGATCGAAGCGGACTGGACCAATGGCGTACTCAAGGTCGAGGCTGGCATTACCCTGGCCGAAGTGCTGAGCGTCGCCATTCCCCAAGGCTGGTTTTTGCCCGTGACGCCAGGGACTCAGTTCGCCACCGTGGGCGGCGCCATTGCCAACGATGTGCACGGCAAGAACCATCACGTTCGCGGCACCTTCGGCCGGCATGTGCTCAGCTTCGGCCTGCTGCGCCGAGGTCAGCCGGAGATGATCTGCGCGCCCGGCGTCAATGCCGCGCTGTTTTCGGCCAGCATCGGTGGCCTGGGACTGACCGGGGTGATTCACTGGGCGCAACTGCAGCTGATGCCGATCCGTGCCAGCCAGATCGACACCACCACGGTACGCTTCAACAATCTGGCTGAATTCTTCGCGCTTTCGGATGAACTCGACGGCCAGCACGAATACAGCGTGGCCTGGGTCGATTGCCTGGCCAAAGGCGCCGAGACCGGGCGCGGCGTATTCATCGTCGGCGACCACGCGCAATACGGCTCGCTGGAAGTCGGCCGCCGGGCAAAGTTGAGCATGCCGCTCACGCCTCCGGTCTCGCTGATCAACAAGCTATCGCTCAGTGCCTTCAACAATCTGTATTGGCGGGTGCATCCGAGCCAGCGCAAAACCGGGCGCAGTGCCTATGAACCGTTTTTCTATCCGCTGGATCGCATCCTGCACTGGAACCGCATCTACGGTCGCCGGGGCTTTCAGCAGTATCAATGCGTGATTCCCACCGCCAACGCCGAAGCGGCAATGGGGGAGTTGTTGCGGGCCATTGCCGACGCCGGGCAAGGCTCGTTTCTGGCGGTGCTCAAGCGCTGTGGCGATGTCCTCTCGCCGGGTCTGCTGTCGTTCCCGATGCCGGGCACGTCACTGGCCCTGGACTTCCCGCAGAGCGAGCACCTGCAAGACGTTGTATTCCCGCGTCTGGACGACATCGTCCATGCCGCGGGAGGCCGCTTGTATCCGGCCAAGGATGCCCATATGAGCGGCGCGGACTTTCGTCGGGCGTACCCCGCCTGGGAACGACTGGAAGCGCTGCGCGATCCCTCCCTGATGTCCCGTTTCTGGAGCCGCGTGCTGCTATGAACACAACTGCTATGAAAAGAGTGCTGATCATCGGCGCGACATCGGCCATCGCCACCGCCTGCGCCCGTTTGTGGGCAAGCGAAGGCAGTGATTTTTTCCTGGTCGCGCGTAACGTCGACAAGCTGCAACAGACCGCTGCCGACCTCAAGGCCCGCGGCGCGAAGAACGTCACCCTGCACGAAATGGACGCCAACGACATCGACGCTCATCCGTTGATGCTCGGCCGCTGCCTGACCGCGCTGGGTCAGATCGACATCGCCTTGATCGCCCACGGCACCCTGCCCGATCAGAAGGCTTGCGAGCGCGACGTCAATCTGGCGCTGCGCGAATTCGCCAACAACTGCACGTCGGTGATCGCCCTGCTGACCGTGCTGGCCATGCAGTTCGAGACCCAGCGCTGCGGCAGTCTGGCAATCATCTCCTCGGTGGCGGCTGACCGCGGCCGCCCTTCCAATTATCTGTACGGCAGCGCCAAGGCAGCGGTTTCGACTTACTGCGAAGGCTTGCAGGCGCGGCTGTTCAAGGTTGGCGTGCATGTCACCACCATCAAGCCAGGCTTCGTCGACACCCCGATGACTCAGGGTTTGTCGTTGCCCGCCGCGTTGCTCGCCCAACCGGCACAGGTGGCGCAGCGCATCGTCAAGGGCATCGCCAACAAGGTGCCGACCCTATACGCGCCCGGATTCTGGGCCGTGATCATGCTGGTCATCCGCTCGATTCCGCAGCCGGTATTCAAGAGGCTGAATTTATGAGCGCAGGCGTATCCAACGACCAGTTGCACCTCTCAGGCTGGCGTTACCGGGCCGTGGTGCTATCAGTGGTGGGCTCGGCGCTGGGCTATCTGGGGTTTTCGCTGTGGGGCGGCTGGCACGCGGTGGGCGCGGCGGTGAGCGAGGTCGGCTTCGTCGGCATCGTGATCGCGCTGTTCATGTCCTCGGTGAACTACGGCCTGCGCTTCGTGCGCTGGCAGACCTACCTCAAGGTACTGGGCCATCCCATGCCGTGGCGCCCGAGCCTGAATATCTATCTGGCCGGCTTCGCTTTGACCACCACCCCCGGCAAGGCTGGCGAAGCCCTGCGTGGCGTGCTGCTCAAACGCTGGGGCGTGCCCTACCCGCAGAGTTTCGCGGCGTTCTTCAGCGAGCGGCTCTCGGACCTGTTCGCGGTGGTGCTGCTGACCCTGTTCGGCCTGTCGCTGTACCCCGAGGCGATGCCGATGATCGTGGTTGGCGTCAGCCTGGTGCTGGTCGGCCTGCTGGTGCTATCGCAACGCAGGCTGTTGGAGCGCCTGATGCTGATGGTGCCCAGCGAAGGTGGCAAGGTCATCGGGCTGCTGCGTCACCTGCTGCAAGTGCTGGTGCACGCCCAGCAGTGTCATCGCCTGCGCCTGCTGCTCGGCTTGACCGCACTCAGCGTGGTGGCCTGGAGCGCCGAAGCGCTGGCCTTCGACTGGATTCTGCAATGGATGGGCGCCGATATTCCGCTGGCGTTCGCGGTGTTCGTCTACGCCCTGGCGATGCTGGCCGGTGCAGTGAGCTTCATGCCCGGCGGACTGGGCGGCGCGGAAGCGGTGATGGTCGGGCTGCTGGTCTGGAAAGGCATGAACAGCGCCGACGCCATCGCCGCGACCGTATTGATTCGCCTGGCCACGCTGTGGTTTGCCGTGGCCATTGGCGCAGTGATGTTATTCAAGCTCAAGGGCGAAACGGTGCCCGAAGGGCAACCGGCCCAGTAAGTTTATGTGTGCCCGGCTTCATTCGAAAAAAGGGACAGGAGTGCAATTCATGGTGGCAGTCGTACGTTATCGGGAGTCGATTCTGATTCCCCTGCTGTTGGCGATCGGAGCGATCCTTGCCAGTTTTCTTGCCTCGAGCGGCCCGATCCAGTGGATGGACAACGGCATGTTCCTCGCCGACGCCTCCCAGGGCCAGTACTTCAGTCAGACGCTGGGGCCGCTCGATCATCCGCTGTACCTTTTCGTCACGACCGCGCTGTTCGCAGGCTTCGGGCCTTACGTGCTGAGCTTCATGAATTCGCTGCTGCTGATTCCCCTGGGCTGGGCGATCTACCGGCTGGCCAAGGGCGTAGGGGCTACCAATCAGCAGGCCCTGTTGGCAATCGCCGCCGCCGTGCTATGCCACTGCGTGTTCTGGGTCTCGACCAAAGCCGAAGTCTACGTACTGCATACTGTGCTGGTCACCCTGGCCTACATGATCCAGTTCCGCGACAAACAACGCCTGGGGGTATTGCCGGCGCTGTTTCTGATCGGCGTGCTTACCGGACTTGCCGCCGCGATCCATCAGCTGACCTTCATCGTACTGTTCCCGCTTTACCTGCAACTGTTGTGGCAGCACAAGGCGCGGATTCTGATCACGATTCCCGGTTTTGTTCTGGGCTTCGCAGTGGCGATTCCCGGCATCCTCAACGAGATGCAAGGGGGCCTGGGGCTGATCGATATCGCCCACCGCTATCTGATCGGCATCCCGGACCGCACCGCCGAACAAAGCTGGCAGGGTTCGCTGTTCCGCTTCGACGAGATGTGGCACGAGAAGAACTCGGTGGTGCTGCTGATGCTCTCGCTGATCGGGCCGCAATTGGTGGGCCTGCTGCTGTTCCCCAAGAATCCGGCCCTGCGCGTGCTGTGGGCAGCGGCGATAATGGACTTCATTTTCGCGGTGTCCTATAACGTCACCGACCGCTTCACCTTCTTTCTGCCCGGCGCGGTGCTGCTGAGCATCATCGGCGTGATCCAGCTGCAAGCGCTGCTACCGCGCAACGCCGCAGGGCTGGTCAATGCCTCACCTGTCGTTGCACCAGTCGTGATTCTGGCAGTGTTCGCAGTCTATGCCAGCGGCGGCGTCCAGCTGCCGATCCACAAGGAACCGCTGCCGTTTCGTGACGACATCCACTACTTCATGGCGCCATACCTCACCGATCGCTCCGCCGAGGAATTCGTGCGCAGCTACGAAAAATCCGCCCCGCAAGGTGCGCTGATCATCGCTGACTGGACTCCCAACGGCGCCCTGCGCTCGGCCCAGGCCAGCGGAATGCTCAAGGGAAGGACGTTCGAGTCGTGTGACGAGGTGGCCAATATCGATGAATTCCTCAAAGGGCCGGGGGCGTATCTGGCGAGGACCAGTTACTGCGGGATGATAGCCGATCGGTTTACGTTGGAGACGTTGCCGGTAGGGTATGAGTTGCGGGCAAAGTGAGAGGCTGGGCACGGTCTGATGGGCAAAGTCGCGGTGGGATATGACCAGCCATTACCCACCCTGACGACTGTTGACGACGCCCTTAATCAGGCGTGTTCAGCTGCAGCTCTCCCCCTGTATGCAAGGCAGTAGCATCACACACAATGTTACCGGCGCATGGTTAACTTATATATGGAGAGGGTTTGTTGGCAGTACTGAGCTGCGCTGGGCATGAGGGTGATACGCAACGTCCTGATTACTGAACTCCCCCCACCAAGCTTGACGTTGAAGGGTTTTCCGTGATCAGTGATAGCATAACTGGCGACTACCTTATTAGCGCCATCGAGTGCTTCCATTTTGTCATTGGGCCAGCACCCTCCCGTGCTTATGTAAAAATCAACAGATACATCTGAGTACAACTTATAAAACTCGACATTGAACACTGCCCAGAAATTCACGTGCAATTTTTTCAAAATATTATTGCCAAGTACTGAGTATGGTCTGACCTCTCCAACTTCTGGTTCAAGCACGCCACTACTTTACGGCAACCTCGTCGACGTTTGTTTAATAAAAACAAAAGCTTAATTCGGTCCATATTTTTTTTGCACTATGGGTTATTTCAAATGAACCTAACGTTCAATTCTCAACTGCCCGATAAAAGTGGCTAGCGCCTCATAACAACCTTGGCGTGATTAGGCTTTTGCCAACGCCCCTTCCTTATGCATGGCGACGTGCCCGGTCTTGTCGCTTTTGACTTCGTACTGAGGTTCTTCCTTCGAGGCCGTTCGGTGGCGGCCCATGAATTCGACGTCCTGAGTGTGCACCCGGGTGACCACGCCGACGATCTGCCCGACGTCCGAGTTCCAGCGCACGTGATCGCCTTTCTTGAACGCATGGGCCATCGTCGTTCTCCGGTTCAGGGCTGCCAGAGGGTCTGGCCGCCGTCGAGTTTGCGGTCGAGAAAGCTGGCCGCGCTGATCAGTGCCAGGTGGCTCAACGCCTGGGGCGTGTTGCCCAGATGGTGGCCGTGGGTGTCGAATTCTTCGGCGTAAAGCCCCAGCGGATTGGCGTAGCGCAGCAACTGCTCGAACTCCAGGTGCGCCCGCTCCACCCGCCCTGCCCGCGCCAGGCATTCGACGTACCAGAACGAGCAGGCGACGAACGCGCCCTCCTCGCCATCCAGGCCGTCGCCGTAGTCATCGTCGTTGCGATAACGGAAAACCATGCCGTCGCGCACCAGCGTGCGTTCGATTGCTTCCAGGGTCGACAGCCATTTCGGATCGCTGGCGCCGACGAACCTTACCAGCGGCATCAACAACATGGCGGCATCGAGGCTTTTGCTGCCCTTGTGCTGGACGAAATGTCCGCGTTCCTGGTCCCAGAAATTTTCCCAGATGTCGTCATGAATCGCCTGGCGCTCCTTGTCCCAGCGTGCGAACGGCGCTGGCAGCGAACGTTTCTGGGACAAACGCAGGGCACGATCCAGTGCGACCCAGCACATCAATCGCGAATGCAGAAAATGCTTCTCATCACCGCGCATTTCCCAAATGCCCACATCCTTGCTGCGCCAGTTCTCGCACAGTTCATCGACCAGCCGCGTCGTATGCTTCCAGCCTTCGTGAGAAATCGCTTCACCGTATTTGTTGGCAAGGTACACCGCGTCGAGCAGCTCGCCGTAGATGTCCAGCTGGGTCTGCTTGTAAGCCTCGTTGCCGATACGCACAGGGGTCGCGCCGCCGTAGCCTGACAGGTGCGTGAGCTCTTCTTCCGGCAGTTCTTCGCGCCCGGCCAGGGAATACAGAATGCCGAGCCTGGCCGAATCGTCGCAGCAATCGCCCATGCGCTCGCGTACCCAATGCATGAAGGCGTTGGCCTCCTGCGTGTAGCCCAGGCGCATGAAGGCGTATACGGTGAATGAGGCGTCGCGGATCCAGGTGTAGCGGTAGTCCCAGTTGCGGGCACCGCCCTTTTCTTCGGGCAGGCCGAATGTGGCGGCGGCGACGATTCCACCGTGCTTGCGCGAGGTCAGCAGCTTGAGCGCCAGGGCGGAGCGGTTGACCACTTCCCGCCAGCGGCCGCGGTAGTTGGAATGACGACTCCAGTGCTGCCAGTAATCCACGGTGCGCTTGAGGTCGCAGTCGCAATGAGTGGCCTTGACCTGTTCATCGTCGGCGCCGCCGAGCATGAATTCGACGATTTCGCCGTGTTTCATCTCGAACTCAGCGACCGCAGCCTGCCCGTCGAGACGCAGTTCAACCGTCGCACACAGCCGTATGGCGGGCTGGCCCTGGGCTTCGAAACGCACGTCTTCTGCGTCCATCTGCGCAGTGGTTTCAGCGCGGCTGTAATCATGGCGAACCCGGCACGCCATACGCACGCGCGCGGTGCCGTGGCGCACGTGAATCCGCCGTACCAGACGGGGAAGGTCATCGACTTGCGAGGCAATGGGCATCAGGTCGGTGACTTCCACCACCGCGTCCCTGGCAATCCAGCGAGTCATCAGCACGTTGGTTTCCGGCAGGTAGAGCTGCTGGCGGCGTGCGTCGGGCAAGATCGGCGACAACTGGAAGATTCCGGCATCGGGTGTGTCGAGCAGTGCGCTGAAGAGGCTCGGGCTGTCGAAATCGGGCCAGCAGAAGAAATCGATGCTGCCGGTGTCGGCCACCAGCGCGGCACTGCGCATGTCGCCAATGATGCCGTGGTTCTCGATATGATTTTGCGCTTCGTCACGCAGGTCGGGCTGGGTGCTTCGGGTGCTCTGGATAGGCTCAGCCATTGTCGCGAAACTCCGGATACAGACTCATGCCACCGTCGATGAACAGCGTGGCGCCGTGCACATAGTCGGAGGCGTCGGAAGCCAGCCAGACCACCGCATTGGCGACGTCTTCGGCTTCGCCCACCCGGCCATAGGGGATCAGCTTGAGCAGTTTGTGCTCGGCTTCGCCGGAGGTGGCCTTGGTATTGATCGCGGTGCGAATCGCACCCGGAGCGATGCTGTTGACGCGGATGCGCTGCTCGCCGACTTCCTGGGCGATGCTGCGCATGAGCAGGTCCACGCCGCCTTTGGAGGCTGCGTAATTGACATGGCCGGCCCAGGGGATGACCTGGTGCACCGAGCTCATGTGGATGATCTTGCCCAGCGCGCGCGAGATGTCCGGCCGGATTTCCTGTCTGGCGAACTGTCGCAGTGCGGCGCGGGCGCAGAGGAACTGGCCGGTGAGGTTGACGTTGATGACCGTATTCCACTCCTCCAGGCTCAGCTCGGCAATTGGCGCATCCTTTTGCAGCCCCGAGTTGGCGATGAGAATGTCCAGTCGGCCGAAAGTGCTGACGGTATCAGCGAACAGTTTTTCGACCTCCTCTTCCTTCGAGACGTCGGCGCCGATGGCCATCGCCTGACCGCCGGCTGTCCGGATTTCATCCACCAGTTTCTGTGCCGGTTCGGGCTGGGAGTGGTAGTTGACCACCACCGCCGCGCCTGATGCGGCGAGCCCTCGCGCCGCGCCCAGGCCGAGGCCGGAGCTGGCTCCGGTCACCAGCGCGACCTGGCCTTTCAAGGAAATCAGCATGGAATGTCGAACCTCATGGTGAGCGTTTAAATGCTGACTGACGCCGCTGGCTGGAAGTTCATTGGGAAGGGAACTGAATCCTTAGAGCGTCAGAGCGCACTCCCACAGTGAACCGTATCGTCCATGACGTCCCGTCTGAGGATCGAAAACGCCGCGGCCGATTAACCAACCAGTCCGCGAAACATGCGGTTACGCTGGACGCCGGGCAACGGCGATCCATAAACTGTCGCCCATCATTTCGCCATCTTTTTTCACGTATAGGGGCGAAGCATGTCGGGGAACGGGGACGAGTTATGAATCGCAATGAGCTGCGCAAGGCCGATATCAACCTGATGGTGGTATTCGAAACCTTGATGCAAGAGCGCAACGTGACCCGTGCCGCCGAGAAGTTGTTCCTCGGCCAGCCCACTATCAGCGCTGCGCTGAACCGGCTGCGGGCGCTGTTCAACGATCCGCTGTTCATCCGCGTGGGCCATCGCATGGAACCCACGGCGCGGGCCACGGAGATCATCAATCACCTGTCGCCTGCGCTGGACGCCATGTCGGTGGCCTTGAGCCTGACCCGCGATTTCGACCCGGCCAGCAGCGACATGACTTTCCGCATCGGGCTGTCCGATGATGTCGAATACAGCCTGTTGCCGCCGCTGCTGCGGGCCATTCGCGAGGAAGCGCCGGGCATCGTGATCGTTATCAAGCAGGTCAATTACTGGAATGTTTCGGAATTGCTCATGTCCGGCGAGATCACCGTCGGTGTGTGCATGACCCGTGAGCTGCCGGCCAACGCCAAGCGCAAGTTGTTGCGAAGCGTGCAGCCGATGGTCGTGCGTGCCGACACTTCGCCTGACCCGATCACCCTCGACGAATACTGCTCGCGCCCCCATGTGGTGGTGTCTCATGTGGCCAACATTTCGAGTTTCGCCGATGAGTGGCTGGCGGCGATCGGGCGCAAGCGCCAGGCGGTGCTGTCGGTACCGCAATACAGCACGCTGCCGGCCTTGATGGCGGGGACCGATCTGCTGTGCAACCTGCCGGATCACTTGACCGTGGCGATGAACAAGTCGGGGTTGCTGCGTGGGGAGCCGCTGCCGTTCATCACGCCCAACCTGGAGTTGTCGATGGTCTGGCTGAGCGTGATGGATACCGACCCTGCGGAGCGCTGGTTGCGCAAGAAGCTGGAACATTACATGGGCGAGGAAATCACCGTCCCCCCGGTGCCGCTCACTTGAGGATCAGCCAAAACGCCCGGTGATGTAGTCTTCGGTCTGGGTCTTGGACGGTTTGGTGAAGATGGTGTCGGTGTCGCCGTGTTCGATCAGTTCGCCCATGAACATGAACGCGGTGTAGTCCGAGCAGCGGGCTGCCTGCTGCATGTTGTGGGTGACGATGACCACGGTGAACTGCTCCTTGAGTTCGGTGATCAGTTGCTCGATGCGGCCGGTGGAGATCGGGTCAAGCGCCGACGTCGGTTCGTCCAGCAGCAGGACCTGCGGGCGCAGGGCGATGGTGCGAGCGATGCACAGACGCTGCTGCTGACCACCGGACAGGCTCTGCGCGCTCTGCTTGAGCTTGTCTTTGACTTCATCCCACAGCGCAGCACCGCGCAAGGCCTCCTCCACGCGCTCTTCCATCTCGCGGCGCGAGAGTTTTTCGTGGTGGCGCACGGCGTAGGCGATGTTGTCGTAGATCGACATCGGGAACGGTACCGGCTTCTGGAACACCATGCCGACGTGACTGCGCAGCCGGTTCATCGAATAGCCCGGCGCGAGGATGTTTTCGCCATTCAGTATCACTTCGCCCCTGGCTTCCTGTTTCGGGTACATCGAATAGATCCGGTTGAACACCCGCAGCAGGGTCGACTTGCCACAACCCGAAGGGCCGATGATCGCGGTGATGCGCTTCTCGGGAATGTTCATGTCAATCGACTTCAGCGAACGATGGCCGTTGTAGAAAAACTCGAGGTCGCGTACCTGGATTTTGGTTTTTTCGTCGGCGAGGGAAAGGTTGTTCATCAGGACGCCCTATTGCGCAAAAGGAGAAGACGGGAGCTGAGGCTCAGCAACAGCACGAACAAGGTCAGAATCAAGGCGCCGGCCCAAGCCAGGGAATGCCAGTCATCGAACGGGCTCATCGCGTACTGGAAGATCACCACGGGAACGCTTGCGATCGGTTTGAGCACATTGCTGCTCCAGAACTGATTACCGAACGCGGTGAACAGCAGCGGCGCGGTTTCGCCGGTGATGCGCGCCAGTGCCAGCAGCACCCCGGTCACGACACCGGCCTTGGCCGCACGCAGCACGATCTGCAGCGTCAGTTTCCACTGCGGCACACCCAGCGCCAGGGCGGCTTCGCGCATGGTCGAGGGTTGCAGCTGGAGCATTTCATCGGTGGTCCGCACCACGACCGGAATCACCAGCAACGCCAGGGCCAGGGCACCGGCGATGGCCGAAAAACCGACCTGATGGTTGGTCAGCGCGCTGACCGGCAGGATCACCGCGGTATAGACGAACAGACCCAGCACGATCGATGGCGCCGAGAGCAGAATGTCGTTGATGAAGCGCACCGCGTTACCCAATCTGGAGTGGCGAGCGAACTCAGCCAGCCAAATACCGGCCATCAGACCGATCGGAGTGCCGATCAACAGGCCGATGCCAGACATCAGCACGCTGCCGTAAAAGGCGTTGGCCAAGCCGCCCGTGGACCCCGGCGGCGGAGTCATCTCAGTGAACAGGCGCAGGTTCAGCGCCTCGAAACCGTTGATCACCGTGGTCAGCAGAATCCACACCAGCCACAGCAGACCGAAGGCCGTCGCGCCGCAACTGAGGACCATGGCAATCATGTTCTTGATCGCGCGGGCCCGGTACAGGTTTTCGTTGTCGACCTTACTCATAGACCCTCCTTGCGCGACAGACGAGAGAGCATCAGACGGGCGATCGCCAGCACAATGAAGGTGACCACAAACAGCAAAAAGCCTAGGGCGATCAGTGAAGAACGGTGCAGGTCGGTGTAGGCCTCGCTGAACTCGTTAGCGATCACGGAGGCGATCGAGCTGCTGGGCAGCATCAGCGATGCGGAAAACTGGTGGGCGTTGCCCAGTACGAAGGTCACCGCCATGGTTTCACCCAGCGCGCGCCCCAGGCCCAGGAAGATGCCGCCGACCACCGCCGAACGGGTGTAAGGCAGGACGATGTCCCAGACCACTTCCCAGGTAGTACCGCCGAGGGCGTAGGCCGACTCTTTCAGCGCCACCGGCACGCTGCGGAACACTTCGGTCATCACCGAGGTAATGAACGGTGTGATCATGATCGCCAGCACGATACCGGCCGTGAGCATGCCGATACCCAGCGGCGGGCCCTGGAACACCGGACCGATCAAAGGCAGGGCGCCCAGATTGTCGTTGATCCAGGGCGCCATGTTTTCCGCCATGAACGGGCCGAAGACGAACAGCCCCCACATGCCGTAGATAATCGAAGGAATGCCCGCCAGCAGTTCGACCGCGGAGGCAATCGGCATCCGCAACCAGGGCGGCGCGACTTCAGTCAGAAAAATCGCGATGCCGAAGCTCACCGGAACGGCGATCAGCAGCGCGAGAAAGGATGTCACCAAGGTGCCATAGATCGGGACCAACGCGCCGAAGTGGCCGTTGACCGCATCCCATTCGGTACTGGTAAGAAATTCGAAACCAAAGGTCTTGAACGCCAGGGCTCCGCCCCAGAGTGTCGAGCCGGCGATGCTCGCCAGCAACAGCAGCACCAACAGAGCCGCTGCCAGCATCGTGCGCCGGAACCAGGCGTCGTGTCGGTGATCGCGGGCCGCGCGTTTTTCGCTCTCGGACGTGACGTCCGCAACGGCAGCGGACATATATTGGGTGTTTTCAGTCATGGTGGGTCCACTCGCAAAGAAACCCTGTCACCGAGCGCCCGATGACAGGGGTAAACCGGATAACGTCGAGTTACCGGGTGAACTCGGTTTTCCAGTAGTCTTCGATCTTGCTGACCAGTTCTTTAGGCAGAGGTACGTAGTCCAGCGACTCTGCCTGGGCCTGACCTTTTTCCAGGGACCATTTGAAGAAGTCGAAGGCAGCAGCGCTCTTCTCGGCATTCTTCGGCTGCTTGTACATGATGATCCAGGTGGTCGCCGTGATCGGCCATGCGTCAGCGCCCGGGGCGTTGGTCATGATCAGGTTGAAGTCTTTGGCGTCTTCCCATTTGGCGGTGGCAGCAGCCGCTGCGAAAGCCTTGGCGCTAGGCTCGACCACCTTGCCAGCAGCGTTTTCCAACTTGGCGAAGGCAATGTTGTTGGTTTTGGCGTAGGCGAATTCAACGTAGCCGATCGAACCCTTGATCTGTTTCACGTAGGCAGCCACACCTTCGTTGCCCTTGCCACCCACACCGACCGGCCACTGCACGGCAGAACCTTCGCCAGGGCCGTTTTTCCAGTCAGGGCTGACCTTGGCCAGGTAGTTGGTGAAGTTGAAGGAAGTACCCGAACCGTCCGAACGATGAACCACGGTGATGTTGGATTCAGGGAGTTTCAAACCCTTGTTCAGCGCAACGATTGCCGAGTCGTTCCACTTGGTGATCTTGCCCTGGAAAATATCAGCCAGAACCTTGCCGCTCAGCTCCAGTTTGCCGGTCTCGATGCCTTCGACGTTGATGACTGGAACGATACCGCCGATCACGCTGGGGAACTGACCCAGGCCGCCGGCCTGCAGGTCTTCCGCTTTGAGAGGCGCGTCGGAAGCGCCGAAGTCCACGGTCGCAGCCTTGATCTGAGCGATACCGCCGCCCGAACCGATGGACTGGTAGTTGATCTTGGTATCAGTGCTCTTGCTGTAGTCGGTTGCCCATTTGGAAATGACTGGGAACACGAAGCTCGAACCAGCACCAGTGACGTCCGTAGCGTGTGCCATCCCGGTCAGGCACATCGAAGCCAGCAGGAGTGACAGGCGTGTTTTTGTCAGCAGATTCACGGCAATACCTCAGCAGGAGAATTTGTGTGTGTGGTCACAGTTGAAGACCCGATGCAGATTTAAAACCGGAAACATTTCTGTTTGATGACAGTCTTTAGACAGAGAAAAAAAACGGCGGATTTTGTAGGAGATTTCTTACACGCTGCAAAAGCAAAACCCCCGGTTTCATTGAAGAAAACGAGGGTTGTCTAGTGTTGAGAATTTAATATCAATACGCCACATCGGCAGTCGACTAATGGTTTTTTTGCTCCCAGACGCTACGTCCTTAAGCACCACACCGCTTCTTGGCCTCTCCTGTAAGATCGTTGCCGGACGGCTACAGGGAGCGAACGTGTATGACAAATCCCGACACGCCGCAGACCTGTTGGAAAACGTTGGAGTTTACGACGGGCAGCGATGCCGGGGTGTCAGTAACCCATCTACAACAGACCCACCGCGTTCGCTGCCGACGTAACCTCCGACGTCTCCCACACTGCGAAGCGGGTTGGCTCCAGCCCGCGCAGGTTTGCAAACGAAGGATTTACTTGGCGACTGCCTCTTTGCTCTCAAGTGTGTCGAAGGTTTTCTCGGGCGCCTTTTCCTCTGCCAAAAAGGTTTTCTGCGGCTGCATGGTGAAGGTCATCAGCACCCCGAACGCCAGCACGCCGATCGAGATCAGAAACGGCAAGGTCCAATTACCGGTCTGGTCGATCAAATAACCGGCCAGCACCGGGCTGATGATGGTCGCCGTGGCTGCCGTGCCGTTCATGATGCCGCTGGCGGTACCGGCGCGATCGGTAGCGATGTCCATCGGCACGGCCCACATCGGCCCCACCGTCATTTCATTGAAGAACAGCGCCATGGCCAGGAAGATCAGCGAGTACAGCGGCTCCTGGAACAGCAATACCGGGATCAGCGACAGCCCGGTGCAGGCCATGCACACCGCGACCAGATAACTGCGCGCGACTTTGACGTTGCCGGTCTTGTGCAGCAGCTTGTCGCTGATCAGGCCGCCGAGCAGGTCACCGACGACACCGGCGAAGAACACGCCCGACGTGAACAGCACTGCATCTTTGATGTTCAGGTGGTAGTTGTGCATGAAGTACATGGGAATCCAACTGAGCATCAGCCAGAGGATCCAGTTGTAGCAGAAGTACACGCTGGACACCGGCAACATGCGCCGGAACAGTCGCCCATAGGTGCCGGGCGCATCGACTCGACGAGGTTTGGGCGCAGGCAGTGCAGCAAGTTCCTGCTCGGTGATGCGCGGGTGGTCGCCAGGCTTTTCGGTATACGTCACGTACCACAACACCACCCAACCGAAACTCATGGCGCCGAGCAGGTAGAACGAGAAGCGCCAGTCATAGGTGGTCATCAATGCCGCGACGATCAGCGGCGCACAGGCATTGCCCAGGCGCGCGGCAGCGTGGGTGATGCCCTGAGCGAAGCCGCGACGTTCCTTGGCGACCCAGGCAGCCATGGCGCTGGTGGATGCCGGAAAGGTCGCGCCCTCCCCCAGCCCCAGCAACATGCGCGCGGCCACCAGACTCAGAAAGCCGCCAGCCATGCCGGTCAAGACCGTCGCCGCCGCCCAAATGAAGGCGCAGACGATCAACGTACGTTTGGCGCCGTAGCGGTCGCTGACCCAGCCGCCGATGAACTGGAACACCATGTACGGATAGGCGAACGCAGAAAAGATGAAACCCAGTTGCGTGTTGCTCAAGCCCAGCTCAGTGCTGAACTGCCCCGCCGCCGTACTGACATTGACCCGGTCGACGTAAGTAATGAAGTACATCAGGCACAGCATCATCATGACGACGGTGGTGGCCTTTATCTTTAACCTGTTCATGGTTGCGGTCCTCAGTGTCTTTTTTGTAATTGTTCGTTGCTCACTAACACGCTTGCGCAGGGATCAGAGGCTACAACTCGAGAATCGCCCCCTCACGGCGCAGCTCGGAAATCTGCCCGTCGTCGTAGCCGTACTCGGCGAGGATTTCCAGGGTGTGCTCACCCAACAACGGCGAGGGTCGGGTGACCTGTTTGGGGGTCTCGGAAAAGCGGATTGGCAAGGCGATGCTGCGCGCCGTACCGGTCACCGGATGATGCGTTTCGACGATCATTTCCCGCTCCAGAATCTGCGGGTGTTCGACAGCCTGCGAGATGTCCAGCACCGCGCCCACCGGCAACCCGGCGAGGTCGAGCCGCGCGACCCAATTGTCGGTGGTGTCCTGCACCAGGCATTCGGTGATCAATGCCACCAGCACTTCGCGGTTGTTCATGCGCAGCACGTTGGTGGCGAAGCGCGGGTCATCGCTGATGTGTGGCGCGTTCAGCACCTGCAGCAAACGCTCGTAATTGCCCTGATTGGCGGCACCGATGTTGATCCAGCCGTCGCGGGTCTTGAAGGCTTGATACGGCGTACTGGTGGAGTTGGCCGAGCCCATCTTCGGCAGGATCACGCCTTCGGAGAAGTAATTGGCCGCAGGCCAGTACATCTGCTGAAAACCGGCCTCCAGCAACGAGGTATCGACCACCTGCCCCAGCCCGGTCTTCTGTTTATGGGCATAGGCCGCGGCGATGCCCAGCGCGGCAAGAATCCCGGCATTGATATCGGCAATCGGCGAACCGGCCTTGATCGGCGCCTGTCCCGGTTCGCCGGTTGAACTCATCAGCCCGGACAGCCCCTGAGCGATGAGGTCGAAGCCGCCCTTGTCAGCGTAAGGACCAGTGCGGCCGTAGCCGGAAACCGAACAGTAGATCAGGCCCGGGTTGAGCTTTTTCAGCGTTTCGTAACCCAGCCCGAGCTTTTCCATGGTGCCTTTGCGGTAGTTCTCGGTGACCACATCGGCATCGCTGAGCATGCGCCGCAGCACATCCTTGCCGCCCTCGGTCTTGAGGTTCAGGGCGATGTCGCGCTTGTTACGGTTGAGGATCATGAACGAGGCGGATTCGCCGTGATCCAGAATCGGCGCGAAGCGGCGGCAGTCATCGCCGTCCATTTTCTCGACTTTGATCACATCTGCCCCCATGTCCGCCAGCATCATCCCGCAGATGGGGCCGGACATGATGTGCGACAGTTCGATGACTTTCATGCCTTGCAGTGGGCCGGCCATATTATTTGCCTCCAAAAACAGGTGTGCGTTTGGCCAGGAAGGCCTGATAACCGATCTGGAAATCCTCGGTGGCAAAGCAATCGAACGCCTCGTCGTATTCCTCGGCGGTCAAGGGCGCAGGATCCAGCGAGCGCTGAACGAACTGCTTGTGCCAGCGGGCCACCAGCGGCGCACCGTCGGCGATACGGCGCGCGCTGATCATCGCCTGCTCTTGCACGTCGGCATCGCTCACCACCCGCGTAACGATGCGTTTGTGCAGTGCCTCATCGGCGCCGAAGACCCGGCCTTCCAGGAGCATTTCGAGCGTGACGTCGGGACCTGCAATGCGCATCAGCCCGCTCATTTCATCGTGGGACATCGCCAGTCCCAGCTTGTTGACCGGCACGCCGAAGCGACTCGACTGGCCGCAAATACGGATGTTGCACAGCGAGGCAATGCCCAGGCCGCCGCCGACGCAGATACCGTGAATCATCGCCACCAGCGGGTGCCGGCAGTGGGCGATGGCCCGCAAGGCACTGTGCATCACCGGTCCGTAGCGGCGAGCCAGTTCCTGGTTGCCGCGATGGGTTTCGAACTCCGAGATGTCGTTGCCAGGCCCGAAAGCCTTGGTCCCGGCGCCACGAATCACGATGCAGCGCACCGAGTCGTCGGCGTCGAGTTGGCGGATGGTGTCGTCCAGCAGCTTCCACATTGACAGCGTCGTAGCGTTGAGCTTTTCCGGGCGATTGAGGATGACCGTGGCGATGCTTGCGTCACGTTGCAGAAGGATTTCGGGAGCGGGCTGGACACAGGTTTGGCGAGGGTCAGCCTGAGGAGAAACGTGGGTATTCATAGGAGGTCCTTATTATTTTTGGGATACCATTTTATATTTTTGGTATCCCAAATATAGCCGCTGCTTTTGTCGGTGCAAGAATTTTTTTGCGAAAAATCAGGCGAGCAGACGAAATGCACGGGATCAAACTTCCCGTAAACATTGATCCTGAGCTTTGCATTGAGATGGCGCGTAGATAATTTTTTGATTCGCCGGGATAATCCTTGCCAGACGCAAGTGTCACCTTCGCAGAATTCCGGGATACCGATGGAGAGGGACCGATGTCCGAAAACAATAATCTGGCAAACATCAACGAAGCCGCTTACGCCGCCTTGCGCGAACGCATCATCAGCGGTGAGCTCGTGCCGGGGGCTCCGCTGTCCGAACGGGCGCTGTGCGAGGAATTGGAAGTGTCCCGCACCCCGCTGCGTGAGGCGATCAAGATGCTCGCCCGCGAGGGGCTGGTGGAAATATCCGCTACCCGCCGTGCGCGGGTGGCCAGTGTCAGTCTGGAGGAGGCGGCCAACATGCTGACCCTGTTGGCGGCGCTGGAAGGGCTTTCAGGGGAACAGGCCTGCCAGAAGATCTCGGCGGCCGACATCGCCGAGCTCGAAACCCTGCAGGCGGCGATGCGCCTGTCCCACGAACAGAGCGACCTGCGCAGCTACTTCAACCTCAATCAGCAGATTCACCTGAAAATTCTGCAGGTGGCCGATAACCGGGTATTGTCAGAGATGTTCAACAACCTCAACGCCCGTCTGCGCCACGTCCGCCGCCGCCTCAACCCCACGCCGGGGCGCTGGCAACAGGCGATCAACGAGCATGAACAGATGCTGACTTACCTGAAAAAGGGTGAAAGCAAAAAGCTGCGCACGTTGATGGAAGACCATTTGCGCAACAAGATCGACGTGTTCCTGGCGACGATGCTCGAACACGGAATTGTGAGCGTGCAGCGTTCGGCGTAAAGGCTGCCACCCCAGGATGCTGCGCTCGCCTCTTTATATGCAGCAGCCCGGCCTGCCGGCAGCAGCGATCACACGGCCGCGACCGCTGGCAGGGCGGACTGCTATGAGGGAACAGCGCTAAACCTTACTCGCCATAGATATCGAAATCGAAGTACTTCTTCTCGATCTGCGCATACGTGCCGTTCGCGCGAATGGCCGCCAGGGCCTGGTTGAAGCGCTCTTGCAGCGGGTCGCCCTTGCGCACGGCCACGCCGATGCCGGTGCCGAAGTACTGTTCTTCGGTGAAGGCCGGGCCGACGAATGCGTAGTCCTTGCCCTCAGTTTTTTTCAGCAGACCTTCGTCGATGGCCACGGAACTGGCCATGGTTGCGTCGATGCGCCCGCCCAGCAAGTCGAGGAACACTTCATTCTGCGAGCTGTAGCTGACGATCTGCGCACCAGCCGGAACGAATTTGTCGGTGACGTACCGCTCGAAGTTGGTGGCGCGCTGCACGCCGATGCGCAGGCCTTTGAGCTGCGCGGGGATGTCGGTGATGCCGCTGTTCTTGCGCACCACCAGGCGTGCCGGAATGCGGTAGTAGCGGTTGCTGAAGTCCACTGACTTCATGCGCTCGGGGGTGATCGACATCGACGAGATGATCGCGTCGACCTTCTTCACTTTGAGTGCCGGGATCAGGCCGTCGAACTCGTTTTCCTTCCATACGCATTGCACTTTCATTTCCGCGCACAGCGCCTGGCCGATATCGTAATCGAAGCCGACGATCCGGTTGTCGGCGGTCTTCGAGGCAAACGGCGGATAAGCCGCTTCGATCCCCAGTTTCAGCGGTGCATCGGCGGCATGGGCGTTGACGGCGAGCAAAGAGGCGAGGCCCAGTGTGGTGACGATGGTTCTGATGTTCATGCATGGCTCCGGACGATGTTGTTCAAGTCGGACGAGCCCTCGGCATGAGGATCTCGCCCGTTATGGCAGCAGCAATGTGAACGGCGGGTGGGCGCTCTGGATGCGTGAGCGAATGGCGCCCTGCCCTTGCAGCAAAAATCAGACGGCGGCGGTGACGATGATCTCCACGAGGATTTCAGGGTCATCGAACATCACCTGGCAAGTAGCCCGCGCCGGGGTCTGCGCGGCGTCGACCCAGGCGCTCCAGGTTTCGTTCATGCCAGCGAAATCGGCGGTCATGTCTTTCATCCAGATCTGCACGCTGAGCAAGCGGCTCTTGTCGCTGCCCGAGGCGGCGAGCAGTTCGTCGACGCGCTGCAGCACCTGACGGGTCTGGCCGCGAATATCCTGGGTGCAGTCGGCGGCGACGATACCGGCCAGCCAGGCCACGCCGTTGTGAACCACGCTGCGGCTCAGGCGAGGGTTGCTTTCGATACGGTGGATCGAGGTGCTCATGACAGGCTCCTTTCAGGGGTTGAGGATGTGGACGTCTCAAGCTCACGCTCGCTGGCCAGTTGCGCCAGGGTGATGGGCTTGAGCGGTGGGCGAATGCGGTAGTAGCCGACCTGCGCCGGGGAGACGTTGCGATGCTCGGCGATGATTTCAGTGACGCTCAGACCACATTGACGGCCCTGGCATGGCCCCATGCCGCAGCGACCGAATGCCTTGGTCTGGTTGGGCCCCAGGCAACCGAGCTCGACGTAACCGCGAATGGTTCCAGCGCTGACCTCTTCGCAGCGGCAGACGATGGTGTCGTCGTGGGGAATGCGGTTTTGCGCAAGGGGGCGATACAGCGCGTCGATCAAAGGCCGAGCGGCGCTTTGTCTGCCCAGCATCTGCAGCCAGGGTTTGCTGAGGGCCTGCAGGCGACAGGCGTCGATTTTCTGCAACCGATGAGCGATCGCCAGAGCAGCCAGACGACCCTGGGTCGCCGCCACATTGGCGCCACCGATGGCCCCGCCATCACCGGCGATGAAAATCCCCGGCAAACTGGTCTCACCCCAGCTGTCGCGGCGGGCGACCCAGCACAACTGTTGCTCGTTCCAATCGTGGTCGGCGCGCAGGGATTGGCTGATCTGGATATTCGGCGCAACGCCCTGATGCAGCAGGATCAGCGACGCCCACACCTTCTGCGCCCGGCCGTCGCTGTCGAAGCACAACGCTTCTGCCCTTCGCCCGCCTTCTACCCGAAGGTTGCGGGCGGCGCGGTAGTGTTTGACGCCAGCGCGCTTGAGCGTTGCGAGCAGCGACAGCCCTTTGAGCAGGTCTCGCCAACCGGCAAGCGCCTGGCGCAGCTGCCGCGAATGCTTGAACACGTCGCGCCGCTCGCTGGTGTCCACCAACGCTTCGATGCCAATCCCGGCGCGCAGGTATTGCACCGCCAGCAGATAAAGCAAGGGTCCGCACCCGGCCAGAATCACCGGGCCCTGCGGCACCAGCGCTGCGCTCTTGAGCAGGATCTGGCCCGCGCCCGCGGTCATCACGCCCGGCAGGGTCCAGCCGGGAATCGGCATCGGACGCTCCATGGCACCGGTGGCAATCAACAACTGGCGGCCTTGCAGCACGCGCGCCTTGCCGTCCAGCAGAAAGTGCACGCAACGCTCTTCGGTCACCTGCCAGACAGCCGCATTGGGTTGATAACGCACGTTGCTGGCCAACAGCGCTTCCACCAGCGGTTGCCCTGCGCTGTAATCGCTGCCCAGCACCTGACGGGTACGCGTATCGGCCTGGGCGACGTTGCGCCAGATCTGGCCGCCGGGGCTGCCCTGCTCGTCCAGTAGCACGACCTCAAGGCCGTGGGCCGACGCTTCCAGCGCTGCGCTGATGCCTGCGGGGCCGGCGCCGATGATGATCAGATCCACGACTGGATCACTCATCGCCCTGGCCTCCGATCAGCAGATCCCGTGCACCACGCTGACGACGTACGCGCATGCCTTCGACGACCTGAATCAGACACGCCTGACAGTTGGCCTGGCCGTCGACCTCCACCAGGCATTCGAAGCACACCCCCATCATGCAGTAAGCAGCGCCGGGCCGGCCGTTGATAGCGCTCTCGCGGGTCGCCCCCAGATCATGAGTCAGCAATGCCGCGGCCAGGGACACATCGGCGGGCACCGTCAGCGGCGTGCCTTCGAACTCGATCTGCACGTATTTGTCTGCCAGCTGCAGACGCCGGAACAGTGTTTCAGTGGGCATAGTGCACCTCGCGCATGCCCTTGAATCGGGCGAGATTGAACGGCCGTATCGCAGGCTCGTCGGCCTCACCGGCGATCCAGGGCGCCAGGCGCAATGCATGGGCGGCGGCCAGGGTCACGCCGCTGTGGCAGGTGACGACAAATGCGCCGGGACTGTCGTGGGCTGCTTCGTAGATCGGATAGCCGTCGGCGCTGAGCACACGCAATGCACCCCAGGCCCGCACCATGCGCACCTGCCCCAGCCGCGGGAAACACTGCACGGCACGGGCGGCGATCTCGGACATCACCTGGCTGCTGGTGCGGTCGTCGAAACCCACTGCCTCCAGCGAATCGCCCAATTGCACCGTGCCTTCGTCGGTCTGGCGCACATAGGTGGTGGGGTATTGCAGAAACGGCTGCAGTCGTTCCGTGACCAGAATCTGCCCGCGATTGGGCCGCACCGGCACGTCCATGCCCAGCATCGCGCCCAGTGGGCGATTGCCCAGTCCTGCGGCCAGCACCAGATGTTCGGCACAGAACCGCTGCTCCCCGGCCCGCAGCTCGAAGCCGCTGGCGTGCTGATCGATTCCCTCGACGCTCAGCCCGTTGACGATCTTTACCCCTCGTGTCTGGCAAGCGGCATACAAGGCCCGCAGCAGTTTGAGCGGATTGACATGGCCATCCATCGGCGTGTAGCAGGCGCCGACTACTCCCGGACCGATGCCCGGAATACGCTTCTTGAGCTGGGTCGGGTCGAGCAGTTCGAACGGGTAATCGCCGTCGAACGCTTCTTGCAGCCAGACCAGCCGACGGGTTTCTTCAGCCAGCTCCTCGTCGCTCAAACACAGCTGAAACCCGCCGGGCTGGCGCAGATGCACGTCAATACCGGTATCGGCGTGCAGCAAGGCATTGAACTCGGGCCACAGCGCCACGGACTGTCGGGTCCAGCCGGCATAAGGCGCGTTGCGATAGCCTTTGCCTTGCACCCAGAGCAAACCGAAGTTGCCGCGAGCGGCGCGCAGGGCATCGTCGCCCTCGTCGAGGACCGTGACCCGACGTCCGAGCAGAGCCAGCCCATACGCAATGGACATACCAACCAGCCCGCCACCGACGACAATCAGATCAGTCTTGTGCATGAATCATTTCTTGGCCTACAGCCCGGTGGCAATCAATGAATCCGATGCTAGTGGCTCTGTCAGGCAACTGAAAAATGCTTTATTTTCTGCCAGTCATGTCTTTTTGTTATGGGGCCAAATGAATCTGCGTCAGCTCGAAGCTTTCAGGGCCGTGATCCTCAGCCAGACCGTCACCCGCGCCGCCGAAATGCTGCACATCTCTCAACCGGCGGCGACGCGATTGATTGCCAGCCTGGAGGACGACATCGGCTTTACCCTGTTCGATCGGATCAAGGGGCGGCTGCAGCCCACGGCCGAAGCCATGACGCTGTATCAGGAAGTGCAGCGCTCGCTGGTCGGGGTCGAGCGCATCGCGCGGACTGCGCAGGATATTCGCAGCCTCAAGCGTGGCTCGCTGCACATCGCCTGTGCGCCAGCGATGGGACTGGTGTTCATGCCTCGGGTGATTGCCGCGTTCATGGCCGAACACGACGGCGTGCATATCTCGCTGGTGGTGCATTCGTCTTCGGAAGTGATCGATCTGGTGGTCGGTCAGCGCTGTGACCTGGGCATCATCGTGCTGCCCAACACCTACCCCAGCCCGCGTTCGGAGCAACTTCTGGCGACCCGCATGTTGTGTGCATTGCCAGCAGGTCACAGGCTGTGTGACAAGTCGGTGATCGTTCCCGAGGACCTGCGCGGCGAGGCGTTCATTTCCTATCCGCATTCCATCGGTTCGCGGCAGCAGATCGACACGATATTCGCCGCGCACGGCGTCGAGCGGCAGCTGCGTCTGGAAACCCAACTGTCGCAACCGATGTGCGAATTCGTCGAACACGGCTTGGGGGTGGCGCTGGTGGATGTGCTGAGCGCGGTCAATTATCGCGGCACCGGGATTGTTTTTAAGGCCTTCGAGCCGGCCATCGAGATGGACTTCAGCATGCTGCTGCCCGTGCAAGGGCCGGCCTCGAAGCTGCAGACGGCCTTCCTCGAACACACGCAAGCCTTCATCGCCCGCCACGTCCCTGACGCCTACCGGCTTTGACCGTCTGTCGGCAAGAGGGCACGACTTGACCGAGCGGGCGGACCAATATGTATCCACGACAGAAAAGGGATTCACATCATGATCACGAAGAAATTGACTGCCCTGACCCTCGCCAGTCTGCTTGCTGTAGCGACCGGTTCTGCATTCGCGGGCTCCACCGGCCCAACCGATCCAGTTAACTCCTCCGGTACTGTAGGCCCACGCGACAGCAACCAGGGTCCAGCCACTGATGGCACGCCTAAGACCGGTGCTGGTAACAGTTCCACCCCCGGCACCAAAGGCATGGGCAGCAACGACGGTAACGGTGCTTCCGGCCAGGGCGGCGGTATGACTAACGGCAGCGGCATGGGCGGTAATGGTGGCGGCGGTGAAGGCGCAGGCGGCGCGGGAGGATCCGGCGGCAGCAAGTAATCGACGTAGCCTGCACAGGCACATATGCGTCCTGATCATGGGAGCGACTCGGTCGCTTCCATTGCATTACTTGACTTGTCGTATCGATCTCGCCCCTGCGCAACGTTCAAACCTTCCCGTTCCATGAACGCTTTGTTTCTGATTCCCCCTTGCGTCCCCCGCCGTAATATCCTTCCCGAACCCAAAGACGCACCGCAAAGGTAGGGGAATGCCTGCCCGCCATAGAAAGAGCTGCCTACCCTGGCCAGTTACCTGCCCGGCATCCTGAACCCCGATCTTGAAGACAACGACCTGCGGTCATCCAGGCATATTGGGAAACGCTGCCAGGCGAACGCCGCACGCTTCGCCCAGCCGAGCAACGAAGTCTCACCAGGCCTGTCGAGCAATCGGTGAGCACGGCCGGTTACGTGCCAAAGTGATGCCTAACAGTGCAATTTTGCAGGCAGTCGCTGAGAGCGGGTTATCCACTTTGCAGGTGCAAAATCACTTTAACCGCGCGGGTTAATTGCCTGTTAAGTAAACCAATCGTCAGAAAATCGGGCTTTGGAGGGTTGATTGCGCCGGTAAGGTGGCGAACTGCAAATCCACGATTATCCTTTGCGTCTTGCAGGCGAGTTGGTGCTTTTACTTGTGCGCGTCATTGCATGAAGTAATAGCGGGTGCCTCAGAAACCTGAGAGGTAATGCCATTATGAGAGTGATAAGTCTGAGTCTGATCGCGTTGGCGGTTTCGGCGGGATATGTCCAATCAGTAGAAGCAGAAGCCTTCGTCAGCGATCAGGCCGACGCCAAAGGCTTTGTCGATGACGCCAAGCTGAACGTGTTGTTACGCAATTACTACTTCAATCGAGATGGAAAAAGCGGCGCACAGGATCGACGTGACTGGTCCCAGGCGGCGATGGCCAACTTCACATCGGGATTCACCCCGGGCACGGTCGGTTTTGGTGTCGACGCCTTTGGCTGGTACGGGTTGAAGCTCGATGGCGGTGCCGGGCATTCGGGCACCGGCAATATTCCAGTAGACAGCAGTGGCAGTCCGGAAGACGAGTTCGCCACAGCGGGCGGGGCGATCAAGGCACGGATTTCCAAGACCGAGCTGAAGTGGGGAACCATGCAACCCACCGCGCCGGTGTTCGCGGCAGGCGGTTCGCGCCTGTTCCCGCAGACGGCGACCGGTTTCAGCCTGCAAAGCAGCGAGATCAAGGACCTGGACCTTGAAGGCGGACATTTCACCGCCGGCAATGGGCCGCAGCACACCCGTGCAAGCGGCGAGCTGTACGCCACTTATGCCGGCGTGACCACCGACAGCGTCGACTTCGTCGGCGGCAAATACGCGATCAACGACAGTCTGTCGGTGCAGTTGTACGGTTCCGAATTCGAAGACGTCTGGCGTCAATACTATGCCAACGCCAACTATGTGCTGGCGATGCCCAGTGACCAGTCGTTGACCTTCGACCTCAACATCTACCGCACCAACGACGAAGGTCAGGCCAAGGCGGGTGAGATCGACAACACCACCTGGTCTCTGGCCGCTGCCTACAGTTTCCTGGCCGGGCACATCTTCACCCTCGCCTACCAGAAGGTGCATGGCGATGAGCCGTTCGACTATGTAGCTTTCGGCGATAACGGGCCAGGCACTACGGGCGACTCGATCTTCCTCGCCAACTCCGTGCAGTATTCGGACTTCAACGGCCCGGGAGAAAAATCCTGGCAGGCACGCTATGACCTGGCAATGAGCGCCTACGGCATTCCGGGCCTGAGTTTCATGGCGCGTTACATCAACGGCCGGGACATCGACGGCACCAAAATGGCCGCCGACAGCCCTTATCGCGCTTACGGTTATGGCGAAGACGGCAAACACCATGAGACCAATCTGGAAGCCAAATACGTGATTCAGGATGGCCCGGCCAAGGACCTGTCGTTCCGCATCCGTCAGGCCTGGCATCGTGGCAATGCCGATCAGGCCGAGGGTGATCAGGACGAGTTCCGGCTGATCGTGGACTATCCGATTTCGGTCCTGTGACGCTGGATTACACGCAATTGGCCTCATGATCTTTTCCCGGATTGGCAGTGTGACCGCTGGCATGCAAGGCATAGCGTGGCAGCTGTCATCCCATCCGAGAAAGCTCATGAACCCTACGAGCCCGCAGGCTCCAAACACTACGAATCGCGCAACGCCAGCGCGACCCGACCTGCAAAATTACTGGTGTTCATCCTGCTGGACGACAACGGCGAAGTGTTGAAGCCCTTGCCGAAATAAGAAGCCTTGCGACGCGGCTGCCGCTCTGGGCCGCGGCACCGCCGGTCCGGGTTTGCTGCCGCGCCGCTAAATTTTTCTCGTCAACTGTCGATAAACCGTCGGTAGAGCCCGAAGATCGGGCCGGACTTGATGAACGAAAGGCACAGGTATGTACGACATTTTTCTGCTGGTAGAACATGGCCGCGATCAGGGCGAAGTTTCCGTTCTTGGCTGGTTCGATAACGAACGCGCAGCCAAAGACACCGCAGAGGCGATGGAGTGGAAGGCTTATCGCGAAGAATCCAAGCGCCAGCACCAGTGGTCCAGCAAACCGTTGCTGCCACCGGATCAGACCGCCCATCGGCGGTTCTGGGTCAAGGGCATTTCCAAATTCAGCCATACCCCCGCGCCACGTTCCTGGGCGGTGCATTGAGGAAAAATCCGATCACCTGCAGCTGTAACAGGTACGCCCTATCAGCCATGCAACCCCTGCGCCGCAGGCAACAACCCGCGAAACTTCGCGTAGCGCGCCTGCAACGCGGGCTGCACTGACGCTATCGGTCGGTATCGCGCCTTGATCGGCATTGCGTTGTGCAACGTTTCAACCCCCTGCCCGATCACCAGCAACCCCAGTTTCGCGGCGCCAATGCAGGCGCTCAGCTCGCTGCCGTGCAAGGTATAGACTTCGCGATCGAGAATGTTGGCCAGCAGCTGCGCCCAATACTCACTGCGCGCACCCCCGCCTACCAGCGCGCAAGCGTTAACCTTCGCCCCGGCCGACAGCGCTGCGTTCATCGCGTCCAGGAGGCCGAAACCGACGCCCTCCAGCACGGCATAACCCAGCATCGCGGGCGTGCTGTCGTGGCCGAGGCTCATGAAACCGCCGCGCAACAGGGGGTCGTTGTGCGGGGTTCTTTCCCCTGCCAGGTACGGCAGAAACATCGGACAGGTCGCGGCAACAGGCTGATCCACGGGGAGAGCCATGCGCACCTGATCCAGCAGGGTTTGCTCATCGGGCTGCCCCAATAAACGCGTCACCCACCGTAGGCAACTGGCCCCCGCAAGCATCGCGCCCATGGTGTACCAGCGCTTGGGCAGTGCATGACAAAAGCTGTGAACCGCACTGGCCGGATTGCCCGCCGCATGATCAGTGATCGCCACAATGGCCGCGCTGGTGCCGAGAGTCACGAACGCATCCCCCGCATTGATCGCACCGATGCCCACCGCCGACACCGGGTTGTCGCCACCCCCCGCCGCGACGGGCAGACCCACGGGCAAACCGAGCAACCGCGCCGCCTCTGCGTTCAAGGTTCCAGACAGCTGATCGGCCTCCAGCAGCCTCGGCATCTGCGCCAGGCTCAAACCGGTGGCACGCAGCATCGGTTCGTACCATTGACGCCGCACCACATCCAGCCACAGCGTGCCAGCCGCGTCGGACATGTCGCTGACCCGCTCGCCGGTCAACACCAGACGCAGGTAGTCCTTGGGCGACAACACGCAATCGATCTTCGCGAACATTTCAGGTTCGTTCTGCCGCAGCCACAGCAGCTTCGGCGCGGTCAGCCCGGCCATCGCCAGGCTGCCTGTGATCTGGGCGTACTCGGGGAATTCTCGATTCAACTGTTCGGCCTGCGGTACCGCTCGCGAGTCATCCCAGAGGATTGCCGGATACAAAGTCTGCCCAGCGTCGTCCAGCAGCACAGCGCCGTGCATCTGCCCGGACAGGCCCAGACACTCGATTCGCGTCCAGGCGTCCGATTGCTGGCTACGCAACTGCCCGAGTGCCGTCACGCAGCCCTGCCACCAGTCAGCGGGATTCTGCTCCGACCAGCCGGTTCGCCTGCGCGAAAGCGTGACCGGCGCTCCCGCCTGGCCCAGCACCACGCCTCGTGCGTCGAGCAGGATGGCCTTGAGCTCCGAGGTGCCCAGGTCGATGCCCAGAGAAACAGCTTGGCTCATGAATGTTCAGTTCCTGTACGGGGCAGCGATCAACGGCACCCACATGAATTTCGTATGCGCAACGTGGCCGCCAGCCGCTCGGATTGCCGCGTGCCGTCGGGGCTGTCGATACGCTGCAACAACAACTGTACGGCGCGCGCGCCCAGGGCATGCACCGGTTGGGCAATCACGCTCAGACGTGGCAGGAAGAGATCCGCCCAGTCGAAATCGTCGAAGCCCACCAGCGCCATCTGTTCCGGCACCGCGATATTTGCGTTCCTTAGCGCGTGCATGGCACCAATGGTCATCAGATTGTTGGCGGCCATGATCGCGCTTGGCGGCTTGGCCAACGCCAACAGCGTCGCAGCGGCCCTTCGCGCCGATTCGCTGTTGGATTCGCCATTGACCAGCAGCGCCTCATCGAACGCAAGCCCTGCCTGGGACAGCGCCTGGCGATAGCCTTCGATGCGCTCTTCGGTGGTACTCAAACCGCGATGACCGGCGATCATGCCAATCCGCTGATGCCCGTGGCCGATCAAATGAGCGACCAGGGCCTGTGTCGACTCGCGGTTTTCCACGCCCACCTGGTCGAAGCCGTCCGCAGCCAGACGGTCCACCAGCACCGTGGGAATGGCGTTGGCCTGCAGATACACCAGCGCCGCCCGTTCGGGATCGCTGGAGGGGGCAAGCAAAATGCCGTCGACCCGTCGATGATGCAGCGCCCTGACCACGCGAAGTTCCTGCTCGGGATCATCGTGGGTATCGACGAACAGCATCATGATGCCGTGGCGCTCACACTCGGTTTCAATGGCGTGAACGGTTTCGCTGAAGTAGTGGTTGGACAGCGCCGAAATCGCCACGCCAATGGTATTGGTGCGCGAGCGGGCCAGCGAACGCGCCAGGGTGTTGGGGATATAACCCAATTCCCTGACCGCCTGCTGCACCGCATCAAGGGTCCGCGGGCTGACCTTGCGCGTGCCATTGAGCACATGGGACACCGTCGACGTCGATACCCGCGCCAGTCGCGCCACGTCCTCCATCTTGACCACTGCGTTCACTCCCGCTTGGCGTCTCAGTGCTTGCTCGACCAGCCGCTATAGGAATCGATGTTGTCGCGGGTGATCAACTTCGGCGTGAGTTGGGTCACCGCTTCGGCCGGTTTCTTGTCGTTGAGCAGGTCGTTACCGATCACCACCGCTTGCTGGGCC
Source organism: Pseudomonas bohemica (assembly GCF_002934685.1). Taxonomy (GTDB): domain Bacteria; phylum Pseudomonadota; class Gammaproteobacteria; order Pseudomonadales; family Pseudomonadaceae; genus Aquipseudomonas; species Aquipseudomonas bohemica. The sequence goes on from NZ_NKHL01000112.1 coordinate 73,179, forward strand.
ATGGCCCATGGGTCCTGACTGGCCGATGCCTGTATCGAGGATTCGGACTTCAACGCGTGCTCGATGTCCGGGGCGCCGTCCACCGAGGTGATGATGATGCCGTTGCGTTTGAGCTGCCGGGCCGCCAAGTCGCTGCCGATGGCTTGCGGGTCATTGATCGCGAACAGGCCATCGAGTTTCGGGAAGCGCGTGAGGTAGCCCTGCATCGCATTCAGGCCGCCATCGCGGGAGCCCTTGGCGTCCTGATCATCGGACAAAACCTTGATGTCCGGCGCGGCGGCGAAGGCGGATTTACACCCGGTCACGCGGTCGGTCACCGCCGTGACTTGCGGGCCGTTTTCGATGATCACATTGCCCTTGCCGGACAGTTTCTCGACGATGAATTGACAGGCCAGCCTGCCGGCTTCGACGTTGTCGGTCTGCACCGTCGCGTCCACACCAGCCGCGCTGACGTCGACCGCGACCACCTTGATGCCCGCGGCTTGAGCTTTCTTGATCGCCGAGGCAATGGCTTTCGGGTCCACGGCGTTGATCAGGATCAGATCCACGCCCGCCGCGATGAAGTTGTCGATCTGCGAGAATTGCTTGCTCAGGTCGTAATCGGCGGACACCGACGTGACCTTGGCGTCGGGATTGATTTCAAGGGCCTTGGCCTTGGCGCCGTCGGCCAGCGTCACGAAATACGGGTTGCCCAGCGAGCCCAGGCTGATACCCACCGATTTCAGCTCGCGGGCCTCGACGCCTTGAGACAACAGCGCCGCCAGGCACAGGGATATGACAGCAGGGAATTTACGTTTGACGTTCATGTTTTCTCTCTTGTGATTATTGTCAGAGCAATTATTTGGAACGCGTGAAACCAAACCGTGAATTCAGGTGCGCGCACCGGACTGGCGATAGCGATCCAGCGCCACCGCGCCGATGATCACGATGCCTTTGATGATGTATTGCCAGATATCCGAGACACCGAGCAGCACCAGGCCATTGGTCAATACCGCGATGATCAGCGCGCCGATCAGGGTGCCGCCGATGGTGCCGACGCCACCGGTAAAACTGGTGCCGCCCAGGATCACGGCGGCGATGGCATCCAGCTCGTATGACTGCCCCAGTTGCAGGCCGTTGGCCGCGAACAACCGCGACGCGCTCATCACCGCGCCCAACCCCGCCAGCGCACCGGAGACGGCATACACGAACAGCAACACCTTCCACACCTTGATCCCGGAGAGGCGCGCCGCTTCCGGATTGCCGCCTACCGAGTAGATCTGCACCCCCATGACGGTGCGACGCAGGATGAACCAGGAAATCGCAATGACGGCCACGGCGATGATCACCAGCCAGGGCACGCCGAGCACTGAATCATTACCAATGAAGGCAAACGGCAGGTCCGGGTTGAACACGGTTTTGTCATCCGCCAACAACCGCGCCAGACCGCGCATGGCGGTCAGCGCGCCGAGGGTGACGATGAATGGCGGCAAGCGCATGAAGGCGATCAGGCCGCCGTTGACCAGGCCCAGCAACAGGCCGAAACCGACTCCTGCCGCGATCCCGAGCATGCCGTACTGCGGCGACATCGAGGCCTGCAAGGCCACCACGGCGGACGCCGCCAGGATCGCCCCCACCGACAGGTCGATGCCTGCGGTCAGAATCACGAAGGTCATGCCGGCGGCGAGCACCACGTTGACCGATGCCTGCTGAGTGATGATCGACAGGTTCTGCCAGGTCATGAAGCTGTCGGTCATCAACGCGAAGCCCACCAGCAGCAAAATCAGAACGGGCAGCATGCCGATGGTCCGCATCAGTTCGCGGACCCGCTCGCGCTTGCTGATGGCGGCCACGTTGGGCGAGTTTTCCAGGGGCAGACTCATGGCCTGATTTCCTTTTTTTGTTATTGAAAGAGTGCTGCATATTTCTGTATTCGGCGGTGCCGCGCGGTCACGCTGCAAACGCGCAACCGCGGGAGCGAGCTTGCACATGGAACAGTCCGGTACATCCAATACTTATCCAGCGTCTGCCAGGCATTCTTCGTGAGCAAGCTCACTCCCACTGGTCATCCGTTCTTCATGAGCAAGCTCATTCCCACAGGTCATCCCGTTCTTCGTGAGCAAGCTCATTCCCACAAGTCATCCCGTTCTTCATGAGCAAGCTCATTCCCACAAGTCATCCCGTTCTTCATGAGCAAGCTCACTCCCACAGGTCATCCCGTACTTCGTGAGCAAGCTCATTGCCACAGGTCATCCATTCTTCGTGAGCAAGCTCATTCCCACAGGTCATCCCGTTCTTCGTGAGCAAGCTCATTCCCACAAGTCATCCCGTTTTCATGAGCAAGCTCACTCCCACAGGTCATCCATTCTTCGTGACCAAGCTCATTCCCACAGGTCATCCCGTACTTCGTGAGCAAGCTCATTGCCACAGGTCATCCATTCTTCGTGAGCAAGCTCACTCCCACAGGTCATCCGTTCTTCGTGACCAAGCTCATTCCCACAGGTCATCCGTTCTTCGTGACCAAGCTCATTCCCACAGGTCATCCCGTACTTCGTGAGCAAGCTCATTGCCACAGGTCATCCCGTTCTTCGTGAGCAAGCTCATTCCCACAAGTCATCCGTTCTTCGTGAGCAAGATCACTCCCACTGGTCATCCCGTTCTTCGTGAGCAAGCTCACTCCCACTGGTCATCCGTTCTTCATGAGCAAGCTCATTCCCACAGGTCATCCGCCATCAGGGCCAGGCGCGGATACCTGCTCACCCCCGGTCGCCAGATCGATGATCCGCTCCTGAGATATCTCGTGCCCCGACGCCCCGCCGACCTCGGCCACCAACTGCCCCTCACGCATGATCAGCACGCGGTCGCAGGTGCCAATGATTTCCGGCAGTTCGCTGGAGATCACCACGATGCCCACGCCAGCCTTGGCCAGTTCGTTGATGATCCGGTAAATCTCCGATTTGGAACCGATGTCGACGCCGCGAGTGGGCTCGTCGAGAATCAGCACGTGGGGCTTGACCTCCAACAGCCGCGCCAGCAAGACCTTCTGCTGGTTGCCGCCGGACAGCGCGCCGACGTTGACCTTGCCCGACGCCACACGAATCGACAGCGACCGAATTGCCTTCAAAGCCCGTTGCGCGCCACGAGCACGGTCCAGCACACCGGCACGGGCATCCGGCACGCAGGCACAAACGTTGATGTTGTCGCGCACGCTCATGTCGAGGAACAGGCCCTGGGCCTTACGGTCTTCAGTGAGGTAGACCACGCCCGCACGAATGGCGTCGGTGGGGTTGCGCAGCTCGGTGACCGTTTTGCCAACCACTTCAAGGGTGCCGGAAGTGCGTGGATCGGCCGCGAAAATCAGCCGCGCCAGCTCTGTACGCCCCGCTCCGACCAGCCCGGCAATGCCCAGCACCTCGCCCGCATGCAGGTCGAAACTGCACGGTTTGACGCGCTTGCCATCGGCCATGTCGCGCACCCGCATGACGACGGCGCCGGGGTCGTAAGGGGCGTGTTCCTTCTTGTAGAACCCCGACAGGTCCCGCCCGACCATCATCTTCACCAGCGCATCCGCCGACAGCCCGTCGCGCTGCAACATGCCAACGTATTCGCCGTCGCGCAGCACCGATACCCGGTCCGACAGCTCGTAGATCTCCGCCATGCGGTGGCTGATATAGATGATCGCCAGACCTTGGTCGCGCAGTTGCTTGATCAGCGCGAACAAGCGATCGGTCTCCCGTGAAGACAACGGCGTGGTCGGCTCATCCATCACCAGAATCTTTGCCTTGGCGTGCAGCGCGCGAGCGATTTCCACCAACTGGCGCTCGGCGATCGACAGCACGCTGACCTTGGTCGATGGTTTGAAGTCAGCGCCCAGGCGCGCGAGCACATCGACACAACCGGCCTCCATCGCCTTGCGATCGATGCTCCAGCCGCGCCGCAGCTCACGCCCCAGATAAATGTTCTCGGCGACGCTGAGATTCGGGCACAGACTCAGCTCCTGATAAATCACCGCGATGCCTTGCGCTTTCGCGGTCAAGGGATCGAACGCCGCCAGCGTCTGGCCGCCGATGAGAATCTCGCCGCCGGCATCGGCCTGATAGGCGCCGGAAAGGATTTTCATCAGCGTCGACTTGCCCGCGCCGTTCTCCCCCATCAGCGCGTGGACTTCACCGGCATAGACTTTCAACGCGACATTTTTCAGCACCCGCAGACCATTGAAGGTCTTGGAAATGGCGTTCATTTCCAGCAAGGGCGAGGGATTTTCGGCGAGGACGGCACTCATGGGCGAGTGTCCGGGAAGGCGAGCACCAGCGCGTCGAGCGCGGGGAAAAAGTACGGCAGTACAGCGGGAAAGCTGTTCATGGGTATCTCCGAGTTTCTTGTTCTTATGCCTGGGCCGCCTCGTGACGGGCGGCTCTCGGAATTGCTTTGAAACACTCTAGAACAGCTGAAACGATTCACGCAAGCGCTTGCTTTTCATCGCAATGAAAAGCCGACCAAGCGCCACTTAGGTGGGCGACCCATCGCAGTCCCCCTTGCCGCAACGAGGCTTGCCAGCGCGAGCGCCTTCAATATCGCCTCCGCGGGCAAGCGGTGCCGCTACGGGGACTGTATGAAAGGCTCTTTCCGAACGCCGTGTAACACCCTAAAAACGCTGCAATTATGCGCCACCAAAACCCCGGAACCATCGGCTGGCTGCCTCCATGAACAAACCGACCTTGCGCGACTGGGCGCTGCGCAGCGGGTGAATGGCGTAGAACGACACAGGTTCGGGTTCGTAGGGTTCGAGCACGGTTTGCAGCAGGCCCTGGGCGATGTACGGCGCGACCTCCCACCAGGATTTCTGGGTCAGGCCGAGCCCTGCGATGGCCCAGCCGATGGGCACTTCAGAGTTGGTCGAGGCCATGGCCCCTTCTACCCTGAGCGCACGCAAGTGTTTGCCGCGACCGAAGCGCCATTCGGCGAAGTAGTGTGCCTGGCTGTTGAACACCAGGCAGCGATGATGTTTCAGGTCCTGGGGCGTCTGCGGCCGGCCTGACGCATCGAAGTAAGCCGGACTCGCCACCACCACGCGTCGGGTTTCGAACAGGCAGCGGCCGGTGAACTGGCTATCGACCATCGGACCGCCGCGAAAGGCGATGTCATAGCCCTCGGCAGCGATGTCGCTGAAGCGGTCTTCCAGGCACAGGTGCACCCTGATTTGCGGATGCTCCAGGCAGAAACTTCCCACAAAAGGCGCAACGTGCTGGCGTCCCAGAGGGCCGGGCGCGGTGACTTTCAGATCCCCGCGTGCAACCGTGCTTTCTTCCATGACCAGCGCTTCCATCGCCGCGATGTCGGCAATGATCCGGCTCGCGCGCGCAAGGTACGCGGTGCCGCTGTCGGTCAGCACCTGGGTACGCGTGGTGCGATTCAACAACTTCACACCCAAGCGCTTCTCCAATCCCTTGACCCGGTCGCTGACCACCGAGGTTGCCAGGCCCATGCGCCGGGCCGCCGCCGAAAACCCGCCCTGTTGGACGACCTCGACGAACACGGCCATGTCGGAAATGTCGTGCATTGGATTGTCCGTAATTTTCGCAAAGAGATTCCGATACTATGCGGTTTTTCGCGGGGCTGTGGTTGCCGATACTGACTCTTCCCTTAGCGAGAAGGACCAGACGATGCCCCTGAATTCGAAAATCCGCTCTCTGGCACTGGCCAGCCTGATGCTCTCAAATGGCGCTTGGGCCGCTGACAGTCACCTCATCACCAGCCAGAAACTGCCGTGGCAGACCGCCGAAAAACTGGCCAGCGAGGCCGTGTCAATCTGCGCCGCGCAGGGTTATTCGGTAACCGCTGCCGTGGTCGATCCTTCCGGGCATCAGCAGGTGGTGATCAAAGGTGACACCGTGCCGCTGCAATCGCTGTCGGTGTCGTATCGCAAGGCCTACACCGCATTTTCCTATGGGCAGGCGTTCAACAAGGACACCACCAGCGAGCTGATCGCCGGCAAGTTCGATGGCCCCACCAATGGCGCGCTGAACACCGTGCCTGAAGTGTTGTTCATTCCCGGCGGGGTAACGCTGCGCAAGGCCAACCGACAGGTGATCGGCGGGCTCGGCGTCTCTGGTGCACCGGGCGGCGACAAGGACGAAGCCTGTGCGGTGCCGGCCGTGAAGAAATTCCAGACGTCGTTCGAGTAAGCCTGGTTGCATAGCGCGGCGATTGTCTGGAACTCTGCTGCTTTCGACCCTTCAATAGACATGCGACGCAAATGCTTCAGCACACCGACCTGCTCCTGCTGCACCCGGACGGGTCTTTTTTTGACCCGGCGCTGAAACCGGTTTCAGTGTTGGGTCAATCATCACGTTGCGACAGGAGATCCTACTGATGTCGACGTTCCCGGTACTTGCGCGACTGCTTGCCGCGCTCATTGGCACAGCTATCGCCACTTCCTGTTTTTACGCGCAAGCCGAAACGGTGGACCGGAGCACAGTGCCGGTAGGCTCGATCCAGGAAGTCGCTGCGTTCCAGGGGCCGGGTCCTTCCGGCATCGTGGTGACGCCTGAAGGCCGAACCTTCGTGGGATTCCCCCGACACGCCATCGACCACACCGGCATGACCCTGGGCGAGTTGGTCAACGGCAAGCTGGTGCCCTACCCCAGCGCCGAGGTCAGCCAGCCGTCTACCCTATCGGACAGCGAACGGTTGATCTCGGTGCATGGCATGACCCTCGACAGTAAGGGCCGGCTGTGGCTGATCGACGACGGCAAGCACGCTGGCCACGACGGCATCGCGCCCGGTGCGGCCAAGGTCGTGGGTATCGACCTGAACAGCAACAAGATCGTGAGCAAGGTCGTGCTCAAGGATGCGTTGCGTCAGGACAGTCACATGAACGATTTGCGCATCGACCTGAGCCATGGCAGTCAGGGGGTGGCGTACGTCGCGGACTCCTCGTTTGCAGAAAGCCCGGCGCTGGTCGTGGTCGATCTCGCCAGCGGCAGGCAACGCCGCGTGCTGGCGAACGACCCCTCGATGGTCGCGCAGAAAGACTTCGTCACCCAGCTCGACGGCGTGCCGATGCGCTATGAAGGCGACAAGACGCCCTTCCCCCACGGCGGCGTCCATAGCCTGGCGCTCACCGCCGACAACTCGCGTCTTTATTACTCACCGCTGACCAGCCGTCATCTGTGGAGCCTGCCAACCGCAGCGCTCGCCGACTTCAGGCTCGACGACAAACAGCTGGCCGCGCAGATCAGGGATGAAGGTGAAAAGGTGATGACCGACGGCATGGACATCGATCGTCAGGGGCGGCTGTACCTGACCGATGCCGAACATCATCAGGTTCTGCGCCGCTGGCCCGACGGGCATCTCGAAGTGGTCCTGCGCGACCCTCGGCTGGTGTGGCCGGACGGGCTGTTCGTCAGCGCCGACTCGGTGTACGTGACCCTGGGCCAATGGGACCGACTCGGCAAAGGCTTCGACACCCGCAAACCGCCGTATCTGCTGATCCGCACGCCGATTGACCCGACACCTCAATTCAACGCACAGCCACAGTAGTCACAAGGCTTGAACGCCGCCTGAGGACAGCGCGGGGCCGGCCTGAGAGCATTAAACCCCGCTCTCAGAACAGCCCCATCTGTCCGCCAATCAGGGTGGCGAAATCATCCTGCACAAACGGCAGGATCGCGTCGGCAATCGGCTGCAGCTGCCGGCTGATGTAATGGTCGTAATCGATCGGGGCGCTGCGCACTTCCAGTGGTTCCGGGCCGACGACACTGATCACGTAACTGATCCAGCCGCGATTCTGGTACTGCAGCGGGCGGCCGTGTTTGCGGTTGTATTCGTCGGCGATGCGCGCGGCACGCACGTGGGGCGGGACGTTGCGCTCGTAGTCGTCCAGCGGCCGGCGCAGGCGTTTGCGGTAGATGAGTTGGTCGTCCATTTCCCCAGCCAGGGTACGACGCACATAGCCGCGCACGTAATCCTGATACGGCCGGTTGTTGAAGATGCGCAGGTAGAGTTCCTTTTGGAAATCCTGCGCCAGCGGCGACCAGTCCGTACGCACCACTTCCAGGCCCTTGTAGACCATTTCGTCTTCGCCGTTGGCGCGGGTGACCAGGCCGGCGTAGCGTTTCTTGCTGCCCTCCTCGGCGCCGCGAATGGTCGGCATCAGGAAGCGTTTGAAATGGGTTTCGAATTGCAGTTCGAGGGCACTCTCCAAGCCGTAGGCGTCATGCAGATGCTCTCGCCACCAATCGTTGACGCCCTTGACCAACGCCTTGCCGATCTGCGCGGCCTCCTCCTGGCCGTGGGGCCGCTTGAGCCAGACGAAGGTCGAATCGGTATCGCCGTAAATCACCTCGTAGCTCTGGGCCTCGATGAGCTGACGGGTCTGGCGCATGATCTGATGCCCGCGCAGCGTAATCGACGACGCCAGCCGGGTATCGAAAAAGCGGCAGCCGCTTGAGCCGAGTACGCCGTAGAAGGCGTTCATGATGATTTTCAGAGCCTGGGACAGCGGCGCATTACCCTCACGTTTGGCCACCTCTCGACCCGCTGCTACCCGCGCGACGATCGACGGCAGGCAGTGTCGGGTCCGCGAGAAACGAGCGCCACGAAAGCCCTCCACCGACTCGCTGTCGTCGGGGTGCTTGAGTCCTTCGATCAAGCCTACCGGGTCAATCAGGAAGCTGCGGATGATCGACGGGTACAGACTCTTGTAGTCGAGTACCAGCACCGAGTCGTACAAGCCGGGGCGAGAATCCATGACGAAACCGCCGGGGCTGGCCTCGGGCATGCGCTCGCCCAAATTGGGCGCCACGAACCCCTGGCGGTGCATCAGCGGCAGGTATAAATGCTCGAACGCCGCCACCGACCCGCCGCTGCGATCGACCGGCAAACCGGTGACGGTCGCGCGTTCGAGAAGGAACGTCAGCAGCTCGGTCCTGGCGAAGATCCGCGTGACCAACTCGCAATCCTTGAGGTTGTAGCGCGCCAGCGCCGGCTTGTCCTCGGCGAACATGCGGTTGATTTCGTCCATGCGCTGATACGGGTTGTCGATGGCCTTGCCTTCACCCAGCAGGGTCTGCGAGACGTTCTCCAGGCTGAACGAAGGAAAGCTCCAGGTCGCCGAGCGCAGGGCCTCGATACCATCGATGATCAAACGCCCGGCGGCCGACGCGAAGAAGTGGCTGTTGCGCGCCCCGTGCTCGCGCCAGCCCATGGCCTCGCCGTCGCGCCCCAGACGCAACGGCACGTTCAGTCGCCGGGAATGTTCGTGCAGCACACGCAGGTCGAACTGCACCACGTTCCAGCCGATGATCGCGTCCGGGTCGTGCAAGGCCATCCACTCGTTGAGCCTTTCCAGTAATTGCTCGCGGCTGTCGCAGTAGTCGAACTTGAAATCCACCTGCGACGCATCGCCATTGGCTGGCCCAAGCATGTACACCTGGCGTTCGCCGCAGCCTTGCAGCGCGATGGAATACAGCTCGCCACGCTCGGTGGTTTCGATGTCCAGCGACACCAGTTTCAACTGCGGGCGATAGTCCGGCGCGGGTTTCATCTGCGCGTCCAGCCACACGCCGTCGGCATTCGGGGTGCCGCTGTATTGCACGGGCGCGGTGATGAAACGCTCCATCAGATAGCGCTCTGGCGGGCGCACGTCGGCTTCATAGACGTCGACACTGGCCTGACGCAGGTCCTTTTCCAGGTTCATCAGTTGCCGGTGCTGCCGGGTGTACAGGCCCAGTACGGGTCGATGACGGAAATCACACAGCTGCAGCGATTTGAGCTCGACGTTCTTTTCCTGACGCAGCACGGCTTCGGCCCGCTCGCGGTGCTGAGCCGGGATGAACGCCGTCGACATCTGCAGCGGCAGGCGCACGTGACGCGGCCCGTTGTCGGTCGCCAGCCAGAAGTCGACCTCCGTGCCGGCATCCGTATCGCGCCAATGTCGGGTCAGGACAAAACCCAGTTGTAAATCCACCCTGAAACCTCGAAAACTCACCTGCCGAGACGCGATTCTACGGCGATCAGCGCGGGAAAGCCCGCGAACCGCCGACCTCAACACACCATCGTGACAGTCCCCAGGGGAACAATGCCGACCTGCGGGCTATCAGAAGATGGCTCGCACACCAGACTCGCACTTCATCTGAGGGATCCAGCATGCTCGTTCGACGTACCTCCCTGGCGACCGCCGTTGCCGCCGCTTTCTTCTGCTCACTGGCCCTGGCGGCCGAACAGCCCTCCGAACAACTGTTGAAAAAAGCCGAAGCCGAACAGAAGCCCTACCTGGCGACGGTCAAGCAGTTGGTAGACATCGATACGGGCACGGGTCAGGCCCCGGGGCTGAAAACCGTCAGCGCGGTGTTGGTCGAACGTCTCAAGGCGTTGGGCGCGACGGTCGAAACCACCCCCGCCACGCCATCGGTAGGGGACAACATCGTCGGCACGATCAAGGGCACGGGCACGAAAACCTTCCTGCTGATGATTCATTACGACACCGTTTTCGGTCCCGGCACAGCTGCCAAACGGCCGTTCCGGGTCGATGGCGACCGCGCCTACGGCCCCGGTGTCGCAGACGCCAAGGGCGGCGTGGCGATGGTGCTGCATTCGCTGAAGCTGCTGCACGATCAGAAGTTCAAGGACTTCGGCACGATCACCGTGCTGTTCAACCCGGATGAGGAAATGGGCTCGGCAGGCTCGAAGAAAATCATCGCAGAACTGGCTCGCAAACATGACTACGTTTTCTCTTACGAGCCGCCAGACAAGGACGCCGTAACCGTCGCCACCAACGGCATCAACGGCGTGTTCGTCGATGTCAAAGGCAAGTCCTCCCATGCCGGATCTGCGCCGGAAGCGGGCAGAAACGCTGCGCTGGAATTGGCGCACCAACTGGTTCAACTCAAGGACCTGGGGGATCAGGCCAAAGGTACGACCGTGAACTGGACCCTGATCAAGGGCGGTGAGAAGCGCAACATCATCCCGGCCAGCGCCTCGGCTGAGGGCGACATGCGCTATTCGGACCTCGGCGAATCTGACCGGGTGTTGGCCGACGGTCAACGTATCGTGCAGAACAAGCTGATCGATGGCACCGAAGTGACCTTTCGCCTGGACAAGGGCCGCCCGCCGCTGGTGAAAAACCCGGCCACCGAAGACCTCGCCAAAACCGCCCAGGCGCTGTACGGCAGGATCGGCCGCAATATCGAACCGATCGCCATGCGCTTCGGCACCGACGCCGGTTACGCCTACGTGCCCGACAGCCAGAAACCCGCCGTGCTGGAAACCATGGGCGTGGTCGGCGCCGGATTGCATGCCGATGACGAGTATTCGGAGCTGTCGAGCATCGCGCCCAGGTTGTACCTGACGGTGGCGATGATCATGGAGTTGTCGGCGCAGAAGTGATCGCATTCCTGACACGCACAAATACGAGGAGGAGCCGGCTTGCTGGCTCCTACCGTGTTCGCATTGTGGCCGGCAGATCAGGGAGCATTACTGCTCAACACGCCCACTACGGCACTGACAATCTTCTCGACATCCGCCTCATCGATGATCAACGGCGGCAACAGGCGTATCGTCTGGCCGCGTGTGACGTTGATCAGCACGCCATACTCTTGCGCGGCGGTCAGGCACAGATCACGAATGGGCCTGTTCAGTTCGATCCCGACCATCAACCCCAGCCCGCGAATCTGCAGCACGTCCGGATGCCCGGCCAGTTCCTCGCGCAGGCGAGTCAGCAACCGTTCGCCCTGCCCCGCCGCGTTGTTCAGCAGGCCCTGCTGCTCGACGATATCCAGCACCGTACACCCCACCCGACACGCCAGCGGATTGCCGCCGAAGGTGCTGCCATGGCTGCCAGGGGTAAACAGGCGCGATACCGCCGCCGAGGCCAGACAAGCGCCAATCGGGATGCCGTTGCCCAGCGCCTTGGCCAGGGTCACGACGTCCGGAACGATGCCCTCGTGCTGAAACGCGAACCAGCGCCCGGTCCGGCCAATGCCAGTCTGGATTTCATCGAGCATCATCAGCCAGGCGTGGTTGCTGCAATGAGCACGCAATGCCTTCAGATAGCCCGGCGGCGGCACGCTCACGCCGCCCTCGCCCTGAACCGGCTCCAGCATCACCGCGACAATGCGCTCACCGTGGACCTTCGCGGCCGCCCTGACCGCTTCCATGTCGCCGAACGGCACCTTGACGAACTCAGCGGACATCGGCTGATAGCCCAGGCGCGCGGCCCCGTTATCGCTGGCCGACAGCGTGCCGAGGGTGCGACCGTGAAAAGCGTTTTCCATCACCAGCACCAGCGGCCGCTCGATGCCTTTGGCCCAGCCATACAGGCGCGCCAGTTTGAGCGCGGTTTCGTTGGCCTCGGCGCCGGAGTTATTGAAGAACACCTGTTCCAGCCCCGATAGCCGAGTGAGCTTGCCTGCCAGCCGCTGCTGCCAGTCGATCCGGTAATGGTTAGAGGTGTGCAGCAGCAATCCCGCCTGCTCGGTGATCGCCGACACGATCCACGGATGACTGTGACCCACGCCAGTCACTGCTACTCCGGCGACAGCATCCAGATATTGACGCCCGGTTTCATCCCAGAGCTGAGCGCCCTCACCCCTGACAAAACTCAGGGGCAGCGGCTTATAGGTGTTCATCAGGCAGGCGGCGGTCATGTTCAGGGCTCCATCACGGGGTGTGGGGCCAGTATCGTTAAGCGCTTTTGCTGTATAAACATCGACTTTCTTGAGTGACTTTAAAGCAGGGCTTGATAATGGACGTCTTTCAGGCGATGACGGTGTTCGTGGAAGTGGTAGAGACCGGGAGCATGACCGCCGCTGCGCGACAGTGCGAAATGTCTACCACCATGGTCGGCAATCACCTCAAGGCGTTGGAGCAGCGTCTGGGCGTCAGCCTGTTGCAACGTACGACGCGTCGGCAGAACCTGACCGAATTCGGCCTGCAATATTACCGCCGTTGTGTCGAAGTGCTGGCGCTGGTCAGCGACTCGGAACGCATGGCTGAACACGTCCAGACCCAGCCCAGCGGCACCCTGCGCCTCACCGCGCCCCCTGCCTTTGGCGCCGAACGCCTGTCGCCGCTGCTCAGCGATTTCACCCAGCGCTACCCGGAACTCAAGGTCGAGGTGGTGCTGAGTAATCAGTTGATGGACTTGATCGAGCACGGTTTCGATGCGGCGATCCGCCTGGGTGTGCCTGAACCCTGCGCGCTGATTGCCAGACCGTTACAGGACTACACCCTAACCATATGCGCCTCCCCGGATTACCTCCAGCGTCGTGGCAGGCCGCAGACCGCCGATGATCTGCGTGACCACCATTGCCTGGCCTTCGCCTACCCCGCAGGCGACGACTGGCGCGCTGCCGACAAGCTGTGGAAGCTGACCGGCCCCGAAGGCGTGATGGAGATTCCGGTGTCCGGCCCGATGATCGTCAACAGTTCGCCAGCGTTGCGCCAGGCGGCCCTGGCCGGAATGGGTGTCGCGATGCTGCCGGATGTGCTGATCAGTGAGGATCTGAACGCGGGAACGCTGGTGCCGTTGCTGCAGGACTACCAGCCACCGAGTCGGCCCATGTGGCTGATGTATCCGCAGGATCGCTATCGGCTGCCCAAGGTCAGGCACTTCGTCGACAGCGCGTTGAAGGCTTGGGGGAAATGACCCATCCGGTGCACAACTGACGGGCAGCTACAGGGCAAATGTGCCGCCGCGTCTATCCAGCCACCGCAATCAAATCCAGCTCCACCGTCGCGTTCTTCGGCAACTGATACACGCCCACCGAACTGCGGGTATGCGCGCCTGCCTCGCCGAACACGGAAAACAACAGCTCCGATGCGCCATCGGCCACTTCGCTTTGCAGGGTGAAACTGTCGGTGCATTGCACGAACAGGGTCATGCGCAGCACCCGCCTGATCCTGTCGAGGCTGCCCAGACTGCGCTGCAACAAGGCGATGGCGCGCAGTGCGCTGATCTTCGCCCCCAACTGCGCCAGTTCCAGCGAAACATCAGCGCCGGCACGCCCGGTGACCACCACCGTGTCGCCGACACGTGGGATCTGCCCGCTGATGTAAATCTGGTCTTCATGGCGAACCAGCGGCACATAGTTGCCACCGATCTTGATCTCCCCGTCGAAGTCATACCCCAACTGCTCACATGCCTGTTTGAAGCGCACATCACACGACATAGCCAGCCCCCTGTGTTTGTAATCGCAATGGATGCTCCGCGCCGAGAGCTCTGTAAACGGGAGCGCTAAACGAGAGTTCCGTGAACCTCAATTGATAACGGACATGTCGGGTATCGACAGACAGAAATAGTCCGTCAATCCCTACCCCCGTAAAGTCATTACAACCCTAATCAAATGCGTCGAGGTTGGAAATGTCCCGCGCCATCAAATTTCATCGCTTCGGCAAAGCCGATGTGCTCAGTTGCGAGGAGCAGCCTGACCGGTCACCCGGCCCACAGGAAGTGCTGGTTCGTGCCGAAGCCATTGGTATCAGCCGGGATGACGTATTGTGGCGCCAGAATCTGGCTTTGGCTCCTGTGCAATTGCCTGCGGGTATAGGCAGCGAAATGGCCGGTATTGTCGAGGCCGTCGGTTCAGGCGTGACTGATTTGCAGGTGGGCGACAAGGTTGCCAGCTTCAAGGCCATGAGCGCCAATGACTACCCGATGTGCGGCGATCACGTGCTCGTGCCACGCAACGCCCTGACCCGCTACCCCGATGTCCTGACGTCAGTGGAGGCCAGCGTTCATTACACGCCGATGCTGCTGGCCTACTTCGCATTGGTCGACCTGGCCCAGGTGCAGGCTGGACAGACAGTGTTGGTCACCGACGCGGCGTACAGCCCCGGCATTGCATTCGTGCAGTTGGGCAAGGCGTTGGGCCTGCGGGTGATTGCCGCGACTCAACATGCCGAGCACCGCGAGTACCTGCTGGCCAACGGTGCCGAACGGGTGATCGTGACCGAGGAGGACGACATTTGCCTGCACATCGAAGCGCTGACCAAGGGCCAAGGCATAGAGGCCGTCTTCGATGGCTTCGGCGGGATGCAGATGTCGATGCTGGGCGACGTCCTGGCACCCCGGGGCAGTCTGGTGCTATACGGCCTGCGCGGCGGCAACAGAACGCCATTCCCGGCCATGCAGGCCTTCCGGAAAAACATGCGTTTCTACGTGCATTGCCTGGAAAACTTCACTGGCAAACCTGAATTGGGCATCGAACAGAACGGCGCTGCGATGCGACGTGCGCTTGAGAAGATCAACGAACTGACCGTCAAGGGTCTGCTCAAGCCCGACATCCATCGCACCTGGCCATTCGAGCAGTTCGGCAAGGCGCACAACCATCTGGATGAAGATCCGGTGCGCGGGCGGGTGGTGTTGCGGGTGCGCTGAAGCGCACCGATCAAACATCCGGTCATAATCCGAGCGGCTCTTCCCGGTTGACCGAACGCCAACCAAACGCAAACCTGTGCACCGGTTTCAGGGCAAAGACATGCCCGGCGCCTTCGCACATCGAGGCGCATTCACTACGTCAAGGACTGACAACATGACTGCTTTGCACCGCGACACCCAATCCCCTGTTCACATGCAATGGATGGCCGAGACTGCCAACCTCGAACATCTGCGTATCGACGAGCTGATCCTGCCCGGCTCCCATAACTCAGGCAGCGATAAACAGTCGCCGAACCTTGGAATTCCCATGGAATATGCGCAGGATGAGGCTCCTCTGGAGCAACTGCGCAACGGCATCCGGGTACTCGACCTGCGCGTCCTGCTCGATGATGACCACCCCGAAGGCGACCCCAATCGTTTTCAGCTTTTTCACCTCACATCGTCGGGCAGAACCGTCGCTGTCGACATCATCGAAGCGGTTCGAGCGTTCTTCGCCGAACTCGAAAGTTCGGGCGCTCCAGCCCGCGAGATCGTCATTCTCGACTTTCACCAGTTCAAATATTTCAACGACCAGGCCCACGCTCAACTGCAGGCGCAGCTGTTCAACGAACTCGGCGCGCGGGTGATACCTGATTACCTGCACAGCTGGACGCTGGGGCAACTGTGGGAATATGAGCCGGGGAGAAACGTGGTCGTATCGTACAATTCCGACCGCGGCGACGAGCCGGGATGGGACGGTGTCACTCAGCGCTGGTCGGGTTCGGAAATCTTCAATACCAACACCCTCAAGAAGTTCATTGACAAAGTCGCCGAAGAATACAAAGAGCCTTTCTATCTGCGCGCTGTACAGTGCGCCAAGTATTCACTGCCCTTACATGCGCCGACCGACCTGAGCCATAAGCTTGACGAATGGTTCGAATCCGTCGACGAAAACAGCTACATCCAGAACTTCTACATCATCAACACCGACTGGACGCTGCGCAGCCATCTGATCGCCAATTGTCGGCACGCCAATGAGATCCGGGGCGCTCGCAAGCTGAGCCATCCTCACGAACACCTGCAACCGACACGGCGCTGAGTCAGCAGCGGGTGATCAAGCCTTGGCGAGCGATGCGCGTCAGATGCCGGATCACCCCTTCGGCGTGTTCGGCAGACGGCGCCTGGATGACCGCCAGGTCGAACTGGTCGTTGGCGAAACGTTCGAGGGATTCGTCGACGTCGATGAACTGGATGAGGAACGCATGAGGACCATGCTGGCGGCGCGGCCAGCCGTCCAGATAACGCAGCAGCGTCGGCTGATGGGCACCGCCCAGCAGGATTTTCGGATTGCGACGGTTGAATTGACTGGCAATAGGGGCCAGGCGAACGAGGGGGCGCGGGCTGGAGTTGCTGCTCATAGTGTCGTTTTCTCTGCCTCAGTGTTCCGCTGGGCAGCGGTGAGAGGCAACACCGAACCAGCGCTTTAGCGGTATTTTGGTGACGTCGTCGACGACACCCGGCGCCCCGCAAGTAGCTGTTTAAATCGGCGCATGAGCGGCATCCTAGAGAAGCTGTGTGGGGATTGTCAATTGGGAGGGTATTCATCCGGTACGCCGCAGCCCCTGATGTTCGATCAATCCCTCAGTGCCACTTTGCGCGGCGAAGGACTCTCCAGCGAACTGCGCTCCTGGTCATACGCCAGATAGTACTTGTTCACGCTGTTAACGTAGGTGACCACGCTCATTCCCACCTGCTCCATCGCCACCCGCTCGACCTGAAAGAACCACTGATTGGGGTTCAGGCCCTGGCGCCTGGCCTCGGTCCGCATGGCCTGCACCCGCTCAGGCCCAAGGTTGTACGCCGCGAGCGTGAACGCCATACGTTCGCGCTCGTTGATTCTTGGGCTTGCGAAAAACTTGCGGCGGATCATCGCCAGATACTTGCTCGCGGCCTGCACATTGCCGTCGACGTCATGAATGTTGCCTACGCCCACCCGCTGCGCCGCCGAAGGGGTAATCTGCAACAGGCCCGTAGCGCCGCTGCCACCCTGGGCCACCGGATTGAGCGCCGACTCCTTGAACGCCAGCGCCGCCAGATCCAGCCAGTCCATGTTCTGCGCATCGGCATGGCGTTGCAGGGTCGGTCGCAGGGTTTCGAGACGTTGGCGATCTTCCCGGGCCAGCGGATAGTGGACGCGATAGAGGTCCTTGTAGGCTTTCTGGAACACGGCATCCTGATTGGCCGGCGGCTCATAGGTCTGAAGGAACCGGTCAACCGTGGCATGCAGCATGGTGGCATCCTTGCGCACGAACCAGTTCATGTCGCCCGGATCGCTCAGCGCCAGAGCGCGGTCGACTCGCAGCTTGGGCATGACTCTCGCCCAGCGCTCGGCAATCGGTTGTTCGACCACAGTCAGGTGATAAATCCCGGCCTGAACCATCTCCAGCACGTCTTCCACCGCAAGACTCGGGTCGACCCATTCGATCCTGACCGGCGGCAGTTTGCGCAACGCCAGCTTCTGGTTGAGCTGCACGATGGCGTCGTCAGCCACGCTGCCATTGGCCAGCATCAGCGTACGGCCGGAGAGCTGTTCCGGGCGCTTGAGCGCGCGCTCGCCACGCACCCCGACCACCACCAGCGGCACATGGCTGACGACCGGTGCGGTGGCATCGACGTATTGGGCGGCGCTGGCGTCGAGCAGTTCACCGGGAGCGACCACGTCCCCTTCCCCGCGTTGCAGCGCGGCGAGCAGTTGGTCCTTGGCCTTGGGAATCAGCTTGATCGAGACTTTCTGGCCATCTCGCGCGTGACCATTGAGGTATTTTTCGAAGGCTTGCAGGCGGCGATACTCGACGCCAATCGGCTCGCCCTGCACTTCGCCCGAGCTGTTGCGGCTCTGGTTGACCAGCACGCGCAGGACTTTGCTGCTGCGAATGGCGGCAAGGTCCCGGATCTGAGTTTTCTTGACGATCACCGGCGGGCCGGCAGGACGCGGCGTGGCATGGTTCGGGGCATGGCTGGCGTCATGGGCCCAGGCATGGACAGAAACGGGCAACAGGCACAGCAACGAGATCAGCGAGGCTCGGATCATTGACGCTCCGGGAAAATGCCGAAAAAACGGGCTTGAAGTCTGTGTCGGGCAGTCGCGCGAACTGCTTGAGCTGCATGAACATGGCGGCAGCTGGCAACGTCACAGGGGGCTAATAATTCTAAGCACTTGAGTCTGCTTGTTTTTTATCGCTTCAATCGCTCTGCTATTCTTCTCGGCCTCCGGCCTGAGGTGAACCATGCAACTTATCGACATCGGCGTCAATCTTACGAACCCATCCTTCGCCTCCAGGGAGCGCGATGTCCTCGACCGTGCCTACGGGGCAGGTGTGGCTCAATTGATCCTCACCGGTACCAGCGTCGAAAGCAGTGAACAGGCCTTGCAGATGTGCCGCCAACTGGACGAAAGCGCTCAGCGATTGTTCAGTACCGCCGGGGTCCACCCCCATTCGGCGAGCGGTTGGACACAGGACACCGAGCGACAGTTGCAAGCCCTGCTGAAAGAAAAATCGGTGCGCGCAGTCGGTGAATGCGGGCTGGATTTCAATCGCGATTTCTCGCCTCGCGCACAGCAGGAGAAAGTGCTCGAAGCCCATCTGGCGCTGGCTGTGGCTTTGCAGCTGCCGGTCTTTGTGCATGAGCGCGAAGCCGACGAGCGGCTGCTGGCGATCCTGCGCGACTACCGCGATCACCTGCCCGGCGCCGTGGTGCACTGCTTTACCGGGGAAAAACGTGCGCTGTTCAACTATCTGGATATGGATCTGCACATCGGCATCACGGGTTGGATATGCGACGAACGTCGGGGCACGCACTTGCATCCTCTGGTCCGGGAAATTCCCAGGGGCCGTCTGATGCTGGAGAGCGATGCGCCCTACCTGTTGCCTCGCAGCCTGCGTCCAAAACCGAAGAACGGCCGAAATGAACCGGCCTATCTGCCGGAAGTGCTGCGTGAAGTGGCGCTGCATCGCGGCGAGACCCTGGAAGACGTCGCCGCCCACACCACCGCCTGCGCGCGCGCCTTCTTCTCCCTGCCTGCGCTGGGCGAATCCGTCCTGTAGCAGTCCGGCGTGCCAGCGGTGGCGTTTTCAGCAACACCATCGCCGGCCCTCACCGCCCCCATCAAAAGGTGATACAGATCAACGCTTGTGTCACGCGCAGCTGAGAAACTAATGGCACCTTGCCTTATCACGTGCAATCACAGAAGAGCTTCCTCATGGGCCGCTGGTTGAGCAATATCTCGCTGAAATACAAATTCTGGGCGGTGAATGCTGTCGCCTTCTTCGCCATCTTGCTGCTGGTGCTGTACGCGCTGAATCTGGAGCAACAAAGCCGGACCGAAGATGCCCGAATAGCCGCGCAGGCTCAGGCCCAATTGCTGGCAGCCTGGCCAGCCGGTCAACCGGCGCCGAATATTGCGCAACGTGCAGCTGCGCCCTCATTCGATCAGGTACTTGCCGAACACTTCACCCACTACGCCCTCGCCGTTTGCGTACTGATGCTGGCAATGCTCAGCGCCTCGCAGTTGCTGATCCGATTCCTGCTGACCCACCTCAATACGCTCAAGGACGTGATGCTCCACGTCGAGGCAAGCGGCGATCTTTCGGCGCGGGTTCCCCTGGACAGCGATGATGAAGTCGGGCAGATGGCCAAGGCGTTCAACGCCATGCAGGCGGGGTATCAGCGCATCGTCGGCACCGTCGCGCAGTCCGCCGCACGGCTGGATAAAGGCGCGGTGTATCTGGCCACGGGCATGAGCGATGTGCGTGAGGGCATGCTCGGTCAGCAGAGCGAAACCGATCAGGTGGCGACCGCGATCAACGAAATGACCGCCACGGTCTACCACATCGCCCAGCACGCCAGTGCCACCCGCGATCAATCACAGAATGCCGATGCGCTGGCAGGCAGCGGCAAGGAGGTGGTGGATCGCGTGCAGACTTCGATTGCCGGGCTCTCCAGCGGTGTGCAACAGACGGCTGAGATGATTCAGCGCCTGGCCGAGGACAGTCAGAAGATCAACGGCGTGGTCAACGTGATCCACAGTATCGCCGAGCAGACTAACCTGCTGGCCCTGAACGCGGCCATCGAAGCGGCGCGAGCCGGGGAAATGGGTCGCGGCTTTGCGGTGGTGGCCGATGAGGTGCGCAATCTGGCCAAGCGCGTGCAGACCTCCACCGACGAGATCACCACCATGATTTCGGCGCTGCAGGCTGGCACCCGCGACGCCGTGGACTTCATGCAGGAAAGCTCATACAAGGCCGACGACTGCGTGCAGCGCGCGCAGGAAGCCGGGCAAGCGCTGGCGGCGATCACCGAGGCCGTGGCGCAGATGCGCGAAAGCAACACGCAGATCGCCGTGGCAGCCCAGCAGCAGAGCCAAGTGGCCGAAGAAATGAATCGCGCGGTGGTGAGCATTCGCGATGTCACCGAGCGCACCGTGCGCCAGACCGTTGATTCAGCCAGTACCAGCAATGAACTGGCGACGTTGGCCGGGGAGTTGAATATGGCAATAGGACAGTTGAAGGTGCAGGGATAGGGTCTGCTTGCCAACACAAGACCCTGTAGGAGTAGAGCTTTGCAGACGAAGGCGTCAGTCAGATACCGCTGGGGTGAATGACGGACTGCCTTCGTGAGCAAGCTCACTCCCACAGGTTCCGTCGGGGGGATACGAATGGGGTCCCGATCAATCGATTGCGTTCCCCCCTTATCACCTATCGCCTATCGCTGCGATAGCAAACCTCGATTCGCCCTCATGCGGCGGCAGGCCTATTCTGAACCCATCGAAAACGGTTCTTATTCAGCCTTGAAGAGGTAAGCATCATGCCCAAGTTCATTTCCAACCTGCACCTCGACGACTTCTTCTGCGCCGCGAACAAATCCGGGCTGTCGTCGAATCTGGTCTTGTCGTCGCTGGCGTTCCCGCTGTCTATCGTCTCTGGTCTGCTGTTGCTCGACGGCGCGCTAAGCGCCAGCCTCACCTCAGCCGGTATCGGCATTCTGGGGTTGATCGCGGTGCAGGCCATCAAAGCCCGAGGCCAGTAAGGTCTCGGGCGGCATCGCAAGCCAAACCGCCACACACCGAAAGCTCCCCCTCAACCGAACACGGTCACCGTCTGCCGACTGATCGCGACCAGTTCCCCATCCGGCGCCCACAACGCTGCAGCAACATGGCCATAGCCATCGCGGGCATGCTCGATCACCGCGCGGTATTGGGTCCAATCATGGGTCGTCATCGCAGGCAGGGGCTGCACGAATTCAATGGACCAGGTCAACGAACTGCCGGGCGCTGGCTTGCTCAGATGTGGCAGCACGGCTGGCGGCCAGGTGTCGACCAACGCCAACAGATGCGCCTCGGTCAGCCTCTCCTCCACAACATCATGCAACCGCGCATAGCCGCCGATGGCGGGCGACTTGGTGTTGCTGTACGGCAACCCACCCAAGGCCCAGCGCATGTCGATGTAACGCAGGTATTCGGGCATCACGCCGGGAATGAAGGGAAAATCCGGCACCTCATCCACTGGCTTGAACGAGGGTGCAGGTTCGGCGGCCACGGCAATCATCGATTCGCGCGGGGCGCCAAAACTGCCCTGGATCAGCGTCACGGTCTCACCATTCTGCACGGCGCGTCCCAGAACCTGGCTGACCGCCTTGCCCTCGCGAAGCATTTGCACCTCGAACGAAATCGGCACATCGATGGCTGGCGGGCCGATGAAGGAAATGGCCAATGAACGGACCGGCCGGTCTGCCGCCACCTTCGCGCGCATGGCCTCCAATTGCAGGGCCGCCATCAGGCCGCCGAAACAGGAGCGGCCCTGAGACCACGACGCAGGAATCGTCACGGCCTGGGGGTTATCGCGAACAGCGTCGAGCAATTGGGAAAATGTCATGGGCACTCCATGTGGCTCACAAGAAACATTCCCCGGATCTTAGCGATACCTCATTCGCCGAACAGCGCCCATAACTGCCATTCCTGCGGCCTGTTCGGGATCAATGGGGCGAGGGGTCGCCGAAGCAGGCCTGAAACAGCTGATCCAGCGCCTTGTCCGATTTTTCCTCGGCCCGCAGGATCCCCAGTTCCCATCCGGCAACGCAGGGTGCAAGGTCCGACTGATGTTCGGCCTGAGCCAACCACTGCAAATGATCGTGCCAATCGCCCAGCGCGCCTTGCGCCGACTTGAGCCGTTTCTGCATGCCCTTGGGTTGATGACTGAGTTCGGGATAGGCCTCGGCCGCGTAGCGCACGCGCTTGATCAGCAAACGCAGGCGGTGACGATCGTGTGCGGGATCGATCATGGCCTCGCGCAGTTTCTTCCATTGTTTGTCCATGCGTTTTTCGACGCGCTGACGCAGCTTCTTCAGCAGGCCATGACGCTGTTGAGCGCGCAGAAACGAGGGCAACTGATCCAGCACCCCGAACAGACGGTTCAGCTCGGCGGACGTCGCGACCTCGGGGCAGGCGGAATCCAGATGTTGAGCGCGTTTGGCCGCAGCCTGATCCAGCCCCTGAGTGGTCAGAAACAAAGCCAGTACCTGCATGTCGCGCAGTGGCGTGGTCAGATCGCCCACTCCTTTGGCCGCCTCCTCGACCTGATCCATTCCCGGCAGCCCGCGCAATGGCCGCAGCACGCTTCGCAAGCGCCGGACAGTGGTGCGCAGATCGTGCAGCGCCTCGCTGTCGGTAGACGCCGCCAGGCGGGCATAACAGGCCAATAGCTTGACATTGAGACTGATAATCTCGGCGATCAGGTGATCGACCATGGCAGACATTCGCGACTCCTTATTCATTCATTACGGCTGCTTGTCCTTCACCGCAGACAAGCGCCAGGGCAGACTGCGGCGCAGGTTTTTCAAGCGTCGGCGCAACTGGCCGACCGAGCCGGAAACCCCGGCATAACGCTGTGCTTCAAACTCCCGGGCAAATCCTTCGATCGCCTCGGCATGAGCCGGGAAACGTCGGGCAGCTCGGGACGCGAACGCTCGTGCACCTTCGCCCTGCTGACGTCTGAGACCATGCCGGGCCAGCAGACGTTCGAATGCGTTGAACAGACGCAGCTGCGAGTCGCTCTCACGGCGCCAGGGTTTGAACAGCCATAGCGCCAACAGCCCGAGAATGACCAGCGCGGCGCCCGCGAACACCGGTGCCTGGAAGCCGGAGAACCAGCGCCCCAGCACCTGCAACTGCTGTTGGCCCTGATAGCCCAGCACCCAGCGTTGCCAGCCGTAGTTGAGGTTATCCCAACTCAAGCGAATCGAATTGAGCCAGGCCAAATGCCGATAGCGCAGGGCCGACATGGGTGAGTCGGCAAGAAAGTCCTCATCGGCGGACAGAGCCTGTTCCAGCCCTTGTTCAATCCGTGCCGGCGCCACTGCGGCAGTCGGGTCAGCACTGCGCCATCCCACCCCGGCCTGCCAGTACTCGACCCAGGCATGGGCATCGAACTGGCGCACGCTGATGTAGTTGCCGCCCGGGTTCAACTCGCCACCCTGATAACCGGCCACGACCCGGGCGGGAATTCCGGCTGCGCGAAGCACGAAGGTCATCGCGCCGGCGTAATGTGCACAGAAACCCGCGCGGCTGCCGAACAGGAAGTCATCGATGCTGTTGGCCCCCAATACCGGCGGTTTCAGGGTGTAGTGGAAGGGCTGTTCGGTGAAGTAGGACAGCACGCCGTCCACCAGCGCGTCAGGCTTGGGATAGCGCCGATGCATGTCGGCCGCCCATTCCCGCGCTTCGGGGTTGCCTTTGGCAGGCAGTTGCAAATCCTGCATCCGGCTGCCGTCGCTGAGCACGGTTTCGCGCACGGCGTCGGGCCAGGAGTTGACGCTGTACAGCACCGACTGCTCGACAGGACGCCGGCGCTGCCAGCGGAAATCGCTCATCTGCCGCACCCCGGCCAAGTCGGTCTCGCCGACGTCCAGAGTCATCAGCCAGGGTTTGCCGGTGGGCTCCATGACGATGCTGTAACTGAGTTTCACGCCCTCCTTGCGCCAGTCCGGGGCGTCGGGCACCTGCGCTCGGGAAGACTGCGACCAGCGCCGACCATCGAATTGCTCGAGGGTCAGCCCGCGCCAGTA
This sequence comes from Pseudomonas bohemica, assembly GCF_002934685.1. Lineage (GTDB taxonomy): Bacteria > Pseudomonadota > Gammaproteobacteria > Pseudomonadales > Pseudomonadaceae > Aquipseudomonas > Aquipseudomonas bohemica. The sequence continues at coordinate 97,636 of NZ_NKHL01000112.1, forward strand.
CTGCTGGTTGCGCGGCGGGATCGGTCCTGCGAAGCTGGCGCGAAACACCAGCGCGGCAGACTTGCTCAGCTCCGCGATATCCCCCGGAGCCATGCTGTCGGACAAGCCGGTGAGCGCCTTGTTGCTCGGCTGCGGCAACGACCACAGCGGATCCAGACGAGGGAAGAACAGAAACAGCAGCAACATCAGCGGAACTGCTTGCAGCAGCAGTTTGGCAGCCAGCATCAAAGTGCCCGCGGGTTTGTTCGACAGTGTCGATTGCTGCAGACCGATCAGCCCGGCCAGTAACGTCGCGATGGGCAAGAGGGTGAATAGCCCCCAGAGCAGCGCGTCTTCGAACAGATAGCCAACGGCGACACAAAAGAAGCCCAGGAAGATCAGCACGAGGGCATCGCGTCGGGTCTGCATTTCCAGCATTTTCAGGATGAAAGCAGCAATCAGCAGCGCGGCCCCGGCATCGAGCCCCACCAGACTCCCTCGCGCCAGATAGATGCCGCCCGCCGTACCCACCAGTAGCCCGGATTTGACCCAGTTGCCGGGCATCCGCACGCGCATGCGAAAAATCTGGATACGCCAGAAGGTGCAGGCTAGCCACAGGACGATCAGGGAAACGGGGATGTGTAAGGAGAATGGCACGATGACCAGTGCCTGAGCGACCAGCAGCCAGTTAAGGCTGACGCGGGGAATCGGCTGGGCGAGGCTGGCCGAGGTCATGGCCACCCCGCATTCATGCCTGAACTCCATACAGCGCCAGTTGCCGCAGACAGGCTTCGCGATGGGCGTCGCCGCTGTCCACGGCCGAGAGAAAACCCGGCAGACGCAGGGCGAAAGGCTGTTGCCGTTGAGACAGCTCAAGCACCCAGTAACACAGGCGTGACAGCCGCTCTTCGATGTCGCCGCCCAGCGCCATGAAATCCAGGCACAGGTCATGCCCGCTGAGATCGGTGAACTCCTTGACCATCAGCCCCTGTCCGCGGGACCAGGCTTTCCAGTGCATACGGCGCATGGAGTCGCCGGGCTGCCACGGGCGCAGTCCCTGGTAATCGTCGACGCCCTGCCCCTGAGTCGCCTGACCGTCATCTTCGGCGTGGGGCTGAACCCCTTGCAGCAGCGGCATGCTGCCCGCCACCGGACGCGGATAGATCAGCACGGTCTGCTCCAGATCCAGCCAGCTCCAGGCGCGGAAAATACCCAGCGGAAATACGCTCTCCACTCGCAGACGCGGCGCTCGCAGCCAGCCGCGATTGACGGCAGGCAAGGTCAGCGCGACTTCTACCTGGCGCTCGGCATCGACATCGGTCTGCTCCAGTCGCTCGCTGTCCCAACCAAGGGCGATGGCTTGATGGCCGCTCAACCCGCTCTCCAGACGCAGGCGCAGTTGCACCGGCTCGCCGACGAACACCGAGCGGGCATGGCTGGCGCTGAGGATCAGGCCGCTGAAATTGCGGTAGGTGTGAAGAATCGCCAGCAAGCCCACCGAGAGCATGAGGAAAGTCAGACCGTAGGCCAGGCTGTTTTGATAGTTGATCGACACCAGCAACAGCAGAACCAGCACGAGCGCATAGGTGCCGCCAACCCGGGTCGGCAGTATGAAAATTCGGCGGTGATCCAGCTCGATCCGCGAGGCAGGGGGAATGCGACGCCCCACCCAGCGCTGCCAGACCGGTTTGAACTGAGGAATCAAAGCACCGGCACCTCACGCAGCAGCCATTGAACCAACGCCCCGCCGCTATGCCCGGTCGGATCGGTGCGCTCGCGCAGACGATGGCCGATCACTGCGGGCAGGATCGCCTGAACGTCTTCCGGTATTACGTAATCACGCCCGATCAACAGCGCCCAGGCCCGCGCCGCCGAGAGAATCGCCAGACTCGCCCGCGGCGACAGGCCGTAGGCGAACTGGGGCTGGTTGCGAGTGGCGTCCACCAGGCGCAGCACATAATCCACCAGCGCATCGCTGGCCCGAACCCCACGGGCTTGCGCCTGCAAGGCCGCCAGTTCAGTGTGGTCGATAATCGGCTCGATGCGCGGCAATAACTCACGCCGCGATTCGCCCAGCAGCAAGGCTTTTTCCGCCGAACGCGCCGGATAGCCCAGGGACAGGCGCATCAGAAAGCGGTCCAGTTGCGACTCGGGCAAGGCAAAGGTGCCACCCTGGCTGAACGGGTTTTGCGTGGCGATGACGAAAAACGGATTGGGCAACAGACGAGTTGCACCTTCGATGGTCACCTGGCCCTCTTCCATGGCTTCGAGCAACGCGCTCTGGCTCTTGGGCGTGGCGCGGTTGATTTCGTCGGCGAGCACCAGTTCGGCGAAGATCGGCCCCGGGTGAAAGGTGAACTGCCCGGTTTCCCGGTCGAAGATCGAAGTACCGAGAATGTCGCCTGGCAGCAGATCGGAGGTGAATTGAATCCGCTGGAAACTCAACCCCAGCACCCGCGCCAGGGTATGGCTGAGGGTGGTCTTGCCCATGCCGGGCAGATCCTCGATCAGCAGATGCCCCCCACCCAGCAGGCAAGCCATGGCCAGACGTACCTGAGGCTCCTTGCCCAGTACCACTTCATTGATCGCGTTTAAGCACGCATCCAGTTTTCTGCCCATCGGAAAGCCTCCCCAGGCGACTGCTCTTGGCTAGTAGGACTGCAGCAGATGCCAGACATGCAGCCACTTTAAAGTCAGCGTAGGCCTTTTCGCCAGAGCGGAGGAAGGGAATGAGCAGCAATTGTCGCGGGCAGTTCATCAGAAGTGGCTGAGAACGACGAACTCCGCTGCGCCCGACGAGCTGTGGGAGTAAGCCTGCTCACGAAAGGGCCAGCACATCGGCCATCACCGCAGCGGTTCATACGTCGCTTTTCGTGAGCAACTCACCCTCACAGTGATTGGTGTCATGCCGGGCAAAGGCTGTGATCAGGCACTCAACGCCCCGCGCGGGACTCGCGGATATAGAACCGCGCTTTCTCGGCTTTTTCGTTGCAGCCTTCGAAGGCTTCGAACTGCTGCTGGGTCTTGGCGCCGGTCAGCAATGACAGGGCCTTGGAGTAGCTGACGGTGCCGGCAAAACCTTCGGCCTTGGCCAGGTCCAGTTCGTGCCATGCCGCGTCCAGACTGGTGGCGCAGCTGTCGCGGTAGGCGGTTTTACCCGCGCAGCCTGTCAGAACAAGGGCGAGTAGTGGCAGGCAGATCCAGGCTTTCATCGGGTGTTACCTCAACAATGGAAATCGACGATGCGGCTTTGACGGTGCGGCGATGTAAAAGTGCCACAGTCAGCGGTCGCGGAGTATCTATATCCATGCTGGGCAGCGCCCGTGAACGCCGCGCGATCTGCCTGTGATCAGAGCGGACCGTGTAACCTTCGAGGCGGCCCACTCACGCGTAGTGCATTTCCCCGTTCCCAAAGGACCAATTCTCGCGCTTGGTCTCGATCAGATTGATAAACACATCCTCCTGTCGCAACCCGGTCCGCTCGTGAATCCCCTGCGCCACGGCCTTGTAGAACGCCCTCTTCACCTCGGTGGTTCGGCCCTCGTTCCAGGTGATCTGAATGAACACGATGCTCTTGGTGTAGGTGACGCCGAGATAACCGGCTGCCGGGTAGACAAGCTCGTCGTCCCCGTGGCGGTGGATGATCTGGAATTTGTCGTGTTCGGGGACGCTGGCGGTGGTGCGCATGGCGTCGTAAATCACGTCGCCGATGGTAGCGACGGTTTCGGGGGAGGTTTCAGAGGCGACATCGATTCTGACCAGAGGCATGTGGCTTTCCTTATTAGGGTGACGCTGACGTGCAACGTCATCGACCATCAGCGGTGAGCCTATACCCTATTCCCGCCGCCACACCTCATCAAGTGCATAACTTTGAATCACGCGCGGCGACGGCGTAGGGTAGGACCACTGCAACGGGGAGCTTGCGAATGAAAAAAAGAATCGCGCTGGTCTTGGGGTCCGGCGGCGCCAGAGGGTATGCACACATTGGGGTGATCGAAGAGCTGGAAAGGCGCGGTTATGACATCGCCTGTATCGCCGGTTGTTCGATGGGCGCGGTCATCGGGGGGATATATGCGGCGGGCAAGCTGCCGGAATACAAGGCGTGGATCGAGAGCCTGGATTATCTGGATGTGCTGCGCCTGGTGGACGTGAGTTTTCGGCTTGGCGCCATACGTGGCGAGAAGGTGTTCGGCAAGATCCGCGAGATCGTCGGCGAGGTGAACATCGAGGACTTGCCCATCCCCTATACCGCCGTTGCGACGGACCTGACAAACCAGCAGGAAATATGGTTTCAGGAAGGCAATCTGCATTCGGCCATGCGCGCTTCGGCGGCGATCCCCAGCCTGTTCACGCCGGTGGTGCAGGGCAATCGCACATTGGTGGATGGCGGCCTGCTCAACCCGTTGCCGATCGTGCCTGTGGTATCCAGCCATTGCGACCTGATCGTGGCGGTCAACCTCAACTCGACCAACCAGAAGCACTACCAGCTGCCCGTGATCGAACGCCCGCCGGCGGTGAAGAAGCGCTTCGACAGCCTGATCAGTTCGATCGGTTCGCACCTGCCATTCCGGCGCAAGCTGGATGTGGCCGGGGATGACGTCCTGCGCCTGGAACAGGACAGTCTCAAGGCTGCCGCTGCCACCCTGGACAATCCGTGGCTGGCGGGCCATCACGATACCGAATCGGCCGATCCGCAAGGCCAACAACCCACTGCCGCACCCACCGAGCCCGGCGCGCCGAAATCCGCCAGCGGTTCGGTGATCGTCGACAACGTCGGCCCTGCATCGCTGCTGGACCTGATCAACCAGAGTTTCGAAGTGATGCAGACGTCGCTGGCGCAATACAAGATTGCCGGCTACCCGCCAGACATTCTGATCAACGTGCCGAAGCGTGTGTGCCGGTTTTTCGAGTTCTATAAAGCGCCGGAGCTGATCGCCCTGGGCCGGGAGATCGCGCGGGATACGCTGGATCGGTATGAGGGTGAGCACTGACGCCAAGTACCCGACTCACGCGACGCGATTCCTGTAGCAACCGGCTTGCCGCCAGCAGCGATCCTGCCCGCGTCACCGCCTCGTCCGCTTCCCAATCTCCTCACCGCTATCGTCCCTAAACAAGAAACAATCATTCTCATTTCACACTAATTGTTCCACCTCGCTCCAGCCCGTAAATTTCCCCTCAGCGGTCCGGCTTCCTCCCCGAGTGGAACAAACGCACATCAATACAAGCCAGTCCTCCTCCCCCGACCTTAATGTCACGACACACACCCGTGAGGCGAAACACATGAGCCATTCACCACGCACCTGGGGCCGCAAAAGCAGCTTCCTGGTGGCCGCCGCAGTCGTCGTCCATACGCTCTGGACCAGCGCGGCCCCCGCCATGATGTACCCGCTCTACGCCCGTCAATGGCAACTGACCCCCACCATCACCACCCTCATATTCGCGGTATTTCCGGTATTCGTGGTCGCGACGCTGATCGCTCTGGGCGATCTGTCAGACTACATCGGCCGACGCGCCGCCATGCTGCTGGGCCTGTCCGCTTCGCTGATCGGCGTGCTCCTGTTCGCCGTGGCTCCGAATGTCCTCTGGCTGCTGGTGGGCCGGGCCTTCATGGGCATCGGCGTCGGGCTCTCTGCCGGACCATCGGCAGCCGCCGTGGTCGAATTTAGCGCACCAGGCAAAGCCAAACTCGCCGGAGCGATCACCACCGCAGCCCAGGCGTTCGGACTGGCAGCGGCGTTGATCCTCGGCGGCGGGCTGATTCAATATGCACCCTTCCCCACCCGCCTGAGCTTCTGGGTCCTGGTGCTCGTCCTGGTAGCCACCCTGTATGGCGTCTGGCATCTGCCGCGTCACACCAAAGCCCAAAGCCGCAAACGCTGGACGCTGAAACTGCCGCGAATCCACCCACCGCTGCGCCAGGCGTTTCTGGTGTCGGTGAGCGCCGTACTGAGCGCCTACTCGGTGGGCGCAACAATGCTGTCCCTCGGCTCGCAGATCGCCCATGACCTGATCGGTTCGAATAATGCCCTGGTCAACGGCTGCGCGATTTCGCTGTTCGCCATCGTGCTGGGCCTCACCGGTATCGTCGCCAAGCGTTTCACCTCAATGCTGTCGATCATCGCGGGGGCGAGCTTTTCCATCGCCAGCCTGGTGCTGCTGATGTTGGCGACCGCGACCCACGCACTGCCGGTATTTCTGCTGTCCAGCGCGACCAGCGGCGCCGGTTACAGCTTGCTGTTCATGGGCGGTTTGAACCTGATCAACGCCCATGCACCGATGCATCACCGCGCAGGCACGCTGTCGGCGCTGTTTCTGGTGGCTTACCTGATGCAGGGTGTGGTCGCAATGCTGCTGGGCCGCGCCGCCACTGCCTGGGGGCTGGACCTGGCGATCGATGTAGGTTCGGTTGCGCTGGCGGGCCTGAGTCTGGGCGCAATGCTGTTGGCGATTTATGTCCGGCCGCGGCAGGTCAATCGCTGAGCTTATGCGGACCTGCAGCACTCCTCGACAACGCTCATTAGATCGCTGTCGGCGTAGCCCACCAAACCAATTGAGTTCTGCTAGCATCCTCGCTCCAACCATCAGGGAGCGTGGGGCAATGCAGATTTCTGGAGCCATTCCATTGATTCGGATCTTTTCCGAAGAACAGGCCAAGGCGTTTTATGTCGATTTTCTGGGCTTTCGCATCGAGTGGGAGCACCGCTTCGAAGAGGATCTGCCGCTGTATGCCCAGGCCAGACGAGGTGAGCTGGTCATCCATCTGACCGGCCACCACGGCGATGCCACGCCGGGCTCGACGGTTTTCGTGCCGGTGACGGACATCGAGCAATTGCACGCCGAGCTGAACGCCAAGCGCTACAAGCATGCAAGGCCGGGGATTCAGGAACAGGGTTGGGGCAAGGTGATGGAGATTGCAGACCCCTTTGGCAACCGACTGAGATTTTGCGAGCTTTGCGAAGATTGATCGCCAGCATTCGGCAGCCGCGGCTATCACTGCTCCTGGCTTACCGCCTCATCCCGAGACGACCGATAAACCAGGCTCGGCGTCTGTCCCGGCACGTCACTAAGGGTGTCGATGCGATGCATGCCGGCCTTTTCCAGCACACGGATCGAAGCATGGTGCTGGGGTCTGACGACCGCGAAGACTTCTGCAACTTGTAGCTCGGTGAAGGCGAAGGCCAGCGCTGCCTGGCTGAGTTCGGTGGCATACCCCTGCCCCCAGGCCTGCACGCCAAAGCGATAACCCAGATTGAGTCGTAAGACATCCAGATAACGGCGCGCATCGACGCCGCCGAAGCCGATGACCTGATCGGGACGTTCGCGGGTAGTGATCGTCCACTGCCCGTAGCCTTCGCGTTGCCAGTGGTCCAACCAGCCCTGGAGCAACGACTGCGCCTGCTCGATGCGGCTCAAAGGCCCGGACGGGTTGAACTGATGGGTCGCCGGATCGCCGTAGATCGCGAACAGACTGTCGAGATCGTCCGGGGTAGGGGCGCGCAGAATCAGTCGCTTTGTGGTTCGTTGCATCACACGGCCTCGATGTGTTCGCTTCAAACCGCCAACAACCGCTCACGCAGCTTGGTGATTTCGTCGCGCATCTGCGCCGCTGCTTCGAACTCCAGATCTCGTGCCAGTTGGTACATCTTTTCTTCCAGCTGACGAATGCGCTTGGTGATTTCGCTCGGCGAGCGCAATTCGGCTTCGTACTTGGCGTTCTCTTCGGCAGCCTTGGCCATGCCCTTGCGCTTCTTGCTGCGCGAGCCGGGCACGGTAGCGCCTTCCATGATGTCGGTGACGTCCTTGACCACGCCTTTGGGGGTGATGCCGTTGGCCAGGTTGAAGGCGATCTGCTTGTCGCGACGGCGGTCGGTCTCGCCGATGGCCCGCTCCATGGAGCCGGTGATGTTGTCGGCGTAGAGAATCGCCCGGCCATTGAGGTTACGCGCCGCGCGGCCGATGGTCTGGATCAACGAGCGCTCGGAACGCAGGAAGCCTTCCTTGTCGGCATCGAGAATCGCCACCAGCGACACTTCAGGCATGTCCAGCCCCTCGCGCAGCAGGTTGATCCCTACCAGCACATCGAAGGTACCCAGGCGCAGGTCGCGAATGATCTCGACCCGCTCCACCGTATCGATGTCCGAGTGCAGATAGCGCACCCGCACCCCGTGGTCAGCCAGGTAATCGGTGAGGTCTTCGGACATGCGTTTGGTCAACGTCGTGACCAGCACCCGCTCCTCCGTGTCGACGCGCTTCTTGATCTCGGACAGCAGATCGTCGACCTGAGTCAGCGCCGGACGAATCTCGATCTGCGGGTCGACCAGACCGGTCGGCCGCACCACTTGCTCGACCACACGTCCCGCATGCTCGCCCTCGTATGGGCCTGGGGTCGCCGAAACGAAGATGGTCTGCGGGCTGACGCCCTCCCACTCGTCGAAGCGCATGGGCCGGTTGTCCAGCGCCGACGGCAGACGGAAGCCATACTCGACCAGGGTTTCCTTACGCGAACGGTCGCCTTTATACATGGCGCCGACCTGGGGCACGCTGACATGGGATTCGTCGATCACCAGCAATGCATCCGGCGGCAGATAGTCGTAGAGCGTAGGCGGCGGCGCGCCGGAGGGACGGCCCGACAGATAGCGCGAGTAGTTCTCGATGCCGTTGCAATAACCCAGTTCAAGGATCATCTCCAGATCGAAACGGGTGCGTTGCTCCAAACGTTGCGCTTCCACCAGCTTGTTCGCTCCGCGCAGGTACTCCAGACGCTCCTGCAACTCGACCTTGATCCCTTCCATGGCGTCCAGCAGCGTTTCGCGAGGCGTTACGTAGTGGCTCTTGGGGTAGAAGGTGAAGCGTGGCAATTTGCGGATGACTTCGCCGGTCAACGGGTCGAAGGCCGACAGGCTCTCGACTTCATCGTCGAACAGTTCGATGCGAATGGCTTCCAGATCCGATTCGGCCGGGAAAATGTCGATCACATCGCCTCGCACGCGGAAGGTCGCGCGCGCAAAGTCCATGTCATTGCGGGTGTACTGCAGGTCGGCCAGACGCCGCAGCAACGCGCGCTGATCGAGTTTGTCGCCGCGGTCGACGTGCAGGACCATGCGCAGGTAGGTTTCCGGGCTGCCCAGACCGTAGATGCACGAAACCGTGGTGACGATGATCGCGTCCTTGCGCTCCAGCAGTGCCTTGGTCGCAGACAGGCGCATCTGCTCGATGTGGTCGTTGATCGAAGCATCCTTCTCGATGAAGGTGTCCGAAGACGGCACGTAGGCTTCGGGCTGATAGTAGTCGTAGTACGAAACGAAGTACTCGACCGCATTGTTAGGGAAAAACGCCTTGAACTCGCCATACAGCTGCGCGGCGAGGGTCTTGTTCGGCGCCAGCACCAGGGTCGGGCGCTGCACCTGTTGAATCACGTTGGCGATGCTGAAGGTTTTGCCCGAACCGGTCACACCCAGCAAGGTCTGGTGCGACAGCCCGGCGTCGATGCCTTCAACCAGCTGACGAATCGCCTCCGGCTGATCACCGGCCGGCTCAAAACGGGTAACGAGCTGAAACTCGGACATAAGTACCTCTTTGTTTGCGCCCCGTGTTCGCCCCCGCCCGGAATGCTTGCGGGCCAAAGCGTGATAAGCGCGGACGACTGATCTCGCCAGGAGAAAAAGCGTAAGGAGAAAGAATGATGGGACTACAAATGGAGTCCGCAACGCCAGCTTTCAAGCCATCCTCGGGACATTAGTCCTCGCGACATGACTAATGGTCGAAAATAATCGGAAAAACCCGGAAAAAACCGGCCCCGCCCTGTCGCCCCCGCCCACGATGGTCTCTATACTGACTCCCCGTTTGTGCACCGCTCCAGTGCATTCGGCCGGAGCGATGCGACCCATTCACTCCCATTCAGAGCCGCCGCAAAAATGAGCCTGTTCTCCGCTGTCGAAATGGCACCACGCGATCCTATCCTGGGCCTTAACGAAGCATTCAACGCCGATACCCGTACCACCAAGGTCAACCTGGGTGTCGGCGTTTACAGCAACGAAGAAGGGAAAGTCCCGCTGCTGCGTGCCGTTGCCGAAGCAGAGGAAATTCGCGTCGCTCAACACGTTCCGCGCGGCTACCTGCCGATCGACGGTATTGCTGCATACGACAAGGCCGTGCAAACCCTGCTGTTCGGTGTCGAGTCGCCGCTGCTGGCTTCGGGTCGGGTAATGACCGTACAGGCCGTCGGCGGTACTGGCGCACTGAAAATCGGCGCGGACTTCCTCAAGCAACTCTCGCCGAACGCCGTAGTGGCGATCAGCGACCCGAGCTGGGAAAACCATCGCGCGCTGTTCGAAACCGCTGGCTTCGAGGTGCAGAACTATCGCTACTACGACGCCGCGACCCACGACGTGAACCGCGCAGGCATGCTCGAAGACCTGCAGAACCTGCCGTCCGGTTCGATCGTCGTGCTGCACGCCTGCTGCCACAACCCGACCGGCGTCGACCTGACCCTCGAGGACTGGAAACACGTCCTTGAAGTGCTGAAAGCCAAAGGTCACGTGCCGTTCCTCGACATGGCCTATCAGGGTTTTGGCGACGGCATCGATGAGGATGCCGCTGCGGTGCGTCTGTTCGCCGATTCCGGCCTGACCTTCTTCGCTTCCAGCTCGTTCTCCAAGTCGTTTTCGCTGTACGGCGAGCGTGTCGGCGCGCTGTCGATCGTGACCGACTCGAAGGAAGAGACCGGTCGTGTGCTGTCTCAGGTCAAACGCGTGATCCGCACCAACTATTCCAACCCGCCGACCCATGGCGCGACCATTGTGGCCGCGGTGCTGAATAACGCTGAATTGCGTCAGAAGTGGGAAGACGAATTGGCAGAGATGCGCTTGCGTATTCGCGGCATGCGTGAAGAGATGACCCACCGTTTGGCGAACAACGCGGCGGGTCAGGATTTCAGCTTCGTTGCTCGTCAACGCGGGATGTTTTCGTATTCGGGCCTGACCACACCGCAGGTTCATCGCCTGCGCAGTGAGTTCGGGATTTATGCGCTGGATACCGGGCGGATTTGTGTGGCTGCTTTGAACAAGAGCAACATCGAGGCGGTGACCAAGGCGATTCTGGCGGTCATTTAAAAGAGCGGGTCAAGCGCTGCAAGAGGGGAAGCGGATTTAGGTCTGCTTCCCTTTTTTTTGTTTTTTTCACGGGTTGGAAGTTGGCGCTGTCAGTGAGCGTATATCCGTTGTTTCGGGCGGCGCTGGCCAGGTTCGTCCTAACGGCCGAACTGTTTCGCCTTCAGCGAGTGACTTGGAAAAGCACCCGCTCTGTGTTTCAAGAAGCACCAGGTGTGCTTGCTCCCGGTTTGGTCCGGCTTCGTCGGACGCCCTCACTCCGCCTGCACCCAAGTCGCGTTCGGCGGCGTCTGAGTTTTTGCGTATGAAGAGCAAGATCAGATGCAGATGCTCAAGCCTGGCTCAAGACTTTTGGGAGCTGCCGGAGCCGTGCGACTGCCGCGAAAGCGTAGTGCCAGACAGCACATCCATAGCTGATCCACCGCCTTCGCTGCCGTCGTAACCTCCGACGTCTCCCACAAGTTACGCGGCGTATCGGAATTATGCGCATGCACACAATCCGCTGTAGCAGTCCGGCCGGGCCGGTCTTTGATCCTCGCGTTCGGCGGCGTCTAAGTTTTTGCGTATGAAGAGCAAGATCAGATGCAGATGCTCAAGCCTGGCTCAAGACCTGTGGGAGCTGCCGGAGCTGTGCGACAGCCGCGAAAGCGTAGTGCCAGACAGCACATCCATAGCTGATCCACCGCCTTCGCTGCCGTCGTAACCTCCGACGTCTCTACAAGTTAAGCGGCGTATCGGAATTGTGCGCATACACACGATCCCCAGTAGCAGTCCGGCCGGGCCGGTCTTTGATCGTTCCTACGCTCTGCGTGGGAACCCGGGCCTGGACGCTCTACATCCAGTATCTGCATGACTCAGAGGGTCAGAGGATGCGGTCCCAAGCAAAGCGTGGGAACGATCAGGGCAGGTGCATTTTGCTTTTGATTTTTGATCTTGGCGCACGAAGTTCCAGACTACACGCATCGCGACTTGGTGCAGGCAGAGCGCAGGTGACGCTCCGTGGGCCGAGCGGCATGGACGGCGGATGACCGCGGGTTCACGAAGCGTCGCCGGAGTGAGGGAATTCCGCCGAAGGAGGGGCCTAGCCAGGTGCCAGAGCATTTTGGACTCCCGCACTTGGAAAGTCACCCGCCGAGGGGGGCGGAAAGGTGAATCAGCGCCAACCCTGATCACGGATAGACCCCCAGTCCCCACGCCCACTTGAGCCCCGATTCACTGCGCCTTCTTGCGGTACGCCATCGAGTCATCAATGCGTTTGAGGATGTAGTCCCCCGCGGCCACTGACGGATACAGGCTGGCGGCTGCATCGATGCCCAGATCACAGGGGTCGACCACTGCACCATAGGTGGGGTCGTAGAACGTGGCGATGGAATACCGCTCATGCCCCGACTTATTAATCACCCGATGCAACGTCGATCGAAATCGATCATTCGACCAACGCGCTAATAGATCTCCCACATTGACCACCAAACTGCCCTCGATAGGTGCGGCATCGATCCACCTGTTGCTGGCCAACTCACGCACCTGCAACCCGCCGCTGTTGTCCTGATACAGCAACGTGATACAGCCATAATCGGTATGCGGCGCGACACCAAACTGATCGGTCTCGGCCAGCGGCGGGTGCGGCGGGTAATACACCATCTGCGTGCGCTGCAGTCGCTTCCCATATTTCGGCGCAAAAAAGCCCGGCTCGATGCCCAGCCCGACCGCCACCGCTTTGAGCAGATCCGCCCCCGCCAAACCGACCTGCTCGTAATACGCATCCAGCGCCAGACGCAGTTCAGGCATGAAACCCGGCCATTGGTTCGGCCCGCGCAACGCTTCCCCGGCCAGCACGCAAGGATCCTCTTCCGGCAGCTCCAGCCCCATGCTGAAAAACTCCTTGAAGTCCGGCTTGGTCGCCTCATACATCAGCGCCCCGCCCAGCGAATGCCATCCACGGTGGCGCTTGTTCACTGCGACCTGACGCTTCACTTCAGCCGGATAGGCGAAGAAGGTTTTCGCGGCGGCCATTGCCGTGTCGATCACCGATTGCGTCACGCCGTGGTTGACGATGTAGAAGAACCCTGTCTCGCTACAGGCCTTGCGAATGGCCTCGCCCGCCCGAAGGGTGGCGGCCTCGTCGCCCTCGCGGACCCCGGCCATGTCGATCAACGGAAGATTGGCAGTGGCATTCATGCAAGCTCCTGGCGGTGGTGCGATGGAGATGGGCTGTATAGACAGGGCGAAGCATTTAGTGTGCCGCGTATCACCCGCCATCGTCCGAATGCCGCCCAGACCAAGCGCGCGCCTAGCGGATGGAGGACGGCTGCGGTTTCCCCATGCCCCAGCACCGGGCACCCGGAACCCATTCGGTGCAACTTTTGGTGACATCACGCCTGAACCATTTCCGTCCTGATAAGCGCCAGCACCCCAGGCAGGCTCACAAAGCGAACTGGCCTGCATCTTGCCTCAGCTGTCTATACAGCTCGGCCTACCCAACGGCTAAAGGACACTCATGCGTCGCTATCATGCCGGCCCCGATTTCACCCGCGCTCACAGCATCGCTGAGCTGGCCCATATGGCCCGTCGGCGCTTGCCGCATTTCGCCTGGGAATACCTGGAAGGCGGCGCCGAGCAAGAGTTGACCCTGGCGCGCAACCGGCAGGCTTTCGCCGAGGTCAGTCTGTTGCCGCGTACCTTGGTGCCCTGGCAGACCCCGGACACCCGCCGCGCCTTCCTCGGTCGTGAGCGGCCCTTACCGATGGCGATCGCTCCCACCGGCTACAACGGCATGCTGCATCGCGACGCCGATATCCATCTGGCCCGCGCCGCTTCCGAGCGCGGCCTGCCATTTTCCTTGAGCACCGTGTCGACCAGCTCGCTGGAGCAAATCGTCGCCGCCGTGCCCGACGTCGAGCTGTGGTTTCAGCTGTACAGCATGACCGATCCTCAAGTGCAGGAAGACCTGCTGCGGCGTGCCGAGGCCGTGGGTTGCCGGACCCTGCTGCTGACCTCCGATGCCGTGCTGCTGGGCAATCGCGAGTGGGACAAGCGCAACTTCGCCCGCCCGCGCCAGTTGAGGCTGCGCAACAAACTCGATGTGTTGCGCCACCCGCGCTGGATCAAACAGACCCTATGGCCCCACGGCATGCCGAGCATGGCCAACCTCGATCGCTACCTGCCCGCCGATCAGCGCAATGCCTCGGGCGCCGCGCACTTCATTGGTGAAAAGATGGAGAAGCAGCTGAGCTGGGACTTTCTGGCCCGCCTGCGCGAACGCTGGCCCCATCGTCTGCTGCTCAAGGGAGTAATGCATCCGCAGGACGCCGAGCAGGCGGTGAAGCTTGGGCTGGACGGCATCGTCGTGACTAATCATGGCGGTCGCCAGCTAGACGGCGTACCTGCGAGCCTCGATTGCCTGCCCGCCATCGTCGAGGTGGCCAAGGGCAAGCTGAGCATTCTTCTCGACAGCGGCATTCGTCGCGGCACCGACATTCTCAAGGCCTGCGCGCTAGGTGCCGATGCGGTGCTGCTGGGCCGCGCCACACTGTATGGCGTGGCCGTCGGCGGCCAGGCTGGCGTCGGTCACGCGCTGGACCTGCTGTCCAATGAATTGCGTCTGGCCCTGACCCTGCTCGGCCAGCCGGACCTGAATCACTTGCGCGTCAGCCCCAACCCGGGCGCCGCTGCGACTTTTACCGTGAGTTGATGCCATGAGCGACCTGCAACAGACCATCACTGACCTACGCCAGGCCCTGGGCGCTGCGCAAGTGTTGACCGGCGAGGCCATCAGCCCGCGTCACTACAGCGACTGGACCCGCCACACCCCGACCTGTCCTGCCGCGTTGATCCTGCCCAGGGACACCGAGCAGGTCGCCACCGCCCTGCGCATTTGCAATGCCGCTCGACAATCGGTGGTGCCACAAGGCGGCATGACCGGGCTGGCGGGCGGCGCCGTACCGCGCTCGACCGACATCGCTTTGTCGCTGGACCGCCTGCGCGGCATCGAGGAAATCGACGTCGCGGCGGCCACTGTCACGGTCAAGGCCGGCACTACGTTGCAGCAGATTCAGCAGGCGGTGGCCGACGCCGGCTACCTGTTTCCGCTGGACCTCGGGGCCCGCGGCTCGTGCCAGATTGGCGGCAATATCGCGACCAATGCCGGCGGTAACGCGGTGATTCGCTACGGCATGACCCGCGATCTTGTGCTGGGCCTGGAGGTGGTGCTGGCCGACGGTCGCGTGTTGAACCTGATGAACAAGATGATCAAGAACAACTGCGGTTATGACCTAAAACAGTGCTTCATCGGCAGCGAAGGCACTCTTGGGGTGATTACCCGCGCGGTGCTGAAGATGACGCCGCAACCGGGCCAGACCTCCACCCTGCTCTGCGCCCTGCCCGATTACGCCAGCGCCGTCGCCCTGCTGCGCCGCCTGCAGCGCAGCGCCGGAACGCCTCAAGCCTACGAACTGATGTGGCAGGACTTCTTCCGCATGGGCGTGTCGTGGCTGGAAAATCCGGTCCCGCCGATGCCCGATCATCACCCGCTCTATGTGCTGCTGGAATCGTCGGCCACCCACGAAGTGCTCGAACAGACCCTCGAAGCCGCCGTCCAGGCCGGTGAAGTGGTCGATGCCATCCTCGCAACCTCCCAGGGCCAGGCCCGCAGCCTGTGGAAGATTCGTGAGGCCACCGGCGAATTCCCGGCGCGCCTGGCGCCGTTGAACTTCGACATCAGCCTGCCCATCGGGCAGATCGGTGACTTCGCCGAGCTGTGTCGCCTGCGCCTGGACCAACGCTGGCCGGGTAACCACAGCGTGTATTTCGGCCACATTGGCGACAGCAACCTGCATCTGACCGTGGACTGCAACAGCCTGCCGCAGCCTGCGCCTGTTTTTGAAATCGAAGAGCTGGTCTATAGCGCGGTCGGCGAACTGGGAGGCGCGGTGTCTGCCGAACATGGCATCGGCCTGCTCAAGCGTGAATTTCTGCATCACTCGGTGAGCGCCGAAGCGCTTCAAACGATGGCCGAAATCAAGCGCAGTTTCGACCCCAACGGCATTCTGAACCCGGGGAAAATCTTCAGCTAACGGCTCGCGCCGGTTGTATATACCGGTATGGCACGCTAACTGCACACGCACTGCTTATGGCGCCCCCTAACGACGACACATCACTGCATCTGGTGAATGAGAGTTACCCAATGAGGAGTTTCACTATGAAGAGCTACCCCATGCAACTCGATTCCTGCTTCGGTACAAAGGTGTTCAGCAAGACGCTTAAAAGCCTGAGCCTCGCAGTGGCGCTCGCCCTGTTGCCGCTGGCGGCGCATGCCGACCAGTTGGCGGACGTGAAGAAAGCCGGTGAGCTGGTGGTCGGTACAGAGATGCAATTCGCCCCGTTCGACTTCCTCGAAGCGGGGAAACAGCAAGGCTTGAACGCCGAGCTGTTCGCCGAGCTGGGTAAGGAGCTAGGGGTCAAGATCAAGTTCCTCGACCTGCCTTGGCCAAGCGTTCTGCCGGGGCTGGAAGCCAAGAAATTCGACGTGGTGGCCGGCCCGATCATCGTCACCAAGGCGCGTAAAGAGCGCTACCACTTCGTCTCGCCGATTGCCGAAGCCACCGTGGCACTGATCGCCGGTGCCAAGGACGACAGCATCAAGAAGCCGGAAGACATCTCGGGCAAAACCGTCGGCGCCGGCAAAGGCTCGGCGCAGCTGGAAGAGCTGAAAACCTTCGCCGCGACCCTGCCGGAGAAGGTCACCATCCGTGAATATGTCGACAACAACCAGGCCTACGCTGACCTTGCGGCCAAGCGCATCGTGGCGGTGGCCAACTCATTGCCGAACATCTCCTACGTCGCCGCGCAAAAAGCCAACCTGTACAAAGTGGTGCAACCACCGTTTGGCAAGAAATCCTACTTCGCCTATCTGGGCCGCAAGGACGCTGATGCCGACAGCCTGATCGCGGCGCTGGATACCGCCGTGACCAAGATGCACGACGACGGCCGCCTGGCTGCCCTGCAGAAGAAATGGCTGGGCGCTGAAATGGACGTGCCGAAGGGTGATTTCGATCCGACCTGGTGATCGTCAGCCGCCACATTGGGCGGCTCGTTCCGGGATCTCCCAGGCGACCCGGACCCTGTGGAAGTGAGCTTGCTCACGAATGCGCGGGTACAGTCGGAACAGATGCTATGAATGTACCGGCCCCTTCGTGAGCAAGCTCAATCCCGCAGAGGTCGAGGTGGTGTTCGAAATTGGGCACAACCTGATGGCAGAGATGTTGATAAGCCTCGATCCAAAGCTGGAGTCACACCGTGTTCGATTGGCCCTTGCTGCAGCAAAATGCCCCTCTCCTGCTCGACGCCCTGTGGGTAACGTTGCAGGTTTCCATTGCCGCGCTGGCAATCGGTTTTGTCATCGGCATCGTCGTCGGCAGCCTGCGCCTGTCGCCGGTTCCCCTGCTTCGCCGTCTGGGCGGGGCCTATATTTTCGTGTTCCGCGGCATTCCGCTGCTGGTGCAACTGCTGTTCATCTATTACTTTCTGCCGCGCATCGGCCTGCCGAATGTCTCGCCCACGATGGCGGCGATCATCGGCCTGTCGCTGGCGGCCGGTGCCTACATCGCCGAGATCATGCGTGGTGGCTTTCTTGCGATTCCTGGCGGCCAACTGGAAGCAGCCGGCCTGCTGGGCCTGAGCACCAGCCAGATGCTGCTGCGCATCCGCGTGCCGCAGGCCGTGCGCCTGACGCTGCCCGCGTTGGTCAATGAAATGATTCTGCTGATCAAGGCCTCGTCGCTGGTCTCGGTGGTCGGCCTGGCCGACCTGACCCGCACCGCGCAAAACCTCGCCGCCAGCGACTATATGTTCATCCAGGATTACTTGATGCTGGCTGGCTTCTACTGCCTGATCAACGTCCCCCTGGCGTACTGCGGCAGCCTGCTCGAGCGCCGGTTGAAGGAGCAGACCGCATGATCTTCGACCCGAAAATCGTCACCGACCACCTGGGCGATATCGGTTCGGGCTTTCTGGTCACCCTTGGCACCTGGAGCAGCGGCGTGGTGCTGGGCATCGCCCTCGGTATGCTGATTGCCGTGGCGCAGGTGTTCGGCAACAACTTCGTGCGCGCGCCGCTGCGGGTGTTCATCGAACTGATCCGCAGCACGCCGTTTCTGGTGCAGCTGTTTCTGGTGTACTACGGCGGCCCGGCGTTCGGCCTGAGCCTGGACCCGATCCCCGCCGGCATCCTCGGCCTGGGGGTCTACGGCAGCGTGTACTTCGCCGAGATCTTCCGCCTCGGTTTCGAATCGGTCGCCCGGGGGCAACTGGAAGCCGCCGACTGCCTGGGCATCTCCCGCCTGCAATGCATCTGGCGCATCCAGGTGCCGCAGATGCTGGTGATCATCCTCCCCGCGCTGATCAACATGATTACCGTGCTGTGCAAGGAAACCGCCGTGTTGTCGATCATTACCATCCCGGAGCTGACGATGGTCCTGACCGGCATCGGCTCGGAAACCTTCGCCTTCGTCGAAACCCTGCTGATGCTGTGCATCGGCTACCTGATTCTGGTGGAACTGTGCTCGCGGCTGGGCATGCTCCTGGAAAGCCGTGTCGGCCGTTTCATGAGCAGGCAACCACGATGAACAGCCTCCTGATTCCCAGCGGCGCCGTGTCCGCCAGCACACGCGAGAAACAAGGTGAAAGCATGAAGATTTCGGCAACAGCGCCCGGCGAGCAGCCCACCATTCTGACGCTGAGCAAGGTCGGCAAAAGCTTCGGTCCCCTGCGCGTGCTCAAGGGCATAGACCTTGAGGTGCAACGCTCGGAAGTGGTGTGCCTGATCGGCCCGTCCGGCTCCGGCAAGAGCACCTTGCTGCGCAGCATGGCGTTTCTCGAAGAATACGACGAAGGCGAGATTCGCATCGAGGGCCAGCTGCTCGGCTGGCAGAACACCGACAAGGGCCGTCGTCGCGCGCCGCAATCGCAGATCAATCAGGTGCGCCGCAACATCGGCATGGTCTTCCAGCAGTTCAACCTGTGGCCGCACATGACTGCCATCGGCAACGTCTGCGAGGCCCTGCGCCGGGTGCGCAGGCTGTCGGCGGATGAAGCGAACAAGCGTGGCATGGCGATGCTGGAAAAAGTCGGGCTGGCGCACAAGGCCAATGCGTATCCAGCCCAGCTGTCGGGCGGTCAGCAACAGCGGGTAGCGATTGCCAGGGCGTTGGCGATGGAGCCGCACATCATGCTGTTCGACGAGCCCACGTCGGCCCTGGACCCGGAGTTGGTGGGCGAAGTGCTGCAAGTGATGAAAACTCTGGCCAAGGAAGGCATGACGATGGTCGTGGTCACCCATGAGATGGGTTTCGCCGCGCAAGTGGCCGATTCGGTGATCTTCCTCGATCAGGGTGAAGTGGTGGCCCGTGGCACGCCGCAGCAGATTTTCCATAACGCCGAACAGCCGCGCTTACAGCAATTTCTGCAGAACTACCTGGACCGCAACGCCTTCTGGCAGGACAGCAAACCGCCAACGCCGAACCTGTAGGAGCGCGCTTGCCCGCGATAGGCCGCAGACCAGCAGCACATCCGGGAATCGTGGCCTACCGCGTTTCCAGGTTTTACGACCGGTTCCCGGCCTATCGCGGGCAAGCGCGCTCCTGCACAGTGATCGCATGCACTTCACCCGGAACGCACTGCGTTAAGGAGGTCGATAATGGACAAGCCTGCCCCACAAGCCCTGTATCGGCAGGCGAAAGACTTCGTGCACGGCAAGTTGGTATCCGGAGAATGGAAACCCGGTGATCTGATTCCTTCGGAAAATCGCCTGGTGCTGGAACTGGGCATGTCTCGCATGACCGTCAACCGGGCGTTGCGGGAGTTGACCGAGGAAGGCCGCCTGCTGCGGATTTCCGGAGTTGGCACTTTCGTCGCTGAAAGCAAACCGCAATCGAACCTGCTGCACATCTCCAACATTGCCGACGAAATCCTCACCCGTGGCCATCGCTATCGCTGTCAGGTGCTGCACCTGGCGCGCGAGTCGGCGTCGATGCCCATCGCCTCGGCCTTGTCTTTGCCTACCGGAGCATCGGTGTTTCACCTGCTGTGTGTGCATTACGAGGACGACGTGGCGGTGCAACTGGAAGATCGCTACGTCAATCCGCAGGCTGCACCGCAGTTTCTGCAACAGCCGTTTGGCGATCAGGTGCAGTCCGCGCGTTACCTATTGCAGATCATTCAACCGGACGAAATGGAACATATCGTCGAAGCCAGCCATCCCTCCGCCGACGAGTTCAAGTACCTGCAGATCGACCCTGGCGAGCCTTGTCTGGTGCTGATGCGCCGCACCTGGAGCAGCGGTCGGGTGGTGACGTACGTGCGTCTGGTCCACCCGTCTTCGCGCTATCGTCTTGGCAGCCGCTTGCCGGTCACGGGCGCTTATCGCGACAGCTGAATCGGACAGACAACCGGTCGGCAGATTCATCGAACGCCTGCGTCCTTGTGCCCTCGATATCTGTAAGCCCGGTGAATCGGGCATTCAGAAGAGGTGCATATGGCTACCCAAGATAACCAACAGACCACCGGCCGCCACGACCCTGCCATCGACCCGGACACTCCGGACAATCACATGGGCCAGGATACGACGCCAGAATCGACTCAGGGCGGATCGCAAAGCCAGAGCAACAGCGGTGCGCAGACCCAGCAGAACAATGGCAATCAGTCCGGGGAGAACAGCTTCACGCCGGACTTCAAGCCTGAAGAACACCAATCGACCGATACCACGAGTGAACAAAAAGACACCGGCGAAACCGACGCCGACATCGATACCCAGGGCGGTTAACGTCAAGCATAAAGAACTGTAGAAGCGCGCTGACCCGCGATGCGATCTACCAAGTGATGAATCTGTCGCAGGTAGACCGTCATCGCGGGCCAGCGCGCCTGTGCATGGGACCACCCTTTTTCAACCCTGCCCGCAGCGCTCAAACTCAAGCATCTGCCCATTGCACAGTCCCCTGACAAACCGGCACCATCGGGCCTTCTTCTGTGCTTGCAGTCCCGCCAGCAGTTTTCCCCGGAGCGTTGTCGATAATGGTCCAGCCCGCTACTCAGGATTCCCCGCGCGTCAGCGATAAGCTCACCCCCCGCGAATTTCGCGGCATGGCAGCGATTCTGATGTCCATCGCGCTCGCGACCCTCGATACCGCCATCGCCAACACTGCCCTACCCGCCATCGCCGCGGACCTGCATGCCTCGCCGGCTGCGTCGGTGTGGATCATCAACGCCTATCAACTGGCGGCGGTTGCCACGCTATTGCCCTTCGCGGCATTGGGCGGGGTTCTGGGGCAACGCAAGGTGTACCTGGGCGGCCTGATCCTGTTCGTGGTGTCCTCCGCGCTGTGCACCTTTTCCTGGTCACTGCCGACCCTCACCGTCGCCCGCGTGCTGCAAGGTATCGGCGCCAGCGCCATCATGAGCGTCAACGCCGGATTGATCAGCTCGATCTTTCCTCGCGAGCGGCTCGGTCGCGGTCTGGGCATGAACGCACTGGTGGTCGGCACTGCATTTTCAGTCGGTCCCACCGTTGCTTCGCTGGTGCTGTCGGTCGCCAGTTGGCCGTGGCTGTTCGCGATCAACCTGCCGATCGGGGTATTCGCCTTGGTGTTCGCCTGGAACTCCCTGCCCGCCACCAAGCCCGGTAGCCTGGTGTTCGA
Source organism: Pseudomonas bohemica (assembly GCF_002934685.1). Taxonomy (GTDB): domain Bacteria; phylum Pseudomonadota; class Gammaproteobacteria; order Pseudomonadales; family Pseudomonadaceae; genus Aquipseudomonas; species Aquipseudomonas bohemica. The sequence goes on from NZ_NKHL01000112.1 coordinate 119,411, forward strand.
CCGCACGACGGCGATCCTCAACGTGATCACTTTCGGCGCACTGATCTTCGCCTTGAGTCAGGCGGCGCAACTGGGTTCTATGAGCAGCGTGCTGATTGCACTGGCGATCTTTCTGGTGGGCGGCGCGGCCATGCTCAAGCGTGAAGCCGGACACCCTGCGCCGATGTTTCCGCTGGATCTGCTCAAGCGCCCGATGTTCGCCCTCTCCGCGCTGACGGCGTTCTGTTCGTTCGCGACGCAGGGTCTGGCGTTCGTTTCGCTGCCGTTCTTTTTCGAGTCGACACTGGGGCGGGATCCGGTGCAGACCGGATTTCTCATGACACCGTGGTCAGTGGTGGTGGCGATGATCGCGCCGGTCGCCGGGCGCCTCTCCGATCGATATGCCCCGGGGCTGTTGGGCGGCATTGGGCTGGCGATGCTGTGCGTGGGGATGATTTCGCTGGCGACCATGCCGGCCGATGCCAGTGTGATTTCCATTGGTGCGCGAATGATTCTCTGCGGCCTGGGGTTCGGGTTCTTCCAGGCGCCGAACCAGAAAGCCCTGATGACCAGCGCTCCGAAAGAGCGCTCCAGTGGCGCCAGCGGCACCATCGCCACCGCACGCCTGATCGGCCAGGCCACCGGCGCGGCGCTGGTCGCGCTGAGCTTCGGCATTTCCAGCAGCCACGGCCCGGTCCTGGCGCTGAGCATTGGCGCAGGGTTCGCGGCAGTGGGCAGTATTGCCAGCGGGTTGCGGTTGGTGACGAAGAATACGGCGAACCCTCGAGTCTGAACCGAGCCTGGGCAGACAACACAGGAGCTGGGAGTGAGCTTTTAAACTCCGCCCCGACTGAATATCCGGATCACCTCATCCAAATGCCCTGCCATCGCCCGACGCGCGGCTTCGGGATCGCGATTTTCCAGCGCTTGCAGGATCAGAATGTGCTCATGCTCCGATCTGAACGGCATGTCGTCCGAGGTGTAATGCGCCTGCAGCCGCTGAAACATACTGCCGTACTGATGCCCCAACAGGTGCTGGATCAGCAGCGCATACGCAGGATTACCCGAAGCCTGGGCAATGCGGATGTGGAACAGGCGATCGCCTGGGTGAGTATGGGAGTGCGCGCGGTTGTCGCGGGCGTTGCGTTCGAAAGCGGCGCGAATGCCCCGGAGTTCTTCGTCGCTGGCGTTCTGCGCAGCCAATGCAGCGGTTTCCGGCTCGATCAGACGTCGCGCCTGCAACAACGCGAACGGCGGGATTTCGGCGCTGAAATCCACCTCGATGCCCAACTCGGGATCAGGGTCCTTCCACTGATCGCGAGTGGCCTGAGTCATCACCGGTTCATCCGACAACAGCTGCACCGGCTGTTCGCAGACCAGCACGCCATTGCCAACACGCACATCCACCAGGCCGATCACTTCCAGCGCGATCATCGCCTCGCGCACCGATGCCCGACTGACTCCCAGCATTTTCGCCAGTTCACGTTCGGCTGGCAGGCGGCTGCCCGGAGGAAATTCGCCGCTGTCGATCAATGCGCGCAACTGATCGGCAATCTGTCGGTAAAGTCGTTGATTATCAATGGCTTGGATAGGCATCGGTGCTCAGCTCAGGATTTCGGAACGTCGATCAGCGAAAAAATGGCCTTGTTGAGGCCGCAGACAAGTGCTACAAAATGGCCCAGTGGCCTGACCATTGGATCGCTGCACTGTGCGGATCATAGCAAACCTCACGAGTTGAGCGTGTTCGAGATCTCAGCGGCACGCCTGCAATGGCCTGACCTTTAGACCTGAAACAGCATTGTCTCCACAATCGTTTCCACAATAAGAACAAGGACTCACCATGGATCTCACCGGTAAGCGAGTGCTCATCAGCGCCGCCGCCCAAGGCATAGGTCAAGCCAGTGTCGAGGCTTATCTGAAGGCGGGCGCAGAAGTTTTCGCCGTCGATATCAACGGCGCTGCCCTAGACAGGCTACAAGGCGTACACAAGCACGTGCTGGATGTCACCGACCACGCCTCCATCGAACGCCTGGCTGCTGAAATCGGTGCGCTGGACGTGCTGTTCAACTGCGCAGGCGTGGTACACAGCGGCACTATCCTCGAATGCTCCGATAAAGACTGGAGCTTCGCCTTCGACCTTAACGTCACCGCCATGTACAAGATGATTCGCACGTTTTTGCCGGCCATGCTGGCCAACGGCGGCGGCTCGATCATCAACATGTCCTCCGTCGCTTCGGCCATCAAGGGCGTGCCCAACCGCTTTGCCTACTGCGCCAGCAAGGCCGCCGTGATCGGTATCACCCGCTCAGTGGCCGCCGACTTCGTCGGGCAGAACATCCGCTGTAACTGCATTTGCCCAGGCACCGTGGAGTCGCCTTCCCTGCGTCAGCGTGTGGCCAAACAGGCTGAGCACGAACAGCGCGATGAAGCCGAAGTTTATGCCGCGTACGAGGCACGTCAGCCAATGAGGCGTCTGGGAACGCCACAGGAAATCGCGCAACTTGCGTTATATCTCGGCTCACCGGCCAGCGGGTTTACTACCGGGACGGCCCAGATCATTGATGGTGGCTGGAGCAACTGAGGCGCCTTCATTCGCTTACATTTCGGTGGCGATCAACCGCATGCCGTCGGCGTGCTTGCGGATCGCTATCGCCGGCAAGCCGGACTGCTACAGGTCGGCGCCGAGACACTGATCATTCATTTCAAAGAGGACACCCCATGAAACTGCTGCGTTACGGCGAACCCGGTAAAGAACTCCCGGCCCTGCTGGATAGCAATGGCGGTATTCGCGATCTGTCGGAGCTGATTGACGATATCTCAGGCCTGGCGCTGAGCCCCGAGAGCCTCGCCAGACTCAAAGCAATCGACCCGAACAGCCTGCCGCTGGTCAAGGACAATCCGCGCATCGGACCTTGCGTCGCTCAGGTTGGCAAGTTCATCTGCATCGGCCTGAACTACGCCGACCACGCCGCCGAAACCGGGGCCGATATTCCCAGGGAGCCGATCATTTTCAACAAGTGGACCAGTGCCATCGTCGGTCCCAACGACAACGTGGAAATCCCGCGCAATTCGAAAAAGACCGACTGGGAAGTCGAACTGGGCGTGGTCATCGGCAAGGGTGGCCGCTACATCGACGAAGCCGGTGCGCTGGAGCACGTCGCGGGGTATTGCGTGATCAATGATGTGTCCGAGCGCGAATTCCAAATCGAGCGCGGCGGCACCTGGGACAAGGGCAAGGGCTGCGACACGTTTGGGCCGATAGGGCCTTGGCTCGTGACCCGGGACGAGATCGCCGATCCGCATCAGCTCAACCTGTGGCTGGAGGTCGACGGCAAGCGCTATCAGAACGGCAACACCCGCACGATGATTTTCCAGATCCCGAAACTGGTGAGCTACCTGAGCCAGTTCATGAGCCTGCAACCGGGGGACGTGATCTCCACCGGCACCCCGCCCGGCGTCGGCCTGGGCATCAAACCGGAACCGGTATTCCTGCGCGCCGGCCAGCGCATGCGTCTGGGCATCGAGGGGCTGGGTGAACAGGAGCAACTCACTGTGGATGCCTGACTGGGGGCGTGCCGTCGTACTGACTGACGGCGCTGTACCTGTGGGAGTGAGCTTGCTCGGGGCCGCCATCGGACGAAGGCATCGTAAGGGCCGCTGAAGATGCAGCGGATGTACCGGCCCCTTCGTGAGCAAGCTCACTCCCACGGGATCCCTGCAGAGTTTGCGCAGGATCCGAGATTCATTACCAAGTGCCCAAAACAACTCCAAAGGGACCTGCCATGACCACCATCACCGCCCTGCGCGTTGAAGACATTCGCTTCCCCACTTCGCAGTCGCTGGACGGCTCCGATGCGATGAACCCGGACCCGGACTACTCGGCGGCCTACGTCATTCTGGAAACCGATCACCCTACCCTGCAAGGCCACGGCCTGACCTTCACCATCGGCCGCGGCAACGAAATCTGCTGCGCGGCGATCAATGCCCTGGCCGGGGTCATGGTCGGGTTGAAACTGGAGTGGATCGCCGAAGACATGGGCCGTTTCTGGCGTCACGTCACCAGCGACAGCCAGTTGCGCTGGATCGGCCCGGACAAGGGCGCGATTCACTTGGCCACGGGCGCGGTGGTCAACGCGGCTTGGGACCTGTGGGCCAAATCCGAGGGCAAACCGGTGTGGCAGCTGGTGGCCGACATGAGCCCCGAACAACTGGTGCGCTGCATCGACTTCCGCTACATCACCGACTGCATTACCCCCGACCAAGCACTGGCCCTGCTGCGCGACCGGGCGATGGGCAAGACCGAGCGCCTGCAATCGCTACACGCCGACGGCTACCCCTGCTACACCACCTCGGCTGGCTGGCTGGGTTACCCGGACGACAAGCTGCGCCGCCTGTGTCAGGAAGCGGTGGACGGCGGTTTCTCCCACATCAAGCTCAAGGTCGGTCGCGACCTTCAGGACGACATTCGTCGTGTGCGCATCGCTCGCGAAGTGCTTGGGCCGGACCGGCAGCTGATGATCGACGCCAATCAGGTCTGGGAAGTCGACGCCGCCATCGACTGGGTGCGCGAGCTGTCCTTTGCCAAGCCGTGGTTCATCGAAGAGCCCACCAGCCCGGACGACGTCGAAGGCCATCGCAAGATCCGTCTCGGGGTCTTGCCGGTCAAGGTCGCCACTGGGGAGATGTGCCAGAACCGCATCGTCTTCAAGCAGCTGATCATGCGCGAAGCCATTGACGTGGTGCAGATCGACGCCTGCCGTCTGGGCGGTGTCAACGAGGTGCTGGCGGTGATGCTGATGGCCGCCAAATATCACTTGCCGGTGTGCCCGCATGCAGGCGGGGTCGGGCTATGCGAATACGTGCAGCACCTGTCGATGATCGATTACCTGTGTATCGCCGGAACTCACGAGGGGCGCGTCGTGGAGTTCGTCGATCACCTGCATGCACATTTTGAAGACCCGTGCGTGATTCGCGACGCGGCCTACATGCCACCGACCGCGCCGGGGTTCTCGATCCAAATGAAAGAAGCTTCGAGGAAGCAATATGCGTATCGCGGGTAGTCCGCTCTTTACCTGACCAAACGCAAAACCCTGTGAGAGCAATCGGAGGTTACGACGGTCGCGAATGCGGTATGTCAGGGCAAATCGTCTTCGCGACCGTCGTAACTTCCGTTTGCTCCCACAATGACCGCGTTTAGCAGCCACTATGCGGTGTCGAGCGCGGTAACTGCAGCACCTAGCCAACAAAAACGGACGGAGTACAACAACAATGTCGTCCCAAGACACACTGCATCCGGCGCCTGAACGGCGCGTGGACGCTCATCAACATTTCTGGCGTTACCGCGAGCAGGACTATCCGTGGATCGATGATCGCCACGGTGCCCTGCGGCGCGACTTCCTGCCGGACGATCTAAGGCCGCTGCTCGATCAACACGGCATCGACGGCTGCATTGCCGTGCAGGCGCGGCACAGTCTGGACGAAACCGAGGCCCTGCTTACCCTGGCCGCTCAACACCCCTGGATCGTCGGCGTGGTGGGCTGGATAGATCTGCGGGCGCCCGATCTTGAGCAGCAACTGGCACGCTGGTCCGCCGCCGAAAAGCTGGTGGGTTTCCGTCACCAGATTCAGGACGAACCCTCGCCTTCGCGGGTCATGCAGGACCCGGCTTTCAACCGCGGCGTGGACCTGTTGCAGCACCGCGGACGGGTCTACGAGGTACTGATCAAGGACGCCGATCTGCAGGCCGCGGCGTATTTCTGCCAACGCCACGACACGCATCATCTGGTCCTCGATCACCTGGGCAAACCCGACCTGGCCCTGGAAGACCCGGTGGCCTGGGCCGACCGCATCGCCCCCTTGGCGGCCCTGCCCCACGTCAGTTGCAAATTGTCCGGGCTGATCACCGAAGCCGACTGGCAGCGTTGGCGCCCGGTCGAACTACTGCCGTATTTCTACCTCGCTCTGGAACTGTTCGGCCCGGACCGCCTGATGTTCGGCTCCGACTGGCCGGTGTGTCAGCTCGCCGGCAGTTATCGCGACGTGCATCACCTGCTCGAGTCCGCCATCCATGAACTGTCCGCCGCCGAGCAGGCGGCGATCTGTGGCGGCACCGCCAATCGCCTTTACGGCCTCCAAGGAGACTGCCCATGAATCTGCATCTGCAAGACAAAGTCATCATCGTCACCGGAGGCGGATCCGGCATCGGTGCCGCAATCTCTCTGGGGCTGGCCGAAGAAGGAGCGATTCCGGTGATCTTCGCCAACCAGCCGCTGCCCGCCGAGCTTGCGGCGCAGCTGGACGAGCGCCAACCCCAGAGCCTGTTCGTGCAGGTGGAACTGCGGGATGAAGGCGGATGCGCAGCGGCAGTCAGCAAGGTGCTCGCGCGCTTTGGCCATATAGACGGGCTGGTCAATAACGCCGGGATCAATGACAACGTGGGGCTGGAAGCCGGGTGCAGCGCCTTCATCGAGTCGCTGGAGAAGAACCTGATCCACTACTACCTGATGACGCACCTGTGCGTCGATGCGTTGAAAGCCAGCAAGGGTGCGATCGTCAACATCAGTTCGAAAACCGCCCTGACCGGTCAAGGCGGCACCAGCGGCTACACCGCGTCCAAGGGCGCGCAATTGTCGCTGACCCGGGAATGGGCGGCGTCGTTGCTCGGCCATGGTGTGCGGGTCAACGCGGTGATTCCGGCCGAGGTGATGACACCGCTGTATGAGCGCTGGATTTGCAGCTTCGACAACCCCGAGGCGAAGCTGGCAAAGATCGTCGAGAAAATCCCCCTCGGCCAGCGCATGACGACCCCGACTGAAATCGCCGACAGTGTGTTATTCCTGCTGTCCGCTCGCGCCTCCCATACCACCGGACAATGGCTGGTGGTGGACGGCGGCTACACCCATCTGGACCGGGCACTGACATGAGTGCGCAGCGGTTTTGCCTGGCGCTGGACTTGGCCGAAGACGAGGGTCTGATCGCCGAGTATCAGCGTCTGCATCAGCGGATCTGGCCGGAAATCGCCGAGCATCTGCACAGTCAGGGGGTGCTGGGCATGCAGATCTGGCGACTGGGTACGCGGCTATTCATGGTCATGGAGACTGCTCCGGATTTCAGCACTGAGGCGATGGAGCGGGCGTCAGCAGCCAATCCCAAAGTGCAGGAATGGGAAGACCTGATGTGGCGCTTCCAACGGCCGACCCCATGGACCGAGCCGGGCAATAAGTGGCAGCCGATGGAACGGATTTTCAATTTGGCGGAACAGCCGCCGTGACATAGCACCTGTTGGAGCGCGGTTGCCCTCGATTGGGGCGTGTCAGCTTACGCATGAGTTTCAGACACACCGCTATCGCGGGCAAGCGCGCTCCTGCGGGTCCGTTTTTTGATCCCGATGCCTGCGTTAAACAGAACAATCGCGTCACCACGCTTCACCCAACAAAAACAAAAGGAGAGCGTCATGTTGACCAAAGACACGAAAGTCGAAACCCAGGTATACCCTCCCGCCGTTCCTTCGGTGCGCTTGGCGCTGATCCTGGTGACGAGTCTGTTTTTCCTCTGGGGCCTGTCCTACGGCCTGCTCGATGTGCTGAACAAGCACTTTCAAGAAACCCTGAACGTCAGCAAGGCCCAGTCCGGTCTGCTGCAGGCAGCATATTTCGGGGCGTATTTCATCATCGCTCTGCCCGCCGGTTTGCTCATGGATCGCTTCGGCTATAAGGCCGGAATTCTGCTGGGGCTGTGCTTGTATGCCACCGGTGCACTGCTGTTCATGCCGGCCGCCAACGCCGCCAGCTTCTCGTTCTTCCTGTTCGCGCTATTCGTCATCGCCCTGGGACTGGGCTGCCTGGAGACTGCGGCCAATCCCTACGCCACGGTGCTGGGTGATCCCCAGGGCGCGGAACGCCGGCTGAATCTGGCGCAATCATTCAACGGTCTGGGCCAGTTCGTAGGCCCGTTGCTCGGCGGTGCTCTGTTCTTTGGCAATGCCAGCGCCGCCGACAACAGTTCGTTGCAGACCACCTATGTGATCATCGCCGTGACCGTACTGCTGGTGGCCGCGCTGTTCGCCCGCACATCCATGCCGGACCTGCGTGAGCAAGAGTCGAAAATCCAGCGCAGCGACAGCAAGAGCCTGTGGCAGCACCGCGAATTCGTCGGCGGCGTGGTCACCCAGTTTTTCTATGTGGCAGCGCAGGTGGGAGTCGGCGCGTTCTTCATCAACTACGTCACCGAACACTGGGTGCGCATGACCAGCCAGACGGCGGCGTATCTGCTGTCGGTGGGGATGATTTGCTTCATGGGCGGGCGCTTCTTCAGCACTTGGCTCATGGGCCGCATTCGCGCACAACGGTTGCTGATGACCTACGCCTGGATCAACGTCGCGCTGTGCGCGGTAGTGGTCAGCGGGGTGGAGAACGTGTCGGTGGTGGCGCTGATCGCGATCTTTTTCTTCATGTCGATCATGTTCCCGACCATCTTCGCCATGGGCGTGAAAAACCTCGGGCCCCACACCAAGCGCGGTAGCTCATTCCTGATCATGGCCATCGTCGGCGGCGCGCTGATGCCGTATTTCATGGGGTTGGTGGCGGATCATTTTTCGACGGCACTGGCGTATCTGCTGCCACTGGGGTGTTTCGTGGTGGTAGGGTTTTATGCGCGGAGTGGGTTGCGCAGTCAGCAGCTTTGAACCTGACTCGCAACCAACTGTAGAGCGCGCTTGCTCGCGATGCGTTGTGTCAGTCACCACAAGTGGCGCTGATCTACCGCAATCGCGAGCAAGCGCGCTCCGACAAGTTACGCATTACCCCAAGTGGTCGCTCTATGGCTTGGCAATATCCGTACGACTCACCGCCGGCGATTCCTTGGGCAGGGTCGCGCGCATCTGCGCCACTTGCTCGGGTTTCACCGCAGGGGCCTGATTGCCCCAACTGCTGCGGATGAAGGTCAGCAGTTGCGCCACTTCCTCATCCGACATCCGCCAGGCAAAACCGGGCATGCCCAGTTCCGATGGCGCGCTGGCGGTGGCCGGTAACTTGCTGCCGGCCAGGACCAGACGAATCAGCGATACCGGGTCTTCCGACAGCACCGACGAGTTGCCCGCGATCTTCGGGAACACGCGCTCGTAACCCTGGCCATTGGTGCGGTGACAGGCTGAGCAGTTGTCGACGTACAGCTCGGCGCCGCGACTGCCCTCCTGCCCTGCGGCCAACGCCTTGGCAGTGGTTGGATCGGCCTTGAAGCTCGACACCTGGCGAGCACTCGGCGGCAGACTTTTCAGGTAAACCGCCACCGCTTGCAGGTCGGCATCGTTCAGATGCTGGGTGCTGTGGGTGACTACATCGCTCATGGGGCCGCCCAATACCGCATGGCTGGGGCTGCGTGCGCTGCGCAGGGTCGCGACGATGTCATCGACGCTCCAGCCACCGAGCCCGTCAGCCGGATTGCCGCGCAGATTCACCGCCAGCCAGCCGTCGATCACCGGACCGCCAGACAGGTACTCCGCCCCTGATTCATCCAGCGCCTTCTCCTGCAACGTCAGCGCACGTGGCGTATGGCAAGTGCCACAGTGACCCAATCCCTGCACCAGATAGGCACCGCGGGCGACCTGTGGATCCTGGTAGCGCCCGGCGTCGAATCCCACCGCCTGCGGCGCAGGGGCGAACACCTTGCGCCAGATCGCCAGCGGCCAACGCATGGACAACGGCCATGGCACATCATTGGCGCGGTTCTCGGCATAGACGGGTGCGACGCCGTGCATGAAGTACGCGTACAGCGCCCGCATGTCGTCGTCACTGGTCCGCGCATAAGCCGGGTACGGCATCGCCGGGTAGAGACTGCTGCCGTTGGCTGAAATGCCGTGACGCACCGCCCGGTCAAAGTCATCCAGCGAGTAGCTGCCGATACCGGAAGCCTTGTCGGGCGTGATGTTGCTGCTGTAAAGCGTCCCGATCGGCGACGCGATCGGCAGTCCGCCAGCGAAGGGTTTGCCACCCGGGGCGGTATGACAGGCGGTGCAATCACCGGCGTCGGCCAGATACCGCCCTTTCTCGATCAATGCTGCCTGGTCGGCATCCGTGTTGGCATTCAGCGCCGGGGTCGAGGTCGGCCACAGAGCAAATGCCAGCAACGCGACGAACACCAGCACCGCGAGGGTAATCAGGCTCAGGAGAAACTTTTTCATGGTCGTCGCTCCTTATGCCTGAACCAGCGGGCCGGGGTTTTTCAGGTACTGCTCGCGAATGGCCTTGGCAGACCAGTACGCCAGCGCACCCACCATGCCGGTCGGGTTATAGCCGTTGTTCTGCGGAAACGCGTTGGCGCCGATGGCGAACACGTTGTGCACGTCCCAGGATTGCAGGTATCGGTTCAGTGCCGAGGTTTTCGGATCGCTGCCCATGATCGCGCCGCCACAGGTGTGGGTACTCTGGTACTTGGTGATGTTGTAGTGCTCGCCCGATTTTTTGGCGTCACCGGCCATCGCGGTCGGGTTGAGGACCTTCGACATCTCCAGCGCCTTGCCCACCAGATATTGCGAGGCCTTGATCTCGTTATCGTGCCAGTCGAAGTTCATGCGCAACAGCGGCCTGCCGAAGCCGTCCTTGTAGGTCGGATCGAGGCTCAGGTAATGCTGCTTGTACGACATGCAGGCACCCTGCACTTCGAAATAGAACGAATGGCGGAACGCATCGCTGGCCGCCTGTTTCCAGGCCGTGCCCCAGTTCGGCGTACCCGGCGGTACGTTGATCCCGCGCACAGGACCTGCGCCCGGTTGACGCGCCCAGATGATCCCGCCTCCGACGAAACCGGCCTTGGCATTGTCCAGCTGGTTACCGTTGAGGTTGTCCATGGTCGTGCCCGCGCCGCCGATACCGATGAACTGGTTGGCCTGCACTTCCTTGCCGAAGAACAGCACCACGCGGTTGAGGTTCTGGTAGGAGTAGTTGCGGCCGATGGTGCCCTCGCCGGTTTGCGGATCGTATGGCTTGCCAATGCCCGACAGCAGCATCAGGTGCACGTTGTACAGCGAGAATGCGCACAGCAGCACCAGATCGGCCTGTTGCTCGACTTCACGGCCCTGGGCATCCAGATAGGTCACGCCCGTGGCCTTCTTGCCGTCGCTGTCCAGGTTGACCTTGAGCACCTGTGCGTGGGTGCGCAGTTCGAAATTCTTGCGCTGGCGCAGCACCGGCAGAATGCTGATGTTGGGACTGGCCTTGGAGTAGTTCAAGCAGCCGTAATCGCTGCAGAAACCGCAGGCGTTGCACGGCCCCATCTGGCAACTATACGGGTTGACGTAAGGCGCCGAGGCGTTGGACGCCGGGATCGGATACGGGTCCCAGCCCATCTCCCGGGCGCCTTTGTAAAACATTTCCGCGCCGAGGTAATTAGGGTTCGGTCCCAACGGAAACTCCCGCGAACGCGAACCTTCGAACGGGTTACCACCGGCCTGCTTGACCCCGCTGATGACCCCCGCCTTGCCTGAGGTGCCGCAAACATATTCGAAGTGGTCGAAATGCGGTTCGAGGTCCTCGTAGCTGACCGGGAAATCCTGAATGCTCATGTCAGAAGGAATGAAGCTGGCGCCATAGCGCTGCTCGACATTGCTGCGTAACTTGAAGTCTTCCGGCAGCGCGCGGAAGTGACAGCCGGACCAGTGACTGCCCGCGCCACCGACGCCGGTGCCGGGCTTGAAGGAACCCATCTGCCGATAGGGCACAGCGGTGGAGGTCAGGTTATGGCGTACGGTGACCGTCTCCTGCGCCAGGCTTTGCAGGTAGCGGCGATGCACCGAGCCTTCCAGTTCGTCGACCACTTTCGGGTAGGCGAAATCCGGCTGGGTATCGCGGTCCGCGCCGCGCTCCAGCACCACTACGTGCAGACCGGCGTCGGTCAGCTCCTTGGCCAGAATCGCGCCAGTCCAACCCATGCCGACGATCACGGCGTCCACTTTTGCTTTTGCGTTCGCCATGTTCAGCCCCTCCGCCCGGACAGATCGACCGGCGGCAGTGGATACGGTTTGTCGCGCACCGTGATCCAGTCCATGTAATCGGCGCGCATGCCGGGATAGCCGATCATCTTCCACGCACCCATGTTTTTGTTGCCACCGTGGGACGGGTCAGCGAAGTAACCATTGCGCACTTCGTTGAGCAGGTTGGTGAAGAACAGCTTCGAGGAAATATCGTCGAGCACCAACTTGCCGCTCTCGGCGGACTTGAGCAGGTCTTCCTGCTGAGCTTGGGAAAGTTCGGCGAACGCCTTGCCGGAGAAGCTCTTTTTGCTATACGCATCGATGGCCTTGATACCGATACGCAGGGTTTCGCGCAGGTTCAGACGACCCTGATAACCGAACTCCGGCGCCGCCTCGAGGAACGGGCCCTGCATGTACCAGATGCCGCCGTTGGCATAAGGGGTCTGCATGTGCCGGTCGAGAAACTCGGGCACGCCAAGCTCGACCGCGCCCGGCCCCACCTGATCGGAAGGAATCAGACGATCGCAGGCGGCAACCAGGAACGCCCACTCTTCGGGCGTGAAGAACGTTGGTTTGTAATCGCCCGGAACGGTGGCTGGGACTGCGGTGGACGCCTGTTTCGCGTCGCTCGCCGGGGTCTGCGCAAAGGTACTGGAGGGAAGGCCTGCACTGGCCAGGGTTACGACGGGGATGAGCGTTAGCGACTTGCGTAGAAAATCGCGACGCGCCGGGGAGGTGTCGTCATCGAACATCTTTCACTTCTCCTTGGACTGAACACGGGTGTGCTGCTTGTGGTGTTTTCTAGTTATGGATCACGGGTGCACAGCCCCGACTGGCAGGCTATGCCCCCGCGATTGATGGCCAGCTAATAGTTGCCTGGCTAAGCATTCGGGCGTTACTAAAACAGCGTTTGCCGCGCTGTGCCAGCAGCGCGGCGGCTTAAACGATTCATCAGATTTTGAATTGACGGACCAATTCGCTGAGATTGCCGCCCAATGCCGAGACGTCGCGCATGGTGCGCGCGCTCTGCTCGGTTTCTTCAGCCAGGTTCTCCACGGCGCCGGCGATCTGATGCACGCTGCGGTTGATCTCTTCGGCAACCGAGGTCTGCTCTTCGGCGGCGCTGGCGATCTGCGCGTTCATCGCGTTGATGGTACCGATCAAACCGGAGATCGAATCCAGCGAAGCGCCGACTTCGTTGGTCTGCACGTTGGCGCCCTCGCCCGCTTCGGTGGACCGGCGCATGGCTTCGACAGAGGCATGGGTGCCCGTTTCAAGTCGGGTGATCATGCCCTGGATTTCCTGGGTGCTCGTCTGGGTACGGCTGGCCAACGCGCGAACTTCGTCGGCGACCACGGCAAACCCGCGACCGGCCTCACCGGCGCGCGCGGCTTCGATGGCCGCGTTGAGTGCCAACAGATTGGTCTGCTCGGCGATCGAGCGGATCACGTCGAGCACCGAGACGATGGAACGCACGTCCTGCTGCAGGCTGTCGAGGCTGACACCGCTCTTGCGAATATCATTGACCAGCGAGTTCATGCCAGTGATGTTGCTGCCCACCACCTTGCGCGCGGCCTGGCCTTGTTGGTCGGTTTCAGCGGCGGCCTGAGCGGCGCGTTGCGCACTGGTGGCGACTTCCTGGGCCGCAGCGGACATTTCGTGAATCGCGGTGGCGACCTGATCGGTCTCTTCGCGCTGACGCTGCATGGCCTTTTCCGAGCGCTGGGTTTGCTGCGAAGCCTGATCCACCAGCCCGGCGAGGTCGGTGGTCATCTGCGCGACCTGGCGGACCATGGCGTGGATCTTGTCGACGAATAGGTTGAACGAGGTTGCCAGATCGCCCAACTCATCGCGGCTGGTCACTACCAGGCGGTGAGTCAGGTCGCCGTCGCCCGCCGCGATGTCATCCAGATTGGTCTTGAGAATGCGCAGCGGGCGCACAATGCCGTTTGCGGTCCAGATACCGAGGGCAGCGGTGACCAGCAACAGGATCAGGGTCACCACGAAGACGCTGGCGAGAATAGTGTGAGTTCGGCTGGTCACGGCCGCCTGTTCGAGAACCATGGCGGCGTCGATGTCATCCATATTGATTGCGCTGCCCAGCACCATGTCCCACTTTTCCAGGTACACGGTGTAACCAAGCTTGGGCACCTGAACCGCTTCGTCACCCGGCTTGGGCGCGGCGTAATCGATGTAATGCTTACCGTTTTTGGCGACCTCGACGAAGGTCTGGTAATGGTAAGTGCCGTCCGGATCGCGAGTGTCCCAGAAGCTTTTGCCCAGCCCGGCCGGGCTGTCGCCGCGAAAGACCCGCACGCCCTTGGTGTCGTAGCCGAAAAAATATCCGTCCTCGCCGTACTTCATCGGCTTGAGCAGCTCCAGTGCCTTGTCCCGTGCCGCCATGTCGCCTTGCGCGGAAGCATCGTGCAGCGGCTTGATGGTGGTCAGCGCCACGTCCACGTAATTCTTCAGCACCTGCCGGTTACGCTCCACCAGTTGCTGGCGGGTTTCTTTCATCTGCTGATCGGCGCTGCTCTGCAGCATCCACGCAGCGACGCTACTGAGAATCAGGGCAAACAGCAGCGCTGGAATAATGGCAAGGCACAACAGCTTGCTCTTGACGGTAAGCTTCATGGGACGAATCACCTCCTGGTCGTGTGGTCATCCCCTATCGGCCGGAGGTCCTGCAACTTGAAATATTTTGATGGCTTTTTGACGTCACCGTTTTGGCGAGGGGTATCTTTATACCTGGTACACGCTGCAGCTGGACAATTTGCGCGATGGTCACGGCCTCGCGGGTGGACTCACGATTGAGGAGCGGACAGTTCGAGCAATACTCAAGCCCGCCCACCCGATATCGCGGGCAACACACCCGTCGCACGCGTTTCATCTCATTCTGCCCGGCGAGCGGGAAATAGCGTACAGGCTGTTACGCCTTCGGCGAGTTACTTTTTCAGTAGCCTAAAAGTAACCAAAAGACCCTGAAGACTTTTGATTACTCTTGGGGCCGCCTTTGCCTAAAGTGACCCGTCGTAGAGGCGGCACCACTATCAGCCCACCGCCGCTAACGGATATACATTCCCATCCGAGCGCCACCAAAAACCAATCCTCACCGCCAAGCGCCCAGGCCAACAAGCAGCCCCTTAGGCGCTTAGCGATGCAAACCGATCATTACCAGCGTAAGGCCACCGTGCCCAGAACCGTACGCTCCTCACCCCAGTAGCAACGACCGGCATTGTTGCAACCGCTGACGTATTCCTTGTCGAAAAGGTTCTTGGCGTTCACATCCACCGACCAGTGTTTGTCGATGTCATAACCCACCAACGCATCCACCAACGTCACGTCACCGGTCTTCAACTTGCCGTACAGCGTCGATGCGGTGTAGGCGAAGGTATTGTCGAAGTAACGAACACCACCGCCGATACGCAAGCCACTCAGCGGACCGTCGAAGAAGCGATACGTTGCCCAGCCGGAGGCCTGATTACGCGGTATGCCGGTCAGTTGGTGATCCTCATACAGCGAACCCGGCGCATCTTTGGTCACACGGGCATCGGTATAGGTATACGACGCCAGCAGGCTCAGGTTCTTGGTGATGTCGCTGTTGGCTTCCAGTTCGATCCCCTTGGACTCGCTCTCGCCCACCTGGCTGCTGAAGCCGTTGGAGCCCGCGATCACGTCGTGGGTTTTGGTCAGCTGGAAGACCGCGGCGCTGAAGGTGGTGTTCCAGCCCTTGGGCTCGTACTTCAGGCCCGCTTCGTACTGATGGCTGAGGATCGGGTCGAGCAATTCGCCGTTCGGCTGCGAAGACTGCTGCACCGGGGTGAAGGCCGTCGAGTAGCTGACATAAGGTGAGATACCGTTCTCGAACTGGTACATCAGGCCAGTCTGCCAGCTGAAGCGGTGATCCCAGCCGTCCAGATCGGACACGCCGCTGGTGGTGCCGGCGCGGTTACGGTATTTGCTATTGACGAAGTCCTGACGGCCGCCCAGCAGGAAGATCCAGTTGTCGTACTTGCTTTGCAGCTGGCTGTACAGGCCGTACATCTGCTGGTCCAGCTGAGAATTCTGGACGGTCGCCAGCATGCTCGGATTGCCCGCCGGGAACACGGGATTGAAGGGGTTGTAGGTACCGCCGTTGCCAGCGGCCCAGTCCTGGTTGAACGAAGTGCGGTCGTAGCTCGCGCCCAACAACACCGTGTTTTCCAACGCACCGGAAGTGAAGTGACCTTCGAACTGGTTGTCCAGCGAATAGGCGATGGACTTGTTGTCTCGATCGTACGCCAGACTCGTCAGGCTGTTGCCGAAACCCGCATTGTTCAGGCTGTTCGGCCAGGTCTCATGGCGATCGATACGCGACTCCATGTAGCGCGAGTTCTGGCGGAACTGCCAGTTCTCGTTGAGCTGATGGCTGAACTCATAGCCCAGGGTCCAGCTTTCACGCTCGAAGTCATCCCAGTTCGGGTTGCCGGTGAACTGGCTTTTGCCGATCTTGCCGTTGACGTTGTTCAGCAGCGTACCAGCCGCCGGATAGCCCAGTTCCAGCTTGGTGCGATCGCGCTGGTAGGACGACAGCAGGGTCAGCGAGGTGTCCTCGTCGAAGTTGAAGGTCATCGACGGCGCGATGTACAGACGATCGTCTGGTACCGAGTCGACCTGCGTATCGGCGTTGCGGCCCAGCATGACGATGCGACCCAGAATACGGCTGTCGTCGGTCAACGGCCCGGAAACGTCCAGGCCCAACTGACGGCGGTTATTGCTGCCATAGGTGAATTTGGCTTCGCCCTGGGCGACTTCCGTCGGGCGTTTGCTGACCAGGTTGACCAGGCCACCCGGCGCGTTTTCGCCGTAGAGAATCGAGCTCGGGCCGCGGAACACTTCGGTGCGTTCCAGGCCATACGGCTCGGTGGTGGTGTCGTAGCGGTTGCCTTGCAGACGCAGGCCGTCCTTGAGCAGGCCATAGCCGTAGTCGGTGGCGTTGTAGCCCCGGATGGAGAACAGGTCACCGGCCAGACCGTCGCCGACCGCGAACGGCGGCGCGAAGATACCCGGGACATAGCCGAGGATATCGGTGAGGGTCTGTGAGGCTTGATCCTGCATGCGTTGACGTGTCACGACCGATACAGAGCGCGGCGTTTCCGAGAGCGGCGTGCTGGTCTTGGTGCCAGCTGTGCTGTTCTTCGCCTGATAGCCGACTTCCGGTTCTGCCACGGGCGCCTCGCCTGAGACCACCGAACTCTGCAACTGAATGGTGGATCCTTTCGCGGGCTTGGCCGGGGCATCATCGGCCCACGCCATACCATGGCAAGTGACCGTTGCCACCAATGCCGCCAAGGCTTTCACCTTGAATTGACTCTTATTGTTGCTCGCCATTTGAAACGCCCCTTCCCTTTGAAATCACACGGGGCCCCAGCCCCAGATTTTACCGCGTATGTCAAAAAGCGTGAAAATGTAACAGCGAAGCGTTCTCATTACTATTGATATTCAGCACAAAGCGAAGTGCCTTCCCTGTCACTTCGCTGATACCGTTGCGGGGCTTAACTTTCGTTGACGACTGCGGCAACAGCGGCAGCGAAGATTGCGGCGATCTGATCGATCTGCGCGGCTGTGACGATCAGTGGGGGGCAGGAAGCGAATGACGCTGGAGCGACGACCACCGACTTCGATGATCAGCCCGCGCTGCAGGCACTGACGCTGAATCTTCGAGTCCTTTATTAGTATTTTCTCGGTTAAGCAAAGTAGCCCAGGCCCTTTTATCCCGTGAGGAACGCGCTGAACCTTCCTGCCTCACGACGCTCACTAGTCCAGAGACCGAACACAGGAATTTTCATGGGCCGTTATGCCGCCTCCCCTTCAGCCATCCGTATCGAGCGTGAGCTAAGCCTGCGCGCGGTGCTGACCGGGGCCGTGCTGGGTATTCTGCTGACACCCTCGAATGTCTACGCGGGGCTGAAGATCGGCTGGTCGTTCAACATGTCGATCATCGCGCTGCTGGTGGGTTTCGGGGTCTGGCAAACCCTGGCCCGACGCAACGACCGCCAGCCGCATTGGACACTGCACGAGAGCAACATCAACCAGACAGTGGCCTCGGCCGCGGCGTCGATCATTTCCGGCGGTCTGGTGGCGCCCATTCCTGCGTACACCTTGCTTACCGGTCAGCAACTGGACCCCGTGCCGATGATGGCCTGGGTGTTTTCGGTGAGTTTTCTCGGCATCTGGATCGCCTGGTACCTGCGCCCTACCCTGCTCAACGACGACGGCCTGAAGTTTCCCGAGGGCATGGCTACCCTGGAAACGCTGCAGCATATCTATCGCCACGGTGAGGAAGCCGTGACCCGCATCAAAGTGTTGTTCAGCGCCGCGTTGTTGTCCGGCACGCTGAAATGGTGGGACGGTTTCGTCTGGGCCATTCCGCGCTGGGCCCCGACCGCGCAGCTGGAACGCCTGACTTTCACCCTCGACCCCTCGCTGCTGTTGATCGGTTTCGGCGGCATCATCGGCATCCGCGTGGGATTGAGCTTGCTGTTTGGCGCACTGCTGGCGTGGGGTGGATTGTCACCCTGGCTGCTCGATCACAACTGGGTGGCGTTCGCGCCAGACGCCAGCGGCCCTCAGTTCGCCAAACTGGTGGAGTGGCTGTTGTGGCCGGGTGTGAGCCTGATGGTCTGCTCGACGCTCACGGCGCTGGGCCTGCGTTTGTTCATGGCGCCCAAAGCTGCTCGAACCCGCAATAGCCCCCGTGCCCGCGCGCCGTTTTCGCCGGGACCGGCCATCGGGCTGCTGCTGTCCATCGCGCTGGTGGTGGGCTTGCAGGCGACGCTGTTTGGCATCGATGTGTGGATGGCGTTGCTGAGCATTCCGCTGGCGATTTGTCTGGCGGTGGTCGCCGCGCGGGTGGTGGGCGCCACCGGCATCGCGCCGATCGGAGCGATCGGCAAACTCTCGCAACTGACTTTCGGCCTGGTGGCGCCGGGTCAGGTGGCGATCAACCTGATGAGCGCCAACACCGCGGGCGGGGCCGCCGGGCAGTCGACGGATTTGATGAACGACTTCAAGGTCGGTCTGGCCATTGGGGCGACCCCGAAAAAGCAGGTCATCGCCCAATGCATCGGCATTTTCATAGGCAGCGTGGTCGGGGTGCTGGTGTATCTGGCCTTGATCCCCGATCCCCAGCACATGCTGCTGACCGAGCAATGGCCCGCGCCTGCCGTCGCCACCTGGAAGGCCGTAGCCGAGACCCTGACCCACGGCCTGCAATCGCTGTCGCCACAGATTCGCTGGTCGATCTTCATTGGCGGCTTGTTCGGCGTGCTACTCGGCGCACTGGATGCCCTGCTGGCGCAACGCATGGCGCGCTGGTTGCCCAGCTCGGCGGCGCTGGGTCTGGCCTTCGTGCTGCCGGCTTCGACCTCATTGATGATGGGCTTGGGGGCGGTGCTGACCTGGGCGGTGAGCCGTCGCTGGCCGTACATGACCGAACGCTTCGCAATCACCACAGCCGCCGGGTTGATTGCCGGAGAAAGCATGACCGGGGTGGGCGCATCGTTTTGGGAGATGTTCAAGAACCTGTAGCGCTGACGTGTATCGGGCCTAACACAAACATCCCCGGCGTTTCAAAGCTTAAAGCTATCGATTGTATCGATAGCCAACATACGCATGAACGCCGTTCATTTTCCCGACGTAGATCGGGATCATGGCGGCATTGACTACCCCGAACAAGGATTTCACCGATGTCCATCAACCTGTCCATTCTGCTCATGCTGATTGTTTCTTTTTCCATCGCGCTGTCAGGTGTCGCGCAGTTTTGAGCGAGCCTGCGCCTGCGTTCAGGTGGAGGGTCCAGTAATGTCAGGCTCGGCACAAAACCCCTGGGAGCTGTCCCGCCGCTGACAGCCGACGCCGTCAATGTGCAAATGCAGCTCGCCCCACAGGGATACCCGGCTCCCTCAACCCTGCATTTCACTCATGAAACTGCGCCACAGTCTGATTGCTGCCCACGAAGAAACTGTCGGCCACGATGCGCAGCGGTTGCAGGTCCAGATCACTTTGACCGCTGCTGATCAACTGCGCGAAATGCCGGTACATGGCCGGGTACTCGCCCTCCTGCGACACGTTTTGCGACACGCCGTCGATAGTGACCAGCGCACCGCCAGCGTCCAGGCGCAACACGCCCTGGTCGCTGTGTAACTCGATGCGCCATAGCTCGTTCTCGCTGTGATCGAAGTCGAACTCGGCCCGTACAGCGACCTGTTCGCTCTGGATATTCAGTGATGCAGCGATCGGCGACTGGCAGTTGTCCGGCACGCTCAACACGGCAGACTCGACGAACAGCGCCCCCGGCAGTAGATCGGTGACGATCGACAGCGCATTGATGCCCGGATCGAACACACCCAGACCGCCCGCCTGCCAGATCCAGGTTTGCCCCGGATGCCATTTGCGCACCTGTTCTTTCCAGTCGACGCGCACCTGTTTCAGGGCCTTGCCCTGGAGCCACGCCTTGGCATTGGCGACACCGGGGGCGAAACGCGAGTGCCAGGCGAACAGGCCGCTGACGCCGGCCTTGCCCACTTGATCGATCAGCGACAATGCCTCGCCCAGGGTCGAGCACGGCGGCTTTTCCACCAGCACATGTTTGCCCGCGCTCAGCGCCTCTCGAACCAGCGCGAAACGTCCTTGCGGCGGGGTGCAAAAGGCAATGGCGTCCACCTCTGGACCGTGGGCCAGCAGTTCGGCCAGCGAACTGAAGTTGTCGACGCCCGGGCAAGGCTGGCCCAGCGTCGCCACCGCCACCAGCTCGAACTGCGGGTTGGCGCGTATCGCCGGCACGTGTTGGTCCTGCGCGATCTTGCCGTAACCTACCAGCCCTAAACGAATCGGATGCATCGATGACTCCCGTGATGTTGTCGTTATTTGAGGCGATTCCCCAGACCGAAAAGCTGACGGTCGAGTCGCTTAAGAGTTCGCGGGCTATCATAGCGGGCGACCCGTCCAGCAAGAAGGCATGCTGCGCCGATAGTCATCATTGCAGCACCGATTCACCGGTAAACGGGGAGTCGCCCGGGCACGCAAAAGCTTGTAGGATGCCCAGCGCAACAGGCAGTACAGGCCACCACCTGAAGCGTCCATCAGACCCGACGTTCGCCCTCCATTGCAGACAGGAAGTACGGAGCATTTGGCATGACACAGCAGATCGTCATGATTGTGGCAAAACGCATCGCCCTCACCCTCCTTGCCGCCGCCACACTGTACGGTTGCGCCTCCCAGCCCACGGGACGCCAATGTCTCGACAACTTCCGCACCGAGGGCAACATCCTCGTCGGCAAGAGCTTCACCACCTACGCCTACCTCCCCGAGACCTCGTACAAAAAAGCCTTCAAGAACGTCAACAACATCCTGACGACCGAAGGCTTCCAGATGAAAGTCTCGAATCCTGAAAGCGGCATCATCAACGTCTACCAGGAAGTCGGCACCAGCAAGATCGCACCGCTGAACGCGCTGGTGGAGAAAGCGGGACGCGGCTCGAAGGTGACCATGACTTTCGTCACCCAGGCGGGGCTATACACACCTGAGGACGAGGCGCAGAAGCATTTTTGCGATTATCTGGATCGGGCGGCCAAATGAGCGCGCGCCAGTCGCTCCGATGATGGGTAGGCCCCTGCATTCCCCAACATGATCAAGCAGAGACAGCAATATTGCGGCAGGTGTCGTTGTCCCCCCTCACTTCCCTGCTCCGTCGTCTCCGGAGCTCCGCTTTCACCCTCGCCTCTGCTTACCGCCACCTCTTGCAGCGAGTAACCATGGGCCGTCATTCGACGGGAAAAACCCCGCGCGGCATTCGAATATGCGCACCCTGACGCGTATCCACCACTTGGGTAATTCCTAAATCACCGGCGACACTCATCAGCGAGTAGGCATCGTTGCGCGACAGCCCTTGCTGTTCTGTCAGGAAGGTCAACATGTCGAGCGACGCGTTGCGCACCGCCTTGTTGAGATCCTCATCGAAACCATGAACGATCCAGCAGTCGTCGGCTTCAAGGAGAGGCGAAGGGAAGAAGAAGTCCTTACGCAAAATCACCTGAAACGTCACGTTGAGCGAGGACTCGATTGCAGTACCGCTGATTTCACCGTCGCCCTGGGATATGTGAGGGTCACCCACGGAGAACAGCGCGCCGTCGACGGCCACCGGGTAATACATCGTCGAGCCGGCGCCAATGCGCCAATTGTCGATATTGCCGCCGTGCAGCCCAGGCGGAATGGTGCTGATCCGGCCACGTACATCCGGAGCGACGCCAGCTGTACCCAGGTGCGGACGAACCGGAACACGTATGCCATTCAAGGTGGTCTGCCTGTCGCATTCCGGACAATGGGTTATCCGCCCTGGGGTGACGTACTTTTCCGGGACATCGTAGGCATACAACGCCCGAGCGTTGTTGGAGTTTCCATCCAGCTGATAGATCGTCACTCGCTCGGTCTGGTCGAATTCGTTGTACAGGTAACCCCAGTTGGCAGCCAGATTGGACCCATAGTTATTGCGTGGCGTCATCGACAGGTAACGCACCTCCAACATGTCGCCGGGCTTGGCGCCCTCGACCCAGATCGGACCCGTCATGATGTGCACGCCAGGATTGCGATCAGCTTCCGGGATGGCGTTGAACAGCCGCCAGATAGTTTCATCCATCATCAATTCCGGTGCGTCACCTGCGTGATGGGTGATGGCTTCGGCCTGGATGATGTCGCCGCTTTTCACTTTGATTGCCGGCGCCAACGCTGCATCGAAATAGCCCCAATGCACGTTTTCAGGCGTGGCGCGCAACGTATGCAGCGCGCCGGGCATAGGGTGGGTGCGCCCGGCAGCCAACGACTTGTTAATGATCATGCGCAATACCTCTTTAGGAACGATGGGTTAAAGATCCAACACCAGACGGGCGCTATGGGCGCGCGAGCAGCACGGCGTGAACTCGTTATGGCGCGCCTGTTCTGCGGCCGAATAGAAGTAGTCACGATGGTCGACCTCACCCTCGAGCACGCCGGTACGACAGCTGCCGCACACGCCAGAACCACAGGACAGGTTGACATAGATGCCGTTACGCTCCAGCGCTTGCGCGACGGTCTCGTCGGCCTTCACGCCGATACATTGGCCGCTGGAGCGAAGCTGTACTTCGAATGCCCTGTCGCCATCCTGGGCAATCGGCAACTCTGCCTGGAACCGCTCGAAATGAACCTGAGCCTCCGGCCACCCCTTGGCCCTGGCCTCGACACACACGCTCTCGATCAGCGAGCTCGGCCCACATACGTAGACATGATGGCCAGGCCTTGGCGCGGAAATGATCCGTTCCAGGGTCATGCGTGTCCCGTCACCGATGTCCGGGGCATAAAAATGCGCATCGCTGGGGAAGTGCTGACGCAGTTGCTCCAGGAATGCCATGCCCGCACTGCTGCGTCCGGCGTAATGCAACTCGAATGAGCGATCCCGTGCCGCGAGCTCCAGCGCCATGGCAAGTATCGGAGTGATGCCGATACCGGCGGCGATCAGCAGCGCATGCTGGCCATCGACCAGTGCGAAACGGTTGAAGGGGCCGCTTACGGAAATCTCGGCACCCTGCCGGACCGAATCGCAGAGATGGCGAGAAACGCCGTTTCCATCCTCTTCGCGGCGTACCGCGATGCGGTAAACCTTGCGGTCTTGCGGACCATTGCACAGAGAGTACTGGCGCACGCCGCCGTCCAGATGCAGCGCCAGATGAGCCCCCGCATCAAACGCGGCAAGGGTCGGGTTGTCGATGGGCTGCAGCTCGAACATCCATACGTTCTGCGCCGCCTGCTCGCGCTTGACCACGCGCACTCGAACGATGGTCTCGGGGCTCGCCTCGCGCTGCGGGAAAGGTGAAATATTCATCTGCCGATGCCCAGTAGTGACTTGAGCAACATTGTCCTGGGCACGAAGCCTGAAAACTTGGACAGCCGCGCACGAACAATTGGACGTACGCAGCCGACCGTCCAAGGTTTCGTGCGCAACTGGACAAGACCCTCCGACGCCTCTGCTGCGACAGTGCCTGGACACGAAAAACGTTCGCACAACAGAGGTTATGGGTCATGGCAACGCAGATCAACCTGGCACCGGTCACGACGTCGGCAGCGTGGCGCGGGGATGAATTGGTCAAGAGAAACGACTGGATTTTCCATCTCGATAGCGAGCAGATAACAGAGCTCGAAACGCTGGGCGCACAATTGATTGCCGATGATCCCGACCTGCGTCGCATCACCCTTGAGGACTACCCGCTGGACAAATGCCTGGCTGCCGTGGGGGACTGGAAGCAACGCTTGAAAGTCGGTCACGGCTTCGTCCTGGTACGTGGGCTGCGCACGCATCTCTACTCGGACGCGCTCAGCGCAGCCATCTATTACGTACTTGGCCTGCACATGGGCGAACCCATGCGACAAAACGAGTTGGGGGATCTGATCGACCACATCTACGCCACCTCTGACAAAAAGCTGGAGGACCCCAGCGCCCTGTCGAAATCGATCCGCGACAAGCTGCCGTTCCACTCCGACAGTTCGGACGTCGTGGCCTTGATGTGCCTGCGGCCTTCACGGGAAGGAGGCGCCTCGCGCCTGGTGTCCGGTGCCGCTATCTATAACGAGATCCTCGCCCGCCGCCCCGATCTCGCACCGCTGCTGTTCGAACCTTTCCACTGGGACTGGCGCCGACAGGATCCTGAAGCGCCTCGGGACACCTACACCTCGGCCATCATCAGCATCGCCGACGGGGTATTCAGCATGTACGCCGGGTCGCTCTACATCCTCACCGCGCAGGATTACCCACAGGTACCACGCCTGACCGAACAGCAGCGCGAGCTTCTGACCCTATTCGAAGACATCACCTATGAGCCGGGCATGGCGATCGATATGGACTTTCGGCCTGGCGATATCCAATGGCTGTCCAATCACGCGGCGCTGCATTCGCGGACCGAGTTCATCGACTTCCCCGAGCCGCAACGCCGTCGTCATCTACTGCGGCTATGGCTTCATCTCCACGAGCGACGCCCGATCACCGAAGGTTTCGGCAAAAGCGTGGTGCAAAGCCGTGCCTCGCACCGTGATGACCAGGCAAGCGACTCCCAGGGCAACTTCAGAATCATGCAGGCCGCCGTGCCGCGAATCATTGCCTGACCCTGCCACCAGCGTTCGACCGAGGCACACCGGCTGATGAAGCGAGAGCCAATCCCAGGACTTTCGACGTAGCCGTGCCCCGATTCCTTGCTTGAGCCACTGCTTATTTCATGAAGCCAATTTCGAGAAATGGGGAAGTAGAGCTATGCAACGCAACCGACATTCGATAGTGACGCTGATCTGTGCCTGGGCGATCGGCGCCCAGGTGCCGCTGAGCTTCGGCGCCGAGGCCCCGCCACTGAGCCCGGAGGCCGAGGCACGCATCCGCGCGATCGTCGAGCAAGTGGTCAGGGACACCCTGGCTGCACAACAACGAGTCGCCAGTACTCCGGCACCGGTCAGCAACGATACCAAGGAAGCCATTCGTGGCATCGTCAAAGAAGAAGTCAGCCAGGCAAAAGTGGCCTCGGCGCCTGCACAAACGGACCATACCGCGGCGATCATCAACGAGGTTGCCGAGAAAGTGAAGCTCTACGGGGTGCTGGATTACGGCATCACTCACGTCAGCAACGAAAGTGGACACAGCAGCAACGCCGAGCGCGACGGGGTCAACTGGGGGAACCGACTGGGATTGACCGGCTCGCAGGACCTGGACTGGGGGCTCAAGGCGATCTTCACCATCGAGCATGGATTCAATCTGAGCGATGGCACAACCTCCCAGTACGGTACGACGTGGGGCCGTCAAGCCTACGCGGGGCTGGAGAACAAGTGGGGCACGCTGACGTTCGGACGCCAATACGACTTCGTCTATGACTACATGAACCAGCTCAACATCGGCGGCTACGCCACTACGTATGCCGGCCACCATGGCGACTTCGACCGCATTTCAGGTTGGCGAGTGGATCGCTCCATCAAGTTCCAGAGCGCCAGCCTGGACGGATTCAAGTTCGGCATCATGTACGGCTCCGACAAGCCATCCTATGCAGGCCAGTCGACCGGAGACCAGAAAACCCTGAGCCTGGGCGCCAGCTACTTCGCCGGCCCCTGGAGCCTGGCGGCAGCCTATGTACGCATCGACAACAATTCCATTTACCCCGACCTGCAGATCGGCGTCAGCAGCCTCCTCGATCAGACGTTGAACTTCGACGGTAGCGCGCTGATCGTCGATCAAGAGACCGCGATCATCGGCGGCCACTATCAACTCGGCAAACTCACCATGGTCGCCAATACCTCGCGCACGACGTTCAAAGGTTATGGCGAGAAAGCGACGCAGAACGTTTATGAAATCGGCGGTTACTACCCACTGGCTGACAAGCTGACCGGTATATTGGCCTACCAGCATTCGACACTGGAAGACGACGACTGGAATCAGGTGACTGTTGGCCTCAAGCGCGATCTGTCGGAAAAAACCTGGCTCTACGCATCCTATTCCTTGATGAAGGCCTCCGAGGGCATAAAGGCCAACCAGGGCGCCGGATGGTATCTGGACAATTCCAGCGACAACCGGCAGGACACGGCACGAATCGGGATGGTGTACACCTTCTAAAGGTTCTTTCTTCCTCGCCTGAACAGACAATTTCAGAGGTAATTGACAGTGCATCGTAGAACCTTGTTGAAAGCGGTACCGCTCAGTGCAATCGCCTTGCTCCTGGCGCAGTCGGGCATCAGGAACGTCATGGCAGCCGGGCGCGATATCTCGCTGGCATTTCCGTTCGACGTCGCCAGTTGGGACCCCACCGCTCGGATCATTCCCCAAGCCACCTCGCTGCATAAGTGCGTGTTCGATCAGCCCCTGGAATATGGGCCAGACAGCCAACTGGGCGCCGGGGTCATCAAGGCTTATACCTGGGTCGGTGACGATGGCCTGGAACTGGACCTGGAGTTTCGCGATGACGTCTACTTCCATAACGGCGACCCGCTGACCTCGGACGACTTCAAGTTCACCTTTTTCGACCGGCTCAAGGCAGACACCACCCTGCAACTGGGGTACATCTGGAACATGATCGACAGCATCCAGACGCCATCTGCCACGCGCGCGGTTATCCGATTCACCAAGCCTTTTGTCACAGCGCCTCAGTACCTGGGGTTCGCCGGCTCGTTCATCCTCCCCAGAAAATACATCAGCACCGTGGGGATGGACGCGTTCCTGGCCAAGCCAATCGGTTCGGGGCCCTACAAACTGGTGGATCATCAGCGTAACAACCGCATCGTGCTGCAGGCCTTCGATCGTTATTGGGGAGGCAAGCCAGCGCTGGAGAATGTCACGATCCAGATCATCCCCAATCCTAACTCGCGGGCGTCGGCGATCCAGTCTGGCCAAGTCGATTTCAGCTTTGCGCTGCCGGTGCGGGAGGCGCTGCGCCTGGGCAAGTTGCCGACGGTCAGCAGTGCGCTGACGGTCACGTTGGATACCTATCTGATTCAGATGATCAACAAGCCACCGCTGGACGACATCAACCTGCGTCTGGCGATGCATCACGCCATCGACAAGAAGGCCCTGGCCCGGGCGCTGCTCAACGACCTGCCAGCGCCACTGTCCGTCCCCTCACCGCCAGGCACGCCCGGCTACGATCCAGACTTCGACTTTCCCTACGACGTCGACAAAGCCAAGGCGTACCTGGCGAAATCCGGATACAGCGAGAGCAAGCCCGCCATCTTCAAGTTTTTCGCCACAAACGGCGTGCACCCGGTCGACAATCAGATGGCCAGGGCCATTGTGCAGATGTGGGCGAAAGTCGGTATCCAGGCCACCCTGGAAACCATCGATGTAGGCGTGTATTTCCAATCCGTGGCGGCAGGGACGCTGGAGGGCCCGACATTGTGGTTCTGGAACAACACCACGGCAGATCCGGAACTGTATGCCGGGACCTACCTCAATGCCGACACGGCGTTTTCGGTATGGCGCAGCCGCGATGTGATGGAAAAGCTTTCGCCGCTGCTGGTGGAGCTCGATTACGCCAAGCGCATCGAACAGTACAAGGCATTCCACCGGTGGGTCGTCGAGCAGGGCTACAGTCTGCCACTGATGCAAGGCGTGTCGTGCGTGGCCCATGCCAAGACCCTTCACTATGCGCCATACCAGAACGGCTGGATGCTCCCCTCGCACTGGACAGCCTGACCCTCCCAACCCGGCAACGGCCCTGCATGCAGGGCCGTTTTCGTTTGTGTCTCATGGCCGCACCAATGGCTCGCCTTCTAACCGCGGAACAGTCGCGTGCCAATGCGCGTTAAGGCCAGTTTTCGTGCGCACCGGTTCAAGTGTCCGTGCAGGCCTGTGGATAGACTTTCAGCCATGCAAGAGCCCCACCTTGAGACCAGCGAGAATGATCATGGCCACATTCAAATCAGATGCTTTCTTCAACAGCCTTACCAGTTCCGCTGTCGATGTCAGTGCTGCAGATACTCTGCCACCGCTGTGCTACACCGATGACGATTTCTACGAGTTTGAGAAAGAGGCGCTGTTCAACCACGAGTGGCTCTGCCTGGGGCGTGAGGATTGGGTGCCTGAGGCAGGTGACTACTTCACCACCACCATCATCGGCGAACCGCTGCTGATCGCACGTAATCGTGAAGGCCAGATCAAGGCGATGTCGGCCGTCTGTCAGCATCGGGCGATGCTGGTGGCCGAAGGCGCCGGCAACACCAAAGCGTTCTTGTGCCCTTACCACCATTGGGCCTACAACCTCGATGGTGAGTTGATCGGCGCCCCGGAAATGCAAAAAACCGAGAGCTTCAATCGTAAGCAATTCTGCCTGCCCACCTTGAAGGTCGAGATCTGGCAGGGCTTCATTTTCGTCAACTTCGACATCGACGCCGCGCCTTTGGGCCCCCGCTTGCTGGCGGTGGACCGCGTGCTTGAACACTATGACCTGGCGAACGCCCAGGGGCCACGCCCGGAGGCAGGGCCTCGCTACCCGTGGAACTGGAAAGTCATGATGGAGAACAACAACGATGGCTACCACGCCAATCGTCTCCACCACGGCCCGCTGCACGACTTCGCCCCCAGCGCGCTGGCGCGCTTCCCGGATGACTTGCCCGCCGACACTGCCGGCTACTATCGCACCAACGGCACGCTGCATGCCGATGCAAGCTTCAATCCGACGCAGAAAGCGGTGTTGCCGGTCTTTGAGCAACTGACCGAGGAAGAACGCAAGCGTTTTCTGTTCGTCAACCTGCCGCCCACCCTGTCACTGGTCCTGACACCGGATCTGGTGATGTACCTGATCCTGCGCGCGGACGGTGCCGAGAGCCACTTCAACGACACCGGTGTGTTGTGCGCCCCTGGCGCGATGAATGATCCAGCCTTTGCTCACTTGCTGGACATGGTCCATCACGCGTCCGCGGAAATCATTGCCCAGGACTTGCATGTCGACGAGCAAGTGCAGAAAGGCCTGCGATCGCGCTTTGCCGTGCGGGGGCGGTATTCCTGGCAGGAACAGGCGCAAAGCGACTTCAACAAATGGGCAGTGTCGCGCTACCAGGGCACCTGGGAACGGATCAAACCCGAGCTCGCGCCTGAGCTGATTCCTGTGCGGGATCTGCAAGGCGTTTGAGTCTGATCGATACACTGGAGTAGCGCCAACGATGAACACTACGTCCGCCACAGAACCCAACATCGCCATGGTGCTGATAGCGCGCCCGGCCCGGCTGATCTGGCTGCTGCTCAGACAGGCGCTATGGCGGATGCCCATGCTGATCATCATTTCCCTGGTGGTGTTCGTGATCCTCAGGGGGATTCCGGTCGATCCGTTGAATATGCTGGTGCCGCCCAATGCCTCATCGGCGGACATAGCCCGGCTTTCCCACCAACTGGGTCTGGACCGGCCGGTATTGGTGCAATACGGCTACTGGCTGCTCGCAGCGCTGCACGGTGACTTCGGCATCTCGATCCAGACCGGTACAGCAGTGACGGCCATGATCCTCGAGGCACTGCCCACGACGCTGCAGTTGCTCGGCGCGGGATTCGCCGCCGGTCTTGTCATGGGGCTGGGCAGCGGGCTGCTGAGCTTTCATTTGCGCGGCACGCGGTTCGAGCCCGCCATCATGACGCTGAACGGCATCATGATCGCGATCCCGGACTACCTGTGGGCGATCGTGCTGATAATCAGCCTGGGCGTAGGGTTGCAGTGGCTGCCCTTCGTCGGCCCCATCGATGCCGCGCTGCAGGTCCGAAAACTGACCGGTTTCACTCTGCTCGACAGCTTGCTCAGTGGCAATGCCGCCGCATTCGCCAGCGTCGTCAGCCATCTGGCCTTGCCAGCGTTGGCGCTCGGTTTGTGCGTGGCGACCCCTATTGCGCGAATGCTGCATGCCAGCCTGGCCGAGGTTTACCACGAGGATTACATCCACGCCGCTCGGCTGCGCGGCGTTGCAGAAAAGCCCCTGTTACTGCGCCACGCTCTGCGCAACGCGGCGTTGCCGACGATCGCCCTGATCGGCGTACAGGCCAGCGTCATCATCGGCGGCACCCTGCTGATCGAAACCATCTTTGGCCTGCCTGGCATCGGGGCACTGATGCTGCGCGCGCTGGGCGCGTTCGACATGCAGACCATTCAGGCGCTGGCCGTCGTGTATGCCATTACGGTGCAGATCGTGAATCTGGTCATCAGTTGGGCGCTACAACGAATCAACCCACGCCTGAGGAGTTCGCCATGAGCATCCGCCTTCCCAGTTCACTCTGGCGACGATTGATGCGCAAGCGCAGTTTCTGCCTGAGCGCGGGCTTCCTTTTGCTGCTGGCGCTGGTCGCAGTGCTCGCCCCAATGCTCGCGCCGCACGCACCCAACGACCAGAACCTGCTCGAGGTGTTACTGCCGCCGTTCTGGGCCGACGGCGGCAGCCTGGACTATCCCCTGGGCACCGATGGCCTTGGCCAATGCGTGTTGTCGCGCCTGCTCTACGGTACTCGTATCGTGGTGGTCATCGCCATCACAGCGCCCGTCGGGGCTGCGCTGCTGGGCTGCGTGCTGGCGCTGCTGGGCGGCTATCACAGTGGCTGGCTGAACTGGGCGATAGACCGCTTCGTGGACATCTGGCTGTCATTTCCCTCGGTGTTGCTGGCGCTGATCCTGATGGTCGCCCTTTCACCCGGGCTACAGAACGTGATTCTGGCCATCATCTTTGTCGACTGGGCACGCTTCTGCCGCGTGATCAAAGCCGAGGTGCTGGTGATCCGTCGCCGTGAGTATGTCGCCGCGGCACGTATCAGCGGCGCCAGTATTTATGGCGTTATCAAGCGCGAAGTGCTGCCAGGCATTGTGCCGAGCCTGATTGCCTTGATGGCGCTGGAAATCAGTATCGCCGTGGTCGCCGAAAGCGTGCTGTCTTTCGCCGGAATGTCCGTGGGGCCCGGCACGCCGACCTGGGGCGCCATGATCAGCGACGGTCTGGGCAGTATGTATTCGTCGCCCTACCCGCTTTTGCTCCCTGTCCTGATGATGATTCTCACCGTGCTCGCTGCCACGTTTCTGGGGCAGGGATTGAGCGAGGCGACCGATGTTCGAGCGCTTGAACGCAGTGGAGCCGCCTGACATGCATATTATCGAAACGCCTTTTAAGGCCAGCAACGCACATCCCTTGGCGGCGCTTACGGCAACCCCGGATCGCGCGCCGGTACTGACATTGGAGAGCGTCAGCGTCACCGCTCGCACCTCGGGTGCGGACAGCGTGGTATTGCGGGACCTGAGTCTGACATTGGCGGCGGGCAAGACACTGGGTTTGGTGGGTGAGTCCGGGGCAGGCAAGAGCATGCTAGGCCGCATACTTTCGCGACAACTGCCCGAAGGCTTCAAGGTGACGTCGGGGACAGTGGACTTTGCCGGGCAGGACCTGCTTCAGGTGTCTACCGAGCAACACCGTCAATGGCTCGGAACGCGCATCGCGTTCATTCCCCAGGAGCCGATGTCGGCCCTGAACCCCTTGATGACTATCGGTCAGCAGATGACCGAGCATCTACTGCGCATCGGCGTCGGCGCGCTGGAATGCCCCGAACGCGCCATCCTGGCCCTTGAGCAAGTACGCCTGCCACGGGCGGCGGCAATCCTTCAACAGTATCCCTACGAGCTGTCTGGCGGGATGTGCCAACGGGTGATGATCGCCATGGCGTTCGCCAGCCTGCCAGCATTGGTGATCAGCGACGAGGCCACCACCGCGCTGGATGTGAGCAGCCAGGCCCACATCATTTCTCTGCTACGCGGCTTGCAAGAACAGCACGGCACTGCAGTGCTGTTCGTGACCCACGACATGGGCCTGGCCACACACGCCTGTGACGACGTGGCCGTACTGTATGCAGGCGAGATAATGGAAACAGGCCCCGCCAGCCGCCTGTTCAGTGCGATGCGTCACCCCTATACCCAGGCACTGCGCCAGGCGATCCCCGAAATGACCGGCCCGTTGATTCGTCTGAAGCCGCTCGCCGGTCAGATGCCAGGGGTTGAGTCGTTTCCAGACCTGGGCGGTTGCCGGTTCGAGACCCGCTGCCAATACGCTGTCGAACTCTGCAAGCAGCGGCCGCCCATTCTGCAATCCTTGCCCGATGGGCAAAGCGTTCGCTGTTCGCGGTGGGCGCAGATAGACCTGTCGGCAATCACCCCGGACGTCCTGGGCGAACATACGCCGGGGCAAGCCATGAGCGGCCTGCAAATACTGCAGATCAAAGGCCTGAGCAGGACATGGCCGGGACAACGTTCCTGGTTCGGTCGCAAACCCGGTGTCGAGGCTCTCAAGCCGCTCGATCTCAGTGTCGCGCCGGGCGAGTTCATCGGCATCGTCGGTGGCAGTGGCAGCGGTAAATCGACGCTGGCGCGATTGATCATGGGCCTGGAGCAGCCTTCGAGCGGCACCCTGATCCTCAACGACCAGGCATTGAACTTCGGAGAGAAGGATTGGCGGCGCAGAATTTCCTCTATCCAGATGATATTCCAGGACGCGCGAGCAGCCCTCAATCCCAAACGTCGAGTGGGGCGACTGCTCACTCAGGCGATGGAGTCACATGCCCATCTGCACAGCGAACGTAGCGCTCGCGCCATCGAACTGGCCGCCAATGTGGGCCTTGCACGGTCGGCCATCGAACGCTATCCCACGCAACTGTCCGGTGGGCAGCGCCAGCGGGTGAACATTGGCCGCAGCCTGTGCGACATGCCGCAGATCCTGATCGCCGACGAAATCGTGTCCGGCCTCGACGTCTCAGTTCAGGCGCAAATCATGAACCTGCTGCTGGACCTGCGCAAAGAACACAAATTTTCGCTGTTGCTGATTTCTCACGACCTCGCCGTAGTGCGCTATCTGTGCAGCAGAGTGCTGGTTCTGCATCAGGGCGAGGTAGTGGAAAGCGGCGATACCGAGCAAGTCCTGTCGAACCCCCGGCACCCCTACACGCAAGCGCTTATCGCCTCTGTGCCGCCCACGCGGTCGGACGCCGTCTGGCGCGCCGCTACCCCCTCTGATCACTAGAGTGCTCCAATGAAAACAACTGTTCCCTCTACCCGCATGCCTGCCTTGTTCATCGGCCACGGCACACCGATGAACGCTCTGGAAAGCAACGAGTTCACCCAAAGCTGGGCCAGGCTTGGTGAATGCATCGGCAAGCCCAAGGCCATCCTGGTGGTGTCGGCGCACTGGCAGACCCGCGGCGTCGCCGTGACTGCCATGCCGCGACCCCGAACGATTCACGATTTTGGAGCGTTCCCCCAGGCATTGTTTGACGTCCGCTATCCCGCCCCCGGCGACCCCGTCCTCGCAGCACGTATCGCTCGGCTGCTGGAACCGTTATCGACGCAGCTGGACCAGCAGTGGGGATTGGACCATGGCACCTGGTCGATACTGGTGCATATGTACCCGCGCGCCGACGTTCCGGTGCTGCAGCTGAGCATGGACCTGACCCAACCCCCTTCTTTGCACTATGAGATGGGCGAACGCCTGCGCCAGTTGCGCGATGAGGGTGTGTTGATAGTTGGGACCGGGAACATTGTGCACAACCTCGGCATGTTGAGTTTCGCCCACCCTGACAGCGGATTCGAATGGGCAGAACGTTTTCAGCAACGCTGCCTGGACATCGTCGCCAATGGCGATGACCGCGACCTGGTGAAGTTCCAGACGTTAGGCGCAGACGCCAATCGCGCCATTCCCGGACCCGACCATTTTTTGCCCTTGCTCTACGTACTGGGCGCTCGTGATCACAAGGATGATGCGGTGGAGTTCATCACCCCCAAGTGCGTTCTCGGATCACTGAGCATGATGAGCATCGCGTTGTGGCCTTCGGCATTGCCATGACCTGCACGTTGCAACCGAGCCGTTTGGCTATCGCCAGGCAGCTCCCCTTCTAGTCACCCACCAGAGAGACTTTTACTTCATGAAAATCAGCATTTTCGGCTATGGCAACATCGGTTCGGCATTGACCAAGCAACTGACCAGGGCGGGCCACGAAGTGGTGCTAAGCGGTCGTGATCTGGAAAAAGCCGGCGCGGTCGCCTCGCAATACGGCGCAACGGTCCTGTCCATCGCCGAAGCCGCAAAAGCCAGCGACGTCCTGGTCCTGGCAGTGCATTTCGACGCGGTGAAGGACATCGTTGCGGCCGCCGGTGATCTCAGCGGTAAGGTGCTGATCGACCCTACCAATCCGCTGACCGCCGATTACATGGGGCTGACCCTGGGTTACAGCACCTCTGCATCAGAAGAAATCGCCAAGCTGGTACCCAATGCCAACGTCGTCAAGGCGTTCAACACGCTGTTCGCCCAGGTCATCGATCAAGGTGCCGAATTCGGAAATGCCCAGGCCAGCGGCTTCATCGCTGGCGATGATGCAGCCGCCAAACAAACAGTGGGCACCGTGCTGACCAGCCTGGGCTACAGCGTCGTCGACGCCGGCGGGTTGGTTAACGCGCGCTACCTCGAGCCGCTGGCGGGACTGAACATCTACCTGGGCTACGGCGCAGGGAGAGGCACGCAAATCGCCCCGACCTGGCTGGCGCGTTGAGCACTGCCTTGAAGTGAGAATCGGCCACCCTACAGGGTGGCCAGTTCTGCTTTCTGGCGCCGATACTCGCGCGGCGCGACCCCGAACGTGTTCCGAAATACCCGGCTGAAATGGGCGGCATCGTTGAAACCCCAGCGAAAGCAGATATCGGATACCGAGAGATGGTTGTACTCGGGATTACGCAGTTCACAGCGACAGCGATCCAGGCGTCGATCACGTACATAGCTGATGAAACTGCTTCCGGCGGACTCGAACAACTTCTGGATATAGCGGACCGAAACGTGCTGCTCTTCCGCGATCCGGCCAAGCGACAGCTCGGGATCGGCCAAATGGGCATCAATGGTTTGGCAAATACGCTTGTAATGCATCATCTTCGCGGTGCCGCCGAAATCCTGCACCACGGCCTGCTGCGTCAGGTTCATCACCAGAAATTCGGACAACGCAATCTCGATGGGTCGCAACATAGTGGGGTCGACACTTTCAATGTTATCGCTTAATGAACGCAACATATCTGCAAATATTCGGTTAATGCCACTTTCACACGACAAGTAACCAACATCCACCAAGTCCGGGTTGAGAATTCTGGAGTGTACGAGATCGGGCGGAATCTTCACGTACAATATCTTGAACTCGGAAAGCGCAGTTAACGACATATCCAGCCCGGTCGGCGCATAGATAATATCCCCTTCCCGCGCTGGCAATTCCAGTTCGCGATAGCGTAGCGAGAACTTTCCTTCCAGAATCAGGGCAAGCCAAATAGTGTAGGGCTGGTCATTGCTCTTGCCGGAGAACTCCAACGGCGAACCAAAAACTTTCGCAAATTCGATACCCTGAAGTGTTGTCAGACAATTTACACTGCCTTGAAACGGCGCTACGCCGTCGCTGTATGTGCAAGCGGGCATATATAATTTATCCATGGCGCGTTGCCATATTTTGGCACGCTCCATGACGGGGCTTGTTTCGGTCGATACTTTCCACTGTCGCATATCGCCCTCTACTTCGTTGTTTTTACGTAGGGCTAAGTCATCTAAGGGGGCGATGCAACGGTATTGCAATCAGTGCCTGACCTCGTAACGACGTCCAACATAACGAATCGAAATCTTGTTGAGATCACTGTCCCGGATATTAAACGCTGCAGAAAATCGGGTTTCACGCAACCTATTCAAGCCCGGATCAGGACATGTACACGGCAAGAGAATAAATGCAGGATGTATGCCATCTTAGATGACTAACAAACAGTAGCTCATACACGATAGGCGCTTTGCCATTCGCACCATGAACGTACAACAATTTCAAAACTGTTCACGCTTGAAGCGTTGAGAGCGGCGCCGTTAACGCCCCTCCAGCAACTCCCCCGCCTTGTCCAGCAACCCCAAAGGATTGTCAGTCTTGTGAATGTCCACCGACAGCAATTGACGAAACTTGCGGGCGCCAGGGAACCCTGTGCCCAGGCCGAGGACGTGGCGGGTAATGTGATGCATCGAACCGCCATCGCGCAGATGCGCTTCGACATAAGGGCGCAGTTGAGCGAGTGCTTCGGCGCGGGTGATTTGCGCAGCGCTGCCGCCGAACAGTGCGCGGTCGACTTCGGCCAGCAGGTACGGGTTGTGATAGGCCTCACGGCCGAGCATCACGCCGTCGAAGGTTTTCAAGTGGTCCTGGCACTGTTCCAGGGTCTTGATACCGCCGTTGAGGATGAACTCCAGCTCCGGGAAATCCTGCTTTAGCTGCGCGGCGACTTCGTAGCGCAGCGGCGGGATGTCGCGGTTTTCCTTGGGCGACAGACCTTCGAGGATGGCGATCCGGGCGTGCACGGTAAAGCTGGTGCAGCCAGCGTCGCGTACGATGCCGACGAATTCGCAGAGCTGTTCGTAGCTGTCCCGGCCATTGATGCCGATCCGGTGCTTGACAGTCACCGGAATGGACACTGCGTCACGCATGGCCTTGACGCAATCGGCAACCAGTTGCGGATGCCCCATGAGCACCGCACCGATCATGTTGTTCTGCACGCGATCACTGGGGCAACCGACGTTGAGATTGACCTCGTCATAGCCTGCCGCCTGCGCCAGCCGCGCGCTGGCCGCCAGGTCTGCCGGATTGCTGCCCCCCAGTTGCAACGCCAGGGGATGTTCAGTGGGGTCGTGACGCAGAAAGCGCTCGGCATCGCCGTGCAGCAACGCGCCCGTGGTCACCATCTCGGTGTACAGCAGCGCATTCTTCGACAGCAGACGCAGAAAGAACCGGCAATGGCGGTCAGTCCAATCCATCATCGGGGCCACGGAGAAGCGACGAGAAGGCTCGGCTGGCTGGCTGGCGGTGCGTGGGGCGGTCATGGGCAACATGTGCGATCGGACAGGTCAGGCGTGATGGGCGCGCAGTTTACCAGCTTGAAGGATAGAGCTGTAGGCAATCACCTCGGTGCGGCTTCGGCGCCAATTGCGATGATCGGACGCGGTACAGACGAGGCAGAGCAGAATACGCGGCAGCCGCAGCAGCGGGTCGAACTCAGGTGATGCGAGATGGGTCGAGCGGCATGCCGCGAAAGCCGACCCCATAAAAAAACCCGCCGAAGCGGGTTGTTTTTCAGTTCAAGGCCATTCCAACATCCTATCGGTAGCGCTCCGCGCAATGGCTGATCATCCTTGATCTACGAAGCAGTTCCATTGCCTCGGTTGATGGATCCAATCTATCCCTCGGCCTCACTGTTTAAAAGGGCGACTTTGCTGCATCGCGTGTAAGCCTTTGGCTATTCCTTCTGAACGAAAAACCTTCACCCCCCTTTATTCTCCAAGCGCCGAGACAATTGCCGCCGTCCATACCGTAACTGCGAAGGCACCCGGATCTACATGCCCAAGCGCCCGCTCACCCAGATAGGAAGACCTGCCCTTGCTCGGCAACATATCGCGAGTGGCCTCGGCGCCGGCCTTGGCGGCGTCGGCCACCTGCGTCGCAGCACCGAGTGCGGTGGCTTCGTCTGTCGTAGCCGCGAACGCCGCAGCTGCGGGAATCAACGCATCGAGCATGGTTCGGTCGCCCGCACTGGCACCACCGAGCTTGGCCATTGCGTCGCAACCCGCTTCAAACGCTTGCCCCCATGCCTTAACAGAATCAGGTGCGGCGCTGACTGAAAGCGCTAAACCGGCACGCAAGACAAACACCGCATACAAAGGACCGGACGTCCCACCCAACACCCGCCGCAGAATCGCCGACAGCTGTTGCAGCGCCAAGCCTGGGCGATCCAGCGCAAGCCCATTCAGCGCCTCATCAATGGCCCGCGCGCCGCGAGCGAGGCTGATACCGATATCGCCGTCACCCACCACCGAATCCAGCTCGGTCAGCGCCTGCTCGCTATCTCGCAAGGCCTGGCTGATCGCGCCGAGCACTGACCTGAATACACGAGCGTTTTCCTGCCTCCACGCCTTACCCTCGGCCATGTCCTGCGCAGTGGTGCGCGTCACCGGTAGTCTGGACAATTCGGTGGCTGGAGTCGTCATGCCGCGCCAGGCGGTGGCGTCGGTCGAAGCCTGCAACCGACCTAGCAGCTCATCATCGACCCGCATGACCGAGATTGAACAGCCGGGCATCTCCAGTGCAGTCAAAAAAGTGCCGACCATCACCGCCTCAACCTTCAAACCCCGATCCGCAAAACCCCGCAACGCCTCGCAAGACACCACGTCCAGTTCCTGAGCCGCCGTGCCTCCCAGGTTGTTGATCATCACTGCGATGCGTTCGCCAGTGCCCAGCCCGCCCTGGTCGACGATGCGCTCGAGCAAGACCCTGATCATTTCCCTCGCCGGTTCGATCTTCCCGCGCCGCACACCGCTTTCGCCGTGGATTCCCAAGCCGTACTCGACCTCATCTTCGGCCAGAATGAAGCCCGGTTTGCCCGCCGCCGGAACAGTGCATGCGCCGAGTGACAGGCCCATGCTGAACAGGCCATCCGCCGCCCGTTGCGCCTGGGCCTTGACCTGAGCAAGCGAGAGGCCCGCTTGCGCCGCAGCGCCAGCGACCTTGTGAATGAACACCGTGCCTGCAATGCCACGGCGCCCTACCCGCCCGCCGTCATCGTCCAGCGCCACATCGTCGCCGACAACCAGAAGTTCGACGTCGATGCCTGTTGCTTTGGCGATCTCCGCCGCCAGCCCGAAATTGAGTCGATCCCCGGTGTAATTCTTGACGATCAACAACACGCCGGCAGCGCCTGCAACGGTCATGATCGCATTGAGCACCGCATCGACACTGGGCGAGGTGAACACCGCTCCGGCGACCGCTGCCGTGAGCATGCCGCGCCCGACGTACCCGGCGTGGGCGGGCTCGTGGCCAGCACCACCACCGGAGATGATGCTGACTTTGCCGCTCGCCGCCAGCGCCCTGAAATCGCGGCGGACGACAGTGTTCTCGCCCTCCAGCAAACCCAACCTTTGGTCGGCCAGGGCGACGCCTTCGAGCATGTCGTCGACGACGCAAAGCGGGGCATTGATCAGTTTCTTCATTGTTCTGGTCCTCTCGCCTGAATCAGTCTGAGCACAATAGACGACAGCGCGGGGAACGACCGTTGTCATCCATGCTCAAACGAGTCTGGATCGAGTATCCGCCCTCCTCGGGAACCGATGATTCACCAGCCCCGCACAAACTGAAAAAAATGTCATGTCGCGCCGGGTTGGTG
The DNA here is from genome assembly GCF_002934685.1 of Pseudomonas bohemica. Taxonomy (GTDB): domain Bacteria; phylum Pseudomonadota; class Gammaproteobacteria; order Pseudomonadales; family Pseudomonadaceae; genus Aquipseudomonas; species Aquipseudomonas bohemica. The sequence goes on from NZ_NKHL01000112.1 coordinate 159,101, forward strand.
GCTGAAGTACAGGTCTGCTGTTTGCGCAAACGCAAGCGTCGGACTCAGCGTATCTGTTGCGGTTTACGCCCTTGAGTGACCGGCGGCGCTCGGGTAATGTCATCAAACCCACAGGATAGAGCACGCTCATGACTTCCAAGCTGGAACAACTCAAACAGTTCACCACCGTCGTTGCCGATACCGGCGATTTCGCTGCCATTGAAAAACTAAAGCCGGTTGACGCCACCACCAACCCGTCTCTGCTGCTCAAGGCAGGCTCCAATGACAGCAACGCTGACCGTCTGAAAGAAGCCTTCAGCGGCGCCAGCGGTGACATCAACCTGGCCAGCGACCGCTTTGCCGTCGCCATCGGTCGCGAAATTCTCAAGGTCGTGCCAGGTCGCGTTTCCACCGAAGTGGACGCGCGCATTTCCTTCGACACTAATGCCTGCATTGCCCGCGCTGAACGTCTGGTGGGCCTGTATGAAGATTTCGGCATCGGCAAAGACCGCATCCTGATCAAGCTGGCCTCGACCTGGGAAGGCATCAAGGCCGCCGAGCAGTTGGAGAAGAAAGGCATTCAGTGCAACCTGACTCTGCTGTTTTCCTTCGCCCAGGCTCAAGCCTGCGCCGACGCTGGCGTGTTCCTGATCTCGCCGTTCGTGGGCCGCATCTACGACTGGTACAAGAAGGCCGAAGGCAAGGATTACGTAGGCGCCGAAGATCCGGGCGTGAAATCCGTGACCCGCATCTACAACTACTACAAGGCCAATGACTACAACACCGTGGTCATGGGCGCCAGCTTCCGCAACCTGAGCCAGATCGAGGAGCTGGCCGGCTGCGATCGCCTGACCATCAGCCCGGATCTGCTGCAAAAGCTGTCGGAAGACAACGGCACGCTGGCTCAGAAGCTCAAGCCAGGTAACGGCGGTGAGCCGCGCCAGACGTTGAACGAAAGCCAGTTCCGCTGGGCGTCCAACGAAGACGCCATGGCCACCGAGAAACTGGCCGAGGGCATTCGTCAGTTCGCTCGCGATCAGGAAAAACTCGAAGCTCTGCTCAGCGCCAAGAAGTAAAACGCGAAAAGGGCGGAACCTTCACAGGTCCCGCCCTTTTTCGTGCCCGCGATTCGTGATCGAGCCTAAACGTGTTTATTGATGCTCGAGCGCGTTGACCAGGTCGCGAAAGGCTTCGCGATTGGAGTCATTCAGTCCCATCAGGATCTTGTGCGCTTCCAGCACCTTGGCCTTCACCACATCTTCACACTGGTCCTGCGACGGCAGGTCGCTCAACGCTTCAGGGCGCGGGATCGGGCGACCGACGATGTTGAACACCTGATCGAAGCCCATCGATTGCAGCAGGCGCGTGATGTCTTCGTGGGTGGTCACAACCGTGGGTAACAGCCCGGCTTTCTGACGCGACAAGATGGACAGCTTGGCAAGCAGGCCAAGCGTTGTGCTGTCAATGCTGCGGGTTTCGGTCAGATCGATCACCACGGTCGAAAAATTCATCGAAGTGAAGATCCGCTCAATCGTCGCATCCAACGCCGAGCATAAGGTCAGGCGCACTTCACCCACGAACTTCAGGACGAAGGTGCCATCTTGCTCGGCAAACTGGATTCTACCGGTACTCATTAAAGGTTCCTGCTCAACACTAACAAGGCGATATCATCCGGCATCTCCCCAAGTGTGGCCAATCCAAACTTACGACGCAGACCATCCAGGCTGCCGCCCGCCGACTTCACCAATTCAGGCAAGTTGGCCTCTTTCTCTTTGAGTGTATCACCTGGCAACAGGTCCAGAATGCCATCAGACAGCAGGGTCAGACTAAAGGACTCAGGCAGGTCCAGAACATGGTCCGAATAGGTCGCTTCGTTGAACAGCCCCACCGGCAGACCGCGGCCCTCGAGATAGCGGGTTTCGGTCGGCGTATACAGCACAGGCAAGGGCAAATGCCCACCGACGCTGTAGGTCAGCTTCCCGCTTTGCTCGTCGATGACGCCGCCCACCATGGTCACATGCTTGCCCAGCTTGCAGCTGATCAGACCACGGTTGATGTGCCCCAGAACTTCCGAAGGCTTGAACTCGGGCAAAGTGCCGCCGCGCTTGGATTCGAACAGCAGCCGTGTGGTCATGAATTTCAGCAGCACGGTAATGAATGCCGATGAAGCCCCATGCCCCGACACGTCGGCCAGGTAAAACGCGACTCGACGCTCGTCGACCCGAAAATAATCCACGAAATCGCCAGACAGATACAGCGACGGGATGATTTCGTGTTCGAATTCGAACGAGTCGATAGCCCAGGGGTTGGTCGGCAGCATGTTCATCTGCACCTGGCGACCGGCATCCTGGTCCTCCTGCAGCAAATGCAGGCTGGCTTCGAGTTCGCGGTTGGCGGTCTCGAGTTTCTGACGATACAGCTGGTTTTCCTGCAGCAGCCGCGCACGATCCAGCGCCCGTTTGACCGAATGTTCGAGAACTGCGAGGTCTTCCAGAGGCTTGATCAGGTAGTCGGCCGCACCCAGGCGCAACGCTTCGACAGCGTCGCTCATGACGCCTGCGCCGGAGACCACGATGACCGGGGTTTCCGGAGACAGGCTGGTCACCTGGCGGATCAGCTCCAGGCCCCCAACTTGCGGCATGCGCAGGTCGCAGATCACAAGATCAGGCTTGTTTTGCTCGAAGGTCTGTAGACCCTGCAGGCCATTGCTGGCTTGCAAGACGCTGAACCCACTGTCTTCCAAGTAGGCCGCGAGACTCGCGCGCACTACTTCGTCGTCATCGATAATCAGCAGCGTGGCACTGGTTTTTTGCATGTGGGCAAACGGCGCCAGATTAGGTTGGCGTACGCGCTCGGATTCTGTCTGAGCCGCATACTGGATTCGCTTCTAGCCTCTCTGGATCAAAGGTAGCGGACTTTTGGTCGAACGCTTCAGTCATCAGAGGTGCCCTTCAAGGCGCAGACGGTACTCCCATCCGCCGGGCGTTTCAAGCTCGCTCCAGCGGTCGGCCAGCGTCTTTACATCACAAATCGCCCAGAGTTATAAGAACCCCTAAACCAGCAACAAAAATGAAGGGTGCGCCATGGGCCAGATTGATCGCGACTATGCAGAGAAACGAGATTACATCCGTATGCGTGTCGACGCGGACATCAGCCTGATCTACGCAGGCCAGATTATCCCGGCGGTTTGCGTGGATTTATCCAGTTCGGGCATGCAGATACAGGCGCCGCGCTCGTTCAAGGTCGGCGACCGCATAAGCGTGCGGATCGAGTCCGAACACGCGGCGCTCAAAGGTCTTGAGGCCGATACCGAAGTGGTGTGGATCGCCGACATCGATGGCGGGGAACAGAAGCTTGGCCTGACCATCCTGACGATGAAGTGATATCAATTCGAACCACATCACAGTTCCGAAAAAAAACCGAACAAGGAAAAGGCGACTCGAAAGTCGCCTTTTCTGCTTCTGCGTAACGGCAGTGTCCGATCAGAAATCGTCGACGACCTTGCCATCCTTGACCTTGAACTCACGGTTCTGCAGGTAGGCGTTACGGATGAAAATGTACTTGTCGCCGTTGATCAGCTTTTCAGCCGACAGCAAGCTGGCGCGAGTGTCCACCACACTGACGCCGAATGCCGTGTTACGGGTCGGCACGTGGTCGATGTAGCGGTACGGCTGGGTGTAGGTATCCGGGTACTTGGCGAACGCGTCGCGCACGGTGCTCGGTCCGAAGAACGGCAGCATCACGAACGGACCGCTTTGCACACCCCAGTGGCCGAGGGTCTGACCGAAGTCTTCGTCGTTGCGTTGAAGGCCCATCCTGGTGCCGACATCGAAGAAGCCCAGCAAGCCGAACGTGGTGTTGACAATCAGGCGCGCGGTGTCTACACCCGCGGCCTCAGGCTTGACCTGTAGGACATCGTTGGCGAAGTTGGTCACTTCGCCGATGTTCTTGAACATGTTGTGGATGCCGTCTTCAAGGAATTGCGGCGTGATGAACTCATAGCCTCGGGCGATGGGTTTCAACGCGTAGGTGTCGAGGGTGTCGTTGAAGCGGAAGATCGCGCGGTTGACGCCTTCCCACGGGTCTTCGTCAGCGGCCTGAGCAGCCATTGGCACCAGGGCCAGACCGGCCCAGAAACACGTTCGAGCCAGACGATTGATAAAGCCTGCACCAGTCACGGGCATAGCTGAGACTCCCAGTCAAAGTGATGAAGCGGGCGCTACGCCCCCAAACCAAAGGCGAGAGTATAAAGCCTTCTGTAGGCGTTTAGGGCGCCGAAAACAGAAGGAATTCCGTAAGCCGTTAAACATCTGCTCACAATCTCACCCTGCGGTCATCGCACTGTCATGCGAAACCCTTAGCGTCATCCGTATTTGAACGCGCATTTGAGAGGGATTTCCATGCTCGCCCCCGTCGCCCTGCCCGCCCCGTCGTTTACTGCCGTACTCTTTGGCTTGAGCGGTTGCCTGGTCGACTTCGGCGCGCAGGCGCGCACATTGCGCAGCAACGACGGCAAATCGTTCGTCTCACAGGATGCGAAAGCGTTCTCCACGCCGACACCAGGTGCGCTCAATGCGCTGAAAAGCCTCAAACTGCAGGGCATTCCCTGCGCCTGGATCGAGGAATACCCAGCCGACATCGCCCAACAGTTGGCGGTTTCCCTACAAGGTCTGGTTCAGCCTACCCCTACCCCAAACAACCACTGGCCGGCACCCGACGGCTGTTGGCAGGCACTGATGGCGCTGAACGTCGCTCAGCTCGACGGGTGTGTGTTGGTCAGCGGCGATCCGAGGCTGCTCATGGCCGGGCTCAATGCCGGCCTGTGGACGGTGGGCCTGGCCTCCTGCGGCCGACTGTGCGGGCTGTCTCCGGCACAATGGGAGGCGCTCAGCGATCTACAGCGCGAGCGCCTGAGGGGCCGCGCGACGCTGGAGCTGTATGCCGCCGGCGCGCATTCGGTCATCGATCATCTGGCTGATCTGGAGTCGTGCCTGGCAGACATTGCCCTGCGCCGTCTGAAGGCCGAAAAGCCTTGATTGATCGGCGTCATGCAAGCTGACCCAGAGTGGATTAGTCTTAGCGACAAAGGACCTTTGCCGACGCATTGCGGTCCATGCAGAGACTATCAACCAAGGGAGCACCCTATGCCCGCCCGCGAACTGCAAGAACAACTCGACACCCTGCGCGAGCAACTGGAGCAGAACCCGCCGCTGACTGAAGAAGAACGCGCTGACCTGCATACGCTAATGGCGCAGATTGAAGCAGAGATCGCCGTCGAAACCGCCACTTCGGACAACAACCTGGCCGACGGCGTGAACCTCGCTGTCGAACGCTTCGAAGTCGATCACCCGACCATCGCCGGGACTTTGCGCAATATCGTACAGACCCTGGGAAATATCGGGATCTAAGCGTTTTTTGCCAACGCATATCCCATGTAGCAGCACGGCTTGCCAGCGGTAGCGATCAAAAGGACGCCACCGCCGGCAAGCCGTGCTGCTACATGGACCGGCTGCCAGCCTCTCACTGCCGCGCCAGCCGCCCATTCTCCAGCGTCAGCGTTTCTGTGCTGCGATACGGGTTGATGTCCAGCCCGCCGCGACGCACGTAGCGCGCGTACACCGTGAGTCTTTCCGGCTTCAACAAACTCTGCAGGTCCATGAAGATGCGCTCCACGCACTGCTCGTGGAAATCCGAATGCTGGCGGAAGCTGACGATGTACGCCAGAAAGCTTGCGTGATCCAGCGCGGCCCCGCGATATTGCACAGCGACGCTGCCCCAGTCCGGCTGGCTGGTTACAGGGCAGTTGGACTTGAGCAGATGGCTGTGCAGCGCCTCGTCCACCACACGCGAATCGTCGCAACGCAGCAGTTCAGGTTGCGGGCGATCATAGCTGCTGATGCTCACGTCCAGATCATCGACGCATACGCCCGGCACCGGCACGATGCCTTCCTCCTCGATGTCCTTCAACGAACGAATGCGCACGCCCACCGGTTTACCGGCAGCTGCGGACAAATCCTTTTCCAGCGTCGCGACCAGATCGGCCTGGGACGCAAACGGGGTCTGATTCAGCGAGTTGAGGTAGAGCTTGAAGGACTTGGATTCGATGATGTTCGGCGAATCGGCCGGAATGCTGAACTCGCCAATCGCCACCACCGGCTTGCCCGACGGCCGCAGCCAAGACAGCTCATAACAATTCCAGAAATCGATACCCTGATACGGCAACGTCTCGGCAGTGAGCCCCAGTTCTGCCCACTTTGCCGTGCGCGGGATCGGAAACAACAGGGACGGCGTGTAGGTGGCGATGTACTCACTGGACTTGCCCAGCGGCGAGTGTTCGGCTGCGGGATGCATGAAGGGACCTGAAAACGGATAAAAATGGCTGATTTGAAAATCCTGACCGCCAAGTTTATAGGTTTTGTCCCGCGCTTTCAGCGATTAGTCGGCGATGGCGATTTTTCCCACCATTCCTGCCTGATAGTGGCCAGGAATGTTACAGGCGAATTCGAGGTTCGTGACCTTGGTAAAGGTCCAGGTCAGCTCAGCGGTCTTGCCAGGCTCCACCAGCACGCTGTTGGGGTCGTCATGCTTCATGCCCATGTCGCCATGATCCATCCCGGCCATGTCGTGTTTCATGCCGGTTGCGGTCAGCATGCCGCTGGCGACCATCTTGAGCATTTCCTGCTGGTGGGCGGCGTGCATCGCCGCATCGCCCAGGTTGAACTCGTGCAACAGCGTGCCCTTGTTAGTCAGCACGAAACGCACGGTCTCGCCTTCTTTGACGCTCAGGGTCTTGGGTTCGAAGTACATATCGCCCAGCGTCAATTCGACGGTACGCGTGGCCTGATCGGCCGTGGCGGCGTGGCCGAAGTCGAAATGCTCGCCGGGAGACGCCTGGGATGACAGGCTCAGACCCAGCAAAAGCGCAGCAGCGAAGATACGAGCGAACATGTGAGATCTCCAATCAGCGACATTCAATGCACCGAGGTTAGGCCATCGCCACTGGCAGTCAGCTGACCGCAAGATTACAACTTTGTAAGCTTGCGCCCCGCCCACCCCGGTCGCGTTATAAAGTACGACCGCAGCACACAGCCGCGAAACGCTATCAGGACTGATGAGTCACTCATGAAATTACTGATCATCGAAGATCAAGCGAAAACCGGCCAATACCTGCGTCAGGGCCTGACAGAAGCGGGCTTCAACACCGAACTCGTCGCAGACGGCATCAGTGGACAGCATCTGGCGCTGACCGGCGACTACGCATTGCTGATTCTGGACATCATGCTACCCGGCCGGGATGGCTGGCAGATCCTGCAGGCCGTGCGCAGCGCGGGCCTGGACACGCCAGTGCTATTCCTGACCGCTCGCGATGCCGTAGAAGACCGGGTGCGCGGCCTGGAACTGGGCGCCGACGATTATCTGGTCAAACCCTTCGCCTTTTCCGAGCTGCTGGCCAGAGTGCGCAGCCTGTTGCGTCGAGGCAGCAGCGCCAGTCAGGAAACTCATCTGCAACTGGCTGATTTGCGTCTGGACCTGCTGCGCCGGCGGGTCGAGCGCAGCGGCCAACGCATCGACCTCACGGCCAAGGAATTCGCCCTGCTGGAGCTGATGCTGCGGCGCCAGGGCGAAGTGTTGCCCAAGTCGCTGATCGCCTCGCAGGTCTGGGACATGAATTTTGACAGCGACACCAACGTGATCGAGGTCGCCATCCGCCGCCTGCGCCTGAAAGTCGATGACGATTTCCCCAACAAGTTGATTCACACCGTGCGCGGCATGGGTTATGTCCTAGAAGAGCGCGGCCTCTGATGTTCAAGCGTATTTCCCTGGGCAGCCGCCTGGCCCTATTGTTCGCGGCCTGCACCGCGGTGGTCTCGCTGACAGCGGGCGTGCTGTTCAACCGCGCCAGCGAAACTCACTTCATAGAGTTGGACCAGCAACTGCTCGACAGCAAGTTGCCGACCTTGCGCGATGCCTTGATGGGCGTGACCAGCGCAGACCGCTTGAACGAGCACCGCCAAGCCTTGCAGGATGAACTGACACACTCGCCGGACCTGGCGTTGCAGGTACGCGGTGCCGACGGCGGGTTGTGGTTCGACAGCCTTGCGCCATCGATGAAGCGGACCTCCATGCATGACGGGCTGCATACCCTTACTGACAACGGTGTGTCCTATCGCTCCTACACCGTGGCCCTGCGTCCGGAACAGCAGGATTCCCCCCAACTGACGCTGTTGCTGGACATCACCCATCACCAGCACTTTCTTGAACGCATGCAGCACCTGATCTGGCTAACCGTCGGCCTTTCGGCGCTGGCCACGGCGCTGCTTGGCGCCTGGGCTGCACGCAGCGGTTTGCGGCCACTGCGCAAGATGAGCGAGATCGCCGCCAGCGTTTCCGCCAGCTCCCTGACCACGCGCCTGCCCCAGACCGAGATGCCCGCCGAACTGGCCGAGTTGAGTCAGGCGTTCAACGCGATGCTGGCTCGTCTCGACGACGCGTTTCAACGCTTGTCGGCGTTTTCGGCAGACATCGCCCATGAGTTGCGCACGCCGCTGTCGAATCTGCTTACCCACACTCAGGTCACGCTCACTCGCCCTCGGGAGCTGGACGAGTACCGCGAGGCGTTGCTGGGCAATCTGGAGGAGCTGCAATGGATGGCGCAGATGGTCAACGACATGCTGTATCTGGCCAAGGCAGAGCATGGTTTGCTGAACCCGAGTCGCGAGCGCTTGCAGCTGGGCAATGAGATCGACGCGCTGCTGGAGTTTTTCCTGCCCTTGGCAGAAGAGGTGCAGGTCAGTCTGCGCCGTGAGGGCGAGGCGACGCTGGCGGGCGATCGCCACATGTTGCGCAGGGCTCTATCGAACCTGCTGGACAACGCTTTGCGCTTCACGCCCGTTCAGGGCGAGGTTTCGGTCAGGCTGGAAGCTGCGGGTGAGCATGTGCGAATCAGCATCGCGAACAAGGGCCAGACGATTCCGCCCGAAGCGCTGCCCCGGTTATTCGACCGTTTCTACCGGGTCGACTCGGCGCGGCATGAAGGCAGCAGTGAACATGCAGGATTGGGACTGGCGATCACCCAGTCGATCATCAAGGCCCACGCCGGGACGATCAGGTGTGAATCGCAGAACGGTGTTACGCGGTTTTTGATCGAGTTACCGGTTTGAGCAAGCACCTGTAGGCGCGCGCTTGCTCGCGATTGCAATTGCCTGTGCCAGATACGTTTCTGCCACACCGAATCACCGACAAGCACGCTCCTGCAGATTTGACTCAATCCTTTATTCATACCGCAACGCGTGCGCCGGCTGAATCTGCGCCGCTCGATAAGCCGGGTAGATCGTCGCCAGGAAGCTCAAAATGAACCCCGCCGCACAGATCAACGCCACGTCGCTGCCTTCCAGCTTGGATGGCAGGTTGCTGATGAAATACACGTCGGACGTGAAAATATGCTGCCCGGTGATGCGCTCGACCCAGCCCACCAGTTGACTGACGTTGATCGCTGCAATCACCCCCAGCACCCCGCCGATGATCGTCCCCACCACCCCGATCACGGTGCCCTGAACCATGAAAATGGTCATGATCTGCCGCGGTGTGGCGCCGATGGTGCGCAGGATCGCGATGTCGGCTCCCTTGTCGTTCACCACCATGATCAGCGTGGCAATGATATTGAACGCGGCGACCGCGACGATCATCAGCAACAGCAGGCCGATCATGGTCTTTTCCATTTTCATGGCGCTGAACAGGCTGCCCTGGGTGTGGGTCCAGTCATCGGCCTTGTAGCCTGCGCCCAACTCGCCCGCGATGGCGGTGGAGACTTGCGGCGCGGCGTACAGATCGGTCAGGGCCAGACGCACGCCTTGTACCTGGTTGGGCTGCCAGCGCTTGATCGTCGCTGCATCGGCGACATTGACCAGCGCCATGGAGCCGTCCAGTTCGGCGCCGACCTTGAACACGCCCACCACGGTCAGACGTTGCAGACGCGGAGTGATGCCGCCCGGATCATTGCTGATCTCCGGCACGATGAGGGTGATCTTGTCGCCCACATTCAGCCGAAAGCGCCGCGCGGTGATCTCACCGATGACCACGCCAAACTCACCGGCTTTCAAATCCTGAAGGCGCCCCTGAACGATGTGTTGGGTGACGATGGACACTTGAGACTCCAGCGCCGGGTCGACGCCGTTGATCTCGATCGGCTGCATCGAGCCTTTGTAGGACAGCATGCCGTCCATCTGCGTGAACGGCACGGCCGCAGTAACCTGCGGGTTTTTCAGTGCTGCGTCGGCCGCCGGTTTCCAGTCATCCAGTGGCTTGACCCCGTCAATCACTGCATGCGGCACCATGCCGAGGATGCGCGAACTCATTTCCTGCTGGAAGCCGTTCATCACGGACAGCACCACGATCATCGCCAGGACGCCCAGCGCCAGCCCGATCATCGAGGTCATGGAAATGAACGAGATGAAATGGTTGCGTCGCTTGGCTCGGGTATAGCGCGTGCCGATAAAGATGGATAACGGTCTGAACATTCGTGGAGCACCGTAGCTAGTAAGCAGCTAAAAATAAAAACTCGCCGATGCCCGGGTTGCCGGCATCGGGTGAATCAGCCTTGCATCACGCCTCGACCAGACGGCCTTCTTCCAGGCGCCACACGCGATCCATCTGACGGGCCAGGGCCATGTCGTGGGTCACCACAAGAAACGCCGTGCGCGACGAGGTGCTGAGCTCCAGCATGAGATCCTGAATACCTTGCGCAGTGTGGGAATCGAGGTTGCCGGTGGGCTCGTCGAGCATTACCAGCCCCGGCTGATTGACCAGCGCACGAGCGATCGCCACACGCTGACGCTCACCACCGGACAGCTCCGAAGGCTTGTGCGCCAGACGGTGCTTGAGCCCTACCCGCTCCAGCAGCGCGGTGGCGCGCTGCCGGGCCTCCGGGATCGCGGTCTTGCCGATCAGCAGCGGCATACAGACGTTTTCCAGCGCCGTGAACTCAGGCAGCAAATGGTGGAACTGATAAACGAAACCCAGCGCCCGGTTACGCAGCAGACCACGGGCCTTTTCGTTGAGCGCAGACAGCTCTTCGCCCGCTAGCCAGACGCTGCCCTCGGTCGGGGTGTCCAGGCCACCGAGCAGGTTGAGCAAGGTACTTTTGCCCGAACCCGAACTGCCGACGATCGCCACGCGCTCGCCCGGGTGCAATTCCAGCTGCAGGGCCGATAGCACCACCACCGACTCTGGGCCTTCCTCGTAGGATTTGCCCAGGTTGCGGCAACTCAGTACAGCTTTATCACTCATGCCCGACTCACTCATAACGTAGCGCCTCCGCCGGCTGGGTGCGCGCAGCACGCCAGGCTGGATACAGGGTGGCGAGGAAACTCAGGACCAACGCCGCGCCGCATACCAGCAACACGTCTTCAGCCATCAATTGCGAAGGCAGATAGTCGATGAAATAGACATCCGCATTGAGAAACTTGTGGCCGATCAGGCCTTCCAGCACCGAGATCGCCGAGCTGACGTTGAGCGCCGCGAGAATCCCGACGCCCGCGCCGATCAGCGTGCCGACCACGCCGATCACAGTGCCCTGGACCATGAAGATCGCCATGATCTGCCCCGGCGTGGCCCCCAGCGTGCGCAGGATCGCGATATCGCCGCGCTTGTCGTTGACCACCATCACCAGCGTGGAAATGATGTTGAACGCCGCCACCGCCACGATCAGCAGCAACAGCAGGCCAATGATTGATTTCTCCATGCCGATGGCCTGATACAGGTTGCCGTGGGTTCGGGTCCAGTCGCGGGAGTAATACTGATGGTCGCCCAGGTTTTGCGCGATGTCGTACGCGGTGCGCGGTGCCTTGAACAGGTCGGTGAACTTCAGGCGCAGCCCCTGCACCTGATCAGGTTTCCAGCGGTGCAGACGCGCCAGATCCTGCAGATTGGTCACACCGAGATAGCCGTCCAGCTCACCGGCGCCCACATGGAAGATGCCGACCACGGTGAAGCGCTTCATGCGCGGGAACATACCGGCCGGCGTGACCGTGACTTCGGGCGAAACGAAGGTCACCTTGTCGCCGATCCCCACGCCCAGCTTGGTCGCGGCCTTGTCGCCGATGACCACGCCGAAGCCGCCTGTCACCAGATCGTCAAGACGGCCCTGCTTCATGAAGCCGTCGATAATCGAAACCTTGCGTTCTTCTACCGGATCGATGGCATTGAGCAGAATCTTCTGCACGTTGCCATTGTTGGTCAGCAGGCCCTGCATCTGAGTGAACGGCGCGACGGCCTCCACCTGCGGGTTCTGCTTGACCCGGGCCGCCAGGCTTTGCCAGGCGCTGATCGGCTCGCCGGATTCGATGGTCGCGTGAGGCACCATGCCCAGGACGCGGGTGCGCATCTCATGATCGAAACCGTTCATGACCGATAACACGACTATCATCACCACTACGCCAAGGGCGAGACCGATCATCGACGTCAGGGAAATGAAGGAGACAAAATGATTACGGCGCTTTGCACGGGTGTAACGCGTGCCGATAAATACAAAAAGAGGTCTGAACATTTAGGGGCTTGTTCGGAGGAATGGGAACGTCCTTGTGGCGGGCCTGGGCCTGCGGCTTTACACTCGAAAAACCGAGTCGCAATCCAGAGCAATCACTCTGACA
>NZ_NKHL01000112.1:171736-175713 GCF_002934685.1 Pseudomonas bohemica
TCTGTTCGTCGGTGGACTGGCCGCCCGTTCGCCACGCAGTCAGGGTCAGTTCCAGGCGCCTGAAAGACACGCCCTGCGGCTCGCCCATGGAACGAACCATGTGATAAGCGGAAGTCACCGGGTCGGCCAGCGCGATAAGAGAGAAACAGGACAGGCATGCGGCGAGCGCAAAACCCAGGTACATAGTAAGTCGCTTCATCATTCGGCATTCCTCGTTGGTTGGTTTTTCTTCAAGCACAAAAAAGCCCCGCACAACGGCAGGGCTCGACAATGAGTTTGGGGCATAAAAAAGCCCGACACGATGGCCGGGCTTAGTCCGCGTTTCCCGCTTGGCTGGAGTACCCAGTAAAAACGCAGGCACACACCATACCAAAAAATCGGGTTATCGCCTTGCGATGAGGCTGGAATGGTTCCTACCCCTCAACCCAACCATGCATCGGCGAGGATTTGTTGCTGAGGAGAGAGGTAGGAGACCGGATCATGCCAAATCCAAACTCGGCAGGCAATAAAAAACCGGTTCAGTGCCAGGTAGGCCTGTATCAGAGATACAGGGGCTGTACATCATCCGGAGATCAACCCGGATGGCCTGCCGAAACAGGACTTCAGTTGTAAATCAGGAAAGCTGGGATTGAAGAACCCGGCCTAGATGATCACTTAACGGTCGTCAGCCAACAAATACCGATGAATTAAGCCACCAGCCGCGCCGCCAAGCAGAGGAACGACCCAGAATACCCACAACTGGGACAGCGCCCAGCCTCCCTGAAAAATGGCTACCCCTGTACTACGGGCTGGGTTTACCGACGTATTGGTCACGGGAATGCTGATCAAGTGAATCAAGGTTAACGCTAGACCAATGGCGAGGGGGGCGAAGCCTGCTGGTGCCCTCTTATCGGTGACGCCGAGGATGACCAATAGGAAAAAGGCCGTCAGCACAAACTCTGTGACTACCGCCGACGCTAGGGAGAATCCACCTGGAGAATGCTCACCAAAACCATTGGTAGCAAACCCAGCAGTGACGTCGAAGCCAGCCTTGCCACTGGCGATCAGGTACAGGACAGCACCTGCAGCAATCGCGCCGACAACCTGAGTTACAACGTAGGGGACAACGTCCTTGGCACTGATTCGTCCGCCCGCAAGAAGCCCTATGGTGACTGCTGGGTTGAAGTGCCCACCGGAGATATGGCCAACAGCGTAAGCCATAGTCAACACGGTCAGACCAAATGCCAACGCAACGCCAGCGAATCCAATGCCAAGTTCTGGGAATGCTGCAGCAAGAACGGCGCTACCACACCCACCTAATACGAGCCAGAATGTGCCGAAAAACTCGGCTGCCAAACGCTTACCCATCATGCATCTCCTTAAATTTAGATGTAAGGAGAAAAGCGTAGCATTACTCTTTGATTCATGAGTCTTTTTTCAGCGACCAGCATTAACCGTCTAGCCGCAACCCAAGCACCTATCTGCGCCCGCAGAGCAAGGAGCTGGCGCTTTCGCCTTGATTCACAACATGAACCCTTGCTGTATCTGCCGCATGCGCAAAATCCAGAAAACAGAAATCGCAGCGCTGGGAGTAGGCTCGGAATTTTTTGAATCGAGTCAGATTGTAATCCGTCGACTATTCCGTCATCGAAGGTCAGCCGAACGACGGAGCGCCGTGAATACCGCCAGCGGCCAGCAACTCAACATCGTGATAGCCTTTGCGAAAAGCATATGTATCGCGTTTACGAAGAATATGTTGATCTCCGTAGATGTAGCCACGATGCTTTCGTAGATTACCGGACGTATGAATAGAACAGTCTGTTGGCGGATAGGAAAAAGGCCTTATCTGCAGGTTTTCAAATCAAACATCTTCGACGTTTACGACTCGAGCACCAGCCACCAGGTCAGTGAGAAGCACCAATGATTGCTATCCAAGTATCATGAAGAACGAAATCAAACCATCGTACAGCTATCTTCCCGGCATCATCATATCCTTGCTTCTTGCAGGGTGGCTGGCATTCCTGGGACTCATAGCCGTTGCCTCTGACGATCTGGGCTGGGGTGCAATGGGCCTCGGTATCGGCGCAATCGGTATCGGCGGGCCGCTGGCGCTCCTCCTTCTGATATTTTGGATTGTCTATATGGTCCGCAGTCGCGGCCAGTTGCCGGGCCGCATCCATGCTCTCCTCATTCTGCCGACCCTTTGTGCAGCGCTGGTAATTCCGATGGGAGAGTCAGTTAAAGAGCAAAGCCGAACCCGCTTCACTGATGTGCATCCGCCGATCACGGAGATCCATGTCAACCTCAGCGGACACAATTTAGGACTCGATGACGGTCCCTCAGCCGCCAGTAGTGGTACCGGGCCGTTATTGTCGGCTGACCGCCCCGACAAGTTCGTAAAACTAACCCGCTACCCAAGTCCCGAGGCAATCCAAACACAGAGCTTTCCGTATGACGGCACTCATCTGAAAGCCGACGTCGACATGTACCGATATATGAAAATTCCTTATTACGATGCGCCGCCAGCGCATCCTCCTTTGCCCATGCACCGTCTCCCCTACCCCGACTTGAAAAGCCTTTCTCATATCACGGGCGAAAGAGAGGGCACGCTGTTGGTTCATATCTATTTCCACTATGCCGACCATGTGGATGCCGCTCCCGCTATGGCGAGTTTCGTGGGAACGAGGGACATTCCGACGAGCGACGAAGCTTCACAGAAACCGGTCATTTTCGACGTCTATAACTACCTGCCCTCGCCAATCGTACGAGTGGAAGTGAACGGCCAGACGATCGATCTAGGCGACTATGCAGTGCGAAGCACGCCTGCTTTACCCTCTCCCTGTCGCAACTTTCCCACTCCAAGTGGTGGCGCCTTCGTCGATCCCGGGCAACCGCTGACGTTGCGCTGGCAGACACTCGATGAACCGAAACGCTGGAGTATGGCTACGGTGGACGTTCCTCGATTCTCTAGTCCGTTACCGGAAAACGAAAAAAAAGAGCCGGTCCGGGTTCTTCTCTATTTTTTGCCCGATGGGGCGGTCGCTGCCGAGCGCTATCTGGAAATAGGAGGGCGTGACGGCAAGCTGGCGATACGTGCGACCGGATTGCCGCCACCGGCCGTTCGTTATGCGTCCTGCGGCAACATATTTTCCCGCTACGATCCTGATACGGTCAAACTGCTGGTGAACTGATGAGAGAATAAAATTGCGATGCATCCAGCGAATCTCGAAACGCAGGTTTATCCGGTGAGGTAGGCCTTTTTTCCACCGCGACAAACGACAAACCCCAGCGCTTAGCTGGGGTCTGAATATCTGGGTGTCGCGCTGAATGCGTTGAACACCGTGCCATGAAAACAGGTCTTTATGTGTACGGAAAGACTTTTTTACGCAGCATCAACAGATCGGTCTAACGCTCCATCGATCCAAGCCACTCCAGCCTTAATCAGCTCCCATGCCTTGCGCTCGGACATGCTGTGTTCCCTTGCGATGCGGTTAGCCGGCCACTTCCCGCCGAAGTAGTACCACACGAAGTCTCCCATCTGCTGCTCACGCTTCGTCAGCCTGGCCAACACCCCATCCACGATCATCGCCAGGTCGTCCGTGATGACATACGTCTGACTGCTTGGCTCAGGATTGAACTGATTCATCATCGCGGCCACAGGCGACACATACCGGGGAACTCCCATTCCAGACATCCGCCAGCTGCCCCACTGTTCCAGTAGGTACTCGGTATCACCCAACGGCTTGTCGGTGTACGTTCGTTTCTTCATGCCGCCTTCCTCGGATCTGGATCACTCAAGCCGAACAGGTCACGAAGCAACCGGTCAGCGACAATGTTTTTGGCATTCCCTTCCAGCAGCCAGCGCTGCCCGTAGTCGTGGAAGCCGATCTGCAACCGGCTGGAGTGCCAGCTGGCGACGATGGTCAGCAGTGTGGCCAGCGCCGCCGGCCCGCCCATCTTGACCTTGGCCAACTCCTCGCCGGCGATCTTGAGAAATT
>NZ_NKHL01000112.1:175723-176015 GCF_002934685.1 Pseudomonas bohemica
GTGTGACACGGGCAAAGGCGCTGGAGGAGCAGCACGAGGGAAACAGGGACGAATAAGGCCCTCGCTGAACATGGCGATCAGAGGTTCCGAGGGATTGGGGTAACTGGTACATCCGGGAAAGCATCCACTTGGGTAGCGGCTTTCCTCGGCGGTACAAAAAAGCCCGGCATGAAGGTTCGGGCTTTTCCAACATCCAGGCGTATTCAACAGATCGTCAGGCCGTAGCTCTCGGGCTTGGGCTTGGCAGACGCCATTTCGAAGTGATTGCTGGATGCGCGCAGATTGGACTTCA
>NZ_NKHL01000053.1 GCF_002934685.1 Pseudomonas bohemica
CAGACTTATCCATATTATTGTCCTGTGTGAAGAGATGGCGGTCTGGCAGCATTGACCAGATGTGACACATCGCAAGAAACAGGCCGTCACTTTACACACAGGCCGATGCCTGCGCGGGGTAGGGGGTGATGCAGGGGGGGGGATGGGCAGAGAGGGGAAGCCCGGCGCTGGGCCGGGCTAGAATCATTCTCCACTTTTTACGGCAATTGTTCCATCGTTGAAATCCTGATTCAGGCTAGCCATCCTAACCATTGTGACTTCCCTTTTTGCCTGAATAGCTTCAACGGTGCTGGCTGTCAAATTGCCAGACGCAAGAAGGGTGTTTTGCGTGTCTAGATCGGCTTGGAGTCGGTTCTTTAAATCCATGAGCGCTGGGTCGATATCAAGTTTCCGGTGCCATCTCACCAGCAAGGAAGCTAAATACGGGCTAATAATTCCGGCCAGCATAGCGATTATACCTTTCGCTGATGTAGGTAATACGTCTTCTGGGATTAGAGCTGCGACTCCAATAAGAACGCCGCTCACGGAAGCTGTTACATTAGTAGTGTTGAACGGCTTCGGTTGGTCAACTCCGCTCATTGGTGGAGACTCCTTTGCCGTTAGCATCCATTTCTTTTTGGGTTATACTTCCATCCGCTTCTTTTCTTATTAGAATGCTTGAAACTACCTGTCCGTCTTTCTTGTAATAAACGTAAATATCTTCTGAGAAAAAATATTTGGAATACAAGAATCTCGCGTAAAGCTTTCCCAGCTTGGCAGTGAGGGGTAGAAGTGACGCGAAGCAAATTGCGACTATCCATAGCGCGATTACTTGACCAGACAAAATCGACCTCACTTGCTTCTATTAGGAGCATCCCAGTTTCGAAGAACTTCCACTATAGCACGATCAATTGTATTACGCGATGGTCGATAAGTTGTCGTCGTTTCTATTTTTACCTGATATCTGTCATCTTTTTGGAAGGCTTGTTGATTTTTGGAAACTTTCTCCAAGAAGGCTGTATCCACAAGCAGCACAGAGTGTTCTGCGCCATCGGGCATAATTACCTTCCAGCCTTTTCGTGATCCGAAATTAACTTGGGAAAATGTGACGGTATGGGTTTCAGTTTCAGATTTTATCTCTTCAAGAGACCCTTTAGGTAATCTTGAGAATTCTTTGATTTCTTCTTCGGTTATAACTTGGGTTTCTTGGTTGTTAGCATCGATAACTTTAAAAACAGCATCTTTTTTGTCCATTAGCGGCGCTTGAATAACCTTGAACAAGGACTCGCGAATTTTTGAATCACTTACAAGCTTGGCTACGTTTTTGTTAGCTTTGAAAGAGCCCTGATCTGTAATAATGGTAGCTTCTTCGCTATCCCCTTCAATAACTACAGAGGTGATTTTCCTGTTTTTGATTTGTTGAATTAATTCGATTACAGTGCTTCCTGTGAAGGTTGCTGCATGCGCCAGACCAAGCAGGCCTAGCACTTTCACGATGGTGGAGTAGTCAGAAAGCAGCGAGAATACAACCTGTAACGAGCCCTTCTTTGCAGGGGTAGTCACCCTAAGCTTTACATCAGCCGACCCATTGCTAATTATCTTTGCGGTGTCCTCAATTAAGGCGTGAAGACCTAATATAGCTTCGCCTAGAACCCTGGCGTCAATTTCATGATCTTCTAGGATGTCTTTTTTAGCATCGTAAGATATGGTGAATCGCTCTTCGACTGGGGATCTATCCTTGTTTTTTTTGATGATTCCATTTTTTTCGCGGCCTATGCACGTATGTGTTGGTTACTTATATAGCGAATAGCTATAATTATGTTCAGTTCTGTTGCTCTACGGGCGCACAATCCGCCCATCCTGAAAACCACCCGCCAGGCCTAATTCAGCCAGCACCGACCTCGGCCACTTGGCGTCTACTACCTTGCCGACTCTCACGCCTTCCGTGCATTCCATATCAGCAGCACCTTCGCGTGGATCGTCACGTCGTCGATCCGCGCCGTCTGATTCTCGTAGTGCTGGTTGTCCGAGATCAGCCGGTAGTGATCTTCATCAAGCCGCATAACCCGTTTGATGTACAGGTCATGAAGCCAGGTCAACACGTAGATCCCGTCACCAATAAAATCCTGAACACCCTTGTCCACGATGACCAAATCTTTGTCATTGATGGTGCCTTCCATGCTCTGGCCCCAACCATTGATCATCGCTAGAGCAGTCTTGGAGGTATAGGTCACTCCCTTCTCGCGAAGTATCTCTTCACGAACGACCAAATTCCGCACGACCTCTGTGTAGTCGGGTGGGACTTGCCCGTGGCCCATTGCCGCGCGAACGTCGTACTGGGGGATAACGATCTCTTCGTTCGTTGGGCGCAAGCTGGCGAAGTTGGAAGGCTGGTATGACTGACCTGGGTCACTTGGGGTGTCAGCCTCGGCCGCGGCGGCAAGCATTGTTTCGCGAGCTTTTTCGGAAAGATTTCTCCCTGCTTTCGACGAGAGCATTTGCGCAACAAGATCTGCCGTAGACATACCAGGCTTTGATTGATCAGCCGAATTCACCTCAGGACTGCCAACTCCGTCAGACAACCAATCAGGCGAGCACTCAAGCGCCTTTGCCAAGGCGAGAAGGTTTTTGCCCTTGGCGCCATTGGTCCCGTTCACCCAAAAACTGACCGTCGCTTTTGATACGTCAGTCAATTTGCTGATGTCTGTCGCGTTCAGGTTCAAGGCCTTCATACGCGCGGCTACACGATCTTTGAATTCCATATTTAGGATTCTAAACGCTTCATTGTTTAGATAACTTGCCTTGTGCTGTTAAGAACTCTAAACTCGACGTAGACATCGGAGAAAAACCATGACCTACGACGAAGCCCTGACATTTTTCGGCACCGGCCGCGCTATCGGCGACGCCCTCGGCGTGACTGGCAGCCGAGTATCTCAGTGCCGTGCAACAGGCGGTTTCTCCTACCCAATGCAGTGCGTTCTGGAAAAGGAGTCGAGCGGGGCGCTTATCGCCAAGCGCGAAGACGACCCGGCCCAGGCACTGAAGAAATCTGCCGCCTAACCACTTCATCAGCCACAAAGGAAAACACCGCATGTATGACGAGCCGCGCCACTTGAAAGATCGGGAGATCAAGTCCCGCTATGACGACGAAACCTACGAGGCACTGAAGGCAGTGGCGAAGTTGCACAAGCTTCAACTCGCCGTCTTCGTGCGCATGTGCGTTGAGGAAAAACTGGAAAGCATCATCGAGACCGATGTTACCGAGAAACGCCAGCTGGCCTGAAGGCCCGCAAGGAGGCCTACGTGCCCGAAACCACGATCTGCCACGGGATCGATGGACGGCTCTACGAAAAGCTTGAGCGATTGGCGAAAGCAGCGGGCATGACGCCCGAGGATTACGCAGCTCAATGTGGGACGGAGCGGTTCTTCGAAAAGACCAGGCCAAAAGGCGCCGGAAAAATCCGGAATCTGCCAGTACCAAAGCAGACGCCGGACTCAATAGGCCCTGATAAAGGAGGGACTGATGAAGCCCTTGAATGACCAAACCACCAAATCGCAGGCGAAAAAAAACCGGGCTGCAACCCCCGGCTTTTCCAACGCACTGAACAACACTCTGTGAGGTGATCCTACATGCACCAGAGCATTCAAGGCAATACCCAATATCTCGCGCCACAAAACGGCAGTTACGAAAACGTGGCGCGCACGATTTCAATGAGCAGTCTGGAAATCTCAGAACTGACCGGCAAGCAACACAAGGATGTCATCCGCGACATCCGCGTCATGCTTTCTGCACTGAAAGCAGATGGCGCAGATTTGCGCCATGTCCGTGAGGACAAGGACGGGCGCGGGTACACCGCCGAATTCCATCTTGATCGCGAGCTGACCGAGACCCTGCTTACCGGCTACAGCATTCCGCTGCGCCGCAAAGTGATCCACCGTCTGCATGAGCTTGAGCAGATCGTAGCCCCTCGCGTCATCGCCACGCTCCCTGACTTCTCCAACCCTGCCGCCGCCGCGCGCGCCTGGGCCGAACAGTTCGAACTCCAGCAAGCCGCCAACCAAGCACTGGCCATCGCCGCCCCCAAGGTCGAGTTCGTAGACAAGTACGTCGAATCAACCGGCCTCAAGGGCTTTCGCCAGACCGCCAAGCTCCTGGGTGCTAATGAGGCCCGCTTCCGTGAGTTCTTGCTCGACAAGAAGATCATGTACCGCATGGGTGGCGAGTGGCAGGCCTATCAGCCTCACATCGACGCAGGCCGCTTTGACGTGAAGACCGGCACCAGCGAAGGCGGTCACGCATTCAACCAAACCAAATTCACACCCAAGGGGGTCACCTGGGTGGCCGGTCTGTGGGCTCAGTACAAGTTGGAGTGTGGAAATTGAGCACAACAATCATGAGCGCCTGCTGGCCCCTGTCTATGTCCTGCACTCAGAAGGCCGTGTTGATCAGCCTGTCTGATAACGCGAACGATGAAGGGGTTTGCTGGCCGTCCGTTGCGAAGATCGCTGTACGCACCTGCCTTTCGGAAAGGGCGGTTCAGGGTGCAATCAAATGGCTGTGCAAAGCGGGAATTTTGACTGTCACCGAGCGCATGGGACGTTCCACTGTTTACACCATCACCCCCGAATCATATGCACCCCCGCAGGATATGCGCCCCGCACCAGATGCACCCATACCCCCGCAGCTAACGACAGATACCCCCGCAGCAGCTGCACCCAGAACCGTAAGAGAACCTTCACTTGAACCCAAGAAGTCCCCGAGTGCCTCGGCGACCCATGATCCGGTCGAAGCGGTACCCCACGAAAAAATCCGTGAACTGTACAACTCGATCCTCGGTGGAAAGCTGCCTCGTTGCATGGGCCTGACCGATAACCACCGTAAACACATCCGCGCTTGCAGCAACCTGAAGCTCGACGGTGGCTTCCCAGTCCGCGAAAAGGGTCTGGAGTTCTGGGAGGGGTTATTCAACGACGTGCTTGATTGCCCGTTTCTGCTTGGAACAAATAACCGCGCCTGGGCTGCCGACTTTGAGTTCTTGACCACCGCGACGAAGATCCAGCGGTTCATGGAGGGCAAATACGATGCACGCTGAACGCCCCTTGATCGCACTGGAAGCAGAGCACGGCGTGCTGGGTGGCCTGATGCACGAACCGTCGCTGTGTGAAGACGTGGGTGCATTCCTCGGCGCCGAGGACTTCGGCAACGAATGCAATGGCGCCCTGTACTCGCTGATTCTGGGCTGCCACTCCAAGCAGGTATCGCCCGACCCGATTTCGCTCTCCGAGATCCGTTCGGAATTGCCCAATGGCGACAGCACCTTCGTGTATGCCGTAGAGATCATGCGCAACGTATCGGGTTCATCCAACGTCAAGCACTTCGCCGGGATCATCCGCGAGCGCTCCAAGGCCCGCCAGTTGTATCAGGCAGCCAACGAAATCATGAACCTCGCGATGAGCACCGGAACGATCGCCCAGCAGATCTCCGCTGCGCAGGCGATGATGATGGATCTGAGCGCTGAGGAGGAGACACCGGACGTCGTGACGATGAGGCAGGCCCTGGGTCCTGTCTTCGATGACATGGAAGAACGCCGAGCCGGCACTCAGGTCATGGGCGAAGACTTCGGCCTGGCCGATCTCGACAAGATCGTCAAGACGCTTCGTCCCGGCAATCTCGTCATCATCGCGGGACGCCCTGGCACGGGCAAGACCGTACTGGGCACCGGTATTGCCGATCGCGTGGCCATCAAAGGCGGCTCCTCACTGATCTTCTCGCTGGAAATGCCGACCAAGGAGCTGGCCAAGCGTTCCCTGGCAGCACAGGCCGGTGTGAGCCAGGAGATGATCGAAAGCGGCTTGGCGCTGGAAGACGACGACGCCAGTGCGCGGCTTACCGCCGCTGTGGCGAAGCTGGCCGACGCTGACGTCAGGATCTGCGACAAGGGCGCGCTGACATTCGCCCGCATCTGCAGCATTGCCAGGTTCCAGAACCGTGCGAAGAAGCTGAGCCTGATCGTCGTTGATTACCTCAGCCTCATCGCCACCGACCCGAGCAGCAAGCTCCAGAACCGCAACCTTGAACTCGGCTCCTACACCCGCGGCTTCAAGGCACTGGCAAAGGAACTGGGCATCCCAGTGGTTGTGCTCGCTCAACTCAATCGCAGCATCGAGAACCGTGCTGATCCGAAGCCAAAGATGAGTGACCTGCGCGACTCCGGCGAGATCGAGCAAGACGCGGACGTCATCATCATGGCGCACCGGGACAATGACGCTGACCGCGGCGGCAGAGGCATCACGGACGTCGATGTGGTCAAGGTTCGGCATGCCCAACCAAGGGATTGCGTTCTGCAATTCCAGGGAGAGTTTGCGCGCTTCGTCAATGCAGACCATTCGGCCTACGCCCGTGAGTACGCCGAGCAGCCGCCGGCCGCACGTCCATCGGCCCGTTCCATGATGGGTTCCTTCAGAGGTGGCCGGGTATGAAGCAGACCATCTTCGAAAAAGACGGCTACAAAATGCGCTCACACTCCGAGACCCGCTGGGCCGGGATGATGAATGCACTCCGCATTGATTGGCACTACGAGCCCCGGCTGGTGAAAACACGCCACGGCTACTACTTGCCGGACTTCTATCTGCCTCGCGCAGAGGTCTTTGTTGAGGTGAAAGGGCCTCGCCCGAGTCAGGTTGAGATCGAAAAGGCGGTGGACGCGGGCTTGGTTACAGGGCGCCTAGTGGTCATCGTCTGCGGTGATATGAATATGTGCTATCCGGGCATCGCCGGGGGCGAGATTTTCGTTTGCTCCAAGCGTGGGGCCATCCGCTACAGCACCTTCGAATTCCACAAGATCATTCTCGCTGGCTTGGGTGAAGAGACCTATAGGCGATACCTGCTCGCTGGAAACAAACATCGCCAATCGGGCTTATTCAGCGTTGCGGAGTTAATGGACGAGGTTTTGATGGATTACATGGATCGCACAGGAAAGGAGCGATACCTGTCCTCGGTGGCCAAGCCGCTGAATACGGAAAAAGCTGCGCGTCACGCTCAAACCAGTCCGGCCGAATGGGCGCTGATCAAATTCTTTGAAGTCGTCCGCTCCAAGGAGGCCGCCGCATGATCGTCACCAAACACAAACACCTACTCAAAGCAGAGGCTGAGTACGGCCACCTGGTAGCGCTGTGCGGGAAGACGGTATCGAGCCGGGCGATTGCAGGGGAAGGGCAGGCGACGTGCGCGAATTGCCGGCGTCAGCTAGCGACCCAGCCAGAGAGCAACGTTAGCGTGATCCGGGGGTGCGTATGAACAACTACATCGAACGAACAGGCCGCGCGCTGAATGTGCTGTGGGCTCAATACAACTCATGCCGCTACATCGCCAATAGCAAAACCGGTGAAGTGCGCCGCCTGGCCATGAAGCTGAAGACCAAGGCCCTGATCAAGCACGACCGGATTATGCGGGGTGCGCCATGACCAACACCATCTGGATCTGCATAGCCCTTATCACCCTGGTAGCCGGATACGGCGTGCATCACAAAGTTCAGCGGGTCACTGCGCCTGCTCAGGTGGGAGTTTTGTTCAGATGAGCGACCAGATCATGCTTTGCAACGCCGCAAAATCCGCTGGCATAGGCCCGGTTCTCTGCTACGAGTCAAGCCGAAACTGCCTGAGAATTGGCGCGCGCGACAGCTATACCCGGTGGCGTCCTCTCACGCATAGCGACGATGCCTTGGCTCTTGCCGTAGCTAACCCGGCTATCGACCTCAAGTTTGTCATTCAGGAAGCTTGGCAGGCCCACGATGATCAGCCGTCACGCCTCGCCTACGTGCGACGAAAGATCGTCCACGTTGCCGCCGAAGTCGGGAGGACGATGTCATGACCTCCCAAGACCAATTCGAAGCATGGGCAAGCGAGCACCTGCCCACCCTGTACCTGACCAAAACCGATCAGGGCAGTTATGAGAGCACCGCGACCGGGAATTTCTACGCGGTTTGGAGCGCGCGGGATGGGGAGATAGCTCAACTCAAAGCCACGGTCTCCGACTACGAAATGGGTGTTGAGGCTGCCAAGGAGGAGATAGCGCGGCTTAAGGGGGATGTCGAGGGACTTCGCGAGGAGTTAGAACCCCTTGGCGCTGAACTGGAGAAGACAGAGCTTCGGGCTTTGAAGTATATCCACCGCTTCAACGCTGCCACTGATCTTGGGCGCGAGCTCCGGGTTGCCTTGGAATCGATTGCGGCGCTGGCTGACCATGTCCCGGCTGCAAAAATTGCCCACGATGCACTGGAGCCATTCCGCGCCCACGCTGCGGCTAAGGCGATCGCCATGAGCAAGGGAGAGCAGCCATGATCGCCAGCCTCCCGCAATCCGTATTTCTTCCGCAAGGTTTTCATGCTGGAAAGGCTGGCGGTCGGATTTTATTCCTGTCGGGTGTGGCGAACAAGGTGGTTCGCCATGACTGAATTCGCCCTCAAGTCCACCAGCGACATCGCCCGGATCATGGGCTACCTGCATGCCACTGACCTGACTAAGCCGAAGCTGGTGGTGATCAAGGACGAGAAACGTCCTGACGTCAGCAACCGGAAGATGTGGGCAATGCTGCGCGACGTCTCCCAGCAGGTCGAGTGGTACGGCAAGAAGCTCTCCGACGAGGATTGGAAGCACATTTTCAGCGCCTCGGTCGAGAAGCAGCGTGCGGTGCCTGGGCTCGACGGCGGATTCGTCGTGCTGGGCATCTCTACTCGAAGGCAGTCTCAGAAGTGGTTCAGCGACCTGTTCGAAGTCATGCATGCCTTCGGCGCCGAGCATGAGGTTCGCTGGACTCAGGCTGACCTGTGGGGTGGCCGCTATGACTGAGTTCGCAAAGGGCCTAATTCGGTCCCTCATCACGATCCTTGAGGCCGGTTATCACGCCCAGCCGATGGCCTGCCAGTTCGGGGGTGGGCTGTGATCGGACAGGCAGTGAAGAAGTCGCCGCCGACGCGCAAGCAGAAGACCTGCGCCAATACCGCATGCGGGGTTCAGTTCACCCCGCAACGCCTCGGCCAGAAAGTGTGCGGCCCTCGATGCGGCCTGGCCATCGCCCCGGTCAACGACGAGAAGGTGCGCAAGGCGCTGGCTCAGATCGAGCGCAAGGAAGTCCGGGCTCGGAAAGAGAAGCTGAAGAGCCGCGGCGATCACCTGCGCGAAGCCCAACAGGCATTCAACGAATACATCCGCTGGCGTGATCAGTTGGCCGGGCACTGCTGCATCTCCAGCGGCAAGCCTCTGGACTGGAGCGGCAACGCGGTAGATGCCGGCCATTACCGCAGCGTCGGCTCGGCACCGCACTTGAGGTTCGACGAGCGCAATTGTCATGCGCAGAGCAAGCAGGACAACCGATTTCTTTCAGGCAATGCCGTCGATTACCGGATCGGCCTGATCGCTCGTATTGGACAGGCTGCCGTGGACGAGCTTGAGGCCGACCAGTCGGTGAAGAAATACACCATCGAAGATTTGAAGGCCATCAAGGCCGAGTTTCGGGCAAAGACAAGAGAACTGAAGGCGAGGGCAGTAGCATGATCAACCTGAATTCCGCGCGGCTTGCCTGGCACGATGCGCTGTACACACCCTGGGACAGCCAAGGCTCCTACATAGAACAGCTCGGCCGGCTGGGCTGTACGGTCCAAGTGACAGCCAAAGCGGTCAATAGCCGCCACGCCATGCATCAGTCAGTTTCGGCCCGCATCCAGCACGCGATTGCGACACTGCCGCCGCACCTGCAGGCGTTCGGCAACTACCTGTATAGCCCAATTGCCACGGTGGACGATAAGGAAGAGGCAGAAGAGACCATGTTCATGGCAGCCTACCGCGCGGGGCCAAAGATGTATGCGAAGAAATTCGAGAAGGCTGAGCTTGTAGCGCGGGGCGTGCTGTACCGGTATCGCCGCATACATCAGGGCGGGCAGAGTGAAGGAGCGGACCCGTGCCCGTCGCCGGAAGCCTTCCGTTCGTGGCTGCTGAGTGTGCTCGGATTGGAGCTTGACTCACGCAACTGGGAGCGAGAGTGGGAAGAGTTCGTGCAGGCTTGTTTCGACGCATGCAACGACCTGGACAAGACTGCCCTGGTCCCTGTCTCTTTGGCGATAAAAGAGATGAAAATTGCTGCTTGACGACAAATGTGCGGCTCAGGCATCATTCTCTCCATTGTGACATTTTCGCCTCTGGCGAATTTCACCAGAAGCCTCGCCATCGTGCGGGGCTTTTTTTTGGCTATGAAGTTCTTCTTATTTTAAGATGCGCGGCTCACTTAATGTATGGAGACCGCACCGTGAAATCGAACTCGTTTTGGAAGGCCGTTCCCATTGCCCTTACTGCCGCATTGCTGGCTGCGTGTGGTAATTCCGTCGAGGGGACTTACACCATGGTCAAAGGACCAGTGAAGGGGGTGAAGCTCACATTGGGTAAAAACACGTTCTCAATGGATTCTGGTGCGAGCGGTAACTACGAGGTGAGCGGCGACAATGTCATCTTCACTGGCTACACATTCGCCGGAACTATGCATCTAGAAGGCAAAGATCTGGTGAACGAAAACTTCCGCTTCAATCGAGACTGAGGCCTCGACAGAGGCTCTCTGATTTGTCTCACCGCCTCTAACTGAAGCCCTGCCATCGTGTAGGGCTTTTTTATGCCTGAAGAAAAACCAACCAACGAGGAATGCCGAATGATGAAGCGACTCACCATGTACCTGGGTTTTGCGCTCGCCGCATGCCTGTCCTGTTTCTCCCTGACTGCGCTGGCCGACCCGGTGACTTCCGCCTATCACATGGTTCGCTCCATGGGCGAGCCGCAAATCGTGGCGTTCAAGCGTCTGGAACTGACCCTGACTGCATGGCGAACGGGCAGCCAATCCACCGACGAACAATTGAAGTCCAATCTGCGCGCATCCAGCAATCACTTCGAAATGGCGTCTGCCAAGCCCAAGCCCGAGAGCTACGGCCTGACGATCTGTTGAATACGCCTGGATGCTGGAAAAGCCCGGACCACATGCCGGGCTTTTTTGTACCGCCGAGGAAAGCCGCTACCCAAGTGGATGTTTTCCCGGATGTACCGGTTTCCCCAATCCCTCGGAATCTCTGATCGCCATGTTCAGCGAGGGCCTTATTCGTTCCTGTTTCCCTCGTGCTGCTCCTCCAGCGCCTTTGCCCGGATGTCTCGGGCCTTTTATTCCCGGAGTCACCAATGGAACCAGCCTCGACCTCAGCCGCAGGAGCACTGCTGGCGAAGTACGGCGTTGCGCTTGCTGGTTTCGCCGGTGCAGTTCTGTCACTGACGTTTCTTCGCGGA
>NZ_NKHL01000024.1 GCF_002934685.1 Pseudomonas bohemica
TGTCCCGTCCTGAATAAGGTTTACACCTTCTGACCTTTCCTCAGGAGGAACCAATGGATTCGGGAAAAAGGCGCAGTCAGCGTGATTACACGCTGGGCTTTAAACTGGCGGTCGTTGATCAGGTCGAAAAAGGCGAGTTGAGTTATAAAGAGGCTCAACGGCGTTACGGGATTCAGGGGCGTTCGACTGTGCTGGTGTGGTTACGCAAGCATGGACGCCAGGACTGGAGCCAAGGCGCCTCCATTCGTGCCCAGAGGAGCCGACCGATGGACGATCCCAAGCTGCCGCTGACACCGGAGCAGCGAATCAAGGCGCTTGAAGAAAAGCTCGCCCTTGCCAATCAGAAAGCTCAATTCTTCGAAGCAGTGGTTGACGTACTGAAGAATGATTACGGTGTTTCAGTCGTAAAAAAGCGATCCGGCAAGTCCTCTCCCAAGGGCAAATCCAAGGCCTGAGCATCGTCAGGGCTTGCCAGTTTCTGGGTATCTCCCGGCAGGCTTACTACAAGCGAAATCGGGTCTATGACGCGCAAACCAGCCATGCTCACAAAGTGCTGGGATTTGTACTGGAAACCCGTCTTCAGATGCCGCGGCTGGGCACGCGCAAGCTGCATGGTCTGATGCAGGCTGAGCCTGAACTGGCG
>NZ_NKHL01000052.1 GCF_002934685.1 Pseudomonas bohemica
GACTGCGCCTTTTTCCCGAATCCATTGGTTCCTCCTGAGGAAAGGTCAGAAGGTGTAAACCTTATTCAGGACGGGACAGTCGTTACAAAAAAGCCACCCTTCGCGGTGGCTTTTTTGTGGATGACCGGTTGGCAGACACCGATTCGACACCACCCCGGCGCCCGCCAATATCCCGAACATGCATGAGCTGTGTCTCATATGTTCGAAAACCGCACCCTCGCCTGCCGCCTGCGCACAGAAAACGCGTTTTCACGTGACAATCCGGCGCCATTTGCAAAAATAGCGCGGTTTGACGGTTGCTCCCCGGCGCAAGTCACGAAGGCTTGGGGCATAATGCCGCATCATTACGGGGCCTTTTTTCGCCCGCTGTCCGAGGCTTTCTTCAGTCCCGGTCATTTTTACGTCACGAGGGAATCCATCCCCTCCTCTTTCCCGCTCTTGCTGCAGTAGGGTTTATTGAATGATCAAGTCTTTGCGTCCGCTGTTTTTTGCCACCCTGCTTTTGCCGATTTCTTTCTCTGTCGTCGCTGCACCCATCAACACCGCCCTGCCACCCAAGGTTCAAGAAGCGCTCAAGGCCGGAAAACTGGACAACAACGCGCTGTCGCTGGTGATGCTGCCGCTGACAGGTCCTGGCACGCCCACCGTTTATAACGCCGATGTGTCGGTCAACCCTGCCTCTACCATGAAGCTGGTGACCACCTACGCCGCTCTGGAAATGCTTGGCCCGACCCACCAATGGAAGACCGAATTCTACACCGACGGCACGCTGAGCAATGGCGTCCTGCGCGGCAACCTCTACCTCAAGGGTGGCGGCGATCCGAAGCTGAACATGGAGAAACTCTGGCTGCTGATGCGTGACCTGCGCGCCAATGGTGTACAGCAGGTCACCGGCGATCTGGTGCTGGACCGCAGCCATTTCGTCCAGCCGCAGTTGCCAGTATTCGACGACGATGGCAACGACAAGAACAAGCCATTCCTGGTCCGCCCCGACTCGCTGATGGTCAACCTCAAGGCCCTGCGATTCGTGACCCGCAACGACGGCGGCAAGATTCTGGTTTCGGTAGAACCGCCGATCGCGGCGATTCACATCAACAATCAGGTCAAGGCCCTGTCCTCGAACAAGTGCACGGGGGACGTGCTGTACAATCCGGTGCCCGAAGCCGATGGCGGCATCACGGTCACGGTATCCGGGCAACTGGGTGATGGCTGCAATTCGCAGACCTATCTGTCGCTGCTCGATCACCCAACCTACACCGCAGGGGCCGTTCGCGCCATCTGGCAGGAACTGGGTGGCACCATTCTCGGCAAGGACCGTCTGGACGTAGTGCCCGGCAGCGCCAAACTGCTGGCCAAGGCCTACTCGCCCGACCTGGCGGAAATCATCCGCGACATCAACAAATTCAGTAACAACACCATGGCCCAGCAACTGTTCCTGAGCCTGGGTTCGGAGTTCCGCAACGAAGCCGACGGCGACGATGCCAAGGCCGCGCAGCGGGTAATTCGCCAGTGGCTGGCGAAAAAGGGCATCACTGCCCCGCATCTGGTCATGGAAAACGGTTCGGGGCTTTCTCGGGCCGAACGAGTCAGCGCACGGGAAATGGCGCAACTGCTTCAAGCCGCCTGGAACAGCCCGTATCAGGCTGAATTCATGAGCTCGCTGCCGCTGGCAGGCATGGACGGCACCATGCGCAAGCGTCTGAAACGCACCGCCCTGCGCGGCGAAGCCCATATCAAGACCGGCACCCTGAACACCGTTCGTGCCATTGCAGGCTTCAGCCGCGACAGCAATGGCAATACCTGGGTCGTCGTCGCCATCCTCAACGACGCTCGCCCGTGGGGTGCCTCATCGATTCTCGACGAGGTGCTGGTGAGCATGTTCAATCAGCCGAAACTGGCCAACACGACCCTCTCGCTACAACAGCAATAACGAACGGCTTGCGCGCTGTCGGCAGTGACTGACAGCGCGCAGCACCCTCCCCGCTACCAACTCTCTGCAAGCCCCAACAGCCCCAGGATCTGCTTGCGCAAGTCGAGCAGATACGGGTCGTCGCGGTGCCGCGGGTAACCCCGGTCGATGGTCAGTTCAGCCTTGATTGTCGCCGGGCGATCGCTGAACACGATGACCCGATTAGCCAGCAGCAGCGCCTCCTCCACATCATGGGTCACCAGCAACGCGGTGTAGCCCTGTCGCTGCCAGAGATCGATCAACTCCTGTTGCATGGCGATCCGCGTCAACGAGTCCAGCTTGCCCAGAGGCTCGTCGAGAATCAGCAAGCGCGGTTCGTTGACCAAGGCCCGGGCCAGGGCCACGCGCTGCGCCATGCCACCGGACAACTGCCGGGGGTAGGCGCGGGCGAACTGGCTCAGGCCGACTTTCGCCAACGCCTGATCGACTTTGCCGCGCGTGGTCTTGAGCAGCCCTTGCGCCTCCAGCCCCAGTGCAACGTTGTCCCAGACCCGACGCCAGGGGTAGAGCGTAGGATCCTGAAACACCACGACCCGACTGGGATCAGGTGACGTAATCGCCACGCCGTCCGCCAGCAGCGTTCCGCGATCAGCGGGTTCCAGCCCCGCCACCAGCCGCAGCAAGGTCGACTTGCCGCACCCGGACGGCCCCAGCAACGCGACGAATTCGCCCGCAGCAACATCCAGCGACACCCGCTCCAGCACCGGCAAACGGTGCCCTTCCAGGGAAAAAGCGTGACTCAGATTGTCGATGCGCAGCGCCAACCCCGGGCTTTGCTGCGCGACACTTGCACGCGCCGTGTTCACCATTTCATTGCTCCCTGCTGCCAAGCCAATAGCCGGTCACGAATCAAAAACAATGCTGAGATCAACCCCGAACACGCCAACGCCATGATCAATAGCGCGGCATACATGTTGGCGTAAGCGGCCCAACCCTGCGCCCATTGCAGGTACCAGCCGATCCCGGATTTCACGCCCATCATTTCCGCCACGACCAAGGTCGAAAACGATGCGCCCAACCCCATGAACAGGCCGACGAATACATGGGGCAACGCGGCGGGAATGGCCACTTTGAAGATCAGGAAACGCTGGCTGGCGCCTAACGTGCGGGCAACGTCGTAGTAAGCCTTGTCGACACTGGACACCCCGGACCAGGTCAGCACGGTGACCGGAAACCAGGTGGCCAGGGCGATCAGGAACACGCTCGCGCTCCAACTGCTGGGAAACAGGAAAAAGCACAGCGGCAGCAAGGCCGTGGACGGCACAGGGCCCAGGATGCGCAACACCGGATGCAACCAGTAGCCAATGCTGCGCGACCAGCCGATGGCCACGCCGGCAGTGAAACCTGTGATCGCTCCCACTGCTACACCGCTGCCCAGCAGAATCGCCGAATGCAAAAGGCTGTCGGCGAGCCGTGGCCAGTCCTCCACATAGACATCGAGCAGCGCCTGGGGCGGAGCGAAGAACGGCACCGGCAACCAACCGAGCTTTGCAGTGAACAGCTCCCAGAGACTGAGCAGGATGGGCAAGGCGATCAGCCACGCGCCCAAG
This sequence comes from Pseudomonas bohemica, assembly GCF_002934685.1. Lineage (GTDB taxonomy): Bacteria > Pseudomonadota > Gammaproteobacteria > Pseudomonadales > Pseudomonadaceae > Aquipseudomonas > Aquipseudomonas bohemica. The sequence continues at coordinate 3,520 of NZ_NKHL01000052.1, forward strand.
GTCTGCGTGCGTCGTGCCAGGCGTTCAGACCAGCGCCCGACAATCACCGCGAGCACGATCAGCGCCGCGATGGTCAGGCACACATTGGCTAGCCCCTGGGTCATCGGCCACTTGCGCACGGCGTTCGGCCACCAGATGATCAGTGCGGCCGACGCGATCCACACCGCTGCTGCCACCAGGCCCTGCAGCCACAGGCGGACTGTCGAGGTGTTCACGGATTCGCCGGTTTCGACCAGCTCAACTGAAGACATCGGCAGTGATCTCCCCGGCAAAGGTATCGGCATCGGTGCTCTGACGAATCACTTCAACCGTCTTGAGATCGCGGACATAGGTAGCAATCTCGGCCGTCAATGCCGCGCCAACGGCATGATGACCATGGGTGTGGTCGTGGAGGATCGCCACCACTTCCTCGGTCGTGGTGTTGAGCGCGTACGCCTGGAAGCCTTTGGCAACCTGCTCGGGATGTTTCACCGAATAGTCGTGGGCCTCGAGAATCGCCTGGGTCAGCGCGGCGACTACGCGTTTTTCATCGCGAGCCAGCTTGCCGGTAACCCCGACCACGCAGCAGCTCAGATTGGCGTACTCCTCGACCAGATTGGTGGACAGTTCGCGGGCCTTGCCGGCGCTGATCAGACGATACATGAACGGGTCGCTACCGCTGACCGCCTGGACCTCGCCGCGCTCCAGGGCGGTGCCCAACAGGTCAGCGGGATACAGGCGCCATTCGACGTCACGCACCGGGTCCACGCCGTGTTTCTTGAGCAGGATCGAGAAGAAGTTGCGATCGGGACTGGCCATGTCAGTCACCCCGATGGCCTTGCCCTTGAGGTCTTCCAGCTTGCTGACGCCACCATTGGCAGCCGTCAGCAGGCGCAGGCATCCGCCGTGAGTGCCTGCGGTCAGTTTGACGTCGAAGCCCTGCTCCAGCGCCTTGAGCCAACGCAGCGCCATGCCGATGCCGGCATCCGCCTTACCGGTGGCAATGGCCTCGAGTAGCACTTCAGTGGAATTGCCGAAGTTGACCAGTTCGACATCCAGATTGTGCTTCTTGAAAAAGCCCTGACCGTGGGCAATCACCACCGGGGCCAGGCACACCGCGTTGAGGTTGATCGCCAGTTTCAGCGCGCGGGGTTGATCCAGCCGGATGAAATCCCCTGTGCCAGCGGGTTCGGCTCCTGCATCGGTGCCATGGCTTGCGTGATCGGCGTGCTCGTCCGCCCCCCAGACGCCGCGCGGCAATGACAACAGCAGAGGCGAAGCCAGCGCAGCGCCCGCCAGACTCAGCACGCGGCGGCGGCTCAGATGATCGAAAACGGCCATGGGTGTTTCCTTAACAGATGAATGAAAACGGGCGTCGTCATCTGGAAAGTTTTAATAACCTTGAGTGAGGTTCCAGCGACTGCTTAAAACTTTATCACCGGATATTTAATTACTTAAATTCATTTTTATTCTATAAGACTATGCAAACAGTCTATGTGTCAGCGCGACATTTCAGCATCACGCGCAACGATCAGTGAATCACGGGCGTGGCTTTCTGACAGGGATGTCATCCCCTTCCTGCGCAGGTAACGCTAAGCTCGCCGGACCAACCCAGAGGATGGCGACCCATGAACATCAGAACAAGCAAACCCTTGCGGCACACCCTGCTGATTGCCAGTCTGCTGGCCTCGGCGCTGACGATGGCCGGCGCGTGCCAGGCCGAAGACGCCAAGCCCACCCGGGTACGCGGCGCGATCACCGCCATCGACGGCGACATACTCAAGGTGCATAGCAATCGCAACGAGGACCTGCAGGTCAGCCTGACCAAGGACACTCAGGTGCGGAGCGTGACCCTGGCGCAAGTGTCAGAGATCAAACCCGGAAGCTACATCGGTTCGGCGGCCGTGCCCCAGGCCGATGGCACGCTCAAGGCGCTCGAAGTTCACGTTTTCCCTCCGCAGATGGCAGGTACAGGGGATGGCCATCGCGCGTTTGACCTGGGCAAGGACAGCACCATGACCAACGGCTCGGTGGGCGATCTGGTGACCAGCGACGGGCGCACCATTACCGTGAATTACAAAGGAGGCCAGAAGAAGATCGTGATCCCGGATGACGTGCCGATCGTCAACCTGGTCCCGGGCGATCGCAGCCTGCTCAAACCGGGAGTGAAAATCGTAGTTCAGGCCCAGCCCGCGGCGGACGGCTCGCTCAGCGCACTGTCGATTTCAGCCGGAGAGAATGGCGTGACACCGCCGATGTAGGTCAAACCTAGGGCCCAAGAGAACATTGTGTAATAGCCCGGCTTACCGGCGTGACGCTCGTACGAACGCCACCGCCGGCAGGCGCTGCTACCGAATCGGCGTCTACAGGATCGGGGGAATGCCAGCAAAAATGGCTGAGGGACCAGCCGTCACAGACACGTCGCCACCATCGCCCCACGCTGGTCGATCACCTTCGCGCCCGGCTTGGCGTAGAAGCTGACCGAGGTGGCGCCTCCCTTGCCGGTCACGTCGGCAAAGTATTCGCCCTCGGTGGTATAGACAGTGAATTCGCCAGGCTTGCCCTGCTCCATGAACACATCGGCGACGTCACCGAACAGCTGCACATTGCCCCAGCTTACCTTGATGCATTCGGCGACCGCGGCGGCCGGCTTCTGGCTCGAATAAACATGCGCAGGCCCTGCCGAGCGAGTTTGATTCAAGTTCATGCAACCCGCCAGCATCGCCAGCGCTACAGCTCCCGCCCAGTGTTTCATGACAGTCCTTTCGGTAAAAAAGGAGCGATCTTACCAGCAAGACTCAGATAAGCCCTACCGCTGAAGCCAGATGCCGAACCTCGATCCGGTATCCAGCGGCGATGACGAAGATCAGTCATCCAGCGCAGCGGGCGGAGCCGCCGCAGCGCCCTTGCCTGCCTTGCCGGGTTTGCCCGGCTTACCGCCTTGCGCTGTGGATTTCGGCTCTTCCGGAGGGGTGTCGGGTTTAGCGGCAGCCGCTTCCTTTTCCGCCATCGGCATCTGGTCGATGGTGCTGAATATCTCCTTGGGATCGATAGCGCCCTTGTGGTCGATCTTCTTCTCGCCATCCTTGCCGACAAGAATCACCTGGGCCTGATCTTTATCCAGCACTGTGAGCTTCAGCTCTCTAATGAGCGCCATGGTCGACTGTGCATCCATGTCCTTGCCATTGCGCTGCCCGGCCAGGGCGACGATGGTGTACAGGGCCACATTGCGCTTGGCGAACTCTTCTTTATTGGGCGAGTCATTGAAGTCCTTCTTCAGCTTCACCAGCGTTGGGTCCACGGAACTGGAGGCAATGATAATCAACGGCCGAGACTTGCCACGCTCCTGAGCCAGTGGGGTATCTGCATCGGCTGCAAGCAGTGGCCCGGCAACAGCCAACAGAGCGGCAAGGGTCAGTGACCGAATAAACATACGCACCTCCTTTCAATTTTCATGCACTGATGATCGCGCATCATGGCAAAAGGTCCAGGCGATGGACTGAAAAATCAGGATTTTTTTTCAGCTCAGGTGCAAGAGAACTCCGGGAACGCCGATGAGAGGCCCGGCATGGCTGCGCATAGGGCGCGAGAGGTGGTAGAGGAATTTCCGACCTGAAGAATGGCAAGCCGCAGCATTTTGAGAAAACAAAAAAGGGCGAGTCTTTCGACTCGCCCTTTTCGTTACCGCCCAGCAGAGCGGATTTGTTTGGTAGGCGCGATTGGACTCGAACCAACGACCCCCACCATGTCAAGGTGGTGCTCTAACCAACTGAGCTACGTGCCTGCTGTGGGTCGGCATTCTACGGATATTCAAATGTGTGTCAACGTCTTTTTTGCACACTAACCCTATGAATATGCGAATTTTTTGCAGCCCACGCGGCGCGAGCCCTGCCACGCCGATTCGAACAATTACCGCTGGTCGCCATGATGGCACTATGTTGGAAAGCGAAGGGCCAAACGTCAGGACAGGACTTAGGACAAGGAGATCACCTGATGAACAAATCATTTGCGGCACTGGCGCTTGGCTGCGCCCTGGCGTGCGGCTCGGTCGGGGCACTGGCTGGAGCCGCCTCTCCGTCTATAGGCCCACCCCCTTCGCAGACAGGCCAGGACCCGAGAACCCAAGGCAGCGACGTGGAAAGGCAAGGCACCGACATGGATAACGGCGACGGCGCGATCGGGATCCGCCGCGGCATGAATACTGGCGCGATGAGCAATGGCACAGGCGGCAGCAACGACGTCGACCTCCCCGGCGGCTCGTCCACGGGGGGCGGATCCACGGGTAGCGGCTCCAAAGGGTCCTCCGGTAGCTCATCGAGCGCTGGTGGAGCCGGGGGTTGATCTGGCTGACCGGTGATTAAGAGGCGCTCGATGAGCGCCTTTTTTGTAGCCGCAAAACACTCAGTGCTCGCGTATCATTCACCCCTGTTACGTAGCGTTGTCTATAAAGGGTGGTGGCTGTCAGTCAGGCCTATCGGTGTGTGGGGAATTTAAAAGTGGGAATGAAGAAATCAGCGCTGGAGCTCAAGCGTGAACTGAACGCGATTGCCGGTAATCTGGAGCGTACCGCTGGCGAGATCAGCCGCTTGGCCGAACGCATCAAGGATGTCGACGTAGTCGCGGTGCTGCATTTGATGAATCAGCAGTACAAGGACGCCGACCGATTGCGCGCCTATGTCGATGAGATCAAGGGCGGTCGAATCACCCGCGCCAAGGCCGACTGAGCCAAGCGCGCCCGACTCAAGCCGACGCGCAGACACAAAAAAGGGCGGCCCTCTCGGGTCGCCCTTTTCGTTACCGCCCAGCAGAGCGGATTTTGTGTGGTAGGCGCGATTGGACTCGAACCAACGACCCCCACCATGTCAAGGTGGGCGGCAGATCCAGTCTAACCCATTGATTTGTATAACAGATTATGCATATTCAGACGCCCGTAAAACTGACCGTTTCAGCCCATAAGAATCAATAGCTTACGAGGGGGTTTTGCAAATCCGTTGGGCGGCGCAATATAGGTTTTGTCACCAGCCCAGCAGGAAGCGCCAGCCATGTCCAAGCCTCTTGAGTACCATTTCGAGCTCTACGAAAACTCTTTCACCAACGACCCCGTGTGGAGCGTGAAGTCTACTTCTCCTTTCCCGGCTGCTTTCATCGGGGATCGGTTCGAGCACAGGACTTTGGCCGACCTTTCATGGGATAAACTGCCCACTGCTGACCAGGAGTTCAGAGTGAAGGATATCGAGCACCTGTATTGGGAGCTGAAAGAAAAGATCGGCCACAAGTTGATTGTGAAACTTGAAATTGTAGAACAGACCCAAGATTTCTGAGACCAAAGGCAGTTGGTTTCACACCCTTGCCAATCCAGCTAATCCGCAAATTTATCAAGTGCGGATTAGCTGGTGTATTGGGAAACGGGGTTTCAGGGGCTTTGCGGGGCCATAACCGCCCCTAAAACCCCTCAAAACCTTCATTTGGTACAAAAAGTGGTACGAGGTACGGACTGAAAAATTACCTTTGGGAGTCTGCCCAGCCACTCACGCTTCACCGTCTTGCGCTTGCACAAGGACCGTCCATACTAGTTCCCGAGATCCAGGCGATGTCTGCACACCAGCCGGACTTGCCAGATGGCTAAAGGACATCATATTCTGTAGCTGCCACGCCATGGAGTAGCAGTTATGACTCAGAGCAAAATGCAGCCTTATTCGCTGGATGATACAAAGGAACTCCAGACCTTCCAGCTGATGCTAGACGCGAGTGTCGACTGTATAAAACTACTAGATAAAGATGGTTATCTCTTGCGAGCTAATCTGGCTGGTAAAAAGGCTCTGGGCTTAATGGACTCGCCCATGAACATAGCATACAAATGGCTAAACTTGTTGCCACCAGATGTCAGACGCGCCGGACAGCGGGCACTAGACAATGCGGCCCAAGGAAGGAAATCTACATTTATAGGGAGAAGCGAGCTTCCTGGGCAGTCGGCAGTTGTCTGGGAAAATATCCTTACCCCTATCATGTCGGAAGACAATTCGACAAGGCTTATTCTATGTCTATCGCGGGACATAACTAGGCAAATTATGGCCGAAGAGAAATTAAAAATTGCCTCATTGACCGACCCCTTGACAGGCCTTCCAAATAGACGCGCTCTCCAAAAAGCCTATGCCAATACTATCAAGCGGAATCTGAAGTTAGGGCGGCAAACCGGGATTTTATTATTCGACATAGATGACTTCAAAAAAATCAACGATACCTATGGCCATAATGCGGGCGACCATATTCTTATAAAAACCACCAAACGCCTGGATGTAAAAGAGTCCAAAAATCAATTGCTAGCGCGCCTCGGCGGTGATGAGTTTGCGTTGATAGCGAGCTTTGACAACAATGAGGATTTCAAAAACATCGCAAATGTTATGCTCGAAAAAATGCGGGCCGGCATAATTTTTCAAGATTCACTTATCAATGTCAGCATTAGCATAGGCGGTGCAATTTTTTCGCCAGAATTGAATACCCTTTCCAAATTAATGAGAGCGAGCGATCAAGCTCTTTACATGGTAAAAGAGAGGGGAAAATCAGGTTTTCAAATATGGGAATCCTTCACGCACCCCGAAACGGCTACAGGCTAAGCACGGAGTACGCTCAACCGTCCCTAGCGCTGCGAATTAGGGCGCAGAGTTTTGTGCTTCGCAAAATTAGGAGCTTTCTACTCCCCATATTTGGCACCCCTTTTAGAAGCGCGGGATTCGGCGGCCTGCTGACAACAAATCCCACCGCAAAATATCCCAGAAAGTATTCCTGCCCCACTTCGCGAATGATGCCAACATGCGATTATGCGCATGTTGACAACCGGGCAAATCAGCAAAGAAGGCTGTTTGACAAATCCCTGAATCAGCGATGACGGCAAACTCCTAAGGATGGTCTGAAGTAGGCAGCTATTTCTCAGTTGCTGAGCCATAGCGGTTTCAAAAAACGGCAGCGTTCAAAATCGA
>NZ_NKHL01000016.1 GCF_002934685.1 Pseudomonas bohemica
TCATTTGCTTCATCATCGAAAAGCTCGGCGATTGGTGTTCCGGGATTTTGCCAAATCAGGAAGTCTTTTTCAGAATTTCCCTAGAAAATCCGGGGCGATTCAGCCGAACACATTTGGTAGGTACAGAAAAGCATTTTATGAGCTCCCGAAAATTTTACTGGCAGGCCAGTCGGGAAATGCTTCTTCAATCTCCACAGCAGCCTCGCTCACATAATATGAATCGCCCCGGATTTTCTAGACACTCTCCAAGCTCAGGAAATAGCGTTTCTCATACTCTACTGGAGACAGCTGCA
>NZ_NKHL01000006.1 GCF_002934685.1 Pseudomonas bohemica
ATGCAGCTGTCTCCAGTAGAGTATGAGAAACGCTATTTCCTGAGCTTGGAGAGTGTCTAGAAAATCCGGGGCGATTCAGAGTATCAAAAACAAATAACGGTGCTGCGTTTCGCGGTTACTGCAAGTTGGCGAAGCTATTCGAGGGTGCATTCGTTGCACTGGATGCTAGGTTTTGTACGAAAAGTCGGTGCGGGTAGATTGCCGCCATGATTGGCTGGAGGCCCGCATGGCAAAGCGTTACGAA
>NZ_NKHL01000036.1 GCF_002934685.1 Pseudomonas bohemica
GCTCATGGCTTTGCGCGGCTGTGCCGCAGTCACATTACTCATCGCCCGATCCCCGCTTCGATGTTCATCTCGACCTCTTCAACGATCTGGTCAAAGCGGCCACTGGGCAATTCTTGGCGCAACGCGCGAATCAGCATCTGGTCCCGACTTTGCCAATGGGGATCGTTGCGGCGCGCCTGGATGCGCAGTTGCTTCATGTGAACCATCAGCCGTTGACGATCGCGCTGGATGTGCTTGAGCGCCGCCTTGGCCCGGTGGTACCAGGTCGGGTCGGCGTAGTGCCCGTCAGACTTGGCCAAGCCCTCCGCAACGCCGATTTGGCACTCCAGACGAATAGCGTCGCGGCAAAGTTCTTCCTCGAGCAGCTCGCACTCAGGAAGCGTCGGTGGAAGTTCGCGCGGACCATTCACTGGGCGTTTCTCGGCAGCACCAGCACGTTTTGTAACGGTTACCGTCATGCCGGCGTCACGCTTGGGCATCACGGTTGTTGATGTGGAACGTGGCCACAGATCAGAAAGTTTCATGGTCTGGTCTCCCCTTGCCGTATTTGCGGGTCGAAGTGGGTCGGTTCATCTCAACGTCCTCATCGCTGAACGATCCGGGGATCAATTCAACAAACCGGTGGTAAGCGCCTTGGTGTTGCACTCGGCAACTGCCGGTAGGTCCGTGGCGGTTCTTGTCGACGATCAGCTCGGTCACCCCGGCCTGCCCCGCTTCCGATTCGCCATCACGGTGGACCAGCACCACCACATCGCTGTCGGCCTCGATCTGGCCAGAGTCGCGCAGGTCGCTTTTGGTCGGGCGCTTGTTCGCGCGGCTGGCTGGTCCTCGGTTCAACTGCGCCAGCACCACCAGAGGCACACCAAGTTCCTTGGCCAAGCGCTTCAACCCTTTCGAGATGTCAGTCACTTGCTCATAACGGCTTGATGATTTGTTTTCGCCGTTGATGAGGCCGATGTAATCGATAGCGACCATTCCAAGCCCATGCTCGCGTTTGACGGTGCGACAGATTTGGCGAATGTCTCGCAGGGTCAACGTCGAGTCGTCACAGAAGATCAGCGGGGCATCGTTGAGCTTGCTCACTGCTGACGTCAGGCCTGGCCAGTCCGAGTCGGCCATCGAGTGGCCCTCGGCGATGTGCTTGAGTTGGACGCTACCGACCGACGCGAGCGAACGGTTCGTCAACTCGACATCGGTCATTTCCATCGAGAACACCAGCGCCGGCACTTGCTTGACCAGCGCCACACGCTCGGCGATGTTCAAGCCCAATGTGGTTTTCCCGCTGCCGGGCGTGCCGGCAATGACGACCATGTGCCCAGGGCAAATGCCGGGGATGAACGCATCTAGTGAGGTAAGCCCAGTATCAAACCCGAGACTCACTTCCTTGTTGAATCGCCGATCAATGCCGTCGACAGCTTCGGGCAGAATCTCGCCGATAAAGCGGTATCGGCGCCGAGCATCCAGACCTTCGGCTTCAAGCGCGATCCATGCCTGCTGGCCTTGGCTCAATACCTCATCCAGTGCGGCACCATCCTGCAAGCGCTCGCTCATGACCTGCGCGGCGGTGATCACCCGGCGAGCGACCGACCTTTGCTTGACGATCTTGCTGTAGGCGGTGAAGTTCGCCGCACTTGGCGTGTTCTGTGCGATGTGGGCTGCAACCGCCAGGGTGCTTTGGCCGTCGACCAGGTGCGATCGAGCGTCGGAAAGCGTTACCACATCGACCTGCAAAGATTTTGAACGCATCGCCAGCATGATTTCGAAGAGTTCGCCGCAGGCCGGATGATGGAAATCACTCGGCACCAGTCGAGCGCCAGCGTCGTCGATCAGATCCGGCTGATGGATCATGCTGCCGATCAGTGCGTATTCGGCATCGTGGCTGTACAGCGCCGAGTGGGGTACCTCGCGGTAGGTCGATTCGGCAATGTCTGGATAATCCATCATGC
>NZ_NKHL01000103.1:0-7751 GCF_002934685.1 Pseudomonas bohemica
GGACGTGCTCGCCGAGAAAGAAGAACAACCGCCGTATGGCATCGATGGAGCGCCACTGTGATCGGTGATCTGGATATCGGCGGGATTTTCCTGCCTACCTTTCTGGTGCTGATGGGCATCGCCTATGTGATTTTTCTGCTGGTTCACGCCGTGCTGTCACGTGCGCACTTCTACCGCCTGGTCTGGCACCGGGCTTTGTTCAACGTCGGTCTATACGCTCTGCTGCTCGGCGTCGTGGATACCCTTAGTCGATACCTGATGAAATGAAAAAACCCCTACTGACTCTGGGCCGTGTGGTCCTGACACTGCTGGTCGTCACCCTCGCCGCGTTCGTCGTCTGGCGCATGGTGATGTATTACATGTACGCCCCCTGGACCCGCGACGGGCATATCCGTGCCGACGTGATCCAGATCGCCCCGGACGTCTCCGGCCTGATCCAGAAGGTCTCGGTCACCGACAACCAGGCCATCACCAAGGGCCAGGTGCTGTTCACCATCGACCAGGATCGCTTCCGTCTGGCCTTGCGTCAGGCCCAGGCGACCGTGGCCGAGCGCAAGGAAACCTGGGAACAGGCCCAGCGTGAAAACAAACGTAACCGTGGCCTGGGCAACCTGGTGGCCCGCGAGCAACTGGAAGAGAGCCAATCCAAGGAAGCCCGCGCGCTGTCGGCGTTGAACGAAGCGCAAGTGGCGGTAGACGCCGCGCAACTGAACCTCGACCGCTCGGTGATCCGCAGCCCGGTCGACGGTTACCTCAACGACCGCGCGCCGCGCGAGCATGAGTTCGTCAGCGCCGGACATCCCGTGCTATCGGTGGTGGACAGCGCTTCGTATCACATCGACGGCTATTTCGAAGAAACCAAGCTGGACGGCATCCACATCGGCTCAGCGGTGGACATCCGCGTGATCGGCGACGACGCGCGTCTGCGCGGCCATGTGGTGAGCATCGTCGCCGGTATCGAAGACCGCGACCGCAGCAGCGGTTCGAACCTGCTCCCCAACGTCAACCCGGCGTTCAGCTGGGTGCGTCTGGCTCAGCGGATCCCGGTGCGTATCGCCTTTGACGAAGTGCCGATGGATTTCCGCATGATCGCCGGGCGTACCGCGACGGTGTCGATCATCGACGACGCTGTTGCCAACAAGAATGCCGGCGAACCCACTGACAAAGGAGTCGCGCAATGAAACCCGACGTGCGCCTGCTGGCTGTCGGTTTGGGCATGCTTCTTTCGGCCTGTACGGTGGTCGGTCCGGATTACAAGCTTCCGAAGGACGCCGCGGTCAATCGTCCCGATTTACAGGGCGATCTGGCGGGTTCTTCGGCCAACGTCGTGTCGGCGCCCGTGCCAGCGGACTGGTGGCGCCTGTACAACGACCCCAAACTCGATGAGCTGGTGCATCAGGCGCTGGTGTCCAGCATCGACCTGCGTGTCGCCGCCGCCAACCTGCAGCGCGCCCGTTACCAAACCAACGAAGCCGAGGCCGCGGGCGGCTTCACCAACAGCGCCGAGGCTGGGGTACAGCGTCTGCAAGAGGCCGGACAGGCCTACCTGCTGACGGAAAAGGTGCCGGTGGCTAACGTCGGCAATGGGAGCCTGAACACGTCCTATCAGTTCGACCTGTTCGGCGTGTTACAACGCGGGATCGAAGCCGCAGAGGCCAGCACGGACGCCGCCCAGGCTGCGGTCGACACCGCGCGAATCACCCTGGTGGCCGACGTGGTGCGCTCGTACACACAAATCTGCGCTGCCAACGAAGAGCGCAATATCGCCCTGCATTCGCTGAACCTTCAACAACAGAGCCTGAGCCTGACCCAGCGCCTGCGTGATGCCGGTCGCGGCGATGAAACCCAGGTGACTCGTTCGCAGACCCAGTACAAATCCCTGCGCGCCGATCTGCCGCGCTACGAAGCCGCGCAGAAAGCCGGGCTGTATCGCCTGTCGATGCTGCTGGCCAAGCCGCTGGATCAATTACCCAAAGGCGTGGCCGACTGCGCCGAACTGCCGCACATCGCTCAGGTGATGCCGGTGGGCGATGGCGCCGCACTGCTCAAGCGTCGTCCGGACGTGCGCCAGGCCGAGCGGCGTCTGGCGGTGTCCAGTGCCGCTATCGGCGTGGCCACCGGCGAGTTGTACCCGGACATCAGCATCGGCGCCACGGTCGGCACCGTCGGTATCCTCAAGGAACTTGGCGAGCCCTCGACCAACCGCTGGGGTTTTGGTGGGATGATCAACTGGACCATCCCGTCCAACGGCGCCCGCGCGCGAATTCACATGGCCGAAGCCTCCAATCAGGCGGCACTGGCCCATTTCGACGGCGTGGTGCTCAATGCGATTCGCGAGGCGCAGACCGGCCTCTCACAATACACCTCGTTGTTGGAGCGTCGCGACGCTTTGGCCGATACCGAGGAATCGGCAAAACAGGCCGCCGACCAGACCCACCGCTTCTTCCTGGCCGGCCGGGCATCCTTCCTCGCTGACTTGCAAGCTACGCGCACCTACACCGACGTGACCGCGCAACTGGCAGCGGCCAATACCCAGGTGGCGATGGGACAGATTGACCTGTTCCTGGCGTTGGGAGGCGGTTGGGAAAATACGCAGCCAAGGCAGGCACCTGCACAGGCTCAGAAATAAGCTGATCTGCTTTTGATTCTGCCCGCAGGCCACGCCCTCCGGGCAGAATCCAACCCGCGCAACCACCACGATCCAGGCTCGCAACCGGCCGCTTTCCACTCGCAACTGCGTTTGAAATGGAACCCCTGCCCGCCTGAATTGCCTGACCTCTCTATACACCCATCGGCAGGAGGCACTCCATGCGCACTCTCCAACTGGCAGGCAAAACCGTTCCCATCATCGGTCAGGGCACCTGGCACATGGGTGAAGACCCCCAGCGGCGTGACGACGAAGTAGCGGCGCTGCGGCGGGGCATCGAGCTGGGCCTGACCCTGATTGACACCGCCGAGATGTATGGCGAAGGCGGCGCCGAAGAAGTGGTCGGCCAAGCCATCGCCGGCAAGCGCGATCAGGTCACGCTGGTAAGCAAGGTTTACCCGCACAACGCCAGCCGCAAAGGCATTCCCGCGGCCTGTGAACGCAGCCTGCAGCGGATGAAAACCGATTACATCGACCTTTATTTGCTGCATTGGCCAGGCTCTTACCCGCTCGAGGAAACCGTCGAAGCCTTCGAGCGGCTGCGCGAGGCAGGCAAGATCGGTCGCTGGGGCGTGTCGAACTTCGATGTCTCGGACATGCTTGAATTAAGCGCCGTGGCTTCGGCAAGTGCCTGCGCGACCAATCAGGTGCTGTACAACCCCGAAGAGCGTGGCGTCGAGTACGACCTGATGCCGTGGATGCAAAATGCAGCAATGCCGCTCATGGCCTACTGTCCCATTGGTCAGGCGGGCGATTTGCTGGCAAACCCGGCGATCCTCGAAGTCGCCGAGCGCCTCGACGTCACTCCCGCGCAGGTCAGCCTGGCCTGGGTGCTGCGTCAGGAAGGCGTGATCGCCATTCCCAAGGCGGTTGACCCACATCACCTTAGGCTTAACGCCGAGGCAGCGAGCATCGAGTTGAGTATCGATGATGAATTGCTGATCGATAAGTCATGGCCAGCGCCGGTGCGCAAGAAGCGCCTGGCGATGGTGTAACGTCACCGGCAGGCCTTTTTTGTTGGAGCGCGCTTGCCTGGGATTGCGTTGTTTCAGATTCAGCTCGGTTGGCTGACATACCGCAATCGTCCGAAGACGGCCCAGACCAGGCACGCTCCTACAGTGATCGCAAACTTCAGATACAAACCGTCACAAAACTGTCAAAACCGCCTGCGATGATGCCGCTTCAGACCCTCGGCCCTCCTCGCCTGCGAGCCTTCATGAACCAAAGCATTGCCCGTTCTCAGGAATCCGATATTTTTGGTCTGTTGTATGGATTTCGTTTCCGTCCGGGTGAGCCTGCGCGTGAAGTCGATTCGGCGACAGCGTTGGAATGCCTGAGCAATCCAGCCGACCCGGTTGAGTTCATCTGGTTGCACCTGAACCTGGCCCACGCCAGCTGCGAACGCTGGGTCAAGACCCATCTGGAACTGCCGGACGAATTTCTCGAAGCCTTGCACGAAGGTTCGCGTTCCACCCGCATCGAACACGTCGATTCCGCGCTGCTGGCCGTGGTCAACGACGTGGTGTTCGACTTCAACCGGGTGTCGACCGATATCGCAACGTTGTGGGTGTGCGTGCGCAGCAACTTGATGATCTCGGCCCGGCATCAGCCATTGCGCTCGGTGGACAAGCTGCGTTCGTCGGTCCAACACGGCGAACTGTTTCGCTCACCCCTGGAGCTGCTGGCACATCTGCTGCGCGATCAGAGCGAAGTGCTGGCGCAGTTCATGCGCAGGACCAGCATCAGTGTCGACAAGATCGAAGATCAACTGCTCTCCCAGCGCCTGAGCAACAACCGCACCGAACTGGGCGCGATGCGTCGGGTGCTGGTACGCCTGCAGCGACTGCTCGCCCTGGAGCCGGGCTCACTGCTGCGCCTGCTGCACCGCCCGCCGCACTGGCTGCTGGAGGACGATCTGCAAGAGCTGCGGCAATCCACCGAGGAGTCGGCATTGGTCATTAGCGACCTCACCGCCCTGGGAGAGCGGATCAAGCTGCTGCAGGAAGAAATCGCCGCCAACCTCAATGAGCAGAGCAGCCGCACGTTGTTTACCTTGACTGTCGTCACCGTTCTGGCATTGCCGATCAACATCGTTGCAGGTTTCTTTGGCATGAACGTTGGCGGCATCCCGTTATCCACCGACCCCCACGGATTCTGGATATTGGTAGCGCTGGTGGCCTCTTTTACCTTCATCGCGGGGCGCTGGGCGTTTCGTAAAAGCCGGGATTATTGAGCGCAGCTATCTATTCATGTACTTCAAGCAATCAATTTAAACTTGCCGCCCCTATGGATAGTTACCGTTTGTAAGTCTCTGAACACTACCGCTACGCACACAACAGCCGTATGCCCGATCTTTGCCTCGCTATTTAACCTGGAATAGGTTCGTTCGATAGTGATCGGGAGTTTGTTATCAGACCTGACCAACTCAAGAAGACCTCCCACGAGAAATTCGCCGGTCTGAACATCCTGTAAATACATGGCGACTGCTGCGATCTCCGGAATATCGGTCCTGAAACCAATATTGACTTTCTGGGATATAGAAAGCTCATCGCCCTCTTTCAATCCTTCGATGAAAGGCTCGTTTATTACGGGTTTGACGTCATTCATAAGAAATGACCCTGGTTATCTGGAAAGGAAAAAACAACCAACTACCTGAATCAGGCTAGTCATCGTCTTGCGCCTGCCTAGACTGATTCGCGATTATCACTATCGCCGTTCGCTATGCCTGTCATGCGCTCAACGGTTATTTGAACTCACACCTGCCGCCCCCACGTGCCGGCGTACAACATCGTTCCAGTGCGCTTTCCATCATTGACGCACCAAATCGACCGTAAACATGACCTGCGTCGCATCGCTGTCACATTTAGTAATGATCATGTTCACCATCCCATCTCAACAGGATTGTGAATCATGGCGACCCCCACACTGGCTCGAGGCTCCCTGCAACAGGGCGCCGGGTTGAGTTCTCAATTCGGGCGCAAGCCCACCGTTCTGACGATGGTGATCTTCTTCGTCGTACTGGGTCTGGGCCTGCTGTACACGGCGTTCAGCTTGAAGCAGGACATGGATGATCTGGGTACGGCTGTGCTGACCTGGACCCCGTTTCTGCTGCTCGGCGTTGCGCTGTTGATCGCTCTGGGTTTCGAATTCGTCAACGGTTTCCACGACACCGCCAACGCGGTGGCGACCGTGATCTACACCCATTCCTTGCCGCCGAATTTCGCTGTGGTCTGGTCCGGAGTGTTCAACTTTCTGGGCGTGCTGTTTTCCAGCGGCGCGGTAGCGTTCGGCATCATCGCGCTGTTGCCGGTGGAACTGATCCTGCAAGTGGGCTCGTCCGCCGGTTACGCGATGATCTTCGCCCTGCTGATCGCAGCGATCCTTTGGAATCTCGCACCTGGTGGCTGGGTCTTCCCGCGTCGTCGTCACACACCCTGATCGGTTCGATCATCTGTGTGGGCGTGGCCAA
Organism: Pseudomonas bohemica; assembly: GCF_002934685.1. Taxonomy (GTDB): domain Bacteria; phylum Pseudomonadota; class Gammaproteobacteria; order Pseudomonadales; family Pseudomonadaceae; genus Aquipseudomonas; species Aquipseudomonas bohemica. The sequence goes on from NZ_NKHL01000103.1 coordinate 6,117, forward strand.
CGCGCTGATGCATGGGCGCGATGGCACTAGCGGCGTGGACTGGTCGCAGGCCACCAAGATCGGCTATTCGCTGCTGCTGTCGCCACTGGTGGGCTTCACCTGCGCCGCGCTGCTGCTGCTGGCGCTGCGCATGTTCGTGAAGACCCGTGCGCTGTACAAGGCGCCGGAGGGCAATACCCCGCCTCCGATCTGGATTCGTGGCCTGTTGATCCTGACCTGCACCGGTGTGTCCTTCGCCCACGGCTCCAACGACGGTCAGAAGGGCATGGGGCTGATCATGCTGATTCTGGTGGGCACCCTGCCGATGGCCTACGCGCTGAACCGCGCCATGCCCGCCGATCAGTCGCTGCAATTCGCCGCCGTGGCGCAAGTCACCCAGCAAGCGCTGACCAAGGCCGTGGCCTTGCCGGCTCCTGCCGACTCGCGCCTGACCCTGTCCACTTACATCCGCGACAAGCAGCCGACGCCCGACTTGGTGCCTGCACTGGCGGTGATGGCCGGCAAGATCGGCGATCAGGTGGCCAGCTACGGCTCGCTGGCCAAAGTGCCGGCCGAAGCCACGGCCAACGTACGTAACGACATGTACCTGACGTCCGAGGCCATCCGCCTGATGGACAAGAACAAGGTCGGCAATTTCGACGCCGACACCAAGGGCAAGGTGGACCTGTTCAAGCAGCAGATCGACACCGCCACGCGCTTCATCCCGCTATGGGTCAAGATCGCCGTCGCCATCGCGCTGGGTCTGGGAACCATGGTCGGCTGGAAACGCATCGTGGTGACCGTCGGTGAGAAGATCGGCAAGACCCACCTGACCTATGCCCAGGGCGCTTCGGCGGAAGTCGTCGCCATGCTGACCATCGGGGCTGCCGACATGTACGGCCTGCCGGTATCAACCACCCATGTGTTGTCCTCGGGCGTGGCGGGCAGCATGACGGCCAACGGCTCGGGCCTGCAAATGCGCACCCTGCGCAACCTGGCGATGGCCTGGGTCCTGACCCTGCCCGCGGCAATCCTGTTGTCGGGCGGGCTGTATTGGTTGTTCACCCAGCTTTTCTGATTCCCAGAGACCCCCGTGCTCTCCTTCGCAGGCGCTTCGGCGCCTGTTTTTTTGGCCGAGAGTTGCCAAAGACTTACCCAATGCCTCGGCCACTGTGGGGGACGTCGAAGGTTACGAGGGCAGCGAAGGCGCGTGTCAGTCACCATCAATTTGTCTGGCTGGACGCCTTTCGCTGCCGGCTGCTGGAGCTGTGCGACAGCCGCGAAGGCTGTGGGAGCTGCTGGAGCTGCTGGAGCTGTGCGACAGCCGCGAAGGCGGCGGGTCAGACAGCTCACCTTTCACAGCCCCACCGCGTTCGCTGCCGTCGTAACCTCCGACGTCTCCTACAGGTTCCGAGTCGGACCGGATTTTGCGCACTTACATAATCCCTTGTAGTGCGCCTACCGCTTTGTTTGCGCGATATCTCGGGCGATCAAGGCAAAGCAGGATCAGGACCTGAAGCTGGCGCTGTACCTGTGGGAGCTGCTGGAGCTGTGCGACAGCCGCGAAGGCGGCGGGTCAGACACCTCACCTTTCACAGACCCACCGCGTTCGCTGCCGTCGTAACCTCCGACGTCTCCTACAGGTTCCGAGTCGGA
>NZ_NKHL01000103.1:7761-99444 GCF_002934685.1 Pseudomonas bohemica
CGGGCCAATGGAAACGACGACGATCTCGGTCGCAACGCCCTTCTCTTTCAGGCGTACGGCTTCTTCCACGGCGATTTCGCAGAAGGGGTTCATCGACATTTTTACGTTAGCGAGATCGACGCCGGAGTTGTCCGCTTTGACGCGAACCTTGACGTTGTAGTCGACCACTCGTTTGACAGCTACAAGAACCTTCATGGATTCCTCGTTACTCTCCGGTGAAAAGAAGTCGCCAGGCCAAGCCTGGCGATGGGTACACGTCAGTGTAAAGAACACCTTTGAAAACAGCGTATTCGTCGTTGCCTAACGGTGAGTTCAGCAAAAAACAACCGCGCTCCCGTTCCAGGCCAAGTCATACGCAGGCCATGCGTGTAAACTGCTCCCCGCCTGCCGATTCCGGGGGATGAAGCAGGTCTGCTGCACGGCACTCGCGTCGTTTTCAGAGGGGTTCTCCTACCAACGGTCAGCCTACGGCGAGCGTAAAACCGCCCGTATCTTGACCGGAACGCCTAGTGCGGTCAATACGACAAAAACGCCAGTCACAAGCCGTCTCCCTATGTTTTATCAGGGTTTCAGCTGATTCAAACAAACGTTTGTATTGGACCTGCAAGGTGGTGTAGATATAATGCGCCCCTTTAAGATGACGCCCGGATGACAACCGTTCCGCGTGTCGGTTTTCAGCTACTTATAAAAAAATACCGTTGAGCCTTGATCAGGAGATAGCCAGTGGAACGCGAATTTATGGAATTCGACGTCGTCATCGTCGGAGCCGGCCCCGCCGGGCTGTCCGCCGCATGCCGTCTGAAACAGAAGGCCGCCGAAGCTGGCCAGGAAATCAGCGTCTGCGTGGTGGAAAAAGGCTCTGAAGTTGGCGCTCATATTCTCTCAGGCGCGGTGTTCGAACCGCGTGCCCTGAACGAGCTGTTTCCTGACTGGAAAGAATTGGGCGCCCCGCTGAACACGCCGGTCAAAGGCGATGACATTTATGTGCTGACCAGCGCCGAAGCCGGCACCAAAGTGCCTGGTGCGTTCGTGCCCAGGACCATGCACAACGAAGGCAACTACATAATTTCCCTTGGTAATCTGTGCCGCTGGCTGGCGCAGCAGGCCGAGAACCTGGGCGTAGAAATTTATCCGGGTTTCGCCGCTCAGGAAGCGCTGATCGACGAAAGCGGCGTGGTCCGCGGGATCATCACCGGTGATCTGGGCGTCGATCGCGAAGGTAATCCGAAAGAGGGCCTGTACACCCCTGGCATGGAACTGCGCGGCAAGTACACACTGTTCGCCGAAGGTTGCCGCGGCCATATCGGCAAGCAACTGATCAAACGCTTCAATCTGGACAGCGAAGCCGATGCCCAGCATTACGGTATCGGCCTCAAGGAGATCTGGGAAGTCGATCCGGCCAAGCATCAGCAAGGCCTGGTGGTGCACACCGCCGGCTGGCCGCTGGACGTGATGGGCACCGAGAACACCGGCGGGTCCTTCCTTTATCACCTGGAAAACAATCAGGTGGTGGTCGGCCTGATCGTCGATCTGTCCTATGCCAACCCATTCCTGTCGCCATTCGACGAATTCCAGCGCCTCAAGCATCACCCGATCCTCAAGCAGTATCTGGAAGGAGGCAAGCGCGTAAGCTACGGTGCGCGCGCGATCGCCAAGGGCGGCCTGAACTCGCTGCCGAAGATGGTCTTCCCGGGCGGCGCGCTGATCGGTTGCGATTTGGGCACCCTCAACTTCGCCAAGATCAAGGGCAGCCACACGGCCATGAAGTCCGGCATGCTGGCGGCAGAGTCGGTGGCTGACGCGCTGTTCGCCGGCAACGAAGGCGGCGATGCACTGAACGGCTACGTCGATGCATTCAAGGGCAGTTGGCTGCATGAAGAGCTTTTCGCCAGCCGTAACTTCGGCGCGGCGATTCACAAGTTTGGTCCGATCCTGGGTGGCGCCTTCAACTTCATCGACCAGAACCTGTTCGGCGGCAAGATCCCCTTCACCCTGCACGACAACAAGCCTGACTATGCGTGCATGAAGCTGGCGGCCGATTCCAAGCGGATCGACTACCCGAAACCGGACGGCAAGCTGAGCTTCGACAAACTGAGTTCGGTGTTCATCTCCGGCACCAACCACGAAGAAGAGCAGCCTTGCCACCTGAAGTTGAAGGATCCGAGCATCCCGATCAACGTCAACCTGCCCAAATACGACGAGCCTGCGCAACGTTACTGCCCAGCTGGCGTGTACGAGGTGGTGACGCAGGAAGACGGCGCCAAACGATTCCAGATCAACGCGCAGAACTGCGTGCATTGCAAGACCTGCGACATCAAGGATCCGTCGCAGAACATTACCTGGGTAACGCCTGAGGGTGCGGGCGGGCCGACTTACCCGAATATGTAAAAACGCCGCAGCGCGTTGTAATCTGCAAGCTGCGAGAAAGGCGCCGATCAAGGCGCCTTTCTTGTTTTAAGCCGAAATCCTCAGCCGCTCTCCTTCTTCTCCCGGATTACGCTCGAAGTAGCGCTTGTACTCACGGCTGAACTGCGATGTGCTCTGATACCCGACTTTGTGCGCCACCTGGGCCACGCCCATGCCTTCTCCGATCAGCATCTGCTGAGCCTTGAGCAGCCGCAGGCGCTTGAGGTACTGCACTGGCGACAGCATCGTGCTGCGTTTGAAATGCTCGTGAAAGGTCGATGCGCTCATGTTGGCGCAACGGGCAAGGTCGTCGACACTCAGCGCTTCGCTGTAATGATCGCGCAGATGTTGTAACGCCGCGCCGATACGCGCGAAATGCCCCTGTTGCTCGACCAGCGCCCGCAGCACACCCGACTGGGGGCCGCGCAGCGCCGCATACAAGACCTCTCTCACCCTTGCCGGGCCCATCACCTGGGCATCCAGCGGGTCGTGCAGGCAATGCAGCAGACGCTCGACGCTCTCGCGCATCGATGCATCCAGTTCGGCCGAGCTCATGGATTCCGGGGTCTGCGCCCGCACCGTGACATCCCGCGCCTGCCCCATGGCCTGGACCAACTCACTCAGCACCGTGCGGTCGATCATCACCGCCACCCCGTACATGGGCTCCTCTTGCGTGGCGAAGGTCTCGCACATGAACGGCACCGACAGCGCCTGCACCAGATAATGACCGGCGCCGTATTCCAGGGTCCGCGACCCCAGGCGCGCCAGTTTGCTGCCCTGGGCAAGAATCACCAGGCTCGGCTCGTAGATCTGCGGGCTGCTGGCGACGTAGTAGTCCCAGGACATCGCCTGCACACCCGGGACACGCGTGTCGACGAAGCCGGGACGTGAGGCTAGCGGCTTGATCAGGGAAACCAGCGTGGCATTGGCGTCGGAGTGAAGGGTCAGAGACATGGGCAACCGGACAGAGGATTAGACACTGCCATCATCGCAGATCTGCGGCACAACGCAGCCACCGGAAAGGCATTTCCGGAGGATTAGGCATGACACGCGGAGGAATGGTCATGGCAGCAAAAGCCCTTGCTGCGCAGAATGCACGGCCTCAACTGTCATCGTTTCTGCGAGGTTTCACATGTACACAGCTATCGGTTATGCCGCCCAATCGGCCACTGCGCCCCTCGCCCCCATGACCTTCAACCGCCGCAGTCCGCGCCCGGACGACGTGGCCATCGACATCCTCTACTGCGGCGTCTGCCACTCAGACATTCACCAGGCACGCAACGAATGGGGTATCGCCGTTTATCCGTTGATGCCGGGCCACGAGATCGTAGGCAAGGTCACCGAAGTCGGCGCCAACGTCACCAGGCACAAAGTCGGTGATCTGGTCGGCGTCGGCTGCATGGTCGACTCTTGCCGTCATTGCGAAGCCTGCGCCGCGGACCTCGAGCAGTACTGCCTGGAAGGCCCGACCCTGACTTATGCCACCCCGGACCGCATCGACGGCACCAACACCATGGGCGGCTACTCCAGCAGCATCGTGGTCAGCGAGCACTTCGTGGTGCGCATTCCCGAGAAGCTGGACCTGGCCGCCGCCGCACCGATTCTCTGCGCCGGCATCACTACCTATTCCCCACTCAAACACTACGGCGTGAAAGCTGGCGACAAGGTGGGCGTACTGGGTATGGGCGGTCTGGGCCATATGGGTATCAAGTTCGCTAAGGCCATGGGGGCTGAAGTCACGTTGTTCACCCGCTCGGCGAGCAAGGCGGAAGAAGCCCGTCGTCAGGGCGCCGATCACGTGATCGTATCCACCGACGCCGATCAGATGAAGGCCGCGGCCGGTCACTTCGACTTCCTGCTCGACACCATTCCGGTGCAGCACGACCTCAACCCCTACCTGGAAACCCTGCGCTTCGACGGCGTGCACATTCTGGTGGGTTTGATCGAACCGGTTGATCCGGCGCTGCATGCAGCCAATCTGGTGATGAAACGCCGCGTCCTGGCAGGTTCCTTGATCGGTGGCATCGCGGAAACTCAGGAAGTGCTGGATTTCTGCGCCGAACACAACATCAGCTGTGACATCGAGATGCTTGATATCAAGAACATCAACGAAGCGTACAGCCGCATGATCGCGGGGGATGTGAAGTATCGTTTCGTGATCGATATGGCGACGTTGAAGGCGTAACCACTCTCTGCAGGAGCACGCTTGCCCGCGATAGCGTCGTGTCAGACAGCCTTTTGCTGCAGACAGATCGCAATTGCGGGCAAGCGTGCTCCTACAAGGTAAAGTGCGTCTTACCCACCCAACTCCGCCGACAGCCGCGCCGCAGTCTCCTTGATCACCGGCACCAGCTCGGCCATCTTTTCCAGCGGCATGTATGGCACCGTACTGGCGATGCTGATCCCGGCGACGATGTGTTTGCCGGCATCACGAATCGGCGCCGCCACGCAACGAATCGACGGTTCGTTGTCCTCCAGATCGAACGCATACCCGCCTTTCACATACTCGTGCATGCGCTCGCGCACCTGCTCCCAGGTCTGCTCCTGATGGGCTGGCCAGAGCGGGTTCCTCGTCAATTGCGGCACACTGACGTCATACAGCTTTCGCCACTCGCTTTCCGGGCTGTCCAGCAGCAGCGCCTTGCCAATGCCGGTACGTGCCAGCGGCATGCGATGGCCCACCCTCGAACGCATTTCCGGGCCGTTGCGGCCAGGGTTTTTGTGCAGGTACAACACTTCATCGCCATCGCGCACCGCCAGATGCACGGTGTCGCCGGTCAGTGCCGACAACTCATCGAGAAATGGCCGGGCCAGCATCGCCAGCGGCAGCTCTTCGCGTGCCTGAAAACCCAGTTCGATCAGCTTGGGCCCCAACAGATAGCCCACTTGCGGCAGCACCCGCAGATAGCGTTCTTCGACCAGACAGCTGGCGAGCCGATGGGTCGTGCTGCGCGTGGTGCCGATCAAGCGGGCGATTTCCTTGAGATCGCGGGCACCGCTGGCGACCGCCTGCACCACACCCAGGCCACGCAGCAGGGTTTGGGTGCCAGTGGGTGCGGCGTCCTTGCCAGGCATGCTCCCGTGGCCTTTCAGGTCGGGAGCGTCTTTGAGGTCGGAAGTGTCTTGCATATCACGCCTTATCGAATCAGAAGCTGGCGGCATTATCGTCGCCAGCTGTTTTCGGTGCCAAGGGTTACAGCTCGATCCGCTCGACTTTGCCCACCAACAGGATGTAGGACAGCGCCCCAAGCAGGGCCAGCACGGCGATGTAGGTAATCGCCGGGGCGAAGGATTGCCCGGAAGCAAGGAAGCCGATGACGATGGGCGTGGCGATGGCGGCCAGGTTGCCGATCAGGTTGAAGGTGCCACCGGTCAGGCCCAGCAGGCGGGCCGGCGCCAGTGTCGACACCAACGACCAGGTAATCGACGCAAGGCCGTTGCCGAAGAACGCCAGCGCCAGAAAGGCGATCACCAGCGGGGTGGATTCGACGTAGTTGGCACCGATGATCGAGGTCGAAATCAACAGCCCGGCAATGATCGGCAGCTTTCGCGCGAAGCCTACCGTGTAGCCGCGACGAATCAGCCAGTCCGAGAAAAAGCCTGAACAAAGCACGCCGACAAAGGCCGCCAAAAAAGGCAGAGAGGCCAGCAGACCGGACTTGATGAAATCCATGCCGCGATACTTGACCAGATACGTCGGGAACCAGGTGAGAAAGAACCACAGGGTCGAATTCAGACAGAACTGGCCCAGATAGATGCCCCACAGCTTGCGCTTGCTGAGCACGATGCCCAGATCCTGCCAACTAAACCCACCCTTGTCTTTCGCCGTATCGGTCTGAATGTCCACCAGACCGCCGCCTTCGCTGATCAGGTCGATTTCGCCCTGGTTCACGCCTCTGAAATCACGCGGCTCGCGATAGACCATGTACCAGATCACCGCCCAGAGGACGCCCAAGCCCCCGGTCGCGACGAATACCATGTGCCAGCCGAAAGTCGCCTGAAGCCAGGCCAGTACGGGGGTGAGGAAGGCCAGCCCGACGAACTGCCCGGAGGTGTAGAAACCGACCGCGGTGGCGCGCTCCTTTTCCGGGAACCAGGCGGTGACCACTCGACTGTTGATCGGGTAAGCCGGCGCTTCCAGCGCGCCAACGGCCATGCGCAGAATGAACAGCCCTATGAAACTGCCGACGAAGCCGAGAAAGACGGTTGCCACCGACCACAGCGCCAGCGCCACGGTGTAGAGGATGCGCGGCGGCACCCGGTCAACCAGCCAGCCACCGGGCAATTGCATGGCAGCGTAGGTCCAGCCGAATGCGGAGAACACCAGGCCGACGTGGACCGGATCGATGCCCAGTTCGCTGGTCAGGGCCGGAGCGGCGATTGAGAGGTTGCTGCGGTCAAGGTAGTTGATGACCACGGTGATGAACAGCAGCACCATGATGAAGAAGCGTTTGCGGGTCGGCGTCGCGGCGATCGCCCGCGCCTGCGGCAAGGTCTGTGTGCGCATGGGGAGTGCCTCTTTTTATGGTTGTCTGAGGTCTGTAATTTTTTTGCCGTTGATCGTTCCCACGCTCTGCGTGGAAATGCCATGAATGACGCTGTGCGTCACAAGGGACACAGAGCGTCTGGAACTGCATTCCCACGCAAAGCGTGGGAACGATCAACGATCGCGTCAGGGAGAACTGATCACCACTCGGCAAAACTGCCATCGGCATGACGCCAGATCGGGTTGCGCCAGCGATGACCGATGGCCGCGCGCTCCTTGACGTATTCCTCGTTGATCTCGATTCCCAGCCCCGGACCGTTGGGGATTTTCACCATGCCTTTGTCGTAGTCGAAAACTCCAGGGTTCTTGATGTAGTCGAGCAGGTCGTTGCTCTCGTTGTAGTGAATCCCCAGGCTCTGCTCCTGAATGAACGCGTTGTAGCAGGCCGCATCCAGTTGCAGGCACGCCGCCAGCGCGATCGGCCCCAGCGGGCAATGCAGAGCAAGCGCCACGTCGTAGGCTTCGGCCATGTTGGCGATCTTGCGCGTCTCGGTGATACCCCCCGCGTGGGAAGCGTCCGGCTGGATGATGTCGACATAACCTTCGCTTAACACACGCTTGAAGTCCCAGCGCGAGAAAAGACGTTCGCCCAGCGCAATCGGCGTACTGGTCAGCGGCGCCAGTTCCTTGAGCGCTTCGTAGTTCTCGCTGAGCACCGGCTCTTCGATGAACATCAGCTTGTACGGGTCCAGCTCCTTCATCAGCACCTTGGCCATGGGCTTGTGCACCCGACCATGGAAATCCACACCAATGCCGACGTTGGGGCCCACCGCATCACGCACGGCGGCGACGTTAGCCAGAGCCAAGTCGACCTTTTCGAAGGTGTCGAGGAATTGCAGCTCTTCGGTGCCGTTCATCTTCACCGCCGTAAAACCACGCTCGACAGCTTCCCTGGCAGCACGCGCGGTGTCAGCCGGCCGGTCGCCGCCGATCCATGAGTACACACGAATTTTGTCACGCACCTGGCCGCCCAGCAGATCACTGACCGAAACCCCCAGTGCCTTGCCCTTGATGTCCCACAACGCCTGGTCGATACCCGCCAGGGCGCTCATGTGGATAGCCCCGCCACGGTAGAAACCGCCACGATAGAGCACGGTCCAGATGTCCTCGATGTTGCGTGGGTCTTTTCCGATCAGATAGTCGGACAGTTCTTCAACGGCAGCGGCGACCGTGTGCGCACGGCCCTCGACCACTGGCTCACCCCAACCGGTAACGCCCTGGTCGGTTTCGACCTTGAGGAAGCACCAGCGCGGCGGAACGATGAAGGTCGTGAGTTTGGTGATTTTCATCTCATATCTCTCTTATTCGAGGATGCTTGTTCGAAGACGCGTATTCAAAAACAGTTGCCAGCAACGGCGCGCCATGGGCGGCTCGACAAAATCAGGCTATTTGCTGCTCGCGGGACGGGACTGATTCCACGCGGCGACATAGGCCTTGGCCCGTTCAGCCACGTCGTCGGCGCTCATGCCGGGTTTGAACAGGCCCGAGCCCAGACCGAAACCACGCACCCCTGCATCGAGGAAGACCTGCATGTTGTCCGGCGTGATGCCACCCACAGGCAGCAACACGGTGTCGGCAGGCAACACCGCCAGCCATGCCTTTACCACGGCCGGTCCCATCTGCTCGGCGGGGAACATCTTCAGTACGTCGGCGCCATTGGCCAGCGCGGCGAAGGCTTCTGTCGGCGTCGCCACGCCGGGTGACAGCAGCAAGCCTTCGGACTTGGCGGCACGCAGCACTTCAGGATCACTGTGAGGCATGACGATGACCTGCCCGCCCGCCTCTTTCACATGGCGTACTTGTTCCGTGGTTAGCACAGTGCCAGCACCGATCAGGCAATCGGCGGGCAGACTCTGACGCAACAAACGGATGCTGTCGTACGGTTGCGGGGAATTGAGCGGCACTTCGATGACGCGAAAACCGGCGGTGTACAGAACATCACCGATTGCCGGGGCTTCTTCGGGGCGCAGTCCGCGCAGAATTGCGACCAGGCCGTTTTGCGCGAGGGCTTGTTTGAGCATTTCAGTTCTCGACATGAAGGGGCCGGACACCGGCCGTAGAAGGGGATGCGATCAGACCGGCCTGCACAGCGACTTGCCACAGGCCACGCTCCGTGGCGTGCTCGGCGAAGGTCACCTGCGCAAAGCCGTTGGCGTCCAGCGCGCGCTGATAGCGCTCGAGCAGCGGGCCGCTGCCGATCAGAATCACTGCTGGCAGAGAGGCTTCGGTCTGGTTCAGCAATTGGCTTAGGGCCACAATCTCATGGCCGATCAGCAGGCCGGATAGATAGTCGGCCTGCTGGGCACCGTTGAGCACGCCGGTCAGGCCCAGGGTCCGCGTACTGAAGATGGTCGACAGCGGGCCGGTGGCGCCTTCAGGCGAATGCGCAACGCCGACCCCACGATCGAACGCTGCGCAATCGAACGTGTCGCTGCGCTGCATCGTGCGGCCGAGAATGGTGTGGCCGGACAGCGCGGCGTACACCTCGCCGGTCATGAACGTATCGAAATGCACGATCCGCCCGTCCACCGCCCTCACCCACTTCGAATGACTGCCGGGCAGACCGATTAGCAGCGGTTTGTCGGTTTCACTGGCGGACAGCGAACTGAGGACGCCCAGGACTTGAGTCTCTTCGCCGCGCATGACGTTGGGCAGCTCCGAGCGCTGCAACACGCCGGGCACGATGTGGATATTGACCCCGCGCGCACTGCGCACTGTCACGAGTGCGTTGCTGAGCGCGCCGACGCTGGCGGGCGTCTGCTGATACACCGCTTCGCGCCAGCCCTGCGCACTGCCTACCATGCCACACGCAACGACCGGCAGATTCGGTTGAGCGTCGAGCCAGTCGCCACAGGCCTCATCGAAAGCCAGTTCGAACCCGTCCGAGCACATCTGTCCGGCAATGGGCCTTGCCGTCGTCGGCAGTTGCATGATGCCCGCACCAAGCGAGCGTTGTTCCAGTACCCGGCCTTGTTCGCCGAGTCGATAAGCACGAAGGGATGTCGTTCCCCAATCGAGCGCGATCAATTGCGCCTGCATGGCTTCACCTGATTGTTATTAATGAGTGAATGCGAGACGAACTATAAACCTGAAAGCAGAATCATCTCAATATGTAATTTAACTGCTCATATATTGGGATTTATGTAAATTATTCGACGAACGTGTCTGCGCACTGGTGAATCGTCGGTGGCACCTGCGTAAACGTCTGGGGCATACTCGCGGCAGAGCGTTTCCAGGTCACTTTTGGCTGGCAAGCGTCGCCGCAGGCAAGGCGTGCTGTTACAGGTGTTTTGCCCCGCCATAGCCCGGCTCCTGAACGACCCGCCACGCGCCACCACCCCTCATCAGCCCTCCGTGCCGAAGGTGGTAACTTCCCCGCAATTCTCCCTGCCCGCCCTCGGGTTCGGACCGGTGTGGCCTGCGCACCGCAATACTGCCATTCCATCAACACTCATCTGCAAAAGGACCTTTGAGATGAAGCGATTCCTCGTGCTCGACAGCTTCCGCGGCCTTTGTGCCCTGGCCCTGATCGTTCATCACTCGCACATCGAGCGCAGCATCACCGAGCTGACGTTCTTTCGGAACGCGAGCCAGTTCGCGGGCTTCTTCTTCGCATTGAGCGGGTTTCTGATTTACCGGCGCTACTGCGACCATATCCAGTCGCCACGGCAGTTGCGCGAGTTCGTGGTCAATCGCGCCTGCCGCGTGATGCCATTGCATGTGGCTGTACTGCTGTTCTTCATCGGCTTCGAATGCCTGAAGCTGGGGCTGGAACGCTACGGGCTGTCATTGAACTACCCAGCGTTCAGCGGCGACCGTGCGCCTGGGGAGATTCTGCCCAACCTGCTGCTGATTCAGGCCTGGTGGCCGGGTTTCAACGCGCTGTCGTTCAACTACCCATCCTGGCTCATCAGCGTGCAGTTCTACATCTGGGGGCTGTTCGCGCTGATCCTGTTCACCGTCCCAAGTCTTGCACGCAAACTTTTCTCGCTTCTGTGTGTGCTCGCTTTCGTGGGGCTGTACCAGGATTTCAATCTGATCCCGCGCAATGTGTTGTGGGGCGTTTCCTGCTTTTTCGCTGGCGCGATCACTTATCGGATTTATGCACGTTTGTGGGGTTCGATGCCGGGGCCAATCATTGCTACGCTGCTGGAGGTAGCCGTGCTGGGAGGCATTTACTGGGTGATGACCGAAGGCGAGCAACAGCTGACCATCGAATTAGGGTTGCTGTTCTGTGTCGCGATTCTGGTCTTTTCGCAAGAAGCGGGGCTCGTTTCGCAGGTGTTGCGTTTGCGAGCGTTTCCGGCGCTGGGGCAGCTATGGCTGTCGATTTACCTGACCCATGCGGCGGTGATCTTCGTCCTGGGGACCGCGCTGACGGTGGCGGCGAAATTCAGCGGTTACCCGTTGCTGGTAGACAAGGCTGGCGAGACGAGCGGGACAGTGGTGCGCTATCTGAGCTCAGGCAGCGCGCTGAATGACAACCTGCTGCTGCTGTTAGTCGTTGTGGCCGTGCTGGTGGTGTCCATGCTGACCCACCGTTATATCGAGACGCCAGCGATTCGGTATGGCGAGCATTGGAAACGTGGCACCCTGCTGCGCCGCCGCAAGGATGATCCACCGCCGGAGCGGGTTTGAGTCGCCGGAATCATGCCCACCGACGACGGAGTGCCAAACATTCCAAAAACCCATAAAAAACCGCCCTAGACAGGCGGTTTTTTTATCTCTACCGAAAAACGCTGAATCAGCGCTCCAGCAAAATCCGCAACATGCGACGCAACGGCTCGGCCGCGCCCCACAACAGTTGGTCGCCGACCGTAAACGCTCCCAGATACTGCGAGCCCATATTCAGCTTACGCAAGCGACCCACCGGAATATTCAACGTTCCGGTCACCGACGTCGGGCTCAGCTCCTGAATACTCGCCTCACGGTTATTCGGCACCAGCTTCACCCAGGGGTTGTGCTGACTGATCATCCCCTCGATATCGGCAATCGGCACATCCTTGTTCAGCTTGATGGTCAGCGCCTGGCTGTGGCAACGCATGGCGCCGATGCGCACGCAGATACCATCCACCGGAATCGGACGATTGAAGCGACCGAGAATCTTGTTAGTCTCCGCCTGCCCTTTCCACTCCTCGCGGCTCTGACCGTTCGGCAGCTCCTTGTCGATCCACGGGATCAGGCTGCCCGCCAACGGCACACCAAAGTTCTCGGTCGGGAAGCTGTTGCTGCGCATGGCTTCGGCGACTTTGCGGTCGATGTCCAGGATCGCACTGGCAGGGTTGGCAAGATCGTCAGCGACCGACGCGTTGATGGCGCCCATCTGCTTGATCAGCTCACGCATGTTCTGCGCACCGGCACCGGAGGCCGCCTGATACGTCATGACGTTCATCCACTCCACCAGACCGGCCTCGAACAGACCGCCCAGGCCCATCAACATCAAGCTGACGGTGCAATTGCCGCCGATGAAGTTCCTGGTGCCGCTGTCCAGTTGCTGGTCGATAACCTTGCGGTTGACCGGATCCAGAACGATCACTGCATCGTCCTGCATGCGCAGGGAAGAGGCCGCGTCGATCCAGTAACCCTGCCAGCCCGCTTCACGCAGCTTGGGGAACACCTCGTTGGTGTAGTCGCCGCCCTGGCAGGTCAGCACCACGTCCAGGGTCTTGAGCTCGTCGATGCTGTAGGCATCTTTCAACGGCGCAATATCCTTGCCCACCGACGGACCTTGTCCGCCGACGTTGGAGGTGGTGAAAAAAACCGGCTCAATGAGATCGAAATCCTGCTCTTCCAGCATGCGCTGCATGAGCACGGAACCAACCATACCGCGCCAACCGACCAGACCTACACGTTTCATCGCAACTACACCTTAATTAAAAGTGGGGCCCCTTACCGCAGAGAGCTTTTCGACTCGATCTTGCAGCAGTGGGCCCGAGATATTACAGATTGCGCAGCGCGGCGACTACGGCGTCACCCATTTCTTGCGTACCGACCTTGGCATTACCGTCGGACCAGATATCACCGGTGCGCAGGCCCTGATCCAGAACCAGGCTTACGGCCTTCTCGATGGCGTCCGCTGCAGCGTGCTGATTGAAGCTGTAACGCAGCATCATCGACACCGACAGGATGGTCGCCAGCGGGTTGGCAACGCCTTTGCCGGCGATGTCCGGCGCCGAACCGTGACAAGGCTCGTACATGCCCTTGTTGTTCGAATCCAGCGACGCCGACGGCAGCATGCCGATGGAGCCGGTGAGCATCGACGCTTCGTCGGACAGGATGTCGCCGAACATGTTGTCGGTAACCACTACGTCGAACTGCTTCGGCGCGCGGACCAGTTGCATGGCGGCGTTGTCCACGTACATGTGGCTCAGCTCGACGTCCGGATAGTCCTTGGCCACTTGCTCGACCACTTCGCGCCACAACTGGCTGGAAGCCAGCACGTTGGCCTTGTCCACCGAACACAGCTTCTTGCCACGTACGCGTGCCATGTCGAAACCGACGCGGGCAATACGGCGGATCTCGCTCTCGCTGTACGGCAGGGTATCGTAAGACTGGCGCTCGCCGTTTTCCAGCTCGCGGGTACCCCGCGGCGCGCCGAAGTAGATACCGCCGGTCAGCTCGCGAACAATGAGGATGTCCAGGCCAGCGACGATCTCAAGCTTGAGGCTCGAGGCATCGGCCAATTGCGGGTAGAGAATCGCCGGACGCAGATTGGCGAACAGACCCAGTTGTGAACGGATTTTCAGCAGACCGCGTTCAGGACGGATGTCACGCTCGATGGCATCCCATTTCGGGCCGCCCACTGCGCCCAGCAGCACCGCGTCGGCGGCACGGGCGCGTGCCAGCGTTTCGTCGGCCAGTGGCACGCCATGCTTGTCGATGGCCGCGCCACCGATGACGTCATGGCTCAATTCGAAACCCAGCTGATATTTCTCGTTGGCCAGCTCCAGCACCTTGACCGCCTCGGTCATGATTTCCGGACCGATGCCATCACCTGGGAGAATCAGAATCTGCTTGCTCATAAAACCCTCGTTTCAATATGTGCATCGGCGCTGCAGGAGCGTCGATTGAAAAAGCGGGTGCTGAAATGACCGCCCACGCAATCATCAACACCGAGAGACCTGTGGGAGTGAGTTCGCTCACGCAGGAGAAGTCAGCCGCCGGGGATGTGGCGGCTGTGCCTGCCTCTTCGTCAGCAAGCTGACTCCCATAGAGACCGCGTGTTTGCCACACGCGGACATATCAATCACACGTCGCGAAAAAGCCATGGCTGACTGGCGCGGTGCTTGCTCTCGAACGCGGCAATCGCATCGCCGTCCACCAGGGTCAGGCCGATGTCATCCAGACCGTTGAGCAGGCAGTGCTTGCGGAAAGCGTCGATCTCGAAGGTGTAGACCTTGCCGTTTTCACCGGTCACGGTCTGCGCCTCGAGGTCCACTTTCAACTGGTAGCCGGGCTTGGCTTCAACCGCCTTGAACAGCTCGTCGACTTCACTTTCGCTGAGGATGATGGGCAGCAGGCCGTTCTTGAAGCTGTTGTTGAAAAAGATGTCGGCATAGCTCGGCGCGATGATGCTGCGAAAACCGTACTCTTCCAGCGCCCAGGGCGCGTGCTCACGGCTCGAACCGCAGCCGAAGTTTTCGCGAGCCAACAACACGCTGGCACCTTGATAACGCTCGTGGTTGAGCACGAAATCAGGGTTCAACGGGCGCTTGGAGTTGTCCTGATACGGCTGCCCGACATCCAAATAACGCCATTCGTCGAACAGATTCGGACCGAAACCGGTGCGACGGATCGACTTCAGAAACTGCTTGGGGATGATCTGGTCAGTGTCGACGTTGGCACGATCCAACGGGGCAACCAGACCTGAGTGTTGAGTAAAAGGCTTCATGCTGGGCTCCTTATTGCTGGCTCATGGTGCGGACGTCGATGAAACGGCCATTGACCGCCGCCGCCGCCGCCATCGCCGGGCTGACCAGGTGAGTACGACCACCGGCACCCTGACGGCCTTCGAAGTTTCGATTGGAGGTGGACGCGCAATGCTCGCCACTTTCCAGGCGGTCCGGGTTCATCGCCAGACACATGGAGCAGCCTGGCTCACGCCATTCGAAACCGGCTTCGATGAAGACTTTGTCCAGGCCTTCCTTCTCGGCCTGCGCCTTGACCAGGCCCGAGCCGGGGACAACGATCGCCTGCTTGATGGTCGAGGCGACCTTGCGGCCCTTGGCGATGTCTGCCGCAGCGCGCAGGTCTTCGATCCGCGAGTTGGTGCAGGAACCGATGAATACGCGATCCAGCTGAATGTCGGTGATCGCCTGATTGGCCTTCAGGCCCATGTACTTCAGCGCGCGCTCGATGGAGCCACGCTTGACCAGATCGGTTTCCTGCGCCGGGTCCGGCACATTCTGATCAACGGCCAGAACCATTTCCGGCGAAGTGCCCCAACTCACTTGCGGCTTGATCTGCGCGGCGTCGAGCTCGACTACCGTGTCGAACACCGCATCGTCGTCGGAAACCAGATCCTTCCACGCCTCGACCGCTGCGTCCCACTGCTCGGCTGTCGGTGCGAATGGGCGACCCTTGACGTAGGCAACGGTCTTCTCATCTGTAGCCACCAGACCGACGCGAGCGCCAGCCTCGATGGACATGTTGCAGATCGTCATGCGGCCTTCGACGGACAAGTCGCGAATGGCGCTGCCGGCAAACTCGATGGCATGGCCATTACCGCCAGCGGTGCCGATCTTGCCGATAATCGCCAACACGATGTCTTTCGCGGTGACGCCGAACGGCAGTTTGCCTTCGACTTTCACCAGCATGTTTTTCATTTTCTTGGCGACCAGGCACTGGGTGGCGAGCACATGCTCGACCTCGGAAGTGCCGATACCGTGAGCCAGGGCACCGAACGCGCCGTGGGTCGAGGTGTGGGAGTCGCCGCAGACCACGGTCATGCCCGGCAAGGTGGCGCCCTGCTCAGGGCCGATCACGTGGACGATGCCTTGACGCACATCGTTCATCTTGAATTCGGTGATGCCGTACTCGTCGCAGTTGTCGTCCAGGGTCTGGACCTGCAGACGCGATACCTGATCGACGATAGCGTCGACGCCGTCCTTGCGGTCCGGGGTGGTGGGTACGTTGTGGTCGGCGGTGGCGACGTTGGCATCGATGCGCCACGGTTTGCGGCCAGCCAGGCGCAGGCCTTCGAACGCTTGTGGCGAGGTCACTTCATGGATGATGTGACGATCGATGTAAAGCAGCGCAGAACCATCATCGCGCTGCTTGACCAAATGCGAATCCCAGAGCTTGTCGTAGAGCGTTTTGCCGGTCATCAGACGTTTTCCTCATCAGCTTGTTTCTATGCCCTGGGGTCATCGACATCATAGCGACATGTCAGCGATCCCCCGGCTCGTGGGAGGGATGCTACGAGACGTTGGCCAACCACTCAAATTCACTGTTTCACTGCATGTGACCATGAATCGTCGCAGCCCGCCCGTCCACTCCTGGCACCCTGATCAGCGTGTTCCATGTCGTGCTCAGCGTCATCACGACGACGCTGCAAAGACCCCTTGGCTTGTGGGGAAGATGCTATGGAATATGCTTAAATAACTCAAATTCATATTTTTCATGCTTTGGATAACCAACAGGAATTCGAGATGGATCTGGCGAACCTCAATGCCTTCATTGCCATTGCCGAGACCGGCAGCTTCTCGGCCGCCGGCGAGCGCCTGCACCTGACCCAGCCCGCGGTCAGCAAACGCATCGCGGGGCTGGAGCAACAACTCAATGTCCGCCTGTTCGATCGCCTGGGTCGGGAAGTCAGCCTGACCGAAGCCGGACGCGCCCTTCTGCCCCGCGCTTATCAGATTCTCAACGTGCTTGACGATACGCGCCGTGCACTGACCAACCTCACCGGAGAAGTCAGCGGTCGACTGAGCCTGGCGACCAGCCATCACATCGGCCTGCATCGCTTGCCTTCCTTATTAAGGACATTCACCCGCACCTATCCCAACGTCGCGCTGGACATCGAGTTTCTCGATTCGGAAGTGGCCTACGACGAAATCCTCCACGGACGCGCGGAGCTGGCGGTGATCACCCTGGCGCCCGAACCGCACGCGCTGGTCAAGGCCGTAACGGTCTGGGACGATCCCCTGGATTTCGTCGCGGCGCCTGAACACCCGCTGGCCAACACTGCCGATGTGAGCCTGGCTGATATCGCTGGTTATCCTGCGGTGTTTCCCGGCGGCAACACCTTCACTCACCACATCGTCAGCGACCTGTGCGAGGCCCAGGGGATCAAGCCGAACATCGCCATGAGCACCAATTACATGGAGACGATCAAGATGATGGTGTCCATCGGACTGGCATGGAGTGTGCTGCCAAGAACCATGCTCGATGAGCAGGTCAGGCGTATTCCGTTGCCGGGCATACAGCTGCGTCGCCAGCTAGGCTACATTGTCCACACGGAACGCACGCTATCGAACGCCGCAAGGGCCTTCATGGCGCTGCTGGATGCCCAGGCGGACATGGCCTGAGGTGATGCTCACTGATCGTCATACCGGCTTCACTTTCGAAGGCTCGTGATCACATGCCTACAATCGCCGACAGCGCGCTGCTTCAAATGACCGGTCTGGCCTTGACGGCAAAAGAGTCGGAGCAACACTTCGCCGCCCTTTTCAACCTCAGCCCCAACGTGGTGTTACTGACGCGCTTCGACGACGGTCTGATCTGCAACGCCAATCGGCATTTCGAGAGCACCTTCGGCTGGTCGATGGATGAGTGCATCGGCCGCACGACGCTGGAAATCGAGCTATGGGTCGATCCGCGACAACGGCAGACGGCGCTGGAACGAACGTTCTCCACCGTCGAGCCGGCCAGCCTCGAGAGCCAGTGGCAGGCGCGGGACGGACGCACCCGCGAAGGCACCCTTTACACTCAGAAAATCGAGCTGAGCGATGGCCATTACCTGCTCAGCACCTTCATCGACAACACCGAACACAAACGCGCCCAGCAAGCCCTCAGGGCCAGCGAAGAGAAGTTCGCCAAAGCGTTTCACTCAAGCCCGGACGCCATCATCATCACAGAAAAAGCCACCGGGCGTTACCTGGAGGTCAATGACGGCTTCTGCCGCCTGACCGGCTACAGCGCCAGCGAAGTGCTGGGGCGTACGGTATTCGAGTTCGTGATCATGGCCGACATCACCCAGCGCATCCGCCTGATTCAGGACGTTGAAGAGCACGGTGAAGTGCATAACCGCGAGCTGCTGGGACGCGGCAAGAATGGCGACATCATCACCGTTGACGTATCGATTGACCCGCTGGTGCTCGACGACACGGATTGTTTACTGATCACCGCCCGCGATATCGGCGTGCTAAAGCGCGCCCAGGCGCAGATTCAGCACCTGGCCTACCACGACTCCCTGACCAACCTGCCCAACCGTGCGCTGCTGATGGATCGCCTCAGTCAGCAGATCTCCCTGCTCAAGCGCCGTAACTTGCGCGGCGCCCTGTTGTTCCTCGATCTGGACCACTTCAAGCACATCAACGACTCGCTTGGGCATCCCGTGGGTGACAGCGTGCTGAAGATCATCACGGCACGGCTTGAGGTCAGCGTGCGACTGGAAGACACCGTGGCGCGCCTGGGGGGTGACGAATTCGTGGTTCTGATCAGCGGACTGGAAGGCACCCAGGCCGAGGTCATCGAGCAGGTGCGCACCCTGGCCGACACGCTGCGCGGGCTGCTGGCCGAACCGATGCTCCTTGACGGTCAGCGTCTGCAGGTCACGCCCAGCATCGGCGTGGCGCTGATTCCGGATCATGGCTCGACCCCCGCCGACCTGCTCAAACGCGCCGACATTGCCCTTTACAGGGCCAAGGATTCAGGGCGCAACGCCACGCAGATGTTTCACAGCACCATGCAACAGGCCGCCAGTGACCGTCTGCGAATGGAAAACGACCTGCGCCTGGCCCTGAGTCGCGGTGAATTCAGCCTCAGTTATCAGCCTCAGGTCGATACCCGCGGCAACCGGATCATTGGCGCCGAAGCCCTGCTGCGCTGGCAGCACCCGAGCCTTGGCAGCCTGCCGCCCCAACACTTCATTCAGGTCATGGAAGAAAGCGGGATGATCCTGGAGGTGGGTAACTGGATTCTCGAGGAAGCCTGCAGGGCTGGCAGTCAGTTGCTGCGCAAAGGCATGATCGATGGCCAGGACTTCAGCCTGTGCGTAAACATCAGCCCCCGGCAGTTTCGTCAGACCGATTTCGTCGAGCGAGTCGAACGCTGCCTGCGAACCTGCGTGCTGCCCAATCGCATGCTCAAACTGGAAATCACCGAGGGCATCGTCATTCAGAACCTTGAAGACACCATCGCCAAGATGCTCGAGTTGAAACAGTTGGGCATCAGCTTTGCGATGGATGATTTCGGCACCGGTTATTCGTCGCTGACCTACCTCAAGCGCCTGCCGGTGGACGCGTTGAAAATCGACCAATCCTTCGTCCGCGACGCCACCAGCGACCCCAACGACGCCGAAATCGTCCGCGCCATCATTGCCATGGCCGCGAGCCTCAATCTGGCGATCATTGCCGAAGGCGTGGAAAAGCAGGAGCAGCTGGACTTTCTGGCGCAGCTCGATTGCCATTTCTATCAGGGGTTTCTGTTTAGCGAGCCGCTGCCGCTGGAGCGGTTCGAGGCGTTGCTGCGTGGGCGTGTGCACCCGTAGTGGCACAATGAGAAACAACAAAAAAGGCGTCCCGAGGGACGCCTTTTTCGTTAACGGCTACAGATCAATGTGCAAGCGTTTTCTGTCCGTTGATCTGAATGCGTTTTGGCTTGGCTTCTTCCGGCACCAGGCGCAGCAGGTCGATGTTCAGCAGACCGTTGGCCAGCGCGGCGTTCTGCACTTCGATGTGGTCGGCCAAACGGAACGACAGCTTGAAAGCACGCTGGGCAATGCCCTGATGCAGGAAGGTCACGCCTTCAGCGGCTTTTTCTTTTTCGCGTTTGCTACCGGTGACGGTCAACACTCCCTTCTCGACCTGCAGCTCGAGGTCTTCTTCCTGGAAACCCGCAGCCGCGATGACGATACGGTATTGATCGTCTGCGTGTTTCTCGACGTTGTAGGGAGGATAAGTGCTGGCCGACTCATTACGGGCCGCCGATTCGAACAGATCGTTGAAGCGGTCGAAGCCCACGGATGAACGGAAAAGTGGGGCCAGAGAAAATGCGTTAGTAGTCATGTGAATCTCCTGAAAAATCAGCAAGTGGTTGTCTCCGCGACCCGAGTTCGGCATCGCGTAATCCCTAGATAAGGACAGTCACTTCTGTTTCAAGAGTCGCTATGAAAATCTTTTCTCAGGCCGCTTCTGGCTGGCTGACACCGAGCATTTGACTGATCCGCTCGCAGTCTGTCTCGCGCCGCAGGCCATCGAACAGCACGGTGGCTTCAGGATAGCTTTTGGTCAACAGCACGACCCACTGCTTGAGCCGACCCGGCGCCTGGACCCGCGTCATCTTTGCCAGCGCCTGGAGCCAGAAGTGCCGAAGCAGCGGTTGCAGTTGCTGCCAAGTCATCTCGACAACCTCCCGCCCCGCCTTGGCTGCTGCGATCTGCCGCCCCAGGTCCGGTCGCGCCACCAGGCCACGGCCGATCATGATGTCACGGGCGCCGCAGATTTCGCGGCAGCGGCGCCAGTCATCGACCGTCCAGATCTCGCCATTGGCGATGATTGGAATCTTCACCACGTCCTGAATCCTGCCGATCCATTCCCAATGGGCAGGCGGTTTGTAGCCGTCGACCTTGGTTCGCGCGTGAACCACGATGTGCTCGGCGCCGCCCGCTTCCAGCGCCCGGGCGCAATCGAGCGCAGGTTCGGTGCTGTCGTAGCCCAGGCGCATCTTGGCGGTGACCGGAATGTGCGCAGGCACCGCCCGCCGTACATGGCTGAGAATCGAGTGCAGCAGTTCCGGCTCTTTAAGCAGCACTGCCCCACCCCGGGATTTGTTCACCGTCTTGGCTGGGCAACCAAAGTTCAGGTCAATCACCGGCGCACCCAATTCGGCGGCGAATGCAGCATTTTCAGCCAGACACACCGGATCGGAGCCCAGCAACTGCACACGCAACGGCACACCGGCGCGGGTCTTCGCGTCGGTGAGCAGTTCAGAGGCGAGCTTGTGGAAGTAGTGCTCGGGCAACAGACGCTCGGTCACCCGGATGAATTCGGTCACGCACCAATCGATGCCGCCAACCTGAGTCAGCACGTCGCGCAATATGTCGTCGACCAGACCTTCCATGGGCGCCAGGGCAATTTGCATGGATAACACTCGAAAAAAAGTTCGGCAGTTTACGCAGCGGGAACTGGATTGTGAACGGGCCGCGCGTCAAGAAACGGCCATCTGTAGCGCAGGTCGATAACCGTCGATGAACTCGGTCGGCATGCGTTTGGGCTTGCCGCTGGACAGTTCGATACAAACGAAGGTGGTTTGCGCGCGCAACAGCGTCATGCCGTCGCTTGGTCGCTTGAGCTGAAAGCGGCGGGTCATTTTCAAGCGCTGATCCCAATCGACGATCCAGGTCGCCAGTTGCAATTCGTCATCCTGATAGGCGCTGGCCAGATAGTCGATTTCGTGCCGGACCACCGCCATCGCCCGGTCGAGACGCCGATACTCGGTCAGGTCCAGTCCCAGGGTTTGCGAGTGACGCCACGCGCAACGCTCAAGCCAGGTGACATACACGGCGTTATTGGCGTGCCCCAACCCATCGATGTCGCCCTCGCCCACCCGCAGGTCGATGACAAACGGCGTTGCCAGATCCCAGACCATCCTCGCTCCTGTCCCTCATGAATGCATTCGCGGCGCAGTGTAACCAAAAGCGTCGAACGATGGCTTCGATCTGACCTGAACGCCTCACTGCATGGCCGACTTGGCAGCTCGCAATACCCGGTCCGACAGCTCGTTGGGGCCCAAGGCGCGGGCCAGCGCCAGGCCGCCGAGCATCAGCGCGATATCGGCCAGGGTTTTGTCGGTTTCCTCCGGGCTTGAAGCCAGTTGCGCGACCATCAGTTCGATGTGCTCGGACAAGGCGCCCCGGAAGTCATCCGATAAACGCGCCATTTCCCCGATCGCGGTGGGCAATGGGCAGGCGTGTTCTCCGGCGTCCCGGTGTTTGCGCGAAAGATAAAAGGCAGCGAGCAAGGCACGTCGCTCTTCGCCGGGCAGTCGATCGTCGATCTTCCCCACCATCTCGCGACGCTCGCCGAGCAACTGGCTGAAAGCCTCTAGCATCAGGGCTTCCTTGCTGTCGAAATGCGCGTAGAACCCGCCCACCGTCAAGCCAGCTGCGCCCATGATCTCGTTGACACTGGGCTCGACAGGACCGCGCGCAATCAGGGCTGCGCTGGCCGCGCCGAGGATGCGTTCGCGAGTTTGTGCTTTTTTGTCGTTCATGTCCGCCTCCCGGATGATGGCAGTAATATTATCTGCATCATCTGCGATGACAAGGGGAAGCACTCCTGACTCTACTGTCTTGCACGCACCGTGTGGGAGTGAGCTTGCTCACGAATGCGCAGGTTCAGCTGCTGGAGATGTGCCGATCTTGCGGACGTCTTCGTGAGCAAGCTCACTCCCACAGATCCGGGCGTCGCTTCACCGAATACCGTCCAACAGTGCTTAAGTCGAGAGATGGCCGCGGGTAACGGGCCTGAACGCCCAGCTCGAGGCGGGAAAAATAAAAGCCCAAAAAAACAAAAGGGCCATTCAATAATCGAATGACCCTTGGTCTCGCAGAGCGAGAAATCGTGGCGTCCCCTAGGGGACTCGAACCCCTGTTACCGCCGTGAAAGGGCGGTGTCCTAGGCCACTAGACGAAGGGGACGCAAACCTTCTGTCGAATCCGTCATTAACCTCTCGACGAATCCTGGCAAATTTGGTGGAGCTAAGCGGGATCGAACCGCTGACCTCCTGCATGCCATGCAGGCGCTCTCCCAGCTGAGCTATAGCCCCAGATTTAGCGCCTCGCGGCGGAGATCAACCTTGCGGCATCTCTCGGTGAAACTGGCGTCCCCTAGGGGACTCGAACCCCTGTTACCGCCGTGAAAGGGCGGTGTCCTAGGCCACTAGACGAAGGGGACGTAACCCTTTGTGTACCTGATCGGTGCTGGTTCCGACTTACGGTACAAACCTCAAAGCAGTGTAGCCAACCTTGAAGCTTCTAAATTGGTGGAGCTAAGCGGGATCGAACCGCTGACCTCCTGCATGCCATGCAGGCGCTCTCCCAGCTGAGCTATAGCCCCACATTACACTGTCACATCACCACTGCGTTGCCGCGGTGTTTCTGTGTTGCCGTGTGGACGGGGCGCATATTAAGTGCGACCCGAATACCTGTCAAACTTTTTTTAAACATATTTCAAAAGAATTTTCCGGGATAACAATCACTTACCGCCCTCCCCGGTTCTTTACCTGGGAAAGCCTCGGCATCGCCGGTCGCTGCAAGCTCCATCTACGCAACGCACAACGACCGGCCCTCACTCAGCCGATGGCAACGAGCAGCTTTTCCCACTCTTTGTTTTCTTTCTTCGATACGCCCCCCAGCAGGTCGAGCGCCTGACGCAGACGGTAGCGGGTCAGATCCGGGCCGAGGATTTCCATCGCGTCGGTCACCGAGACCGAGTTCGCCTGGCCCGTGATCGCGGCAAACATCAGTGGCATGGCGTCACGCAGCTTGAGCTGCAGGTGCTCGACCACTGTCTGAATGCAGCCGGTGATGCCGTTCTTTTCCCACTGACGCAGGGATTCGAGCTTCCACAGGATCAGCTGCATCACCTGACGCACCTGCTCCGGCGAAAGTTTTTTGTGCTCGAACAGTTTCACATCCGGGTTCACGCCACCGGCGAAGAAAAAACCGCCCAGGGGTGCGACCTGGCTGAAGGTTTCGACGCGGCCCTGTACGTGCGGCGCGATCTTCATCATGTAGTCGCTGTTGAACGCCCATTTCTGCACCCGCGCGGCAAATTCTTCGACCGGCAGTTCGCGCAGCCACTGACCGTTGAGCCAGGACAATTTCTCGATGTCGAAAATCGGGCCGCCCAGGGAGACGCGGTTGAGGTCGAAGTTGTCGACCATTTCCTGTAGCGAAAACTTCTCGCGCTCGTCCGGCATCGACCAGCCCATGCGGCCCAGGTAGTTGAGCATCGCTTCAGGCATGAAGCCCATGCGCTCGTAGAACGTCACCGAAGTCGGGTTCTTGCGCTTGGACAGCTTGCTCTTGTCCGGATTACGCAGCAGCGGCATGTAGCACAGTGCCGGCTTTTCCCAGCCGAAATACTCGTACAGCAGAATCAATTTCGGTGCCGACGGTAGCCATTCTTCGCCACGCAGCACATGGGTGATGCCCATCAGGTGGTCGTCGACGACGTTGGCCAGGAAGTAGGTCGGCAGGCCGTCGGTCTTCATCAGTACCTGCATGTCCATGCGGTCCCATGGGATTTCGACTTCGCCACGCAAAATGTCCGGAACCACGCACACGCCTTCGCTTGGCACCTTCATGCGGATCACATGAGGCTCACCCGCAGCCAGGCGACGTTCGACTTCTTCCTTGGAAAGTAGCAGCGCGCGGCCGTCGTAGCGCGGGGTTTCGCCACGGGCCATCTGCTCGGCGCGCATCTGGTCCAACTCTTCGGCGGTGCAGAAGCACGGGAAGGCGTGGCCGGCGTCGACCAACTGCTGGGTGTACTTCTTATAGATGTCACCGCGCTCGCTCTGACGATACGGGCCGTGCGGGCCGCCGACGTCCGGGCCTTCGCTCCACTCGATGCCGAGCCAGCGCAGTGCGTCGAAAATCTGTTGTTCGGACTCGCGCGTCGAGCGCAGCTGATCGGTGTCTTCAATGCGCAGGATGAATTCGCCGCCGTGCTGCTTGGCAAAGCAGTAGTTGAAGAGTGCGATATAAGCCGTGCCAACGTGGGGGTCGCCGGTAGGCGATGGCGCGATGCGGGTACGAACGGTGGTCATGGAAAATTCCAAATAGGTCGAACAAGCCGCGAATCTTAACAGGCGCAGCCCTCGCGGCTCCAGCATCGCGACCGGGCATGGCGCAGATTAGCGCGAAGGGCAATGCAGCATCGTTAGCCCACAGCATTACGCTAAAAATGAATACGCAGTTATCAGTTCCAGTCATTTTTGCAACGATGGCTAGGTTCCAGACCTGGTTTGCTCATAAATTTCCTTACATTCCAATAATTCAGAACAACCATGCCTGCCCAACTCAAACGCCGCCTGTTCATCTTTTTCGGGGTGGTCCTGCTGATCGCCCTCGCCTTCTTCGCCCAGTGGTACTTAAAAGGACGTTTTTACCAGACCACCGACAATGCTTATGTTCAGGGTGAAATCACTCGGGTTTCGAGCCAGCTTGGCGCTCGGGTCAGTGAGGTGTTGGTGCAGAAGACATCTGGGTGCAGGCCAATTTCAAGGAAACCCAGATCGAACACATGGAGATCGGCCAGTACGCCGAGCTGATCTTCGACAGCTTCCCCGGCACGCCGATTCAAGGGCGGGTGAATAGCCTGTTCGCTGCATCCGGGGCGCAGTTCAGTCTGTTGCCACCGGACAACGCCACCGGCAACTTCACCAAGGTCGTGCAGCGCATTCCGGTGAAGCTGACGTTTGCGCCTGACAACTCGCTGCACGGCAGAATTCGCCCGGGGATGTCGGTGACGGTTTCGGTCAACATCAAACCTGGCAGTCATCCTGAAGCTGATCCGCAAAGTGGCCGGTGATGCGCTGCTTCGTCCGGTCGGCGAACCGAGCCGGCGCGACTGGATCGCGGTGATGAGCGTGATGCTGGGCGCGTTCATGGCGGTGCTCGACATCCAGATCACCAACTCCTCGCTCAAGGACATTCAGGGCGCGCTGTCGGCGACTCTGGAAGAGGGCTCGTGGATTTCCACCTCTTATCTGGTGGCAGAAATCATCATGATCCCGCTCACCGCCTGGCTGGTGCAGCTGCTTTCGGCGCGGCGACTGGCGGTGTGGGTGTCGCTGGGTTTTCTGGTGTCATCCCTGCTGTGCTCGATGGCCTGGAGCCTGGAAAGCATGATCGTGTTCCGCGCCATGCAGGGCTTCACCGGGGGCGCGCTGATTCCGCTTGCGTTCACCCTGACGCTGATCAAACTGCCGGAACATCATCGGGCCAAGGGCATGGCGCTGTTCGCGATGACTGCGACCTTCGCGCCCTCCATCGGCCCGACCCTGGGCGGGTGGCTGATGGAAAATTTCAGCTGGGAGTACATCTTCTATATCAACATCCCGCCAGGCTTGGTGATGATCGCCGGCCTGATGTATGGCCTGGAGAAGAAAGCGCCACACTGGGAACTG
Organism: Pseudomonas bohemica; assembly: GCF_002934685.1. GTDB lineage: Bacteria > Pseudomonadota > Gammaproteobacteria > Pseudomonadales > Pseudomonadaceae > Aquipseudomonas > Aquipseudomonas bohemica. The sequence goes on from NZ_NKHL01000103.1 coordinate 34,073, forward strand.
CTCAAGAGCACCGACTACGCGGGCATCGTCACATTGGGCGTCGGTCTCGGATGCCTGCAGGTATTTCTCGAAGAGGGCCATCGCAAGGACTGGCTGGAATCGAGTCTGATCGTCACACTCGGCAGCGTCGCCCTGCTCAGCCTGATCACTTTCGTCATCATTCAGTTCTCCAAACCCAAACCGCTGATCAATCTGGGCATCCTCGGCAACCGCAACTTCGGCCTGTCGAGTATCTCCAGCATAGGGATGGGCGTCGGGCTGTACGGCTCGATCTACCTGCTGCCGCTCTATCTGGCGCAGATTCAGGGCTACAACGCGCAACAGATCGGCGAAGTGATCATGTGGATGGGCGTGCCGCAGCTGTTCCTGATTCCGCTGGTGCCGCAATTGATGAAGATCATTTCGCCCAAGCTGCTGTGTACGCTGGGGTTCGGGCTGTTCGGCCTTGCGAGCTTTTCGTCCGGCGTGCTGAACCCGGATTTCGCCGGACCGCAATTCAATCATATCCAGATCATCCGAGCGTTGGGCCAACCACTGATCATGGTAACCATCTCGCTGATCGCCACGGCATACATCCTGCCGCAGGACGCTGGCTCCGCATCGAGCCTGTTCAACATATTGCGCAATCTGGGCGGCGCCATCGGCATCGCCCTGCTGGCAACGTTGCTGGACGCACGGACCAAGACCTATTTCGACTACCTGCGCGAATCGGTCTCGCCAGCCAACCCGCAAGTCGCCGAACGCATGGCCCAGCTCACAGAGCGCCTGGGCAACGAAACCGCGGCCCTGGGCAAGCTCAGCGAAATCGCCCATCAACAGGCCGCGATCATGGCCTACAACGATGCGTTTCATTTTGTCGGCCTGGCGTTGGGTATCAGCATGGTCGCCGTGATGTTGACCAAAACGCTGCCCAGCGGCACCAAAGGCGGGGCTGCCCATTAGCGCCTTATTTGTCAGACGTTTTTGTCGCATCGATAGGACTACGAAGTCGAGCTTTGTAGTCTCCTTCTGAAAAGCGCGCAGTCCGCGCTTTTTGTGTTTCTGCGCTCAGACAGCAGAGCCCAAAGCCCTTAGATTCCGGCGCTTTCTCAGCGCGGATCATACGCAATGCCTGACGCTTTTTGGGCCGCCCGCCAGGGTGATGCCCTCGCCCACAGTTCGATCATGGCAGATGTCCTGGGTGGCGTACTGGAGGTGGTCGCCGGTGTCGCCGTCGGCGCGCTCGTGGGCGCTGCCGTCATCGGCGCGACCAGCCTGACCCTGGCCACGGGCGGGCTGGGCGCCTGCGTACTGGGTGCTGTCGTCGGCGTGGCTGTAGGCGTGGGCATGAACCTCACCGGCGCCGACGAGCGTATCAGCCAGTTCTGCGAAAACCTGGCTAATGCTCTGTTTCCGCCGACCGTGCATGCGCATATCAGCAGCGGTTCCTCCAACGTCTTCATCAACGGCCTGCCTGCGGCGCGAGCAGCGGGTGCTATCTCGCCCGGCGCGGCTGACCTTCCCGACGATCCCGCGCCCGAAGGCACCTTCCTGGACATCGACCAGGGGTTTTTCTCCGAGCTGTGGCGGCCCACGGTGGCCTCGCCCGCCGTTGGAGCGTTACCGAAGTCGATGGATCAAGTGATCTGCGAGCGCCATCCACCCATGCCGGCGCAGTACATCGCCGAAGGTTCGGACCGGGTGTTCATCAATGGCCAGCCCGCAGTGCGAAGTGGCGATCGCAGCACCTGCGATGCGACGGTGGTGTCTTCGGTACACGTCTCCCCGAACGTGCGCATTGGTGGTGACAAGCAGGTGGTGCGCCCGATTCGCAGCGGTAAGACGCCTGGCGTGGGGTTGGCGGTCAATACGCTGATGATCTTCAAGGGTGGGCCGCGCAAGTTCGTCAGCAATTTGCCCTGCATGGTGATGAGCGGGATCAATGCGTACGGCGTCAGCCAAGTGGCGGCGGCGCTGAGTCGTGCGGTATCAGGCTCGCCGCATCCTGTACATGCCGCGACGGGTGCCAAGGTGCTGAGCGGGGCCGAAGAGCTGGACGTTACCTTGCCGGGCGTCCTGCCCATTGAGTGGCAGCGTTTTTACAACAGCCGGGATGAGCGTCAGGACGGACTGTTCGGAGCGGGCTGGAGTATGGCCTTCGAGGTCAGTGTGCATGTTGAACCGCACCCGGAGGGCGGAGAACGACTGACCTATATCGACGAACAGGCGCGTCGGATCGACATGGGTACGATCGAGTTGGGCAGTGCGTCATTCAGCGCGGGCGAAGGATTGGCGGTTAGGCGCCATGATGATGGCCGACTGCTGATCGAGAGTGAGGATGGGCGATATCGCCTGTTCGACCCTGCTGTCGCCAACCCTTCGGTTTTGCGCCTGATCCAACTGGGGGACCGGAACGACAATCGGATTTGTCTGGAGTATGACGCCGAGCATCGACTCACGCAGCTGTACGACAGTCAGCGAGTGTTGAGAGTTGCCCTGATTTATTCCGTGCAATGGCCTCGCCGGCTTGAACGCATCGAGCGAGTCTATCCCGACTTGAATGCCGAAATTCTGGCGAGCTATACCTACGACGCTCGCGGCGACCTGGCGCAAGTGCGCGATGCAGCCGGCAACGTGCAAAGGCGCTTCGCTTACGACAGTGGGCGGCGCATGGTGGAGCATCAATTGCCCACCGGTTTGCGGTGTTTTTACGCATGGGCGCTGGTCGATGATCGCGAATGGCGTGTGATTCGTCACTGGACCGATGACGGTGAAGAATATCGATTCGATTACGACCTGAGTGCCGGTACCACGCAGATCACCGACGGTCTGAACCGCGTCAGCCATCGGCGCTGGAACCCTCAGCGGCAGATCACCGAATACACCGACAACCTCGACCAGACCTGGCAGTTTTCATGGAATGACGAGCGCCAGTTGCTCGGCGCGGTCGATCCGCAAGGCGGGCGGTGGCAGTACGGTTACGATGAAGCGGGCAACCTCAGCTCGACCGAGGATCCACTGGGGCGTTGCGATTCGACGTCATGGCTGGAGCACTGGTCGCTGCCGCAGGTAGTAACCGACGCAGTAGGCAATGCTTGGCAATACCGCTACGACGCCCGCGGCAACTGCACCCATCAGGCCGATCCGCTGGGGCATGTGACCCGGTATCGGTATGACGAACGCGGCCAGGTCATCGAGATCATCGACGCCACGGATAAACGTAAAAAGCTGCGCTGGAATGGCTTGGGGCAATTGATCGAGCATGTAGATTGCTCGGGGTATGCGACCAGGTTCAGCTATGACCGGCGCGGCTATCTGCGGAGCATCACCGACGCGACGGGTGAATGCACGACCTATGTACACGACGCCCAAGGACGACTGCTGCAAAGCCAGCAGCCTGATGGCCGGATAGAACGGTATCTGCGTAATGCCAGCGGGCTGCTCACCGGTTATGTCGATCGAGCCGGTCACACCACGACCTATCGATATGACCGACGCGGTCGAGTTCGGCAGCGTGTCGATGCACATCAACGGCAGGTGCACTTTACTCTGGACGCCTACTCCCGTTTGCTGGCGCTGACCAATGAAAATGGCGAGAGCTATCGGTTTGCGTGGGACGCGGGTGATCGCCTGATTGCCCGGCAGGATCTGGATGGGAGCCAGTGGCGGTACCGCTATGACGCACTGGACAATCCGGTTCGGGTAGAGCACTTGCCCGCCCCGCCAGGCGGTGACCTCGCGGACGATTCGCCCAATGCCCTGGTTCATTCGCTGGAACGCGATGCGCTCGGTCGTTTGAGAGCAAAGGTCACCGCCGACGGCCGCACCGAATACATTTATAACCCACTCGACCAACTCACTGCGGTGACCTTCACCGATCCAGAAGGCCAGCAACAGAGCGTAGGATTTGCCTACGATGCCCTTGGCCAACTGCTCACCGAACAGACCGCCTCCGGCATCCTGCAGCATCATTACGACGAACTCGGTAACCGGATTCAAACGCACTTGCCTGATGGCCGCTGGCTCAATCGTCTGCATTACGGCAGTGGCCATGTGCACCAAATCAATTTGGACGGCACGGTCATCTGCGATTTCGAACACGATCGCCTGCACCGCGAAGTGCTGCGCACTCAGGGCCAAATCAGCACCCATTTCCGGTACGATCGCAGTGGACGTTTGCGCTCCAAGTTGCGCCCTGCGGTCGGCCAGTCAGCAGAGTTGCAGGGCGATCGGGAAAAAGAATACGACTACGATCACACCGATAATCTGATTAGTCGACTCAGTCGAAACGGCACGCACGAGTCTCGAACCCTGCTGCACTACGACTCGACGGCTCGCATCATGGCCAGCCAGGACGACCTGGCCGGACAACTCGAAATCTTCGCTTATGACGCTGCCGCTAACGTGTTGGACGGCTCACCATCCGGCGCGGGTCCGGTGCGGCATAACAAGTTGCTGGCTTTTCAGGACAAGCGCTACCGCTACGATGCGTTTGGCCGCCTGATCGAAAAACGCAGCACGCGATACGGCATCCAGCACTTTGTCTATGACGCCGAAAGCCGCCTGGTCGAAGTGCACAATGCCAACGGCAACGTCGTGCGCATGAGCTATGACCCGCTGGGGCGACGTATCGGCAAAAGCGAACGCAGTCAAACCGGCACCCCGCTCAGTGAAACCCGTTTCACCTGGGACGGCCTGCGTCTTTTGCAGGAGTTTAGCAACAGCCAGACCAGCCTCTACGTCTACGCCGACGGCTACGACCCTCTCGCCCGCGTCGATAGCAACGACAATTTTCAATACATCCGCTACTACCACAACGACCCAAACGGCCTTCCCGAACAACTCACCGAAGCCGACGGCCTCAGCGTTTGGCAGGCGCGCTATCAGGTGTGGGGCAAAACCGTCGAGGAGCATCGTAAACCGCACTTCACTGTAGAGCAGAACCTCAGATTCCAGGGTCAATACCTTGATCGTGAGACCGGACTGCACTACAACACCTTCAGGTTCTACGACCCGGATGTGGGGCGATTTACAACACCGGATCCGATTGGGTTGGCGGGTGGGCTTAATCTCTATCAGTACGCGCCGAATCCGATTGGGTGGGTGGATCCATGGGGTTGGAGTTGCACCGTCGTCAATGCTCGCAATCGTCGACATGCATATTCCTTAGCAAAAAATCATGCACAGGTGCCTAGGCTATCTAGAGGCGGCGACATCATTGATATTGACCGGGTCAACGATTCGAGCAGGGGGGAAAATTGGAATCAAATGAAGCTCCGAGGCGCACGGTCAGTAGGCAGGGAGCATAAGGACAAGGGTGTTTCTTATTTCGAACACCCAGACGGCCACCCGGATGCAGGCAAACCCGGAATACCAAAACATCACGAGTCAGGGCATATCCACGCCGTTAACTCTAAAGGCGAGCAGATCGTATTTACTTGGTAGGGTGATTATGGAACGAGTAATAGAATTTCCGATTGAGCAAGAGGACATATTCACTCAGTCATTAAGTCTGGCTCAAGGTTACTGTGTTTGCTATCAGTACGATGTAGACAGATATGGGTACGGACCCTATGGTTTCCATACCGCGAACGCGAAACGGCTGCTCAACCAGGTGTTACCACCCCTAGTTTACTGGCACCCCGACCGCGAAACGCTCATGGACGTGGACACCCCTGTCGCCGAAGGGGTTTATTTCTTTAAGGGTCAGGATTGTATTCGAAAAATGGAAGCCGAGTTATTAACTTACCAAAAAGCAGAAGCAATGCAGGCCCTTCGTCACAAATATGGAAAATCGGAAGCTCTAACACCAAAACGTGTAAAGCCTGCGCTACTTGAAGTACCAAAAGGAAAAAGAATTCCTGCAGCCTTTATAACTAGATTACTAGCCAACAACTGCTCATTTCTAGTCAGTTATTCGTACAACACAGAAGCAGGACAAATCCTGGTATTTTTTAGCGAGAGCATAAAATCAAAAATTAAAAGTTTTTCGGAGAGCGCGGACATACGCTACAGCAAGATAAGCTCTATCAAGGAGTTAAAACCTTGGTAAAAATCCTAAGCATGTAGCGCCTGCAGCTGCCCATGCGACGCGAGCTTTCAAGCTCGCATCGCCCCTGATTCACATCACTTCTCACTCGGCTTCCAATCATCCGGCACCACCGCAATCACGTCGATTTCCATCAACCATTGCGGCTGGCCGAGACCGGAGATCACCAGCCCGGTGGAGATCGGGAAGACGCCTTTGAGCCATTTGCCGATTTCCTGATACACCGGCTCGCGGTAGCGAGGGTCGATGATGTAGGTGGTGGTCTTGACGATGTGGGACAGATCCGAGCCCGCCTCTTCCAGCAGTTGCTTGACGTTCTTCATCGCCTGTTCGGCCTGAGCGCGTGGGTCGCCCAGCCCTACGAGATTGCCTTCGAAGTCGGTGCCGATCTGGCCGCGGACGTAGACCGTATTACCCGCGCGCACGGCCTGGCACAGGTCGTTATCCAGCGATTGGTTCGGGTAGGTTTCCTTGGTGTTGAACATGCGAATGCGGGTGTGGGTGGGCTGTGCCATCGGAGGCTCCTTGGGAACAAACAGGCGCGCCGCCGAGCGAGGGTCGGCGCGGTTAAAGGGATCAAGCGGTTACGGGGTTGCCAAGCGTCGGCGCGACCGTGGCGACAGGCTGCTCAGCGTGACGCTGCGAGGCATCGCGGTACTCGAGGTATTTGCGCTGGGTCGCGATATGGTCGGCCACGTACTTGGCGTCGTGCCAGACACCCCAGATAAACGAGGACCCGCGGCGCGACTGCCACGGCAGGCCGAGGAAGTAGATCCCCGACTCCGTCGACACCCCACGTTGATGCTGCGGCTTGCCCTTGGCATCGAATGCATCGACTTTCATCCAGCTGTAATCGGTGGCAAAACCGGTGGCCCAAATGATCGTGGTGATGCCAGCGGCAGCCAGGTCCAGTTCAAGAATTGGGTTGCTCACGCACTCAGGATCAGGGAACACACGACGCGCTTGCGGTTCGAGTGGCAAGTCCAGACCGTTACGCTCGATATAGGCGTCAGCGGCGTCGAGCACGGCCAGGTAGTTCTCATCGCCACGGGCGAGGTTTTCGGCCAGATCGGGCTGAAAGCGCACTACGCCGTTGTCGAACGAGCGGGTCACGCCGACGAGCTTCATGCCGCGCTGGGCCAGCTCGCGAAAGTCCACGGTACGCCCGCCGTGGGCGCCGCTGACTGCAATTGTGACATGCTCGCGACCTGGCTTCATCGCCGCCTGGTCCCACTCGCCGAGCACCCCCAGCCACCAGCAGAAATCGCGATTGCGATAGGCGCGCGGCGGACGATCGTGCTGGCCCACCGAGAGGTAGACCTGGCGACCGGCGCGCTGCAGTTCATCGGCGATCTGAGTCCCGGAAGACCCGGCGCCGACTACCAGCACCGCGCCTGCGGGCAACTGCTGTGGATTGCGATACTGTGCGGAATGAATCTGCGTCAGGTGTTCGTCGCTCGGCGCGATGGCCGGGATCACCGGGCGCTGGAACGGCCCGGTCGCGACCACCACACGATTGGCCTGGATCACGCCCTCGGAGGTCTCGACCGTAAAACCCGGCCGCCCGGCATTGCGCTCGACCTTGCGCACCTCCACGCCAGTGCGGATCGGCGCGTTGAACTTGCGGGCGTAGGCCTCGAAATAATCGGCGACCCGCTCTTTCGGAGCGAAACCGTCCGGGCTCAGATCGTCGAATTCAAGCCCCGGAAAACGATCGTGCCAGGCCGGCCCATTGGCCACCAGCGAATCCCAGCGCCCGGTGCGCCAGGCCTCGGCAATCCGGCTGCGCTCGAGGACCAGGTGAGCAATGCCCAGGTTGCTCAAATGCTCGCTCATGGCTACGCCAGCTTGACCTGCGCCGACCACGAGCGTATCGATTTCTATGTTTGCAGCTGTCATACCTGTGTCCTTCACGAAGGCGGGTGTGGACGCATTCTGTGCAGGATCAGGGGATAGCGAAATTATGATTTTTGTCGTCGCAGAGCAGGAAAATGTTAGGGGGTTGGGCGCACTGGGTTGGACCTTAAGCTTGCCCGGCGGCCCAGCCACGCTCAAGCGCTCCCGTCCCGACAGCCCTCACCCCAGACGCAGCACCATGGCGCCGATGGCGATGATGCAGGCCGCGACACTGCGGATGCGCGGCAGATGCTCCTTGAGCACCAGTGCCGAGATCGCGACGCCGAACAGGATCGACGTCTCTCTCAGCGCGGAGACTACGGCGACCGGCGCCTGTGTCATCGCCCAGAGCGCCAGACCGTAGGACGCCGCCGTGCCGACGCCGCCGACGACTCCCAGCCGCCAGTTGCGCGCGACGTAAGTGCGGAACGCCGCTCGACGGTGGGTCAGGGCCCATGCAGCGAGCGGGATTCCGGTCAGTAGGAATATCCACAGCGTGTAGGCCACAGGCGCGCCGGATCGACGTACGCCCAGACCATCGATCAAGGTATAACCGGCGATCACACAGGCGTTGATCAGGGCGAGCAGCACACCCTTTCTCTGGGCCCTCGCGGGCCTGCCTGCCATGCACAGGATGCCGACGCAAATGATGGCAATGCCAATCCATGCAAATGTCGACAGGGTTTCCGGGAACAGCATCAAGCTCACCGTCGCAACCAGTAACGGCGCGGTGCCACGCATGATCGGGTAGGTCTGGCTCATGTCTGCAATCCGATAGGTTGTGGCCACGAGCACGAAATACAGCACCTGGAAAACAACGGACAAGCCCAGAAAGGGCCAACTTTCTTTGGCCGGCAAGTCAAGAAAAGGGATGACAACCAAGGCCATGGCTGCCGCCACCGAGGTGATCATGCAAGTGGTTAGCAGCTTGTCCCCGCCCCCCTTGACCACGGCGTTCCAGGACGCATGCAGAACCGCGCCCAGCATGATGATCGCGAACACTTCCAGACTCATGAGATGCGGTTCCTTACGACGAAAATTCAACGGGCGGGCAACGTCTATTGGTTCAACATCCCGCTACACATCAACCCCAATACGCTGCGCATATGCGCCGCATGAGCCTCACGGTCCGGGACGGCCTCAGTGGCCAGGCGTATGAACGCCAGATTCGCGTATTGATTGAACAGGGTCGCGGCCACTTCGATGTCCACTGACTCACGGATCTTGCCCAGCTTCTGGAAATGCACCAGCAATGCCTTGGCCTCTTCGACTACCGCGCCATTCCAGGGCTGAAACGCCTGAGAGAGTTCGCCGGTGAACAGAAATGGCGCCAGCTCACGCCAAAGTGACGCAGGCATGGCTCGCAGTTGGTAGCGGGTCATCAGGTCTTCGAGTTCGCAGAGGGCGTCGAGGGGGTCGGAGTTGTCGTCCAGATTCGACCTTGCCTCGCGCATGGCCTGTTCGTCGGGCGCCTTGAGCAGGGCCAGGAGGATTTCCTGCTTGCCGCCGAAATAATTGACCACCGTGGGCGCCGAAACACCTGCCTGATTGGCGATCTGCTCAAGGGTGGTAGCGCCGAAACCGTTCGCCTTGAACAAGGTCAACGCGGCTTCAGCGATCTCTTGGCGGCGCTGTTCTTTTTGCCTTTCTCTAAGCCCTGTCATATCGCCCTTGGAGCCGGTTTTGGTCGCCCTGCAGGTTACGGAAAAGCCTTTTCATCAACAAATATTTTCTTTACAAAAATATTTTTACATGCCAAAAATTATCTCACACCGAAGCCCCGGCACGCCCTCGTCCGCTCACAAAATAAACGCAGGTCAAGGGCACCATCACCCTGGAGAAGCACAATGTCCATTGACCTCGATCCAAGCCGCACTACCCGTGATTACCAGGCATCCGATGCCGCCCACCACATCCACGCGTTTGTCGATCAAAAGGCGCTGAACGCGGAAGGCCCGCGGGTGATGGTCAGAGGTGATCGACTTACGCTGTGGGACAACGACGGCAAGCGTTATCTGGACGGCATGTCGGGGCTGTGGTGCACCAACCTCGGTTACGGGCGCAAGGATCTGGCCGCGGCCGCCAGTGCGCAGTTGGAGCAACTGCCCTACTACAACATGTTCTTCCACACCACCCACCCGGCCGTGATCGAGCTGTCCGAGCTGCTGTTCAGCCTGCTGCCCGCCCATTACAGCCACGCGATCTACACCAACTCCGGCTCCGAGGCCAACGAGGTGCTGATCCGCACCGTGCGCAAGTTCTGGCAGGTGATGGGCAAGCCCGAGAAGAAGGTGATGATCGGCCGCTGGAACGGCTATCACGGCTCGACCCTGGCCGCGACGGCATTGGGCGGGATGAGGTTCATGCACGAGATGGGGGGCACGATTCCCGACGTCGCGCACATCGACGAGCCTTACTGGTTCGCTCACGAAGGCGATCTGAGCCCTGAAGAATTCGGTCTGCGCGCGGCTCGGCAACTGGAAGACAAGATTGTGGAACTGGGGCCCGACAACGTCGCAGCGTTCGTTGCTGAACCCTTCCAGGGCGCAGGCGGGATGATCATTCCTCCGCAAACCTATTGGCCGGAAATCCAGCGCATCTGCCGCAAGTACGACGTGCTGTTGTGCGCCGACGAAGTGATCGGCGGGTTCGGGCGCACAGGCGAATGGTTTGCCCATCAGGTGTTCGGCTTCGAACCGGACACGCTGTCCATTGCCAAGGGCCTGACCTCGGGCTACATCCCCATGGGCGGGCTGATCCTGTCGCGACGCATGGCCGAAGCACTGGTGGACAAAGGCGGCGTGTTCGCCCACGGCCTGACTTACTCCGGGCATCCGGTGGCCGCTGCTGTCGCCATCGCCAACCTCAAGGCATTGCGCGACGAAGGGGTAGTCCATCAGGTGAAAACCGATACCGGGCCGTACCTGCAGAACTGCCTGCGCGAGGTGTTCGGCAAGCACCCGCTGGTGGGTGAGGTCCAAGGCGTGGGGCTGGTGGCCGCGCTGCAGTTCGCCGAGGACAAGGCCACGCGCAAACGCTTCGCCGACGAAAACGACATGGCCTGGCGTTGCCGCACCATCGGATTCGAGGAAGGCATCATCATTCGCTCGACACTGGGCCGCATGATCATGGCCCCGGCGCTGATCGCCACCCGCGCCGAACTGGACGAGCTGGTCGACAAGACGCGTATCGCGGTGGACCGTACGGCGCGGGAATACGGGCGCCTGTAACGCGAGTGGCTTTCTCAGGCGCTCGCTCCAGAGCTCGCTCAAGGGTTCTCTCAAGCAATCTCTGAGAAGTTTTTCCGTAATTAGGCTCCACAAAAAACCTCGTTTCGCCCACGGCTGCGCGTCTACAGAATGCAGTCATGTCCCATCCCCGCCCAGGCAGCCTCAGATAAGCGGCCCGGGCGCCGGATGGCGGGTCAGGACGAAACAGGACGAACACACCATGACGTTTTCAATCGTCGGCCGTTGCGCCGAAACAGGACAACTGGGCATCGCCATCAGCTCATCGAGCATTGCCGTCGGCGCGCGCTGCCCCTGGCTGCGTCCGGGTGTAGGCGCGGTGGCCACCCAGAACATCACCCTGCCCGCCCTCGGTCCGCAGGTGCTCGACCAGATGGAAGGCGGCCTATCCCCGGCCCAGGCGCTGGATCAGGCGTTGACCAGCAACGGCTACAGCCAGTTTCGCCAGTTGACTGCCATTGACCATCTAGGCCAAACCGCACACTTCAGCGGCAGCGAGACATTGGGCACGCACAACGCACTGGCCGGTGAGCAATGCGTCGGCGCGGGCAACATGTTGGCCGATCGCGCGGTGATCGACACGCTGGTGCGCACCTTCGAAAACAGCGGCGGGCAACTGGCAGATCGGCTTATCGCGGCGATGCAGGCGGCGGTGGCGGCTGGTGGCGAGGCTGGCCCTGTGCATTCAGCAGCGCTGGTGGTGGTAGGCGAACTGACCTGGCCCATCGTCGACCTGCGGGTGGATTGGGCCGATGAAGACCCCATCGGCAGACTGGAGCAATTGTGGGCCGATTACCGCCCGCAGATGCAGGACTACATCACCCGCGCCCTCGACCCGACCAAGGCCCCCAGCTATGGTGTGCCGGGTGATGAATAGCACGCCGAGCAATGAACCGGGGTTGAATGCATGAGCAGTAGTCGGGATATGTTGGCCGCGTTGGTGGGTTTCGACACCACCAGCCGCGAATCGAATTTGCAACTGATCGAGTTCGTTCGGGACTGTCTGGCCCAGCTGGATGTGCCCTGTGAGCTGATCTACAACGCGCAGCGCAGCAAGGCCAACCTGTTCGCGACCCTTGGCCCCGCGGATGTTCCGGGCATCGTGCTGTCCGGCCATACCGATGTGGTGCCGGTGGACGGGCAACCCTGGACCGTGGCGCCGTTCGAGCTGAGCGAAAAGGACGGCAAGCTGTTCGGGCGCGGCACGGCGGACATGAAAGGCTACATCGCCTGTGTGTTGGCGGCCGTGCCCCAACTGCTGGCTGCGCCATTACGCATGCCGGTACACATCGCCCTGTCTTATGACGAAGAAGTCGGCTGTCTGGGCGTGCGCTCGCTGTTGGCCGAACTCGAGCGGCGGCCGGTCAAGCCACTGTTGTGCATCATCGGCGAGCCCACCGAACTAAAGCCGGTGCTGGGTCATAAAGGCAAACTGGCGATGCGCTGCGATGTGCGTGGCGCGGCCTGTCATTCGGCCTATGCGCCCCAGGGCGTGAATGCCATCGAGTACGCGGCCGAATTGATTGGCGAACTGGGACGCATTGGCTCGACCCTGCGGGCGCCACAACTGCATGACGCGCGCTTCGATCCGCCGTTCACCACGGTGCAGACCGGCGTGATCAGTGGCGGCAAGGCGCTGAACATCGTCCCTGCCGATTGCCGATTCGATTTTGAAGTCCGCGCGCTGCCTGCCCATGACCCACTTGAAGTCGCTCAGCAATTGCAACAGTACGCCAAGGAACAGGTGCTGCCTCGCATGCAGGCGGTCAATCCGGACAGTGACATTCGTTTCTCCGAGCTGTCGGCCTATCCGGGGCTGGCCACCGATGCGAAAAGTCAGGCCGCGCAGTTGATTGCTCAGTTTTGCGGGTCGGAGGCGTTCACCACCGTAGCGTTCGGCACCGAGGGTGGGCTGTTCGATGCCATCGGTATTCCTACCGTGGTCTGCGGGCCGGGAAGCATGGATCAGGGACACAAGCCGGATGAGTTTGTCAGTGTCGAGCAGATGAATGCGTGTGATGCCATGTTGCGGCGCATGATTGAAGCATTGCAGAGCTGACCAGGATCACATATTTAAGTTGCGCCCAAGAATCTGCCGAAGGCGCGCGCTTGCCCGCGAATGCATTGCATCAGTCGCTACCCATGTTGCTGATCCGACGCTATCGCGGCCGAGCGCGCTCCCACAGGTTATGCCTTCACCCGCTGATCGGCATCCGTCACAAAGCCTCGCAGGGACGACGCTCATTTCGGCGCCAGCTCTTCCCGACAATGATCAACGAACAATTGCGCAGGCTTGGTCAATTGCGAGCGGCGCAGCCAGGCGGCTGACAGGCCGGAGCCGGTGACCTGTTCGGCCAGCGGCACGCACACCACTTTCTGCCCGTCGTAGGTGTATTCGGATTTCGGCCGGGTCACCAGGATAGAGAAGCCGAAACCACGCCCTACCATGCCCCGGACCATCTCGATCGACGGCGAGCTGAACTGGATATGCGGAGTCAGCCCGCGCTCTTCGAAAATGCTCACGAAGTAGGTTCGGCTCGGCTGCACGTCCAGCAACACCATCGGTTCGAGCACCAGATCGTTGAGCGAAACCTTGGCCTGATTGGCGAAACGATGCCCCTCCGGCAGCAGTGCATAGGGCTGTTGCGGCGCCATCAAGGGTGCGGTGTCGATGGTGCTGTCCAAGTCGTGCTCATACAGAATCGCCAGATCGATGCTGCCGGAAGTCAGGGCCTGCACCAGCTCCTGCTGCTCACCGTCCCGGATGCGGATTTCCACCCCCGGCCAGCGATCACGAAAGCCGGCAATCAGCCGCGGTAGATACAGCGGCGCGACGGTTTCGAAACAACCAATGTCGATTTGCCCGGCCACCACGTCGTTGTCGGCCAGGGCATTCTGCTCAAATTCATGGGCCACGCGCAGCAGTTCCTGAGCCTTGCGATAGAACCGTGCACCACTGGGGGTCAGCGAGACGCCCTGGGCGTGGTGGCGGATGAACAGCTGCACGGCGAAGCTTTCTTCCAGATGCTTGATCGCGGTCGAGACCGAAGGCTGGGCGATGTACAACTTGCGCGACGCCTCGGCAACGCTGCCGCACTCCACCGTGGTGACGAAATACTTGAGTTGTCGCAGGTTGTAGGCTGCCATTGTTACCTCGAAAGGGGTGAACCATAACCTCGGATCCTGCGCGCTATTCTGCGGCGTTCACAGCCTTCGGGAAACAAGCAAATTCCTCCCCATTGAAACTAAAAAAACTGAGCTCAAAGCGGTGCATCCAAGCACCATGAAGGTGCATCTCAGGCGAGCTTTTTTATCGATAGCAACGACATTTTTAATAATTTCCTGCCCTCCCCACATCCCCCACTATCGGCAGCACTGATCGTGAACATGGCCCACAGAGGCTACCGAAGGAGTGTGCAGTGACGGATCTGAAAAGCTGGCAACGTCTGGCTGAAAATCAACGTTTGATCGACACCGCCTTGATCGCGGGCAAGCCCCGACAGGCACAGAGTGGTGAGACCTTCGCGGTGATCAACCCGGCCACCAACGCCCTGCTGGCCAATGTTGCCGCGTGCTCGGATGCCGATGTCGATGCCGCCGTGCGCGCCGCGCGCAACAGTTTCACAAGCGGCCCGTGGGCGCGCATGCAACCCCGTGAACGCAAGGCGATTCTGCTGCGTCTGTCGGCATTGATCCTGGAGCATCGCGAAGAATTGGCGCTGCTCGACTCGCTGAGCATGGGCAAGCCGGTGATGGACGCCTACAGCATCGACGTACCCGGCGCCGCCCAGGTGTTCGCCTGGTACGCCGAAAGCCTCGACAAACTGTACGATCAGGTCGCCCCCACCGGCCCCGGTACGCTGGCGACCATCACCCGCGTGCCACTGGGCGTAATTGCAGCGGTGGTGCCCTGGAACTTCCCGCTGGACATGGCGGCCTGGAAACTCGCCCCTGCCCTCGCCGCCGGCAATAGCGTGATCCTCAAACCTGCTGAACAGTCGCCGTTCTCGGCGCTGCGTCTAGCGGAGTTGGCGCTGGAGGCCGGCGTGCCGGGAGGTGTGTTCAACGTGATCACAGGCCTCGGCGAACAGGCAGGTCGCGCGCTGGGCCTGCACCCGGATGTCGATGCACTGGCATTCACCGGCTCGACTCAGGTAGGCAAATTTTTCATGCAATACGCCGCGCAGTCGAACCTCAAGCAGGTGTGGCTGGAGTGCGGCGGCAAGAGCCCGAATCTGGTGTTCGCCGATTGCCAGGACCTGGACCTGGCTGCCGAGAAAGCCGCGTTCGGCATCTTTTTCAATCAGGGCGAAGTGTGCTCGGCTAACTCGCGGTTGCTGGTAGAGCGCTCGATTCATGATGAGTTCGTCGAGCGTTTGATCGAAAAAGCCAGGCAGTGGCAGCCTGGCGACCCACTGAATCCGGCCAGCAAGACGGGCGCAATCGTCGATGCGAGCCAAGCGGCGCGAGTGATGGACTACATCGGCGAAGCCAGCCGCAGCGGCGCACGTCCGGTCGCAGGCGGCGAGCGGGTGGTGATCAACGGCTCGGACAACTTCATTCAACCCACCCTGTTCACTCACGTTACGCCGGACATGCGTTTGTCCCGGGAAGAGGTGTTTGGCCCGGTGCTGGCGATTACTGCGTTCGACGATGAGGATCAGGCGGTGCAAATGGCCAACGATCACATTTATGGGCTGGCGGCCTCGGTGTGGAGCGACGACCTCAACCGCGCGCATCGTGTGGCCGCTCGTTTGAATGCCGGTACGGTCTCGGTGAACACGGTGGATGCGCTGGACGTCTGCGTGCCGTTCGGCGGCGGCAAGCAATCCGGGTTCGGGCGCGATCTGTCGCTGCATTCATTCGACAAATACACCCAGCTCAAGACCACCTGGTTCCAGTTGCGCTGAGGCGTTGGCATGGAACTTGAGCATGCCCTTGAAACGTGAACCTGAAACGTGAACCTGCAGCACGCCCAGGCGGCAGTGTCGAGGTTGGGTCAGCCACGATTTTCCCCGCAGAAAAATTCATGCCTCGGCATTCTTGCCAGGGCGCTACGTGAGTAATCAAGCATGAATAACAACGACTCCAGAGCGGCAACCCTCGAGCTGAGCACCATCCAGCCGATCGCCCTCGACCAGCGCCATGGCCGCGCTCGCGACCTGTTCACCATCTGGTTCGGCTCCAACATCATGTTGCTGACCGTGGTCACCGGCGCCCTGGCGGTGACAGTGTTCAAGCTGCCGTTCATGAGCGCAATGATCGCACTGATCCTCGGTAACCTGATCGGCGGGATCTTCATGGCCCTGCATTCGGCGCAGGGCCCGCAACTGGGCGTGCCGCAGATGGTCCAGACCCGGGGGCAGTTCGGCTCCTACGGCTCGCTGCTGGTGGTCGCGCTGGTGGTGGTCATGTACCTGGGCTTCTTCGCCTCCAATCTGGTGCTCGGCGGGCAGTCGCTGCACAGCCAATATCCGCTGTTCAG
Source organism: Pseudomonas bohemica (assembly GCF_002934685.1). Classification (GTDB taxonomy): domain Bacteria; phylum Pseudomonadota; class Gammaproteobacteria; order Pseudomonadales; family Pseudomonadaceae; genus Aquipseudomonas; species Aquipseudomonas bohemica. Next base: position 50,730 of record NZ_NKHL01000103.1, read on the forward strand.
CACCAACCAGGGCATCGTGCTGGTGGGGCTGATCAGTGTGGTGGCGACGGTGTTCGGCTATCGCCTGATCCACGCCTACACCCGCGTGATGTCGTACCTGTCCGGTGCGATTCTGCTGCTGTGCTTCGTCTGGATCGTTGCCGTGCATGGCCTGCCCGCGGACTTTTTGCAGCGTAACGAAACCAACCTCGCCGGCTTTCTGGGAACGCTGTCGATCGCTGCGCTGTGGCAACTGGCGTATGCGCCCTATGTCTCCGACTACTCGCGCTACATGCCGGCGGATACCGGCGGCAAGGCGGCGTTCTGGTCAAGCTACTGGGGTTGCTGCCTGGGTTCGATCCTGCCGATGGCGCTGGGGGTGATCGTCGGCCTGAGTGTCGAAGGCGACATCATTGCCGGGCTGATCGAAATGACCGGCAGCATCGCCACCCTGGTGGTCGCCGTGTTCTCCATCGGCATCGCCGCCACCAACGCGATGAACCTGTATTGCGGCACCCTTTCGGCGATCACAGTCGGCCAGACGCTGGTGCCGAAATGGTCAGCCGGCGCCCTCTCCCGCGCGATCACCGCGCTGGTGCTGTTCTCGATTTCGCTGGCGCTGGCATTGCTGGGGCAGGACGACTTCATGGCCAACTACACCAACTTCATTCTGTTGCTGTTGTACGTGCTGGTGCCGTGGACTGCGATCAACCTGGTGGACTATTACCTGGTCGCCCACGGCAGCTACGACGTAGCCTCGTTTTTCCGTCGCGACGGCGGGATCTATGGCTATTTCAACTGGACAGCGGTGGGCTGCTACGTGCTGGGCATTCTGGTGCAGATCCCGTTCATGGCCACCGAGCTGTACACCGGCGTCATCGCCAAAGCCATGGGCGGCGCGGACGTGTCGTGGATCGTCGGCCTGGTGGTGATCTCGCCGGTTTACTACCTGGCCAGCCGTCGCCGCAACCGCATCCGCGGCCACAAGCAAGCGCTGGGCACTCTGGGGAGAAACGCATGAAAACCGATTACGACTACATCATCGTCGGTGCCGGCTCTTCAGGCTGCGTGCTGGCGAATCGTCTGAGCGCCGACCCTGCTGTCAGCGTCTGCCTGATCGAAGCCGGCAGTCATGATAACAGCCTGCGCATCCAGACGCCCGCCGGGACCATCACGCTGTACAAAAGCAGGAAGTACAGCTGGAATTTCTTCTCGGCGCCGCAGAAGAACCTCAACGGCCGCTCGCTGCACACCCCGCGTGGCAAGGCGCTGGGCGGCTCCAGCTCGATGAACAGCATGATCTACATTCGCGGCCACGCCAGCGACTACGACCGCTGGGCGCAGGCCGGCTGCGCTGGCTGGGACTGGAACAGCGTGCTGCCGTACTTCAAGAAGTCCGAGAACAACCGGCTTGGCCAGGACCCGCGTCTGCATGGCACGACCGGTGAGCTGAACGTCGAAGCGGCGCGCGATCCCAATCCGGTGTCGAAGCTGTTCGTCAAAGCCGCACAGCGCATCGGCATCCGCACCAACGATGATTTCAACGGCGAGCAGCTCGAGGGCTGTGGGATCTACAACTTGACGCAAAAGGATGCCAAACGACTGTCGAGTTATCGCGCCTTTGTCGCGCCCGTTCTGGACCGCCCCAATCTCACCGTGATCACCGATTGTTCAGTGCAATCGCTGATCCTGGAAGAACGTGTGGCCAAGGGCGTCAGAGTGGTTTCGGACGGTCAAGCGATGGCCTTGAGTGCGCGGCACGAGGTGATTCTTTCGGCGGGGTCATTGGGCAGCCCGAGCCTGCTGCTGGCGTCGGGTATCGGTCCTGAGCAGGAGCTGAAAAACGCCGGCATCAAGGTCGAGCATGACCTGCCCGGCGTTGGCAAGAATCTGCAGGACCACCTCGACGGGCTGATCACCATTCGCTCGAAAAGCCCGTTGACCCTGGGCTTCTCACTGGGCTCGTTGCCGAGCATCGTGCTGTCGCCTTTGCGTTATCTGTTCGGCAAAAAGGGCTGGCTGACCACCAACTATGTCGAGGCTGGCGGCTTTGCGCGTACACCGTTGGCAGATGCGCTGCCCGACGTGCAGTTTCATTTCGTGCCGGGCTACCGCAGCCATCGCGGACGTCTGTTCGAATGGGGTCACGGCTATGCGGTGCACACCTGCGTGCTGCGGCCCAAAAGCATCGGCGAGCTCCGTCTGGATCGCGACGGTAAGCCTGTCATCGACTTCAATTTCCTCTCCGACCCGCAAGACGCCAAGGTGCTGGTGGAGGGCCTGAAACTGGCGCGCAGGATTCTCGCCGACCAGCAGTTCGATGGCATTCGTGGCAAGGAAATGCTCCCCGGCGCCGAGGTGCAGACCGACGAACAACTGATGGCCTACGTGCGCGAATACGCCGCCACGGTGTTCCACCCGGTGGGCACCTGCAAGATGGGCGTCGATGCCATGAGCGTGGTCGGGGCTGATCTGACGGTGCATGGCATACAGGGCCTGCGTGTGGTCGACGCCTCGATCATGCCGACCCTGATCAGCGGCAACACCAACGCGCCGTGCATCATGATTGGCGAGAAGGCGGCTGACATGATTTTGCGGGCTCATGCATTCACCCCTGGGAGCGAGCGTGCTCGCGAACAGGCCGGTCAACTCGCTGCACCTTCAGCACCTGAAAGTCAGCTTTCGTGAGCACCCTCACTCCCACAGATGAATCTGCCTCACCGCCGGTGGTGGATTCGGGATCGCAGCCGCCAGCAAGCCGGACTGCTCCAGGGTAAGTGCAACACCGCTGACCTATGAAACGCCGCTTTTCTGCACCGGGAAGCGGCGTTTTTATTGTCCGCGCCCCAGCTTCGAACACGTTTTAGCCCCCGTTTCCCACCCCAGTTTTTTCCTCATCAGGGACCACATATTTACTAATTTTCCTATCCCCCGACATCGGCCAACATCACTTCGCCCCACAGAGGCAAAAGGTCCGTCAGAGGCCACGAGCGGTTTTGTTTTTGGCGTCTAGCCCCACTGCCCCGAGAAATATTCGAATTAAAAAACCACCATTCCGGGAGTGCTCCATGATCAAGTCTTTCGTATCGCGCTGCGTGCGTCCGCTGGCCCTGACTGCAATCGCTGCCGGCGTTGCCAGCGGGGCCCAGGCCGGCACGCTGTCCATCGGTCACACCACCTGGGTGGGCTACGGCACCCTGTATCTGGCCAAAGACCTGGGCTACTTCAAGGACCAGGGCCTGACCGTCGAGTTGCCGACCATCGAAGAAGCCTCGATGTACATGGCCGCCCAAGCCTCGGGCAAGTTGTCCGGTTCGGCCTCGACCCTCGATGAAATCCTCAAATACCGCCCGCAATTCTGCTTCAAGGCCGTCGCGGCGCTGGATGAAAGTTATGGCGGCGACGGCGTGCTGGTGGGCAAGGACGTCAACAGCCTGCAGGACCTCAAAGGCAAATCCGTGGCCGTCAACGAGGGGTCGGTCTCGCAGTTCTGGCTCAACTATCTGCTGAAGAACGCCGGCATGAAGATGAGCGACCTGACCATCCAGAACATGACCGCTGACGACGCCGCCACCGCCTTCATCGCCGGCCGCGTGCCGGCTGCCGTGACCTGGGAACCGCACCTGACAACCGTGCGCAACAAGCAGCAAGGCAAGGTGCTGGTCGACAGCAGCTCGACACCCGGTGTGATCGTCGATGTGGTGGCCCTGAGCTGCGATGTAGTCGACAAGCAACAGGCTGACGTCAAGGCACTGGTCGCAGGTCTCTACAAGGCCGTGCAGTACACCCAGGATCATCCGAAGGAAGCCTATGCGATCATGGCCAAGGGCGTGGGTGGTTATCTCGCTGACCCGGCCGAGCTGGAATCCGCGGCCAAGGGCGTGCGTTTCTACGACCAGGCCATGAGCGAAAAACTGCTAGGCAGCAACGGCAGCACCGGCGATGCGGCGGCCGTGATCAAGCTGGCCAACGAAACTGCCAGCGAGTTGCAGGGCAAGCCATACAACGTGAGCTACAGCGACCTGATCGACAACCGCTTCATCAGCCCGAAATAAATCAGGAGCACGTCATGTCCAAGCGCAATTCGTGGCTGAACCGCTGCCTCACGCCCAAGACCAGTCTGCCGGCGCAGGTGATCTGGAGCGCCAGCGGCCTGGCGTGGGTGTTGTTGATCGGTCTGTGGGCCTCGCTCTCTTATGGCGGCGTGGTGCCGGCGATGTTTTTGCCGACGCCGGGTGCGGTGTTCGATGCCGCAATGCGCCTGGCCCGTGACGGCACCCTCGGCCCGCATGTGTGGGCCAGTGTGGAAGTGGTGATGGTCGGCTTCGTGATCTCTTCGGTGGTCGCGGTGCCGATCGGCTTGATGATGGGCAGCTTCCGGGTAGTCCAGGCATTCCTCGAGCCGCTGGTCAACTTCATCCGTTATTTGCCGGTCACCTCGTTCGTGCCGCTGTTCATCCTGTGGATCGGCATCGGTCTGGAGCAGCGAGTGTCGATCATCATCTTCGGCGTGTTCTTCCAGCAACTGGTAATGATCGCCGACGTGTCCAAGGGCATTTCCAAGGACCTGATCAATGCCTCGTACACCCTGGGCTCCACGCGCCGCGACGCGGTGCTGCACGTCATCGCGCCAGCCTCGTTGCCCGGCGTGCTCGACACCCTGCGCGTGACCATGGGCTGGGCCTGGACCTATCTGGTGGTGGCCGAGTTGGTCGCGGCCTCCAGCGGCCTGGGCTACCTGAGTCTGAAGGCCATGCGTGGCTTTCAGGTCGATGTGATTTTTCTGGCGATCGCCGTCATCGGCCTGCTGGGCCTGATCACCGATCAACTTTTCAGATTCCTCCGCTTGAAGGTGGCCGCATGGGCTCAGTAAACGCAAGCTCCCCAACCCCGCTACGGACAGCTCCGGCGATGACGCCTGTCGCTGCGACAGCCACACCGCGTCTGCGCGTCGACAACGTCACCCTGCAATACAAGACTCCGTCGGGTGGCACGTTCACCGCGCTGGACAAGGTTTCTTTCGAAGTGCCCGACCAGCAATTCGCGGTGCTGGTCGGCCCTTCGGGTTGCGGCAAGTCCAGCCTGCTGTACCTCACCGCGGGCCTGGCCGAGCCAACCTCGGGCGATATCTACGTTGGCGGTCAGCAAGTCGATGGGCCCGGTGCCGATCGCGGCATGGTATTTCAGGGCTACACGCTGTTCCCCTGGCTGACCGTGCGCAAGAACATCGAATTCGGTCTCAAGCGTCGTGGCATGCCCGCCGCCGAGCGCAAGGAAATCGTCGAGTTCTACCTTAACGAAGTCGGCCTGCGACGCTTTGCCGACAATTACTCCAAGCAGCTCTCCGGCGGGATGATGCAGCGCGTGGCGATTGCCCGGGCGCTGGCCAACGACCCGCAGATTCTGCTGATGGACGAGCCCTTCGGCGCACTGGACAGCCAGACCCGTTTGCAGATGCAGCAGCTGCTGCTCAAGGTCTGGGAACACAGCAAGAAAACCGTGCTGTTCGTGACCCACGACATCGACGAGGCGATCCTGCTGGGCGACCGCATCTTCGTCATGGGCGCACGCCCCGGGCGGATCAAGGAAGTGCTCGACGTGCCCATCGGCCGCCCGCGCAACCTGGACATGGTCATGGACCCGGAATTCATTCGCATGAAGCGCAATATCTTTCATCAGCTGCACGACGGGCCGGACGATCACGCCGACTGAGGGTTCGGTGAGCGCCAATGAGGGTGCTAGAGTGCGTAACTGCGCACATCACCTCCTCACTGCTTACCGGAGATACATCGGATGAAAATCGGTTTCCTGGGTCTTGGCAACATGGGGCAGGCCATTGCGGCCAATCTGTTGAAAGGTGGGCACGAACTGTTGGTCTGGAATCGCTCGCCTCAAGCCGCTGAGCCGTTGGTCGAACTCGGCGCCAAAGCGGTTTCAGAGCCAGCACAGGCGTTCGCCGCCGACGTAGTGTTCAGCATGCTCGCCGATGACAAGGCGTTGCGTTCGGTAGTGGTGGATTCCGGGCTGTTGAAGCAGCTCAAGGCGCCGCTGATCCACGTCAACATGGCGACCATTTCGGTGGCCTTCGCCGATGAACTGGCCGATCTGCACGAGGCCCAGGGTGTGGAGTACATTGCCGCACCGGTGTTGGGTCGACCGAATGTCGCGGCAGCAGCTCAGTTGAACATTCTGGCGGCCGGCCCCGAGCAGGCGCTCGGCAAGGTGCAGCCATTGTTCGATCTGATCGGTCGCACGACCTGGCCGCTGGGCAGCAAGGCGTCGGCGGCCAACGCGATGAAGCTGGCGGCCAACTTTCTTATCGTCTCGGCAGTGCAGGCGGTGAGCGAAGCGGCGGTGCTGGTCACCCGTCACGGTCTGGCGTCGAAGGATCTGGTGGACCTGATGTCGAACACCATCTTCCCCGGCCCGGTGTATGCGGGTTACGGCGGTTTGATCGGCGAACGCCGTTACGAACCGGCAGCGTTCAAGGCGGTGTTGGGTCTCAAGGATGTCGAGCTGGTACTCGCGGCGGCCAGTCAGGTTTCAATAGAAATGCCCACCGCCGAACGGGTCCGCGCCAACCTGCAGGACGCGGTCGAACGCGGCCAGGGCGAGATGGATCTGGCGGTGTTGGCCGAGGTGGAAGAAAGGCGCAACCCGAGATGATCGGGGCGGCCCGACCTCCGAGCTGGCAAAGGTTTGCTGTCGGTCGCGCATCTTCAGCCTGACGCTAACCCTGTGCAGACTGTGTGGAAGACGTCGGAGGCGACGACAGCAGCGAACAGGTCTGCGTGAATTGTGGACATGTCGCCCAGCTAACTCTCCAGATCATCCCAATACGGCGGCGAACCGATTGCCTCGATAAAGTAATCCCACACCGCTCTGGTCTTCTGCGAACGCAGGCGGTTCTCCGGTGACAGCAGGTAGATCTGGCTCTGCACCTGCTCCACCGAACCGCCCCACTCCGGCATCAGCCTGACCAGTTTGTGTTGGGCAAAACTGGCCTTGCTGAACAGCCATGCAGGGAACAGCACAATCCCTCGCCCAGCCAGCGTCGCCTCCACCAACACCTGAGCGTTGTTGCTGCGCAGAGGTCCATTGACGTCGATGATTTCCAGCGTGCCGGTCTGCGGATGGCGGAAATGCCAGCGCTGGGCCCCGCCCGAGCCTTTGTAGACCAGGCAACAGTGGTTGTGCAGATCCTGCGGGGTGGTCGGCTCGCCATACTTTTGCAAATATGCGGGGCTTGCGCAGAGCACATGCTGCTGGTCACAAAGCTTGCGACCGATCAGCCCCGAATCCTCCATGTGCCCGACGCGGAAGGTGATGTCGGCGCCCTCCTGGACCGGATCGATATAGGCATCGGTGACGGTCAGCTCGACCGTCAATCCCGGGTATTGCTCGTACAGCCCGTTCAACAGATTGACGATGTGCAGATGGCCCAGGGCGACCGGCGCGTTGATTCGCACCAGTCCACGGATCTCCGCGCCCTTGCCGGTGACTTCCTCGTCCGCGGCATCCAGCAACTCGAGTACTTCGCGGATTTGCAGATAGTAACGCTCGCCAGCCTCTGTCAGTTTCACAGCGCGGGTATTGCGATACAGCAGCTGCTGTCCAACCTCGCGTTCCAGGGCTGCGATAAAGCGCGAAACCGACGATGCCGGAACCTGAAAATGCCGCGCCGTCGCGGAGAAGCTACCGGTCACTGCGACCATGGCGAAGAATCTGTGGGCCTTGAGGTGCATCAAAATGCCTCGTCTTGATTGCTGAAATCGCAATGGTCTTTTGCTAATGCGGTGCATTGTGGCTGCTTCAGCAAGCTCCTACCATCGCTGCATCTTTCACGATGGCTTTGCCGCTGACGCAATCGAGCGCAACGGGACCTGCCTTCCGCACACGAGACTTTTCGATGATCAATCTATTCGAGCGCTACGAGCTCAAAGGCCTGAGGCTGAGCAACCGCTTCGTCATGGCCCCGATGACCCGCTCCCGCGCGCCAGTCGATATCGCCACCGAACAGATAGCCCTGCATTACACCCAGCGCGGCACGGCGGGCTTGATCGTTTCCGAAGGCACGCCGATTTCCCGCGAGGGCCAGGGGTATCTGTTCAATCCGGGGATCTTCACCGCCGAACAAATCAAGGGCTGGAAGCTGGTGACCGACTCGGTGCGCAGCGTCGGCGGCAGGATGTTCGCGCAGCTGTGGCACGTAGGCCGGGTGTCCCACACCTCGATCCAGATCGACGGCAAGGCGCCCGTCAGCTCCACCAACAAACCGGCTCAAGGCGCCGTCGCCTTTGGTTACGACGAAAGCGGCCAGCCTGGCTTCGTGGCAACGTCGACCCCGCGTCCGTTGACCACCGAAGAAGTGGGCCGTGTGGTGGAAGACTTCGCCCAGGCGGCCGAGAACGCCATTGCGGCAGGCTTCGATGGTGTGGAAATCCATGGCGCCAACGGCTATCTGATCGAGCAGTTCCTCAACCCGCTGGTCAACGACCGCACCGACCGCTACTCGGCACGGAACCTGGAAGACCGCCTGCGCTTCGTCTTCGAAGTTGTGGACGCGGTGACCGCGCGAATCGGCGCCGACAAAGTCGGTATTCGCATTTCGCCTTACGGGCAGTTGTTCGATATGCCGATATACCCTGAAATCGACGAGACCTATTCGGCGTTGTGCGCGGGCATGAGCCAACGGGGCATCGCCTACGTCCACGTCATGGACCAGACCCATTTCTTCCTCGCCGCCGCAGGTTCGGACGCTCAAGAGGAAGCGCTGCGTTCGCTGCTCAAGCAGTGCAAGGCCGAGTTGGGCCAGACCGCGCTGATACTTGCCGGAGACATGACCCTGGAACGCGCCCAGGATCTGGTAGATGCCGGCCTGATCGACCTCGCCGCCTTCGGCCAACCGTTCATCGCCAACCCCGACCTGGTCGCCCGCCTGAAAAACGGTTGGCCCCTGACCATCCCTGACCGCGACACCTATTACGGGGGCGATGGAAAAGGGTACGTGGATTACACGCCTTACGAATCGGCCTGAGACCAGCGGCCGGGCCCCGGCAGCACATTCCGAGCATGCGGTGGCATCGGCTTCACCGCGCAGCCTGATTTTGCTGTCGTGCCATATAGAGCATGTGCAGGGTGATCTTGCGCACTTCTTTCTTGCTGATCTCGATATGGCTTTTCAACAACTGCTGGGCCTGTTCCGTGCGGCGTTGAACAATGGCGTTGAGAATCTGCCCATGCTCGGCATAGGTCGCGTCGATACGTGGGGCCTGGGTGAAATCCAGGCGGCGGATGATGCGGATTTTTTCGGTGATGCCCAAGTGCATGCGGGCCATTTCGCCGTTGCCGGCCGCCTCCACCAGCGCACAATGAAAACGCTCATCCAGGGCTGACACCTGCGCCGCGTCCTGCAGCCGCTCCGTTTCGGCAATCAGCCAGGACGTTTTCAACTCGTCGATGACCGCATTACCGACCAGATCCAGCGACCCCAGTCGCGCCACGGCAGCGCTCTCCAGAACGATGCGCACGTCGTAGAGCTCTTCGAAATAATTGAAATCGAACGCCCTCACCCGCCATCCGCTGCGGAAATACACCTCCAGATAGCCTTCGCGCTCCAGCCGGTACAACGCCTGACGCACTGGCGTACGGCTGGCCGCCACCCGCTCGGCCACCTCGTTTTCACTGAACCGATCGCCGGGCAGCAGGCGGAACTCGAAGATGTCGTCCTTGAGCTGCTGATAAATGCGCTCGACCATGTTGTCCGGGCGATCCTTGGGCTTTTTCGAATGAGCGATCTGCATACGTTCTATCCGGCTAAACATTCAGGGACCGATCAGGCTTTTTTCAGGCTGGCGATGTAAGCGCGCCAGCCGCCGAATGCGGTGATGTCCAGCGCATCGTCGAGCGCCCAGGGTTCGCAGATGAAGCCCTTGACGCTGCGTCCGTCAATCAGCCTGAGGTTGCCGATGCCCAGCGGTGCGGGAATTTCAGCGACGAATTCACCAAAGCGCGCCAGCGGAATGTCCCACAACTCGACGATGATCGACTGCCCGGATTGCGCCTTCGCCAGTCCGGGTTTAGGTGGGACGGTGCCGGGCAGCGCATACAGACGATAGTCGCCTTCGGTCAGGGTCTGTTCGACGAAAACCGCATCACGACTGGTCAGCTGGGCATTCAGCGGCATGCCGGTCAGGTGCGCACCCACAACCGCAACCCGCACGCAGCCCTTCGCTTGACCTTTCACCGCAGGAGGCGCCGGCAACGCACGTCCCGTTGCACCCATCGTCAATCCCAGTTGCGCTTGCCATCGCTTGCCAAAATTTGCCAATGCGGCGTCATGCCAGGCCGGGGCGATCAAGGTAATTCCCGCAGGCAATCCGTCGGCGCGCCACCCCGCCGGCAGCGCCAGGGCCGAGAGGTCCGCCAGGTTGGTGAAGTTGGTGTAGAAACCGAACTGCGAGTTGTACAGCACCGGCTCTTGGGTCATCTCGGCGAGGGTGCGAAGGGTTGCTGAAGTCGGCACCACCATCGCGTCGAACCCGGCCAGTGCATCGTTGATCTGGCGACTCAGCGTCGCCCGCAGGTATTCGGCCTTGTAAGCGTCGCAAGCGCTGTAACCACGCCCGTTCTCGACGATGCCTCGCACCACCGGGTTGATCGCATCCGGGTTGCTTTCGAGCATCGATTCCAGCGCCACCGTACGCTCGGCGACCCAGGGGCCGTTATACAACTGTTCGGCCAGGGTCCTGAACGGGGTGAAGTCGATTCGGGTGATCTCGGCGCCCATCTTGCTGAGGGTCAGCAGCGCCGCTTCATAAACCGTCTGGTTCTGCACATCGCCAAAGAACTCCAGCGTATCGGGCACTGCCAGTTTCACCGCCTGGGCAAAACCCACCGGCGCAGTATTGGGATTGCGCCGGGAATAGGCGTCGCGCGCATCGTAACCTTCGGCGATACCGGCAACGCACTCGGCGTCCTCGACGGTCAAGGCGAACACCGAAACGCAATCCACGGTGCGACACGCCGGGACCAGCCCGGTATTGGGCAGACGCCCCTTGGTCGGCTTCAGCCCGACGATGTTGTTAAAGCCTGCGGGGACGCGACCGGACCCCGCCGTGTCGGTGCCCAGAGAGAACGCCACCAGCCCGCGGGAAACCACCGACGCCGAGCCTGAGCTCGACCCGCCACCGACGTAGTCCGGATTGATGCTGTTGGGCACCGCGCCATAAGGTGAGCGCGTCCCCACCAACCCAGTGGCGAACTGATCGAGGTTGGTCTTGCCCATGAGAATGGCACCGGCCGCGCGCAAACGAGCCAACACCGTCGCGTCGTCGCTGGCGGTATAGGCGAACTCGGGGCACGCAGCGGTAGTGGGCCAGTCGGCCGCATCGATGTTGTCCTTGATCGCGAATGGCACGCCGTACAGCGGCAGCTGGCTCAGATCGCCATTCGCCGCTTCGAGCCGGCTGGCCAGGTGTGCCAGCTGCACGTTGAGTTGGGCTTGGCTAACCAGGGAAATCCAGGCGTTATCCGGTTGGGGATAGGCATCGCGCAGCGCCAGCAGCGCTTGCGGCGTCAGTTCGCGGCTTTGATAGGCGACGAGCCATTCATTAACGGTCAGTCCGAACAGGGGATTGGAGGCGCTGTGCATGGTGAATTCCATCTTGTATCCAAGTTTGGATTCACTCCAAGCAAGACGTGGGCCACGATGACGCCGGCCTTGTAAACCGCCGCTTTGAACGCAGATTGAGATTATTTGAACCCAAGGTAGTGCTCGCCGATGAAGCGCGGCTGCGTGGTTTTGGTGCCGACGAAACGACGCTGACCCACAGTGGCCCAGGCAGCCCGGCAAGCAACGCAGCTCTTTGGCGCGAACCCAGCTGGCATCGACTTCGGCCGGAAAATACCCGCCGGTGACATTAGCGGGATCGCCCCGTTGGCCAGAGGTTCGGACAGGCTTTCACAGGAATTAACGAGTCGGTTCGGGCAATAATCCTGACAACCATATTTAATAGCGCATTGCTATCAACTGTATCCGTTTTGAGACATGCGTCACAAACATTGGATCCGTTGTGTGTTGCAGCCGGAACCAAATGGTCATATCTTCTTCGCGCTGAGCTCTTTGCCCGTTCAGATGATCCTTCGAGAAGCATCCTGAGCAGGCACACAATAAGAACTGAATCGCTCATGCTCGCCGCCTGCCGGAAGTTGTACCCAAAGGAATAGACCCATGAATCCAACCGTTTACAAGCATGTGCCGGTCGATACCGGTCTTGCCATGTACGGCGTCAGTTCCAACGTCCCCAGCGCGACCAACGATGTGAGCAACGTAACGGGTGCCAATACGACAGATCAACGTACGAGCCATACCACCGTCAATGTGGATGTCATCGACGGTGTCGTCTCGGAATACAGACTCAACTGATCAAGAAGGCTGTGCTTTATCTCGCGCAGCCAGCACGTCAATAGCTGCGACAGCCGCGATGTCCAGTGCTGCCCCTGAGCCAGCGTTTAAAAGCCACGACTGACCTTACTTTTGGATGGAGAATGAAAATGTATAAATGGATGCCACGCACTCTGGCGCTTGCCGGGATTACCGTTCTGCTGTCCGCTTGCGGTTCGACGCAGGTCAACATGATCCAGATGCAGACCGAAACGGCAAAAACCCTGGGCTTGGCGTCCTCGGATGAAATCACCGTTTCCAACATCAACTATCAGAAGAAGAACTCGATCGGCGGCTCCCAGCTGACCTACGACGCCACCACCGCCCGTGGTCGTAAGTTCGCCTGCAGCGCTTTCGTCATGGCGGGTCTGACGCCACTGGACGAAGCCGCGTGGACCGACGGCAAATGCACTCAGAAATAACCTGTTAAGTGCATCGGTTGAGCAGCAACGACTGATCGACGCTTGCTTTGGTAGCACTCGGCCCGCAGGCGGTGGTTGAGCAAAAAAACCACTGCCGGCGCGCCGGGCTGCTACAGAAGCCCGCAACGCTACAACGCCTCCAGCCCCCACAACACCTCAAGCACATGCCCCGTCGAACGCTCGATCTCTGTGGTGCGGTGCGCGATGCCCAGTTCTCTCCACAATGATGGTTGCAACGAACGCATGACGATGCGGCTTTCCGGCGATGGAGTGGACGCCTCGTGGGGCAATAACGTCGCGCCATAACCCGCGGCGACCAGGCTCTTGATCGCATCATTGTAATTGAGCTGAATGCGCGGCGTCGGCTGCGGGCCCTCGCTGGCGAACCACTCCGCTACCTGGCGCGACAGCCGGGTGCTGTTGTCGTTGAGAATCAGCGGCTGCCCTGCCAGCCAACCAGGGCTGATCACATCGGGACACACCCAGCGCGCCGGCACGAACGCCATGACCGGATCCCGTCGCCAGGGTCTGATCGTCAGCCCCTTGACCGGTGCCTGTGGCAAGGCGATCACGCCAATGTCCAGGCTGCCATCGGCAAGCTTGTGCAAGGTCTGCTGCGAGGTCAGAACCGCGACCTGCACATCGATACCCGCATGGTGCTGACTCAAGGTTTCCAGCGCCTGAGGTATCAGCTGCGCGATGACCCCGGTCGATGCGCCAAGACGCACCCTTCCCGCCAGCCCCTGCACTTGACGCTTCACGTCTTCGAGGGCCTGCTCGGCGTCAGCGAGCAGGCGCCGGGCGCGTTCGATCAGGGTTTCGCCAATGGCCGACGGCTGAACCCGGCCTCGGGTGCGCGACAGCAACGAGCCACCCACTCGTTCTTCGAGGTCGGCGATATGCAGGCTGACCGTCGGCGGCGCCAGATTCAGCACCCGCGCCGCTTCGGCGAACGAACCATGGTCGGCAATCGCCACCAGCGTACGTAAACGGTCCAGGCTGATTTCGCGCATAAGGGTTCTATCTTCAGAAAAACTGAATCCTATCATTGTTAAATTCAACTTTTCCTATCTTACGCGCGGCCCGAAGATGATCGCCATTGATGATTTTCAGAGTGATTCGGACATGACGCTTCCAGTGGTTTTTATCGACGGCGACCAAGGCACCACGGGCCTGCAGATCCACCAACGGCTGCAAGGCCGCGCCGACCTGAAACTGGTCACCTTGCCCGCAGACCGGCGCAAGAATCCGCAGAGCCGCATGGCCGCGATCAACGCCTGTGACATCGCAATCCTGTGCCTGCCGGACGACGCTGCCCGCGCCGCGGTCGCCAGCATTGAAAACCCAGCCGTGCGGGTCATCGACGCCAGTTCGGCGCATCGTACCGACCCTGAATGGGTCTACGGTTTCGCGCAGATCAGCGCGGCGCAACAAAAGGCCATCGCCACGGCCAAACGGGTCAGCAATCCCGGCTGCTATCCCACTGGCGCGGTGGGCCTGTTGCGTCCTCTGCTGGATGCAGGCCTGGTGCCTCGGGACTACCCGGTCAGCATCAACGCGGTGTCGGGCTACTCGGGCAAAGGCCGCGCCGGCGTTGATGAATTCGAAGGGCCGGACGCCGCGCAAGCGACGCCGTTCCTGATCTACGGCCTGGGCCTTGCGCACAAACATGTGCCGGAGATCCAGCAGTTCAGCGGGCTGTTCGAGCGGCCCGTGTTCATCCCGGCCTACGGCTCGTTTCGTCAGGGCATCGTGCTGACCATTGCGCTGCAACTGCGTCTGCTGTCGTCGGGCTTGACCGGCGGCAGATTGCACGCTTGCCTTGAGCAGCATTACGCAGGCAGCGATTTCGTCGAGGTCATGTCGATGGACCAATCCAGGGCGCTGAGCGGTCTGGATCCTCGGACGCTGAACGGCACCGACAAATTGCGGCTGATGGTCTTTGAAAATGCCGCGCACGTGATGCTGGCGGCGGTCTTCGACAATCTGGGCAAAGGCGCTGCGGGGGCAGCGGTGCAGAATCTGGACCTGATGATCGCCGGGGCCTGACGCCGGGTTTCATATCCATTTGGCAGGGTCGGACCCCAATGCACGACCGGGCAGATCCCAGCGCGTCGGCGCCCCCTCGACCTGCGCCGCGGGCTTGAGGCGCTGCGCGGGTCCCCAGGCTGTCTGTTCGATGTCGAGGGCGAAAGCACTCGAATCGGCAGGCGCAAGGGGCAACTGCGCACCGGACTCACCTTCCATCAACGCCTTGGCCGTGCGAGCCAGCGATGCCTGAACCTGACAGCCTTCGCCTGTAGCCCAACGCTGGGTCAGACCGCGAACGGCGGCAGCGGCCATCAGGTACCCGGTGGCGTGATCCAACGCCTGAACCGGCAACGGTACGGGTTTGTCAGTGCCGTTGGCGCGCATTCCCGCGTCGGCAATCCCCGTGCTCATCTGCACCAGGCTGTCGAAACCCCGACGCTCGCGCCACGGCCCGGTCCAACCGTAGGCATTGAGCGAGACATCCACCAGCCCAGGGTTCAGAGCGCGACGATGTCCGGCATCCAGTCCCAAGCGCGCCAATGCATCGGCGCGATAACCATGCACCAGCACATCGGCCTCGCTGAGCAAACGTTCGAACACGCCCCGCTCGGCGGCGTCGCGCAGATTCAGCCGGGCACAACGCTTGCCCAGCACCACCTCGGGCACCGTCCCCGGCTCTTCCCAGCCATAGGGGTCGATGCGCAACACCTGCGCGCCGAAACCCGCCAGAAAACGCGTGGCGACCGGCCCTGCGAGGATGCGCGTCAAATCCAGCACCCGCAGGCCTTGCAGCGGGCGTTCACGACTGACCGGCCAGGCAGATTTATTGCCCCCGGAGGCGCCGATTCGATGCAGCAAAGGTTCGCTGGCGACGCTCAAGCCTTGCGGGTGCGCGGCCCACGCCTGTGCTGTTCGCATGGCAGCCGCGCAGCCCCGGCGTTCGACGATAGCGCTTTCCAGTGCGCTGGCTTCCCAGCCGTAGACGGCTTTGGCGACTGCATCTCGATCAACAGGGGTGCCGAGCACGGCCAGTGCGGCCTGACGATGATGAGGGGCATTGGTGTGCAACCTGATCCAGCCGTCCGCCGCGCGATAATCGCCTGCCACCGCGTCCCATTGCGCAGGCAGCGACCAACCCTGGGGGCGCAACGAGGTGCCGAACCAGAGCGAGGCCAGCCGCCGATCTACCACAAGCCGCGGCGTAGCGCCTGAGGTGATGTGGAGCAGCTCGCTGACCGCCAGGTTGGCCGCGCCCATGGCCGCCGTTGCAAAATCCGACACGGCAAAGCAGGACGGCAAGTCACCTTCACCCGTCGTGTTGACGTGCGCCAGATACGCTGCATCGCCGCCGGCCGCCAGCCAGAATTCGCGCAGGAAGCGATCGATTGCTTTATCGTCATTCATCGTAGTTGAACCCTGTCTGGAACCTGACCAAAGCTGCACGTTTTGCCGGCGATGAGATCTCCTCGCCAGACGAACCGCGCAGCCCAAAAAACACCTGAATCACGCCAACTCCCGTCGCAACCACTCGACCAACAGATCCGCCTCCTCCCGCCGCGCCTGTCCATGTCGCCGATACACCGCCAGCGCTTCGGTCAGGTGAACGCTCTGGCTGAACGGCGCGACCAGCATGCCACTGTCGAGCATGCGCTGTGAGGTCCGCCGCCAGCCCATCGCCAGGCCATGCCCTTCGACTGCCGCGTGCAGCATCAATGAATAGTGGTCGAACGCCAGCCCGCGCGCAGTGGCTGGAAGCTCATGACCGAACCGCGCAAGCCAGGTGTCCCATTCCAGCTGGTAGGCCGGCAGCGCGTCGTGGTGCAGCAAGGTATGGCTGGCGAGCTCGTCGAGACCGATCGCTGTACGCCCCTGCAGATAGCGCGGGCTGCACACCGGGAACACCTCATCGGCCGCGGTGAACAACAACGGATGCAGGCCGTGGTCGCGGTTGGCGCTCTGCATCGCTACGTCGAAATAGCCCTGGAAATCGGTCAGCGGGCTGGCCCACGTCACCATCTTCAGTTCGATTTGCGGGAACTGCCGATGAAAGTTCGACAGCCGCGGCATCAGCCAGTGGAACGCCTCGCACGGCTGACACAGCAACACTACTTCATTCTTGCCCGCGGCCCCGCGCAGCCGGTCCGCGGTGCTGGCGACGTCGTGCAATGCCTGACCCAGACTGAGGCTGAACTCGCGTCCGGCATCGGTCAGAAACACCGCCCGGTTGCGCCGCTGGAACAGGACGATGCCGAGATTTTCTTCCAGCGCACGAATCTGCCGACTGACCGCCGCCTGAGTAAGGTTCAGTTCCTCAGCCGCGCGAGAAAAACTCAGCAATCGGGCGGCCGCTTCGAAGGGAAGAAGACTGGCCAACGGCGGAAGGGATTTGCCGAGCTTATTCATAATCGCAGGTAATGCATCGAGACGAAGACATCATTTGTAGCACAGCGCTGGGGATCGGCAAGATGGCAGCGAACGCCCGATCTGCCGAAGCCGGCAAACATGCCCGGGCCTGCGATTATTTTTGGCGCAGCATCCGTCGCCGGTCCTCAGCACAGGAATCAACATGACCTCATCGCGCTCGATCATCCTGCAAGGCGTGGCCCTGGCGGCGCTGGCGACGCTGAGCTGGGCGTGTAACTTCATCGCGCCTTACGTGCTACAGGGTTACAGCATCGAGGACTTCATGCTGGTGCGTTTCATGATGGCTGGCGTGCTCGGAGCCCTGCTGCTGCCGTTCTACCGCGCTCAACTGCGTAGCCTGCGCCCCCGTCAATGGCTGACCGGCATGGGCCTTGGCGTATTGGGTTATCTGGGCTACAGCAGCTGCATCGCGGGCGGCGTGATCTACGGTGGGCCGTTGCTGATTGCTGCGTTCATCGGCGCGGTGCCGGTCTTACAGGCACTGCTGGGCAATGCTCGACACCGCTCGCTGCGTTGGGGTCAGTTGGCGATGCCGATTGGCTTGCTGTGTGTGGGTCTGCTGCTGATCAATCTGCAGCTGCTGGATGGGTCAACCGGCGCCGCTACTCAACTGTCGGCGGGGCTGGCGTTTTCCGTGGCGGCGGTGCTGCTGTGGCTGTCGTTCAGCGTGGTCAATCAGGCGGCGATGGAGCAATTGCACGCCGGCGCCACCACCGCCTGGACCTGCCTGATGATGATCGGCGCGGGCTTTGCCGCATTGCTGCTGACGCCACTGGCCTGGGCGATGCATCTGCTGCGCCTGCCGGTTTTGGGCATGGCAACCCCGGGTGCGCTGCACCTGTACGGATGGGCGTTGGTGATCGCGCTGCTCTCGTCGGTCATCGGCGCCTGGGCATGGAACCTCGCCTCGCGACGTCTGCCGATGGTGCTGTCGGGACAATTGATCGCGCTGGAGTCGTTTTTCGCCACAGTGCTCGGTCTGGCCTTTCATGGTCGTCTGCCGAGCATGCTCGAAACAACCGGTCTGGCGTTGATCCTGTTCGGTGCGGTGTACTCGGTGCGCGTCATCCTTACCCCCGCCCGAAACGCTGCAGAACAACCCGCCAACCACTGAATCGATGCCGCAGACGTCGATGTGGTCAGGCTGATGCTTTGGCCTGCGGTTGCCCGTAATCAGGTCGAGGGAAAAACCGGTTCGCCAAGGTTGAGCATCAGGCGATTGGCCCAGGCGAATATCGAGATCGCATGAATCAGGTCGAGCACTTGCCCATCGTCCAGCCCATGCTCGCGCAGCACCTGAATGTGGCTGGCGCTCAATGCGGCGGGTTCCAGTGTCAGGTCGATGGAAAACTGGACGATCGCTTTCTCTCGCTCGGTCGTGCCGGCAGTCTTCGGGTCGGCGAAGATTTGGCGGATCACATCGTTGCGCTTGGCCAGTTGTTCGAAGCGCTGGGCATGCACCGACGCGCAATAGACGCATCGGTTGATGCGCGACACCACGGTGCTCGCCAGCTCACGTTCGGCGCGCGCGAGGCCACCGGGCGCGTACATGATCGCGTTAAACGCCTGGGAGCGCTGGCGAAGAATGTCCGGATGGTGCGCCAGGGTCAGGTAATAGTCCGAGGTCTTGGCCTGCGGATGGCTTTCTTCCAGCACGGCCATCTGTTCGGCAGTGGCACTGGCCAGGTCAACGGTGGGCAACCAGGCTTTCCAGCCCAGCACTTCGTTGGTGAATCCGCTTTCGCGAATGGCGTCGCTCATCGTGCTTCTCCCGCTGCGCGTAAGGCACCCAGCCCTGCGGCCAGGCGTACTTGATAAGACAAAAACGCGATCAGCTGCGCGAGCACGACGATTTCCTCGGTGCTCAGGCCTTGCTGCTGCAGCGCCTGCAGGGCCTGCTGATCGCCGTGGACCGGTGATTCGATCAAGGTGCGGGTAAAGCGCAGAATCGCCGCCAGCCGCGCGTCGTCGAGTGCATCGAGCGCGCCGGATTCGATGTTCGAACGCACGCCTTTGTCGATACCCTGCGTCTCCAGTTGGCCGAGGTATTGGGCGGCGAGCAGCGGCTGTGGCGTCAGGTACGCCGCGTAATAGGCGACCCACAGGCGCTCGGTCAGCGACAGGTTGTTTTCCAGCACTGGGGCGAAGAACAGGTCCTGACTGGCCTGTGTCGCCGAAGCGACTTTTTCCCGCGCATGGCGAACCGCGTGCAGCGGCGTGCCGGGCTGGATATCCAGCAAGCTGTCGAGCAGATCGGTGGCGACAGCGGTTGGGGCGGTCGAGGTCATGATGACTCCTGCAAAGTGTCGGTTGTGCCCCTGCTACGGCAAAATGCCGTGCAGGAGCGAGACGGTTCAAGGTTGCTCGGTGACCATGGTCGCGGCGGTGCGGTCGCTGACCAGCGGCTCGACTTTCAACCCTTTGCGTGCGGCCCAGATGTTCTGGTAGTGGAACAGCGGGATGATGCCGACGTCATCGCTGACGACCTTGACCGAGTCCTCAAGAATCTTGCGGCGCTTGGCTTCATCAAACTCGGAGGTGGCGTCGATCAGGGCCTTGTCCGCCAACGGGTTGCTGTAATGGCCCCAGTTGGATGCGCCCTGCCCTTTATTGCTGTCGACGGTGGTGAGGATGTTGGTCAGCGCATAGGCCGCTTCGCCGGTGCCGTTGCCCCAGGCGATCACGCTGATCGCCAGCTCGTTCTTGTTAGCCTTGCCTGCGTACACCGCCCAAGGCAGCACTTCGAGCTGGACCTTGACGCCGATGCGCGACCAGAACTGCGCCACAGCCTGCATTGCCTCAGGCGCTTGCGGGTAACGATCGCCCGGGACGTGGGCCGTCAGCTGGAAGCCATCGGGGAAACCTGCCTGCGCCAGCAGCTCCTTGGCCTGTTTGGGGTCGTACGGAATGTTTTTCACCTCCGGGTTGTAGCCAAAGGTGTTGGCCGGCATCCATTGGTTGGCCTCGGTCACGGTGCCCTGCATGATGCGCTCGTCGATGGCCTGGCGGTTGATCGCCAGGGACAGCGCCTTGCGCACGCGAACGTCACGCAGTGGGTTGTCGACTAGCGGCTTGCCAGCGTTATCGCGAATGAACTCATTGGGCCCTTCGCGGAAACTTGGCTGAATGATCAGCGCGCGCAGCCCCTGATAGGCGAAGACGTTCACGGCAGGCGTCTTGCGCAGCCGCTCGACGTCGGTCGGCGAGACCTTGTCGATCACATCGACGTCACCAGCGAGCAACGCCGCTGTGCGGTTGGCCGCGTTGGCGATGAAGCGGAAATCCACCTGATCCCAAGTTGGCTTGCCGCCCCAGTAGCTGTCGTTGCGTTCGAAGATCGTGCGATCGCCCGGCACATACGAAACGAAGCGGTAGGGACCTGTGCCGACCATTGCCTTGCCCGAGTTGTAATCCGCGCTGCTGGCACCGGCACCTGCGTGACGGCTGACGATGTAGATCGAATCCACGTCCGGCAGCAGGTTGGCGTTCGGGGTGCCGGTCTTGATGATCAGCGTGTGATCATCCTTGGCCTTTACCGATTCGACCGTACGCGTCGCGCCCGCATAGGAGGCAACGCTGCCCGGTACGTTACGCGCACGCTCGAAGGAGAACACGAAATCGTCGGCGGTCAACGGCGTGCCGTCCTGCCATTTGACGTCGTCGCGCAGGTCGAACTGCCAGGTGGTGTCATCCAGTACTTTCCAGCTCTTGGCCAGGCCCGGCAGGGTCTTGTCGTCGTGACGATTGACCAGCGATTCGAAGGCGTGCAGGGCCACCGAACGGTCGCCGGCATAGTTGTTCAGTTGCGGGTCGAGGGAGGAAACCGGGTCGGCATAGCCGATGCGCAGGGTCTGCGCCGAAACGCTGCCGGCCGCCAGAATCAGCGCCGAAGCGATCAGTGAACGAACACGTGGTTGCATGGAGAATTCCTTGTACGCAATGGCAGTGGGCACGGCGAGCGTCGATGCGCTCGCTCATCAGTAGTCGTTGAGGTGACACGCACTGAGGTGGTTTGGTGAGACCTCCCTCAGCGCAGGAACTTCTTCGCGACAGCGCGCGATGGCGTGCGGACAGCGAGGGTGAAAATGACACCCGGCGGGCGGGTTCAGCGGACTGGGGATTTCCCCTTTGATCGCGTCATATCGGGTACTGCGAACATCGAAACGCGGGATCTGCGCCAGCAACGCCTGGGTATAGGGATGATTGGCGCGGGCGAACAGGTCATCGACCGAGGCGCTTTCCACCACCCGCCCGAGGTACATCACCACGACCCGGTCACACAGGTGCTCGACCACGCCCAGGTCGTGACTGATGAACAGATAGGTCAGGCCCAGCTCGTCACGCAGGTCCATGAACAGGTTGAGGATCTGCGCCTGAATCGACACGTCCAGCGCGGCGACCGACTCGTCACAGACCAGCAGTTCGGGCTGCACCGCCAGCGCGCGGGCGATGCCGATACGCTGGCGCTGACCGCCGCTGAACTGATGCGGATAACGCTGGCGCAACTGTGGGCTCAACCCGGCGCGTTGCAGCTGGGCGCTGACGTAATCGTCGAAGTCGCGCTTGTCGGTCAGGCCATGCAGCAGCGCGCCTTCTCCAACAATGCGATCGACCCGCAGCCGTGGATTGAGACTCGACGAGGGATCCTGAAAGATCATCTGCACTTTCAGGCGCACCGCATGGCGCTCCTGCGTGGTCAGGGTGTCCAGAGGCTTGCCGTCCACTGATGCCGTGCCTGAGGAAACCGGCAGCAGCCCGGCCACCATGCGACCAAGGGTCGATTTGCCACAGCCCGACTCCCCCACCAGCCCCACCACTTCACCGCGATGAATGCGCAGGTCAACGCGATCCACCGCGTGGGTCACGGGCCTTGGCCGGCTCAATTGCAGGCGTTGCAGCAGACGCTGCACCGAGTGCTCGGCCGGCGCCTTGCCGAACGTCTTGCTGACCTGATCCAACTCGATCAGCGGGATCTGTTCACTGTGCATCGGCGGCTCCGGGGTGAAAGCATCGAACGGTCTGACCAGGCGCGACCTCGCGCATCTGCGGCTCTTCGGCGCAACGCGCAGAGGCACGCGAACAACGCGGTGCAAACGCACAGCCGACAGGCATCGACAGCAGGTCCGGCGCCATGCCGGGAATCTGCCGCAGGCGCTGACCCCGGCGGTTGCGGCTGGGCAGGCTGTCGATCAGGCCTTGCGTATAAGGATGTTGCGGGCGGTCCAGCACATCGGCCACCGAACCCTGCTCAACGATGCGTCCGGCGTACATCACCGCCACGTCATCGGCCAGGCCCGCGACCACCGAAAGGTCGTGCGTGATCCAGATCAACGATGTGCCGTGCTCGCGCACCAGCTTCTGCACTTCACTGAGGATCTGCGCCTGAATGGTCACGTCCAGCGCCGTGGTGGGCTCGTCGGCGATGATCAGGTCCGGCGAATGCAGCAGCGCGATGGCGATCGCTACCCGCTGACGCATGCCACCGGACAACTGATGCGGATAGGCACTCAGGCGTTCTTCCGGGCTGGGGATGCCCATCAACGCCAACGTGCGCCCGGCATGCTCGCGGGCTTCGCGCTTGCTCACCGGACGATGAGCGCGGACCGCTTCGATCATCTGCGTGTCGACCCGCAGCACCGGGTTGAGGGTCATCATCGGGTCTTGAAAGATCATCGCAATGCGGTTGCCCTGCAAGTCGCGCAACTGAGCAGGCGAAAGCCCGATAAGGTCGCGTCCCTTGAACAGCACCTGCCCGCCACTGATGCGCCCCGGTGCATCGACCAGGCCGAGGATCGAGAAACCGGTCACCGATTTGCCCGACCCGGACTCGCCTACCAGCCCCAGCACACGCCCCGGCTGGACGCGCAATGACACGTCGCGCACCGCAGGCAACACACCGGCGCGGGTGTAGAACGAGGTGCACAGATTGCGCACGTCGAGAGTAGGAGAGTTCGCTACGGACGATTCAGGCAGGCTCATCGCTGCAACCTCGGATTCAGAACGTCGCGCAGACGGTCGCCGACCAGATTGATCGCGACGATGGTGATCAACAGCGCCAGCCCCGGAAACAGGCTGATCCAGTATTCGTTGCTGAGCATGTACTGAAAGCCATTGGCGATCAGCAGCCCCAGTGACGGTTCGGTGACCGGCACACCCAGCCCCAGAAATGACAGCGTTGCCTCAAGCGTGATGGCGCGGGCGATCTGTAGCGCGCCGATGACGATCAGCGGCGGCAGGCAATTGGGCAGAATGTGGCCAACCACGATCCGCCAGGGACCGATGCCCTGCCCCCGCGCGGCATCGACGTACTCGCGGCGACTTTCGGTCAGCGCTTGACCGCGCGCCGTGCGGGCGTAGTAGGCCCACTCCAGCAGGATCAGGGTGAGCATGACGTTGCCGACCCCCTTGCCCAGCCAGGCGAGGATCATCAACGCCATGAGAATCACCGGGAACGACAGCAGCAGGTCCACCAGACGCATGAGCAAGGCATCGAGCCAGCCACCGACGTAGGCCGAGACCAGCCCCAACAGCGTGCCGATCACCGCGGCGATCAGCGCTGAGCCAATCCCTACCCACAGGCTGATGCGCAGGCCGTACATGATCGCCGAAACCAGATCACGCCCCTGGCCGTCGGTGCCGAGCCAGTAGGTGTAGCCGGTGTCCATGTTGGCGCTACCCGGCGCGAGCCGTGCGTCCAGCACATTGAGTTGCATCAGGTCGTAGGGGTTCTGGACCACGATCCACGGCGCCAGTACGGCGATCAATACAATGATCAGCAGCACCAGCAGGCCAATCACTGCAGTGGGCGAACTCATGAACTCGACCGCGACCCGTCGCCACGGCGACTGAGCCTGCAAACGCACGGTTTTCGAAACGGCATTCATCGGGAGGCCTCGACACGCACACGTGGATCGAGCAGGTAATACAGGCCGTCGACGATCAGGTTCAGCACCACGAAAATCACCACGACCACCATCAGATAAGCGACGACCACCGGGCGATCCAGGGTGTTGATGCTGTCCAGGATCAACTTGCCCGCGCCTGGCCAGGAAAAGATGCTCTCGGTGACGACGGCGTAAGCGATGGTCGAGCCCAATTCCATGGCCAGCACCGTCACCACCGGAATCATCGTGTTACGCATGACGTGCATGCACATCACCCTCATCGGCGACAGGCCCTTGGCCCGGGCGAATTTGACGAACTCCTGCGGCAACACTTCACGCACGCCCGCGCGAGTCAGGCGCAGCACCAGGGAAATCTTGAACAGCGCCAGGTTCAGCGCAGGCAATAACAGGTGCTGCAAGCCATCGAGGGTCAGCCACGACCACTGCACCCCGAGCAGTTCGCGGGTAGCGCCGCGGCCGCTCGCCGGCAGCCAACCGAGCTTGATCGAAAACAGCATGATCATCATCAAGGCCACCCAGAACGCAGGCAGGGAAAAGCCCACGATGCTGCTGGCCATCATCAGCCGCGACAGCGGATGGTCTGGATACGTACCGGCAAACATGCCCAGCGGTACGCCGATCACTACCGCCAGAAACAGTGCGCTGAATGCCAGTTCGAACGTCGCCGGCAGGCGTTGCAGAATCAAACGCATGGCGTCTTCGTGATAAACGAAGCTCTGGCCGAGGTTGCCGTGAATCGCGCCCTGGAGAAAAAGCAGATACTGCTGCCACAGCGGCTTATCCAGGCCCAGATGAGCGATCGCCTGCAGGCGCTCGGCCTGGTTGAGGTCTTCCCCTACCAGAATGTCCATCGGATTGCCGATGGCATTCAGGCCGATGAACACCACCAGCGTCATCAACAGAATGACCAGCATCGACTGGGTCAGCCGTCGCACTGTCCAGCCGATCATGCGCGCAACTCATCAGCGTCGGGCTGGCTGGCCACCCATTCATCACCGAGCAATTCCGGATCGGCGTACTGTCGGATGGCGTCGAAATGCTGCTCGATGTCTTCGTTGAATAGCTGTCCGATCAAGGCGTGCGCCAGTCGTTTGGAGCCCTCGCTGATCGCAGGAATATCGCCGGAAACCGCGCCGTAGCTCAGCGCCGCCGGATAGCTGAAGCAGTGAATATGGTTCAGGCCCGGACAGGCGCCGGGCGTCTTCTCCTGAAACTCGAAGCAGTTGCCCAGATCCGGAAGCTCAGCCAGTTCGGCGTCGACTTCATCGACAGGCGCCTGAAAACGATCCCGCCAGACGCGGATCTGTGACGAGAACGGCGCAAACTCCGGACGCAGCGCGAAGTCCGTGCGAAAGCCGGTGGCGAATACCACGAAGTCCGCCTCGATCCGTGCGGTGGGCGTTTGCAGAAACACGCCGCCGACGGGGTTTTCCTGCACCGACAGCACGGGAGAGTTCAATAGAAAGCGCGCCCTGCCCGAGCGCGAGACGCGCAGCGTGCTGCCCCGAGGCGGCGGCACTTGCTGGGTGTTGAGGTAGTTGCGGATGCGCCATTTCCACTCGTCGGGCAGGCGCCAGTAGCCGTGGGTCATGCCAGGATTGCCCGCGCCCTTGCCTTTGTTGATGCGTGGCAATTCGGCGCGTCGGATCAGCAGATCGACCCGCGTCGCACCGGCTTCAAGCGCCGTCGCAGCGCTGTCCATTGCCGATGCGCCACCGCCAATGACGGCGACGCGATGGCCCTTGAACCACTCGTCTTGCAGGCCGTCTGCCGAATGCGCCCACAGATGACGCGGCAACTGGTGCGCGAACCTCGGCACCCAAGGACCACCCAGGCCGTCACGACCCGTGGCGAGGACCACATGCCGCGCGAGCAGATTCAGTGTCTGCCCCGCCGCTTCCACGTCCAACTCCACGATCCCGTCCGCTCGCGGGGCAACGCGGGCCACACGGTGTTCGTTGCGCACGTCCAGCGCCAGCACCCTGCGATACCAGCGCAGGTATTCGGCCCATTGCAGACGAGGGATCTTGTCCAGCGCGGCCCAGCCGTCATCGCCGAACTGCGCTTCGTACCAGGCGCGGAAGGTCAGCGCAGGCAAACCCAGGGCCGGCCCAGTGAGTTGTTTAGGGGAACGCAGCGTTTCCATGCGCGCCGTGGTTGCCCAAGGGCCTTCGAAACCTGCGGGCGCCTGATCGAAGATCACTGCGGCAACACCCAGATGACGCAGTTCCGCCGCTAACGCCAGGCCCGCCATACCACCGCCGATAATCGCGACGTCCAACACCGGAGCACCTTCATGAAGGCGCGACTTGACCCATGGGTTGGCAGGCAGATCGAGCCAGAGTAGATCCTGGCGCAGACGCGCCTCCAGTGACGCCAGGCCAGTGGGTGCAGTGACATCGGACATGTTGGGTACTCGGCGTGGCGATCGAGAGCAAGCGCTCGATTCTTAATCTCTATCAATTCAAACGCCTCCCAGAATCGAAAAATATGAATTCAGGAAGGCCATGAATGCTTAAACCGAATACTAAAAGGCGCTTTTTATTCTCGCAATGCGCAAAAAAGAATATTGATATTCCCTGCTGGAATTAGAGGGAGAAGAATGCCATCACGCTATTCGGCATAGATGTTTTGCAACAGCGCGTCGTGGGCGCTGGCTTCATGCATCACCATCTGGGGCAGCAGCCGTTTGGCCGAGCTTGCAATCTCATCGATCAGCGCGCGCGCCACATCCGAGAGCGGGCTGGCGAACGCAGAAATGAGACCGAAGAAAAACGGAATGTTGCAGGCGATCGGCCGTACAACGACACCTTCCAGCGGCACCCCCGTGGCCGTGAACGGATCAACCAGTGCAACGCCCAACCCTACTCTGGCCATCTGCATCGCAATCAATGAGGTGTTGGTGTCAAGCATGCGCGGCGCCTTGCCGCCAGCGTCGTGAAAGGCTTTGTCGATGCGACGTCGGAAACGATAGGGATTGGCCATGGTGATGAGGGTCTGCTCCACCAGTTGCTCCATGGACAACACCGGATGGGCGGCCAGCGCCGAGTCGGCGGGCAATACCGCGACACAGGGAGCTTCGCCGATCCAGTGGATGTCCAGGCCGCGGTGCTCGAGCGGCAGGCTTACCGCGCCCAGGTCCATGGTTTTCGACAGCACTGCCTGCACCACGTTTTCCGGGGACATGCTCTGTAGCTGGATCTGCTGCGGGCGCAGGCTCTGCGGCAGGCGCGACAATGCGCTGGGTAATAGCCCTGCAGCCAGTGCGGAGATCGCCACCAGCTTGATTTGATGGTTCTCCTCCCGAGCGATGTGCTGCGCGCGCTGGCGGATGTTGCGAATCCCCAGCAGCGCGCTTTCGACCTCGCCATACATCATGAAAGCCTTCTGAGTCGGGGTGACCTTCGGCCCGCTGCGTTCGAACAACGCAAAGCCAAGTTCCTGCTCAAGCTCCTGAATGACCCGCGTCACCGACGGCTGAGAACGGCCGAGCATTTTCCCCGCAGCAGTGACGCTGCCCGCCGACATCACAGCCGCAAAAGCTTCCAGCTGACGCAGATCCATAAGTACGCCTTACAAAAATCGGAAACGAAGGGAACACAGCTGTGCAATCCCCGATGGTCGGGCGAAAGTCTACACGCAGTTGTCGACCTGACGCTCGCGCCAAGTAAGTTGCACCTTTGTCGACTGATGCACTTATTCGCTGCCGTCGTAACCTGCGACGTTTCCTGCACGGGGCGTGTGAAAATCGTAGCGGGCGAAGGCAAGACAAGGCAAAAAGCAGGCGGAAAACGGCCGGATGAACCGAAGATACGAGCGAATACTGGACTGTGGAGTGATATGAACCGGGGTCTACCCGCCAATCAAAAAATTCCCCGGCCGCGCTTCTTCACCCGCTTCCAGCACGGGCACATGCGCTTCATCCTTGAGGCTGACGCCCGACAATTGTCGACGCCAGGCCTCGCGCATCAGGTACAGCAATTTGTGCGCGGCCATCGCGTAGCTCATGCCTTCGAGCCGAACGTTGGAGATGCAGTTACGGGACGCGTCGTTCAAGCCCACGCGTGGCGCGAAGGTGAAGTACAGGCCAAGGCTGTCCGGCGAGCTGAGGCCCGGGCGTTCGCCGATGAGGATCACCACCATTCGCGCCTTGAGCAGCTCGGCGACTTCATCGGCCACCGCGACCCGGCCCTGCTCCACCAGCACCACTGGCGCCAGATTCCAGCCTTCGGCCGCCGCCAGTTGATCGATGCGCTCGAGCATCGCCGGGCTGTGGCGTTGCACCGCCAGTGAAGACAGCCCGTCGGCCACCACCAACGCCAGATCGAAGCCTTCGGGATGCGCCTCGACGTAATCGCGCAATTGCGCAACCGAATCCTGCGACAAGCGCCGCCCCAGATCCGGTCGTTGCAGGTAGACGTTGCGGTCCGGCGCCGAGCTGTGGACCTTGAGGGTTTCGCGCTGACGAGCGTTGAGTTGCTCACTCAACGCCCCGTGATCGAACGGCAGATGCACCGCGTCTCGAGCCTGCGCATGGGCGAACTGGAAGTCCAGTTGCGCGGCGGTCGGCAGGCTGGTCCCGGCATGGCCCAGGGCGATGCGCGCCGAGGTCAGCGAGCGCAGTTGACGCCAGGCGTCGGCCTGGGCCGGTGATTTGCTGTGGTCATCACTCATGGCCAAATCCTTCTTCTTGCAACTGCCAAATCAAGTCGCTATTTCAACTGCGCCAGCGCCTGGCGGAACAGAGGCGGCACGCCCTGCCCCAGCCGCACGCCGCCGTCATCCTGACGCAGAATGTCCATGCGCGTCAGCCATGCTTCGAATTCCGGCGCCGGGCGCAGACCAAGGGTCTTGCGCGCGTACAGGGCGTCGTGAAAGGACGTGGTCTGGTAGTTGAGCATCACGTCATCGGAGCCGGGAATGCCCATGATGAAGTTGATCCCGGCGACCCCTAGCAGCGTCAGCAGCACGTCCATGTCATCCTGATCGGCTTCGGCGTGGTTGGTGTAGCAGATGTCGCAACCCATGGGCACGCCCAGCAGCTTGCCGCAGAAGTGATCTTCAAGCCCGGCGCGAATGATCTGCTTGCCGTTGTACAGGTATTCCGGGCCGATAAAGCCGACCACGGTGTTGACCAGAAACGGGTTGAAATGCCGGGCCACCGCATAGGCGCGGGCTTCGCAGGTCTGCTGATCGACCCCGTGGTGGGCGTTGGCCGACAGCGCACTGCCCTGCCCGGTTTCGAAATACATGAGGTTGTTGCCCAATGGCCCGCGACTCAGGCTCAGGCCCGCTTCATAGCCTTCGCGCAGGATCTCCAGGCTGATGCCAAAGCTGCTGTTGGCTTGCTCAGTGCCGGTGATGGACTGAAACACCAGGTCGACCGGCAGGCCTTTTTCAATGGCCGCCACCGACGAGGTGACATGGGTCAGCACGCAGGACTGAGTGGGAATTTCGTAATGACGGATCACGCCGTCGAGCATCTTCAGCAGTTCGCTGATGGCGCTGACGCTGTCGGTGGCCGGGTTGATACCGATCATGGCGTCGCCGTTGCCGTACAGCAGGCCGTCCAGCACGCTGGCGGCAATTCCCGCCGGATCATCGGTCGGGTGATTGGGTTGCAGCCGAGTCGACATCCGCCCGCGCAACCCCACGGTATTGCGAAAGCGCGTGACCACGCGGATTTTCTGCGACACCAGCACCAGATCCTGCACGCGCATGATCTTCGATACCGCAGCCGCCATCTCCGGCGTCAGCCCCGCCGCCAACGCCTTGAGGCTGGCCTCGGTGGCCTCGTCGCCCAACAGCCAGTCGCGCAAACCGCCCACGGTCAGGTGACTGACCGGGCTGAAAGCGGCGAGGTCGTGGCTGTCGACGATCAGGCGTGTGACTTCGTCCTCTTCGTAAGGGATCAACGCTTCGCTGAGAAAGCGCTTGAGCGGCACGTCGGCCAAGGCCATCTGCGCCGCGGCACGCTCGGCGTCACTGGTGGCGGCGACTTCGGCCAGGAAATCGCCGGAACGCGCAGGACTGGCCTTGGCCATGAGCTCCCGCAAGCTGTCGAAACGCCAGACCATGCCACCGATGCTGTGGGCGAAGCTCATGGGCAACCTTCCTTCTCTGGAACCAGGTGATTAACCGGCGATTGCAACAACCGGACCGCGACTGCGCACCAGCTTGCAGAACAGTGCGCCCAATGCCATCAGGCAGACAAAGATGCCGCAGATGACCAGGTTGAACCAGACCATCGCCACCAGACAGACCACGGCCAGCACCAGCGCGATGCCCGGCACGATCGGATAACCCGGAGCGCGGAAGCTGCGTTCCAGGGTCGGCTCGCTGCGGCGCAGCTTGAACAGGCTGAGCATGCTGATGATGTACATCACAATAGCGCCAAATACCGACATGGTGATCATCGCCGCCGTCAGCGTCATGCCCTGCAGGTTGACCAGACCGTCACTGAGAATCGCCGCGATGCCGATGACGCCACCGGCGATGATCGCGCGATGCGGGGTCTGGAAGCGTGACAGCTTGGCCAGGCTCGGCGGCAGGAATCCCGCGCGGGCCAGGGCGAAGAACTGACGGGAATAGCCGAGAATGATGCCGTGGAAACTCGCCACCAGACCGAACAGGCCGATCCACACCAGCATGTGCATCCAGTTGGAGTTGTTGCCTACCACCGCTTTCATCGCCTGTGGCAGCGGGTCGTTGATATTCGACAGGGTGCGCCAGTCACCGACGCCACCGGCGAAGATCATCACCCCGATCGCCAGTATCACCAGGGTCAGAATGCCTGCCACGTAAGCGCGAGGAATGGTGCGTTTCGGGTCCTTGGCTTCTTCGGCGGCCATGGCGGCGCCTTCGATGGCGAGGAAGAACCAGATCGCGAAAGGAATCGCGGCGAAGATGCCGCTGATCGCAGGCAGGCTGAAGGTGTCGGAGCCAGCCCAGCCGCCCAGCACGAAGTTGCTGAAGCTGAAGCCCGGCGCGACCACGCCCATGAACACCAGCAGTTCAGCGACGGCCAGCACCGTGACCACCAGTTCGAAGGTCGCGGCGATGCTGACGCCGAGAATGTTCAGGGTCATGAACACAATGTATGCACCGATCGCCGCGACGCGCGGGTCCAGCGAGGGATATTGCACGTTGAGATAGGCGCCGATCGCCATGGCGATGGCCGGCGGCGCAAAGACGAACTCGATCAGCGTCGCGAGGCCAGCGATCATCCCGCCCGTTACCCCGAAAGCGCGCAGGCTGTAGGCGAATGGCCCGCCTGCATTGGGGATAGCGGTGGTCAGTTCTGTGAAGCTGAAGATGAAGCAGGTGTACATCACTGCCACCATCAGCGTCGTGACCAGAAAGCCCAGGGTGCCTGCCGTGCCCCAGCCATAACTCCAGCCGAAATACTCGCCGGAGATCACCAGGCCCACGGCCAGACCCCACAGATGCAGGGTTCCCAATGTTGGTTTGAGTTGTGAAGCAGTCATGTCTGTGCACCCCGGTAGCCAAGCGACGGTATTTGCCTGACGTCGAGCATAGCCACAGCTTCGCGGCCAAGGCTTGACCGCACAGCGCGCAGGTTGTCGTCTGCGGTCAAGTTTTGAAGGTACTTGCCCAAGGTGCGCCAGGCTGGCGCGTCGGTCGAGGGGTGTGCGTTATATCGGGTCATGATTGGGGGGCGTGGCACCTGACTACCCAGATCAGGCTTTGCGCGATGAGTCATCGGGTAGCAATTGCCATCAGCGACGCACTCACCTGTAGGAGCGCGCTTGCCCGCGATGGCAGTCACTCTGGAATAGATGAAGCGTCTGACACGCCGTTATCGCGGGCAGGCGCGCTCCTACAGCGATTGGATAGGAAGTAACAAGGTATGACATTTGCTTGAAATAAATTCATACAGACCGTGAAGGCCACTCACCCCAATGCTTCAGACCCTGATCCCCAGCGCTGCCCCCAACGCCTGCGCCACCAGCAATCGCGGTGTGTTGTCGGCTGCCGCCAACGGTCTGGACGGGTTCATCGTGCAGCACGGCGGCGATCTGGATCGGGTCTTCGGCCGCTCTGGCATCGACCCCGAGCAATTGCTGCATCCCACTCTCAGCCTGCCGCTGACCAATTACTGCAAAGTGCTGGAAGAAGCGGCGCGGCAGACCGGTTGCGACAACTTCGGCCTGCGCTACGGCCAGCAATTTCAGCCCCAGGCCCTGGGTTTGCTGGGCTACATCGGTCTGTGCTCGGCAACGCTGGAAGATGCGCTGATCAACTTCTCCGAAGCCTTTCCCTTCCATCAGCACAGCACGCTGATCGAACTGGTGGATCAGGGCGACTGCTACCGCTTCGACTATCAAGTGCGGCACGGTGCGATCAACGAACGCCGCCAGGACGCCGAGCTGACCATGGGCATGGCGCTGAATCTGGTGCGCCATGTACTCGGCCCGACCTGGGCGCCTCGGCAAGTGGCCTTCGAACACTCACGGCCACAGGACTGGCACGAACACCGCGACGCCTTTCAGGCCGACGTGCGGTTCGCCCAGGGCTGCAATTCCCTGCTGATCCCCAAAAGCGAGCTGATCGACAAGGTCATGCCCGGCAGCGACCCGATTCTGCTGATGCTGATCAAGGACGCGATTCGCCAGTTGGGCGATACCGGCAGCGGCGTCAGCAGTGAAACCGGCCTGCTCGACCGCGCCCGCCAGACCATCCTCGCCACCCTGCACCTGGGCGAACCTGCGCTGGACGAGATCGCGCACGATCTGGGTTTGTCCGACTGGGCCCTGCAACGCAAACTGCGCGACCGCGGCCTGAGCTTCACGCAACTGGTGGACCAGATCCGCCAGGAATCAGCCCTCACCCACCTCAAGCAGCAGCACCTGAGCGTCACCCAACTCGCCTCGATGCTCGGCTACTCGGAAACCAGCGCCTTCTCCCGCGCGTTCAAGCGCTGGTTCGGGGTGAGCCCGAAGCAATGGCGCAGTGCGGCAAACAGCTGATCGGCCATTAGAGCGATGTCGCCTGGACTGACGTCATCGCTCCCCGGTAAACAACCGCCTACAGTCGTTCGCGTTTACCTGCGTTGCAACTCCAAACGCCGCAGACTCCCCATGCTCAGAAACGCCAGCGCGCCCACCAGCGCATGGGCCGCGACCACATAGATGGCGCCCGAGAACGAACCGGTGGATTGCACGATGTAGCCGATCACGATCGGGGTGAAGATGCCTGAGAGGTTACCGAACATATTGAACAGCCCACCCGCCATGCCGGAAATTTCCTTTGGAGAGGTGTCCGAGACCAAGGTCCAGTCCACCGCCACCACGCCCTTGCCGAAGATCGCCAGTGACATCAGGATCGTCACCACCCACATCGACTCGGTGAAGTTGCAGAACACCAGCGTCGCGCCCATGGTCATGCCGCAGACCAGCGGGATCTTGCGCGCCACGGACAGGGAAAAACCCTTGCGAATCAGGTAGTCGCACACCGCACCGCCGCACAGGGCGCCGAGCAGTCCGCAGATGCCCGGAATCGCAGCGATGGCGCCGGCTTCCATGATATTCAGCCCCCGGCCCTTGACCAGGTACACCGGAAACCAGGTCAGGAAAAAATACTGCAGCGAGGTGTCGCAGTATTTGCCCAGATAGATCGACCACATCATCGGACTCTTCAGCAGCACCTTCACGTCCGAGAAGCGCGGCACGAACGCGCCCTTGGCCTTGGGTTTGTCCATATCGATCTGTGCCCCACCTTCGCGCAGGTGCTCAAGTTCGGCGCTGTTGACCATCGGGTGTTCGGTCGGCGCTTTGACCAGCTTGAACCAGATCAGGCTGACGACAATGCCCAGCGAGCCCATGAACCAGTACACATGCTCCCAGCCATAGCGGTGCGCGACGAAGCCCATGGCAGGCGCCAGCAGCACGACCGACATGTACATGGACGAATTGAAAATCACCGTCGCCAAGCCCCGTTCCTGCAACGGAAACCATGCCGCGACAATACGGCTGTTGGCTGGATAGACCGGCGCTTCGATCAACCCCAGCAAGAAGCGCAAGACGAACAAGGTGCCGATGGCCACCGGCACCGAGAAGAAGCCGATCATGCCCTGCCCTACGGTAATAATCGACCAGAGCAAAAGCGACAGGCCATAGACTCGCACCGAGCCGAACTTGTCGAGCAACCAGCCGCCCGGTAACTGCCCCAGCACATAGGCCCAGGCGAACGCAGAGAACATATAGCCCAGGGTCACCGAGTTGATGCCGAGCACTTCGGTCAATGCAGAGCCGGTAATGGATAACGTGGCGCGGTCGCCGACGTTAATGGCGGTGACGATGAACAGCATCGTCAGGATCGAGTAACGCACTTTGCTGCGAACGGCGGTGGCGGCAGCCGGGGCAGCAGCGCTTGCGGCGTTGGAGTGTTCCACATGAAAGCCCTCATTTTGTTTTTATAGATCGGCAAGCAAGAGCGCCCCATGGGGAGACGCTCCCGGTCATGCATAAACGATGTTTCGATGAATCAGGGGCGAGATCCGACTTCGGCGACCTGCGCGGTCCAGGCCTTGACCTGCTCGCTCAGTGACAGGCCGAGGCCCGGGCGGGTTGGCACCAGCATTCGGCCATCGCGGGTCTCCAGGCGCTCGTTGAACAGCGGCTCCAGCCACTCGAAGTGCTCGACCCAAGGCTCGGTCGGGTAAGCGGCGGCCAGGTGCACGTGCAGTTCCATGGCAAAGTGCGGCGCCAGCATCAGCCCTGCCTGCTCAGCCATTGCTGCCACCTTCAGGTAAGGCGTGATCCCGCCGACCCGCGGCGCATCCGGCATCAGGAAATCCGCTCCGCGCAGTTTGATGAACTCGGCGTGCTCGGCGACGCTGGTGAGCATTTCCCCGGTAGCGATCGGCGTGTCGAATTGCTGCGCCAGCGCCGCATGTCCTTCGGCGTCGTAGCAATCCAGCGGCTCCTCGATCCAGATCAGGTTGAACTCCTCAAAGCGCCGACACATGCGCTGGGCGGTCGGCCGGTCCCACTGCTGATTGGCGTCGACCATCAGCGGGAAGTCATCTCCCAGATGCTTGCGCACGGTGGCCACGCGATGCAGGTCGATGGCGCAGTCCGGTTGCCCGACCTTGAGCTTGATCCCGCCGATACCCTTCTCCCGCGACATGTCGGTGTTGTGCAGCAGTTGTTCCAGCGGCGTGTGCAGGAAGCCGCCCGAGGTGTTGTAGCAACGCACCGAATCGCGATGAGCGCCCAGCAGCCGCGCCAGCGAGAGGTTCGCGCGACGGGCCTTCAGATCCCACAGCGCGACGTCGAACGCCCCGATCGCTTGAGTTGACAGGCCGCTGCGTCCCACCGATGCCCCCGCCCAGCAGAGCTTGGTCCATAGTTTGGCGATGTCGCTGGGGTTCTCACCGATCAATGCCGGTGCGATTTCCTTGGCGTGGGCGAACTGGCCCGGTCCACCCGCGCGCTTTGAATAGCTAAAACCCAAGCCGCGATGGCCATCGGCGGTTTCGATCTCGGCCACCAGAATGGCGATTTCGGTCATCGGCTTTTGCCGACCGGTGAGCACCTTGGCGTCGCTGATCGGATTGGCCAACGGCAGGAATACTGAAGACACCTTGACCCAGGCGATCTGATCGTTATCGGAAGACGTGGTGTTTTGTTGTTGTATGAGCATTGGCGAGCGCCCCTGATCTGTCTGCGGAGTCGGACGAAATTGAAACTATGATTGCGCAATCATAAGAATCGATAAAAAAGGTAATCGGCTTCGAAAAGCAGATCACCATGAGCCGGATCTTACACTGATTGCGCAATCATTCAATACCACGCTCATCGGCTTTTGCCACGCCCCGGGGTCAGGCGCTGGCGCGATCGATGAGGGTGAATCCGGTATCGACGCGAACGGGCGCCGCGCTGGAGCTGTATTCCTGGAAGCGGTCAAGCAATGCCTGAGCGACTTGCAGACCGATGCGATTGCCATCGACGCGAACCGTGGAAAGCGCCGGATAGACCTGCGCCGCGCTGCTCAGATCGCCAAAACCCATGACCGCGAGGTCCTGCGGCACGCGCAGCCCGCGACTCGCCGCTTCGGCCAGAACGCCCTGGGCGACCGTGTCCGAACTGCACACCACCACGTCGGTGCAGATCCCACGATCCAGCAAGCCAGCCAGCCCTTCGCGTCCGACTTGCAGGGTCGCGGGCGGCGCGAGCACTTCCATTGGCACCTCGTCGATGCCGTGCTTTTTCAACTCCGCGATCAGGCTGTGGCAACGCCGCAAGCCCCGAGGGTCGCCGATGGCTACCACCGAGAAACGCGTGTAGCCCTTGTGCAGCAAATGCCGCGCGGTTTCTTCGCCGACTTTTTCATGGGAGAAACCCACCAGCATATCGATAGGGTCTTCGCTCAAGTCCCAGGCCTCGACTACCGGAATACCGGCTTGAGCCAGGCGCGTACGGCTGGATTCGGTGTGCAGGGTGCCCGTCAGCACGATGCCGTCGGGGCGGCGTCCGAGCACCGCTTCGAGCAGCTTTTCCTCCTGCTCGGCGTCGTACCCGGTCAGGCCCAATAGCGTCTGGTAACCCGCCTGGGTCAGCCGGTCCATCAAGGCCTGCACCGTATCGGCAAAGATCGAATTGGCGATGGTCGGCAGAAAAATTGCCACCAGCCGACTCTTGTTGCTGGCCAACCCGCCGGCGAGCATGTTTGGCACGTAGCCAGTCTTGCGCACCGCCTCACGCACTTTCTCACGGGTGTCTTCGGTCACCAGATCAGGGCGATGCAACGCCCGCGACACGGTCATGGGCGACACGCCCGCAACTTTGGCAACATCAATCAACGTGAGACTGCCGGCCTTTTTCGGCACAGACGACTCGTGCTGGGCAGGCCTGCCTGGTTTTTTCGGCATGAAGGGTTTCCGGATTCAGCGCTTGGGATGCGGCACGGCCTCAGGTGGACGTGCCGGAGGGGAATTTAACAAAGCTGGGGCGCACAAGCACTGGAATAAACAGTGCGGGAAGATAGATGTTGCGCTGAAAAGGATATTGAACTGCGTGTGTGCCCTGCCCCGCCTCCCGGCATCACGCTACCTCCTGATCATCGCGCACCAAAACACTGGCATCCAGCTCGTCCAGCGAGCAGATTCCCAGCATGCCCATATTCCGGCCGACTTCCTGCGACAGGAGCCGAGCGGCATGGAGTACGCCCTCCTCTCCCCCGACTGCGGCGGCGAAGTTGAAGGGGCGGCCAATGAATACGAAGGCTGCGCCCAGGGCCAGGGCCTTGAGGATGTCACTGCCACGGCGCACCCCACCGTCGAGCATGACCGGGATATCGGGGCAGGCCTCGACGATCGACGGCAACACCCGCAGCGGCGCGATTGAGCCGTCCAACTGGCGGCCGCCGTGGTTGGAGACGATCAAGCCGTCGACGCCCAGGTCCACCGCTCGTCGGGCGTCGTCGCGGTGCAGTATGCCTTTGACCACTAGCTTGCCGGGCCACAGCTGACGAATGAGCTGCAAGTGCGACCAGTCCAGATGGCCACGGTCGGAAAAGTCACGCTTGACTGACGGCGAAATGATCGGTGCGCCACGGTAGGCGTAGTTATTTTCGAAGTGCGGAATGCCGTGCTTGAGCAGCGTGCGCAGAAAGGTCGAGAGCAACCAGCGGGGATGGGAAATGCCATCCCAAGCCAGGCGCAGACCGGGGCGCAGAGGCGTGGAAAAGCCCGCCCGTACATTGTTCTCGCGGTTGGCCGAGACCGGGGTGTCGACCGTGATCACCAGGGTGCGAAAACCGGATGCCACCACCCGTGCGATCAGTGCGCGGATGTTGGCTTCGTCGCCCGGCAGATACGCCTGAAACCAGGCGTCTGGGTTGACCTTGACCACTTCTTCAAGACGGATCAGCGATGACCCACTCATGATCATCGGCAGGTTCATCTGCGCCGCCGCCCGGGCCAGCACGATATCGCCGCGATAGGCTGACAGCGCACTGATGCCCATCGGCGCAAACCCAAAGGGCACCGCGAAGGCATGGCTGAACAACGGTCGAGCGCTGCTGCGCATCGCCACGTTGCACAGCACCCGAGGCACGAACGCATAGCGCTGGAAGGACTGCACATTGGCATGATGCGAGCGGTTATCTTCGACCGCCCCGGCGATGTATTCATAAATCGGACGCGGCAGACGGCGTTTTGCTGCGCGCTGAAAGTCGTCCAGGTTCAGCATTTTGTTCAGTGTGCGCTTGCCCAACGTTGGCTCCTTGAAACGGTCTGGAAATACCCGCTGTTTGCAGGGACTCAGGATTCCTTGCGCCCAATATCCTGCAACCAGTCATTCAGATTGCCCGGCAGCAGCAATTCATGCCGCGCGCGGGAGCTGGCGGTGTAGAGCAGTGAGCAGACGCTGGCCAGCGAATGGAGCGAACCGCTGCGCGGCGGGCGCATCAGGTCGCGGGACAGCAGTACGGTGTCGAACTCCTGGTTTTTCACGTCTTCGACTTTCGCCAGCTTGATGATCGCGCCCGGCTCACCGCAGAAGCGCTGCAAGGTCTGGCTGAAGTCCTGCTCGGTGTTGCCCTGGCCCAGCCATTCATGCACGGCCTTGAACTCGTGACTGCCGCCCATGGCCGACGCCAGTGCATCCCAGTGGGTGTAGCGGAAGATCAGCCGGTGCTGAGGGCGCAAATCCTCGCGGTACAGCAGCACCAGCCCCTTGATGAACAAAGTCAGGCCTTGAGCCGTGGCAGGCGGCAACTGGAAGCCGGCGCCCGCGTCGGTCAAGCGCTTGAACCAGGCGAACAGGCCCCATTCGTTGGCGACCAGAATGGTGGTGGGCCGCTCGGGGATGGGCATGACGCTGTGGCCGATGATACGCGTCGGGTACGGCGCGCGGCCGACGAAGCCTTCCTTGATATCGCTGGGGTGCAGTTGGATCAGGGGGTTCAGCACTTCGGCCATTTGCCGCCCGGCGCGGATGGACTGGGTCATGAAGCGCTGGCGAATATTGCCACCGTGGCGCGGCGCCTTGCCGCTGAGCTGCTGAAATTCGTCGCCCAGGGTAATCACCGCCTGAGGGCTGCGATCGAGGATCTGCACCATGGGCGCGGTCAGTTCGTGGCTCTCGTCGATGATGATGTGGGTGAAATTTTCGAACACCACTTCGCGGGTCAGCGACAGGAACTTGATGCGATGGCTGTTGCGCACCGGCAGGCGAATCTGCGGTGCGGACGGCCGGACGGTTTCGCGCCACAGCAGACGGCTGTACTCCAGCAACATGGCGATATCGGCCTGGCTGGCGGCATAGCCCAGTGACGGCAGATGCCGCGCTTCGAGGGTCGGCAGCGGCGACAGGCAGAAGCTGTAGACTGCGGTGCGGCA
Source organism: Pseudomonas bohemica (assembly GCF_002934685.1). Taxonomy (GTDB): domain Bacteria; phylum Pseudomonadota; class Gammaproteobacteria; order Pseudomonadales; family Pseudomonadaceae; genus Aquipseudomonas; species Aquipseudomonas bohemica. The sequence continues at coordinate 90,303 of NZ_NKHL01000103.1, forward strand.
GACCCAGGCAACCTGACGCGGCGGCAGGCTGCCGACGTTTTGCAGGTTCAGCCATTCGGCTATTTGCTGATCGGAAACCAGCGAGTCGGCCCCGGTGCGCTGTCTGCCGGTGTTGCGCCATCCGGCGGAAGTCTGGTCGCGGTTGAGCAGCAGGTTGGCCATATGGCCGAAGGTGCAGGCGTGGAGTTTCCGGCTCGGGTCGGTTTGTCTGATGCGCTCTTTCAGCGCGTTGACCTGCTGCGGGTAGGTCGCCATCAGCAGGGTCGTTTCGGTAGGCAGGGTTTCGAAGAACTTGGCCAGCAGAAACGTCTTGCCCACCCCGGCATAGGCTTGCAGATGAAAGGATTCATCCTGACAGCCGCGAAACTCATCGAAGATCCGGCTTTGCTGATCGCTCAGTTGCAGCACGTCGCCGGTGGGCAGGACCACCTCGCGAGTCAGCGGATCGAGCGTCTGCCGGTGGCGTTTGCCAAAGCTGAAATCCCAGTGACCTTCTTCATCCAGATAGTGCCGATCCTCGACTTGGTGGTCTTCCAACAGGCTGATACCGGCGATGTCGAGCCACTGCAAGCTGTCGGCCAGATGCGCGGGATTGAAGCGCGTACGCAACAGATCGGCCAACGTACCACCGGCCTCCTCCATCGACATCGCCGCACGCATCACATCGTCGAGCATGCGCTCGAGTTGTTCGATGGGGGTGTTCTGCTGGACCAATGATTTGAGGTTGAGCAGCAGCATCAGTGCAGCGAGCTGAGGGCGAGTCGCCGCGTGCAGAAAATCGTCCAGCGACTCACCAGCCGCCAGCGCCCTTGCGTCCTCTTCGGTCAATGGCAGAAACAGCGAGGGCGGCGGAGCGAACGGAGCTGAAGAACTCATTGCGGGGAAATCGTCCTGGTACACCCGGGGCGTGGGGTGCTAAAGCGAAAGAGGGTGACAGCTTACTCCTCAAACGATTTTGCCGCAGTCGTTGATGCCGTGGGCCTGCGCAATCGGCGCTTTAGGTTCTGCCTGGAGGGCGTAGGTGCCTCGCTTGCACGCGATCTGCAGGGAATCGGCAGCAGAATCTCGGGACGCGGTGTGTCAGGTACGCCCCGGGTGTCTGAATTTGCTGCCGGTCCCCGGCAGATCGTGGGCAAACCAAGCGCCCACGCCTTCAGCAGAATCAAAAGCGACGCCCGGTCCTACAACCCCTCCACCTTGCGCCGTTCGATCTGTAAATCCCTGGCACTCAACGGTACATACCCCTCCTCGCTGTCGCGCTGTTCACGTACCGCTTTCTGCCCTTCGTCCGACAACGCCAACAGCAGGTATTGCTTGATGAATGGCGGCAGTTTGTGTCCCGGCGCGTTGTCGACGTACAGATGAAGAAAGGCCGACAGCGGATACGCCCCTGCGGCGACGGTCTCGTAATCCGCAGATTTGAACGGCTCGCCCGCCTTGGCAGCCAGCGGCAGCACGCGCACGTTTTTGGCGGTCTTGCTGGCGTCGACCCATCCCGTCAGGCCGATGCCGTAAGGGTCGTTGGCCACGGCCTCGATCACTTCTTCACGGCTGTTCAGCGCTTCGTACTTGGCGCTGAAGGGTTTGCCGCCCAGCTTGTCCATACGCAGGTTGGTCGCGAACCCGCCGTCGTCGCGCAGGCCGTAGACGTGAATCCGCCGTGCTGCTCGCGTGTCGACCCCCAACTGTCCCCAAGTGTTGAGGTCGCCCTCAGGCTGACCGGCGGTGACGATGCGCGCCAGATCCTGCAAGGTCAGGCCCGGCAGCGGGTTGGCCGCGTTGACATAGACCGCCGGTGGCGTTTTGTGCGGCGGGCGGGGGCCGAAACCCGAATACCCAATCCGAATATCCAGTGGCGCATAACCCTTGACCTGCTCGAAGCCATGCATATCGCCCAGCCAGGCCTCGCGGGACAGCGGCGCGATGGCCGTGGCGTTGGCGGTCAGCGCCGGGATGCCCACCGATGAGCCCTTGGCGGTCAAGGCAAAACGAAAGCCTGGATGCTGCTGAGTGAACAGCGCGTTGAGGTTGCTCATCAGGTCGCCCATGCCGTCGTTGCCGATGATCGCGATAGCGCCGTCGCGGGTCAGGTACGGCGCATCGGTGGGCGGCGTCAGGATTTGCGCGTTGACCGACAGACTGGCCGCCAGCAGCGTCAGCGCACCGAGCACGTGATTGATTCGAAAAGTCTTCATTGCGGCGCCACCTCGTCAAGTTTGGCTAGTTCTGTACGCGCGTCTTTGGCGGTCAACGGCAGGTAGCCCTTGGGCTGGCTGGCGATCAGCGTTTGCCCCTGCCGCGACAGCACGAAGCGCAGGTATTCGCGCACCAGCGGGTCGAGGGTCTTGCCCGGTTCGCGACGCACGTAGAAGTACAGGTAACGACCATAGGGATAGCTGCCGTCGGCGACTTGCGCGGGCGTGCCGGTGGTGATCTGGCCAGTTTTTGGATCGAGGATGCCGAGCTGCTTGATCCGCGCGTTTTCCAGGCCGATGGCAGCGATGCCGATACCCGCAGGGTCGGCCGCCAGACGTTCTAGGATCAGCTCCGTCTTGCCGTAGGCTTCGTAGTTCGGCGCCAGTGGCAAGCCGTTCAACTGGTCCTTCTGCATGTAGGTGCCGAACCCGGTGAACTCGGGCGTGCCATAGGGATGTATCGCCCGCTCGGCCCACTCGCCCTTGAGACCCAACTGGCCCCAGCGGGAAAAATCACCCTTGGGATGGCCGATGGTCAGGCTGCGGTTGATCTGCTCGATGCTCAGGGTGTCGATGGGATTGGCGCGATTGACGTAGGCCGCCAGCGACGTCGCCAAATGCTGGGAGGTGTCGTCACTGGCGTAGGCAACGCGGATTTCCAGCGGAGCGCTGCCGACGATCTTGGTGTAGGCGCTGGTTTCCAGCGGATTGATCGCCCGGCCCATGGCGCCGAACATCGTCACGCCGTGGGTCAGCAATGGCACGGCGCTGGTGGTGCCTTTGGACTCGATGCGAAATCGCCAGTCAGGGTGCAGGTCTACCAGCGCGGCATTGAAGCGCTTGACGATAAAGTCCACATGATCGGCCCCTGCAATGCGAAACGCGCCGTCCTTGTCGACGAAACGGGCGTCGGCGAATGGGAGTGCCGGTTGTGGGGTGTAATCCGGGAGTGCCGGGTCGATGGGGGGCGCGGCGAGTGCGGCCGATCCCAGCGACAAGCCGATGATCAGCGCCAATCGGCGAATCGTGAACGTACGAACAGTCATAGCGATTCCTTTTCCAAATGGAGAGTGATGGCGAACATGGGCCAGGTAGGAGCGCGCTCGCCTGCGATGCGAGATGTCTGTAATTTGTTTATGCACCGGACACACCGCATTCGCGGGCAAGCGCGCTCCTAGAAGTGCGAGGCCGTGCCCCGGTCAAAACTCCAGCTTCGCCCGCGCCACCAATTGACGCGGCTCGCCGATGGCTATCGCTGGCGAACCCAGGCCGCTGGACGAGGTGTAGTACTTCTCGTCGAACATGTTTTTCAGGTTCAGCTGCAGGGTCAGGTCGCGCTCGTCGAGCTTCATCTTGTAGGAGACGAACGCATCGGCGACTTTCGAGGACGGCAGGTAGTACTCGGTCCCGGACCCGTCGTTGACACCCCAGCGGCTGGCGAAACGCGCACCGGCGCCGGCGCGCAGGTCGCCCACGCCGACATGCCCGAAATCACGGGTCAGGTACACGGCGCCGGTGTGTTTGGACACGCCGTCCAGCGGCTCGCCTTTGAGAACAGGGTCTTCCAGCACCTTGGTGTCGGTGTAGGCGTAGCTGCCGGTCACGCTCCAGAACTCGTTGATCTGGCCAGTGATATCCGCTTCCAGACCTCGGGAACGCACCTCACCGGAGACTCGCGTGCAGGTCTCGGTGCCACACGGTTCGCTGGTCTGCACGTTCTTCTTGTTGATGTTGAACAGCGCCACGGTCGCGGTAATCGCGTCATTCTGGAATTTGGTGCCGACCTCGTAGGACTTGCCCTCTTCCGGCGGCAGATCGCCAATCGGCGCGGCAATCGAGGTGTTGGGGCGGAACGACTCGGTGTAGCTGCCGTACACCGACCAATCCGGCTGAATCAGGTAAACCAGCCCGACGCGAGGCACCACCTTGCTGTCCTTCACATCGGCGCCGACCACGAAGGGACGCCCCTTGCCGGTCATCTCGTCGAACGCGTCGTAGCGCAGGCCAGCCTGGAAGATCCACTGATCGTTCAGGTGTACCGCGTCCTGCACGAAGAAGGCATGGGTGCGCAGGTGATCGGTCTGGTCGCTGTTCGGCGCACTGACCGAGCTCGGCTGTGGCGTCACGCCGTAAACCGGCGCGTTGTAGTTGAAATCGACCTTGTTGGCACTGCGATACAGGTCGCCCAATTCGCGGTCGTTCTTCATGTAATCGGCGCCGAACAGCACCTCGTGACGCACATCGCCCCAATACACGTCACCCAGCATATTGACCGTGGCGGTGTGGGCGAACTGCACCGCATCGCGGGTGGCATCGCCGCGACGGGTCACCGCGCCGGTGTTGTAGTTGGCCGAAATGAAACGCGACTGGTAGTCGTTGTAGTAGTTGCGGCTATAGGCGTAACCGGTGCGCAGGGTCCAGGTGTCGTTCAGGCGGTGATCCATGCGCAGGTCGAGGGAATCGGAGCGGCCAGTGGTGACGTTGAATGGCTCGTCCAGACGACGATTGCGCGGGATGTCCAGCACTTTGCCGGTCTTGGTGTTGATCTGCGTGCCGCGATCGAACGGCACCGAATATTCCATGTGCTCGTAGGCCACCGAGACCGTGGTGTCATCGCCATACCAGGCCAGCGACGGGGCGATCACCGACTGATCGATGCTGCCGAAATTGCGCCAGTAGTCGTAGTTCTGCTTGTCGGCGATGACGCGGTAGGCCAGGCCGTTGCTGCCGATAGGCCCGGTCAGATCGATCTGCTCGCCGCCTCCACCAAAGCTGCTGCCGAACGCCGAAATGGAATGGGCATCGACCAGTTGCGGCTTCTTGGTGACCACGTTGATCACACCACCCGGATCCTGAACGCCGTAGAGCATTGACGCCGGGCCTTTGAGCACTTCGATGCGTTCGGTGGTGGGCGTGAAGTTGCGCGCCTGCACCGATTGCATGCCGTCGCGCATGATCGAATTGTCGCGGTTGGTGCCGAAGCCGCGCTTCTGGATGGCGTCCTGAGTGCCGCCCAGCGTATTGCCCTGTTTGACCCCACTGACCGCGTTGATCGCCTCGTCCAGACTGTTCGGCTGGCGATCCTCTATCACCCGGTTGGTGACCACGTTCACGGTCTGTGGCACTTCTACCAGAGGCGTCTCGGTGCGGGTGGCGACTGAAGCCTTGCGCGCCTGATAGCTGGTGCGGCTGTGCTCGGTTTCGCTGATCTCGGTCTGCGAATCGGCGTCGATGTTCACGGCGTCCAGCTGCATCTCTTCAGCGCTGGCCAGCGAACTCAGGCCAAGTGAACACAGCAACGCGGTGACCGAACACAGCCCCAGCAGCGCAGCGGGGCGAAGAGCGGGCGAAGCAGACACACGAAAACCGGATTGAGCTGTCATGAACGGATAAACCTGAGCTGTCGAGTAGTGAAGGCGTTCGTTGCGAAACGAATCTGATTCTCACTACACGGATGCCAGCAGGATTTACCTCACATCATTTTGAAAATAATTTCTGCGACAGGGCTCAGCTGATGCGGGACTGCCCAATAATCCGTGATGACCATCAAAGTGCCACCAATCCGCATTTCTGAAACACCCTGTATCATTCGCCGCGCCTCACCCTCCTCCTACGTAGCGAAATCAAGGATTATTCATGCGTATCCGCTCATCGACGCCTCTTGCATTGATCATCGGCGCGGCCATCTGCAGTCCGGCACAGGCCAGCAGTGACGACTCCTGCTACCCCGCCTGGTCGCTGTTGCGCGACTCGCTGGATGTCTGCAACAACCTCGCCTTCCTCAGCCCCGGCAACGACAGCCGGGTGAACCTGCGTCTGTTGCTGGCCGATCGCAAGGCGCTGGAACTCAAGCCCAACGCGTTGACCGAGGATGAGATCGCCGAAGGTTATGGCCCGGTGCCGTTCTCGGTGTCGCGTCTTGATCCCTCGACCATCGAGGATGAGCAAGGCGACAACTCCAGCACCGCGGCGCTGGGCGGGCTACTGGAGAAACTGGGCCTCAAGCGCGACAGCCTCGACACCGCCGGCGAGGCGTTCTTGCAGGGGGAAGGCAGCCGCTGCCGCAGCAACAGCGATGACAGCGCTATGGCGTTCATCCAGCAAGTGGTCGACACGCCGCAGTTGTCCGACGCCGAGCGCCAGTCGCTGGCGCGCGCTCGCATGCAGCTACTGGAAACCTGCACCTGGGATGCTCAGAAACAGGCGGGCGTGCTGCCGACCGACATTCAGTCTGCGGACGGCAAGGCATTGCTCACCTATCTGCAAGCGGCGTCGGACTTCTACAGCGGGCGTTTCGCCGAGGCTCAAACCGCCTTCGCCAGCCTGAGCGACAGTGCCCAGCCGTGGCTCAAGGAAACCGCCCTGTACATGATCGCCCGTACTCGGCTTAACGATGCGCAGAAAGACGCGTTCGACGAGTACGGCACGCTCAAGGACGACCTCGACCGGGCGCCGTTTGCCAAGGTCGCAGAAGCCTTCGACCAGTACCTGGCTGCCTACCCCCAAGGCGCTTACGCCGTCTCGGCCAAGGGGCTGATGCGCCGGGTGCACTGGTTGTCCAGAGACATCGACAAGCTGGCCGAGGATTACAACTGGCAATTGACCGAAGCCGGTGACGAGCAGCGCAACCTGAGCCTGGACGCTCTGATTCAGGAGACCGACAACAAGCTGCTGATGTCCATGGATGAAGCGGCGCCCTCGGCCCTGATGACCGCCACCAGCGACCTGATGCAGATGCGCCCCGACACCCAGCTCAAGCTGACCCGCGATGCGCTGCTGGCACAGAAAACCCTCTTCGCCAGCCAACCGGCGATGTTCGAGTACCTGTTGGCCGCGTTCGACTTCTATCTGGACAAGAACCCGACCGAGGCGCTGAAGCGCCTGCCCAAAGACATCCCGGCCAAACTCGACTATCTCGCGTTCAGCCAGCAGACCCTGCGCGCACTGGCGCTGGAAGCCAGCAATGATCTGCCCGCCGCCCAGAGTCTGTGGCTGAAGCTGCTGCCACTGGCCACTCTGCCCCTGCAACGCGAACAGCTGGAACTGGCGCTGGCGATGAACTACGAACGCAGCGGGCAACTGGCCAAGGTGTTCGCCAGCGATTCACCGATCCACTCGGCACAGGTGCGCCTGATCCTGCTGGACAAAGTGGCCGACGCGCCCTTGCTGCGCCAGCAGATCGCGCAGGGCATCAGCGACAATGAGAAGGCCACCGCGCAGTTCGTGCTGCTTTACAAGGATTTGCTGCACGGCCAGTACGCCGCGTTCGCCGACGATCTAAAGGCACTCCCGGAAAAACCAGGCGAAGACAAACTCGGCACCAGCCTGGGCTATGTCTATGGCGACGGCCAGAGCCTGCAGCTGTTCCGCTGGAGCGGCGGCAAGGCGGAATCGGGTTACGCCTGCCCCGCCATCGGCGAAACCGCGGCGCTGCTCCAGGCCAACGGCAAAGACCCCAAGGGCCTGAATTGCCTGGGCGAATTCATCCTGCGCAACGGCCTCGACAACATGCCGCTGGATCAACGCCCCGCCGTCCCGCAACTGGCCAGCAGCGAGCCGGGATTCAAGGGCGATCTGTTTTCTCGCCTGGACGGCTATCAGACAGTCATCGCCAACGCCGAGGCCGCGCGCGACGACAAGGCCTACGCGCTGTTTCGTGCAATCAACTGCTATGGGCCGTCGGGCTATAACAGTTGCGGCGGCAAGGACGTCGCGCAGTCAGTACGCAAGGGTTGGTTCAAGCAGTTGAAGACCACTTACGGCGCGACCACGTGGGGCAAATCTCTGCAGTACTACTGGTAGGGTGAAACCCGCGTGCCGATCAAGACGCTGATTCGGACCGGGCTGGTCTGGCTGCTGTGCAGTGGATCGGCCTGGGCCGCGGTGGATGCCCGGGATCACGACGCTTTCTGGCTATGGAGCGGCGTGGCGGCGCAACCGGTGCTGGATCAGGCGAAAACGCTGTATGTGCTGCAAGGCCAGATCTTCGCCCCGCGTGGTGATCGGCAACGCGTCGACTTCATCGCCCAGGGCATGAGCGTCACGCACCTGCCGCAGCAGGATTTGTGGATCGTCTACCGCGCCCACACCTTGCGCTGGCCGGAGTCGGTCTACAAGCAGTTGTTGGGGCAGGTGCAACGCTGGCGGCAGGCGGGCAATGCAGTGACCGGTATCCAGATCGATTTCGACGCGCGCACCCGTTATTTGCAGGATTACGTAGCGTTTCTCAAGGACCTGCGTCAGCGCCTGCCTGCGCATTACAAACTGAGCATCACCGGGCTGATGGACTGGAGCAGCAACGCCGATCCGCAAGCGATCGGCCAGTTGAAAGGTGTGGTGGACGAGGTGGTGGTGCAGACCTATCAGGGGCGTCACAGCATTGCGAATTACGCCGCGTACCTGCCACGTCTGAGTCAGTTGGGGCTACCGTTCAAGATCGGGTTGATTCAGGGCGGAGAATGGGACGCGCCTGATTATTTGCAGCGCAGCGCCTGGTTTCTGGGGTATGTGGTGTTTTTGAGGAATGAGAGGTGAGCATGTCAGGGTTCTGCGGTGCCTGGACTTGCGTGGCAGAAGATCAAGACCAGAGCAGGATCAGAATCTGAATCTGAATCTGAATCTGAAGCTTGGCGCTGTACCTGTGGGAGCTGCTGGAGCTGTGCGACAGCCGCGAAGGCGGCGGGTCAGACAGCTCACCTTTCACGCCCCACCGCGTTCGCTGCCGTCGTAACCTCCGACGTCTCCTACAGGTTCTAACTCGGACCGGATTTTGCGCATTTACGTAATCCCTTGTAGTGCGCCTACAGCTTTGTTTGCGCGATATCTCGGGCGACCAAAGCATAGCAGGACCTGAAGCTTGGCGCTGTACTGTGGGAGCTGCTGGAGCTGTGCGACAGCCGCGAAGGCGGTGGATCGGCCACTCACCTTTCACAGACCCACCGCATTCG
>NZ_NKHL01000103.1:99454-108951 GCF_002934685.1 Pseudomonas bohemica
ATTTTGCGCATTTACGCAATCCCTTGTCGTGCGCCTACAGCTTTGTTTGCGCGATATCTCGGGCGACCAAAGCAAAGCAAAGCAAAGCAGGATCAGGACCTGAAGCTTGGCGCTGTACCTGTGGGAGCTGCTGGAGCTGTGCGACAGCCGCGAAGGCGGTGGATCAGACACCTCACCTTTCACTGACCCACCGCATTCGCTGCCGTCGTAACCTCCGACGTCTCCTACAGGTTCTAACTCGGACCGGATTTTGCGCACTTACATAATCCCTTGTAGTGCGCCTACCGCTTTGTTTGCGCGATATCTCGGGCGACCAAAGCAAAGCAGGACCTGAAGACTGGCGCTGTACCTGTGGGAGCTGCTGGAGCTGTGCGACAGCCGCGAAGGCGGTGGATCGGCCACTCACCTTTCACAGACCCACCGCATTCGCTGCCGTCGTAACCTCCGACGTCTCCTACAAGTTCCGAGTCGGACCGGGATTTTGCGCACTTACGCAATCCCCTGCAGTGGTGCGACTAGAGCCTTTTTTGCGCGATATCTCGGGCGATCAAGGCAAAGCGGGATCAGGACCTGAAGCTGGCGCTGTACCTGTGGGAGCTGCTGGAGCTGTGCGACAGCCGCGAAGGCGGCGGGTCAGGCACATCACCTTTCACTGACCCACCCCGTTCGCTGCCGTCGTAACCTCCGACGTCTCCTACAGGTTCTGAGTCGGACCGGGATTTTGCGCACTTACGCAATCCCCTTGTAGTAGGCCGACTTGCCGCTCCGTGGGCCAGGAAAACGGAGACAACCGGCCGAACACAAAACCCCTCACATCTCCAGCTCAATATCCAGCAACGCCGCCCCCAGCGCCTTACCATGCGCATCCAGCGCCAGCGACCTCGTCACGCCCCCTTTCAAAATCCCCGGCAACACGAAATTGAGCGCCTGCACGTTCGGCAACTCATACCGCCGCACTGCCCCTGCCTTGGGGTCGAGCAATTCAGCGAAATGCGCCGCCACGCGCTCGGCGGTCAGTTGATCGAGCAGGCGTGGATAATCCTCGGCCTTGAACGCGATCACCGAGATATTCGACGTATCGCCCTTGTCCCCGGTTCGCGAATGGGCCAGTTCACGCAATTTGACTGCACTCATGAGGCATCCTCCAGATGAACCCTTGGCTTGACGGCATCCCGAGGCAACAACAGCGAAGCCACCGCCACCACCTGACGCACGCTCTTGGTCGCCCCGCCGCCACCATACGGGCCGTTGGTATAAAGGGTTTCCACTTCGTTACCGATGCGCACCGCTTCGGCTCTATCGGCGCAGCGACCGGCCACCCGCAGCCGCACTTCCCAGGGTTCGCCCGACGTACGCAAGCCCAATGCAGCGCCGTGCAACGAATCGAGGCCGATAAGTTCGGCGCGCACGTCGTCCAATACCACACCGGTTATCTTCAGCCGCTCCAGCACCACGTCTCGCGCCAACTGCGCACGCCCCAACGCCCCAGGGCCGCCATAGGAAATCTGCCCCTCGCCAATCCAGCCATCGAGATAGCCCACCGAGATTTTCAGCGTCTGCGGGCGAGCGCGACCATCGGCACCCTCGGCACGCACCTCATTGGGCGCAACGACACTAAAGGACACGCCGGAAAAATCCGCGGTCACGTCGGGTGTGAGGTACGCCTTGGGATCGTGCACCTCGTAAATCATCTGCTCGGTGCACGTCGCGGTGTCGATACGCCCACCGGAACCGGGCACCTTGCCGATCACCGCCCTGCCTTGCGCATCCACCTCAGCCAAGGGGAAACCCAACCGCGCCAGATCCGCCACATCCTTCACGCCGGGATCGGCGAAATAACCACCGGTAATCTGCCCCGCGCACTCGAGCAAATGACCGATCAGCGTGCCGCGTCCCAGCCTTGCCCAGTCGTCCTGCGCCCAGCCGAATTCGAACAGTTGCGGCGCCAGAAACAGCGAAGGGTCGGCCACCCGCCCGGTAATCACCACATCGGCATCGGCCTGCAGTGCTTCGACAATCCCTTCCGCGCCCAGATACGCATTGGCCGAGACCAGACGCTCACCCAGCGACCCGACCGTTGCGCCGTTATCCAGCAACTGCTCGGGATTCAACTGCGCGAGCACGTCATCCCCCGTCAGCGCGGCGACCTTGAGGCCATGCAAACCCAGTTCGGCAGCAATCCGTCGCACTTCCCGCGCCGCCGACAACGGATTGGCCGCGCCCATGTTGCTGATGATCCGCAGACGCTTTTGCCCGGATTCACGCCCACGGGCCACGAACGGCAGTACCCGACGCATGCGCTCGCTCAACAGCGGGTCGTAACCGGCCTCGGGATTGGCCAGTCGCGCCTGCTGCGCCAGGGCGATGGTGCGTTCGGCCAGGCATTCGAACACCAGATAATCCAGCGCGCCCTTGTCGGCCAGTTCCACGGCCGGCTCGATGCGGTCGCCCGAGTAACCGGCGCCGGAGCCAATGCGTAAAGTCTTCATTCAAAACACTCCCAGCAACAGTGCGGTGAGGGTCATCAACACCGATGCGCCAAACAGAAACGGGATGGTGAAACGTTGGTGATCGGCCAGTTCGACCTTGCACAAGCCCACCAGCAGGAAGGTCGCGGGGGTCAACGGGCTGACCGGGAAGCCAGTGGTGTGCACGCCGAGCAAGGATGCCTGAGCCACTTGCAGCGGATCGACACCCAGCGCGCGGCCGACTTCGGCGATCACCGGCATCACACCGAAATAGAAGGAATCCGGGTCGAACAGCAGGCTCAGCGGCATGGACAGAAAGCCCACCACCATCGGAATCAGCTTGCCGTGCCCGGCGGGAATCTGCGCCACCGCGACTTCGGCCATGGCCTTGAGCATTCCGGTGCCTTGCATGATCCCGGTGAACACCCCGGCGGCGAGGAGGATGCTGGCCATGGTCAGCGCGGTCTTGGCGTGGGCATCGATGCGAGCGCGTTGCGCGTCGACGTTGGGATAATTGATACACAGCGCCAGCACCGTGCCGACCATGAACATCACTACCGGATCGACCCAACCGGCGATCATCACGGCCATGACCACGATCGTCAGCAGCAAGTTGAGCCAGAACAGCCGCGGGCGCCGCAGCACTTCCTCCTGCTCGGTCAATACCCGCGCGGGCACCACATCGACCTTTGCGCCAGCCCCTTGAAGGCGGCCCAGGCCCAGGCGCTTCTCTTCACGACGCCCCAATAGCCAGGCGCTGATGAAGACGAACGCCAGCCCGACGATTTGCACCGGGATCAGCGGCTGGAACAGCTCGGCCACCGACACATGCAAGGCTGCCGACGAACGCAATACCGGACCGGTCCACGGCAAGAAGTTCACCCCCGCCGCCATCGCTGCGACGCAGGCCAGGATGCGCCGATCGATCCCCAGCCGCGTGTACAGCGGCAGCATCGCCGGGATGGTCACTAAAAAGGTCACCGCACCCGAGCCGTCCAGATGCACCAGCAAGGCCAGCAGCGCAGTGCCGACGACAATCCGCGTAGGACGTGTGCCAACCGTGCGCAGGATGCGGTCGATGATCGGGTCGAGCATGCCGGCGTCGGTCATTACCCCGAAAAACAGGATGGCGAACACGAACATGCCGACCACGGGGGCGACGTTCTTGATACCGGTGATGATGAACCCGCTGGTTTGCAACCCGAAACCGCCGAGCAGCGCAGCGATGATCGGCAAGGCGATCAGGGCAACCAGAGGTGAAAGACGCTTGCTCATGACGGCAGCGAGCAAACAGAGAATGGTGATGACACCGAGGGTGGCGAGCATGGGCGTTCCTTGTCATTCCTGTCCGGCGGCCGGCGGAACGAGCGGTTGTTGTTTTCAGCGAGTATCGAAACGAGGGTAAGCTTTGTAAATTGAAATGTTCGCAGGTCCACGTTCTAAAAAACCGAATCAAGAGAAAGCCGTCATGAAGAACTCGATCCAGCACATCCGCGCCTTCCTCGCTGTGGCCGACAGCGGCAGCTTCGCCAAGGCGGCCATCGAGCTGAACCTGTCGCCCTCGGCCCTGACCGTGCAAATCCAGCAACTTGAAGAATGGCTCGGCGTGACCCTCCTGGAACGCAGCCCGCGCCAGGTCAGCCTGACCGCCGCCGGGCAGAACACTCGGGGGCCGATGGAAAAGCTGTTGTTGGATCTGGACAACATCGTCAGCGGCTCGCGGGATCTGGCGGCCGTGCGCAGGGGCGTCGTGACCGTCGCCGCCCTGCCCTCCATGTGCTCGGGCGCGCTGCCGCCGATCCTGAAGACCTTCCGCGAGCAGTTTCCCGGTGTCGAAGTGCGGTTACGCGATGTGGTGGCGCAGCGCATCGATGCGCTGGTGCGCGAAGGCGAGGTGGATTTCGGCCTGGGCGTGAAGGCGCGGACCAGTCACGGGCTGGATTTCCAGGTGGTGATGGTCGACCGCCTGAGCCTGTTCGTGCCTCCGAGTCATCCGCTGGCGGCGCGTCACTCTGTAAAGCTGTCAGAGCTGGCCGGCGAACCGATCATCCTCACCGGCCGCGACAGCAGCGTGCGTGAGCGGGTAGAGCAATTGTTCGCCAACGAAGGGCTGGCGCTGACGCCGGCACTGGAGGCGAACTACATGTCCACCGTCATGGCCTTGGTGCGACAGGGGTTGGGGATGACCTTGCTGCCCGAATCGGCCGACGAGGGACGGGGCGACCTGGTGCAGGTGAGAATCGAGCATGGCGGGGTGAATCGGGAGATTGGCGTGATAACCCGGACGGGCTTCGGATTGAGTCCTGCGGCGCAACGTTTCGTGGAGACCCTTAGGGCAGTGATAAATCGCAAGCCACAAGCGGCGAGCTAGACCGTGCATCTCTCTTACGCAGCGTGCGGCTCGAAACTCGCGCTGCCTGTGATGCACAAATCCGGGATTTTGCAAAAAAACCAGTATGCGCATTCAATAATGAGTATCATTATGCTACACATTGGCTGAATGCGAATGGCTTGCGACCGCGTTCACGCTGCATACCTTACCAGATTTACACCGGTGATAAATGCTCGTTCCTTTTTTGATCATGTTGCGCGAAGGGATTGAAGCCGCGCTTATCGTTGGCATCATTGCCAGTTACCTCAGACAAACCGGCCGCGGTGAATGGATGCCAGCCGTCTGGATCGGGGTTTTCCTCGCCTGTGCTCTGGCGCTGTTCGTCGGTGGCGGCCTGGAGTTGGTCAGCGCCGAGTTTCCGCAGAAACAGCAGGAACTGTTCGAAGGGCTCGTGGGCCTGTTCGCCGTGATCATTCTCAGTTCGATGGTGTTCTGGATGCGCAAGGTCGCGCGCTCAATCAAGCATGAACTGCACGCCTCTTTGGACGCAGCCCTCGCCGGCTCGAAAAACCAGACCTACGCCCTGATCGGCATGGTGTTCTTCGCTGTGGCCCGCGAAGGCCTGGAAACCGTATTTTTCCTGCTGGCGATCTTCCAGCAGAGCGAGGGTGCCAGCGCTCCCCTGGGCGCCCTGCTCGGCCTGATCATCGCGGTGGCCATCGGCTTTGCGATCTACAGCGGCAGCATGCGTCTGAACCTCAGCCGTTTCTTCCGCTGGACCGGGCTGTTCATCCTCGTGGTGGCAGCGGGCATTCTGGCCAACTCGGTGCAGGCGCTGCATGAGGCGGGTTTGTGGAACCACTTCCAGACCGTGGTCTTCGACATCAGCGCGACGCTGCCGATGGATGGCCCGACCGGTTCGGTCCTGGCTGGCATGTTCGGTTATCAGGATGCGCCGACCGTCAGCGTGCTGGCCGTCTACCTGGCTTACCTGGTATTCGCACTGGTGCTGTTCTTCCTGCCGCAGCCGCGGGTGGTGAGTCTACCCACTCGCCCGGCGCATGAGCACGGCCATACCTCTTCAGTTACGAACAAATAAGGGCAACCATGACCAGCAGTCCTTCGGGCCTTCCGCCAAAGAAAGCCAAGCCTTCTCGTGCGCTGCGATTCGCCGTCGCAGGCTCTGTGATTCTGATGATCGCAGCGGGCGCCATGTTCTATTTCGCGTCCCAGGCTGCGCAGAAAAAGCGCATTGCCAACAGTGGCAACGAAACGGTAGTCACCATTCACGCCAGGAATTGTGAGCCCAATGCACTCACCGTGCCGGCCGGGAAGAACGCCTTCCGCATCGTCAACGCCTCCGAACGTGCCGTTGAGTGGGAAATCCTCGACGGCGTGCTGGTGATCGAGGAACGTGAAAACATCGCACCGGGCCTTAGCCAGATCATCAATGCCAACCTGCAACCGGGCGACTATGCGATCACCTGCGGCCTGCTGAGCAACCCCCGCGGCACTCTGCACGTGACCCCGACCGCCGAATCCGAAGCCGCCGCCAAGGCCCGTCCTTCGCTGGTTGCGTTCATCGGCCCGCTGTCCGAATACCGCGTTTACCTGAGCACCCAGAGCAGCGCACTGATCCGCGCCGTGAACGACCTGCAACAGGCCATCCAAAGCGGTGACCTGGCCAATGCTCAGCAGGCTTATGCTCCGGCCCGTGCTGCCTATCAGCGCATCGCCCCGGCCGCGCAGCGTCTGGCGGAACTGGACAATGCGATCAATGCCCGCGCCGACTACTTCGAAAAACGTGAACAGGATCCAGGCTTCAGCGGCTTCCACCGCATCGAGTTCGGCCTGTTCTCGCAGAAGTCGGTGGAAGGCCTGGCGCCCGTGGTGCAGAAGCTGCAGGCCGACATCGCTGCGCTGAAAACCCAACTGCTGGCCCAGTCCATCGCCCCTGAGCAACTGGCGAGCATGGTCGTGCGCAACATCCGCAGCCTGGCCGAGATCCGCAGCAACGGCGAGGAAGAACGCTACAGCCATATCGACGTCGCCGGTTTTGCCGCCAACTTGCAAGGCACGCGCAAGGTCATCGACCTACTGCGCCCATTGTTGGCCAAGACCTCGGGCGACGTGCTGAAGAAGATCGACGACGCGGCGACCGCGCTGGATGATCAGTTACTGATGCTCAAGACCGACGACGGCTTCAAGCCGTATGACCAGGTCAGTACCGAACAACGAAAACAAATCGCAGACAAGGCCAAGGCTCTGGCCGATGCACTCGATGGAATCGATCCGGCCCTGGGCCTCACCGACCTGTAAGCGTGCCCAGGCGGGTGCGTGACGCGCCCGCCAGGCCCTGAAACCCGAGCGAAGAACCTATTCAAATGAAAGACAACGATTCATCCAACGCCCCGATTTCCGCTGAACGCCGTCGTGTCCTGATGGGCATCGGCGCAGCGGGGGCTGCCATTGCCGGCGCCAGCCTGAGCGGCAGCGCCCTCGCAGCCACCAACGCGCCTGCGCAAGTGACCGAAGCGCCGAAAAGTGAAAAAACCCAGGACCACAACGAATTCCACGGTGTGCATCAGAGCGGCATTGTCACGCCGCGCCCTACTGCCGGGATGATGGTGGCTTTCGACGTGCTGGCACAGGATCGCGAAGACCTGGAGCGTCTGTTCCGTACGCTTAACGAGCGTATCGCGTTTCTGATGACCGGCGGCGCAGTGCCCCAGGTAGATCCGAAACTGCCACCGCTCGACTCCGGCATCCTCGGCCCAGTAGTGACCCCCGACAACCTGACCATCACGGTGTCCGTGGGCGATTCGCTGTTCGACGAGCGCTTCGGTCTGGAGCAGGTCAAGCCCAAACGCCTGCAGCGCATGGTCGGTTTCCCCAACGACGCGCTGGAAGCCGCCTGCTGCCACGGCGACCTGAGCATTCAGTTCTGCTCCAACGCCCCGGACAGCAACATCCACGCCCTGCGCGACATCGTGAAAAATCTGCCGGACCTGCTGCTGGTGCGCTGGAAACAGGAAGGCACCGTCCCGGCCCAGGCCCCGCTCAAACCGGGCCAACCGCCGGAAAGCGCACGCAACTTCCTGGGCTTCCGCGACGGCTCGGCCAACCCCGACTCGAACGATCAGAAGGCCATGAACGAACTGGTCTGGGTCCAACCGGGCAGCGACGAGCCGGCCTGGGCCGCCAATGGCAGCTACCAGGCGGTGCGGATTATCCGCAACTTCGTCGAGCGCTGGGACCGTACGCCATTGCAGGAACAGGAAGCCATCTTTGGCCGGGTCAAGACCACCGGCGCGCCAATGGACGGCAAGACCGAAACCGACGTCCCGGATTACAAGAAGGATCCGGAAGGCAAGATCACCAAGCTCGATTCGCACATCCGCCTGGCCAACCCGCGCACCCCGCAAAGCCAGCGCAACCTGATCCTGCGTCGTCCGTTCAACTACTCCAATGGGGTGAACAAGAACGGCCAGCTGGACATGGGACTGCTGTTCATCTGCTACCAGTCGGATCTGGAAAAAGGCTTCATTACCGTCCAGACCCGCCTCAACGGCGAGCCGTTGGAGGAATACCTCAAGCCTGTCGGTGGCGGCTATTTCTTCACCCTCCCGGGCGTGGTGGACAACAACGACTTTATCGGCCGCACGATGCTGGCCGCTGCCTCCGCTGCAAAAACAAAAACTGCCTGACAACCCTTACCTCACAGGAAGAGCTCCATGAAAAAGTCGCCTCTCGCGCTGTTGGTTACCCTTGGCTTGTTGCAGACCCCGTCCGTGTTCGCGGCGACGGCCCCTCTGGATCTGGTACAACCGATTTCGGACTACAAGATCTACGTTTCCGAAAAGGTCGACCAATTGGTCACCGACACCACCAAATTCACTGACGCCGTCAAGAAAGGCGACCTGGCGACGGCCAAGAAGCTGTTCCCGACCACTCGCGTCTCCTATGAGTCCATCGAGCCAATTGCCGAGCTGTTCAGCGACCTCGATGCCTCGATCGACTCCCGCGAAGACGACCACGAGAAAGGCGTCAAGGCTGAAGATTTCACCGGTTTCCATCGCCTGGAATACGCGCTGTTCGCACAGAACACCACCAAAGATCAGGACAAGTTCGCCGACAAGCTGCTGGCCGACGTCAAAGAGCTGCAATCGCGCATCGCCGACATGACCTTCCCGCCAGAGAAAGTGGTGGGCGGCGCTGCTGCGTTGATGGAAGAAGTGGCCGCGACCAAACTGTCCGGTGAAGAGGACCGCTACAGCCACACGGACCTGTATGACTTCGAGGGTAACGTGGATGGCTCGAAGAAAATCGTCGACCTGTTCAAGCCGCAACTCGAGAAAACGGACAAGGCTTTCGTTGCCAAGGTCGACAAGAACTTCGCCACCGTAGAAAAAATCCTGGCGAAGTACAAAACCAAGGATGGCGGCTACGAGACCTATGACAAGGTCAAGGAAAACGATCGCAAGGCGTTGACCGGACCGATCAACACCTTGGCTGAAGACCTGTCGACACTGCGTGGCAAACTCGGCCTGAACTGAGTCAATGCTCGACAAAAAGCCCGGCTGCCGATCGCTCGACAGCCGGGCTTTTTTTGGCATGATGTCCCGTCCTGAATAAGGTTTACACCTTCTGACCTTTCCTCAGGAGGAACCAATGGATTCGGGAAAAAGGCGCAGTCA
>NZ_NKHL01000117.1:0-106990 GCF_002934685.1 Pseudomonas bohemica
ATGCAGCTGTCTCCAGTAGAGTATGAGAAACGCTATTTCCTGAGCTTGGAGAGTGTCTAGAAAATCCGGGGCGATTCATTCTTTACATTCTCGTTAGACGTCAATGACATGTGATTGATTGACTCATTGCTAATGCCCAAATCTAGTATCTTATTGACCAAAATCAGCACTCGATCATAAATGGGTTGCACTCTGATTATGCTATTCTCCACAAGCATTTCAATGTAGTCGCTTTTGGTGATGTCGTCTTCGGCGAGCGCGGCCAGAAATTTGACGTCCATAAGCGCCAACGAGAGCCTTGCCTTACCCAGCGAGGATGATATGTTGCTGAGCGCTTTGCTACAGTCAAATATATAAACAGCTAGGTTTTCCGCCGTTCCCAGCTCTACCACACCTTTAGCTAAGTTAGACGAGAATAAAGGACTTTCATTGTCTAGAATTATGGCTTCTTCAATTTTATGCACTAGAGCCTCTCATTTAATAAAGTACTATCACCCACGCGATGCCGTTTCTCTAGTTCGTAGACCGTGAGGAACTGCAATCACGTTTATATGCGTCATCGGCATCGGGCTTTCTCTGAACTTTGCAGTGCCAAAGCCTGCATGCGCGCGCCTTGGTGGCGTGTGACACGCAGCGCACACCAAGCTCCGCTCTGTGGATTTAGACTGCCACGATGGCCTGCATACTCGCCCGCATCAGAGCCTAAGCGACGAGTAATCACGACTCTCAGCGTAACGGGCCCTCTCCCTTGAAATGCTTCAGACCTACGAATGCCTCGCTGAGGAGAACGCCAAAAGCGTATACAGTTACTCCCAAGCCTGCAAAAAAATTGGCAGTCCAGTAGCCAAAGATAGGTTGGTAGAAGAGCGAGCCGACGTAAAAACCAGTTGCCGGGGCTATGAAGCAGAGCACTAAAAACGTCCGTATGAGGAAACAGTAAATCGACCAAAAATATGGCGCTCTAGACCCAAACCAGCTTTTTTTTCGTAAGTCTGGATAATAGCCCACTGGGAATACATTTATCACATGAGGGTGGACAGCTAATATATTTTCATGGCTTTTGAAGGCTGTGATTTCTCTAAACCGGGTATGATAAAGACTGCCGAGCCAAAGAAGCATTATTGGGGCCAGCGCAACTTGCAGAGCTTGGATAAAATTTGCCATTGCAATTTGTATCTTTGTGCCTGCTAAACTGATAACGGCAAAATCTGGTATTTCGACCCCATACATTTTGATAGGCTGCTTGCGATGATCGGCGGCAACAGATCGAAAATCTTCGATCAATATACTTGGGTCTCGTTCCAAGTTATATCCACCAGTGTCAATTCTCTTCCAGCAGCTGTTTTCGATGCCGTATATCAACTTCTTAGCCACGGCGGCTCGATAATCGAATTTAAGGATTCCTCGGCCTTTATTTTTGATCTGATCGAGCTTAACGTCGTTCCATTCGTCCGATAACACCCTAGAACTGTCTTTTATGACATCAGCAGCCGCGTCAAAGCAATTTGCAGCAATCTTATCTTCATAGGTATTGTATCCAGCCATAGAAACAAACACCGCACAAGCGGCCAAGGTAATAGGCGCTGCCCAAAACAATAGTCGCTCGTATCGAATTCCTGGATTACTCATATTGCTTCCTGTCAATGATCATCAATGTACGGCCTACTGCTGGGAACAGGCATTTTGCGAACCTGCCCTTCTGGGGTGGGCATAAGAGGTGACCTAGGCGCCCAAGGGTCGGTGTTTTTTTCAAAAAAAGCGGACGTTCCAGGGAGCGAAATCATCCGCGACCCATTCCAAGCTTTTGGCTAACTGCCGCCACGTGTCCAATGCCGTTGTCATACCGCCAAGTAACTTAACCGCATTCAGTTGGCTGAGGGGGAGACAATTGGCAAGCTATGGTCGTAGATGTCCATCATCTTCTGGTCACGATGACCACTTGCCTCCTGTTTGTCTGCTCGGTTGCCTACAGTATCCGTTATGCCCCGGCGCTTTAAGTCATGCAGTGCGAAACGCTGCTCAGGAGTAATGATATCGTCTTTGAGCGCGAGGGTGATGAACCGCTGGCAGGCTGTATCCAGACTCGACTTACGCAGCATGCCGCCATGGCTCGCAACGATAATTGGACGTTTTTCGGCGCCAATCGGGATTGGCGTCCTGCGCTTTTCCCAGGTGCTTGATCGGTAAGCTTTTGCGCTGTCCCACACGGCCCGCAAGCGCGGCGTCCAACGAACGATGTTGTCCCTGCTGCCCTTGCGCCTGTTGGTCAAAATCCCTTCTTCCAGCTCATTGGCGTCTGTGAGGGTGACGACCTCGATACCTCGAAGCCTGCACAGATAGGCCAGTTCCATCACGATCGGTAGATATTCCGGACAGCCACCGGGTTCGTTGCGCGCGAGCCGGCCGCGAGCTGTCGCCCGATCAATCAGATCCTCCATGACACTTTGTGTCGGCAGCCGGCGCTGCTTGCGTTCGATCGGCGCCTCGATTCCCAGCGCTGGATTGATTTCTAGATAACCTCGGTTGCGCCCCCACTGCAGAACTCGGCGCAGATATCGGAGGGCATGCGCGGCTTTTGAAGGGGTGCCCTCGTCTGCAAGCCGATCAACGATGCGCTGCACCAGGGCGGCGGTAAACTTCTTCACAGCGAGGTCGCCCAGCGGCTTGCCCAGTTTGGTGGGAATGTTCAGCAGTACGTCTCGGGAGTAGCAGTAGTCGTCGTGCGTCTTCGGCTTGAGTTTCTTATAGCGATCGCTTTCGTGAAACTTCTTACAGACGTAACGGAGCGTGCCTCTGTCGACGTTCGACGCTTCATCCATGATCCGATGTAGTTCTGCCAGAGACACGTCTGCAGGCGCCACATTGCGGCGCCGCTGTTTGCCGGTTTCGTCCCTGTGGAGGGTGTACCAAACTCCGCTGCCGCGCAGGTCGAAGAAAATGGCCGCCGGAAGGGCGGCCTGATCGACGTGGGCAGGGATGTTCGGATTGTGCTTCCGCTTCCTCGCTCGCTTCATAAAATGTCGGGTTCGTACCGTTCGTTCGATGCTGGGGTCAGCCCAGCTGCTTGATTGATAAGGTCCAGAGTTGTCCACGGGCCGGTACGGCCTCGAAACAGGCGGACGCCCTGCTCAATGAGTGACCGTTCAACGTCAGACCGGCGCTGATATCCGGTGATGCGCTGCAGATCTTCGAATATCAAGACATTGCTCGACATGGTTGCCTCAGGATCTCTTACGCCCCGGTCAGTGTAGTCAGTGTGCCGGGGCATAGTTGTTAGAAAAAAGTGAGCGATCTTCTGGAGGAAAGCCTACCGGGAATAGCGTCGGCCTCGGGCCAATCTCGCAGCAACCCTCTCGGCCATCAGTTCCGTCCATTCATCCTCTTTTCTTTTTTGCCTAATGCGGCTGCAGCTTTGATGGGTGCGAGTCGATCGAGCTCTACCGCAAATGTCGCAAATGCTCGGCAGGTCGAGTCGGTGGCTCGCCATCGTTGGTCGTTGGCGGGCAGCGGCTTGCTTAGGCATCAAGCACCTCGCTCAGCTCGAACGTATGTCCATCCACAATCGTGTTCATGGTAGCCTCGGCCGCGCTGCTGTTGAGGGTTTGGGCTTGCATGGTTCTCTCCTTTCAGGGGTGGTAGGTGTCATGGGGTTGCAGCCCCATGGCACCGACTTCATTTGGATTTCTAGCGAAGGATCCAGATCATCAGATCCGGAACCTGCACCGCGACGATTGCGATCAGCGTCACAGTCAGTACCGCTCCCAACAACTGCCCCAGTAGTGCGCCGCGAGCGGCTTGTTCAAGTGGTTCGGTGTTTCGCATGGTTCTCTCCTTTCAGGGGTTGCCGGTTGCAGCCGGCGTTACAGGTCGCTGTCTGGCAATCGCACCAGGTACAGCACCAGGTCTAAAAACTGGTCGTTGTCTTCCTCGCATGACTGCCAATCCAGCACCGATTGAATCTGACGCCGCGTGCAATTGAGCACCAGGATCTCTCGCTGACCGTCGGCGCCACGGACCTCCAGAATGTCGACGAGTCCGCTGGGACCATAGGCTTCCGCCTGGACGGTTTTGCGCTGGTCATTGCCCAGTTCGTCGAGCAGCTCGGTAACGCGGCTTTGTTGCGCCTGCGCCGTGCCGGCGACGACTTGAATCTGCATGGTTCTCTCCTTTCAGGGCTGTTCGACGTGGGTTGCAGCCCTACGCCTGAAAAATCCAGCACTTGACGATCGGTGATTTGGTGATCGTGTTGTTATGTCGCATGGCGTGGTGAGCCCGGACTTTGCTGTCCACAGACTTATTCGATTCCAGAAATTTGTGCCGGCGGGATTCCTTGAGGCGATCGCGCAGCTCGCTGACGTCGGCCAGCTTCTGGCGATGCTCGGCGGCGCGCTCGACGAACTCGTTGAGGTTGATGGCGATGACGTTGTCTTTTTTGCTGTGGTTTACCACTGGCCCTTCGGCATCCAGGCTCTGCAGGTAGTCGTAAACCTCCCAGAATTCAGCTACTACCGGGTGGTCTGCGCTGATCGAGCTCTGGCGCTCGATCGCCATGCCGACGATGCAGCGTTGTGTCGCGGTGATTTGTGCGTCAGTCAGTGGGACCAGCGAACGAATGCAGTCAACCAGGCCGAGAAGCTGCGCATGGTTCTTTACGATCCGCTCGACCCGAATGTATCCGCGCAACTGGTTGCCGCACTTCTGGCACGCAGACTTTTCGCTATCAGGCGGGTGCGCCGTATCGCAGCTGACGCAATGGGTATGAAGCCGGCGCAGACGGGCTTCGTGAGCCGGGATCTTGTCCGCAAGGGTGGACATGACATCGGCTTCACGCTTGACCGCCTGCAGCAGAAAATGGCTGAGCTTGTTACCGTCCAGCGCTGTGAGGTTGTCAGCAGCCTCGCGGCTTGCCGGAGTGACAGCCGGGCGGACGAAATGAAGCTTAACGATCCGCGTCATGATGGCTTCGGACGCTACAACCGGAGCGTTCTGGCTGATCGCGATCGTGCCCCGGAACGGAGGCTCGTAGGTTTCGTTACCGGCCGTCTTGACGCCTTTGGTCGCCAGTGTGCCGCCGCCGAAGTAATCCTTCAGCTCGTCCCATTCGAAGTTCTTGGCGTGTGATTTGTCATCGCCGCTTCGGTCAGATTCCAGCAGTACCACCGGCATCCCGGAAACTTGACCCATCAACCGGCTCCGGCCGGCCTTGGTCGATTTGGAGGGGTCGAAACCCTCATAGCCAGACCGACCAAGCAATTTCCACAGCAGGTTGAGCAGCGTGGTTTTACCGGCGCCGGCTTCGCCCGTTGCTTCCAGGAAGGGGAACGACTGGTAACGAGCCCGGATCTGCTCGGCGAACAGTGATCCGAACCAGAACGTCAGCGCGACCACGCCCTGGGCGCCGAAGCACGTCCACAGCAGCTTTGCCCATTCATCGCTGTATTCCTTTGGATCGCGCTGAATGCGGACCGGCACGGCCTTTTGCAAAGTCTTGAGTCGCAGTTTTCCGAACTCGAAGAACTCCTCGTCGTTGACCGCCACGACCTGACCATCCTTGATTGCCATGTCTCCGTAGACATAGCAGGCGTACTCTTTGCTGTAGCCAACGAAGTCGATCGTCTGGACCGTTTTGATCGCAAATAGCTGGTCCTTCATGATCTTGTCGAGCTGCTGACCGCTGCCAGTGAACACGGCGCCTGCAGCCATGCCCAGAAGGCGCTTCTTGAATTCGCTCGCGGCCGCGACCTGGCCGCCGGTGAACGTGTTCTTTACCGACACGCCGTCGTGGGGGAAGTCGACTCGGAAGAAGTACCAGGACTCGTCGGTGATCTCGTTGCGTTGGAAATACAGGGCCTGCGGGTAGCAGTTGGCGATCTCCACCACGCAGCCGGACATGCGCAGCGCCTTCTCTCGCATTGCCTTGTTGTTCAGCTGCTGCTCTTCGTGGTTTTCGCTCGTCTCCAGCGCTTGCATGGCGCTGTTGAACTTGCTGATGTCCAGCTTCCACCAGTACAGACGGGATTCGAAGCCAAAGTGAAATTCCTCTCGCTCGCGCCAGTCGTACATCAGCAGCGCTTTTTCCGAGGCACTCTCCGCGATGAGCAGGGCGCCGTGGTGGCGTGCTTCGGCGAGGTCGCCGTCCAACCGCTTCTGCCGGTCGGCTTCGTCGTCGATAAACCCCCAGCGCTGATGTAGATCGTTCCAGTCCACCTTTCGCGCATCACGCTGCGGGATCTGCGCGGCAGTACACTCAAACCCCATCGCACGGGCCATTGCCACCCATTTGCGCGTGTACTTGTGTGCGCCTGGTTCATTGTCCAGCGCCCATACAAGCCTTGGGAGACTGCCAGCCCGTAGCGTGATCAGCGCCTTGAGCGAAGCCTCCGGGAAGGCGTTGGACGACATCGCGGCGACAGCGTCGATATCGTTGTGCTGCAGGGCAATGGCGTCAAAGATCCCCTCGACAATCCAGAGCTCGCGGGTGTTGGAGAGGTCGACGTGCGGTGAACACCACCAATAGCCCCTGTACGATTCCTTTGGCTTGAACCGAGCCTTCTTCTTTCCGAACCGGTGAGGTCGGTCGATCAGGCGCTCCCAATAACCGCCGCGCTCCAGAGGGAAGCGCACGGTTGCTGATCCGATCTCCAAATCCCGATCAAAGTAGCTCTCTTGAGTGAATAGGCCTGCGACCAGGTCCATCTTGAACCCGCGAGCAAACTCCAGGTAGGCGCGAGCCGTGGCAGTGGGCTGATCATCAGTTGCCGGCGCCCGTTTGCTCCAGTCGTCGAAAATGTCGTCGTACAGCTCTTTAACGTGCCACTGCTGACCGCACTTGCTTTCCCGGCCGCACTTGATGAACCACGGGTTCACGAAGCTGGAGTAGAGCTCTTTTTTGCCGCATGCCGGGCATACACCGCCGCGCATGAAATCAGTGCCGGCACGATGCTTCAGCCCGTAGTCATTTTCGAGTCGGGTCAATACGTCAGCCCGGATTACGTCTTCCATCGTCAAGCCTGCTTACTTATGGCGGCCTGTAAGGCGCCGAGAGTGGTTTTTTGTGCTGCCAGGGCCGGGTAAGCGGAAAGGATCGCGCCGGAGCGCAGACCGTCAGGGACGCGCCGAAACTCATCCGAATACCAGTGCTCTTGAATTCCGAGGCGCAGCCGCTCTCGCAGCTCGTGCTGCAGGGCTTCTGCAAGGTTCTTGCTCAGGTCCATCCGGATCGAAAGTGCTGTGCTCATGGCTGTATCCCTGATTTCGGGCGCAATTCGCCCAAACCCACACGCTCTGGGTCGTGCTATTTGTTCAGATGGTCGGGGGTGTCTGTCGCTGCCCGGGCAAGTCGATCAATTGCTCGAAGATATGGGCGACGGGGATGGCGTAGGCATTGCCGCTGGTGGGGTCAGTGAGCACCGCCACGGATTCGCTGCTGTTGGCAAGATCCAGCCGGCGCTGATCGCCAGTGGAGCGCAGCTCGCTGTAGGCAAGGGCCGCGAGCGTCTCTGCGAGATAAAGGGGCACTTCGAGAGAGGTCTGCAGATAGGTCACAGCCCGGACGAAGAGCTGCTGGTCATTGTCCAGGTGTTCGCCCTGGTGACGCTGCATGAAGCACAGGGCAGCGCTCTGCATCGTCGAGCGATATTCCAGTTCAGGGTTCTGCGCTTTCAGTACGATTTTCATCAGGCCGTCTCCAATCCCAGTAGATCCATCTGTTGTTCGCCATCCTTTTTCATCGCGTGCCGGCGAATCGCAACTGGTGCCACCGGCAGGCGAACTGATGGGTTTGGCATGCCGGACGGGCTCATTTCGTGAGTCATCTCGAACTCGGCGCGAACGGACCAGCCACACGCTTCGTTGGTGCATTGCAGGTAGGCGATACGCAAAAAGATATGCGTGCCCTCACTGGTTCGGATGCGCATTCGCCCCTGGCAGTGCGGACATACCAATTTGTAGGTGCTCACTTGTTCTCCCCGCCGCTAGTTGCGGCCTTCGGCTGACGCCGAGAATTGGCGGCGCTTCCTGCGCCTACTTCGGTTCCTAAGTGCCCGGGCGTTCCCGGTGCAAAACGATCACGGCGGTGATCTCTTCATGGCTGGCCGCGACGTGGGCGCGGTGCGCGGTGAGGATGTCTTGCACTTCGCTATCGTTGATGACCCCATCTTCGAGGGCCTTGGCAATGATGGCGTCGACCAAACCGCGCTTGATGGAGGTATTGATCGAGCGTGCATACAGATCGAGGTTGTCCAGCTGACCTGCCTCGGCAACGGGGACGAAAACCCCGCCGTACAGGCCGCAGACGAAGTCCGGCAGATGGGTGGTGCCTGTCTGTGATTCCAAAAGGCAGATTTGCTCGTCCGTCAGAGGGCGACTGCCGGCATTTTCGTAAGCGTGGTTATCAAACTTCTTTACCGACATGCCGAGCCGAGGTGCTGCGCAATCGCGCCCGCCGGGGTAGGCGCAGATCACTGCACTTACGACTTGGCGGCGGGTTTCTAGAACGGTGCGTTTCATCTTCTGGTTTCTCACCGGCAGAACTGCAATTAGTTTGATATCACGCCGTCTTTGATACGCAGGAGCACAGCTGCTCGTCGGGCCTCGCCTCGGACGCCTTTCTTCCGACCGTTCAACAGATCGCTGACCAAATTTTTGTTCAGAGCGTGTTTGCGGCAGAACTGGGCGATCGTTATGCCGTTGCGGTCAAGTTCCGCGCGGGCTTGCTCGGTTGTGAGGAGGACGGGCATAGTGTTCATGTGTGTTCAATCGTGTTGGAAGTGCCATCATTATGCCCAAGAAATTGGCTGTGTAAAGCGGTGCGTGCCAAAAATTTGTGTATGCGGAGATTCCTTGGAAAAAACTTTGGGCGAGCGGCTCCGGGAAGAGCGCGACCGGCTTGGCATTAAACAAAACGAGCTGGCAGATATTGGAGGGGTGAAACGCAACTCCCAAGGTAACTACGAGCGCGGCCGGCAGAACCCGGACACGGCGTATTTGTTGGCTATCTCGAAAGTTGGGATCGATGTGATGTACGTCCTTTTTGGAAGACGCGACCATGCCGTTGAAGCCCAGGCGGGGATTGAGTCCGAGCTGATTTGCTCTATCCGCTCGTTGAGTCCTGCGGACCAGGCCGTGGCCCGACGCGTTGTAACCGGCCTTGCGGAAATGAATACCGGGCGCGTCAATCCTGCGGCTAAACCCGAATAGACACCCGACAACTGACCGATGACTCCATCCATCGCCAATCGCTGAAAGTAGCGACTTTGGGCCATTTAGAATCCTGCGAAACCGTCGATGCTTACCGTTTCCCAGGAGTATTGAGCATGTTGGATCGAGGCGTTTTGGAGAAGCTTGAGCAGGATGCTCGAAACAACGATAGGCCCGACCTGAAGTTGACCCAACTGGAGTACTTGTTGCTCCAGCGGTACCGGCAGATGTCGGAAACCGATCAGGCGCACCTGCAGCGCCTGGCAGAAATGCTGACCCGGACGAAATAGGCCCGCGTCGCACAACCGCGCTCCGGCTGGTCACGCCGGAGCTCCGGCAGTAGGCGCACTATTTTTTGCCTGCAGCCGTTTATATTCCCTTTCAACCGCCCGCTTCGCCGTCGCCTTGCTTTCGTACAGATGCGTGAGCCGTCGTGGCCGTGCTTGGTCGCCCGCAGTGACAGTGTGCTGTTTCGCTGTCTTCGATTCCCGGTACCAGGCGATGATGCCCGTGTAGCTTTTCCCATCCTCTGCAAGCTCGGCAACTTCATCCCCGTCGGGCAGTTGCGATTCCAGCTCCAGACTGGTGGTGAAGGCGTCCGAGGTGAAACTGTGCTTCACGTTGCCGCCGAGCCAGATGATGTCGGCAATTTCCTGCTTGATCCCCGTCAGCGTGTACGTCAGTTCAGGCGCAAGGTCGGGCCGGCCGTGGGCGAGCGTGTAGCTCAACGTCGCGGTTCCGCGCTGCAGGCGGTTCCACTCGGCACGCGCCGCAACGAGAGCACTTTTCCGATCGGTGAAAGAGTGCCTCAGATCCTTGATGTTCTCCCCGCCGCCGGAAATGGCGCTCTTTTTCTCGGCACTGTTGACGTCGTAGTAGAAGGCGCGCACGCCGGTATAGCTGTCACGGTCCGCCTGGAGAAAGCGGTGCTGATCACCATCGAGCCGCGTGAGTGTGACGTGCGGCAGGTTCAATCCGCTCGCGTTGGTCGCCTTGCCGATCGGCAGGAACAGCAATCTGTCAGCCTTGACCGTGGCGATCGCGTCGTACTCCTGGCCCAGACGCGTTAGCAAATTCGCATCCGATTCGTTCGCCTGGTCGAGATGCACCAGCTCGATCACGTTCAATACCGCGCTGATGACCGGCGCGAGCCCGTAAGCCCCTGCGATAGCGGTGATTACGGCGCCAATCGTCTGGCGATGCCAGCTACGCTCGCGCTTGACCTTGAGCCCTGCGCGCAGATCGACGCTCCTCGCTCGGATGCTCAGTTGATCCGGAGCGCCGCTGTGTTCAGTTTCGTCGACCGTAAACGTTCCCTTATCGACCAGCCCGGTATCACTCCACCCGAGCCAGACTCGAAGCGTGGCACCCTTGGGCGGGATCCCTAGCAGGCCGTCGTGGTCGGAAAGCGTCACGTCCAGCTGGTCCGCCTCGAGTCCGCGGTTGTCAGTGAGCTCAATACTGACCAGGCGCTTTTCCACCGCCGCCGTAATATCGCGGCCGTCGACCATCAGACGGCAGATAGGGCGGGGATAAGCCTTCGCCTCGCGCATGGATTTCTGCGCGCTGTCCAGGTAGCGGTCAACTTGGTCAATAGCCTCATCGATCACAGGACGGCCCTCAAAATGTTGCCCGCGCTGCTTACGGCAGAGCCAAGCAAATCAACGCGGCCGTCGTCGATGCGCTTCAACGCGATAGTGAATTCAATTCGACGCGCTGCGCCGTCCTGGAAGAACAGCGTGCGCGTCTCGTTGATGCTTTCGATCACCCAGATGCCGAGAATGCGGCCGGTCCCCTCAACCAACGGGTAAGCCTTGCCGGTGTCGGCCATGTAACGCAGCGTGTCGACGCTCAACGGAGTGCCAGCGAGTGCCGGCAGGAGAACTCCAGGAAGCGTGATCGAATCGTCGCCGCGTCCGAGAAACTGACGTGCCGGATTGGTGCCGATGCGGGAGGTGGAACCGTGCCGCCATTCTGTTTGCCGCTGCAGCTCCTGGTACACCAACGTTTCAAGGCTGAAGATGAACATGCCTAGGGCCATCATCATGGTCGTTTACTCCTGGTCATACAGCGAACTGCGTGCCCGAGCCCGCTTCGCGTTTTGACGTTTATCCAGCTCGGCAGAAACCGCTCGGGCGATTGCGGCCGCATCCATTCCCGGGGCTGCGTGAATGTTGATTTCGATGTGGTCCGGGGCCGATTGCACGACCGGCTGTGGTGCGACTGAGGCGATAGGTGGCCGGCTGTCGACGGCAATGGATGCCGGCGCTGCGGTCATTCCCACTGCGATGGCTCCTGCTTGAGCCAGGTTCTTGCCCATCACGCTGATTGCATCGAGCATTCCAAAGCCTTCAGGTGCCTCGGAAGGGGCTGCGCCGGCCGATCGACCTGCCCCGGCAATCCCGATCGCGATTTGCCCAACCTGCGCGACTCGCCTCCCAATGCCTGCAAGCACCCCGAGCATGTCGGGCGACGTTTTAGGTGCGGCCGGGGCCTGCGATACAGCAGATCCTTCGCGGGGTTTCTGGATGGGTTGTGTCGCCACCAGGCTCGGCTGGGGTTGGATCAGCGGCGTTCCGGCCGCACTCTCTGGCGCGCCCTGGACCGGCAGAATCGTTTGGGCGGGTGCAGCTTGACTCGGCGTCCCACCTAGTTGCGCCAAGCTCTTGCCCAAGGTCGACACCACGCTCAGCACCATGCCGGCAGGCGTGTTAGATAGGCCGGCTTGCGACGCGGCAGACGACAGCGCTGTGATCGCACTGAACCCGGCGTTCGCCATCGTTTTCCCCGCGTCGGCGATGCTGGACAGTAGCCCCTGCGATTCACCCGGGGCAGGAGCCCCTGAAACAGCAGGAAGCACCGGCGCCCTTGGCAGTGCTGCAGGTGGCGTCACGCTGGTGCCGATCGTGATTGTGCCGGCTTGAGCGACGCGCTTTGCAATGGCCGCAACCGCCTCAAGCGGACCGCCCTGCGTCTGGGTGAGCCCCTGTGCGAGACCGGCCATGGTGAAGCCACCGAGTTCGGCGAACACCCGCGACGGGCTGTGGATCCCGAGCTTTTCCTTGAACCATCCGATCGTTTCGGTACCGGCATCGGAAATAGCTGTCTTCACGCTGCCCATGGCATCCCGGATGCCGTTGACCAGGCCGGTCATGATCATGCCGCCGAATTCAGTGAACCGGTTAGGCAGCTCAACACCCATGTAGCTCATCACTGCCGCGAACGCCTGATAGATCAGGCCGATCGGGCTGAAATTCGCGATCGTCTTCAGGATGCTGCCGATGCCTCCGCTGAAGCCCTGTTTGATTTCCTCCCAGGCACTTGCGAAGTAGGTTTTCACCTTGTCCCAGTTGGCATAGATCAGATATGCAGCGAGAGCGATCGCGGAGATGGCCAGCCCGATTGGGTTGGTCAAGAACAGCCGGCCGAGCCACATGAACGCCTGACCCACAAAGGGCAGCACCTTCGACCCCAGGTTGATCATCATCCCAATGAGCGACGGCAGCTTGATCCCAATCAGCGACAAACCGTAGCGCACCGCCAGGAAAGGGCCGAGCGTCGTCGCCAAGGCGAGCGCGACGGAGCTGAATCCGATCGACAGGGCGGCGATGCCGGCGACAACTTTCAGAATGCCCAGCACCAGGCCAGGGTTGGCGTCTGCCCAGGCGGTGAGGCGTGCCATGACACCGTTCAAACCGTTGACCAGCTCGATCAGTGCCGGCCGCAAGGTGGCGCCGAGCGCGCTGCTCAGGTTGAACATGCGGTTTTGTGCCATCTGCCAGCGAGCTGAAAGCAGGTCGGCCCGGATGTCGCCCTCGCGCTGCATCGATCCGTCGCGTTTAGGCGCGGCTTTTGCGCCATTCACCAGATCGAGCTGACGCTTATATTCGCCCAGGTTCGACGCGAGCTTGGCGGCGTCGTCCCCGTACTCTTTGCCGAAGAGTTGAGTCATGACCCCCAGCTGCTTGTTTTTCGGCAGCTTATTGACTGCCTCCATCACCTTTTGAATCGTGCCGGTGGCGTCTTTGGTCATGCCGTCCTGGACGGATTTCGCTTCCAGCCCGATCGCCTGCAGACCTTTGACGAAGCGCTTGGGCTGCTGGGTGGCGATAGCCAGTTCGCGAATCATCGCGTTCGTCGCAGTTGCCGCGATCTCTGACGATGCCCCCAGTGTCAGAAACGTGGAGCCCAGCGCCGCCGCATCCTTGAACGACATCCCAACCGAAGCCGTGACGCCTGCAGTGCGCTGCATCACGTCGATGATGTCTTTGCCCTTGGACATGGCGTTGTCGTCGAGGTAGTTGATCGCATCACCCAACTGGCTGACGTTCTTGATCGGCAGATGGTAGAGCTGGGCGATCCGTGCAAGGTTTTCGCCCACTTGCTCGGCCGGAAGTTCGAAGGCAGTTGCCGCTGTCGCCGCCACGCGCGCGAACTCGAGCAGATTGTCTTTACCTTCGACGCCCATCCTTGCGCCGCCTTCCACCAGGGCGGCGATATCGGTTGTCGCCATGGGAATGGTCTCGGACATCTTCTTGATGGCCGCGCCCATTTCGTAATACGTCGCTGTCAGTTGCCCGTTGTCATCCCGGGCGCCGCTGACCTGCTTTGCGACGCCTGCCATCGCGTCCTCGTAGGAGGCGTAGTTCTTGACAATGCTCAGAATCGGCATGCCGGCAGCGGCGCCGACTGCGCCGGCACTTGCGCCTGCTACGGCCGCGTTGCCGGCTAATTCCTTGCCCTTGGAATAGTTCTTCTGTGCTCGGGAAACGCGCTCCTGCTGCTTGGCGAGCGCAGATAGCCGGTCTTTCTGCGATTGGATGGCGACGTTCGCGGCCTCGATCTCGCTCTTTAGACGGCGCTCGGTGGCTCCGAGGTTGCGGGTGTCAGCGCCCATCGATCGCATCAGCGGGATAAGCCGCTGCAGCTCCGATCGCTGGGCAGTATGTTTGTTGGTCAGCTTTTCGACAGCGCTGCTCGCGTTGACGAACGATTTTTGGAAGGCGGCCGTGGGCGCGTCCATCCCCTGCAGCTGCTCGCGCAGCGCACGCAATCTGTTTTGCGCCTTGGCGAGCTCCTCGGAGGACTGGCGAACCGCTTCCTTCTGACGTGTGTAGCTGGAGATATTGGACTGTTGTGCGTTCAGCTCCCTGAGCTGGTCTCGGGCCGCTTTGAGCGCTCGCGACGTCGAAGTACTCCCGGCGCTGATCTGTTTCAGGGGGCCAGTTACTCTGTCGATCGCCGACAGCAGTACTTCCAGCCGCAGCTTGTCACTCATCCTTAGCCCCACTTCGCACGCGGGCGCGTTCGCGCCAGTCCATCAGTTCGGTCAGGGACAGCGGATCCATCGCCGCTGGTCCCCAGTGGAAAATAACGGCGATGTCCGCCATTGCGTCATCTACGCAACGAGGGACGCATCCGCCTTCGCCGACTTCGGCAACAAAAAACCTGTTACCAGGCTCGCAAGCTGCACCAGGTCAGCAGGATCCATCTGGCCGATTTCATGTTCGGTCAAGGTCGGGTTGGTGATGCGCGGTAGTACTTTACGTAGGGCCAGCACGTCCATTTGCAGAAGGTCAGTCAGCGTTACCCCGCGCAGTTCGCCTGCCATGGGTTTGCGCAGAGTGACCTCGCTGATCTCGGACGAGCCGCGCTTGATCGGGCTGTCCAGAATGATGGTGTTCGGGTTCGGTGCGACGGTGGTGATTTCGTTGGAGGCTTCGATGGTGGTCATGATTAGTACCCGTTATGGAGAGTGAAGCGCCGGAAGAGCCGGCGCGTTGAGGCGTGGTTACAGGCCGATCGCCTTACGGTGCTCGGCGAGCCTGTCCTCGCCGTTGACGATGAAAATGAAGTTGAGCAGGTCGATCTCTACCTCGACGTTTCCGTCGATCGTCAGCTTGTAGTAGCTGCAGGCGGTGTTGAATTTGTGCTCGGTGTCTTCGCCCCCTTCCGAGTCGCCCATGTCGATCTCTTCATGCCGGCCGCGCACAACCACTTCCACAGCAGAAACCTGCTCGTTGTCGTCGCGCTGGATTGAACCAGCCCAACGCAGCTGGACGCCGCTGACTGATACGGCGCCGTATTGACGCAGCGCGGTGAGGTCCCAGCCGCCGAGCGTCCACTCCAGGGAGATACCGTCGTCGCTGTGGCCGAGGTCGACCTTCACCGGGCCATCCATACCGCCGCCGCGCCAGGCTTCCAGCTTCCGGCCCAGCTTCGGCAGGGTGACGGTCTTGCACTGGCCGACGTAGCTGACGCCGTCGTTGTACAGGTTCATGTTCTTAAGCTTTTTGGGCAGAGCCATAGTGGCGCTCTCCTGCAGGCGCGGCCGTTGCCGCGCTGTTCAATGGGGGGATCAGCCGTTTACGCGGCTGGCGAAGTCGACCAGGTAACGATCGGTGATGCGCTGACGCAGGTTCAGGTTCTCCAGCGGCGGCACCGGTGTGTAGTCGTAGTCCAGGAAGAGCTTGCCGGCCTTGAGGGTGTCCTTGTCGTTTGCGGCCTCGTCGTACCAGCACTCGCCGCCGATCAGATACCCCTGGCGCACCAGGTCACGGAATTTGGCGTTGATGCCTTCCACGATGTCGCGCACCAGGCTCGGATGCATCGGCTTGTCCACGGCCCAGAAGTGGTTCTCGGCCATCGTGTCGGCCAGTACCTGTGCGGTTCGTGTGTAGTTCTCGAAGGCGAACAGCGGATCGTCGCTGCAGGTGCGCGAGCCCCAGAAGCGGAATCCGTCGCGGCGGATCAGGGTGGTCACGTCTGCTGCGTTCAGCAGTCCTGCGT
The DNA here is from genome assembly GCF_002934685.1 of Pseudomonas bohemica. Lineage (GTDB taxonomy): Bacteria > Pseudomonadota > Gammaproteobacteria > Pseudomonadales > Pseudomonadaceae > Aquipseudomonas > Aquipseudomonas bohemica. Next base: position 15,988 of record NZ_NKHL01000117.1, read on the forward strand.
CCGTGTTGGGGTTCTGCAGGTCCCAGTAAACGTCTTTGCTCAGGCCCGTTACGCCGTTGACGGCGACGTTGGATAGGGTCTTGTGCCAGCCCGTTTGCTGGTCAATTTTTGCTCGCAGGCCTAAAGCGCGCGCCACAGCTGCAGCCGGGGCATCAGCGTTCAAGGCAGTGTCGAAGTTGATGAAGTCGGGCCAAATGGTCATCAGCTCGCGCGCGCCGAAGTTCTCGCGGTATGCGATGGCCTCGGACACGGTTTCGCAGTTCCAGGCATTGGCGTATGCGAAACCGCGAAGCTTCTGCGCGATCGCGACCAGCTCGGTAGTCACCGGAAGGCTGTCCAGACCAGGAACACCCAGAATGCGTGGACGAACCCCCAATTGGACCTCAGCGGCCAGGAGGGCTTTCAAACCTGTGTACTGACCATTGGCACTTACGCCGCCGATCACATTGGAGCTGGTGGCGGCGGCATCTGCGCCCTCGGCGACACGGACGACTACAGCCACAGGACTGGACTGATCGGCAATCGCATCCAGGCTTCGTGCAAGGGTGCCTTTCACGCCGGCTTTACCGCTGGCGGTCAGCACGTCCGTCAGAAGCACGGGCTTATTAAGGGGGAAGGTCGCCGCATCCGCGTCTTCGGCGGTGCAGACCATGCCGATCACGGCGGTGGCGACTGTGCGTACAGGGCGTGAGCCCTCGTTGATTTCGACGACTCGGACGCCGTGTTGATAATCGGATGGCATGGGGGATCCTGCGCGTTGATGGCGGTAGAGCGCAGATTGACGCGCGCGCGTCGAGGAATGTAGCGGGGGGGCTTGTAGGGGAAGGGCTCACAAGGCGAGTTGCAAGCCCCTATGGTTAAACGGTGATGTCGTCGTAGCCGCGCGCTTGGAGGAATGCGACGGTTGCAGGGTCATCCGGACTGGCGGGCCACACTACCTCGGGTCCTGCCGCGACTCGGCTCAATGTAACTGTGTACTTTCGCCAGGCATCCAGCAGGTCGATCTCCGCTTCGTCGGCGATGCCCTTGTCTACCGCATACTGCAGGGTCGAAATCACGCTGCCGGCACACTGGGCCAGCAGCGCTTTCTTCAATCCTGCCCGGTTCGTCAACGCCGCGTTTTTGGCTGCGACATCGAGCACCCACTGCCCACCTTGCCAGATATCGAAGTCGGAGGAGGGTGCCGAAAGCGTGAAGAGTTCCGGGAGCTCGCCGAGCTCCTGATACTTGCTCGCCACCCGAGTGTCTTTGTCATAGACGGTTTTGCCCCGATAGTCGGGCACTTGATGCCACACGCCATCAGCGTCACCTCGGACTGCTGCACAACCCGGGAAAATGATCGGCGCGTCGCCCTGATATGTGTGCGCCGGCATGAGCCATACACCTGGTTCTAATGGGCTCGGATCTGCAACGCCCACGCCCATAAATTCGCCAGTCAATGGCGATACGTGGCAGACGGTGGGGGCGAAAACGCCGTCTTGCTCCCACCAACGCCCCACAGGTGCCTCAACAGCGGGCGTTACCAGGCTCTCTTTATCTTCGGTCATTTGAATTTCCATTCACTGTTAATCAGAACTTGATGCACGCCAGATACGCCTGGTTAGGCGGCCGCGACTCATTGCCGCCGGAGTTGGCAATGCTCAGCGTGTGCGTGTGCGCGCCGGCCGTGTCTGTGGTCATGTACTGGTAGCCATCGCCCAGCTGGTCGCCCAGAACGGCGTTACCGGCGTTGCTTGTAGGGGAATCGATCATTTCCCTAACAAACGTCGTTGTGTGGCCGTGCGCGCCCGCACTCAGGGCGGTGCCGCTGTGTCCGTGGCTTTGGTTCTGCGTGGCCTGATTGGTGGCAAAGGCGCGGCTCGGGTCGATGCCGCGCGCGTCATCCCATGCACGGTCGAAGTAGCCGCGAGCATCGGGCAGGTTAAAGGTCGTGGACCCATCGCCTGCGCCCCAAAGCGTGCCGATTCTCGCGAACAGCGCCGCGTAGGTGGTGCGCGATACTGCTGCCCCGTTTCGCTTGAGCCATCCGTCTGGCGGTGTAGGCATGGCAAACATGCCCACCATGCCCACCATGTCGCCCGCAGCGCTGCGGACAAACTCAGTGGTGGCCAGCGACTTGCTGCTGTCGCCCGGCGCCGGGGTTGGGCAGGTCGGATTTCCGGTCAGTACCGGGCTATCAGTAGCCCCGAACTCGCGCCAATATGACCAGCCCCCCGCCGCTTGAGTCCTGAAGAAAATGCGCGCATTGGCACCGTTGGCGGACAACAGCGCGGCAATCTGTAGGCACCCGCCGTTGTTGTATGGAATGACGATCCCCGACATATTCGCCGACGCGCCCATTGGCTGGTTCACTGTCGTGTTCGAGGTCCGAAACAGACCGCCCAGAACAGTCGTATTGAGGTCATTAACGAGCGGGCCGGTCATGGTCCCCAAGCCAAAGACCGCGAGCGCGGCCTGAACGAAGGCCGTCGTCGCCAGTGTCGTATCGCTATCACCCACCGGCGCCGTCGGGGCTCGCGGATCACCGATAAATACCGGCGAATCAATCGCAGCGGTTTCGACCAGCTTTCCGCGACCACCCGGCAAGTAAATGGCATCCGAGTTGTACGCAAACTGCACCCACTCGTTGGGCGCCAGCGTCATCGAGGAACCGCCCCCGGGAATCGCGATAACCTCCGTCCCGGTGGCCTTGATCGTGATATTGCCGGCCGAGGCGTTGTGGATAGCCAGAGCCTTACCAGCCTCCACTTCTGACTTGGACGGCAGCGTTAGCGTAACGCCTGCCACCGTCACCCGATGCCAGCGCCCCACGGAAGTGGGGTTCAATACCGCCGAGGCGGTGTAACCAATACCTACGCCTCGCCAGCCTTGCTTCGCATCGCCAAGGGCCTGCATGTTCGCCAGCTGAGCATTTTCCGTATTGAACGGAACCGTCGGGGCCGTCGGCGCACCGAGAAGCGCCGGCGAATCGGTCATGGCGATTTCGCGCCACGGAAACCACGTCGAATCGTGCTGCACGCGAGTAAACGTCCGGCCGCGACCGCCCGGGGCAAACAGTTGCGTGGCGTGCTGGGTAGTTCGCCCCGCCAGACCGAACGTCAGCACGTCGAAGCAAACCGGGGCATTACCCGCCGCACCGGTTACCGGCCGGTTATACAGCGCCGCGTCAGACTCGACGCCTTCGGCCTTGATGAACGAGCCCCAGGGGGCCTGGTTAAAGTCCAGCGTGTTGCCGGTGCCGTTGTCTGACGAGCCGATGCCGAAAGCGCGCAAAGCCGCCTGCACGAATGCGGTTGTGGCAATGCTGGTGTCGTTGTCGCCCAGCGCCGGGGTCGGTGCCCTCGGATCGCCGGTAAAAATCGGAGACAGCTGCGGCGCCAGCTTGGCCATCGCGGTCATCACCGTGGCCGCAAAGTTCGGATCATTCCCCATTGCAGCAGCGATTTCGTTGATCTGGTTCAGCGTCTCCGGCGCCGCGCCGATCAGCGCGGTGAACATGGCCTGTACGAACGCCGTCGTCGCGATCTGATCGCTGTTGTTCGATACCGCCGGCGTCGGGGCCTTCGCAATACCGGTGAAAGTCGGGCTGGCCGTGTTCGCCTTGGCCTGTAGCGCGCTGTCGATCTGCGTCTTGGTGTAGACATCCGTAAGACCGTAGCCGGCCACAGTCGTCGGGTTGTTGGCCGCCAGAACGCGCCCGTACTTGTCGACCGTGACGCTGCGGTATTCGCCCGGGGCAACGCCGGTCCGGCCCCATGCCATCTCAAACGTCAGCGCGGTTACGCCCAAGGTAATCGGTGCGTCAGTCACCAATTGCCAGGCGCTGTCGCCGTACAGCGTGCCCTGCTCCACCAGAACCAGCATGCCCGGCGTCACGTCGTCGCTGGTGTCCGCATCCGTTGCACGGGTCCACGCATTCGCCGAGGTGACCCAGATCCCACGATCCTTGGCGGCGGTCTGAAAGGGAGCGAGAACACGCTTGCCTGCCGGAACGGCCACGCCGTCGATCGTCTGCAGTCCGCTCAGCACGATGCTACCCGGGGCGCACGCCATCACCGAACTCTTGAAGTCCTGCTTGGCGAGCTCGCTCAAGACGAATTCGCGTGTCGCGAGTACCACGCTCGGATCAATCTTCAACTCGACGCTGGCCGTGTTGCTGACTATCAGGTTCATCCGGACCACTTGTGTGCGGCCGGATCCCTGCGCAAGCGTTGGCTTATAAGAGGGCGCGCAATTCGCTACAGCGACCAGGTCGCCGTCAGCGTCATAAAGGCCGATCTCGCGGATCCAGTTGCCGCCGATTTCTGCAGGGATGACCTGCTCGGCGATGATGATGGCCGGGTTGCTTGGGTCCTGCTTGAGCTCATTGAGCGGCGCACGGCGCCATTCCCGGATCAGCGACTTCTGTTTGGCATCAGGTTGCGGATCCGTGCCATTGGCATCACCCACCCCCATCTGGGTGATCTTCCAGGCAATGCCGAGCGCATCTGCGTTGGCCTGCTTCGCGACGCCGATATTCGTGAGGATGGCAAAGAACTGCGAGGTTTGGTCAGTCATGAATACACGTCCAGGGTGTCAATAGTGGTTTCGCGCCCACCCCGGCCGATCACACCCGAGACATCGATGTCTCGCTGTTGCGGTGGGTAAACGTCAATTACATCGCCCTCGCTGATCGAGGCGCTCAGATAGGTGTGGCCGTTGGTTTCGAGGCTGATAGCCAGCCCGATCAAATGGCGGGTGAGGGGCTTGGCGTCGTCGATCAGTGCGCTCAGCTCCTGGTACATCTCGTCAGTGATGCCCGTGTCCAGGACGCCGACTTTCAGCTGGAACGTGCCCGGGACGCCCTCGGGCTTGAGCTGCCACCACTCCTGGACATCGAGCAGGTAACCCAGCGGTTCCACGACCCGGCGCAGCGCGCCGATCGTTCCTTTGCGGGAATGTACGAAGTACGAGGATTTGATGACCTTGCGCTTTATCGCTTCGGGCCAGCGCTCGTCCCATCGATCCACAGAAAACGCCCATGCCAGGTACGGCAGAAGCGCGAGCGGGCAGCGGTCAGGGTTGACCAGGTCACGGATCGGGATCGGGACGCGCTCGATCTGCGTCAGGGCAGACGCAGCGAGCTGCTCCAGCGACTGCGCATTGGGAGGTAAAAGCCCCGTCATGCTTCGGTACCGACTACAACGCTGACGCTGGTGCAATAGGCCGCCTGGTATGGCGTCGGCTTGATGTCTGTCCAGTTGTGCAGGACGACCTTGCGGACGCCCTCAACATGCAGCGCCGCATGGACTGCGGATTCCGAAATCTCAACCCCCAGGCGACGGCGCTGGGTGACGAACCCCGACAGCTTTTGCTGGGCTGCAGCGCGGATCGGCTCGCCTTCGGGACCATTGGTAGCGAGATACAGCGTCGCGTCGATGCCGTACTGCAACACCTCAGCGGATTGGACGGTCAGCCGATCAGCCACCGGGCGCCGGTCTTCATCGCTCAGGTAGGCATAGACGATATCGAGCACGGCCTGGTCGACGGAGCCGTCGCCCAGGAGCGCCTGCACTGTCACCACAGCAACGGCCGGGGAGGGGCTCTCGGCAGTGGCGTCTGCGATACGACCGTCAGCGCTGCGGGCATGCAGGATGTAGCTGTTTTTCGGGCCTGCCGTTGATAGACCTTCCCATGCCATCTGCGCTCGCTCGCGCAGGCTGTCATCGGATTCCATCACAGCGGGGGTCGGAGGAATCGTGCTCGGCTCAGCCGGCGCCACGGTGAGCCGCTCGACGTCCATGTTCGCCGCAGCCTGTTCCAGATCTTTGCCTTTGGCCTTGGCGAGCATGGTGCCCAGTGCCGCTTCGTTGACCCGCTGACGCCATAGCGTCTCGCGGTAGGCATTCTCCTGAAGCAACTTTGTGAGTGGCTCCGACTCCAGCGCCAGGGTTGCCGCGACTTCCGCCTGCTGATCGGCCGGCCAGAGGGTGACGGCATAGGCTTTGCGCTCGGCCAGGATCTCTTCGTAATCGATGCGCTCGACCACGTCCGGGTCGGGCAGCAGGGTCAGATCGATAGGAGTAAAGGTGTTCATGCAGACGCTCCCAGGCTCAGGGGTACGCGGAGGCTCAAGGGCTCGTTGGTGTCGACCACCGCGCCTTCGATGTCGAGGATTGCTTGCCCGGGCTGTTCGCCGAGAGACAACTGCACACGGCTCAGCCGGATGCGAGGTTCCCAGCGCATCAACGCGATCGCGACGGCGGCATACGCCTGCAGCTTGGTTGCGTTGTTCAACGGCCAGTCGACGAGGTCAGCCAGCTGGCTGCCGTAGTCCCGGCGCATGATTCGCGTGCCCAGCGGCGTGCTCAGGATGTCGCTGATGGATTGAGCGAGATGCGCGCTGCCGGTCAACGTCTTACCGTTTTTGCTGTTCATGCCGATCATGGGATGGGCCCATCCGAAACCTCGTTGCCGCGCTTCACGCCAACCGTTCGGTGATTGACCAGGCTGATTCCCACCGGCCCCGCAACGACGTCCTTGCTGACGGTCACGAGGCCCTCGATCACCACGTCGCCCGTGATGTGTACGCCGCCGGGCGCAACCAGTACCGCCTTGCCGCCGTCTGGCAGCGTTGCGGTCAGGGTGTGGGTTTTGGTGTCGTAATCCACGGTCGCGCCGTCGCGGTACCGGCGGCGGCGACGGGTGAGGCTCTGATCAGGCGCAGGGAAGAGGTCGCTGTTGAAGCCTGCGATAACAAACCCATGGGCTGGATTACCTGAGAGCGACAGTACGAGGCACTGCTCGTTGATGCTTGGCGGATCCCAGTCGCTGTCCTCGCCCGCACGCAGCGTATAGAACGGCAACCAGTCCGTGAGCAGGCCCCCGGTTTTGACCTGGCAACGGGGGATCGCCGGATCGATCGCGGCAATGGTGCCGGCGCGGATCAGGTTTTCTAGGCGTCGAATTACATCAGTGAGGGAGTCCATGACGCAGATGGTGCGGCTCGCGCGTGCGTGCCGCATCACCGGGACGGTGTAGGAGGGGGGGCTACAAGGCGGCGTTAGCCAGCGAGGTGATCGATCAGCGCATTCCGGATCGTTTCCAGCTCGTCTCCGGAGAAACCTAGCAGTTCCCGGGTGTCGTACTGCACGTCTGCTTGACCTTTGGCCGGCCGGTCGCGCAGTCCGTACTGGTGGATTCGTGCGATCCGTCCAACGCGACCGACAAAGCCGATCGAGAAGCCGCCGGCGTTGTTTTCCGTGCGCAGGTAGCGCGCGGTTTTAAGCTTGGTGAACATCTTCGTTTTGACGCGCCCCTTCTTTCCGCGCAGATCCTTTGGCTTACGAGGCACGAACGAACTACCGTCCGGATTGCGCTGGACTGTTACCCGTTTCTGTTGGCTGCGCCGCAGATCACGGGCCATCGTGCCGAGCAGTTTGCGGCGCTCGGCATCGCTCAATTTCGCCAGCAGCACGCTGGCCCACTGTTCAAGTGCGTGAAGGTCCTGTTTCATGGGCGGTTCCAGCGGGTGATGAACTCCCCGTCTGATGTGAAGAGCTCGAGGCTTTCGAGATCGAACGGATCGTCAGCAACGACGGGCTCGGGCGGATGCCTGACCTGCAGAGTTCCATCGTCCTGGCGTTTAACGATTACCCGTTCGGTTAGCGGCAGTTTGATCGACAGGTCGACCTTGCTGTTGTCCAGGACATCCGCCTCGAAAACTATCGAATCCTTGCTGCGATCGACGTTTTCCATCAGCTCGCGCTGATTGACCAGGACCCATGCCAGCAAGGGGATGGCGACGGCGTCCGGGTGGCCTGCGTAATCGGTCAGAATCAGATTGAGCGTGTAGATGTATTCGAACGACAGGCCGAAGGCAGCGGTACTCCGGATCTTCCCGTTGTCGATGAAGATCATCAGCCGGTCCGGATTCTGCGCCAGACCTGGAACAGCCGCGAGCAGGTGCGCGCGCAGTGATTCGTGCTTGTTCATGGTTTCCGCGCCTGTTCCAGCTGATGCTGATAGACGATGTCGACTTGCGCGGCACAATCCGCCCATGCCGCCTCGATCACGTCCTGGTCGTTGAGAAGCGCGCCGTTACTGAGCGGTCGCGTCGCCGGCAGGACGCAAGGCACGACTGCCGGACAACCAGTCTCGATAAGCAGCGGCTCCGGTGATAGCGGGGCGGTCGCGCAGCCGGCGAGCAGCGTCAGGGAGAAGCTGATCAGCCCATAGCCGAAGCTCTTCGTTTTCACGTTTCAAGTCCTCAATTGTCTGCTTCCGATCGGAGAGCGCTTTGCGAAGGTCGTTCTGCAGGAGGCGCAGCGCCGCTTGCGCCTTCCGCTCCACATCCAGCGCGCCCGTCATCTGGGCGGCCACAGCTTCGCTGCGGGTAGCCCTGCCAAGCGCGGCAGTTGTCGCACCTTGGGCCAACTCGACGTTTTTTCCTGCGATCTCGATTCGCTCGGACTGGGCCCAGAGCAGCAACCCCAAAGCGCAGAGCAACGCCAGCCCATACAGCGCCTGGCGCAGCGTGCTCATTTCCGGTACCAGCCGGCGGCGTTCATCACGGACTCGTCGGCTTGGCGAAGGTCGGCGCAGATCACGTCGGCCTTAATGCCAGGCTTGGCGATCGTGATCGCTTCACCGAGCTGCTGAGCCAGTTCAAAGGGGGCATCTGCCGGCAGCGTGAAAATGTCGCCGTCGGCAGGGCTCAGCTTGCGGATCTGGTCGCGGTCGATCATGCGGCCTCCGGCACTGGGCAGCCGACAGCATGACGCTGATAAGCGCGTTCGAGCTTGGTGTCGTACAGATTCCGGGCGTAGTCCGGGCCGTTGTATTCCTTGGCGAACGCCGCCCACTTCTTGCCCTTCAACGACTTCAGCAGCCCCGCATCCGCTTCAACGAAGCGCACGAAGGCTTCGAACTGCTCGTTTTCGTTCTTGGACATGCGCGTGACGAAGTCCTGGACGCTGCCATAGCCGAGCCGCACCGCGTGATACCCCATCACCTGGAACGCGCCCCAGCTGGCCGATTCCAACGCGCACACGTCGTCGATCAATCGCGCGTTCGCCAGGCGCTGATGCTCGGCGGATCCGCCGGCATACCCGCCGGCCTTGGGATTAACCAGGTTTGGCTGGGACGCAGCTAATTGGTCAGCATGTTTTTTCAGCGCCGCTGCGTCGTCTTCAGGCGTGCGTGGGGTTTCGAGCTGGCGGTACATGATGTGGCGCTCGAATAGGATCTTCGGCTTGCCGTTATCCAGGAAGCCGCTGCCCTGGCTTTCAACTTCGTTCACGGCCATCACTACGGCGAGGTCGACGCCGAGTCTCGCCGCCGCGCTTACCAGGGAGGCGTGCTGCAGGAGGTTGGAGCAGTCGTCGCCGGACAAGGCCATGACCGTCTTCTGGCCCGCTATACCGTCGATTACCAAGCCAACTTTGCGCTGGTAATCGCGAACTGCGGCCTCTGTGCTGTCGCCGTAAATGCCGTCAGGATTAAGCCCGGCGCCTTGGAGGTTCAGGCGTTGCTGCAACACGCGGACTTCTTGGCCGCGATCCCCGTGACGTAAGACGCTCATACTTGTTCCACCTTGCGATTCAGGAAAGATTTGGCAATGGCGCGCGTGGTTTCAACGCCCAGCAGGCCGATCACCCCACCGAAGAACGGGCCTGTCGTCGTGGGGATGCCTAGCAGCGACAGGCCGTGGCTCGCCGAAAGGGCCAGCAGCCCGCACAACGGAGCCTCCAGCAGAACCCGTCGCCATGTGCCGCCGCCGTACATGATTCGTAGGGCCGCGATCACGGCGGCCAGTCCACCTGCGTAAAACGCAGGCCAGTTTTGTTGGAGCCAGGCAGCGAACCAGGCCCATGAATCCGGTTTGTCAGGCATGCGCTTTGATCCGCTATCTGAGGGTGAAATGGGGAGGTCATCCGTGAATGTCGTGTGATGAATCAGTCCCATAGATTCACCATTTGCAGGACCGGAGCCTGGGGGGCCGCGTCTGGGAGGATCACCGCCGTGCCGTGCGGCAGGACGGGGCCCAGATCGGCAAGGCCGGGGTTCGCGTTCAGTACCGCCTCGGTGACGCCGGCAGTGCGGCCGTACACCCGCCAGCAGAGCGCGTCGACGGTGTCGTGCTGTTGGGCATACACGGTCGTCGCCATCAGATGAGCTCCACTGTCGAGTGCGGAACACCCAGCAGATCGCGAATCGCGAACCGGGCATCGCGGCGGTATTCGTCAACTGACGGCGTCAGTTCGTCAGCGTTTTTGTTGCCTTCGGTCGAGGTGTCATAGCTGCGGTACCGCTCGGTGAGTTCGGCGCCGGCACTGCAATAGATGGATCGGCGATAGAGGTGGACGAGCAGGTTGATGCCCTTGATCTCGTCCGCTGGTACCACTTCCAGCGTGTCGTGTCCTTCGGCTTTGTAGCCTTTCTTGACTGCGCTCAACTCGCCGTTGACTTGAATCAGCGCGTTGACAATCGCTACCTCAAGACGCGCGTCGGTAACGCTGCCATCGATCCTTAAAGATGCGCGCACATGGGCGCCATCGATGTCCGGCCAGAATCCGTCGTTCGTGATGGGGTACGGGGCAGTAGTGTTTGTGCCAGTGGCAATGAATCCGCTCATGTTTCTGCCCTAAGTCGGCGGTGGCCGAGGCGTCTCAGCAAGGAAAGGAGAGAACCTGCTGATCAGCCTCGGGCCGCCGGGGTTGCGGGGTACGCTCGGTCAGCTCCCTGGTGGGGGAGCAATCTTTTTCTGAAGGCGCTCGGCGCCTTCCAGGTCTTTTTTGCCACCGCAGCTGCTGTTCAGCTCGATGGCCCGTTTGAGCAGCTCGATCCCTGCTATTACCTGCCCGGGTTGGCCGGGGTTATCCGCGTCCAGACCTGCCACAGTGGCGCGGCCGGTAGCGAGGTACAGCTTCGCCCTGGCCTCGTCGGGCATGTCGTGGTCTGCGGTCAACTCCATCGCGCGGTGCAAGATGGCGAGGTCAAACGTTCCGTTGGTCTTCTGTGCCTTCAAGGCCGCTTCCGCGATTTCTTCAGCAATCAGGCAGCCGGTGGTTCGTTCGAAGCGATCAGGCATGAGCAGGTTGTGCTGCAACACATACGCTGCAATTTGGAGCGCGCCGGCATAATCCGAGGCGTCCACGCGCCAGATCATGATCGTCGTCAGCACTTCGTCCTGGGCGCCGTTGCCGGCGGACAGCACACCGTCGACGTAGGGGATATAGGCCGGCAGAAGCTGCAACTTCAGCGCGGCTTTCCCTTCATTCGACTGAATCTGCTTGAGGCGCAGACGATCCTGGAGAAGCTGGGCCAGCTGCATTTCGTAGGCCGTCCCGCCCGCCATCGATACCAACGGCGTAGCAGCAGCGGCTTCCTGTGACGCAAGCGCCTGCAGCCGGTGACGTTGAGCGAGAGAAAGGCCCATGATTACTTGGCCTCTTCGATGTGTTCGACGAGAGCGCCCAGGCCGAAGTCTTCGACGACGTAAGCCTCGTTCGACGACTGGTAGTCCGCGATGCGATCGCGCTCCGGTTCTTCGCGAGTCATACGGCGACGAGCGCCGATCTGGAAGTAGATCGACAGGTTCTTGAGGGTGGTCACGAACACACCGCCGTCAATGAAGAACGGGGCATCGACGTAGGGCAGACCGCCTAGCGTGCCGTTCGCAAGGATGCGGGCTGCAGCCAGCTCGTTTTCGTTGTCTGCTGCGCCTTCGATGTTCGCCAGGAACTTGGAGTGCAGCAGGTTGCGGTCGACCAAAACGACCAGATCTGGACGCTTGCGGTGCCACGGGTCCAGCAACTGGATCGCGTCGTACACCAAACCGTCGAGGGTTTTGTAGTCGCCGTTCGGGCCAATCGTGATCTTGCCGGCAACTTTGCCGCTGCTCAGAACGCGCTCTGGTGCCTTGGTGCGGTACTTCTCAAGCCAGCCGATGTTTACATCTTCCAGCAATGGATGGGCGGCGCGGTCGGTGTCAGCGGCAACGGTTTTCCCGTTGAAGCCGATCATGATGCGGTCGAGTGCTTGCTGCCCGACGATCGCGCCCGACAAGCGTGCCTGGAAATCCTTGAACTTTGCCCAGGCATCGAGCAGTTGATACTTCACGTAGGTGTCGAAGTCGGTTTTCTTGCAGCTGTAGGTATCGCTCTTCAGCGCGCCAACGCTGCGCGGATCGCGAGCCTTGACCGACGTATCGGTACGGCCAGCAATCGTCGAGCCCACGCCCAGCAGGATCGCTTCACCTTCCTGCTCATCGACGCCGATGACGTTGATCTGTTTCAGGAAATCGCTCGATTCCTGGATGGCGGTTTCGAGGGTTTGTTGCACCGTCGGAGTGACGGTGAATTTCTCAGCCGCCGAGGCGACGGCGTTGAGCAGTGCCACCTGCTTGCTGAAGCCGTTGAAGGCAAGTCGTGTTTCGTTACGCATGGTGTTCTCCAGGTAAACCTTTGGGTGAGCGGTTCGATCAGTAGGCAGTCAGCACAGCGCCGTCGCCGCCGACTACGGGTGGACGGCTCGTCTGGCTGTGGTCCTGGGTCTCGCCCAGGCGCTTGATCAGGTCGTTGAAGTCGGTGCTGAGCTTGTCGAAACTGCCCTGCAGGGAGCTGTGGGCTTCCTCGATCGAGGTAAACAATCGGGACTGCTCGGCAGCGTGGCCGGCAAGCGCACCCACGGCGTCGTTCAGCTTCGAAACTTCCCGTCGTCGGTTTCGGGCTTCTCGATCTCGACCGGCTTGTCTTTTTCTTTGGTCGCGCCGAGCAGTTCGGCGATGCGTGAGAACAGCTCTTCGAATCTGCCGGGGGTCTCTTCGATCTCGTCGAATTCGAGCTTCGCTTCCAGCAGCTCGGAAAACAGGTTGTCCGGCTTGCTCTTGCGTGCCTTGAGCGGCGATACGTCCGGGTTCTGCGCGCTGAAAGTCAGCATTTCAGTGCCCAGGCTCGCAGGCGAATCGGTGACGGCTAACCCGTCCAGGTAAGCGCGACCGGTATCGGCGAACTTGGGTGCGATCTCGATGCTGGTGTACAGCTTCTGACGCGCCTTGTTCATGGCGATCAGGTCTGGCGTAGGTTCGATCTGGACGAACAGGGCCAGCTTTTTCGCGCCGTTGACGTCGACCTCTTCAGTCTTCGCGGCCAGCACGTCGCCGTAAGCACGGAACGGGCTGTCAGGCAGAACACTGCGGTAGTGCTCCATCCAGACGCGTGCTGCGTAGGTGTTGGGGTTGTAGGTCTCGGCGGCGTCCACCAGCCACTGGCGCTCAATCTGGCGGCCGTCGGTGGTCGCGCCTTCTACGGCGACGCGAAACCATTTGGATCGAAATTTCTTACTCATCGAGCGGGTCCTCAAAGCGTTGCTGCGGGTGCAGTTGCGTTGAGGTGCATCGTCGACATTGGCGCTTTTATGAGCAATCGGCGCCAGTTGTAACCCGGGGCGCTACACGGCCCGTCACTACGCCTTCACGCGCGCGTGGCGTCAGCATCGCCGCCATGACGACAACCGAAGCCACTCCCATCCGCGATAACCGCCGTCAGGCCAAATTCCTTTACTGGACCGGCCTGCGGATCTGCGCGATCGCCGAAATGTTGGGTGAGAAAGAAAAGACCGTTCACGCCTGGAAGACGCGCGACGAGTGGGACCGGGCCGACAACGTGGAGCGGATCGGCGGGGCTCTGGAAGCGCGCCTGGTGCAGCTGATCCTGAAAGACGGGAAAACCGGCGGTGACTTCAAGGAAATTGACCTGCTCCACCGTCAGCTGGAACGGCAGGCGCGCATTGAGCGTTACAAGGCGGGCGGCACCGACACTGATCTCAATCCGAATCTTGCGAAGCGCAACGAGGGGCCGAAGAAGAAAGCGGCGCGAAACGAGTTCAGCGAGGAGCAGATCGAGCAGCTGACCGAGGCGTTCAAAGACGGCTGTTTTGGCTATCAATTGGACTGGTACCGGGCAAGCAATCAACGCACCAGGGCAATCCTCAAAAGCCGGCAGATCGGCGCGACTTACTACTTTGCCCGGGAGGCGTTCATTGACGCCCTGGTCACTGGCCGCAATCAGATATTCCTGTCGGCTTCGAAGAACCAGGCGCACATCTTCAAGGCTTACATTCAAGGGTTTGCGCGTGAAGTGTGTGGCGTTGAACTGACTGGCGATCCGATCATTCTTGCCAACGGCGCCGAGCTGCATTTCCTCGGCACGAACGCCCGAACCGCTCAGGGTTATCATGGTAATTTCTACTTTGACGAATTCTTCTGGACGTTCAAGTTCAACGAACTGAACAAGGTCGCCAGCGGCATGGCGATGCAGAAACAGTACCGACGCACCTACTTTTCAACGCCATCGAGCATGGCGCATGAGGCGTACACGTTTTGGACCGGTGAGCGGTTCAACAAAGGCAAGCCAGCGGCGCAGCGGCTCAATCTGGACGTTTCCCACGACGCGCTGCAGCAGGGCAGGCTGTGCGAGGACCGGATCTGGCGTCAGATCGTCACCATCCTGGACGCCGAACAGCGCGGCTGCGATCTCTTCGACCTGGAAGAGCTGCGGCTCGAATACAACGCGGATGCGTTCGCGAATCTGCTCATGTGCCAGTTCGTCGACGATGGGGCCAGCATCTTCCCGCTCAACGTCCTGCAGCCCTGCATGGTAGACAGTTGGGTCGAGTGGTCCGAGGACTACAAGCCATTCGCGTTGCGGCCGTTTGCCGATCGGCAGGTTTGGGTGGGCTATGACCCGGCGGAAACAGGCGACAGCTCTGGCCTGGTCGTTGTTGCTCCGCCGCTTGTGCCCGGCGGTAAATTCCGCGTGCTCGAGCGCCATCAGTTCCGGGGAATGGATTTCGCGGCGCAGGCCGAAGCGATCCGGCAGGTCACGCTGCGGTACTGGGTCACCTACATCGGCGTCGACATCACCGGCATGGGCTCGGGCGTGGCCCAGCTGGTGCGCCAATTCTTTCCGAACGTCACCACGTTCAGCTACTCGCCCGAGGTGAAGACGCGCCTGGTGCTCAAGGCATACGACGTGATTCACAAAGGTCGCCTCGAATTCGACGCCGGCTGGACCGACATGGCGCAGTCGTTGATGGCGATCCGCAAGACCATCACGGCCAGCGGCCGGCAATTCACCTATACCGCAGGCCGCACCGACGAGACCGGACACGCGGATCTCGCCTGGGCGCTCTTCCACGCACTGCAGAACGAACCGCTTGAGGGCCAGACCTCAACGAATACTGGCTTCATGGAGATTTACTGATGAGCAACCGCCGCAGCAGAAACACGCAAACCAGCGCCGCGACCCAGCCCCCGATCGAGGGGGATCTGCTGCCTGCGGCCGGCGGCAAGATGGAGGCGTTCACTTTCGGCGATCCCACGCCCGTGCTTGATGAGCGGGGAATACTGGATTACCTGGAGTGCTGGCTGAACGGTCGATGGTACGAGCCGCCCATGTCCCTCGACGGCCTTGCGAAGTCGTCCAGGGCCAGCGTGTTCCTGCAGTCGGGGCTGAACTTCAAGCGCAATATGCTCGCTCGCACCTTCATCCCCCACAAGCTGCTGACACGGCAGACGTTCGAACAGTTCGCCCTGGACTTTCTCTGGTGCGGCAACGGCTATCTCGAAAAGCGCGACAGCATGATGCGAAGCACGCTCGGCTTGCAGCCTGCGTTGGGCAAGTACATGCGGCGCGGCGTTGATCTGGACACCTATTACCAGGTTCGTGGGTGGGGCGATGAGCACGAGTTCAAGACGGGGACCGTTTTTCATCAGCGTGAGGCGGATATCAATCAGGAAATTTACGGCCTTCCAGAGTGGCTCCCGGCGCTGCAAAGCGCGCTGCTGAACGAGTCCGCCACGCTGTTTCGACGCAAATACTACAACAACGGCAGTCACGCCGGTTTCATCATGTACATGACCGACACGGCCCAGAACGAAACAGACGTTGCGGCGCTGCGCAGCGCGCTGAAGGCCGCAAAAGGGCCGGGCAACTTCCGCAATCTGTTCATGTACGCGCCTGGCGGCAAGAAAGACGGCATTCAGCTGATCCCCGTCAGCGAGGTCGCGGCAAAGGACGAATTCGCCTCGATCAAGAACATCAGCCGCGACGACATGCTGGCCGCGCTGCGTATCCCGCCGCAACTCATGGGCATCGTCCCGCAGAACGCTGGTGGCTTCGGCTCAATCAAGGAAGCTGCCGAGATCTGGGCCATGAACGAGCTCGAACCCGTTCAGGCCCGCCTGCAGCAGATCAACGATTGGCTGGGCGAGGAGGTGGTCCGCTTTCGGCCGTTAGAGGAGACGTCAGGCACCTCCGGCCTGCTCAATCCGTAATTCGAACGAAAACGGGTCAGCTCAACGCTGGCCCAGCTTTATGTGGACCTGTCTTAAACCCTTACGAACGCTGGGCCCAACGCGGCCAGCTTTCACCTTTACAGCCCCCATAAAACTGACACGCTGCCTCATGAGCTGAAAGCCCTTCGGGAATCCGCTCTGCAGCATAAAAGGCATCGTCCATGTGGATAAGCATGACCGTTCCCGAATATTAATGCCGCTCTCTGCCCTCTTCATCATGTCTTGCGATGTTTACTGCATTTGCCATAAGTGCAGCTTGAACCTCAGTGATGAACTGAAATTTTTTCCAATTGAATTCCGACAACTTTAAGACCTCTTCGGATGTGTTTATTGATTTCTTGCGTCATGTCCAATTCTGTAGAATTTGCTTTGGTTCAATCATCGAATAGACCCACTCATTGCCTTGCTTAGCTTTGCGAAACAGCTTCAAATCTACAAGTCCGTTCAGTACGGTTGAGGCTGTATTGTAGGCGCAATTTAGATTTTCTTTTACGTTGTTAACGGTAAAGAATTTATTGTTGCCAGATCTGGCAACGTTAAAAACGACCCGTTGCTTTTCTGATAATTTCCCAAATAAACCAGATTCGTACAAGAACGTGTTAAAGGCGTCGATAGAGGCTACGGCGTTGTCATAGTTTTTCTTGAATTGCCTAATCGCTCTCGCAATCACACGGCATTGGTAATCGATAAAATACGTCAAGTCCATTTCGTCGGTTTCGGTGTACAGATAGCTTTTCCCATATTTAATAGGCGCTATCTTCAATAACGTACTGATGGCGATGTACCGGAAACCGCCAAAACCTTTCTTAAACAGATACCAGTAGAACAGAGACCTTGCTACCCGTCCGTTCCCGTCATGGAAGGGGTGTTCGTAGCCAATGATAAAATGCAAAATTATCGCCTTTATCATAGGGTGAATATAATTTTGGTTGTTGATGTCTGTATGGTTTGTATTTACCCATTCAATGACCTTACTTAGCCGCGCCTCTAATTGCTCCGCGGGAGGTGGCTGATGAACGATGTTACCTTCACCATCTTCAACCACCACGTTGTCATCGTTACGAAATACACCCGGATAGTATCTTTCGTCGTCGATACCTTCTACACCTACTTGATGTAAATCGGTGATTAGTTCTAGCGATAGGTCTCTGTCCCTGCACTCCCAAGCATGCTGCATCATCTTGAAATTGCCGATGATCATCTTCTCGTCTGGAGTTCTAGGGCCACGCTTTCTGCCCAATAACTCCTTTGCGACTTTAGTTGTTGTGGCAGCACCCTCTAACTGGCTGCTGCTAATGGCCTCGTCTTCAACCAGATCGTTGAGCAAATACTGCAGCTGCTTCGACTCTCCAATCTTAGAACACATCCATTCTAGCGCTGCGGTGGTCGTATTCTGGTCACAAGCCGATACTGCGATATGCATTGCTGGGGTGTA
This sequence comes from Pseudomonas bohemica, assembly GCF_002934685.1. Classification (GTDB taxonomy): domain Bacteria; phylum Pseudomonadota; class Gammaproteobacteria; order Pseudomonadales; family Pseudomonadaceae; genus Aquipseudomonas; species Aquipseudomonas bohemica. The sequence goes on from NZ_NKHL01000117.1 coordinate 33,762, forward strand.
AAGAAACCTACACACCTGCGGTGGCTGTCCAAGGTTAATCACTGGGGCTAATTGCTTGTTCCTCGCGAATTTTACGACTGCCCATGCAAGTGCATGATCCAGCTCCTTTGGAAACCGGAAGCGCATTTTATCGAAAGGCAAATATCTGCCTTGACTGTCTAGGACCTGACCCACTTCTACATAGGCACCGATCTGATCTTTGTGTTCCGTGACGATGCGGCTGTACGGATTCCCGATCGGTTTTGGCGGTGACTTGATCATGATTTCAGTTTCTCTCAAATTTGAAATGGAGCATACATCCACATCTGACGCATTTCAATTTTTCTATAATTTGAAATGGCGCCTCTACTAACCCTACAGAGCCACCGAATCCCTAGATCAAGGGGCTGCTAACCGGCCGTTACCGCTAGTGGTAGGAGCGGTACTACAGTGTCGACCCTGATGTCACTTGGTCATTGCGGCTGCGGGGCGTTTGTCCGGAACACCCAGCATTTCACGGCTTTGCCTTCCTACCAGCACCATGCGTGGCATCGCCATGGAAAGTAACGGGCATCAGTCGGGTATTCATCGCGGTGTCCCCTCAGCCTCATATGCGGCGTTGATTGCCGGTAGCGGCTCGAATGACGCGGTTTAGATCAGTACAAATACCGTCGAGAAAGCCTGCCAGCATTTGCTGCTGATACAGCCCAGGGTGATCGGCCTGTTGGGCAAGTGCATGCACCAAGGCAAGCGAGTCCCGCGCCCGTTCCAGATCGAACAGATCGTCTTCAGTGAGGCCGTAGGGCTTTCTCATTGGGCACCGCCATGCGTCTCGAGAACGCGCACCTGCAGCATGTGATGGTTGTAGCGCTTGAGGCGGGTGGACAGCGAGGAGTCAGCGTGCAGCGCGGCGAGAGCCATGCGGCGATGGGCAAGTGCGCGGATTTTGGACGAAATGAGGGCGGTCATCGTGAAACTCCTTGATTTGAGGAGCTGCCACGTTCGTTACCAAGCGAATGGGTGGCAGCTGTGCGCGGGTTGGTAAACCGGGAATCAAGGAACCCGGCAGGCCCGAAGACCTCCCACACACAGCCGCCATAACACGGGACTGAGAGCGTAAAAAAAGCGCTCGCAGTCGTGATCTGGGCGCTGTTGCGCCTTGAATTCGTCGGGTTACCAAGCCCGGTCGCTGAATTGGCAGCGACGGGCGAACTCTACTCTTCCGTATGCGGATAAACAACTATCCGCGTACATGCAGTCGCATGGTGATGGGAGGTGTCAGCCTCGCTGGATAGCCTCCGGACTCGGCTCTAGCGGCGGGGTTGGCAGGCCCAGGGCGTCGTTCACCTGGCGCAGCCGGCTGTATAAGCCCTGGCGTTCAAAGCTGCCCGACGCAGCGTCCAGCGACTTCTCAAAGTGGTGCGCCTGCTCCTGAAGGATCAGCAGCTGCTTGAAGTTGATGCCGTCCCGCGCGCTGCGCATTACGCCTGGCAGCGGGAGAATCCGCGCCGCGCGCTCTTCCAGCATGGTGACGAGCTGCTTTTCCCGCTCGATGAAATAGCGGCGAACCTGGCGGCCGATCTCGCTGTTCTCGATCATGGCTAGCTCTTTAGCCATGTCCAGGGTGAGGAGGTAGTCAATGGATCGCCGGTCACCGCCTCTCTGCGAGGTCAGATCCGTAGCCCCCATTCTTTGGGCTGGGATATGTCCCAGCCCCGTCAAAGTTTGGTCTCCCCGATTGGGGAGACCAAAGCTCGTCTTGTCGCCGGATGTTTGATTGCCCCGATCGGGGTTATCAAAGCGCTCCCTTTGCGAGGTGTGGACGAAAAAGTCCTCTCCCTCCTCGAACCCGTAAGCGTCGATCCGGCCATTGATCCAGCCATTGAAGCGGCGGCCAACCTGCAGGAACGCATGCAGGTTACGAGCGCTACAACGCAAGGGACTTGTTGCGGACGAGAAGGGATCTGCGCTGGTGATCAGGGTGGTGAGGCTCATGCTTAGTCCGTGCTGAAAGGGCCTCCCACTATAGATCTGGTGCATCGCTGGCCGAAAGGTCCAGGCGAGGCAATGCGTGGCCTTTGGCTGCTGTTAGCGACCGTCACCATCAAGGTGACGGTTCCATTGACGCGGGGCTCTGGGCGTGGGGGCGCGCTGCTGGTAGCGGGCTGCGTCGAGGGGCACTTTGGTGGTGCAATTTCGCGCCCCAAAGCAGGGCGTCCAAGAGCCGGCAAGGTGAGCTGCACCTGGCGCGCGCCGTCGTCCCCCCGCCACGCCTGCGGGCTAAATAGGTCTAGTTTTCTGCGCACCTGCAGACCTCTCCCCACAGCCCGCGCCGGGCTTCTCCTGCGCGAATAGGAGCTTAGAAAACCCCGCAGATCCCTGCACGCCCCCCTATTTTGGAACGCCCTGTAGGCGCTATCTCTGGGGGCTGTTTCTAGGTTCAGCCACGGGAAAAGGGTTAGTTTTTATTTGAGGCCTTGCGCAAGAGGCCAAACCCAATAACGACGGGGGGTAGACGCTGATTTTGCGAGGTTAGAATAGGGTTAGGAGAAATGGGGTGTAGTGGTTAGGCTATTGATTTATAAGGATATTTTATTCATGGTTTCTAACAGTTAGAAAAGGTTAGTTCCTAACTTCTCCTGTCTATAAAACTAACCCATATCGAAACTCTACAGCCCTTTAAATCCGTGGCTTCCAGAGGCGACAATCCAAACCTGCCTTTTCTAACCTCATTCCCACGGGTCAACATAAAATGGCAGCTGGGCACTCGGGAGAGCATTAGCAGGCTCACATCCTCATTGGTGAGTCATTACACATACAGCCGCAATCGCTGAGTCTCTTGCAGCTGCATCACTCTAATGCTTCAAGATCGAGGTTCTTTGGATACCTCCGACGAGATGTCCAACTGTGGAAAGCCCAAGTGATTAAAAAGCCGCAGACAACGCCCACCATGGCGGAGAGCGAAGACTCCGGAAGGTCGAAGAGGAAGGCGGGACGAGGGCCATAGATCGCCATCAGAAAACCGATGAAGGCTACAAATAGCGGCGAGAAAACCCAGGCGCTCAGTTTCGCAACAACTTTGTTTTTCGACTTCCGTTTAGCCTTAGGTCTGGTGAACTGGCCCAGATTGGTAAAACCTTTGGGAAGGCCGATCAGCGTACCTAGCAACCGGGGTTTCCGTTCGGTACTAGTGTGCAAAATTTCCACTACCGCACCGTCTTTCGCGTCTAGAAAGTCGAACGTAAGCGACGCTTGTTTTGAAAGCTGGGGGGCCGAGTCGGCCAACCTGAAATTCGTGACCTCACGAGTCTTCTTTAAAATTGCTACTGACAGTATTTCTCCCTCTCCACCGATCTCCAGCCGCAGCGGATCGCTGGCGACCAAGTTGTCTGCGGTGATGGGGTTTTCGCCATCGTTCCAAATTACGACCACAGTTTTGGTCAGCCTAGGAATGCTGATGCCGTTGTACTGAACGACTATCGCAGGCGGAAGCGTATCTGAGGCGCTGCCCAGCAGATGTTCGCCTACATATACGTAGGCCAACTTAGTGCGTCGACGGGTCCAGACATACGACAAAAATGCAAAAAAGAAGCTTGCGATGGCAATTAAACCGTTGAGCCAGTTCAGCCCTAAAACACGCAGCGCATCGTCAATCCACGGCACAGACGGTCCCTCGTAAGCTGCTAATGCCCAAATTTGAGGGCTTGTTACGTCCGTTGTTACGTTCCACGCAAAAAACAAAGGCCTGCATCGCTGCAAGCCTTTGATTTATATGGTGCCGGCACCAGGAGTCGAACCCGGGACCTACTGATTACAAGTCAGTTGCTCTACCAACTGAGCTATACCGGCGTTGTGGGCGCTGATTATAGGGATTTGGTCAGTTGAGTAAAGCCCTAATTCAGTTTTTTTACCGTCTTTATGACTCAAGGCAATTAGCCTTATTCACAAGCGGACCCAATGAGGAAGGCACAGAGGTGGCTTTGTGGAATTATTCTCATTCGTTCGCAAGCTACTGTTTTTTCGAAAATTTAACGACTGTGTAAAAAATGACCAACTGAGTAAATCTTGCGCAACGCAGGTTTTTCATGGGTTCGCAGGATTTTCGTCAACAGAGTTATCCACAGGACAGCACGTGGAACGTGGGTCATTTCCGTTCAGCGAGGATGAGCAGATTTCTCGGTGTGACGTGGCTGTCGCAGAAGGTGCCGACGCGTACGTGGTAATCGCGCTGTTGCAGATAGAGTGCGCGATCGAGGATGAGCCAGAGTTCGAGGGGGCGGCGGAAGAGGTTGCGCACGAGTTCGAGGTTGCGGACTTCGGCCAGGCGTTGCCAGCCGGCGGCCTCCAACATGAGCCAGTTCTGATCAACCGGGGCGGGCAGTTGTTTGAGGTCGGCGAGGTCGCGGCAGTAGTCGGCGAAGGGTTTGTCGAGCCAGGCGCTGGGCAGCGAGGGGGTTGGGAGGTATTCGTCGATGCCGCGCAGTTGGCGTTGTAGCAGGTCGAACGCCAGACGGCGGGCCATGGAGGTGTCGCGGTGGCGGCGCACGCGAGCGCCTGCGGTGACGGTTTCGCTGAGCGGCAGGCCAAGGTCGTCGAGGGACAGTTCGAGCGCCGATGCCTGGCCTTCGGTGGACAGCGCTTGGTAGTGATCGCTGGCGATGCGGTTGTAGCAGCACGGGGCGATGGCCATGTGGGTGCAGCGCGCGTCGCTGGCCAGTTGCATAAGGCGTACGTGGAGGTCGCCGCAGGCATGGAGCGCAACGGGGGTGTGGTGCAACTTCAGGCGGAGTGCGGCGTCGTCGGCCATGACGTCCTGGCGCAGGTGAGTCGCCTGAATGCCCAGCCTGGCGCTGAGGTGAGTGCCCGCTTCGACTAGCTGCTCGTCGTATTCGAGGCACGTCAGGGTTTGGCCGTCATGGGCCAGGCGTCTGCCGAGGTGACCTTTGCCGGAGCACCAGTCCAACCAGTGCGTTGGCGTACTTCGAAAACTCAGGCTGCTGGCGAAGGCTTCGATTTGTTGCCACTTACGGCCGGGCACGTCGACGCTCATGCGCGATGAGATGGCGTTGAGGGCGTGGGTCGGCAGGGCGTCGATTTCGCTCAGTGCCTTTGAATGCCTGGCGATTTCAGCGAACGGCGTGGGGGCAGCGAGCTGTTCGGGATGGTTGTGAGCCGATTCGGCCTGTTCCAGCGAGCGCTGGCGTAGCCATGTCGATAACTCCGGGTGTTGCGCTTCCCACGGCAGTTGGCGATGGGTGAAGGGTTTCGGCCGCCACAGGTGTTGGTGCGCGAGCAGGAAGGCATCGAGCGCGAGGAAGCGGGAGCGGAGGTCGTCAAAATGCTGAGGCATTGGCTGGGTAGCGGTGTTGAGTGTGGGTGAAGCTTACGGGCTTTGCTGTTCGGGCGGCAGTATTCGTGTGCAGGCTCAGCCCCTCGGGGGCCTGGCCCGGCCACGGAGTGGTGCCGGGCCACGCGGACCTGTATTCAGCGCCCCTGACTGGCGTCCACCCGCAAATACCGCTCCAGCAGTTTGAAGCCCTGAACCAGCGCGAAGGACATCACCAGATAGATGATCCCGGCGATGAAGAACGTCTGCTCGGGCATGTAGGTGCGGGCGTTGATGGTGCGGGCCATGCCGGTGATGTCGAGCAGGGTTACGGTGCTCGCCAGGGCGCTGGCCTTGAGCATCAGGATCACTTCGTTGCTGTAGGCGGGCAGGCCGATGCGGGCGGCGCGGGGCAGGATGATGTAGAGCAGCGCCTTGCCCCTGGACATGCCCAGTGCACGGCCGGCCTCGACTTCGCCCACGGGCACGGCCTGAATCGCGCCGCGCAGGATCTCGGCAATGTAAGCGGTGGTGTGCAGGGTCATGGTCAACGCTGCGCAGAAGAACGGCTCGCGCAGGTAGGGCCACAGCGCGCTTTGGGTTATCGCGTCGAACTGCGCCAGCCCGTAATAGACCAGAAACAGCTGCACCAGCAGCGGCGTGCCCCGGAAGAAGAAAATGTAGGCGTAGGGCAGGGCGCGCACGTAAGGGTTACGTGATGCCCGCGCGATGCCCATGGGGATCGCCAGTATCAGGCCGGCCACGACGGCGATAGCGACCAGTTCCAGCGTCAGAGTCGCGCCCTGCAGCAGTTTTGGCAGCCATTTGAGGATGAATTCCCAGCTCACGACGCACTCCTCACGAAGCCAACCGATGCACGCCGCTCAAGCCACGCCAGGCCGATCATCGACAGCGCAGTCATGCCCAGATACATGAATGCAGCGACCATATAGAAGGTGAACGGCTGTTTGGTGGTCGTGACGGCGATCTGTGCGTGGCGCATGACTTCCTCAAGGCCGATTACCGACACCAGCGCGGTGTCTTTCATCAGGATCATGAACAGATTGCCGAGCCCCGGCAGCGCGATGCGCCACATCTGCGGCATGACCAGTTTGATGAAGATTCGCGAGCGCGACAGCCCCAGCGCCAGGCCGGCTTCGCGGTGGCCTTTGGGAATCGCCAGCATGGCGCCGCGAAACACTTCGGTGGCATAGGCACCGAAGCACAGGCCCAGCGCAATCACACCCGCCGCGAAAGCACTGAGCGAGAGATTGGGGATGCCGAAAAAATGCCCGATGGCGCGCATCGAACTGACGGTGCCGAAGTAGATCAGCAGCACCCACAGCAATTCTGGAATGCCACGCACCAGCGTCGAATAGGTGCCGCCAAGCCATTTCAGCGCGCGGTTCGGCGAAGTCTTGGCCAGCGCGCCGAGCAAGCCCAGGACGAGCCCGAGACACAGGGCAGACAGCGCGAGTTGAATCGTCATCAGCATGCCGGCAGCGAGGGCCGGGCCGAATCCTTGGAGATCGAGGTTCATGGCTTTGCTTGATAGAGGACAGACGCCGCCCGCGTGAGCAGGCGGCGTTGCCGGTCAGAGGATGCTGAACGGGAAGTACTTGTCGTTGATCTTCTTGTAGGTGCCGTCTTCGATGATTTCCTTGAGTGCGGCGTTCAGCTTCTCGCGAAGCGGATCGTCCTTGCGCACGGCAATGCCGATCTTGTCATCGCCGAACATCGGCTCGCCCTTGAATTCGAAGTTCTTGCCGGCCTCGCTTTTCAGCCATTCGTAGCTGGCGTATTTGTCGCCGAGCACTGCATCGAGGCGACCGGAAGTGAGGTCCAGAAAGGCGTTTTCCTGCGAGTCATACAGCTTGACGGTGACGTCATCGCCCCAGTTGTCTTCCAGCCAGGTGCCGGACAGGGTCGCACGCTGGGCGCCGATGGTTTTGCCTTTGAGGGTTTGCTTGATGGCTTCGGCGTCGCCCGTCAGATTGGTCGATTTCGGCGCGATGAACTGCAGCTTGTTCGAGTAGTACGGGTTGGTGAAGTCCACGGCCTGCTTGCGTTCTTCGGTAATCGACATCGACGAGATGATGAAGTCGAACTTCTGCGCGTTCAGCGCCGGGATGATGCCGTCCCAATCGGAGGTGACCACTTCGCAGGTGACTTTCATCTTGGCGCACAAGGCGTTGCCGATTTCGACATCGAAGCCCACGACCTGTCCGCTGGCGTCCTTGTTGTTGAACGGCGGATAAGCGCCTTCGATGCCCATCTTCAGAGTGTCTTCAGCAAAAGCGCTGGTGGCCATGATCAGAGTGGCGGCAGCGGCCAACAGAATTTTTTTCAGGGTCTGCATCGATGTTGCTCCGTTAGCGATTGCTGGACATGAATTGTTTGCAGCGCGCCGATTGCGGGTCATCGAAGACCTGCTGCGGCGATCCTTGTTCTTCTACCAACCCTTGATGCAGGAACACCACTTCACTGGATACCTGCCGAGCGAAATTCATTTCGTGGGTCACCATCAGCATGGTTCGGCCTTCTTCTGCCAGACCACGAATCACGTTAAGCACTTCCTGCACCATCTCCGGGTCCAGCGCCGAGGTCGGCTCATCGAACAGAATGACCTTGGGTTGCATCGCCAGCGTGCGAGCGATGGCGGCTCGCTGTTGCTGACCACCGGAAAGCTGCGCCGGATAGACGTGGCGTTTATCGGCAATGCCAACCTTGGCCAGCAGCGCTTCTGCAACTTCGATCGCTTCGGCCTTGCTCTGACCCAACACGCGGCGCGGCGCCTCTATGATGTTATCGAGCACGCTCATGTGCGGCCACAGATTGAAGTTCTGAAAGACGAAACCGATTTCGCTGCGCAGGCGATTGATCTGACGATTGTCGGCAGCGATCAGTTCACCTTTGCGCGTGGCTTTGAGTTTAAGCGCTTCGCCCGCCACCAGAATTTCACCTTCGTGCTGATTCTCCAGCAGGTTGATGCAACGCAGCAGCGTGGATTTGCCGGAGCCGGATGAGCCCAGAATCGAAATCACATCGCCATCCCGTGCGCTCAGCGAGATGCCTTTAAGCACCTCGAGCTGACCGTAGCGTTTATGCAAATTGCGGATTTCCAGGGCGGGCGTCGCCTCGGCCATGTGGGACCTCATGTGTTCGGTGTGTTCACGGGGCCGGATAATCGAGCCGGCCTACGCAAAAAGGGCGCGATGGTGCCAGCTTTAAACGCCGTGTGGAAGGGTATTTCGGCCAGTAAATCGATCAAAGGTCGATTAAACGCCCCTATTTGGTGCTAATCGGTCGCATGCGTGTATTTTCGGTGCGACCAAACGTCTCTATCCTGTTGCGCTCGGTAACATTTCCTAAAGAAATGGCAAAACGCCATTTTCTATCAACCACTTACCGAACGCTTCTGCAACGGGCATATCCGCGCACGACGTCGCTTTTGAAATATTCTGGCGTAATTCTTGCGTAAAAAATAAATAACAGGACTGTTGCGATCTTTTTACGAATGGTCGCAAAACGTCCTGATCCGTATAAAAATCCTTAAAGGTTGCTTACATGAGCAGTACCCCAAACTCTTCAAACCTCGATCAAGGGCTCAAATCCCGGCACATCACGATGCTTTCCATCGCGGGTGTGATCGGCGCCGGCCTTTTCGTCGGTTCCGGCCATGCCATCGCCGAAGCGGGTCCAGCGGTTCTGTTGGCCTATGCTGCGGCCGGTACGCTGGTGGTTCTCGTGATGCGCATGTTGGCCGAAATGGCGGTTGCCTCGCCGGACACCGGCTCTTTCTCGACTTACGCTGATCGCGCGATCGGTCACTGGGCCGGCTTTACGATCGGCTGGCTGTACTGGTGGTTCTGGGTGTTGGTAATTCCGCTGGAAGCCAATGCTGCCGCGACGATCCTGCATGCGTGGTTCCCGAATGTCGCGATCTGGGCCTTCACGCTGGTCATTACCTTGCTGCTGACCGCCACCAACTTGTTCAGCGTCAAAAACTACGGGGAATTCGAATTCTGGTTCGCATTGATCAAGGTTCTGGCCATCATCGGCTTCGTGATCCTGGGGATCGCGGCGGTGTTCGGCCTGCTGCCAGGCAGCCAGGTCAGTGGTGTCAGCCACCTGTACGACACGCAAGGCTTCCTGCCGAACGGCATGGGCGCGGTGCTGGCAGCGATGTTGACCACCATGTTCTCGTTCATGGGCACCGAGATCGTCACCATCGCGGCGGCGGAATCGAAGAACCCGGGTCAGCAAATCACCAAGGCCACCAATTCGGTGATCTGGCGGATCTGCCTGTTCTATCTGGTGTCGATCTTCCTGGTCGTGGCGCTGGTGCCGTGGAATGACAGTCGTCTGGCTGACGTCGGTTCGTATCAGACCGTGCTCGACCTGATGGGTATTCCCAACGCCAAGCTGATTGTCGATCTGGTGGTTCTGGTCGCCGTGACCAGCTGCTTGAACTCGGCGCTCTACACCGCTTCGCGCATGCTGTTCTCCCTCGGCAAACGCGGCGACGCACCTGCTGTTTCGCAACGCACCAGCAAGGCCGGCACGCCGTACTGGGCCGTGCTGCTGTCGACCGCGGCGGCATTCGCTGCCGTGTTCGCCAACTACGTCGCGCCGGCTGCGGTGTTCGACTTCCTGCTCGCCAGCTCCGGTGCCATTGCCCTGTTGGTGTACCTGGTGATCGCTGTCTCGCAACTGCGCATGCGCCGCAAGCGTGAAGCCGAAGGCCAGTCCATCGACTTCCGCATGTGGCTGTTCCCGGGCCTGACCTGGGCGGTGATCGTGTTCATCGTCGCGGTACTGACCATCATGCTGTTCCAGGAAGGCCACCGCATGGAGATCATCGCCACCGGCCTGCTGAGCATTCTGGTCGTGGCCGCGGGCTTGATCGTGTCGAGCCGCCGCAAGACGTCGAAAGCGGGAAAGGTTGTGCTCAATTGATGGGCGATTGAGTCGGCTTTGCCGGTGAAAAAAGGCGGCTGCCATCAGGAGTGATGGTGGCCGTTTTTTTGCTTCTGAGGATAGGCAATGATGCTAGCGCATCCTTCCCAGCACTGAGTTCCCGCGCATCTGGTGCATCACCACCGCCGCCAGATGCAGCGCCACCAATCCCGCCAAAATCGTGCAGAGGACGTGATGCAGTTCGTGCAATTCCAGCAGCGCGACTTTCGAATGAAAGCTGTGGCAGCGGCACAAGCGCCAGAAGCATGACCGGATGACTCATCATCAACACGCCGGTAATCAAAACGCCTGAAACGGCAGCGTAGATCGCCTTGTGTGCCGCGCTGGCGAGCCGGTCTTGCGCGTTGCGATGCGTGCGCTGAGGGCGGTTCTTGATCGCTAGCCACAGGCGCCAGGCGAAGAAGGGGATGAATAGGCTGGTGAGTTGGGGGTTGAACAACTCGACCCATTGGCGGAAAGGATCGTTCGAGTCCAGTAGCGCCACTCCGAAGCCGCTCAACGTTGCCCAGAGGATGACAGCGGCGGACAGCCAGTGCAGGAGAATTCGGGGTTTGGAATAAGCGCTCGCTTCATGCGCTGAGGCTGCGGACGAAGGAGTAGAGAGATGTGTCAAAACGGCCAGCCTTTATTGAGAAGGAGTTGCATTCTCGTGGTGGCGCAAAGCTACCGTCTTGACCAGGGTCATGCAAATTAAAACTGGCGTATTACCGGCGACCTGCGTCTCGGGCGTTCTTCCTTTGCAGGATGTCCGAGGCCTCGTTGTAGGCATCCTGGAACGTGTCGCTGCCAAGCCACTCAACGGTTACGTCTTCTTCTTCATCATGGAAGATGCCGCGATAGGTGATGAGCAAGGCCATCAGGAAATCCGTGGCCGGGTCTTCTTCTTCCTCTGCAATCACCAGTTCCAGCACCGGGTACTGCAGGAAGACCACGCACATCGCCAGCAGGCTGATGGCTTCAGCTTTTTTCATCGCCTCGAACAGGTCATCGTAGTCGGCGGGCTCGAAACCGTTCTCCATGATGTCCTTGAAGTCGAAGGTGCTCAGATCAATCGCGACGTCGTCAAACGGCTCATTGACGAACGGGTGATTGAGCACCGGATGCACCGCGCTCGGCTTGCCCTTGCCCGAACGGTTCTGCTTGGCCTTGGCTTTGGCGCGCTGGGCACGTTTTTGCTGTTTGTCTGCAGAGGCCATGCGGGTCGGTCCTTTTGTAGGCGAGGGTGGTGTTGCGGGCAGCTATTGAATCGCAGCCGCCGGGATTTACCAAGGGTGGCCGGGCAAAGATTGCTCCGAAAAATCGCGCCCAATAAAAAACCCCTGAATCTTTCAATTCAGGGGTTTCTCGGTATTAGTGGTGCCCAGAGACGGAATCGAACCGCCGACACGGGGATTTTCAATCCCCTGCTCTACCGACTGAGCTATCTGGGCAACGGGGCGCATTAGACGTGTTTTTCAGGAGGTCGTCAAGCGTGTTGTTGAAAAAAATTTGAATTATTTCCTCCGCTTACGACTAACACCGTCTGCAAAGAGTTATTCGGACGGCGGAACGTAGCCTTCGGCCTTGGCGTATTCTTCGCCCGAGAGGTACTTGTCCATCTCGGCCTGCAGGAACTTGCGGTCTTCGGCGTTCATCATGTTCAAGCGACGCTCGTTGATGAGCAGGGTTTGGTGTTTCTGCCAGTCGGCCCAGGCTTTCTGCGAGACGTGGTTGTAGATGTCCTCGCCCTTGGCGCCGGGATACGGTGGGCGCTCCAGGCCTGGCAGTTCTTCTTTGTACTTGCGGCACATTACGGTGCGGGTCATGACGACTCTCCTGCATTCAATACGTCGGCTGCGTTCTTCAGCAGCTTCTTCACCGGGGCAGCGAGGCCCAAGCGCGGCGGGGTGGCGAGGTTATACCAGAGCCAGTCGTCCTCGGCCACGTGATGGACGGACTCCTGGACCCGGACCAGCCACGGCTCGATGGTCAACTGAAAGTGGCTGAAGGTGTGGACCAGTTCGGGCATGGCCTGATGCTCACCCAACTTCAGCGCATGTTGATCGGCCAGATGCTGCATGTCGCCGAATTCGTCCAGCTGCGGGAGGCTCCATAGCCCGCCCCACAAACCGGTCGAAGGACGACGGTACAGCAGAATCTCGCCTTGGTGGTTGGCGAAGATCGGCATCAGGGTGCGTTTCTGCGGGACCGTCTTGCGTGGCTTTGGAATCGGATAACGGGTTTCCTGGCCGAGCATGTGCGCTTCGCAGCCACGTTCCAGCGGGCACAGCAGGCAGCTGGGCCTGCTGCGGGTGCAGAGGGTGGCGCCCAGGTCCATCATCGCTTGAGTGTAGTGGTTGACCCGGCTATGCGGCGTGAAGCGTTCTGCGGTCGCCCACATCTGTTTGGCGACCTTCGGCTCACCCGGGTAGCCCTCTTGAGCGGTAAAGCGCGCCAGAACGCGTTTGACGTTGCCGTCGAGGATCGGCGCACGCAGGCCCATGCTGATGCTGGCGATCGCGCCCGCGGTGGATTGGCCGATGCCGGGCAATTCAGTGAGCTTCTCTACATCGCGAGGGAATTGGCCGCCATGCTCGGCGACGACGATCTTCGCCGCTTTCTGCAGATTGCGGGCGCGGGTGTAATAGCCCAGCCCGGTCCACAGATGCAGCACTTCGTCTTCGGGCGCGTCGGCCAGGGCTTGAACCGTGGGCAGGGCTTCCATGAAGCGATCGAAGTAGCCCAGGACGGTGCCGACCTGGGTTTGTTGCAGCATGATTTCCGACACCCAGACGCGATAGGGCGTGATGTCGTGTTGCCAGGGAAGATCGTGGCGGCCGTGACGGTCGTACCAGTCGAGGACGGCGGAGGAGAACTGCTCGGGTTGCATCGTGGTTCCGGGGGGGCAGGGAAAAGTTTAAGGGAGGGTTGCCCCGATCCCTGTGGGAGCTTGCGCAAGTTACGACGCTGGCGAAGGCGGAGTGTCTGAAGAACCGCTTTCGCCAGCGCCGTAACCTGCGTGCGCAAGCTCCCACGTGTATTGCGTCGTTCTGCCGACTTCTGATCGGCAGCGCAGGGTTACCGCTTGAACAATCCCTTGATGGCATCCTTGAGCTCGGGACTGACCTTGTCCCCCAGCTTTTCGTCGATCTTGTCGCCAATGCGATCGGTGGCGAGTTTCGCGGCGATTTTGCCCAGCCCTTCGTTGTCCAGGCGACAGGCCTTGGCGCCCAGCTCTAGCGGGCCGCGGCAGAGGATCGGCCATTCGATGCCGACGAAGCGCGGATTCACTTCGCAGGCCGGATCTGGCATGTCGCTCTTGTCGCCTTCGATGATCACGCCGACGCGGTAGTTCATGCCCATCACGCGCAAGTCGATGTCGCCATCGCCATTGACCGTCAGGCCCGGCGTGCGGACTTTCAGGTCCGGATTGCTGGCCACGCCGTTGCGCAACACCAGATTGCCATTGAGCTGCTGGAACGGCGTGTCCTTGCCGAGCGGATCACCGCTGAGGGTTTTGCGATTGAGCACCGAAATCCCTCGGCACAGCTGCTGCTCAAGGTTGGCATTGACCAGTACCCCGTCGTTCAGCGCGATGTTGGCGGTGCCGTTGAGGCTTTCCACCAGCGCTTTCTGGCTGTTGCCCTTGGCCGTGACGTCACTGTTCAGCGTCAGCAGGCCACGCAGCGGAGGCGTGGTGCCATGACTCTGGATGAAATGCTCGACCGGGACTTTTGCGATCCGCGTCTGCACGCTGGCCAATGGCACTTCCGGGCGCACATCGAGGTTGCCTTTGACTTCGAAGTTGCCGTTGTAGAGGTCGCCGCGCAGGCTGTCGAGTTTGACTACGCCATCGAGCGCCGAGGTTTTCAGCGCGGCATTCTGGATCGGCAGTTTCTCAACCGTCAGCTTGCCGAAACTCAGATCGGCGTCGACATCGAGCTTGCGCATGCGCTCCAGCGGCAGCAGCCTCGCGTCGCTCCACGCGCCCTGCGTCGGCTGGTTCGGTAGCGGCGAGGTACCCGATGCAGCCATGGCTTGGGCTTCACCGCTTTGCACTTCGGATTTACGCGCAGCGCCGGCGGCCTTGGCCTGATCGCTCTGCGGTGGACGATAACGGTCGGCGTCGAAGTTGTCGGCCTTGAGTTGCAGGCGCAGCGACTGCCTGGCGAAGTCTTCGACGGCCACTCGACCGGTGAAGGTGCTGTCGTCGATTCTCATCGTCAGATCATCCAGCGAAACGCTGTTTTGCGTTGCCGCGATACGACTGACCATTTCCAGTCGGGTCAGGCTGTTTTCGCCCAGAGTCGGCGCGGTCTGGCCGATGCTGTCGAGGAATTCGCGGACGTTGAACTGGGCGATGGAAATGCCGCCGCTCAGTTGCGGGGCCTTGTCCAGATCACGCACATGCAGCTCACCCAGGGCACGCAGCTGGTTGGCCGACAGCTTGAGGTTGGTCCATTCGGCAACGTTGGCCGACAGGTCTGCCAGCAGTTGACCCTGTGCAGAGAACGTCAGCGTCTTGCCTTGCAGCGGATCGCCTGCCGCTTCGCCCGAGAAACGCATGTCATCGAGTTGATAACGCTTGAGCGCGCGGTCGAAGCGCAGTTTGCCGGTGAGTTCGGTCTTGGTGCGCACGACCGGCTGATTGGTGCTGAGGAATGCCGTCAGCTTGATTGGAATGTCGGTCGCGTTGTGCACGGGACCGGTGCTCAGCTGAATGCTTTCGGCGGTGAATTGCCGGGCCTTCTGCATGTCATTGAAATCGACGCGGGCGTTGTTCACGGTGAGGCTGTCGATGTCCAGCTTGAGCGGTTGCCAGGTTTTTTCCGGCTGGGCTGGCGCAGGCTCGGCGGGGGGCTGTGCTGCAACTGGCGGCTGCGCCGGATTGGCTGCAGTGGCCGGCGTCTTGCCGATGTCTTCCCAGTTGCCGTGGCCGGTTTCATCGCGGGTCAGCATGAGGCTCAGACCCTCGACGCGCACGTCGCTCATCTGCACTTCCTTGCGCAGCAGCGGCAGCACGCGCACGGAAAGACCGAGCATCTGCAGGTCGGCGAAAGGTTTGTTCGGCTCGGTCAACGTGGCAATGCTCGCATCGTGCAGCTCCAGACCCAACCAGGGAAACAGGCTCCAGCCGATATCGCCATTGAGCGTCAGCTCGACATGGGCCCGATCACGAACCAATTTACGAATCTCGTCTTTGTAGTCGTTGGGATCAAACAGATGGGTCAAGGCAAAGCCGAGAGCCACGATGATCAGCAACAGCCCGAGAATGAATAGTCCCAGGATTTTGCCGAACGCTTTCATGGGCGAGTCCTTGTAATCGAGTCGTTCAAAATTTAGCCCGCGAGTATAGCGTTCTCACGCAGGCATCGGGCTTTGATCGGCCGTGCGAGGTATGCGGGGAATGTACGCAAAAAACGCGACAGCAGGAAATGGCTGTCGATGCGGCGGGTTCCTGCAGATCGTGTTGCCAATTCAGACAATGACAGACGGTATAAAAAAGGTAGTAGCAGAATGCTGTATCTGATGCAGCAAATGCTAATCTCTCGCTGTTCGCAGGTCATATCTGCGTCGAATTGTCGCGTAAAGAGACTCCCTGCCGATAAAACTCCCGATGCCTGCGTGCATTAAGAGGGGTGGCGGAGCGATGTCGCCGTTCTTGCGGGGCACAACTACAAATAGGGGCAAAAAAAATAATGACTTCGAGCACTGCTCTGGGCGGCTCTGTCGCTCAGCCTGCGTTCTTGTCCAAAGAGCGCATTATCGCCAAACGTGGCTTCAACCGCTGGCTGGTTCCACCCGCTGCGTTGGCCATTCATCTGTGTATCGGCATGGCCTATGGCTTCTCGGTGTTCTGGTTGCCGCTGTCCAAGGCAATCGGCATCAAGACTGCCGTCGCCTGCCCGGCTGACATGGGTTTTTTCGAGCAAGTCTTTTCGTCCAGCTGTGACTGGCCGATCTCCATGCTCGGCTGGATCTATACACTGTTCTTCATCTTCCTGGGCTGTTCGGCGGCCATCTGGGGCGGCTGGCTGGAACACGCAGGCCCACGCAAGGCTGGTGTGGTTTCAGCGCTGTGCTGGTGTGGCGGTTTGCTGATCTCGGCGCTGGGCGTCTACACCCACCAGATCTGGCTGATGTGGATCGGCTCCGGCGTGATCGGCGGTATCGGCCTGGGGCTGGGTTACATTTCCCCGGTATCGACCCTGATCAAGTGGTTCCCGGATAAGCGCGGCATGGCCACCGGTATGGCGATCATGGGCTTCGGTGGCGGCGCAATGGTGGGTGCTCCACTGGCGACCGCGCTGATGAGCCACTTCGCCACGCCAGACAGCGTCGGCGTATGGCAAAGCTTCGTGGCGATGGCCGTGATCTACTTCGTGTTCATGATTGGCGGTGCCTTGTCCTACCGCGTTCCGCCAACTGGGTGGAAACCTGAAGGCTGGACCGCGCCTGCGAAGAAAACCAACAGCGCGATGATCACCAACCGCCACGTACACGTCAACGTCGCGTGGAAAACCCCGCAATTCCGTCTGGTGTGGCTGGTGCTGTGCCTGAACGTTTCGGCGGGTATCGGCATCCTCGGCATGGCTTCGCCGCTGCTGCAGGAAGTGTTCGGCGGCAGATTGCTGAACACCGATCAGGGCTTCTCGCAACTGGACCCCGCGCAACTGGCCGCCATTGCTGCCATCGCGGCGGGCTTCACCGGCTTGCTGAGCCTGTTCAACATCGGCGGTCGCTTCTTCTGGGCCTCGTTCTCCGACTACATCGGCCGTAAAGCCACCTATTTCGTGTTCTTCGCGCTGGGTTTTTTGCTCTACGCGTCGGTTCCGACCCTGGGTCATCTGGGCAGCGTTGCGCTTTTCGTAGCGGCGTTCTGCGTGGTGCTGTCGATGTACGGTGGCGGTTTCGCGACCGTGCCGGCTTATCTGGCTGACTTGTTCGGTACGCAAATGGTTGGCGCGATCCACGGTCGTCTGCTGACCGCCTGGGCTGCGGCGGGTGTGTTGGGACCGGTGTTGGTGAACTACCTGCGCGAGTATCAACTGAGCCACGGCGTTGCGCGCGCGGATGCTTACGACATCACGCTGTACATCCTCGCAGGTCTGCTGGTGCTGGGCTTTATCTGCAACATGCTGGTACGCCCGGTGGCTGACAAATACTTCATGACCGACGAGCAATTGAGGGCTGAACAGGCGATTGGTCACGATGCAGGCGCTGACCACACCACCTCGCTGGAGTGGAAAGCCGATCCGAGCACCAAGCCGCTGGCGATCCTGGCCTGGCTGGCCGTGGGCATTCCGTTGGCGTGGGGCGTTTGGGTCACGCTGCAGAAAACGGCGGTGTTGTTCCATTAAGCCGCTAGCTCTTCCAGCCTGAAGAGGTTTCAGGCTGGCGCTGAACCTGTGGGAGCGAGCTTGCTCGCCAAAGGGGTCTTACAGTCAGCAGAGATGTTGAATGTGAGGGCCCATTGGCGAGCAAGCTCGCTCCCACGTTCGTTCAGTGGCGCTTGTACAGACATGTCTATCGGCGCCACCCGCTGATTCACTCTGTCAGCCATAACACGTCTCGTGTTTCTGTTTCTCCGCCACGCGCCTATAATGTCCGCCTTTTCGCCCAATGATTTTGCGGAGCTGGTGATGGCCGAACGTAAGGCGTTCGTCGAGCGCGACACCCTGGAAACCCAGATCAAAGCCTCGATCAACCTGGATGGCACCGGAAAGGCCCGATTCGATATCGGCGTTCCTTTTCTTGAACACATGCTCGACCAGATCGCCCGTCACGGGTTGATCGATCTGGATATCGAAAGCAAGGGCGACCTGCATATCGACGACCACCACACCGTGGAAGACGTGGGTATCACCCTGGGGCAGGCCTTCAGTAAAGCCATTGGTGACAAAAAAGGCATCCGTCGTTACGGCCATGCCTATGTCCCGCTGGATGAAGCCCTGTCGCGTGTGGTCATCGATTTTTCCGGTCGTCCTGGCCTGCAGATGCACGTGCCGTACACCCGCGCAACGGTCGGCGGCTTCGATGTGGACCTGTTCCAGGAGTTCTTCCAGGGCTTCGTCAACCACGCCAACGTCACCCTGCACATCGACAACCTGCGTGGCCACAACACCCACCACCAGATCGAAACCGTGTTCAAGGCATTCGGCCGCGCACTGCGCATGGCCGTTGAGCTGGACGAGCGCATGGCCGGGCAGATGCCTTCGACCAAGGGCGTGCTGTAATGCAGACGGTTGCCGTTATCGACTATGGCATGGGCAACCTGCACTCGGTGGCCAAGGCCCTGGAGCATGTAGGCGCCGGGCGCGTGCTGATCACCAGCGACGCTGAAGTCATCCGCGAAGCCGACCGCATCGTGTTCCCCGGCGTTGGCGCTATCCGCGATTGCATGGCTGAAATCCGCCGCCTGGGTTTCGATGCGCTGGTGCGTGAGGTCAGTCAGGATCGTCCGTTCCTCGGCATCTGCGTTGGTATGCAGGCGCTGATGGATCGCAGTGAAGAGAATGACGGCGTGGATTGCATCGGCGTGTTCCCAGGGCAAGTGCGTTTCTTCGGCAAGGACCTTCACGAAGACGGCCAGCACCTGAAAGTCCCGCACATGGGTTGGAATGAAGTCACGCAGTCGGTGGATCACCCGCTATGGCACAACATTCCTGACAAGGCGCGGTTCTATTTCGTGCACAGCTACTACATCGACTCGCCGAACCCGCGGCAGATCGTCGGGCGCGGTCACTACGGCCACGATTTCGCGGCTGCACTGGCTGACGGTTCGCGCTTTGCGGTGCAGTTCCACCCTGAGAAGAGCCACACCCATGGCCTGCAATTGCTACAGAACTTCGCCGCGTGGGACGGTCGCTGGTAATGAGCAAGAAGAACAAACCGCCGATCCTGACCCTCACTCCCGAACAGGAGAGCGAGGCGTGTCACCAAATCAAGCGGTTCATGGAGGATCGCTTCGAACTGGACCTGGGTTCGTTCGAAGCGGCCGAAATCCTTGAATTGTTCACCCGTGAAATCGCTCCGCACTATTACAACCGGGCGATTTTCGATGTTCAGGCGCACTTGAAAGAGCGGTTTGAAAGCATCGAAAGCGACATTTGGGCGCTCGAGAAAAATTAAAGGCAGCGCCAGGCTTCGCGCTGCAAGAATTGGTAGATGCGCAGACTCGCAGCTTATAGCTCGCAGCTTGCAGCTCTTTTGACGAAGGAAAAAGCATGCTGATTATTCCCGCTATCGACCTTAAAGACGGTGCCTGCGTGCGCCTGCGCCAAGGGCGCATGGAAGATTCCACGGTGTTCTCCGACGATCCGGTGAGCATGGCGGCCAAGTGGGTCGACGGTGGTTGCCGCCGTCTGCATCTGGTCGACCTGAACGGCGCGTTCGAAGGCCAGCCGGTCAACGGCGAAGTGGTCACAGCCATCGCCAAACGCTACCCGAACCTGCCGATCCAGATCGGCGGCGGCATCCGTTCGCTGGAAACCATCGAGCATTACGTCAAGGCTGGCGTAAGCTACGTGATCATCGGCACCAAGGCGGTCAAAGAGCCTGAGTTCGTTGCCCAAGCCTGCCGTGCGTTCCCCGGCAAGGTGATTGTCGGCCTGGACGCGAAGGACGGTTTCGTCGCCACCGACGGCTGGGCTGAAGTCAGCTCGGTTCAGGTGATCGACCTGGCCAAGCGTTTCGAAGCGGACGGCGTCTCGGCCATCGTTTATACCGACATCGCCAAAGACGGCATGATGCAGGGCTGCAACGTGCCCTTCACGGCTGCGCTGGCGGCTGCGACCAGGATTCCGGTCATCGCTTCGGGCGGCATTCATAACCTGGGTGACATCAAGGCGCTGCTGGACGCGAAAGCACCGGGCATCATCGGCGCTATTACTGGCCGCGCGATTTATGAAGGCACACTGGATGTCGCTGAAGCACAGGCGTTCTGCGACTCGTACAAAGGCTGACAGACCAGATCCTGTGGGAGCGAGCTTGCTCGCGAATACTGAGGACCGGACGCTGAAGATATGTCTGATGTACGGCCCTCGTCGCGAGCAAGCTCGCTCCCACAGGTCTTCAACCGTTCCCGGAGATCAGGCCCATGGCCCTCGCCAAACGTATCATCCCTTGCCTGGACGTCGACAACGGTCGAGTGGTCAAGGGCGTGAAATTCGAAAACATCCGTGATGCGGGTGATCCGGTCGAGATCGCTCGCCTTTACGACGAGCAGGGTGCCGACGAGATTACCTTTCTCGACATCACCGCCAGCGTCGATGGCCGCGACACCACACTGCATACCGTCGAGCGCATGGCCAGTCAGGTTTTCATTCCCCTGACCGTGGGCGGCGGTGTGCGCACTGTGCAGGACATCCGCAACCTGCTCAACGCGGGGGCCGATAAGGTATCGATCAACACCGCAGCGGTGTTCAATCCCGAGTTCGTCGGTGAAGCGGCTGCGCGTTTCGGTTCGCAGTGCATTGTGGTTGCCATCGACGCCAAGAAGGTTTCCGGCCCCGGCGAAGAGCCGCGCTGGGAAATCTTCACCCACGGCGGGCGCAAGCCCACGGGTCTGGATGCGGTGACGTGGGCCAGGAAAATGGAAGGCTTGGGGGCTGGCGAGATTCTGCTGACCAGCATGGATCAGGACGGCATGAAGAACGGCTTCGATCTGGGCGTTACTCGGGCGATCAGCGACGCGCTGGGGATCCCGGTCATTGCTTCGGGTGGCGTGGGCAATCTGCAACACCTGGCGGACGGCGTTCTGGAAGGCCACGCCAGTGCTGTGCTGGCGGCGAGTATTTTCCACTTCGGCGAATACACCGTGCCGGAAGCCAAGGCGTTCATGGCAAAGCAGGGGATAGTGGTTCGCTGATACCACCGATTGAAATGAGCAACTTGTGGGAGTGAGCTTGCTCACGAAGGGGCCGCTATATTCGCAGCATGTCCAGCGTCTGCACCTAAGTCTTCGTGAGCAAGCTCTCCCCACAGTATCGGTGAGCAAACTTCAGATCTTCGGGGCCCCCCCGCAATAGACGCTGCGGGACACCTCTGTTCTGAAACCGACCATAGCCATTACCGAACTGGACAACGTCCGACGTTAACGGCACTCTCTTGCCGTCGTCAGGATCGGGTGCCAGGGATATGTTCAAAGGTGTTTTTCTTGCGCTGATCAGCGTTGTCGCGTTGCTGTCAGGCACTGCCAGAGCGGACGATGCGCCGGGCTATTCGATGGTGCTTCTGACCGAGAACTTCCCGCCTTACAACATGGCCATCGACGGCAAGAATTTCGCCCAGGAAAGCAATATCAAGGGCATTGCCGTCGAGATCGTTCGTGAGACGTTCAAGCGCGCAGGCATCGGCTACAACATGACCCTGCGCTTTCCGTGGGATCGTATCTACAAGCTCGCTCTGGAAAAGCCCGGCTACGGCGTGTTCGTCACCGCGCGTTTGCCTGAGCGTGAAAAACTCTTCAAATGGGTCGGCCCCATCGGCCCGGACGACTGGATCATGCTGGCCAAAGCTGATAGCCCGATTCAGCTCAACACTCTTGAAGACGCCCGGCAATACAAGATCGGCGCCTACAAGGGCGACGCGATTGCCGAAGAGCTTGGCCGACAGGGGATGAATCCGATCACCGTGCTCAGCGACAAGGACAATGCCCGGAAACTGATCGAAGGTCAGATCGATTTGTGGGCGACGGGTGATCCGGCGGGCCGTTATCTGGCGCGTCAGGAGGGTGTGACGGGGTTGAAGACCGTGCTGCGCTTCAATAGCGCGGAGCTGTTTCTGGCGTTGAACAAGGAAACGCCGGATGAAGTAGTGCACAAGCTGCAGACGGCGCTGGATCAGCTGCGTAAAGAGGGAATGGTCGACAGCATCCTCGGCAAATACCTCTGACTGAACGCGATCCCCTGTAGGAGCAATCGGAGTGTACGACGGTCGCGAATGCGATTTATCTGACGCTCGACCTTACCTGACACACAGCCTTCGCCACCCTCGTAAACTCTGATTGCTCCCCCGGGGTTTTGTAGGTCTTCGAATCTACCGATAAACCCCGTTCTTCCCATGCCCAGCCATCGCTTGATTGCCACGAATGCTGATCATGTGCCGCATCTCGACCCACTCGATACCCTGCGACTTGAGCTTGGGCAATTCACGTTCCAGCACATCCATCGTCACCGGATACGGGTGGCCGATCATCACTGCCGAACCCTGTTTGTGTGCCAGCCTGATCGCGGTCTGCAATTGGCCGTTGATGGCCTCGGCGGTGCGATCGTCGTCCAGAAAGACATCTCGCGAGACACTCGCAAGCCCAATCTTCTGCGCCTCGGCGGCGGCCACGGTTTTTGCGCTGGTGCGGCTATCGACCAGAAACAGATGACGTCGCTGCAATTCACCCACCAACCAGCTCATCGCCACCGGCTCGGCGGTCATGCGGCTGCCTTCGTGGTTGTTGATTCCCGCTGCATACGGCACTTTGAGCAGGGCGGCATTGAGGCGCGACTCAAGCTCGCTTAGCGGCAGATCCGGGCGCCAGGCATACGGCCCGGTGGCCGGATCCATCGGCATGTGCAGCATCACGGTCTTGCCGGCCTTGTGGGCCTGACGGGCGAAGTCGGTGGCGTGCGGAGTATCGGGCATGATCGCCAGCGTCACCGGGCCGGGCAGGGCCAGCGCGCGGTTGTCCTTTTCCGGGCTTTGGCCGAGATCGTCGATGATCAGGCTGAGGTAGGCGACCTTCGGCGTTTTGCCGTCGGTGTCGGAGGAGTCGGCGGGCGCCGCATGGGCGGCACCCGTCAAAGCGACTGTCATAACTGCAAGGGCCCGCCCGAGCCCGGTCAACCAGAAGCGCATATCAATTGCCGCGTGTGACACTCAATCCTTTGAGCAGACTGAGGGCCTGGTTCAACTGGTAATCGTCGTCCTGCGGACGCGCCTTGCCAGCCTTGGACTTGGTGGTCGGTTTGTCCGCGCCGCCGTTGCCATTGCCCAGGTGGCCGAGCAGGTCGGCCTCTTTGTAGTTCTCGCCATCGGCTTCGGTCGTGACCTTGGCGCGTTTGACCTCGATATCCGGGTTGATGCCCTGGGCCTGGATCGAGCGACCATTAGGCGTGAAGTACAGCGCCGTGGTGATCTTCAGCGCGCGATCATTGGCCAGCGGCAGCACGGTCTGCACCGAGCCTTTACCGAAGGTATCGGTGCCCATCAGGATGCCGCGTTTCTGATCCTGCAAGGCACCTGCGACGATCTCGGAAGCCGAGGCGCTGCCGCCGTTGATCAGCACCACCAGAGGCGCGCCTTCGCTGGCGTCGGCCGGGTCTGCCGAGAAGCGCAACTCGGAGTTGGCGATTCGACCCTTGGTGTAGACGATCAAGCCCTTGGTCAGGAAGTGGTCCGCCACTTCGACCGCCGCCTGCAACACGCCACCCGGGTTGTTGCGCAGGTCCAGGATCAGGCCGTTCATCTTCTTGCCATTGTCCTTGCGCAACTTGGCCAGGGCCTTGCCGACTTCTTCACCGGTCTTGACCTGGAACTGGGTGATGCGGATGTAACCGTAACCTGGTTCCAGCATCTGCGACTTCACGCTCTTGACCTGAATGGTCGCCCGCGCCAGCGTCACGTCGAACGGGTTGCCGCCGTCGCGCACCAGCGTCAGGGTGATCTTCTCGCCGAGCTTGCCACGCATCTTGTCGACCGCTTCCTGCATGGTCTGACCCTGAGTCGGCGCGCCGTTGATCTTGACGATCAGGTCGCCTGCCTCGATGCCCGCCTTGGAGGCTGGAGTGTCGTCGATGGGTGAAACGACCTTGATGAATCCGTCTTCGACACCGACTTCGATGCCCAGACCACCGAACTCGCCGCTGGTGCTTTCCTGCAGCTCCTGGAAGTCTTCCGGGCCCAGGTAAGCGGAGTGCGGGTCAAGGTTGCTGAGCATGCCCTTGATGGCGTTCTCCAGCAGCGTTTTGTCATCCACAGGATCGACGTAAGCGGCCTTGATCCGGTCCATCACCTCAGCAAAGGTGCGCAGCTCGTCGAGCGGCAGCGGCGCCTTGATGTTCGCGGCGTTGGCCGGCGCGGCAGCAGCAGCGGGTGCCGGAGCAGGGGCGGCACCGGCAGCCATGGCCTGCGGAGCACCGATAATCACGGCGATAGTCAGGGCCAGCGAGGTGAGGCGGGACGAAAACAGCATGTCTTACGAACTCCTGAGTGAGGTGTCGACTTATCCTTGAGTGCGACACCATTGGGCCGGATCACTAGGGCGACCCTGCTGACGAATAGCGAAATACAGCGCCGGAGTGTCCTGACCACCACCACTGTTGCCCACGGTGGAGATCGCTTCTCCGGCTTTTACAACGTCCCCAGCTTCTTTCAACAGACTCTGGTTGTGACCGTACAGACTCAAATAACCATTGCCGTGGTCGAGAATGACCAGCAGGCCAGCCCCGCGCAACCAGTCGGCGAAGACCACACGACCGCCGTGCACAGCGCGTACCTGGCTGCCTGCGGCGGCGCTGATCATCACGCCATCCCATTTGGTTCGCTCGTCATCACCGCGGCTTTCGCCGAAACGTGCCAACAATCGACCATCGACAGGCCAAGGAAGTTTTCCCTTTGCCTGCTCAAATGCGCCACCGAAGGATTGTCCGGCGCTGGAAACTAGTGCGCCGGGAGCTTTTGTCGGTCGACGAGGGGCTTCATCGCTGTCGCCCTTGCCACGGTTTTTCGCCAGCGCTTCCTGTTGCTCACGCTGACGTTTCTCGGCTTCCTGCTGGGCCAGCAGTGCTTTCTGACGCGCTTCTTCGGCCTCGCGGGCCTGACGGGCAAGGGTTTCTTCGATGGTCTTGAGGACTTTAGTCAGATCCGCCTGATCCTGCTGACGAGCTTGTAGCTTCTGATCCCGGGCCTTGTAGTCCTGATTCAGCCTGGCCAGTGCGACCTGGCGTTCCTGGCGAACGGTGTCGAGCTGGGACTTCTGGTCATCCAGCGCGCTCTTCTGAACCAGCAACTGGGCCTGCTGCAGGTCGATGTCTTTTTCGACCTCAGCCAGTTGGCGCAGGGTTTCATTGAAAGTGCGTAGCTGCTCCAGGCGGGCCTGGCTCAGGTAGTCGTAATAGGTGAGGGTGCGAGCGAATTTTTCGGGGTTCTGCTGATTGAGCAGCAGTTTGAGGTATTCCTGCCGGCCGTTCTGATAAGCCGCGCGGGCCTGGATCGCGATCAGGCGTTGCTGCTCAACGCGTGCGCTTTGGAGTTTTTTTTTCTCTGCGTCGAGCCGTTGAAGCTCGTTTTCACTCTTTTTTAGTTCTTTTTGCAGGGCCTCCACCTGCTTTTCCAGCTTGCCCATTTGGGTTTCGGTTGTGCGCAGATCTTTCTGTACGCCGGATTTTTCTTCCTGGAGTTGGCTCAGGGCCTTCTTCAGTTCAGTAATGTCCTGACGCGTGGCATCCAGCTGTTTTTGGGTTTGTGCGCGCTCATCGTCGGCAAAGGCCGGATTGAGCAGACAAATCAAAGCAAGGGCGATCAGGGCGCGGAGCATGAGGTCGGGCGATACCAGGAGTGAAGACGGGCTTAGTATGCCCGCCGAAGGCTGCAAAAAAAACGCTCATAGGGCGCCGCTTTCAGACATTTCATACAAAAACCGGCCCGTCAGAGTCGGACAGGCCGGTTTATGACGACTTACTTGGCAACCAGAATCGATTTGCCGGTCATTTCCTTGGGCACTTCCATGCCCAGGAGCGTCAGCATGGTCGGCGCCACGTCCGCCAGAACGCCGCCTTCGCGAACCTTCAGGTCGCGCTTGCCGACATAGATGAATGGCACCGGCTCAGTGGTGTGAGCGGTGTGCGGCTGGTGGGTTTGCTCGTTGGTCATTTGCTCGACGTTACCGTGGTCGGCGGTGATCAGCGCCTCGCCTCCAACCTTTTCCAGGGCCTCGGTGATGCGACCCACGCACACGTCCAGGCACTCAACCGCCTTGATGGCCGCTTCCATGATGCCGCTGTGACCCACCATATCGCCGTTGGCATAATTGACGATGATCACGTCGAAACGCTGGTTTTCAATGGCATCCACGATCTTGTCGGTGACTTCCGGCGCGCTCATTTCCGGTTGCAGGTCATAAGTCGCGACCTTCGGCGATGGAATCAGAATGCGTTCTTCGCCAGGGAAAGGTTCTTCGCGGCCGCCGGAGAAGAAGAAGGTCACGTGGGCGTATTTCTCGGTTTCGGCGATGCGCAGCTGAGTCTTGCCATTTTTCGAGAGGTATTCGCCCAGCACGTTGTCCAGGCCGGTTTTGACGAACGCGGCAGGTGCGGGGATGTTCGCGGCGTACTGGGTCAGCATCACGAAACCGGCCAGTTTTGGCTGGCGGGCGCGAGCGAAATCCTTGAAGTCGTCTTCGACGAACACGCGAGTCAGCTCGCGGGCGCGGTCGGCGCGGAAGTTCATGAACACCACGGCGTCGCCGTCTTCGACCGTCACTTTCTCGCCGATGCTGGTGGCTTTGACGAATTCGTCGTTCTCGCCACGTTCGTAGGCCGCGTCCACCCCGGCCTTGGCGGTGTCAGCCTGGAATTCCGACTTTCCATCGACGATCAGGTCGTAGGCCGACTCGACGCGATCCCAACGATTGTCGCGGTCCATTGCGAAGTAGCGACCGATGAGAGTGGCGGTACGACCCTTACCCAGACGCTTGTAGGTTGCTTCCATCGTGTCTAGGTATTTGTGCGCGCTGCGTGGTGGCGTGTCCCGCCCATCCAGAAATGCGTGCAGGTAGATCTTCTCGGCGCCCTGTTTGACGGCCAGCTCGACCATCGCTACGAGGTGGTCTTCGTGGCTGTGCACGCCGCCGTCGGACAGCAGGCCCAGGATGTGTACGGCCTTGCCGTCGCCTACCGCCTTGTCCACTGCTTTGCAGATGGCCTGGTTTTCGAAGAACTCGCCGTCCTTGATAGCTTTGGTCACGCGAGTGAAGTCCTGATACACCACGCGGCCGGCGCCCAGGTTCATGTGGCCGACTTCGGAGTTGCCCATCTGCCCCTCCGGCAAGCCGACATCCATCCCGGATCCAGAGATCAGGCCGTTGGGCATGGTCTTGTACAAGCGATCGAAGGTCGGCATTTTCTTCTCGGCAGTCGCTGAGTAGACCGCATTGCCATCGTGGCTTTCGCTGTGACCGAAGCCATCCAGGATGATCAGAACCAGAGGTTTAGGCGTGGTAGTCATGAATCCCACTCTTGGCTAATAGGTGAAGTAGAAAAAAGATCGGCATTTTAGAGTGAAGTTCAAATCGCGTCACTGCCGTACGGGCTTTGGCCGACCTTGGGGGCTGTGTATACTGGCCGACATTTTAACGCCTTGGAACCTGATGATGGTTGCTCACCTGATTGAATTTGCCACTAACCACTATTTACTGGCTGGCGCTTTTGTCATCCTGCTGGCGCTGCTGATTGCAACGGAGCTTGGCAAAGGGGGGCGCAGCCTGAGCACCGGCGAGCTGACCGCGCTGGTCAACCGCGACGAAGCGGTGGTCATCGACGTGCGCCCCAAGAAGGACTACGCCAGCGGGCATATCGTGGGTGCGTTGAGTTTTCCGCAGGACAAGGTCATGACCCGCACCGCGGAGCTTGAAAAATACAAGTCCAAGACCCTGATCATCGTCGATGCCGCCGGTCAGCACGCCGGTCACGTTGCCCGCGAACTGCTCAAGGCCGGCTTCACGGCGGCCAAGCTGTCGGGCGGCGTTTCGTCGTGGCGCGGTGACAACCTGCCTCTGGTGAAGTGAAATGGCTGACGTCGTCGTCTACTCCAGCGATTATTGCCCTTACTGCTCTCGCGCCAAGTATCTGCTCGAGAGCAAGAATGTCGACTTCGAGGAAATCAAAGTCGACGGCAAACCACAGATTCGCGCTGAAATGACCAAAAAGGCCGGGCGCACGTCGGTTCCGCAGATCTGGATCGGCTCGGTCCACGTCGGCGGTTGCGACGACCTGTTTGCACTGGAGCGCGCCGGCAAGCTCGACGCGCTGTTGAGCGCCTGAATTCGATCCAGATTGTGTAAAAAACTCATGAGCGAAGGTCAGGCAAGGCAAAAACGGGTGGGAAACGGCCGGGGTTGCGCCTGACTCCAGGTGTTCCAAATGAGCATTTTCCGCCTGTTTTTAACGCGGCCTCACCGAGCAAGATAGTTTTTACACACTCTGGAACCCTACAAGACCTCAAAAGTAAAAAGGATCTGAAATGACCGATCAAACGAATAACGGCGCCACCTCCAACGAAGAGGCTCCACAGTTTTCCCTGCAACGTATCTACGTGCGAGACCTGTCGTTCGAAGCGCCGAAAAGCCCGGCGATCTTCCGTCAGGAGTGGACCCCGAGCGTCAGCCTGGATCTGAACACTCGTCAGAAAGAGCTGGAAAACGATTTCTACGAAGTCGTGCTGACCCTGTCGGTCGAAGTGAAGAACGGTGACGAAATCGCCTTCATCGCCGAAGTCCAGCAAGCCGGTATCTTCCTGATCAAGGGCCTGGACGCTGCATCCATGAGCCACACCCTGGGCGCGTTCTGCCCGAACATCCTGTTCCCTTACGCGCGCGAAACCATCGACAGCCTGGTGGTCCGCGGTTCGTTCCCGGCGTTGATGCTGGCCCCGGTGAACTTCGATGCTCTGTACGCCCAAGAGCTACAGCGCATGCAGGAAGCTGGCGAAACGCCAACGCCTACCGTTCAGTAAGCGTCGCTGCCTGAATGAAGAAAAAGCGCCTGTGATGGGCGCTTTTTTTATGGATTCACCGGCGATCCTCTGTGGGCCGGCTCCTACAGACTCTGCGCCTATTTGAATCCCAACTGCCGCCAACCTTCGTAAACCGCAACTGCCACGGTATTGGACAGGTTCAGGCTGCGGCACCCTTCGCGCATGGGCAGACGCAGGCGTTGGTCGCTTGTCAGCGGGTCCAGCACTTCAGGTGGCAAACCCCGGCTTTCCGGTCCGAAGAGGAACGCATCGCCTTCCTGGAAAGCCACATCGTGAAAGGGCCGCGAGCCCTTTGTGGTAAAAGCGAACAGGCGCGGGTGGCCGATGCTTTCCAGACAGCTGGCCAGGTCGGCGTGGCGATGCAGCGTGGCGTACTCGTGGTAGTCCAGACCTGCGCGGCGCAGGCGTTTGTCATCCAGCTCGAAGCCCAATGGCTCGATCAAATGCAGGCTGCAACCACTGTTGGCGCAGAGCCTGATGATGTTGCCGGTATTCGGCGGAATTTCTGGTTGAAAAAGGATCACGTGAAACATGCACGGCTCCGAACGAAAGGACGGGATGCATTCTACCCCTGAAGAGGACCCGAGACCGAAGCTATGGCCTCGGTTTTTGGGGTCCATTGCGATATTTGGGGTCATGGTCGGGTTGATGATCGGGCGGCTGACCACGCCCGACCCCGTCGAGCTGCAACGTATCGAGGTGCTCCCCGAAGGCGTTGCGGTGTGGTTCAACCGCGAGCCGCAGCTGCATGGCGAAATGATCGATGGCGCTGTGGCTTTGCTGTTCAACGCCATCGGCGATGCGCAACGGGGCGAGTTGAAGCTCAATGGTCGGGATGTGCGCTGGAGGGTGCAAAAAAGCGATAGGGGGCTGTTGCTGAACCTGCTGGCGGCCCGTCCGTTGCACGGTGACTGGCACGGTGCAACTCAGGACGGGCGCTGGAGACTTCAGGTAAGTCTCCGAGAGGAATAAAAGAGGGGAATCCCCGGCCTGCCTGTACCAAGGTCCCCAAAACTGGTGATGATTAACCTAATGCAGAGCGCGTGCCAGTTTTGGTGAATCGTTTCAAAATAAATGTAAATAGCGCGCCGGGGCCCAGTCTACGGGGCTTTCGGTAATTCGTTCGTTGCCACCATGCTGCTTGAAAGGCCTTAACAGCCTCTGCGCTTTACACGCTGCCCAAATTTCGTCTGCACGCTATTTGTGCGTTTTCTTTGGTGGCACGCCAAAGTGATGCATCGCGGCGCTTTCCCAATCAAATCGACGAGCGCACAAGATGGCTGCCTCCCAAGCTGCTTGGGGGTGCGCTAAGCAGGTGTGTTTATCGGGTGGGTGATATTTATATATTTCATCTATTCCAATTTCCGAAGAAATCGCCCCGTTTGAGATTAGTTATTTGAGCTTTTTGTGGCGGGCTTTCTGAATAAGCTCGGTTGTCCATTCAAAGTTTCAAGGCTTTTATTCATGTCTCAATCAATGGACTTCACGTCGGATACTGTCCCTGCAGCTTCGCGACAGACTCACCCTTTCACCGTCGTCAAAAGCAAAATCCCCGAATGGCTGGTCAACGCCCCGTCGGCCACTCATAGCGCGCTCCGGCAGGCCGGAGGCGCACGTCTTGACTGGTTCGAGCACGCTCGGCAGTCGATGCCGGGTGTCGTCGATGCGCTTAAGCATGATTACTCGTGGTATCGCTACAACGAACAGAAACTCAACGAAGCGCTGGTGGATCTTCCAGCACTCGAGGCATTTGCCGAGCCCCTGTTGGTCGCCGCCATAAAAGAGCGCTTCGGGCTTGAAGTGGACGTGCGCAAGTCCTGGCTTTTCCACCCCCGCAGCGTTCATATCGACGATTCATTCGCGGGGATTTCCAAAGATCCCCTGGTCCAGCTTCAAACATCCATCAGGGCCGCGACTCAGACCCTGCTCCACGCTGCGCTGCAGAACTTCGAATCCTGGGAGACTGCCTCCGGAGCAATGGACCTCAGTGAGCGCAACAAGGCCGCCGTTTATGATCGCTACCCCGTGTCCGGGGTAGAGGTGGCGGGCCCCACGTTGGCGATTGCGCCCGAAGCATTTGCCGCCCTGTGCCGCGAGTTGGACCTGGGAGGGCAGTATCAGAAGAAAATCAAAGCGTTCCTCAATCCCCCTTCCGAGCCGGGTGACGCACCCGACGCCGCCACGTTCAATCGCCAAGGACTGCTCAAGCGTGTCGAACAGTCTGCTTACACAATCCAGGTACATCTGGCGTACATGAGGGGCGATATCGGTGAAGGCCTGTACACGGCCTTGCTGGATGTGGGGCGCAACCACACCACGGTCAGCCTCGACGGCCAGCCGGTGACCTGCAGCTTGCTGCGTCTGTGGGACATCGAGCTGACGGG
This sequence comes from Pseudomonas bohemica, assembly GCF_002934685.1. Classification (GTDB taxonomy): domain Bacteria; phylum Pseudomonadota; class Gammaproteobacteria; order Pseudomonadales; family Pseudomonadaceae; genus Aquipseudomonas; species Aquipseudomonas bohemica. The sequence goes on from NZ_NKHL01000117.1 coordinate 65,157, forward strand.
AATCGTGGTCATCGGCAAGTCGCGCGAGGACTCCAGTCGTGTCGAAAAAGTCGTCGTGTACATCCCCGATGATCCGGTATGCCCGCTCAAGGAATATGAGTCCAGCACGGCTTTCACGCGCGCGCTGCGCGACAGGTTACTGCTGGACGGCTACCTGGACTTCTTTCAGCGCTTCGTTCCGGCTCGCCATCGGGCCGAGTTGCTGGCAAAGCTGGACGAGTGTCTGCGCCCCAGGGTCTGGAACAAGGACCGACGCTGGTATGAGCAGCAGGTCGACAGGAACGCACATCTGCATCTGCGGGAGCGCACCTTGGCCATTGGGCTGTTGACCGCCATCACCGAACAAAAGAACGCCGTGCTTAAAGATGACGCGTTGTTTCATGCCGTGCCGACCGCAGATGAGGATCAGAAAACCCTGACTCAACGTCTGCACTACTTCGAGAGCCTGGCGATGCAAACGCTCAACGTCGTGGGTTTCGTCGTGCCGCCGGTGGGGGCCGTGATGATGGCCGCGGCAGCGGCTCAGTTGAGTGTTGAGGTGTTCGAGGGGATTGATAGCTGGACCCGTGGCGAATGGGAGCAGGGCTGGGGTTATCTGATGGATGTGCTCGAGAACGTGGCCCTGATGGCGGCGCTGGGTGCTGCGCGTCAAGGTGGCACACCAGCGCTGGAGAAAATCACGGTCGAGACCCCGTCGTTTATCGAGGAACTCAAGGAAGTCGAATTGCCCAATGGCCAGACGCGCCTGTGGAAGCCGGACCTAGCGCCCTTTGCCCATGACACGCTTCTACCTGAAGGTTTGGAGCCTGACGAATTCGGCATCTACCACCACCGGAACAAAACCTGGATTTCGATCGAAGGCAACGTCTATTCGGTGAAGCAGGCCTCTTCGAACGGCCCTTTTCGTATCGGGCATCCCGCCAAGGCGCTGAGCTATGAGCCGCCGCTGCGCAACAATGGCGCTGGCGCCTGGTTGCATCCTGTCGATCAGCCACGAGAGTGGGAAGGGCTGAAGTTGTTCCGACGTCTGGGACACACCGCTGCCGGGTTTTCCGACGTTACAGCCCGGCGCATCTTGCAGGTCAGCGACACCCATGAAGCGGTCTTGCGCAGAGTCCTGGCCGAGAACCAGCGGCCGCCTGCATTGCTGGAGGACACGATGCGGCGCTTTCAGCTGGACCAGGCGGTGCAGGGTGATGCTGAAAGTGAGGCGTCTGCGTCCGACAAAGTCGCCTTGTTCGAGTCTCGCTACCGTACGATGTCGGCCAATCAGCAAGCCTATGCCGCGCCGATAACACGTAGTTATCCTGGTCTGCCAACGGTGATTGCCGAGGAACTGGTGCGCAACGCCTCACCGGCGGAGCTTGAGGGGCTGGCCCAGGGGCGCGTGCCGTTGCGGGTCGCCGAGGAGATTCGTGTCTATCGGCAGCAGGTCCGATTAGCGCGAGCCTATGAGGGGCTGTACCTTGAATCGGTAAGTAATCCGGACACCGATATTCTGATTCTGCACAGCCTGGAGCACCTTCAGGGTTGGCCTTCCGACCTGCGTCTGGAAGTGCGCGAAGGTTGGTTTCAGGGCACTCTGCTCGACGCTGTCGGGCCTGCCGAGTCTGGCGATCGCAAGGTCCTGGTCAGACATACCGATGGCTATGAACCCTTCGACGCTCAGGGGCACGGGTTGCATGGTCGCGATGATATCTATTCGTCGGTCCTGCACGCTCTGTCCGATGCACAACGCGCGGCCTTGGGTTATCCCGGTACTTGGGATGGTCCGAAGCTAAAACTGGCGGTGCAGAACGGCCCGCTGCTGCCACGGCCGACATTGCGTACGTCATTGAAGATGCAACCTGCCAGGCCCGGACCGCGATCGCCCATGCGTCTGGCTGACAGTCGGCCGGGCTTCCCGTTGAGTGGCCGAGGTGCTCTGCCAGGATTCATCGCCCGGGACACCTTGCTGGACCTTATTCGCACAGTTGGCGTAGCCAGTGCTGACAGGTCGCCGGAGCAGATTCTGGCCGCGCTTGAAGCCGCTGGAATGGATCGTCAGCGAATCCATCAGCGACTGATTCAGGTGCTGGATGAGCGTGGCGCCCTTGATCTCCGTATGACCGCCTGGGGGGACGCCTCCGCTTCGATACCCGATCTGGAGACGCGCCTGGCCAGCCGCAACAGGATTCACGATGCCATCTGGCAGCACTGGGCTGAGAACGCCTTGTCCGAAATTGCGACGCGCCCCTCTGCCTTGCGTCTGCAGAATGTCGTGCTGAGCGATTTCCCCGAAGCGCTGCCCGCGTTTTTCCATCAGCGAGTCACTTGGCTGCAGTTGGTGGATATCACCGTCAGCAGAAGCACCCCAGGGGCGGCATATCCAATCTCCAGGCTGGCTGACCAGCGCGCTGCGCTGGAGCAGTTTTTCGGGCGATTCCCGGCCGTCACGTCTCTTGAGATTAATCGTACTGAGGTTTCCGCTGTGATGGGTGAGCCGTTGGTGTTTCAAATGCCGTACCTGATCACCCAAAGTTTTCCGGCGCTTCGCACGCTTCGACTGATCAACCAGAACCTCTGGATCAGTGTGCTGGACGTGCAGTCGCTGAGCACGCTGGAGCATCTGGAATGGCTGGACCTGAGCGGCAATGAAGCCAGCTTCGTATCGCCTGTGAATCTGGTCGGCCTGCGTCTGCGTTATCTAGGGCTGGATAATCTCGGTCTTGATAGATGGCCGACCTGGCTTGACGGTCTGCCATCGGCGAACATCGCTGAAGTCTCGTTGCGCAACAATCGCATCGCAGAGTTGCCCGGGCATATCCTCGACTATCGAACGCCTGGCAGTCGGTCGACCAAGATATCGTTGCAGGGTAATCCGCTGACGCGCCTGATGCTTATGCGAATTCGGCTCAATGAAACGTCTGGCAGCCGGTTTCATTTCAATCTGGATCTACCAACAGCACTGCAAGCCCAAGTGGCCATATTGCGGCAGGAAAGGGTGCAATTGCGGGAGGCCATCGAGTCGTGGACTGAGGCCTCCAGTTCGAGCAGGCCCCTGAGTGCGGCAACCGTTGAGGCCAGACGCGCCATTGGCGAGACCATTCTAGACTTCTGGCGCGCCTACAGCGAAGGCCGGACGCTTACCGTGTTGACGTTGGAACGCATCTCGCTGGCGGATTTCCCGCGCCGATTGCCTGCATTCTTCTACATGCGCGTTCGCAACCTGCTGCTTGAACATGTGACGGCCGATACCGCCCAACTGAACCAGTTTCTGGCGAACTTCCCTCAACTCAACAACCTCGAATTGGTCGGCCAGGCTCGGCCTATGCCTGAACTGCCTTCGGTGCTGCTGAATCTGTCTCGGCTCACCGGTCTCAGTCTGCGAGATCAAGGGCGTTTTCTGGATCAGCAAGCGATGTCGTTCCTGGCGCGCCTGACTCATATCGAGACGCTGGATCTGAGCGGCAATCGCCTGGGGCCCATAACCGATGCTTCGGGGTTGCGAAGGAACTTGCGCTGGCTGTCGTTGAATAACACCGGACTGGATCGCTGGCCAGACTGGGTGGACGCTCTGCTGCCGCTTGACGCGCTGATGCTGGAAGACAACCAGCTGACCGATTTGCCGGAGCATATTTTGCAAAACCCGCGCAATGACAATACCCATACCCAGATCTCGCTGCGTGGCAATCCGTTGAGCTACGAAACCATGCGCCGCGCTCACGTCTCCGAAAACCACCACAGTTCCTACAGTTTCGTGATGGAGTTGCCTGACGATATCCAGGCGATGCCGCCGGACCATCAGGATTCGGATTCGGATTCGGATTCCGATACCGACGTCTACCCCTACCCCTCCGATTCGGATTCTTCCGGCGCTCTGGACGGTGCCGGGGCTCCGTCGCCGAGGGAGGTGCCCGAGGTCGAGCCGTGGCTGTTGGCTTCGATGGACGAAAATGAGTTGCACAGGGCGGTGTGGCAGCGCCTTGAAGCGGCGGGGGATGCTCCGGACTTGATGGCGTTGATAGGGCGTTTGACCCAGGCGGCGCCTTTTCGTACGCAGAGCACGCGTCTCGATTTCTCCGAGCGTGTATGGCGCGTGCTGCAAGCTGCGGATCAGAATCCGGAGACTCGCCTTCTCTACAATGGCATCGCTCAAGAAGCACTGGTGCAGCCTGAAACCGGCTTTCAGACCTGCCACGACGGTGCCTGGCTGGTGTTCAACCAGATCGAGATCCAGATGTTTATCGCGCAGTCCGTCAGCGACGTGCCGGCGGCATTGCGGGGGCAGTCGCTATACCGGCTGGCCCGCCGTCTGTATCGGTTGCATGAGTTGGACACCATCGCCCGCGAACGGGCCGCTGGTCGCGACGAGGCAGAAGTGCGTCTGGCGTATCGCCTGCGTTGGTCGGCTGAACTGGACCTGCCGTTGCCGCCAGGCAGCATGTTGTATCAGGTGCACGCCAGCATCCGCCCCGGCGAGCTTGATTCGGCGCTGGCGCGTGTGCAGAAGGGTGAATACGGCGAGCCGTTCATGGCCTACGCCGCCCAACGCGATTTCTGGGTTCAGTACCTGCGCGAAACCTATGGCGAACGCTTCGAGATGCTCAAGCAGGACTATCTGGTGCGCGTGGTGGCGCTTCCGGATCGTTTCCCCGGGCGTGCGATTGACGAGTTGGGCGAGGAGTTTGCCGCTTTGAAGCAGGAGTTCGAGGCGCAGGAAATGAACCTGATTCGCGAACTGACGTATCGCGAAGGATTCGACCAGGGCTGATCAACGAGTTGGCTAGCCGCTGACCCGCCCTTTTGCTGCCGGTCAGCGGGGAGCTGTCTCATTGATCGACATCCCGGCACTCACGAGCACAGTGCCGCTCAGAACGGTACATCCCCCAGAATCGTCGCTCGGTGCATGACTCGACGCTGTGGCCGGTAATCGTCCACCGCGTAATGCTGGGTCACGCGGTTGTCCCACATGGCGACGTCGTTTTCCTGCCAGCGCCAGCGGATGGTGAACTCGGGTCGTGTCGCATGGGCGAACAGCAATTTCAGAATCGCCTCACTTTCCGCAGGCTCCAGTTCGTTGATCCGCGTGGTGAAGCCGTCGTTGATGAACAGCGCTTTGCGCCCGCTGACCGGGTGCGTGCGGATCACCGGGTGTGACAACGGCGGGTTCTTGCGTCGGGTTTCTTCCCAGCGCGCCAGATCTTCAGCGGTCGTGCCGAAGCGTTCCAGCGGGAAGGATCGGGTGAAGTCGTGAGTGGCGGTCAACCCGTCGAGCAATGTTTGCAGCGGTCCGGACAAAGCTTCGAACGCCGCGATGCCGCTGGCCCACAACGTATCGCCTCCGTAAGCCGGCAACTGCTTGGCACTGAGCACCGCCCCCAGAGCGGGTGTCGGCAGGAAGGTCACGTCGGTGTGCCAGATGGCGTTATCGCGCACGTCAGTCAGCGCGGTGTCGATTACCATGATTTCGGGTTGCTCGGACACATTCGGATAGATCGGGTGCACGTGCAGATCACCGAATTGCGTCGCGAAACGCGCCTGTTGCTGTGGTGTGATGGGCTGGTCGCGGAAGAACAGCACCTGATGCGCGAGCAGCGCCTGCTCGATGGCATCGCGTTGCTCGGCAGTCAGGTCTCGGCTCAGGTCGACGCCGCTGATCTGCGCGCCCAAGGCTGAGCTGAGAGGGGTGATGTGAAGGCTCATGCGGGTTCTCACGATAGGCGCCGAAGTGTCGGCGTAGTCAGTGTCGTTCTGTCATTCAAGCGTTCGGGCATTCAAGGGTTCAGTGATTCTGGCCGTGCCACGGCACCAGCTTGCGTTGCAGGGCGCGCAGGCCCATTTCCAGCGCAAAGGCGATGAACGCGATCACCAGAATCCCCAGCACCACGACATCGGTCACCAGAAACTGCGCGGCCGACTGCACCATGAAACCCAGCCCGCTGGTGGCGGCGATCAGCTCTGCGGCGACCAGCGTCGACCAACCCACGCCCAGCCCGATGCGCACGCCGGTGAGGATATCCGGCAAGGCGCTTGGCAAGATCACATGTCGAATCAACTGCCAGCGGCTGGCGCCCAGGGATTGCGCAGCCCGCAGCTTGGCGCTGTCCGCCGTGCGCACGCCGGTGGCTGTGGCGATGGCGATGGGGGCGAAGATCGCCAGATAAATCAGCAGCACCTTGGAGAATTCCCCGATGCCGCACCAGATCACGATCAAGGGCAGGTAAGCCAGCGGCGGAATAGGGCGATAGAACTCGATCAGCGGGTCGAAGATGCCTTGAGCGATACGGTTATGGCCGATGGCAATGCCGACCGGAATTGCGGTCAGCACCGCGAATACCAGACCCAGGCCGATGCGCTGCAGACTCGCACCCAAGTGCTGCCAGAGCGTGGACTCCATGTAGCCCTTGGTCATCAGCAGCCAGGCTTTTTCCAGCACGGCCGAAGGCGGCGGCAGAAACAGTGGTTCTACCCATTCGAACGCAGTGACGAGCCACCAGGCGCCCAATAGCACGATCAGCGTCAGGACGCTGATGGCGCGGGTGCTCAGGTACAGACGCGGTGCTGCGTTTCTGCCGGGAGATGGCGTATGGGCGAGGGCTTCAGTCACCGGTGACGCTTGGTATTTGCTCATGCCCGCTGCTCCTGAATGGCCTGACGTTGTGAAAACACTCGCGCCAGTACGTGTTCGCGGGTTTCGATGAAACGAGGGTCGGATTTGATTGCTCGTGCCGATTCGCCTGTGCTGTAGCGTTGACCGAAATCGAGTTTGAGATGTTCGACGATCTGCCCCGGATTGGGCGCCAGCAGAATCAGGTCCGTGGCGAGGAATACGGCTTCTTCGATGTCGTGGGTAATCAGGAACACCGGCTTGGCGCTGCGCTTCCAGACCTGCAACAGCAGTTCCTGCATTTGCTCGCGGGTGAAGGCGTCCAGCGCACCGAAAGGTTCGTCCATCAGCAGCACGCGCGGGTCCGCGGCCAGTGCCCGAGCCAGGCCCACGCGTTGTTTCTGCCCGCCCGAGAGCTGCCAGATGCGTCGTTTTTCGAAGCCCGCCAGATCGACCAGTGCCAGCATTTCCCGAGCCTTGACTTCACGTTGCGCGCGAGGGGCGCCCGCCAGTTCCAGGCCGAAAGCCACGTTGGCGAGCACGTCCTGCCACGGTAACAAGGCATCGTCCTGAAACACCACGCCGCGTTCAGCGCTTGGGCCTTTAACTGGCACGTTGTCCAGCGTGATGCGGCCGGCGCTGGGCTCGACGAAGCCTGCAATCAGGTTCAACAGCGAAGTCTTGCCGCTGCCGGACGGGCCGAGGGCGACCAGCAACTGTTGCGGGCCGAGGCTCAGAGAAATATCCGACAGCACCGGCTCGGCCGCACCGGGATACTGTGCGCAGATGCGCTCCAGCTGTAACAAGGCCATGGCGATGACTCCGCTTCTTAATAGGTCTGCATTTTTTAAGGCGCCGCGGTGTTTACTGGGTTACAAACTTTGCGCTGACATATGGCGTGTAGTCCGCCAGCACCGCATCAACCTTGCCTTGCTCTTTCAGGAACGCGGCGGTCTTGCCGATGGCTTCGGTAGTCGGTGCGCCCAACTCTTTTGCCTGGTCAGCGGCCAGCGGATACACGTTGCCTTCCAGGAGACCCGGAATATCGCTCGCTTTGGCGCCGGACAGCTTCACCAGCTTGTCGACGTTGCTAGCGTTGGCAATCCACGCAGCCGGGTCTTTGCGGTAGTCGGCGTAGGCATCGAGGGTTGTCTTGGCGAAGGCTTTGACGATTTCAGGATGTTTGTCGGCAAAGTCCTTGCGCACGATCCAGGCATCGAAGGTCGGGGCGCCAATTTTGGCCAGTTCGCCGGAAGTGATCAGCACTTTGCCGGTTTCCTTGGCGACACCCAATGCCGGATCCCAGACGTAGGTGGCGTCAATGTCACCACGCTTCCAGGCGGCGGCGATTGCCGGTGGGGCAAGGTTGAGGATGGTTACTTTGGCCGGATCGATGTTCCAGTGTTTCAGCGCTGCCAGCAGGCTGTAATGCCCGGTGGACACGAAAGGCACCGCGATCTTCTTCCCGACCAGATCCTGCGGGCTGTTGATGCCAGCGCCATTGCGGGCGACCAGAGCTTCAGCGGCGCCGATCTGCGTGGCAATCAGGAAAGTCTCCACTGGCACCTTGCGGGTGGCCGCAGCCGTCAGCGGGCTTGAGCCCAGGTAGCCGATCTGCACGTCGCCGGAAGCGATGGCCGTGATCACATCGGCGCCGTTATCGAATTTGCGCCAGGAGATTTTCGATCCGGTTGCTTTTTCATACGCGCCATCGGCCTGAGCGACTTTCGCCGGATCCACGGTGGTCTGGTATGCAACGGTGAATTCCGCAGCCTGGGCGAGCAGGGCGGAACCGGCCAGCGACAGGGCCGCCAACAGGCGAAAGGGTTTGAGCAGTTTCATGGTGAGGCTCCGGATCAAGGCAGACCGAGGGACTGAATGAGGCGAAGCGTAAATGATCTAAGAAATGGCAAATAAATAACCTTTTGGCATGAGCTTAGAGTGGAATGCTCCCGGGCGAGGCGACCGCGACCTCAATAAGCCGTAAAAATGCGGAAACAAAATGACCGTTCATCGAAATGTCACATTTTGTAAATACGATCGGCACGCTCACCGGAGGGAAGCTTGCGCCTTCAAGAGCGCGCATGTTGAGCGTAACCGCTGCTCTTGGAGTATGTGGTTGGCGAGAGGTGCAACAGTTGAGCGATCTTTGCCAGTTGACTGACGAGTGCCGCCCACATTCGGCGGAAAAGCAGACAGATAGCAGGGTGACAACGGTAACAATAGTGTCTACGCGTTTATCGATCCTTTAATATTCAAAGGCTTATGTTTGTAAATCTCACCTCGTTTCACAGGCCGACCATGACCGGTCGGTCGAGTTCCGGTCGTACGATGGGGCAAAACTAATCGATCTGACGAACGGAGTAGAAATATTTTTTGGGAATTACGCAAAGACGCCGATACACTCCGCAACGGACGGCTGAAACGGCTTGTGACATATAACTGCTTGGCATAAAAGCAGGCTCATAAAGTCTTTTTAGGTTTAAAGGAATTCCCTTACCTTGCAGCCAGCTGTTAACGCGGTCTAGTCAATTAGTCATAGGGCCATTGACTCGCCGAGTCAGGTCCAGCGCTAATCGCGCATCCGCGGTCTTGAGCCTTCGATCTCAGAACCAAGGAACTACAAAAATTAGATTCAAGAGGAGCGAAACACAATGAAGAAGTCCACCCTGGCCTTGGCCGTATCTTTTGGCGTAATGGCCACTCAGGCGGGTGCTGCTGGTTTCCTGGAAGACAGCAAGGCGACCATCAGTTCCCGTACCATGTATTTTGAAAACGACACTCGTACAGGTACTCGTGCTGCTGATCAGCGCGAAACTGCCGAAGGTCTGCTGTTTAACTTCATCTCGGGTTATACCCCTGGCACCGTAGGCTTCGGTCTGGACGTGCAAGGCATTTACGGTATTCACCTGGGTGGCGGCATTGATCACCACACCGCCTCTACTTCGAACACCTTCTTCCCGACTGATTCCGACGGTTCGTCCGTGGACAGCTGGTCGCGTCTGGGCGCCAACGCCAAGGCCAAGATCTCCAAGACTGAAGTCAAGGTCGGTAACGCGCTGCAGCCTAACCTGCCAATCCTGGTTGCGAACGACGGTCGTTTGCTGCCACAGACTTTCCAGGGTGCGACTCTTCAGTCCAAAGACATCGACAACTTCACCTTCAACGCAGGTAAGTTGACTCAAGCCGCAAGCCGGGCTTCCAGCAACTATGCCGGTCTGGCAACTGCTGGCGGTACGAAAGGCTCCAACAGCTTTACCTTCGCCGGTGTAGACTGGAAAGCTACCAAGGACTTGACCTTGCAGGCTTACCACTCGGAGCTGGAAGACTACTACAAGCAGAACTTCTTCGGTCTGGTACACATCCTGCCGATCGCTGACGACCAGTCGTTCAAGACTGACCTGCGCTACTTCGACAGCGACTCCGACGGCAAGAACGGCGACGCGAGCCACCGTTTCAACAACAACGGCGGCTATGCCAAGCACGCTGGCGAAGTCGACAACAAAACCTGGTCGGCGATGTTCACTTACACCCTCGGCGGCCACTCTCTGATGCTCGGCCATCAGGACGTGAGCAACGACGGCGGTATGGTCTGGATCAGCAACGGTAACGTAGCGGACGGTCGCGGACGTGGCGATGGTGAAGGCGGTTCGAGCTTCTACCTGTTCACTGACTCGATGATCAACCAGTTCGCCCGTGCCGGTGAGACCACCAACTTCGGTCAATACTCGTACGACTTCGCACGCCTGGGTGTGCCTGGCCTGAAAGCAGCCTTCGCGTACCTCAAAGGGACCAACATCAAGTCCACATCCGGTGCTTCGGTTGGCGACAGTTCCGAGTGGGAACGCGATATGCGTATCGACTACGTATTCCAGGATGGTCCTCTGAAAGGCTTCGGCGCTACTCTGCGTCGCGCCAACTACCGTGGTGATTTCAAAGGCACCACGGCTCAGAACACGCCAATTCTGGACCAAGACCAGACTCGTCTGATCTTCAACTACACCTACGCTTTCAAATAAGCACTGGCTGGTTGAAAAGAGCCCCGCTTAGGCGGGGCTTTTTTATGCTCTAAATAAAGGAGGATGAGATATTTTTATAGCTGAAAGCGCGCTTGCCATTGCTTTTCGGTCTTTCAGTTTTAAACTTTTCGCAGGCACAGTGTCCCAATAACACACACACCAAAGGAGCTGACTGTATGAGCCTCAAACTTGGCGACATCGCCCCCGACTTCGAACAGGAATCCAGTGAAGGCCGCATCAAGTTTCATGATTGGTTGGGAGATAAATGGGGCGTTCTGTTTTCCCACCCGGCCGACTTCACTCCTGTGTGCACCACCGAGCTTGGCTTTACGGCAAAGCTCAAGGACGAGTTCGAAAAGCGCAACGTGAAGGCTATCGCCTTGTCGGTGGATTCCGCCGAGTCCCACGTCAAATGGATTCATGACATCAACTCGACCCAGAACACGACCGTCAACTTCCCGATTCTGGCTGACGCTGATCGCAAGGTGTCGGACCTGTATGACCTGATTCATCCAAACGCCAGCGAGACGCTGACCGTGCGCTCTTTGTTCGTGATCGACCCGAACAAGAAAGTGCGCCTGACCATTACCTATCCCGCCAGCACCGGTCGCAACTTCCACGAGATTCTGCGGGTCATCGATTCGCTGCAATTGACCGACAGCCACAAGGTCGCGACGCCAGCCAACTGGAAAGACGGTGATGACGTAGTGATCGTGCCGTCGATCAAGGATGAAGAAGAGATCAAGCAACGCTTTCCGAAGGGCTACACGGCCGTTACGCCTTACCTGCGATTGACCCCGCAGCCTAATCGCTGAAAGCACTGTTTCAACCACGACATTCGGGCCGATTTATCGGCCCCTTTTTTTGGATTACTCGGACGTGGTGATTCAGGTGCGACGCCGTACCTGTGGGGGTGAGCTTGCTCACGAACAGGGCGATAAATCCACAACAGTTCGGCGCCTGAAAGTCAGTCTTCGTGAGCAAGTCACTCTCACAGGGGGCCGTGTTTGCTGCGCGATAAGGCGAAGTCTGGCCGACGAGAAACCTCCGACAATGGACCGAGCGGCGAGCAAAATCTTTGTTATTCAATTTGGTGCTAACCAAATGAATAAATATGATTTTAGTGAATAACAAACCCCTGTTAAGGTCTCTCCGTCCTGGCGAGATCGCCGGCACAGAATCCCATCACACCTCGCTGGTCCGTCATCGGACGAGCAGGTGCCACCTGTATAGCTACAAGCAAAGGAGCGTGCCATGCGCACTGTCATTTTGCGTCGAGGCCTGGTCGCTCTGTTTGCTGCGGCGGTGTCTTTCGGCGCAAGTTTTTCAAAAGAGGCTCTAGCTCAAGCCGATACCTTGCGCATCGGTTATCAGAAGTACGGCACGTTGGTCCTGCTTAAGGCCAAGGGCTCGCTGGAAAAAAAGCTCGCCGAACAAGGTGTTCAAGTGCAATGGACCGAATTCCCCGGTGGCCCTCAACTGCTTGAAGGCTTGAACGTGGGTTCGATCGATTTCGGCGTGACCGGCGAAACACCTCCTGTGTTCGCCCAGGCGGCTGGCGCCGACCTGCTCTACGTCGCATCCGAGCCGCCAGCGCCGACCAGTGAAGCGCTATTGGTCCCCAAGGATTCGCCGATCACCTCGGTGAAGGACCTCAAGGGCAAGAAAGTCGCCCTGAATAAGGGCTCCAACGTCCACTATCTGCTCGTGCGAGCGCTGGAAGAAGCTGGCCTCAAATATAGCGACATTCAGACCGTTTACCTGCCGCCGGCCGATGCTCGTGCGGCGTTCGAACGTGGTGCCGTGGATGCCTGGGCGATCTGGGACCCGTACCAGGCCGCCGCCGAACAACAGTTGCAGGCGCGAACCCTGCGTGACGGCAAAGGCATCGTCGACAACAACCAGTTCTATCTGGCAACCAAGCCCTACGCACAGCAGCATCCGAAGGTGATTCAGACCCTGGTCGAAGAAGTGCGCGCGGTGGGTGAATGGTCCAAGGCCAACCCGGATGAAGTGACCAAACAGGTTGCGCCGCTGCTGGGGCTGCCGGAAGACATCACCAAAATCTCGGTTAAGCGTCAGGGTTACGGTGCGCAGTTCATTACTGCCGAAACCATCGCGGCCCAACAGAAAATTGCCGACACTTTCTATCAGCTCAAGTTGATCCCTAAACCGCTCAGCATCGCCGATGTGATCTGGACGCCACCTGCTGCTGTCGCGAAAGCGCAGTAAGCCTCGGCATTTAAGAGGAGACAACTCCATGAGCGTGGAAAAAATCACTCACAGACTGGCGCCCTGGATGCTACCGGTCTTGTTATTGGCGATCTGGCAACTGGCGGTCAGCGCCGGTTGGCTGTCCACTCGAATCCTGCCTGCGCCGAGCGCGGTCATCGAAGCGGGTGTGACGCTGGTGCGCAGTGGCGAAATCTGGACCCACCTGGCCATCAGCGGTTGGCGTGCAGGGATCGGTTTCGCCATCGGCGGCAGTATCGGCCTGGCGCTGGGCTTCATCACCGGCTTGTCGAAGTGGGGCGAACGGCTGCTCGACAGCTCGGTGCAAATGATCCGAAACGTGCCGCACCTGGCACTGATCCCTCTGGTGATCCTGTGGTTCGGGATCGACGAGAGCGCCAAGATTTTCCTGGTGGCGCTGGGCACGTTGTTCCCGATTTACCTGAACACCTACCACGGTATTCGCAACATCGATCCGGCCTTGGTGGAAATGTCGCGCAGCTATGGCCTGTCGGGCTTCTCGCTGTTCCGTCATGTGATTCTGCCGGGCGCGATGCCGTCGATCCTGGTTGGTGTGCGCTTCGCCCTGGGCTTCATGTGGCTGACGCTGATCGTGGCCGAGACCATTTCGGCCAGCTCCGGCATCGGTTATCTGGCGATGAACGCCCGTGAATTCCTGCAGACCGATGTGGTGGTGCTGGCGATCGTTCTGTACGCCGTACTCGGTAAGTTGGCGGACCTCGCGGCGCGCGGTCTGGAACGGGTCTGCCTGCGTTGGCACCCGGCGTATCAAGTGGCTAAAGGTGGCACGCAATGAGCAATCTCCAACAACCGGCAAACCTGTTGCGCGGGATTCCGCTTCAAGTCCGCAAGCTGAAGAAAACCTTCGGCTCGCGGGAAGTGTTGAAAGATATCGATCTGCACATCCCGGCGGGGCAATTCGTCGCCGTGGTCGGTCGCAGTGGCTGTGGCAAAAGTACGTTGCTGCGCCTATTGGCGGGGCTGGACAAACCTACCAGCGGTCAATTGCTGGCGGGCAATGCATCGCTGGCCGACGCCCGCGAAGACACCCGCTTGATGTTTCAGGAAGCACGTTTGCTGCCGTGGAAGCGCATCATCGACAACGTCGGCCTGGGCCTTAGCGGCGACTGGCGCGGCAAGGCCCTTGAAGCGCTGGAAGCCGTAGGTCTGGCCGAGCGCGCCAATGAGTGGCCGGCAGCATTGTCGGGCGGTCAGAAACAACGTGTGGCGCTGGCTCGGGCCCTGATTCACCAGCCGCGTCTGTTGCTGCTCGATGAGCCGCTGGGCGCACTGGATGCCTTGACCCGTATCGAGATGCAACAGCTGATCGAAAACCTGTGGCAGAAGCACGGCTTCACGGTGCTGCTGGTGACCCACGACGTCAGTGAGGCCGTAGCCATTGCCGACCGTGTGTTGCTGATTGAAGAAGGTCGCATCGGTCTGGATCTGCAGGTCGAGCTCCCCCGGCCGCGCGCTCGCGGCTCGTACCGACTGGCGGCATTGGAAACCGAAGTGCTTAACCGCGTGCTGTCGATTCCTGGCAGCCCGCCCGAACCCGAACCGACTTCACCGCTGCCCACGCAACTGCGTTGGGCCAACTAAATCCAGGTGCAATGTTGCACTCGGATCTGATCTCACAAAGGAAGCCATACCATGACTATCAAAGCCATTAACGTGCGTAACCAGTTCAAAGGCACCATCAAGGAAATCGTGACCGGTGACGTGCTGTCCGAAATCGACGTACAGACCGCTTCGGGCATCGTCACCTCCGTCATCACCACCCGCTCGGTCAAAGAGCTGGAGCTGGTTGTCGGCAGCGAAGTGATCGCCTTCGTGAAATCCACCGAAGTGTCGATCGCCAAGTTGTAATCGATGCGCTGTGAACGACCTCGAAGGGTGCGAGCCCTTCGGGGTTTTTATTGCTTGGGATTTGGTGACGACCGAACGGGAAGACGGCATGGATCGCATTCCTCTGTGGGAGTGAGCTTGCTCACGAATGCTGATTTACAGCCGCTGAACATAGGGTGGATGTGCCGACTTCTTCGTGAGCAGGCTCACTCCCACAGTGTGCAGAGTGAATCTGAGCCTACGCGGCGTTACTGAACCGCGACGCGCTTGGGCAAAAAAGGCGGCAGATACAGCCCCAGATACGCGTCGAACACGCGTTGGCCTTCTTCGGCCATGCGCGGGGTGATGGTGTCATGCAGTTGCACGGAGCGGGCGTAGACGCGGTCGGCGAGTTCCAGGGCCAGGGCAAAGACTTCGACGTCATCCGGCAGCGCGGGGAGTGGGAAGTGCCTGGCGAACAGCTCATGCATCAGGTTGCCCAGTTCGACATCGTGCTGGCGGTCGGCCTGGGTGACTTCGGTCAGGCCGTGCTGCGCGAGGATGAGCTGTCGGGCGGCGGCGTCTTCGCTGTAGATGTTGAGCATGCGCGTTTCGACCAGCCGTGACAGGTCATGCCAGTGGTTGAGCTGTTCGTGGTCAATGGGCTGGTGCAGGCTTTCGCGAAAGGCGGCGTGAACATCTGCGGTCAACGCTTCGAGCAGGGCCGGGACGCTGGCGAAGAAGTGGTAGACGGAGGAGGGTGGAATCTCTGCGCGCTCGGCCACGCTGTAGATCGACAGACTCGCCACGCCATCTGTAGCAAGAAGCGTGCGGGCAGCATCGAGGATCGAATCGATCCGGGCCTGGCTGCGCGCGCGGGGTTTTCGGGGTGTGGCGGGGCGGGTCATTGCGTGCTCTCTTGATCGGGGCCGGATGCATTCTAACAGTGGTGCTCGGCAGAATGCCTTCGTGAGCAAGCTCGCTCGCACAGTGGATAGTGCGTGTGCCGCAGATCTACGCTTGCCTCTACCGCCAGACTCTTGCGGGCCGCATTGATCTCTCGGCCAGTGAAATCCTGTGGGGAGTGAGCGTGCTCGCGAAGCCGCCTGCCCTGACGCCACAATCGTCAGAGCCCCTGTCTAAAATAAAAAACGCCCCCAACCGCATGGGATGGGGGCGTTCTTTTTATTTCACACAACCGTCAAACAGTGTGCAGATACCAGTTGTACTCAAGGTCGGAGATGGAGTGCTCGAACTCCTCCAGCTCACTTTCCTTGCATGCAACGAAGATATCGATGTACTTCGGATCGATGTACCTGGCCATGACTTCGCTGTCGTCCAGCTCGCGTAAGGCATCGCGCAGGTTGTTCGGCAGGCTCTGCTCGTGCTGTTCGTAAGAGTTGCCGGAGACCGGCGCCCCCGGCTCGACCTTGTTGGTCAGGCCGTGGTGAATGCCGGCCAGCACCGAGGCCATCAGCAGATACGGGTTGGCATCGGCGCCGGCGACCCGGTGTTCGATACGCACGGCGTCGGCGGTGCCGGTTGGCACGCGAACCGCGACCGTGCGGTTATCCAGCCCCCAGGTGGGCGAGTTGGGCACGTAAAACTGAGCACCGAACCGGCGATACGAGTTGACGTTCGGGCAAAGGAACGCCATCTGTGCCGGTAGGGTCTCGAGCACACCGCCGATCGCATGACGTAATGCGGCGTTCTGCTCGGGATCCTCACTGGTGAAGATGTTTTTGCCATCGCGATCAAGGATCGAGATGTGGACGTGAAGACCATTACCCGCCTGGCCTGGATACGGCTTGGCCATGAAGGTGGTGTCCATCTCATGGTCGTAGGCGATGTTCTTGATCAGTCGCTTGAGCAGCACTGCGTAATCGCAAGCTTTCAGTGCATCGGCGGTGTGGTGCAGGTTCACTTCGAACTGCGCCGGGGCGCTTTCCTTGACGATCGCGTCGGCAGGGATGCCTTGCTCTTTCGCACCTTCCAGAATGTCCTGGAGGCAGTCGACGTACTCGTCGAGGTCGTCGATCAGGTAGACCTGTGTCGAGTGCGGGCGTTTGCCGGAAATCGGCGAGCGCGGCGGTTGTGGACGACCGTTCACGTTCTCCTGATCGATCAGGTAGAACTCCAGCTCGAACGCCGCGCAGATGGTCAGGCCCATTTCATCGAACTTGGCCACGACCTGGCGCAGCACTTCACGTGGATCGGCGAAAAACGGCTCGCCTTCCAGTTCGTGCATGGTCATCAAGAGTTGTGCGGTAGGACGCTTCTGCCAAGGCTCATTGCAGAGAGTGTCGGGGATTGGATAACAGATTCGGTCTGCGTCACCGATGTCCAGACCCAGGCCGGTGCTTTCCACCGTCGAGCCATTGATATCCAGTGCGAAAAGAGAAGCTGGGAGGTTGATGCCTTTTTCGTAAACCTTATGGAGGCTGGTGCGTTCGATGCGCTTGCCGCGCACCACTCCATTCATATCTGCAATCAGAAGGTCAACGTATAGAACCTCAGGATGTTCCTTAAGGAACGCGTTCGCTTCGTTGAGCTGAACGGCACGCGGGGGTACCGACATGATGCAACACCTTTGTTGTTGAAAATATCAATCATCGAGCATTACGGGGTTCAGTCAATCCGAAAGCCCTGATGAAGTCAAGAGAGCCCCGTTTTGCCCTAAAACGGCGCCCTGAAGCCAATTTTGCCGCACTTTAGGGCGGTTTCTCGCCACTGGAGACGTCAAATACTGCGATCTTGAGCGGGGCGTATTTTATTTTTTACGGGGTTGTTGTGTAAAAAAATGAACAAGGCTAAGCTCGGTCGCAACCCATAACAGCAATAACACCGGGGGTCACATGTTTCGCCTTCCGCTGATCGGCGTCACCGCCTGCACTCAGCAAATCGGCTCGCATGCCTATCACGTCAGTGGTGACAAATACGTCCGCGCAGTCGCTGTTGCTGCCCAGGGCCTGCCGCTGATTCTGCCGTCTCTGGCAGAGCTCATCGATCCCGCCGATGTTCTTTCGGTGGTCGACGGATTGCTCTTCACCGGTTCTCCGTCCAATGTGGAACCCTATCACTATAGTGGTCCAGCCAGCGCGCCGGGCACTGCTCACGATCCTGAACGCGACCGCACCACCTTACCTCTTATTCGTGCCGCTGTGGCCGCCGGAGTGCCGGTGTTGGGGATTTGTCGCGGTTTTCAGGAGATGAACGTGGCCTTTGGCGGCAGTCTGCATCAGAAGGTTCACGAGACGGGAACCTTCATGGACCATCGTGAGCCAGATAACGAACCCGTTGAAATTCAATATGCTCCGAGCCATCCCCTGCGCATTGCGCCGGGCGGAATTCTGGCCGGGCTGGGAATGCCAGAAGAAATTCGTGTCAATTCAATTCACGGGCAGGGAATCGAGCGTCTGGCGCCTGGTTTGCGCGTGGAGGCCACTGCCCCGGATGGCTTGATCGAAGCGATCTCCGTTCCCCCGGGCGCGCCTTTTGCTTCAGCCGACGTATTCGCATTGGGCGTTCAGTGGCATCCGGAGTGGCAAGTCATGCACAACCCCGACTATCTTTCAATTCTTCAGGCATTTGGCGATGCCTGTCGAAAACGGGCAACACAACGCGACGCGCGAGCGTCCAAAAGCGCCTGACGATCACGATGGTCGTCAGAGTAATGAACCCCTGAGGTATTTATGAGTACCAACCTCGACCAGCTCACCGATTGGTTGAAAGAACACAGGATTACCGAAGTCGAGTGCATGATCTCCGACCTGACCGGTATCACGCGGGGCAAGATTTCTCCGACCAACAAGTTCATTGCTGAAAAAGGCATGCGCTTGCCGGAAAGCGTATTGCTCCAGACCGTGACCGGGGATTACGTCGAAGACGACATTTATTACGAGTTGCTGGACCCCGCAGACATCGACATGTTCTGCCGTCCTGACCAGAACGCGGTGTACCTGGTCCCCTGGGCAATCGAGCCCACTGCGCAGGTGATTCACGACACCTACGACAAGCAGGGCAACCCTATCGAGCTGTCGCCGCGCAACGTGCTCAAGAAAGTCCTCAAGCTCTACGCCGATCAAGGCTGGCAGCCCATCGTGGCGCCGGAGATGGAGTTCTACCTGACCAAGCGCAGCGACGACCCCGACTATCCTTTGCAGCCGCCGATTGGCCGTTCGGGTCGTCCGGAAACCGGTCGCCAGTCCTTTTCCATTGAAGCGGCGAACGAATTCGACCCGCTGTTCGAAGACGTCTACGACTGGTGCGAACTGCAGAACCTGGACCTGGACACGCTGATTCACGAAGACGGCACGGCGCAGATGGAAATCAACTTCCGTCACGGCGATGCCCTTTCGCTGGCCGACCAGATTCTGGTGTTCAAACGCACCATGCGCGAAGCGGCGCTCAAGCACGACGTGGCCGCAACTTTCATGGCCAAGCCCATGACCGGCGAGCCTGGCAGCGCCATGCACCTGCACCAGAGCATCATCGACATCGAGACCGGCAGGAACATCTTCTCCAATGAAGACGGGACCATGAGCCAACTGTTCCTGCAGCACATCGGTGGTCTGCAAAAGCTCATCCCCGAGCTGTTGCCGCTGTTCGCGCCTAACGTCAACTCGTTCCGCCGCTTCCTGCCTGACACCTCGGCCCCGGTAAACGTGGAGTGGGGCGAGGAAAACCGCACTGTCGGGCTGCGCGTGCCCGAGGCGACGCCGCAGAACCGTCGTGTGGAAAACCGTCTGCCCGGCGCCGACGCCAACCCGTATCTGGCGATCGCCGCGAGCCTGTTGTGCGGGTTCATCGGCATGGTCGAAGGTCTTAACCCAAGTGCGCCGGTCGTGGGTCGCGGTTATGAACGCCGCAACCTGCGCCTGCCGTTGACCATTGAAGACGCGCTGGAGCGGATGGAAAACAGCAAGACGGTCGAGAAATACCTCGGTAAGACGTTTGTGACCGGCTACGTCGCAGTCAAGCGCGCCGAGCACGAAAACTTCAAGCGTGTGATCAGCTCGTGGGAACGGGAATTCCTGCTCTTCGCGGTCTGAAGACTTTTGGCGTCACTTGGCTTTCCAGGCCAGAGACGCCGACACGCGTTATCCAGTCAATGGAGTGATTCATGAGTTCCAACAATCCGCAAACCCGCGAATGGCAAGCCCTCAGCAGCGATCATCACCTGGCGCCGTTCAGCGACTTCAAACAGCTTAAAGAGAAAGGCCCGCGCATCATCACCCATGCCAAGGGCGTTTATCTGTGGGACAGCGAAGGCAACAAGATCCTCGACGGCATGGCTGGCCTGTGGTGCGTAGCCGTCGGTTACGGCCGTGACGAACTGGCCGACGCCGCCAGCAAACAGATGCGCGAGCTGCCTTATTACAACCTGTTCTTCCAGACCGCTCACCCGCCTGCGCTGCAACTGGCCAAAGCCATCTCAGAGATTGCGCCTGAAGGCATGAACCACGTGTTCTTCACCGGTTCCGGCTCGGAAGGCAACGACACGGTGCTGCGCCTGGTCCGCCACTATTGGGCGATCAAGGGCAAGCCGAGCAAGAAAGTCATCATCAGCCGCATGAACGGCTATCACGGCTCCACCGTCGCTGGCGCGAGCCTGGGCGGAATGACCTATATGCATGAGCAGGGCGACTTGCCGATTCCGGGCATCGTTCACATTGCGCAGCCTTACTGGTTCGGTGAAGGTGGCGACATGACCCCCGACGAGTTCGGCGTCTGGGCGGCCGAACAGTTGGAAAAGAAGATTCTGGAACTGGGTGTAGACAACGTCGGCGCCTTCATCGCCGAGCCGATTCAGGGCGCGGGCGGCGTGATCGTTCCGCCGGACACCTACTGGTCGAAGATCAAGGAAATCCTCGCCAGGTACGACATCCTCTTCGTGGCCGACGAGGTGATTTGTGGCTTCGGTCGTACCGGTGAGTGGTTCGGTAGCGATTTCTATGGCCTCAAGCCCGATCTGATGACCATCGCCAAGGGCCTGACCTCGGGTTACATCCCCATGGGCGGCGTGATTGTGCGTGACGAAGTGGTCAAGGTGCTCAACGAGGGTGGTGACTTCAACCACGGTTTCACCTACTCCGGTCACCCCGTGGCTGCGGCGGTGGGTCTGGAAAATATTCGGATTCTGCGCGAAGAAAAGATTGTCGAGCAGGTGAAATCGGAAACGGCACCATATTTGCAAAAGCGTTTGCGTGAGTTGAACGATCATCCGCTGGTGGGTGAGGTTCGGGGTGTCGGCATGCTCGGCGCCATTGAGCTTGTGAAAGACAAAGCCACTCGCGAACGTTATGTCGATCGAGGTGTGGGCATGATCTGCCGGACTTTCTGCTTCAATAACGGACTCATCATGCGAGCGGTGGGTGACACGATGATCATTTCGCCGCCCCTGGTAATCAGCTTTGCCGAGATCGATGAGTTGGTGGAAAAAGCGCGCAAATGCCTGGATCTGACCCTTGAGGCACTACAGAACTGAAGAGGGATATAGAAGCGCGCTTGGCCAGACCATGCGCGCTTCTACAGGGATCGGTGTGTTGTTGGCGTGCAGATGAAATCTTTGAAAGTTATGCAACATGGCAGGCCGCTCAGCTTGTAAGCCCGCCCAGGAAATTGCCAGACTAACGGCTGTTTTAGTCGTCGCTAACATAAAAAACATTGGAGCTGTACGCATGAAGAAATTTGGCAAAACCCTCCTCGCCCTGTCCCTGATGGGCGCAGTGGCCGCAGCTGCACACGCGGATGACAAAGTTCTGCACGTCTACAACTGGTCCGATTACATCGCGCCAAACACCATTGCCGATTTCGAGAAGGAGTCGGGCATCAAAGTGGTGTACGACGTCTTCGACAGCAATGAGACACTGGAAGCCAAATTGCTGGCAGGCAAGTCGGGTTACGACATCGTCGTACCGTCGAACAACTTCCTGGCCAAACAGATCAAAGCCGGTGTTTATCAGGAGCTGGACAAGTCCAAGCTGCCTAATTACAAAAACCTCGATCCTGCGCTGCTGAAGGCGGTGTCGATCAGCGACCCGGACAACAAACACGCCTTCCCTTACATGTGGGGCTCGATCGGTATTGGCTTCAACCCGGACAAGGTCAAGGCTGCGCTGGGTGCCGATGCGCCGACCAACTCCTGGGATCTGCTGTTCAAGCCAGAGAATGCGGCCAAGCTGAAAAGTTGTGGGATCAGCTTCCTCGATTCGCCGACCGAAATGCTGCCAGTAGCGCTGCATTATCTGGGCCTGCCTACCGACAGCCAAAAGAAAGAAGACATCAAGAAAGCTCAGGATCTGTTCCTGAAGGTTCGCCCGTCCGTGGCTTACTTCCACTCGTCCAAGTACATCTCGGACCTGGCCAACGGCAATATCTGCGTAGCCGTGGGCTATTCGGGTGACGTGTATCAGGCCAAGGCGCGTGCTGAAGAAGCGGGTGGCAAGGTCAAGATCAGCTACAACATTCCGAAAGAAGGCGCTGGCAGCTTCTACGACATGGTCGCCATCCCTAAAGATGCCGAAAACGTCGAGGGCGCCTACAAGTTCATGAACTTCATCCTGCAACCGAAAGTGATGGCTGAAATCACCAACTCCGTTCACTTCCCGAACGGTAACAAGGCTGCAACCGAGTTCGTCGACAAGGAGATCACTTCTGATCCGGGCGTGTATCCGCCAGCGGACGTGCTGTCGAAGTTGTACGCAATTGCCGACTTGCCTGCAGCGACCCAGCGCGAAATGACACGCGCCTGGACCAACATCAAATCGGGCAAATAAGCCTTGTCGATGCGTGCCGTCAATGACGGCACGTGCACCTCAATTGTTTATGGCTGAAAACTCGTTGGTGATCAGTGAATGGGAGTACCTTGCTCACGAAGGCGGACTTTCAAACTCCTATTTGCGCCGACTGGACTGACCTCGTCGTGAGCAAGCTCACTCCCACTGGCAAACCGCATTCTCTGGGCGATCGAGGCAAGAAATAAAAAGTTTTTTGCGAGCAGCGTTGATCGAAGGTAAGTTGCGCGCCGGATTTGTCACAGGCAGTCGTTACTGTCGTCGGCCAGGGCAACAGGCCCACCTACTAAAAAGGACTGCAAACGTGTCTATTTCTTTGTTTTCCAAAGGCTTGCTGTTAGGAGCCGGCCTGACGCTCGCCGTCGGTGCTTACGCGGACTCCACCGTCCGCATTTATAACTGGTCCGATTACATCGGTACCACGACCCTGGCGGATTTCGAGTCCACCACCGGGATCAAGACCAAATACGATGTCTTCGACTCCAACGAAACCCTGGAAGGCAAGCTGCTTGCCGGTCGCACGGGTTATGACGTGGTCGTGCCCTCCAACCACTTCCTTGGCAAACAGATCAAGGCCGGTGCGTTTCAGAAACTCGACAAGTCGCAACTCCCCAACTACAAAAACCTCGATCCCGAACTGATGAAGCGCCTGGAGAAAAACGATCCGGGCAATCAGTACGCGGTGCCCTACTTGTGGGGCACCAACGGCATAGGTTTCAACGTCGACAAGATCAAGCAAGTGCTGGGCGTCGACACCATCGATTCATGGGCGGTGCTGTTCGAACCCGAGAACATCAAGAAGCTGCAGAAATGCGGCGTCGCATTCCTCGACTCGGCTGACGAGATGATGCCCGCAGTGCTGAACTACATGGGCAAGAACCCAAACAGCACTGACGAGAAGGATTACAAGGCTGCTGAAGACAAGCTGCTGAAAATCCGTCCTTACGTGACCTACTTCAATTCGTCGAAATACATCACCGATCTGGCCAACGGCGACATCTGCATCGCGGCCGGATTCTCCGGCGATGTGTTCCAGGCCAAGGCGCGTGCAGAAGAAGCAGGCAAGGGCGTGAACATTGCCTATTCGATTCCAAAAGAGGGCGGCAACCTGTGGTTCGACATGCTGGCGATTCCGGCCGACGCCCCGGACGTCAAGGCCGCCCACGCGTTCATCAACTACATCCTCAAACCGGAGGTGATCGCCAAGGTCAGTGACCAGGTCGGTTACGCCAACCCGAACCCCGCTTCGGGCGAGTTGATGGATCAGGAAATCCGCAATGACGAGGCTGTCTATCCATCGGCGGATGTGCAGAAGCGTCTGTATGTCAATTTCGAGTTGCCACCGAAAATCCAGCGCTTGATGACGCGTAGCTGGACCAAGATCAAATCCGGTAAATAAAGACCTGGCGACCGGCCGCATGGGTCGGGCGCACAAACAGTTGGGAGTTTCACCCATGGCAGTTGCCTCCGGCGCCTACAAAAAAGCCCTTGAGGGTGGTCAGCAACCTAAACCGGTGCTGGTCAAAATCGATCGGGTCACGAAAAAGTTCGATGAGACGGTTGCTGTGGACGATGTGTCTCTGCAGATCAACAAGGGCGAGATATTCGCCTTGCTTGGCGGTTCCGGCTCAGGCAAATCCACGCTGCTGCGTATGCTCGCCGGTTTCGAGCGGCCGACCGAGGGGCGGATTTTCCTCGACGGCGTCGATATCACCGACATGCCGCCGTACGAACGTCCGATCAACATGATGTTCCAGTCCTACGCGCTGTTCCCGCACATGACCGTGGCGCAGAACATCGCCTTCGGCCTGCAACAGGACAAGCTACCCAAGAACGAGGTTGAAGCCCGTGTGGCCGAGATGCTCAAACTGGTGCAGATGACACAGTACGCCAAGCGCAAGCCGCATCAACTCTCTGGCGGCCAGCGTCAGCGCGTGGCATTGGCGCGTTCATTGGCCAAGAAGCCGAAACTGTTGCTGCTCGACGAGCCAATGGGTGCGCTGGACAAGAAGCTGCGTTCGCAGATGCAGCTGGAGCTGGTGGAGATCATCGAGCGCGTCGGCGTGACCTGTGTAATGGTGACCCACGACCAGGAAGAGGCCATGACCATGGCCCAGCGTATCGCGATCATGCACCTGGGCTGGATCGCGCAGATTGGCAGTCCGGTGGATATCTACGAAACCCCGACCAGCCGTCTGGTCTGTGAATTCATCGGCAACGTCAACCTGTTCGACGGCGAAGTGATCGAGGACATGGAAGGCCACGCGCTGATCCGCAGCCCCGAGCTTGAGCGCAATATCTACGTCGGCCACGGCATCAGCACCTCGGTGGAAGACAAGCACATCACCTATGCGATTCGCCCGGAAAAACTGCTCATCACCACCGAGCAACCCACTCATGAATACAACTGGTCGCGCGGCAAGGTGCACGACATCGCCTACCTGGGCGGTCACTCGGTGTTTTACGTGCAGCTGACCTGCGGCAAGCTGGTTCAGTCCTTCGTCGCCAACGCCGAACGCCGTGGCGCACGCCCGACCTGGGAAGATGAAGTCTTCGTCTGGTGGGAAGACGACAGCGGCGTGGTACTGCGCTCATGAAAATCCGAAAAATCAAACGTGCGCTCAATCGAATAACGCCCAATGGCCGTCAGGCGGTCATCGGGGTTCCCTTCCTGTGGCTGTTCCTGTTCTTTGCGCTGCCGTTTCTGATTGTCATCAAGATCAGCTTCGCGGAAGCCGACGTCGCCATTCCGCCCTACACCGAGAGCTTCACCTACGCCGAGCAAAAGCTCGACATCGTGCTCAACTTCGCCAACTACGCGTTGCTGACAGGGGACGACCTGTACATCTCGGCGTACCTGGGCTCGTTGAAGATGGCCTTCTTCAGCACCTTGCTGTGCCTGTTGATCGGCTATCCGATGGCTTACGGCATCTCCATTGCGCGTAAGGAAATGCAGACCGTGCTGTTGCTGCTGATCATGATGCCGACCTGGACCGCGATCCTGATCCGCGTCTATGCCTGGATGGGCATCCTCAGCAACAACGGCCTGCTCAATGCCTTCCTGATGTGGCTGGGAGTGATCAACGAGCCGTTGCAGATCCTCAATACCAACTTGGCCGTATACATCGGCGTGGTCTATTCGTATCTGCCGTTCATGATCCTGCCGCTGTACGCCAACCTGGTGAAACACGATCAAAGCCTGCTGGAAGCCGCATCCGACCTTGGGTCGAGCACCTTCAACAGCTTCTGGAAAATCACCGTGCCGCTGTCCAAGAACGGCATCATCGCCGGGTGCATGCTGGTGTTCATTCCGGTGGTGGGCGAGTTTGTCATCCCTGAATTGCTGGGCGGCCCCGAGACGCTGATGATCGGTAGAGTCCTGTGGCAAGAGTTCTTCAACAACCGCGACTGGCCGGTGGCGTCTTCGCTGGCGGTGGTGATGCTGTTGATCCTCATCGTGCCGATCATTCTGTTTAACCGTAGCCAGGCCAAAGAACTGGAGGGCAAGGCATGAGAGGCTTCCGATTCTCGAACCTGATGTTGGTACTGGGCCTGCTGTTCATCTACGCACCCATGGTCATTCTGGTTATCTACTCGTTCAACGCCTCGAAACTGGTGACGGTCTGGGGTGGTTGGTCGGTGAAGTGGTACGTCGGCCTGCTCGACAACACGCAGCTAATGTCCGCTGTGGCGCGCTCGCTGGAAATCGCTTGCTACACCTCGGTGGCGGCCGTCGCGCTGGGCACCATGGCAGCGTTCGTTCTGACCCGCGTGACACGCTTCAAGGGCCGTACGTTCTTCGGAGGCCTGGTCACGGCGCCTCTGGTCATGCCTGAGGTCATTACCGGTCTGTCGCTGTTGCTGCTGTTCGTAGCGATGGCGCAGTTGATCGGCTGGCCGCAGGAACGTGGCATCGTCACCATCTGGATCGCCCACACGACGTTCTGTGCGGCGTATGTAGCGGTGGTGGTGTCGGCGCGGTTGCGTGAGCTGGACATGTCCATCGAAGAGGCCGCCATGGACCTTGGCGCGCGTCCATGGAAGGTGTTCTTCCTGATCACCATCCCGATGATCGCGCCATCGTTGGCAGCGGGCGGCATGATGTCCTTCGCCCTGTCGCTGGACGATCTGGTATTGGCAAGCTTCGTCTCTGGACCCGGCTCCACGACCCTGCCAATGGAAGTGTTCTCGGCCGTGCGTCTGGGCGTGAAGCCTGAGATCAATGCGATTGCCAGCTTGATCCTGCTGGCGGTGTCGATCGCGACATTCCTGGTTTGGTTCTTCAGCCGCCGCGCTGAAAACAATCGCAGAAAGGCCATTCAACAAGCCATCGAAGAAGCGGCAGCCGATAGCTGGAAACAACCGGATGCACGGCGTGCGCAGGTGGTTGAGCCGGTTTGATTTGAGCTGGCAAGCCATACATACCCTGTGGGAGTGAACTCGCTCACGAATAGGTCTGTACATTCACCGCGTCTGTGGCGGCTGAAAGTCAGTCTTCGTGAGCAAGCTCACTCCCACAGTGGTATGGGTTCTGATTCTTGAGTCATGCCCACGCTCTGCGTGGGAGTGATCAAAACAGTGAGCGGTGCTGCTAGCGACTCGGCACCAACCTCAACACCTCTTTGCTATTGCCCGCCACATCCCCCTCACTGAACCGCTCCGGCATGTACTGGCCGTTGACGTAGGCCTTTGCCTGATCGGCATAGTGCTTGTCGAACAGCACGCCGCTTTGCCCGACCGGGTTGATGCCGAGCGCGTGGGCGGGGTCGGCGAAGTCGATCAGGCGTCTTGTCGAAGGCCCGTAGGTCACCGGCCACGGCGCGGCGGTGATGCTTGCCGACAGATTGTTTGGCACTTCGTGAGTACCGGGTGCGGCGAACTTGCCGACGTTGAACAGCATATCCAGCGGTGGCTGGCGACCCAGTGGGTGTTCGTGAGTCAGGGTATGCGCCTTGCCCCATGTCCATTCGTCCGGGTTCACGCCGTACAACGATTTGAGATGTGAGACCGTCGCGTGCCAGGCCACTTTCACCGTGTTGTCGCGGTTTTCGGGGGCGGGGGAGTTGCGATTGTTCCACCACGGCGAATTCGCGTCTGCGGCCAGACGCGGCAATGCCATATCGATCACCCGCGTCGACAGCAGCGTCGCGAACATCCCGTCGCCCAGTTCGTCGTGGAAGGTCTGGTCGCTCAGGTTGAAGAGGAATTGATTGAACAGCGTCGCACCGACCGAATCCGCCGGGTAATCGCCTCTCCAGGCCGCAAGGCGTTCGATCAGATCGTGCTCTTCGGGGTCGCTGATGACCCGTCGCAGCACCGGAATCAGCGGTGTGAGAATCTGCGCGGCATAGTCAGTCTTAGTGCCCAGTTGCAGCGCCTTGCTATTTTCCAGGTTCCATTTCACTGAGTTGTCGCTCAGCTGTTTGTCCAGCTGGCGGCCCCGTTCCGCGAGGTTGTAGTAGCCGGGAATCTCCATGCCCGTGGGCGAAACCGGCTGGAAGTTGGCTGACACGATATAGCCGCGCGCAGGGTTTTCTTCCTGGGGGTTGGCGCTGAACGGGTAGAAGCCGTTCTTGTCCGCCTGATCGGCGCTTCCGTCGAGGATAAAGGTCGGGTCCACTCCGGTCGGGCGCCTGGGCAACTGCGCTGCCGCCCACCAGCCGATGTCGCCTTTGGCGTTGGCATAGACCACATTCAAGCCAGGCGATTGAATCTTCTCGGCGGCGCTGCGCATCTTGTTCAGCGTGTCCGCCCGGTTGGCTTCGTAGAAACCTTGCAGGATCGGGTTCTGCGACTCCAGGAACGACCACCACAGGGCAATGGGTGTGTCGGCGTGCTCCTGAATGCCGCTGGCGCTCAGGACGTCATTGACGATCGGGCCATGGGGCGACTGGCGCAAGGTAAACGTGACCGGCGACTCGCCTTTGACCTTGATCTGTTCCGTGCGCGAGGTCATGTCGATCCATGCGCCGTGGTACCAGATCTGATTGGAATTGTCGGGGTTGACCTTCTCGGCGATCAGGTCGACATCGTCGTTCTGAAACATGGTCAGGCTCCAGCCGAAATCCATGTTGTGGCCGAGCAGGGCGAACGGGTTGAGCGCCTGAAAATGCCCGTACAGCTCAAAATCCGGCGCCGACAAGTGCGCCTCGTACCAGACCGCAGGCACCGAGAAGCGAATGTGCGGGTCGCCTGCCAATATCGGCTTGCCGCTCTGGGTCCGGCTGCCCGACACCGCCCAGGCATTGCTGCCTTCGAATTGCGGGAGACCGACGTCTTCCAGCGCCTGCGCACTGAGCAGCGCCAGATCGCTCAGGCCTTTCCAGTCCTTGTTGCTCAGAACGGGGTTTGGGTGCAGCGCACCCTGAGGCTGCCAGTCCAGATCGAAGACTTTCAGGTAATCCGGGCCGAGTTGATCGCGAATGTAGGTCACCAGAGGGTCGGTACGAAACGCGGCGGCGAAGCTGTACGCCAGATAGCCGCCGATGCTCAGGGTGTCTTCGGCGGTAAATGGTCGCTCGTCGATGCCCAGCACGTCGAATTCAATGGGTTTGGGGTGGCTCGTCTGATATTGGTTCACCCCGTCCAGATAGGCTTGCAGCGCCTTCCAGACGGGGGTGTTCTTGTCCTGACGGGCGACGTATTCGTCAGCGTGCTCGCGAATGCGCAGGCTGCGGAACAATTTGTCGGTGTTCACCAGTTTCGGTCCGAGCACTTCGGCCAGTTCACCACGGGCCAGTCGGCGCAGGATCTCCATCTGGAACAGCCGATCCTGAGCATGGACATAGCCCAGCGTGCGGTACAGATCGTCCTGATTGTCGGCCTTGATGTGCGGCACCCCGCGCTCGTCGTAGCGCACACTGACCGGCGCATGAAGCTGGCTCAGGGAAATCTCGCCGTCGCGCACCGGCTGCTTGCTGTGGATATACCAGGCTCCGCCGCCTGCGATCAGGATGACCACAAGGGCGATGACGGAAAGGCTGCGTTTCATCCGGCGGCTCGAAAAATCAGTGAGAAGCCCGGAAGGCTACAGATTTGTGGCTTGGCTGTGTAGCCGCTCATGGCGCCAGACATCGTAGGCGCGCTTGCCCGCGATGGCAGGTTACGTGATGTGTCTGACACACCGCCGCGCCCTATTCGTGGGTAAGCGCGCTCCTACAGGTTCGACAGTGAGTCGGTTTGGGATTGGGTTAAGCTTGCTCCAACTCAACCAGAGTCCTCCCCATGCGAATTTCACCCTGCGGCCTGGCGCTGTTACTGACACTGGCCTGCTCCCATGCGTTGGCCTTCACGGGTCCTAAACCCGGTGATGTCGTTGAGGTCAGCCTCGAACAGGTGCATCCGACTCAGGCAGTCATCGGTTTCGATCAGGTCTATTACAAGCTCGAACGCTTCGCCAAGGATCGGCAGAAGCTGTTTGACGAGATCTGCGAGAACAACGGCCAGGACGAGGCCAAGCCAATCAATGACAGCGCTGATCCGCTGAGACCGGAAAGCTTCGCCTGCAAGGACCAGCCAAACGCGCATCCGCAGGAGATGAGCACCGTGGTGGTCGGCCCCGACGGCCAGTTCTATCTCACCGACGGGCATCACATTTTCAGCGCGCTCTGGGAGCAAGCTGGTGCCGGCCCGCAGATGAAGATGAACGTGCGGGTTACCGACGTTTTCAGCGACAGCGCGGACATGGCGACTTTCTGGACGCGGATGCAGCAGGCGCACAAGGTCTGGCTCAAGGACGGCAACGGACAGTCGATTTCCCCCGATCAGTTGCCCGCGCATGTCGGCTTGCAATCGATGCACAATGACATCCTGCGCAGCGTGGTTTATTTCGTTCGCGGCGCGGCTTACGACAAGCCGACGTCAGGCGACGTTTCGCCGGAATTCCTGGAGTTTTACTGGGCCGATTGGCTGCGGGGCCAGCTTGAGCTTGCTGACTTCAATCTCAGCGAGCGCAGCGGCTACCACCGGGCGTTGCAGGTGGCGAGCGATCTGATGGTCAAACCGCCGTTGAGCAAGCCGGTGGGCGGCGGCATGACGGCCAAACAGCTGGGTGGCTTCAAGTCGGTCAGGCGCAAAGTATTGACCGAGACAGCTAATGAAAAACTGCCGCTGGTGATTGATTACAAGGATACCCATTGAATCCTTGAGTTGAACCGCAATGGTTGCCCTGAGGCAGGATCACCCCCCCGCACCGCTCCACAGGGAAAATGCGGTGCCCCAGGGATATGGGTCAGCCGGCACCTGACCACGGGCAATAACACCCCACCGCCATCGTGTGCGTCGCATCGACCGGTCGATCTGCCTCGAGCGCCTGTAGAATCGGCTCGATGAAACTGTTCTGCGAATTGCACACCAGCCCTTCGCTATACGGCCCGAAATAGGCGAGGTGGCCTTGTCGGTCCCAGATCGCCACGGCCGGGGTTGAAGTAATGCGCTCGGCCCCCGGCAGACTGTCCAGAAGCTTGATGGCGCTCAAATTCGCGGGCAGTTGTCCGTGAGTCCCTGGCTTTTGCAATGCGTAGAAATCCACGCCGCCACCCCCCGCAAAGTGCTCGACCAACTCGCTCAGGTGCTGCTGATTGCCGACGCTGCATGGGCAGGCCGGATCCCAGATGTGCACCACACGAATCCGCCCCGGCCCGGCCAGTTCGGGCGGCAGCCGCAATGTATCTCCTGCAAACAACGCCGTTTGTTCACTGAACGCACGCACGTATCGAGCCTCAAACCATTTGTAACCCAGCCACAAGGCTGCCGCACAGACCACGGCGATCAGCGCGAGCAATACGGTGCGACGTCGGGCGAGTGAAGGAGCAGTCATGGGCTGGCTTCGATTGGGGTGACGTAGCTTGCCACGCCTGTGAGGACGGAAGAAACTCACGAGGATGCGTCACTTGTGAGTTTCTATCTGCCTGATGTGGAATGCCGATGCCCAACACGTTCGACCCCGATCACCTGCGCGCCGGCCTGCAACCGCTGAGTGCAAAGCTGGCGCCCACGCAGGAGGAGCTTGCTTACCAGCGCTTCTACAGCCTGGAGGGGCTTGGGCGTGACGGGCGGGTCAGCAGTCGCCTGGGCCGTTTCGAGATTGGCGGCTACGAGATCGTCACCCAACTGTGGGCCCCGGAACATCCGGTGGCGACGCTGGTGCTGGTGCACGGGTTCTACGACCATATGGGGCTGTATCGGCATGTCATCGAGTGGGCGCTGGAGCTCGGCTTTGCGGTGATTTCCTGCGATTTACCGGGGCATGGCCTGTCCAGTGGCCCTCGGGCAAGCATCACCGATTTTGTCGAGTATCAGGTGGTGCTCGACCGGCTGTTCGCCGAGGCAGACATCCTGCAGCTGCCCAAACCCTGGCACCTCTGCGGGCAAAGCACCGGCGGAGCGATCGTGATCGACCATCTGCTCAATCATGGGGACGAAAGCCCGGCGCAAGGGCAGTCGATTTTACTCGCGCCGCTGGTCCGGCCGCGTGGCTGGGCCTGGTCCAAGGTTAGCTATTACCTGCTGCGTGCCTTCGTCAAAGGCATCGACCGACGCTTCAGCGAGAACTCCAATGCGCCTGCCTTCCTGCCGTTTCTGATGGCCGACCCGTTGCAACCCCGGCGCTTGCCGACCGTCTGGGTGGGCGCGCTGGCCAAGTGGATCGAGCGCATCGAAAACGCCCCGCGCAGCCGACGCAGCCCACTGATCGTGCAGGGCGAGTCGGACATGACCGTGGACTGGAGTCATAACCTGGCGGTGCTCAACGACAAATTCGACCACCCTCAGATCTTCATGCTGCACGAAGCACGGCATCATCTTGCCAACGAACTGCCAGAGTTGAGGGCGCAGTTTTTCGGGTTTTTGACGCAGCGGATGGGGTAGGTCGCTAAGCGAAGATGCGGTTACTTCACACTCTGGCCCACCGCCAACCCCGCTCGAATCGCGGCCAGCGCTGCCTGATAATAGGCCTTGCCTTCGTGGGATTCGGCAAAGGTCGAGAACTCTTCCAGCTCTGCGTCGGACAGGTCGCGATAGACGTACAGCAGCGTGTTGTTCATGTCATTGGCGATCTGCGCCATCAGTCGTTGGCGCTGGCCGTCGAGCATGCCCTGGGTCGAACCGCCCCCCATCAACCCCGGAATCATCGAACTCAGGCTGTCCGCCGCCACGCCGGCAATCGCCAGGCTGACTTCGGCGCCGGCTTCCTTGGCGGGGAGGGCGTTGGCCAGATGGCCGATGATCAACATGCGGTTGTCACTGGCCTGCATCTTTGGCAAGCCTTGCGCGTTTTTCGCCAGTTGATCGGGCCGGGTTGCGGTCAGCTCGGCATTGACGATCTTGCGGCCCAGGGGGGACTGGAAGAATTGCAGCGCAGGGTTCGGATCCTGCAACGTCTGCCGCAGTTTTTGCTCGGCGCGCTGATCCATCGCCTGTGGCGCGAAGCGCTGATTGCTGTTGTTGACCAGCGCATCGAACACGGCCGGCGGCAGGCTGTTTTTGTAGCGCTGTTGCGCGGCATTGAGAGCGTCGTTGAAATGCGCGCGTTGTTCTGGCCAGCCGGCGACCTTGTACAACTGGTCGTGGCCGTCTGCCCAGGCGGGCATGGTGCAGAACATCAACAGCAGGAAAAACAGACGGCGCATTAGAGACTCCTGTCGGCAGGCCGCTATTCTCGGCGGGGCGGCGGGGATTTGTCGAGTTAACAAGTTGCCAGACCCCAAGAAAAACCGTGGGTTCGGCGATCCTGCGTGTAAAACGGTTGCAGGGTTTTAGCCGCGCAAAAATATTCTTTCGCCGGCAGACCGCGGGCTCTGTTGGATTGATCGGCGTGTGGATACTATGCGCGCCATGCACATATCCCCTGATCAAGCACTGCTGACAAGAATCGTCGACGACCTGGCCGAGCGTGGCTGGTCGCAGCAGGACATCTTTCTACCTCAAGCGCTGACCCGCGAACTGGCCCTTGAGTGTCGCAAACGCGCGGCCGAAGGCGAGCTGGCCCCGGCGGCGGTCGGGCGCGGCCCTGCCCAGGAAGTGCGCGAGGGGATTCGTGGCGATCACATCCAGTGGCTTGAACCGGGTCAGGCCGAGCCGTGCGATCGGTATCTGCAGTTGATGGACAGCTTGCGACAGGCACTCAATCGCGGGCTGTTTCTGGGGCTGGAAGATTTCGAAGCCCACTTCGCGATGTATCCGCCGGGAGCGTTTTATCGCAGGCACGTCGACCGCTTTCGCGACGATGACAAGCGCATGGTCTCGGCGGTGATCTATCTCAACGATCCCTGCTGGCAGCCCGAAGACGGCGGGCAGTTGCGCATGTTCTTCAAGGACGGGGTAGAGCACGATGTGCAACCGGTTGGCGGGTGTCTGGTGGTGTTTCTGTCGGGCGACATGCCCCATGAAGTGCTGCCTGCCACGCGGGATCGTCTGTCGCTGACCGGCTGGTTCCGGCGGCGGGGGAATGAGCCGTTTGAGTTGTAGAAGCCGACGCAATTCAAAGCTCGTACAAGAGCATCGCCAAACATGAAACCTTCTATATAAAGCCACTCTTACCGCGCCTGGAATCCCGGATCCGACTAAGGTCAATACCGCGCCAAGGCGTTTGCCTCGAAGCCTCCTGAACCGAGCCTTCAGGCTCACGGTCCCAGTTGAGCATCTATAACAACCAAAACGGGAGAGATCATGAAGACCTTATTTGCAAGAACTGCCCTTGCTGGCCTGCTGTTGGGCTCGGCATTCATGGCGCAGGCGGCCGACGTGCCGCGTACGCCGTCGCCCGCCGGGGCCGAGGTCTACATCATCTCGCCCAAGGATGGAGCGGTGGTCAGCGGCGCGTTCAAGGTTCAGTTCGGGCTCAAGGGGATGGGTGTCGCGCCTGCGGGCGTCGATGTGCCAGAGACCGGGCATCATCACCTGCTGATCGACGTCAAGGATCAGCCCGACATGAACGCGCCGCTGCCGACCACCGATAACATCCGCCATTTCGGCAAAGGCCAGACCGAAACGGAACTCAACCTCACCCCAGGCCAACACACCCTGCAATTGCTGGTCGGTGACAAGAACCACGTGCCGCTGAGCCCGGTGGTCGAGTCGCAGAAGATCACGGTCACCGTGAAGTGATGTCCGATTGCGAACTCGATCAACGGTAGGGGCGCTTGCCCGCGTTCTGGCGTGTCAGATGCGGATATGTTGACTGAAACCATGCAATCGTACCGCCGCTGCCAGACCAAGCGCGCTTCTATGAGATAAAGCGTCGACATTATGCGCAGGCACAAAAAAGGAGACTCGAAAGTCTCCTTTTTCACGGCCCTGAAACAGCGGCTTAGAACAGGACGCGGCTGCGGATGGTGCCTTTGATGTGTTGCAGCTTCTCTTGCGCCAGGTCCGAATACTCGGCGTCGACGTCGATGACCACGTAACCGACTTTCTCGTTGGTCTGCAGGAACTGACCGGAGATGTTGATGCCGTTTTCCGCGAACACCTTGTTGATCTCGCTGAGCACGCCCGGAATGTTCTCGTGGATGTGCAGCAGGCGGTGCTTGCCAGGGTGAGCCGGCAGGGCCACTTCCGGGAAGTTGACCGAGGACACCGACGTACCGTTGTCGCTGTACTTGACCAGCTTCTCTGCCACTTCCAGACCGATGTTGGCCTGCGCCTCGGCAGTCGAGCCACCGATGTGCGGTGTCAGGATCACGTTGTCCAGGCCGCGCAGCGGGCTTTCGAAGATGTCGTCGTTGGAGCGCGGCTCGACCGGGAACACGTCGATCGCGGCGCCGATCAGGTGCTGGTCCTTGATCGCACGGGCCAGCGCTTCCAGTTCCACCACGGTGCCGCGCGCGGCGTTGATCAGGATCGCGCCTTTCTTCATCGCGCGGATTTCTTTCTCGCCGATCATCCATTGAGTGGATGGCAGCTCAGGCACATGCAGAGAAACGATGTCGGCCAGACCCAACAGCTCGTTCAGGCTCGACACCTGAGTGGCGTTGCCCAGTGGCAGCTTGGTCAGCGGGTCGAAGAAGAAAACCTGCATGCCCAGGCTTTCGGCCAGGACCGACAACTGAGTACCGATCGAGCCGTAGCCGATGATGCCCAGCTTCTTGCCACGAATCTCGAAGGAGTTGGCAGCGCTCTTGATCCAGCCACCGCGATGGCAGGAAGCGTTTTTCTCGGGGATGCCGCGCAACAGCAGGATCGCCTCGGCCAGCACCAGTTCGGCGACCGAACGGGTGTTGGAGTACGGCGCGTTGAACACGGCGATACCGCGCTCGCGGGCAGCGTCCAGGTCAACCTGGTTGGTACCGATGCAGAAGCAGCCAACCGCGACCAGTTTCTTGGCGCTGTCGAAGATTTCTTCGGTCAGTTGGGTGCGAGAGCGAATGCCGACGAAGTGAGCGTCGGCAATCTTTTCCTTCAGTTCGGCTTCCGGCAGAGACTTGGTGTGGTACTCGATGCTGGTGTAACCGGCGGCCTTGAGGACGTCGACTGCGGATTGATGAACGCCTTCGAGAAGAAGGAACTTGATCTTGCTCTTGTCGAGGGAAGTCTTGCTCATCTGCGTAAACCTGTGTCCCGGAGAAAAATGGCAGGGAGTGGACAGCGCACGCTGGCCTCACGGCGCAACGGCGCCTTCGCAGGTCGGCCTCAGGCACGTCTCTGCGGGGGCGGTATGCTAGCATATGTGCCCCGCTAAATACCCCTTCCTGCGACGTGAGCCGTTCTCAGGATGACCATGAATCGTTCGAGAGTTCCTTGATGACACAGTCTGCGTTGATAGAAGAACTTAAGTCCCTGGTCGAGCCTGGCAAGGTCCTGACCGATGCCGATTCCCTCCAGGCCTATGGCAAGGACTGGACCCGGCAATACGCCCCCGCGCCGAGCGCCATCGTCTTCCCGAAAACCACCGAGCAGGTCCAGGCCATCGTCCGCTGGGCCAACCAGCACAAGGTCGCGCTGGTGCCGTCGGGCGGCCGCACCGGGCTCTCCGCCGCGGCGGTTGCGATGAATGGCGAAGTGGTCGTCTCGTTCGACTACATGAACCAGATTCTCGAACTCAACGTCACCGACCGCACCGTGCGTTGCCAGCCGGGCCTGGTCACCAAACAGCTGCAGAACTTCGCGGAAGAAAACGGCCTTTATTACCCGGTGGATTTCGCCTCGTCCGGCTCCAGCCAGATTGGCGGCAACATCGGCACCAATGCTGGCGGGATCAAGGTCATTCGTTACGGCATGACCCGCAACTGGGTATCGGGCCTGAAGGTCGTCACGGGCAAGGGCGACATCCTTGAACTGAACAAGGACCTGATCAAGAACGCCACCGGCTACGACTTGCGTCAGCTGTTCATCGGCGCCGAAGGCACGCTGGGGTTCGTGGTCGAAGCCACGATGCGTCTGGATCGCGCGCCGAACAACCTGACTTGCATGGTCCTTGGTACGCCGGACTTCGATTCGATCATGCCCGTGCTGCACGCCTTCCACGGCAAACTCGACCTCACCGCGTTCGAGTTCTTCTCCGACAAGGGCCTGGCCCGCATCTTGGCGCGCGGTGATGTGCCCGAGCCGTTCGCAACCAAAACGCCGTTCTATGCCTTGCTGGAATTCGAAGCGAGCAACGAAGACATCGCCAATCAGGCGCTGGAAACCTTCGAATACTGCGTGGAGCAGGGCTGGGTCATCGATGGCGTGATGAGTCAGAGCAAGCAGCAACTGCAGAACCTCTGGAAACTGCGCGAATACCTGTCCGAAACCATCTCTCACTGGACCCCGTATAAAAACGACATCTCGGTCACCGTCTCGAAGGTTCCGGCGTTCCTCAACGAGATCGACGCCATTGTCAGTGAGCACTACCCTGACTTCGAGGTGGTCTGGTACGGCCACATCGGAGATGGCAATCTGCACCTGAACATCCTCAAACCGGAAGATCTGCCGAAAGAGGAGTTCTTCGCCAAATGTGCGACGGTCAACAAGTGGGTCTTCGAGATCGTCGAGAAGTACAACGGTTCGATCTCTGCTGAGCATGGCGTGGGCCTGGTCAAGCGCGATTACCTCGAATACAGCCGCTCGCCCGTGGAAATCGAGTACATGAAAGCGGTAAAAACCGTGTTCGATCCGAACGGCATCATGAACCCTGGCAAGATCTTCGCGCTGTAAGCGCTGATCGGCCATACAAGACAAGCCCGCCCGACGTTGTAACAGACGCAGCAATAAAGGAACGCTCATGAGCTATCAGCACAAGTATGTCGATGGAACCAAGGTTCACTTCCCACTGGGCAAGGTGGTCTGCATCGGCCGCAACTATGCCGAGCACGCCAAGGAGCTGGATAACCCGGTGCCGACCGAGCCGCTGCTGTTCATCAAGCCGGGTAGTTGCGTGGTCGAGATCGAGGGCGGTTTCAGCATTCCTCAGGATCGCGGGTCGGTGCATTACGAAGCTGAGATCGTGGTGCTGATCGGCAAGTCCCTGAGCAAGAATCCGGGCCGTGAAGAAGTGCTGGATGCGATCTCCGGTTTCGCGCCGGGTCTGGATCTGACGCTGCGTGACGTCCAATCCAAACTCAAAGAGAAAGGCCTGCCGTGGGAAATCGCCAAGTCGTTCGACGGCGCGGCGGTCATCGCCCCGTTCGTTTCGGCTGATGCCTACCCGGACCTGACCGATATCTCCATCCGCCTGACCGTCAACGGCGAAGTGCGACAGGACGGTAACAGCAGCCAGATGCTCAACCCGATCGTGCCGATGATTCAGCACATGGCTTCGCAATTTTCGCTGCAGGCGGGCGACGTGATCATGACCGGCACGCCAGCGGGCGTCGGTCCGTTCAATGTCGGTGATCGGATCGTGCTCGAGCTGCCGGGCAAAAGCCGCTTCGAAAGCGACGTGCGCTGATTCATATCGCGTTCGGCCAGCAGGCCGCCTGTGAGACATCGCAGGCGGCCTTTTTTATGCGCCAGACAACTCGCCGGGAGCCTCCTGATTGCCGTTTTTTTCACAATCAATCTGGATAATCCTGCGCCGACCGCAGCGCCGGGCGCTGTGCAATGCAATTCATTTTCGGAATCGTCTAGATGGCAGCTACTGATCAATCGCCGAGCAACACAAAGCGCCTGGGTTTTCACTGGTCCTGGCTGGTGATCGCCCTGGTGGTGATCCTCGTGGGGCTTTCCTACGCCTGGCATTGGGATGATCGCGGGGTGCTGTGGGTGCGGGAACAGACGGTCTCCGCGTCTGAGCGCAACGCCAGTGTCTGGCTGCCGGACTATCACGTTGTGATCGACGGCAAACCACTTGTAGGGCTGGAAAAGGACGAAGCGTCGGACCTTTCCTACGACGCTTCGAGCAACACCCTGTATTCGGTGATGGGCAAAAACGCATTCCTGGCGGAGCTGAGTCTGACGGGCGAGGTCTTGCGCAAGATTCCACTGGTAGGCTGGAGCAATCCGGAAGCTCTGGCGGTGCTCGGCAACGGTTTGATCGCCATTATTGATGAACGCCAGCACTTGGTGACCATGGTCACCGTGACGCCGGACACCAAGACCTTGAACATTGCCGACTTTCCCAAATA
The DNA here is from genome assembly GCF_002934685.1 of Pseudomonas bohemica. Lineage (GTDB taxonomy): Bacteria > Pseudomonadota > Gammaproteobacteria > Pseudomonadales > Pseudomonadaceae > Aquipseudomonas > Aquipseudomonas bohemica. The sequence goes on from NZ_NKHL01000117.1 coordinate 104,182, forward strand.
TGACCTCGGCCCTTCGGCGGATCAGAACAAAGCGTTCGAGGGCATCGCGTGGGATCCGCACAACCAGCGGATCCTGCTCGGCGAAGAACGCCCGCCTGCGCTGTACAGCTGGAAATCGGATGGCAGCGCGGTGCTGCAGGGCGACAAGCTGAAAGTGCTGAACGACAACCTGATCATGCGCAACCTGTCTGCGCTGGATGTCGACGAGAAGACTGGGCACTTGCTGGCGCTGTCCGCCGAGTCGCACCTGCTGCTGGAACTGGACGCGAAGGGCAACGAGGTCAGCTTCATGGCGCTGGTGCGCGGCTTCCACGGCCTGAATCACACCATCCCGCGCGCCGAGGGTGTCACGATGGACGGCGAAGGCACGATCTACATGGTCAGCGAGCCGAATCTGTTTTATTCGTTCAAGAAGAAGTAAACGCGCTCCGATTGTGAAGCTTTGCGAGATACCCGCGGGAGTGAGTTTGCTCACGAAGAGGGTACCCGATACGACACATTATCTGTGCCTGTACTGGCCCTTTCGTGAGCAAGCCCACTTCCTCAGGATATGTATTTCACGTTGCGCCCGCGCCCATCCCCGCCTGCTTTGCCAGCATTAAGCCTCGCTTCAGACTAAGGTGCTATTAAAGCGACCCTATCTGAGTTCGAGCTTGATTCATGCGTCGTCTGTCCCCTTTGAAAACCGTTCTGTTGACTTTGCTGGTTGTGATTTTGCTGGCAGGGTCATGGGGCATCGCTCGCGAATACCGAGTGGTCGAGCGCGTCTGGTTCAACTGGCACGTCTTCTGGCAGGCCAGCGACGCGCAGGCCTTGGGGCTGGAAAATTATGAGGTGGCGATCGAGGCCAGTGTCATCACGGGCCTTGAAGACAACGTTTCGGCGTTGAGCTACGACCCGGATCGCAAAACCCTGTTTACGGTGACCAATAAGGCCCCCGAGCTGGTCGAGCTAAGTCTGGAGGGGAGCATCCTGCGGCGCATCCCGTTGACCGGCTTTGGCGACGCGGAAGCGGTGGAATACATCAGCCCCGGTATTTATGTCATCAGCGATGAGCACAGTCAGCGGCTGATCAAGGTTCAGGTCGACGACGACACGCTGTTTCTCGACTCCGCCGATGCAGAACAACTGACACTGGGTATTGATGCCGGCGGCAACAACGGTTTCGAAGGGCTGGCTTATGACAATCGGGGTAAGCGGCTGTTTGTCGCCAAAGAGCGCAGACCCGTGCAGATCATCGAAGTGCGCGGCTTTCCCAATCTCGATACGAACACGCCGAATGTCCTCGAAGTGACTTCCAGCAGAAAGCGCAATGCCGGGCTGTTCGTGCGCGACCTTTCGAGTTTGCAATTCGACGAGCGCAGCGGGCATCTGCTGGCGCTGTCCGATGAGTCTCGGCAGATACTGGAGCTGGACACCGAGGGCAGGCCGGTCGGCAATGTGTCATTGAGCAAGGGCAGCATGGGCCTGAGCAAGAGCGTGCCACAGGCCGAAGGCATCGCGATGGGCGAGGACGGGACGTTGTATCTGGTGAGCGAGCCGAACCTGTTTTATGTGTTCAGCAAGCACTGAGCGCTCACTCGCCCATTTATCGGCGTACACCGAATCTGTGGGAGTGAGCTTGCTCAAGAAGGGGCCAGTACATCCACTTCAGATGTGGAACTTGCAAGTCGGTCTTCGTGAGCAAGCTCACTCCCACAGGGGCATACGCTGGTCTCAAAAAAGCAGGTGTTGTTCAAGAATGATCAGCGGGTCAGGGTTTTCACGCCTTCCTCGGTGCCCAGCAGCAGCAAATCCGCCGAACGTGCTGCGAACAGGCCGTTGGTGACCACGCCGACGATGGCGTTGATCTGCGCTTCCAGCTCTACCGGGTTGGTGATGTTCATGTTGTGCACGTCGAGGATGATGTTGCCGTTATCGGTCAGCACGCCTTCGCGGTACACCGGGTCGCCGCCCAGTTTCACCAGTTGGCGCGCGACGTGGCTGCGGGCCATGGGGATGACTTCGACCGGCAAGGGGAACGCGCCGAGCACCGGGACCAGCTTGCTGCCGTCGGCGATGCAGATGAAGGTCTTGGCCACCGCCGCAACGATCTTCTCGCGGGTCAGGGCTGCACCGCCGCCCTTGATCAGGTTCAGGTGCTCGTCGGTTTCATCGGCGCCGTCGACGTAGAACTCCAGATCGCTGACGGTATTGAGTTCGTACACCGGAATACCGTGGCCTTTGAGGCGCGCGGCGGTGGCTTCGGAACTGGCAACCGCGCCATCGAATGCGCCCTTATGCTGGGCCAGCGCATCGATGAAACAATTGGCAGTGGAGCCGGTGCCGACGCCCACGATGCTTTTGTCGTCGAGTTTCGGAAGGATGAAGTCGACGGCGGCCTGGGCAACGGCCTGTTTGAGTTGATCCTGGGTCATACGGGTGGGCTCCAGTGGGAATGTCCCTTGTAGGAGCGCGCTTGCCCGCGATAGCGTTTTTTCATTCAGCTCATGTGTGACTGACACAACGCCTTCGCGGGCAAGTGCGCTCCTACAGGGGATAGCGATATGCCGAGGGCGGGCATTATAACGACATGCTGTCGTTAAAGCCTGAGTCTTGGTGTGGTCGTGCGTCGGGACGCGGGGTAGACTTCTGAGCCTTGCCCCTTCGCCAGCGATGCTTTTCCGATGCTCGAACAGTACGTCAAGAAAATCCTCACCTCCCGCGTCTACGACGTCGCCGTGGAAACCCCGCTGCAGGGCGCTCGTCAGCTGTCCGAGCGGCTCGGCAACCAGGTGTTGCTCAAGCGCGAGGACCTGCAACCAGTGTT
>NZ_NKHL01000117.1:107000-264985 GCF_002934685.1 Pseudomonas bohemica
TACATTCGACGTATCTTTGCGCCTGAAACTCAGCCTTCGTGAGCAAGCTCACTCCCGCAGCTCGGCTGCTGGCCGAACATTTAGCCCTCCACCGCAACAGGCTTCATGCCGGTGCCTTCACCCCCAATCGCTTCCACATCGGCTTGGTAATGCGCTGGCTATTCTTATATCCCGCCCATGGATCGGCCTTTAACTTGCGCAGGCGTTTGAGCAGGTTGCCGATGTTCCACTGAGCCGAGGACTTGAGGCCGCTCAGTTCGTCGCGAGCGATGGGTACTGAAACCGGCAGGCCAGGCCGCGCGCGGGCTGAATAGGCGGCGACGGTGCTGGCGCCACGGGTGTTACGCAAGTAGTCGATGAAGATCTTGCCGACCCGGTTTTTTGGTCCGGATGTCGCGGTGAAGCGCTCTGGCAGTTGCTCGGTGATGAACTGCGCCAGGGCTTTGGCGAAGGCTTTCACGGTGTCCCAGTCCGCCTTGCGCGCCAGCGGCACGATGATGTGCATGCCTTTGCCGCCGCTGGTTTTGATATAGGCGTCCAGCCCCAGTTCGTCGAGCACCGCCAGGGTCATCTGCGTGGCTTCGATCATGCTGCGCCACGGCAGATTCGGATCCGGGTCGAGATCGAGGACGAAGTGGTCTGGCAGCTCAATCTGATCATAGGTCGAACCCCAGGTGTGCAGTTCGATAGTGCCCATCTGTGCCGCGCCGACCAGCGCCTGCACGCTGTCGATTTCCATCAGCCGCGCGTGGCCCGGGTCGAGTTCGGGATCGAGCTGCTTGATGTGGGGAATCGCCAGACGTTCAGAGTGTTTCTGGAAAAACTGCTCCCCTTCGACGCCTTCCGGACAACGCAACAGCGCAACAGCACGATGATCGAGGTGGGGCAGGATCCAGTCAGAGATCGACTCGTAGAAATGCGCCAGATCGACTTTATGCAGACCGCTCTGGGAATCGATCACTCGTTCGGGATGGCTGATCAATACCCCCGCCACGTCGACTTTGTCCTTGGCTGCTTTTTTGCTGGCAGGCTTGGGTTTTTCAGCCGGTGTATCGGCCTTTCTCGCGCTGGCCTTGGAGGCTTTGGGCTTGAACGGAGCTTTGATTTCGTTCGGGGTTCTTGGGTATTCATGGACCACTTCACTGGCCGGTTTGTCACTGCGCAGCGCGACAAACGCCGCATGGCGAATGATGCCTTCGCGGGTCCACTCGCCGAACTCCACTTCACCGACCAGTGTCGGCTTGATCCAGTGCACGCCGCGAGCCTGGGTGCTGGTAAGTTTTTTCCCAAGAGGCGATGCGTCCTGCTCCAGCGGCTTGAGCTGCTCGAACATCTCGCCGAGCATTTTCTGGTTGAAACCGGTGCCCACCCTACCGGCGTAGACCAACCCTGCGCCCTCCTCGTTCACCGCCAGCAGCAACGCGCCAAACCCACTGCGACTGCCTTGCGGTTTGGTGAAACCGACGATGACGAACTCCTGACGCAGCTTGCATTTGAGCTTGATCCAGTCCGGGCTGCGGCGAGATTGGTAAACGCTTCCGGCGCGTTTGCCGATCACGCCCTCGAGTGATAATAAGCAAGCGCTTTCGATGATGTCGCGATGGCTCGCCGAAAATGCATCGGAGAACCGCAACAGGCCCTTTCTCTGCCTGCCCAGCAGTTTCTTCAGGACCGCCCGCCGTTCTTCCACCGGCTTCTCGCGAATGTCCTCGCCATTGAGGAACGGCACATCGAACAGGTAATAAACGATGTCCTTGCTACGACCGATCTCGAAGGCATTCTGCAACGCCTGAAAGTCCGGCAGACCGGCGTCATTGAGCACCACCACTTCACCGTCGAGCCAGCCATCGCCCAGGTTCAGTTCGCTGATGGCCTTGGCTTGCAAGGGCAGACGGTCGGTCCAGTCATGGCCATTGCGGGTAATCAGGCGCACTTCGCCGTTGAGGATCCGGGTCAAGAGGCGGTAACCGTCAAACTTGATCTCATACAACCACTCGCCATCCGGCGCCGTGTCCATCAAGGTCGCCAGTTGCGGCGAGAGTTTTTCCGGCACTGCGGCCTTTTTTGCCGAGGTCTTGCTGGCAGGCTTTTTTTGCTCTTCAGGTGCAGAGGCCGTGGCTTTGCGTTTGCCGGTTTTGGCAGGAACTCGACCCTCGCCCACCGTTGCGCCACTGACCACGCTTTCCGGCTTGTCGGCGACAATGTCGTACTCATCTTCCGAACGTACGGCGTCGTCCTTTTCCTTGATCAGCAACCATTGTTCCTTGTCGCCACTGCCCTTCAGGTGTGTGCGCACCAAGGCCCAATCTCCGGTGAGTTTTTCGCCGATCAGTGTGAATTTGAGCTTGCCCGCCTTATAAGTGGCTTGCGGATCACCATGGGGTTGCCAAATGCCCCGATCCCAGACAATGACATCCCCGGCGCCGTACTGCCCCTCCGGAATGCTGCCCTCGAAGGTGCCGTAGCCTAGCGGATGATCTTCGACATGCACCGCCAGACGCTTGTTTTTCGGGTCCAGGCTCGGGCCCTTGGGTACCGCCCAGCTCTTCAGGGTGCCGTCCAGCTCAAGTCGAAAGTCGTAATGCAGATTGCGCGCATCATGCTTGTGAATCACGAAGCTCAGCGCCTTGTCCTTGCTGGTGCGCGCCCGGTTCGGGGTTTCAGCGGGCTCGGATGTGATGTCGAAATTGCGCTTGCGGGTGTACTCACTCACAGGTTTTGCCATGATCGATTCAACCTCTGCGCCTTCTTCTCAACGGAACGGCTCTGAACAAGGCGCGTTTTTTCAGGACGCCTTGGTCGTCTTTTTCCTTGCAGGAGCCCGCCGTTTGGTCGGAGCTGCATCATCAGCCGCTGCGGTTTTACTCTTGCTGGCAGATTTGGCCTTCACCGGTTCCTTGGTCGAACCGCCACGGCTACCCAGGCTGCGTTTGAGCAATTCAGTCAAATCGATGACATCAGCGGATTTGCGCTCGGTCTCGCCGGCGTCGGTTTCCACATCTTCGATTTTGCCTTCCCGGGCCTTGGTCTCGACCAGCGCCATGATCTGGTCCTGGAACGTGTCGCGATACTCTTCGTCGTCTGGCGACCACTCGGTGCTCATGTCCTTGACCAGCCGCTTGGCCATGTCCAGCTCGCTCTTGCTGAGCTTCACATCAGTGGCTTCCTTGGGCAGGTCCAGGCTGTCGATGCCACGGACCTCGGCAGGCCAGCGCAACAACACCAGGATGATCGCGGAATCCAGCGGCATCACCGCCGCCAAGTGCTGGCTGGTTCGGATCACCACGTGCGCCAGTGCGACCTTGCCGGTGTCCACCAGCGTCTGCCGTAACAGCGCATAGACTTTCTCGCCGCGCTTGTCGGGCGCGAGGAAGTAAGGCGTGTCGATGTTCTGCAGCGGAATCTGCGCACTGTCGACGAAACCGAAAATATCGATCGTCTGCGTGGACTTGGGATGGGCAGAGCGAATTTCCTCCTCGCTGATCACCACGTAGCGTCCCTTCTCGTACTGCACGCCCTTGACGATGTTTTCCTTGGTCATCTCCTTGCCGGTGACCTTGTTGATCCGCTTATAGCCGACCGGGTCCATGCTGCGCTTGTCCAGCCAGTCGAAGTCGACGCCCTGCTGCGAAGTCGCAGACACCAGCGCCACAGGAATATGCACCAGCCCGAAGCTGATCGCGCCCTTCCAGATTGCCCGAGCCATCACATTAATTCCCAAGGGGTGTGTGTAGCAGTGACCGGGGCGAGCGACTAAAAGTTTCGGCCGGATGACGGGTGCACTCGGTGACGAGCATTCAACCATTCCTTTCATGCATAACTCATATCGATTTGATAGCACTTCTTAACCCCACGGAAAGGCGTTAGCCTCGTCGCCATCCTATTTCCCGTGCCGTCGCAGAGCCGTCTGCCGATGCAGCACCGCACAGTCGAGTGACTCATGACTTCAATATCCCACGCCAATCCGGGTGCCACCATGACCAGGGGGCTGGCAATGCTGTTCGCGTTTTGCTGCGGCGCGATCGTTGCCAATATCTATTACGCGCAACCTATCATCGGCCTGATCGCCCCGGATATCGGGCTGTCGAGCACGCTGGCCGGTTTCATCGTGTCGCTGACGCAGATCGGGTACGCGTTTGGGTTGTTTTTTCTGGTGCCGCTGGGAGACTTGCTGGAAAACCGCCGGCTGATGATGGTGACCACGGCGGTGGCGATCCTGAGTCTGCTGAGCGCGGCATTCGCCCAGACGCCGAATCTGTTCCTGCTGGCATCGCTGCTGGTGGGGTTCAGTTCGGTGGCGGTGCAGATTCTCATTCCGCTGGCCGCGCATCTGGCGCCGGAGGAAACCCGCGGACGTGTAGTCGGTAGCATCATGGGTGGTTTGCTACTGGGTATTTTGCTGGCCCGGCCGGCGTCCAGTCTGATTGCCGACCACTTCGGCTGGCGCGCGGTGTTTGGCACGGCGGCGGTGTTGATGCTGCTGATCAGCGTTGTGCTGGCGACCACCATTCCCAGGCATCAACCGGCCCACAACGCCAGCTACGGTCAACTGCTGAAATCATTGTGGACTTTGCTGTCCAAACAACCCGTGCTGCGTCAGAGAGCGTTCTATCAGGCTTGCATGTTCGCCACCTTTAGCCTGTTCTGGACGGCTGTGCCGCTGGAGTTGGCGCGCAATCATGGTTTGTCGCAGAGCCAGATCGCGCTGTTTGCGCTGGTCGGCGCCATTGGCGCGGTTGCTGCGCCGATCGCCGGCAGGCTGGCCGACGCCGGTCATACCCGCATCGCCAGCCTGTGCGCAATGCTGTTCGCAGCATTGAGTTTCCTGCCGAGCCTGATCCAGCCCGCCTACGCTGTGATCGGCATGGCGGTGAACGGGGTGGTCCTGGATTTTTGTGTACAGATGAACATGGTGGTAGGCCAGCGTGCGGTTTACGCCCTGGATGCCAAGAGCCGCAGTCGCCTGAATGCACTGTACATGACCAGTATTTTCCTCGGCGGCGCCATCGGGTCGGTTATCGCCAGTGCCCTGTACGACCACAGCGGCTGGACCTGGATCGTGATCGCCGGCAGTGCCTTCCCACTATTGGCGTTGCTGGTGTTTTTGAAGCAGTCGAGGTCTGAGGCGCGGTCCTCCTGAACGCCGGATTAGCGCGACGGATACTGACCCTGGGAGTGAGCTTGCTCACGAATGCGTCAGTTCATCCATGCGAGATGTCTGCGCCTGACAGACAGTCTTCGTGAGCAAATTCACTCCCACAGGGTGTCCATGCGATACCCGCAAGGAGGCGGTAAACCGGCCACCTGTCCTTTTGGCCTCACCGAATCGCCGCAAAACCCCTCTCCAGGTCCTCGATCAACGCGTTGACGTCTTCCAGACCGATATGCAGACGCAGCAGCGGGTTGAGCGTCTTGTCGTCTGCGTTCTCGCGATCGCGAACGTTGGCGGCGATGACCAGGCTTTCGAAGCCGCCCCAGGATGCGCCAAGGCCGAACAGGTGCAGGGCATCGATGAATTGCTCCAGGTGTTTGGGATCGTTGTCGGCCAGTTCGAAGGTCAGCAGGCCGTTGCTGCCGTTGAAATCACGTTTCCATAATGCGTGATTCGGATGATCGGCCAGCGCCGGGTGGAATACGCGTTTGACCTGCGGGTGTTGCTGCAGCCAATGGGCGACTTGCAGGGCCTGGCGCTGGTGGACGTCCAGCCGGGTGGCAAGGGTTCGGGCGCCGCGCAGCACCAGATAAGCATCGTCCGGGCTGACGGTGCTACCGAAGGTGTCGGTCATCACTGCCAGCGGCTGCCACACCGATTCAGTGGTGCACACGCTACCCATCACCACATCGCTGTGACCGGACAGGTATTTGGTCAGGGCCATGATGGAAATATCCGCGCCCAGCGTCAGCGGGCGGTACTGGTAACCCGAGCCGTAGGTGTTGTCGACCGCCAACAGAATCCCCCGAGGCTTGCACAACGCGGCGATGGCCGGCAGGTCGGCCAGTTCGTACAGCAACGAACCGGGCACCTCGGCGTAGACCATTTTGGTGTTGATCTGCAGCTTGTCTTCCAACCCGCTGCCATCGGCGTTGAAGTAGCTGTATTGAATGCCGAACGGCTTGAGGAATTCCTCGGCCACCTGACGCACCGGGGAATACACCGCATCGGTAATCAGCACGTGATCGCCGGGGCGCAGGTACGCCAGAAACGTCTGCGCTACTGCTGCCAGGCCGGTGCCGAACAGACGTGTGCGGTAGCCGCCTTCCAGCTCGGTCACCAGATCTTCCAGCTCGAACGCCGTCGGATTACCACGCGCACCGTAGCTCAGTACACGCTCGGTATCGCGGCGTTTGCGGGCATCACGCATCTGGCCGAGGCTATCGAACAGCACCGTGCTCATGCGCGACACCGGCGGATTGACCCCGCGCACGCCACTGCCCTTCTCCCCGCGGGCGGCATGCACCAGACGCGTGCGCACCCGATTTTCATTGGCCTGACTGGCAAGCGGTTTAAGGCTGGCGATCTCCTGTTGTGTCATCTGCCCCAACAGGCCGATTTCCCACGCCAGGTACTGGCGGGCCGCGTCCTTGTTGCCGGAATGCCGGTCATGGGTGAAAAACAGAAAATCGATACACTGCTCGTTCGAGGGGTGGTTGGCGTCTGCACCGAGCGCAAATCCGGCGGCCTGCCATGCCTGGAAGTCCAGCCAACGCACCTGCTGACGCTGCGTTTCGGGCAATTCCCCTGCGGCAATCGCCGCGACGTGGGGATGATCGGCGACCAGCACGATCGGTTTGGCTTGGCCCGCCAGATCACCCGCCAGACGCGAACGAATCGACCAGCGCGACCCGGTGATATGCGCCTTGCGATAGGCCATGCTGCCGCGCAGATCGATCAGCGCAACGGCGTCGTCACGCAGCGAATCCGCAAGCTTTGCGGCGCTGATTTCCGGCAGCGTCGTTACACCGCAAGACGTGCTGACCGGCAACGCCAGGCCGCTGTGCAGGCCCCCATCCAACACATAGGCTTCGTGCCCCAACTGGCGCAACCAACTGGCGACCACGGGGGCACGCACGCCGTCGTTGTCGAACAGCACCAGCCGCGCCTGACGCACGCCGATGTAGAGGTCGGTGGATTGAATCAGTTGCCCGCCCGGTGTGTGCTGCGCGCCGGGCAGGCTGCCGAGGGCGAATTCTTCCGGAGTGCGCACATCGCACAGGAACAAACTGCGGGAAGCGTCGTTCGCCCAGGCGGCAACCCTTTGCGCATTGACGGTGTGTACGCCCGCACGCTGCGCCAAACGTTGCGCCGCCTCACGTCGTTCGGTCAGCGCCGCGCCAGACGAGACATCCGGATAACGTCGGCTGCTGCCATGTTCCAGCGGCAGATCGGCCAGGTACCAGCCCTGGGTGCCGTTCTCCAGCGCGTACACCGGGTTCTTCACACCCAGATCGATCAGGGTCTGCGCACCGATGATGCTACGGGTGCGACCAGCGCAGTTGATCACGATGGGCGTGGTCTCATCCGGCACCAGATCATTCAGGCGATAGCCCAGTTCGCCGTTGGGGCAGCACACGGAACCTGGGATGGTCATCTTGCGGTATTCGTCGAAAGGGCGGCCGTCGAGCAGCACCAGCGGCTCGCCTCTGGCCTGCCTTTCGGCCAGCTCGACAGCACTGATGTGCGGCGTGTGGCTGGCCTCTTCAACCAACTCACCAAAGGCCTTAGACGGCACGTGCACGCCGGCGAACAGCTGCAAGCCCGCTGTCTGCCAGCCGTCAGCGCCGCCTTCGAGCACATGAACGCGGGTGTAGCCCAGTTCACTCAGCCGTTGCGCGGCCTTGATCGAAACGTCGCCACCGGTCTGGTCGTAGATCACCAGGCGCACGCCCGGATTGGGCGCCAGACGACGGGCTTCCAGTTCCAGACGGCTGTAGGGCAGATTCACCCCGTGAAACAGATGCGCTTCGCCATACTGACCATGCTCGCGCACGTCGAACAGGGCAATTTCCTGCCCGTCGAACAGCCAGGTTTGCAGGTGTTGCGGGGTGACTTTTTGGCTCATGGATTTCTCGTGGTTCTGATGTGAAGCTCGATTCAATGGCTTGCGGGCGACCTGTGGGAGTGAGCTGGCTCACGAAGAGGTCGGTACGTTCAAAAGATTCTTTGTCTGTGAGCTTCAGTCTTCATGAGCAAGCTCACTCCCACAGCGCCAGGTGCAGATTTCGCGCAACGCGTTACAGGTTCATTGCAACGCCAACGACTTCTCGCCCGCCGCCACTTCCCTGCCCTTTTCATAGGCGCGTTGCACGGCCGGGCGGGCCTTGATGCGTTCGCGCCAGGCATGGATGTTCGGGTAGTTCGCCAGGTCCTGTCCCTGGCGCAGCGGCTGAATCCACGGGAAGATCGCCATGTCCGCAATCGAGTATTCACCCGCCACGAACGGCACTTCGCCCAGGCGTCTTTCCAGCACGCCATACAGTCGCGGGGCCTCGGCGCCGAGCAGGTCGAGGGCGAAAGGAATCGGCTCCGGCGCCTTCTCCTTGAACACCTGCAACTGGCTCAGGTATGGCGTGACATGCCCGACCTGCCAGAACAGCCACTCCTGCACCCGCTGACGTTCGACCGTGCCTTCGGGCGGCAAAAAGCGCCCTGCCTTGTTCGCCAGATAATTGAGGATAGCCCCGGATTCGAACAGGCTCAGGGGCCCGTTCAGCCCCTCGGGCGCATGATCGACGATCGCCGGAATCCGTCCGTTGGCGCTGATCGCCTGGAACCATTCCTGCTTTTGCTCGCCGGTGCGGATGTTGATCGGCAACACGCGGTATTCCTGCTCGAGTTCTTCCAGCAGGATGCCGACTTTCAGGCCGTTGCCCGTAGGCCAGTAGTAGAGGTCGATCATGCGTAAGCCTTGATGGAAGGGGCCATTTGCGAGGCGTTGTAGTTGAGGATTTTGCCTTCGGCATTGACGCCGTAGCGCCCGTTCAACGACTCCAGCGGGCGGCCGTAGAGATGGAAATGCAGGGTCGGGGTTTCGCCATCGACCTTGATGCCGTGCAGGTCTTCACCGAGGAAGCTGATCGAGGTGCCAGGCTGCACCACCACTTCTTTTTCCAGCGCAAGCCTGGCGAGCGTCGGGTCGCTGCCATCGTCGGTGCGCGCCCAGACGTAGTTGATCTCCTGGCCTTGCACGGCAACGATCACCGCCCAGGTTTCGTGGTTGTGCGGCAGCGTGCTTTTGCCAGGGAGCAGGGAGTTCATGTACAGCGTCGGGGTTTCGCCGTCGTCGTTCAGGCGATAACGAAACGCCGTGTCGCCCTCGCCGGGTACAGGCGCGGGGAAGGTGTCGAAATTGAACAGATCACGGCGCTCGGCCAGGCCTTCGAGCAGGCTGACGATCTCTTTCAGCGCCTCGCGGTCGACGCCGCGCTGGTGGATGGTGCGGATCTGCTGCAGGAAATCTTCGATCACTTGGCTGCGGTTTTCGATGCTCATCAGGTGCTCCTTTTATAAGTAGTCAGGGCTTGCAATCACTCATTGCCAATCAACGTCATCCTGTGGGATTGGGCTTGCTCACTCCCACAGGATGGCGAGTCCGACTGTCCAACCCTCGCGTCGAGCTCAAACCGACAAGCCGTAACGGCTGATATTGCTCAACAAATACGGGTCGCCGGCGGCTGCGGGACGGCGTCCGGCATCGCCCAGGGCATGACGCAGAAACGCCTGAGTACGCTCGCTCACCGGGCGCTGGAAAATCTGCTCGGCGCTGCCGTGTTCGACGATCAGGCCGTTTTCGGTGAAATACACCACGTCGCTGATGTCCTCGGCGAAGCGCATTTCGTGGGTGACCAGCACGCAGGTCATGCCCTCTTCGGTCAGCTCGCGAATCACTGTCAGCACCTCGCCCACAGTTTCCGGGTCAAGGGCCGAAGTCACTTCGTCAAACAGAATCAGCTCAGGACGCATCGCTAACGCACGGGCAATCGCCACACGCTGCTGCTGACCACCGGACAACTGGCCCGGATAAGCATCGGCCTTGTGCTCCATACGCACCTTGGCCAGCAGCGCCCGAGCTTCCTGTTCGGCCTGCGCCGAATTCCGGCCGAGGACTTTGCGTGGGGCGATCACCAGATTTTCCAGTACCGACAGATGCGGGAACAGGTTGTACTGCTGGAACACGAAGCCGACGCGCTTGCGCAGTTCGATGCGCTGAGCCTCGCTTTTGAGCTTGTGCACCTCGGTCTCGCCCACGCGAATGTTGCCGCGCTGAGGCTGCAACAGCCCGGTGATGCAACGCAGGATGGTCGACTTGCCCGACCCGGAAGGGCCGATGATCGACACCGCCTGCCCGCGTTGCACATCAAGGTCGATGCCCCTGAGCACGCGGTTGCTGCCGAACGACAGATGAATGTCGCGCAGGCTGATCAGGGGTTGTTCGGCGCGCGTTTCAGGAGAAGGCATAACGTCGCTCCAAAAATTGAGTGATTCGGGAAATCGGATAGCAATAGGCGAAGAACAACGCCAACACGCTGAAGTAAATCAGCACCGTGAAACCGGTCAGGTTGACCGTATTGCTGGCGATTTGCGCGGTGTCGATCAGGTCATGTACGCCCACCAGCGAGGCCAGCGCGGTGCCCATGGTGATGACCGCGTAGAGGTTCATCCACGGCGGCAACATGCGTTTGAAGCACTGCGGCAGGATGATCGATCGGAAGATCTGCCCGCGGGTGAAAGCCAGCGAACGCGAGGCTTCCCACTGAGTGCTGGGGATCGAACCGATGGCCCCACGAAAGATTTCCGCGACGTTGGCGCTGGCGGGCAATGCCAGGCCAATGGTGACTTTCACCCAGTCTGGAAAAGCGATCCAGGACTTGCCGATATGCAGTTCGAACGGAAATACATAAGTGGTGAAGTAGATCAGCACCAGCCACGGCGCGTTGCGAAACACCTGCACCCAGATGCGCGCCGGCAGACGAGTGATCCACAACGGCGAGACCGCCAGCGCACCGATCAGCAGTCCGAGCAACGAGCCAATCGCGATGGCCAGCAGGCTGATCAGAATGTTCTGCCCAAACCCTACCGCCAGGGCGGGCGACCATTCATACAGGGCCGCGAACACGGGGCTTTTCGGGGCGCCAAAGATCAGCAACAGCGCAAGAGCCGCCAGCAAAACCAGCTTGCCCGGATGCCGCCGGGGCCAGGACAGTGGCAGGCTGGCGGACGAATCAATGGCCATAACCGGGCATCCTCAGTTTTGCTTCGAGGGCACGGCCCACGCAGTTGACGACAAAACTGAGCAGGCCGAAAAACGCCAGCAGCACAATCATCAGCTCCAGCACGTTATCGCTCTGGGTCCAGATCATGATCGAGGCGTAGGTGATGTCGCCCACTGCAATCGCCGAAGCCACGGCGGTCATCTTCACCAGATCGATCAGGTTGTTGATCAGCGACGGCAGCGCGAAACGCATGGCCAGCGGCAGTTGCACATTCCACAGCAACTGACGGCTGCTGAAGGCCAGCGAACTGGCGGCTTCCAGGGTCACAACAGGCACTGCTTCGATACCTGCACGCAAGGCTTCGGCATGAAACGCGCCCTTGTGCAGCGAGATCACGATCACCACCCAGGCGAACGGTGTCAGCGGATTCGCCGTGCCAACGGCCTGGGTCAGCAGCATGTTCAACACCAGGAACGCGCAATAAAGCTGCACCAGCGTCGGTGTGTTGCGCGTGACCTCGATGAACACTCGCGCAGGCTTGGCCAGATACGCCTTGCCACTGGTCAGCATCGCCGCCAGCGCTACACCGGCCAGCAGGCTGCCGATGATGGTAAACAGGCACAGCAGGATCGTGGTCAGCGCGCCGTTGACCATCGAACCCCGTTGGTAGGCATCCAGCAGAAAGCTGTAGTTCAGCCCGAACTTCGCGGTCCACTGTACGAACCATTCCAGCCAGTGACTCATGCCAGCGCCTCGACCCGCAGCTGTGCGCAGGCGTCGGCAATGCGGCGTCCGGCCTCGATCACGCTGCTGGTGGCGGTGGCGATGGACAGGCGAAACCACGGCGACAGTCCGTAAGCGCTGCCTGCCACACCCGCCACGCCCTGATCCAGCAGATAGTCCACCACGTCACCGTCATCATTGAGACGCTGGCCATCAGGACGAACGCGTCCCAACAACCCGGCGCAGCGCACGAAGACGAAGAAACCGCCTCGGGGGGTGAGCACGTCCAGGCCGTTTACCTCACTCAATGCCGCGACCAGTAGATCGCGACGTTGCTGATAGGCCTGTACCTGTTCCGGCAGAAAATCCAGACCACCTTCGAACGCCGCCAGCGCTGCGGCCTGGCCAACCGATGACGCGCCGGACGTCGATTGCGATTGCATGACGGTCATCGCGCTGGTCAGTTCCTGAGGGCCTGCGCCGAAACCGATGCGCCAGCCGGTCATGGCGTAGGTCTTGGAAACGCCGCCCACCAGCAACGCGCGGGATTGCAGATCCGGTGCCACGTTGAGCAGGCTCAGCGGCGGATTGCCGTCGAAACGAATGTGTTCGTACAGCTCGTCCAGCAGCACCAGCACCTGAGGATGGCGACGCAACACTTCGGCCAACGCCAACAGTTCCGCTTCGCTGTACACCGCGCCGCTGGGGTTGCCGGGGCCGTTGAGGATCAGCCAGCGGGTGCGTTCGTTGATATGTTTTTGCAGTTGGCTCGAGGTCAGCTTGCAGCCTTGCTCCAGGCCGCACTCGATGAACACCGGTTCACCGCCGTTGACTCGCACGATGTCCGGAAACGACGGCCAGTAAGGCACCGGCACCAGCACTTCGTCACCTTCATCCAGGGTCGAGGCGAAGGCGTTGAAGATGATCTGCTTGGCGCCGTTGCCGACGACGATCGACGCCAGTGAATAGTCGAGCCGATTTTCCCGCTGCAATTTGCGCTGGATCGCTTCACGCAATTTTTTCACCCCAGGCGTCGGCGTGTATTTGGTCGCGCCGCCGTCGATGGCTTTATAGGCCGCTTGCTTGATGTGCTCGGGAGTATCGAAATCCGGCTCGCCGGTGGTCAGGTCGAGGATGTCGCGACCGGCTTCACGCAGGGCCGTGGCCTGGGATTTGGCAGCGGCGTTGGCGGACAGGGAAACGCGTTGGATGCGCTTGGACAGACGAATGCTCATGGGGCGGTGCTCCGGCTTTCGACGCTCGCCAGGACCTTGCCTGGATTGAGCAGATTGAGAGGGTCCAGCGCCTGTTTCACGCGGCGCATGAGGTCCAGTTCGACAGCGCTCTTGTAGCGCGGCAGCATCGCCCGCTTGCGCTGACCGATGCCGTGCTCGGCGCTGATCGAACCGCCGAATGCATGGGCGCTGTCATGCACCAGTTCGCTGAGTTCGGCGTAACGCGCCATGTGCGCCTCGACCGTCGAATTCAGCGGATGGGCGACGTTGTAATGCAGGTTGCCGTCGCCCAGATGGCCGAAGGTGAAATTGCGTACGCCGGGAAAGTGCTGCTGCAGCAAGGCGTCGGTGTGCTCGACGAATTCGACGATGCGCGAGATCGGAATCGAGATGTCGTGCTTCATGTTGCGACCGGCACGCTTCTGCGCATCACTCATGTTCTCGCGCAGCAGCCACAGCGCTTCGCTCTGGGCCAGGCTTTCGGCGATCAGCGCGTCGCCCAGCAGACCCTCCTCGAAAGCGCTGCCCAGAACGTCTTCGAACGCCTGACGCGCGTGGGCGTCGCTGTGGTTATCCGACAGTTCGAGCAACGCGAACCAGGGTTGTGGCGCATCGGCAAACGGCTGCGGCCCTTCTGGGAACTGCTCGCGCAGCAAAGCAAGGCAATCGGCGGTCAGCAACTCGAAGGCCGTGAGGCTTGCGCCAAAACCGGCGCGGGCGTGGGACAGGAAACGCACTGCCTGGGCCAGCGAATCAAAGGCTAGAAAGGCGGTGCTCTGGGCTTTTGGCAGCGGGAACAGCTTCAAGGTCGCGGCGGTGATGATCCCCAGCGTGCCTTCGCTGCCGATGTACAGGTCACGCAGGTCGTAGCCGGTGTTGTCCTTGCGCAGGCCGCGCAGGCCATTCCAGATTTCGCCCTCGGCGGTGACCACTTCCAGGCCCAGGGTCAGCTCGCGGATGTTGCCGTAACGTAGCACCGCGGTGCCCCCGGCATTGGTGCCCAGATTGCCGCCGATGGTGCAACTGCCCTCCGCACCCAGGCTCAGCGGGAACAGGCGCCCCGCCTCGCGGGCGATGTCTTGCACGCTCTGCAGGATGCAGCCGGCCTCGACGGTCAGGGTGTCGTTGTCGGTGTCGATCTGACGCACGCGATTCAGGCGATCCAGGATCAGCAGCACCGAACGGCCACTGGCGTCCGGCGTGGCTGCGCCCATCAACCCGGTGTTCCCACCCTGCACCACGATCGGCGCCCTGTGCGCGACGCAGGCCCGCACCACCGCCGCAACCTCTTCGGTATTGGCCGGCCGCACCACTGCCAGCGCCTTGCCGACGTAGGTGCCCTGCTTGTCGGTCAGTTGCGTGATGGACTCGACACCC
Source organism: Pseudomonas bohemica (assembly GCF_002934685.1). Classification (GTDB taxonomy): domain Bacteria; phylum Pseudomonadota; class Gammaproteobacteria; order Pseudomonadales; family Pseudomonadaceae; genus Aquipseudomonas; species Aquipseudomonas bohemica. The sequence continues at coordinate 121,547 of NZ_NKHL01000117.1, forward strand.
GGCAACACATGGTTAGCGCCAAGCAAGCGTTGCAAGGTCTGAAACAGATCGCTGCTCATCGCACGCCTCCGTTATTGAGCAGCAAGGGGCGGCGCATTGCGGAACTGCTCGTGCATGTCACGCAACGCTTGTGAAGGCGCCATGCCCGTACGCTCGCCGACTTCGATCAGCCAGCCGCTGCGATGCCAGTCGCGAATGATTGCGTCGATTTTCGCCTGGGTGTCGTGCTCGCCCTTGCGCACCCAGATCACCGATTTCGACGGGATCAGGTCGCTGGGCAGCGGGATGTTGTAGTCGGCCCATTCCGGCTCATCGAGCAGCGCATGCATGGTAGGGCTGACGTGAACCGCTGCCACGCAGCCGTTGCCACGCAGGGACAGCAGTGACTCGGACTGACTGCGGAAGGCCTTGATTTCGGCGCCGTAGGTTTCCTGCAGCGGCTTGATGAAGTTACTGCCCTGGGACACGCAAACCGGCTTGCCCTTGAGGTCCTCCCACTTGCTGATACCCGCGCCCTTGCGGATCAGCGCAGCGCCGCCGACCTCTTCATACGGGGTCGGCGCGTAATCGAGAATCCCGGCGCGCTCGTCGGTGTACTGCATGTTGGCGATCAGGATGTCGACCTTGCCCTGTTGCAGGAACTGTACGCGATTGGGCGCCAGCACCGACACGGTCTCCAGATCCACGCCCAGTTTCTGCGCGATGCCCTTGGCCAGCTCAACGTTGTAGCCCAGATGTTCGCCGGTCTTGGGGTCGATGGTGCCGAACGGCGGACCGCTGAGGATCACGCCGATGCTGATCTTGTGGCGCTGTTGAATCTTGTCCAGCGTGGCGTCGGCGTGGGCCAGGGTCGCGCCCATGGCAAGACCGATCGAAATGCCAATCGCGGAAAGGGTCTTGCCGAAGGAAAAACTGCTCATGAACGATTGCCTTGTAAGGTGCCTGGAAGGGGAAAATGACTTACGCGCCGGTGGCCTGGAATTTGTCGTGCAGCTCCACCAGCGCTGGCGATGCCGGGGTGATGTGGTGGCGTTTTTCGCCCTCGATCAGCCAGCCGGTGCGGTGCCAGCCCTTGACGATGGTGTCGAGTCGGGCCTGGGTGTCAGTCTCGCCGGGGCGGGTCCAGATCACCGATGGCGCGGGATTGAGTTCGGGGGTGATCGCGCGGTAGTCCTTCCATTCGGCGCTGTCGGCGATCAGCGGGTTGATCAGCGTGGCGTCGTGTACGGCGGCGACACAGTTGTTGCCGCGCAAGGCCAGCAGGGATTCGGACGAACTCTTGAAGGCTTTGAGTTCAGCGCCGAACTCGGTCAGCGGCTTGACGTAGCTGCTGCCCTGGGAGGTGCAGACTGGCTGGCCCTTGAGGTCCTCCCAGCGGGTGATCTTGCTGTCCTTGAGCACGGCCGCCGTACCACCCACGCGATAGAACGGCGTCGGCACGAAACCCAGTTGCTGGCCGCGTTCCGCCGTCCACTCCATATTGGCGATCAACAGATCGACCTTGCCCTGTTGCAGGAATTGCACGCGGTTGGCGGGCAATACGGGGACCAGCTCGACCTCGGCACCCAGCTGCCGACCGATGTCTTCGGCCATATCCACGTTCAGGCCCTTGGGTTTCTGATTGCTCGGGTCGATGGAACCGAAAGGCCCGCCGGACAGCAACACGCCGACCACCAGCCGGTGCCGCTCCGCGATCTTGTCCAGCGTGGCATCAGCCTGGGCAGCGAAGCTGGCGCCGAGGGCGACCGCAGCCCCCATCAGCAACGGTAGAAAACGGGCAACGGGCGAGCGTGTATACGGCATGGACTTCCCCTGGAATGATCATCGGCTCGGCACTTGTGACGTCGTCGCGTCAGCGCCTTGTAATGACCCGCATCCTAGGGAGGGAAATGAGACAACGGAAATGCAAATATCAAATATGGTTATAACTTTATGGTTTCATGCTTTAAGAAAAATCAGCATAAGCGCGTATTTGTTGAGCCTGACCGCAACGTTTGAAAAACGAGCTTTTATAAATCATAAAAATACGTAATGTATTACTCACTCCATTTGATGTAACACGATTCCTTAGGAGCAGGCTTGCCCGCGACGGGGTTGTGTCAGCGCCTGTGCTGCTGAATGTGCAAATGCGTTCGCGGGCAAGCGCGCTCCTACGGTGAATTGCACTTCGACCCGACTGCTGAGTAAGCCCTATGTCCACCACCCTCGACCTCGAACTGCTGCGCACCTTTGTCGCCGTTGTCGATTATCACACCTTCGCCGGTGCCGGCGCGCAGTTGTCGCGCACGCAATCGTCGGTGACTCAGCACATGCAGCGCCTGGAACAGCAGATCGGCGTCAGCCTGTTTCAGAAACAGGGCCGCCAGAAGCAACTCACCGAGCCCGGCCGCCAGCTCTTGCGTCACGCCCGGCAGATGCTGTCGCTCAATGACGACGCGCTCAATTCACTCAGGGAAAGCAGCCTCAGCGGCGTGCTGCGCATCGGTTCGCCACACGACATCGCCGACACTATCCTGCCGCCGATCCTCAGCCACATCGCTCGTTCTGCACCGAAGCTGCGGCTGGAAATCGACGTCGGGCGCAGCCCGTTTCTGATGGACGACCTGCATCGCGGCAAGGTCGATATGGTGATTTCCACGCGTGAGGATCCGAACCTGGAGGGCTTCGCGCTGCGCACCTCGCCGGTGTGGTGGATCTGTTCGGCGCAGTATCAGCACGTGCCAACCGAGCCGATCCCGCTGATTCTGGTGGACGAGCCGAGTATTTATCGCCGCTATGCCCTCGAGGCGCTGGAGCGGGCGAACATTGCCTGGCGCCAGGCCTATCTGGCGTCGAACCTGATCGGCATCAAGGCCGCGACCCGTGCAGGCCTGGGCGTGACGGCGCGCAGCATGGAAATGCTCGGGCCGGACATGCGCGTGCTGGGCGAAGCCGATGGCCTGCCGCGGATGCCTGATGTGACCTATCACCTGTGGATTCGGCCGAACACGGTCAACCCCCTGGCGCGCCGGGCGTATGAGTTGATTCGGGGGAGTCAGGGGTTGTGATGAGTCGCATGATTGATGGACTGAACGCAGATCGACTGTGGGAGAGCTTGCTCACGAAGGCTGATTTCCAGACACCACATCTGCTGTGGATGTGCTGACCCCTTCGTGAGCAAGCTCACTCCCACAGTGTTTGCGCCAGGTCTGGGTGATCGGTGATGTCCGTAAGATCGGCCCTGCCGGTCAGCCGGATTGCTCACGAAGGCTGATTTCCAGACACCACGTCAGCTGTGGATGTGCTGCCCCCTTCGTGAGCAAGCTCACTCCCACAGTGTTTGCGCCAGGTCTGGGAGATCGGTGACGTCCGTAAGATCCCCACTGCCGGTCAGCCGGATGGCTACGGACAGTCGTCAGTGAGAGTGAGCTTGCTCACGAAGGCTGACTTCCAGACACCACGTCTGCTGTGGATGTGCTGCCCCTTTCGTGAGCAAGCTCACTCCCACAGTGTTTGCGCCAGGTCTGGGTGATCGGTGTTGTCCGTAAGATCGGTCCTGCCGGTCAGCCGGATTGCTACGGAATCGTCAGTGGGAGTGAGCTTGCTCACGAAGGCTGATTTCCAGACATCACATCTGCTGTGGATGTGCTGACCCCTTCGTGAGCAAGTTCACTCCCACAGTGTTTGCGCCAGATCTGGGTGATCGGTGTTGTCCGTAAGATCGGCCCTGCCGCTCAGCCGGATGGCTACGGAATCGTCAGTGCGGCGCCAGCACACTCTCAATCCACGCTTTCAGATCCGCCACTTCCGCCGAGGTGATGGTATGCCCTGCCCCCGCGTAGGAATGAAACTCCGGCGTGACCAGCAGCGTTTCCAAAACCCTCTGCGCCTCGGTGGCACCCGAGAACGGCACGCGGTTGTCTGCCGAGCCATGACCAATGAACACCTTCAGCGCTTGCAGCCGATCATCCGGCTTCAACCGCCCCTTGAGCGCCGCAAGAATCTTGCCGCTCAGCGGCGCGATGCCTCGCACCAATTCAGGATGCTGCAGGCCGATCTGATAACTCATCATCGCGCCCTGGCTGAAGCCCACCAGAATCACCTTGTCGGGCTGCGTAGCGTATTTTTCAGTGGCTTGCTCGATGAAGGTTCTGAGCAGGTCGGTGCTTTTATCCACATCGCGGGTCACGCCTTCGTATTCCGCCTGATCAGTGTCCTGGGTGAACCACTTGTAGCCACCGCCATCGACTTCCCCGGGCGCACGTACCGACAGATAGGTGTAATCCGGCGACAGCTCGCCCTTGATGCCTAACAGGTCGCGCTCATCGCTGCCGTAGCCGTGCAGGAAGATGATCAGGGGTTTGTCTTTGGAATCTGCGGGGGCCGCAGCGATATACGGCAAGGCCAGATCCGTGAGCAGTGCAGGTTCGGCGTGGGCGAAACCTGTGAACACACAGAGCAGCGCGGCGAAAAACTTCATCATGGAGAACGGGCCCTTTCAGAAAAACGTCGGGCCCATCATACGCAGCATGTTTCGGATGTCAGCCCTTCATCGATCGGGGGATGCTGTCGGGTTGCTGTACGGGATGCACATTCTCTCGGACCACGTGGCGACCCTGCTGCCAGGCGGGGGACATAACAGCCGGGCATGTCCCGTGACGGGCCCCTGGTCCAAATGCCGCGCTCTCGCGCAGAAACGTGGGAGTGAGCTTGCTCACGAACCGGCCGGTACAGGCACCGCACCTCCAGCGCCTGACAGCCACTGTTGGTCAGCGAGCTCACTCCCACCGCGGTTATGAACAGAGGTTCAACACCGCACGCTCAATCTTCCAGGGCAGAAAGTCCCAGATGCTCGCGCAACGTCGAACCTTCATACGCCGTGCGGAACAGCCCCTTGCGTTGCAAGTGCGGAATCACGCTCTCGACGAATTCGCTGAAAGACCCCGGCAGATATGCCGGGGAAATCACGAAACCGTCACAGCCGCCCTGGGTGAACAGCTCGGCCAGTTGATCGGCGATCTGCGCGCCGGTGCCTACCAGTTGCGGCACGCGCACGCTGCTGGCAAAGATCCGGCCAAGTTCTTCCAGCGTTGTGTCTGCGCCTTGCATCAACAGCTTTTCCGCCGCAGCCGGGTGGATCGACGGCGCACGGGCGATTTCCGCCAGGGTCGACGACAGCGCAAACGGTGACAGATCGACGTTCAGCTGCGAGGCCAGTGTCACCAACCCCAGCTCCGGACGCGCCAAGGCATTGTGCTTGTCGCGCTTGGCACGAGCTTCAGCCTCGCTGCCACCGATGAACGGCATGACCGCAGTCAGCACTTTGCAACTGTCGGCATTGCGCCCCTGCTGCACGACCTGTCCCCGCACGTCCTCGCGAAACGCGTGCATTGCCTTCAAATGCGGGTGAATGGTGAAAATTGCCTCAGCCCAGCGCGCCCCGAACCGTCGACCGCGCCCGGAAGATCCTGCCTGAATCAACACCGGCCTGCCCTGCGGCGTGCGCGGGATGTTCAATGGGCCTTCGACCTTGAACCACTCGCCGTGATGCTGCACCGAGGTAATCTTGTCAGGATCGGCCAGCACGCCACTCTCGCGGTCCAGCTTCAATGCGCCCGGCCCCCAACTGCGCCATAGCTTCAACGCGACTTCGACGAATTCGTCAGCGCGGTCGTAGCGCAGGTCATGCTCCAGATGCTTGTCCTTACCGAATAGACGGCCTTCGCTGTCGTTCATCGACGTCACAATGTTCCAGGCCGCCCGCCCCCTGGACAGGTGATCGAGGGTGGCGAACTCCCGGGCGATGTGCGCGGGTTCGTAGTAAGTAGTCGAGCGGGTCGCGCCCAACCCCAGTTTGCTGGTCTGCCCAACCAGATACGAGAGGATCGGCAGCGGGTCCAGCCGCGTCGCATCCTGCGCGCCGTAACGCAGCGCCAGGTCTCGCGAACCGCCCATCTGGTCGCCGACGGCCAGGCGATCGGCGAAGAAAAGAAAATCGAATAGCCCCTCTTCCACTACCTTTGCGGTACGGGCGTAGTACTCGGGATCAAGGTAATTACCCACTGTTTCCGGGTGACGCCAGGCCGCGTGACTGTGAATGACCGGCCCGGTCAGCAGAAAGGCTGACAGGTGAATTTGACGGCTCATGAACGTTCTCCTGTCTTATTCGGATTTGGCTTTGGTTTGTGGGACCCAAACCGAAATGTCGGAAATCTTCAGAGGTTTTGGAATCAACTTCGCCTCGTAGTAGAAATCGGCGATGCGTTGCTGCTCGGCCAACTCATCGATCCTGACCGGGACGATGTCGTAGCTGCGGCGCTGGTTGGCCAGCTCCACGGTTTCCGGCGGAATGTTGCCCCACAGCGGCGCCAGGTTCTTCGCAGCTTCCTGCGGATGCCCTTTGACCCACTGCCCGGCCTGACGAAGGGTGTCGAACACCACTTGCAGCACTTCTGGATGAGCTTTGGCGAAGCTGGTGTTGGCAACATAGAAACGGTTGTAGTTGGCGACGCCATCGGTACCGTCGGCCAACACGCGCACATGGTGCTCACGTTGCTGGGTCGCCAGGAACGGATCCCAGATGGCCCACGCGTCGACATTGCCGCTGGAGAATGCCGCCACGCCGTCCGGTGCTTCCAGGTAAACCGGCGTGATGTCGGCCAGGGTCAAGCCAGCTTTCTTGAGTGCCGAGATGAGCAGGAAATTGCTGCCCGAGCCCTTCGACACCGCCACGCTCTTGCCTTTCAGATCAGCGACACTGCGGATTGGCGAATTGTCCTGAACGATGATGGCTTGCGCGGTCGGCGACGGGTTTTCCCGTGCGTAGTAGGTCAACGGCGTATTGGCCGCTTGAGTGAACAGCGCGAAAGCGTCGGCAACATCAGCGTGCAGATCGACACTCCCCGCGTTCATTGCACTCAACAAGCCACTGCTGAACTCATGCCAGTTGATGGTGAAACCCAATGGCTTGAGACGTTGTTCCAGCTGACCGTCATTCTTGAGCAGGATCCACAGCGTCGAAGAGCGCTGGTATCCGATGTTGATGACCTGTTCGGCGTGTGCCGTGACAGTCGCCAGGAGCAGGGCGCAAGCGACGATGAGTTTACGTAGGGACATGGCGATCCTTGGGTGACGAGGGTAAGCCGTATGAAGGCGATGGGTAGAACACTCAGTACCGAAAAGCATGAGCGCAAGGCGTTAAAGTCGTTTTTATTATAAAAACTGCAAAGAATTATGAAAGAAACGTATGGATCTAAGCTTATGCCGCCACGCCGACTGAACGACCGCTTGTCTGGCGAGGTCTAGGAATAAGCAGCGAACTCGCCCCGATTGAGGAAGACATTGTGAACATCTTCGAAGCCCTGAGAGAAAGCCATGACCGCCAGCGCGGCTATGCCGATGCGCTGATTCAGACCCACGGGGACAGCAAGGAGCGCGTAGAGGCCTATCAACAGCTCAAGGCCGAGCTTCAGGCGCACGAAACCGCCGAGGAGCGTTTCTTCTATATACCGTTGATGCAATACGACAACGGCGTCGACCTCAGCCGCCACGCCATTTCTGAACATCATGAGATGGACGAGATGATGGAGGAGCTGGATGAAACCGAGATGTCCAGCCCGGCCTGGCTGGCGACAGCCAAAAAGCTGTCGGAAAAGGTGCATCACCATCTCAAGGAAGAGGAGCATAAGTTCTTTCAGATGGCCGGGAAGCTGCTGGACGAGAAGCAGAAGGAAAAGCTGGCAGGAGAATATGTGAAGGAATATGAGGAGCAGTTAGCGGAAGCGTGAGTTATGAAATGACAAAGCCCCGAATCATCGGGGCTTTGTCATTTCAGGGAATCGGTTCGGGGTCAAGGATCGACCTGCGCCATCAGCTCCGACACCGACTCGTTGCGTCTGGCGTAACGCTGGGCCAGCACGGCGCAGACCATCAGCTGAATCTGGTGGAACAACATCAGCGGCAGGATCAAAACCCCGATGGTACTGCCGACAAACAACACCTGAGCCATCGGCACGCCCGTGGCCAGACTCTTCTTCGAGCCGCAGAACAGGATGGTGATGCGGTCTTCAAGGTTGAAGCCAAACAGCTTGCCCAGCAGCGTCGAGATCAACAGCACCAGCGCCAGCACCACGCAACATACGACGACTAGCCCCGCCAGATCCCACAACGGAATCTTGTGCCAGATGCCCTCATTCACCGCTTCGCTGAACGCTCCGTATACCACCAGCAGAATCGAGCCCTGATCGACGTATTTCAGCCAGTTCTTGTTGCGCCCGACCCAAGCGCCGATCCAGCGACGGGCAATCTGCCCCACCACGAACGGCAACAGTAGCTGCACGCTGATTTTCACGATGGCGTCGAGGGTCGAGCCGCCTTCGCCGTGCACGTTCAACAACAGGGTCACCAGCAGCGGCGTAAGGAAAATCCCGAACAGGCTTGACGCCGCCGCGCTGCAGATCGCCGCCGGAATATTGCCACGAGCCAGGGAGGTAAAGGCGATCGCCGATTGCACGGTCGCAGGCAGCGCGCAGAGGTACAGGATGCCCATGTACAGGTCATTGCCGATCAACGGCGACAGCACAGGCTTGAGCGCCAGGCCCAGGAGCGGAAACACCACGAAGGTCAGGCTGAACACCAGCAAATGCAGCCGCCAGTGGCCTGCACCGGCGATGATCGATTCACGTGACAGCTTGGCGCCGTGCAGGAAAAACAGCAGCGCGATCGCGCTGTTGGTCAACCAGCCGAAACCCACTGCCACCTGGCCGCTGGCTGGCAGAAAACTGGCAACGATGACCACTGCGACCAGGGTCAGAGTGAAATTATCGGGTAAGAAGCGAGGACGGCTCATCAATGAAATCCGGTCATGGCAAGGACAGTGTTGCTACTGTACGCCCTTGGTCAAGTGCCGGCTAACGGCAACAAGCCGAAGAGTAGCGGCTAACGGACAGCGTCAATCAGGACAACCCGCCCTCAATCACTCGCAGAACCGTCACGCGACGCTTTCCCGGCGTTTTGCTGATCAACTCGTTGAGCGCCGCCTGCCACTTGTGCACGTCTTTTTCCCTGGACAGCGTCATCAATTGCTCCCAACCCATCGCGTCCTGCGCCGTGACTTGCGCGCTGGAACCCTCAGACATACGTTCACGCTTCAAAAGATTTGCTGCAATTTCCGAGAGGGTACTCAAGGCTGGCTCCATGACACGCTCGTCTGGGAGCGCATCGATACATTATCGGCGGGATGGGCAGGCGTGCCTTAACGTCAAATTTCGGATGTTGCGGCCCCTGCGCCAAGGTCATAGCAATGTTCAGACCACAAGCGCCCGCCTGCCGGGAGATTCAGACCAAGTACATTGAATCGAAAATGGCTGGCTACGGCGTCTGCAGCGCCGCTTCGCTCGCGTGGGTTCGGTCGACCAGACAGATACTGTCGCGACCGCCGCGCTTGGAGTCGTAGAGCGCAGCATCCCCCTGCTCTATCAAGGCGCCCAGGCTGGCCGGACGCTGGTCGAACGAGGTGCCGCCAATGCTCAGGGTCACCGCATCAGGCGTGGCGAATGCCTGGGAAGCCGCTTCGTGAAAACGCTGACGCAGGATGCTGCCCACCTCAACGATTCGCTCGCGCGAAGTATTGCTCAACAGGATCACGAATTCATCGCCGCCAAGCCTGGCTGCCACCGCGCCATCGGGCAGGACCGAACGAATCATTTCGCTGAGCACGACCAGCAGCCGGTCGCCCACCGTGTGCCCGTAAAGGTCATTGACCGACTTGAAGTGGTCGATATCGATCAGACCACCAGGGCGCCTCTGGCAGCAGCAACATTGCCGCCCACAAGACGAAAATCAGGTACCAGCCCCGCGACAGCCGCGCCTCGGTAAATCGCGCCACGCCCAGCAGAAACAGAAAGTGCGCGGTCACCAGCGATCCGTTGGCGAACCAGATCCCGATCAGCAGCACCCCGCTGCTGCGCAGCAGTGCCAGTACCGACTTCACCGTGATTGTCGCAAACCCCGCACTCCAGAACAGCAGCGAAGCCTCCCGTACATGGCGCCACTCTGCCGCCAGGTACAGCGCCGCCGCGGCAGCGAGGGCAATAGAGAGGGTCAATAGGGTGATGGGATCGAGCGCCATATACTGCCTGGTCTGTCTGGGGGTGCTGAAAAGGGGCGCAATTTTATGCGTTCAGGGCGATTTTTCAGAGGACCTGACACGCTTGTCCCGACTGACAGTCAAACCGCCGATCAGAGAAAACTCGCTGAGACGACAGCACGGTATTTGCAGTTGCAGATTCAGGTATTGCTACCAAACCTTCCGCAAAAAGGAAGAGGACATGGCCCGCAGGACGGAAGTTTTCGATTACACGCTGCGCAACGCCGACGCGGAGCCTGCAGGGGTTGCCACCGGAGTAACGGGAGGATTGAGCGCAGAACGTGTTCAGGCTTGCGCAAGAATACTGCGCAGCAGCCCAGGGAAGCGCAGATCGAGTTCTTCGGCCCGCAACGAATTCATGTGTGTGGTGCCGACATTGCGCGTGTGAACCAGTCCCGCATCGCGCAATACCCGAAAGTGATGAGACATGGTCGACTTCGGCCGACCGCCGTCCAACTCACCGCATGACGCCTCGTCGACGCCCGCCAGACAACGAACGATCTCCAGGCGAACGGGGTCACTCAACGCGTAAAGCAGGCGCTCGAGGGCAAAGTCGGATGGAATGGGATGTTTGAAGGCACGCATGGGTACATGATAGCCGGGGGTTCCAACGAACGCTATATTTCGAATACTATCGAACAAGCGAAACACTCATATTCTGGAGTTTACCCATGTCAGCACTGTTCGAGCCGTTCTCTTTGAAGGACGTCACCCTGCGAAACCGCATCGCCATCCCACCGATGTGCCAATACATGGCCGACAATGGCGTGATCAATGACTGGCATCAGGTACACCTTGCCAGTATGGCGCGCGGCGGCGCCGGTCTGGTGGTGGTCGAAGCCACGGCTGTTTCCCCCGAAGGCCGTATCACCCCTGGCTGCGCAGGCATCTGGAGCGATGAGCATGCCCAGGCGTTTGTCCCTGCAGTGAAAGCCATCAAGGCTGCCGGCGCGGTGCCTGGCATTCAGATCGCCCACGCAGGCCGCAAGGCGAGCGCCAATCGTCCTTGGGAAGGCGATGATCACATTGCCGAAAACGACCCTCGCGGCTGGAAAACCATAGGTCCCTCTGCGATCGCGTTCGGCGCCAACCTGCCGAAAGTGCCAGAGGAAATGTCCCAGGCTGATATCGCACGCGTGCGTCAGGACTTCGTCAACGCTGCGCGCCGCGCTCGCGAAGCAGGGTTTGAATGGATCGAATTGCACTTTGCTCACGGTTACCTGGGCCAGAGCTTCTTCTCCGAACATTCCAACCAGCGTACCGATCAATACGGTGGCAGCTTTGAAAACCGCAGCCGTTTCCTGCTGGAAACCCTGGCAGCCGTTCGCGAGGTGTGGCCAGAGAACCTGCCACTGACCGCGCGCTTTGGTGTCATCGAATATGACGGTCGGGATGAGCAAACCCTGGTTGAATCGATCGAACTGGCCCGGCGCTTCAAGGACGGTGGCCTGGATCTGTTGAGTGTCAGCGTCGGCTTTACCATCCCGGAAACCAATATCCCGTGGGGTCCGGCGTTCATGGGGCCTGTCGCCGAACGCGTGCGCCGCGAAGCGGGTCTGCCAGTGACCTCCGCCTGGGGTTTCGGTACGCCGCAACTGGCGCAGGCCGCACTCGAAGCCGGCCAGCTGGACCTGGTGTCGGTGGGCCGTGCTCACTTGGCCGATCCACACTGGGCGTACTTTGCGGCCAAGGAATTGGGCGTCGACAAAGCATCCTGGACCCTGCCCGCGCCGTACGCGCACTGGCTTGAACGTTATCGCTGAAGCGATCAGCTCGACCCCGGCGGGATTCCGTCCTTGTTGAAGTCCTTAAGGCGTTCCTTTTCTTCCTCGGTCGAGTGAGCGGGAACGTCCTCTTTGGGTGGTGCTTTCTTCTCTTCGCTCATGGCGGTGTCCTGCGATGTGTGTATCGGGTTGGGCACCGTTGCCCCCATGCAGTTCACGCCAATCGACGCCGTTACTCGCGCCTTGCCTAACGAGGGCGTTAAAACGCCGCCTGCTGCTTACGCGTCTGATAGCAAAAATTTAAACAGGCTGCTTTGCCAATCCGTGCCATGCTCAACACAGTTATGCACTGGCAGGAAGCGATATGGCACGGTCATCCGATAGTTCCGAAGCTGCAGGCATGGCTGTGATCGTGTTTGACTCCAGCATGCTGCACCAACTGATGCGAGCCGTTCGTGACCTGGGATTGGACGCCGTGGGATTCGTTGACGTCGACGAAGCCATGGCCTACGTCCAGCATCCCGAAACCTCGATCAGCATCGTAGTCGCCAGCGGCACCCTTCCCGGCGTGTTGAACGCCGCTGACCTGACAACCACACTGTCGCGGGCCTACCCCACTCTTCCTATTGTGGTTGCCGATCATTACGACGGTCTCGTCGAGAGCAATGTCATGTGCCTGGACAAGCCCTGGACCGTCGAGCATGTCGGAGAGCAGGTGCTGATCATGATGGCAAAACTGCCCATCGGAAAGCGGCCCACTATCGAACCCGCGGCATAGCGCCAGGACAATCATAGAAGCTGCCGGGCGAGGCAACCGCGAACGCGGTCATTCGTGATCGATCACACCGGTCATCGCGGTGAACTGGCTTTGCCGGTGCTGCAGCTTGTCGAGGATTTCCGGCGGCGTCGATTCGCGAAAGACCACCATGTGGCCCACCTCCTTGCCGCCCTCGGTAACCCGCTCGATGTCGTTGACCATCCAGGTTTGCAACTCGTCGGCGGTAATCCCCAGCTCCTGCGCAACTCGCTGATGGAGGCGCTGCGCATCGTACTGATTGAATTGATCGTTGTTCATCAGGGTCGCTCCAGTGCGGGATGTAAGGATAAGGCCGCGATGCCGCGTCACAGTTCAGTTCCCATGCCCACGGGCGGCAGATCGACTACAGCGTCTATATAAATGTGCGTGGCTGAAACCTGCAGCGACTCGTCCGCGTGATGAGCATCCACTCCTCGGGCGGCCGATCGCACTCTATACCCTGTGGACGCAGGTGTTCTTTGGCGCGCATCGCCTCCATCAACTGTTGAAGAAAATGGCCACTTTGTTTCCGATCGGGTCACGCAGGTAGGCAACATAAAATCCTGCCGTGTACGCGGCGCGTGTGCCTGGACTGCCCTCATCCGCCCCGCCATTGGCTACACCGGCTGCATGCACCTGATCGACCTGGGCTCTGGAGTCGGCGCGGAACGCTGGCATCATTCCGTTTCCGACAGTGGCGCGTTGCCCATCGAAGGGCTTGGCGACATGAACCGTGCCCGGTCCGTTGGACTTGTCTTCGGTCCCTGGCAGGGAGTAGCTGTGCTGATCCTCGGCCGATTCTTTCTCGTAACCCAGGGGCAGCAGGATCGCATCATAGAAACGCGCTGAGGCGGCGATATCATTCGCGCCGATGAACAGATAGCTGAGCATGGTCTCCTCCGAGGGCGGTCGAACGGAGGAATTGATGAGCGCCCTAAGCTAGAGACTACCCGCTCAAGAGGGGATTCACCCCAATCAAGCATCCACGCTTTCACAAGGCCAAGGCATAAAACCGGGTGTCGACCGCCATCAGAGGAAAGCTGGCTGGCAGATCCTGCTGATCGATCAGCTCGAAGCCATGCTTTTCGTAGAAACGGTGTGCAGCGAGAAACTTCGCGGTGGTCCCCAAGTAAATCCTGCGCAAGCCGCGAGCTTTCGAAGCCTCGATCAGACACTCAAGCAGTTTCCTCGCCACGCCGAATTCCCGGCCGCGCCAGGCAGCCGCCACGAACATCTTGCGCAGCGCCGCTTGGCCGTTGCCGATGTCCTTGAGGCCGATCGTGCCGATGACAACGTCATCCTTTCGCGCCACCCAGAAATCACCGGTGCCGGTCTGGTAGAAGGACTGGATTTGCACCAGGTCGGGCTGGTCTTCGGCCGCGATGGCAATCCCGAACTCCTCGCGCTGAATGGGCACGATCAGTTCCACAATACCTTTCTCGTCACCTGGCGCGTAACGATCGATGCTGATCTCGGACATCACAACGGTCTCCTGAAACCATCCAAAGCGCCGAATACTGCCTATGATGCCGCCGGTCGTAAAGCCGAAGCTCGCAGCTGGCATGCACTGTTGCGTGGCTTTCATCGCCCGCACTCCTGGTTTAGCGATTCAAAAGGGCGTTGCGCCTGACCCGCGATGCGTCCGGCCGTCTCCCCTCCCCAACGCACACCACCGGCCGTCTGCAACTAGCGACTGTACCTAAGGTTCATCTGCTCGTAGCCGATAGCTTGAAAAGAATGCGAAAAACGCCTCCTGTAAATGCCACAACCACACCGTTTTCTTTCTGCCGACCAACACTTATAAAACCTGCGGAATCATCATGAACATCAAACAGAAGCTGACCTGGGCGTTTGCAGCCATCGCATGCCTTCCGGTAATTGTGGTCGCGGTGCTCGTCGTGTTCAACGTACGAGAGGCAGCGAAAGACGATTTCGTTGACAGCAGTGGCCGTGAGATCCGCCAGATCGATAACGGGATGAAGCAGTTTTTCGATGGCATCAGCCAGAACGTCGAGTATTTGGCCAAAGACCCTCGAAGCGTCGCCGCCAAGGATCTGAAGAATTACTCGGGAGCCGACGCTCCGCAGATTCCGCTGACGGAAAACAACCATAAATTCCTTGAGCTATTCGAAGGCTTCGCCAAAAGCCACCCGAGCACGGCTTACCTGTCCATTGGCCTGAGCGACGGTGGTTACGCAAGCTGGCCGGACGATCCAAAGATCGTCAATTACGATCCGCGCCAGCGGCCCTGGTATAAGGCCGCGATCGCCGCTCCGGGCACCACGGTCCGCACAGGCGCTTACTACTGGGCACCGGATGACGTCTCGTTGATCGGTACGGTACACACCGTAACCGACGCGGCTGGCAAGCTGGTGGGTGTGGTCGGTCTGGACGTATCGCTCAAACAACTGACCGAGCTCGTCAAGAACATCAAACTTGGCAACAGTGGCTACCTGATGCTGGTCGAAGCCAACGGCAACGTGCTCGTGGATCCCAGCGATGCCAACCATAACTTCAAGCCGTTGGCAGACCTGGGCGCCAACTATGCGGAGCTTGCCAAGCGCGCAGATGGCCCGACCCAGGTCGAGATCGACGGCAAGGTCTACATGGTCAATATCATCAGCTCCCAAGGTCTGGGATGGCGATTCATTGGCCTGATCGAGCGCGAAGAAGTGATGGCCAAGGCGTCGAGTCTGACCTGGCTGATAGCAGCCATTGCCGCTGCACTCGCGGTGATTTTCGCCATCGTCGGAGCGAGCTTCGCCCGGGTAATCGTGCGGCCGATTCGAGGGGTTGCCGACGGTTTGCAGGAGATTGCCGAGGGCGAAGGCGATCTGACGCGTCAGCTCAACGTGCAAGGCAAGGACGAAACGGCGACCCTGGCGGGATGGTTCAACCAGTTCCTCGGTATGATCTCCCAATTGGTGCAGCGTATCGGCACCGCGTCTTCCGACCTGCAAGTCGCGGCTGCTGACACCAGCGAGGTAGCCAGAAACATGGATGAGGTTGCCGGACGTCAGCGCGAAGCAGTCGAACTGGTCAGCACTGCGTTCAATGAAATGGTGGCGACAGCCAACGAGGTGGCGCGCTCCTGCAGCCAGGCTGCGACCAGCGCGGATAACGGTTACCGCGATGTGCATGACGGACAGCAGCACATCAGCGAAGCCACTGGCAGCGTATCGAAACTGAGCAAGGACCTGCAGCAGTCGACCGAAACCATGCAGATGCTCGAACAGGACAGCAAGAACATCAACAGCATCCTCGATACCATTCGATCGATCGCCGAACAAACCAACTTGCTGGCCCTCAACGCAGCCATTGAAGCGGCTCGCGCCGGTGACCAGGGCCGGGGATTCGCCGTTGTCGCCGATGAAGTACGGGCACTGGCGCGGCGTACCGCCGACTCCACCGGAGAAATCGATGGTCTGTTGGGCAACCTTGCGCGGCGCACCCAAGAGGTCACGCAGCAGATGCAGGGGAGCTTGCAGGTCTCGCAGAACAGCGTCGAACGCATTCAGCAAGCACGCGACAGCTTTGACAAAATCCGGACTTCCGTGGATTCGATCCGCGACCAGAACACGCAGATCGCAACGGCAGCCGAAGAACAACATCAGGTGGCCGAAGAGATCAATCGGCACATTGCGCAGATCCATGCCGATGCCCAACTGGTGGAAGAGTTCGCCCATTCGGCACAGTCCGGCTCAGGACGCCTGACGGACATCTCTGGTCAACTCAGAGGGCTGGTCGGACGCTTCAAGTGCTAATCGTGCTCCCGAAACCGAGTGCAGGACGGCATGAACAACCCGCCTGAGCGGGTTGTTGCCATCAAACCCACGCCAGCCCATTTGCAGGTATGGTGATGCTTTGACCAAGGACGACTCATGGCCACTCACACCTCCAACCATGCGCAAAAGCACCTCGCGGTACTGATCGACGCCGACAACGCCCCTGCCGCCATCGTGGAAGGTCTATTCGAAGAGATCGCCAAGTACGGCGTCGCCAGCGTAAAGCGCATTTATGGCGACTGGACTGGCCCGCAACTGGGCGGCTGGAAGAAAGTCCTGCTCGACCACTCCATCCAGCCCATCCAGCAATTCGCCTACACCAAGGGCAAGAATGCCACGGACAGCTCGCTCATCATCGACGCGATGGACTTGCTGTATACACGACGCTTCGACGGATTTTGTCTGGTGTCCAGCGACAGCGACTTCACGCGCCTGGCATCCCGACTGCGCGAAGAAGGTCTGACGGTGTACGGCTTTGGCGAGGAAAAAACGCCCAAACCGTTTGTGGCCGCCTGCGACAAATTCATCTACATCGAACTGCTGCGCGAAGACGCCATACCGGTGGCCGCCGGAGAGCCAGCTGCCGACCCGGCCGTACCTGCGGACATGGCGAAACCCACAGCTGCCGAACCACCCAAAAGACCAAAGGCTCCCATCGGATTCATTGCGAAAATCCTGGACGACATCGCCGACGAGGATGGTTGGGTACAGCTTGGTGCTTTAGGGACGAACATCACCAAGCTGCGACCGGAGTTCGATCCCCGTACCCACGGCTACAAGAAACTGAGCGACCTCATCAAGGGCTATCCGCAAGCCTTCGAACTCCAGGCCAGAAACACTTCGGGGGGCACGGCGGTGATGTACGTGAGGCACAGGCAGCCTGGGAAGTGACGCGGACGACGGCGGGATATCAATGTCAAACCGTCGGATCAGCTCTAATCGCGCTTTATCATCAGCAGGGAAGCCAAAACGCGAAGCTGTCGTCTTACAAAGTCGTTGGCAGGGATTCGCACCCACTATGAAGTTCGTATTGCAGTCGATCAGCGTGCACAGCTCTTCGGCTGTAGCGTGTAAACCGGCGTCGCTCAGGCCGACCTCCGGCATAAGAGTTAGTAGCCTATGGATCTCCTGGATTCGTGTTCCTCTAATAACCAAAACCCTCTCCATTTGCACCGCTGCGCTGTCAGTCGTGAGTGAACTTGAGCACTGTTGTTTGTGAATACACCTGCCCGGGATTCAGGCGGGTACTGGGAAATGCTGGCTGATTGGGTGAGTCGGGGTAATGCTCGGCCTCAAGGGCAAAAGCGCCCCAGTGCTGATAGACCTTCCCGGCCTTGCCAGTAATCGTCCCATCAAGCGAATTCGACGTGTAGAGCTGCAACGCCGGTTGAGTGGTGAACAATTGCAAGCGACGGCCTGATTGAGGGTCGCTGATTTCAGCAGCTGGCTTGCTCACGTCACCGTGGGTGTCCAGAACGTAATTGAAGTCGAAGCCACCCTGCGCGGGCTCGGCAAACCTGAGCTGCGGGTGATCATCTTTAATGTGTGTCCCAAATGCGGTGGGCTTGAGGAAGTCCATAGGCGTGCCCGCTACCGGGGCAATCTCACCGGTCGGGATCAGCTTGGCCGACACCGGTGTGTAGTGGCTGGCGTGAAGGGTGGCGACCTGATCGAGGATGGTGCCGTTGCCCGCCCCCGCCAGGTTGTAGTAGCCATGATTGGTGAGGTTCACGACCGTGGGTTTGCTGGTCGTGGCGTGGAACTGGATCTGCAACTCGTTACGCTCGTTCAGGCTGTAGGTCACCTGGGTGTCCAGCGCACCGGGGAAGCCCATTTCGCCATCCGGGCTGGTATAGCTGAGCGTGACGCCTACCGAGTCCTTCTGCTTGATCGGGACAGCCTTCCAGACATGGGTGTCGAAGCCTTTTGGCCCCCCGTGCATGGCGTTTGGTCCTGCGTTCAACGGAATCTTGTAGCGGGTGTCGTTCAGCTCGAACGTGCCGTCGGCGATGCGGTTACCGTAGCGTCCGATGGTCGCGCCGAAATGCGGATCGGCATTTTTCTGATAACTCTGCGGGTCGTCGAACCCGAGCAATACGTCGTCTCTTTTACCGTTTTTATCGGGAACGATTACCGATTGCAGCACCGCTCCATAGGTGATCACGCTGACTTGCATGCCGTGACTGTTGCTCAGTGTGTACTTCTCGATGGGCGTGCCGTCGGCAAGGGCGCCGAAGGGGCTCTTCTGATGGGTAAGGCCGGCAGCGATGGCCGTGACGCTAGACATCATCAGGACCAATCCCAGGCCAGTATGCAGCGAACGTATTGTCATGAATGACTCCGTATCCTTTAAACGCAGATATAAGGTTGTTCAGGCGCGCGGCCGGACCCTATGAAGAATCTTGTTGCGCTTTTAGAGACGCAGACCCTCTTCTCTGGGCCCCCCGCCTGACTTGTGGCAGGTACCAAGCAAAGCTCGGTACCACAGCCTTCCGCCTATTGCCCAGTCACGTAGGAAGTATCGTACTTTTGCAGCAATTTGAGCGTCACCCCGTTGGTCCAGCCAAACCCATCCTGTAATTCATACTCCCCGCCGCCACCTCCCTGCCCCAGGCCCGACAGGTCATATTTCTCGACCAACTTGTCCTGTGCGCCATAAAGATCCTGCACCTGATGCAGGAAACGCGTGCCTATCTGTGCTGCCAGCCCGTTTTCCTGATAGCGGCTCAGACCCACCACGGCCACCCATTGCAGCGGCGCCCAGCCATTAGGTTCGTCCCATTGCTGACCATTGCTGATCTGAGTAGTGGCCAGGCCGCCGGCGCGCAGTAGACCGTTCTGCAGGGCGTGCGCTGTGGCCTTGGCGTGAGCCGTAGAGGCCAGGCCCGTGTACAGAGGAAACACCGCTGCGGCGGACAGCGCCGGGCGCTGCTGATTCAGTTGCCAGTCGTAGTCCACGTAATGGCCGCCCGCGCTATTCCACAAATGGGTCTCGATCGCTACCTGACGCTGTTGGGCGCGTTTGTCGTACGCCTGGATACAGGCGGTATTGGCCGTGGTTTGGCAGGCCTTGACGATGGTTTTTTCCAAGTGATACATCAGGCTGTTGAGGTCCACCGGGACGATCGAGGTGGTACGGATGGTGGTCAGGTTTTTGCCGTCGCCCAGCCACCGCGAACTGAAGTCCCATCCGCTTTCGGCGCCAGCGCGCAAGTCACGCCACACCTGCTCTTTCGGGCGTTCCGGAACCTGTTCGGCAGTTTTTACATCCTGCAGCCAGGACTCCTGACGCGGCGTGGCGCTTGCATCCCAATATCGGTTGAACAGACTGCCATCGGCCAGTTTGACCACGTGCTGGGCCGCTTCTCCGGGTTTGAGAGTCTGCGAACCTTCCATCCAATAGGCATATTCCTTTTGCAATTGCGGCAGATAGCGGCCGTACGCCTGATCCCCTTCGATGCGCGCTTCAAGGTCCACCATATAAGCAAAGAACGGCGGCTGCGAACGCGTGAGGTAGTAGGTCCGGTTGCCGTTGGGGATGTGGCCGTAGATATCGATCATGTAAGCGAAGTTGTCGACCATCTGCCGTACCTGCGCCTTGTCGCCGCTCTGCTCCAAGCCAAGCATGGTGAAATACGAATCCCAATAGTACATCTCGCGAAAACGCCCGCCCGGCACCACGTAAGGCTGTGGCAGGGGCAGCAGGCTGCTGTACTGGGGGACTTCGCTGTAGCTGCGGCTGAGTACCGGCCACAACTTTTCAATATGCTCTTTGATCGGAGCCCCGGGTTTAGGTGCCGGACTTTCGGCCTCGCCTGACTCGATGAAGTTGTCGCTGACAAAGTTCTTGAGGTCGAAGCCCGAGCCTTTGCTTTGGGCCAGATAATCGGCGCGAATTTGCGCCGGAGCGCGTTTGGGCAAGGCATCCACGAAGTGCTTCTGATCGGTGAACACCTGGTCGCGCTGCACGGCTTCGAAGAGCTCCGGGTAGGCTTGGTCAGGTGGCAATGCCTGGCGGACAGCCGCATCATTGGCCCCCCACATGACCGGTGGCTGTGCGGAGCACGCCGTCAAAAGCAGAGCGCCGCAGGTCAGGCTGGTGTAATGCAAAAAACGCATAGATGGGCTCCTTCTCGGGTTGTCGGCGACATGCAGGTGACCGCCAGGCGTGTTGAGAGGTTCCCCCCAATGACCAGTTCTGGCGGAAAGCGCAACGGTCGCGCGGCTAACCGGTGGCGCACTTCCATTTTCACGGGGAATTAACGGTATGAACCACTACGCGTCGGTGGCGGCTGAGCGTTTCGTTGCCACCGCGTCAGTATCATATTCGGTAACCACCATGCCCAGAATGATAAGGCACGCACCTACAATGTTTATTGTCCCGAGTCGATCTGCAACCCAGCCAGACTGATATGGAGCTGGCACCCAACTTACAGGCCGCTTGTAGCTGGGGTGCTCGCCTATCGGCTTCTTTAAGAAAGATCGTCCGCTAAATTTGCAAATGTGTACTATCCATCCGTTTTGTCCCAGAAAATGATAGCCATGCATGCTGAAAACGAAGCGGACCGCAGGATCGTAGCGTCGCTAGCGCAGCGGATTGAAGGAGTCTTTGACCTTTCGAAAGTCGCCAATGCGATTGCCTCCTTGTTCGAAGATGCGCAAGCGTCACTCGTACCGATCCTCGGGCCCAAAGGCGTCGCCGCGCTATACCGTCGCAGCTATTTTCTGTGCACCGCGAAACACCCGCAGTTCGCCACCACCTACGAAAGCCTAGGGGTGGCCATGAATCTGGTAGAACTCAGAGGCTTGCTGGCCAACCAAACTAAAGAAGATGCCGTTTTTTTTGGCGAAGAATATTTAAAATCGTTTTATGAGTTACTTGCGACACTAATCGGCCGGTCGCTTGCCGCACGGCTGCTGCTTGACGTTTGGGCAAATTCTTTGAGCGGCGCTAATCCGCAGGAAATTTCAAGATGAGTACCAAGGTAAAAATCAATCGCCTGGCCACAGGCGTACCCGGTCTGGACGAGATACTGGGCGGAGGCTTACCAGAATTTTCATTCAATCTGATCGCTGGTCCTCCTGGTTGCGGAAAAACCACGCTGGCCCATCAGATGATGTTCGCCCTTGCCACGCCCGAGCGTCCAGCCATTTTCTTCACCGTGCTCGGCGAGCCTCCCCTAAAAATGCTGCGTTATCAGCAGCAATTCGATTTTTTTGATGACGAAGCGGTTAATCGCTCGATTCGCTACGTCAATCTGGCGGACGATACGCTCGCCGGGGATCTGGAGGAGGTTTTACGGCGGATCGTCCTCGAGGTAGAAACCCACTCCCCGGCGCTGGTATTCGTGGATTCATTCCGGTCGGTCGTGCTCGCAAGTCAGACTCAGGGCAATCCAAATAACGATCTTCCTCAATTCGTCCAGCAACTGGGCATGCTGATGACGACGTGGCATGCGACTACTTTTCTACTGGGCGAATACTTTAACGAACTGGACAGCAATCCGGTGTTCACGGTCGCAGACGGGCTGATCTGGTTGCGCCAGAGCGTGCAAAGAAACTCAATGGTACGCAAGATGGAAATCATGAAGATGCGCGGCCAGCCTACGCTGCCAGGTCTTCATACATTTCGGATTGCCTCATCAGGGGTAACCATCTTTCCGCCTGCCGCAGCGACGTCCCATACTCATCTCGAGCCGCTGGACGGCCTCTCGCAAGTGCGTCTTAAAATGGGTGTGCCCGATCTGGACGAAATGCTCGGTGGTGGTCTGCCCATGGGCTACTCTCTACTCGTAGCGGGGCCATCCGGTTCGGGGAAAAGCATCCTCGCAGCGAGCTTTCTTGAGGAAGGTGCGCGTAATGGAGAAACCGGCGTCATCGCGGTATTTGAACAGCGCACCAGTCACCTGCGCAGCTCCAAGCTCACTGAATTGATCAAAAGTGATCGGATCGGCGTGGTGGATCGACGCGCTGCTGATCTCTCATTGGACGAAATCGTCCAGCAGTTGCTTAGCGAGATCCACCGGCTCAAGGCGACTCGAGTGGTCATCGACTCGCTTTCCGGCTTCGAGCTGGCCGTAGCGCCAGCCTTTCGCGAGGATTTCCGTGAATCGCTGTCGCGGATGGTAAACGCCCTCACCAGCACCGGCGTCACGGTATTGATGACCTCCGAGCTGGAGGACCGGTACACGGATCTACGCTTCAGTCCGTACGGCACGGCGTTTCTGACGGATGCCATCATCGTTCAGCGCTACGTCGAAATGAACAGCCGCATCCAGCGTATTCTAGCGGTCGTCAAGGTTCGGGCAAGTGATCATTCGGACGAGTTGCGTTCTTACCAGATCGATAAGGATGGCTTGCAGATCGGCGGAATGATCCATGACCGCGAAGGGCTGCTAAGCGGTCATCCCTCCAGGCGGCCACCTGAAATCGACACTTCAGGAGGAGACATCCAGTGAGTGGGTTTAGTGAGTAGGTCTGATGACATGAACGAGCAACGGCGGCTTCTGCTCGGTCAGGAAAAACAACAGGCGCTAACCCACTTGGCGTTCCTGCAGCGCGAGCTCCTCGCGATGGGCGATAGCCTGCAGGCATCTCGACTGGTAGAGGCGAACCAGCGTCTTTTATTGACCTTGCTGTCGAAACAGGGCAGTACTGAAAACGCTGATCTGGCCGAATTGGTCAACACCAATCAGAAGATGCGGGCAGCGAACGAACAACTGGTCATATCCGCACTCCATGCACAGGACCTTCAGGACTTGGCTGAGGAAGCGTTAATACGACAAAAAAGTACCCTGGCCACCGCAGCTCACGAGTTGCGCGACCCGTTGACCCCCATCGGCATGCTGGTAGAGCAGCTGGCGGATATGCCGCCTGAAGAGCTGCCCCGTGTATGCGACCTAATCAAAGGGCAGGTGCAGCAAATGTCCCGTCTGATCGAGGATCTGGTAGACATCTCTAGCACCGGAAAACTACGAATCAACCAAGTGACAACCGATGTCGTGGAGGTCATCAACAGATCGGCCGAGGCATGCATCCCACTCATGTCCGAGAAAAATCTCAGCTTCGCAGCCCATGTTCCTCCTGGCCCTTTGTGGGTGAACGGCGATGCTGTGCGCATTTTCCAGATTTTGAATAACCTGCTGACCAATGCTACTAAATACAGTCACCCGGAAAGCAGGGTCACATTAGCGGCCACTGTTGACGGCAGTAACCTCAACATCTGCATTTCGGATGAAGGTATCGGCATATCCCCAACTGCCATTCCTTTCATCTTTAATTTGTTCGTGCGGGATCCTCGAGCGGTGGAGCTTAACCGCAAGGGCCTGGGGATAGGGCTAACTGTCGTTCGGGACTTAGTTGAAGCACATGACGGTACGGTCATTGCCGCTAGTGAAGGTGAAGGTAGGGGCAGCCAGTTTGTCGTCACTTTTCCGTTGATGGAATTAGCGCACGACTAGGCATTGTTATCAGAGCAATTAACAAGCCTCGCCAAGATGACACCTCAAACTCTTCAAAAGCCCTAAATGCACGCTCTACTGAAAACTTAGTTACCAAAGACTCGCGTCCACACAGCTAATTCCAGCGGGCGGGCGTCCTGACCGTGTGGCCAGTCAACGACTGATATAACGCTCGGTGTCGTTCTCCCCGCCCGCGGAAATATCGCCCTACCTTATGGGCAATGTATAGATTCCTCTCTACCGCAGCGGTAGTGTATGAACCAGCCCGCATGCAGATTAAAAACCCTGTGCGGTTTTGCTGTCTAAAAAGAAACCTCGAGAAAGGGAGGCTTTGCGGTAGTGAGATCAAGATAGCCGCAGCAATTATTAGCCAGCTTTCGCACAATCCCTTCTCCGGCGTTCTGCCGATCGCCACACCATCCCCCGACTGCAACTCGTCAGCCCGGCTGGCATTTTTTCTCTACGCCTCGATTACTGCAAATCCAAACAGTATTGAGACTCACCCATGACCATCGATTACGACGCCGAGAACTGGCCGGGCATCCCGACGCGGGAAGAAATGATGCGCCAGCACAGTAACCGTCGAGCAAGGCCCCTTTTGTCGTTGATGCGACCAGATCAACCAATCACATGAACAGGATCGCAGGCCCAGTCGGTCAACACGGTGTAAGTGGTAGAATTAGGCCCTATCAGGCGCCAGCGGGGACACTCATTCCTCCATCCGCCATGACGACGGCGCCCAAAATATAAGATGCCCGCTCTGAGGCTAGAAACGCGACGACCTCAGCGATCTCTTCGGGCTGAGCGGCACGTTTGATCGGCGTCTTTTCACCATGCTGGGCAAGGAACCTAGGGCCGTCTTCAACAACATCGTTGAGGATATTAGTCACAACATCTCCGGAGCCGACTGCATTGACGCGTATACCGTAGTCAATGACCTCCAGGGCCAACGTGCGAGTCAGCTGGGCCAGCGCACCTTTTGAAGCGGTATAAGCCGCAATCGTAGGGAACGCCTGGTAAGCCGCATAGGACGCGATGTTGACAATCGCACCCATTCGATTCGGGATCATCGCCTTTATAGCTTCCCGAGCATGTAAAAATGCCGCCGTGACATTGACGGCCTGGATACGCTCCCAATCATCGCGAGTCATGTCCACGACCAATTTGTTTATGATGATCCCGGCGTTATTGATCAATATATCCAGACGGCCAAAGTGTGCTATCGCTGTCGCCACTGCTGTTTCGGCAGCGCCATCTTCAGTGATATCCGCAATCAGTGGAACTAGGCCGGGCCGGGCGAGTTGCTCGACTGTCGGGCTTTTGTCTTCAGCTACCACTTGAGCCCCGCGCTCATGCAGCATCAGGGCGACAGCCCGGCCAATCCCACTCGCTGCACCGGTCACCAGAACCACCCGACCTTCGAATTCACCACGCGTATCAACCGTCATCGTTCTCTCCAGAGAAGGCATCCAGCCGCAACAACTGCTGCTGTAGACGACGACACGTTCTCCCATTCTTTCGCGCGGATCTGCCGCATTTTTGCCGGGCTGTCGGGATTTTGCTTTTAGTCGCCTGGACTCGCTACTCTGTCGACCCATCACTCGCGAAACACATGCCATGGCAACGCTTGGCCAACCATCCCGTTCAGATCATCATGAGCGGATTCCCGCCCATAAAATGCCGGACTACCTACCCGCTACGGCCCATCAGCCTTTTGGCCAAAGTTTGAACTCGCAGGTGCAGGTACAGATATTCAGGCATCGAACCACCCAGCAGAGTCTGATGATTCCTGCTGTCGCAGAACCTCTGCTTGTTCTGATCGTTTCAGGTGCTGCCGTCATAGAAGAGCGCATGAGGAACGAAGAGTGGACGGCCACCCCTGTCGCTGGTGGCGACTTTTTTCTGACAACGTCGCCCCTCCCTTATGAAATGCGATGGTAAACAGAAAGCGATGGGGGCTTTGAAGTGATGCATGTCTATCTCAGCCAGCATCTGCTGGATCTTGCCGCGCGGGATATTGTTTCGTGTCCCGACGGAGTCCAGCGGCTACGAGAGGTATCCGGCGAACGAGATCCCGAAGTTACGGGGCTGATGAGATCCCTTTATCACGAAGTGACTTCAAACTCGCAAGCCAGCTCTCTGTACCTACAAGGCGTAGGCCAAGCGCTTGCTGTGCATTTGGCCCGACGCTATGGCGACGACAGCGAACCGTCCAAACGTATGAACGCCTTGCCGGCCTACAAACTCCATAAGGCCATTGCGACCCTGCTAACAGGGATGGGCAGTGCATTCAGCCTGGACAGAATGGCATCCGAAGCGGGCATGAGCGTTTCGCACTTCAGTCGCCTGTTCAAGAAAGCAACTGGGCGGAGCCCATCCCAGTACTTTATTCATCTGCGGATGGAAACGGCGCGGGAGCTGCTTCTGGAATCCGACCTCAGCATCCTGAACGTCGCCCTTGAGGTTGGCTATGCCAGCCCGAGTTATTTCGCTCAATTGTTCAGACGTCATACCGGCATAACGCCGCGTGAATACCGTCATCGGTGTTAAGTTCAGGTGCACTGGTATGGACGGCCTACACCAAGCATCCGTTGTTGACCTTGCGCGATTAAGCCTGATGCCAGTTATGCGGAAGCAGTTGCTCGATTTCACTCGCTCGCTGCGTCGGCAGGCGCGTGAGAACATCCTTCAAATAGGTGACCAAGCCGATGCTACGACTGCGGTTCGACGATGCTCGAGTCAAAGCAATTAGTATCGCTCGGGAGCGCCCTGACGAGACTCTTGCTGTGAGCATTCGCAAATTCCAGTTCCGCGAGATTCGCCCCAAGGCGGCAAGCGAGATCCTCGACTTAAGCGATGCAAGCCGCCTGCTGGGGCACTCCGACAAGCGCATCACGGAGACGGTTTATCGTCGTGTGGGAGAGATTGTGAAGCCGACACGCTGACCGGAAATATGGCCGAGTTGCGGAAAACGTTTGAAATGACGCGGAAATCATCAGCTCTTAGACTATCGAGCAATCTAAACGCCAGAAACGAAAAAGCCCTGAGAACTCAGGGCCTTGTCGAATATATTGGCGGGAAACCAGGGATTCGAACCCTGGGAACGCTATTAACGTTCGCCGGTTTTCAAGACCGGTGCATTCAACCACTCTGCCAATTTCCCGATGCATCTGATGTGAAGGTGTGTTTGTACAGTCAGGAGCGGCAGTTTCAAGTCTGCCGCCTCAAACCACTCGGCCTCCCATCGCGTTGCGGGCGCCATAATACCGTAATGAAACAAGCTGTCAAACTCTCTCCCTCGCGTGTTGCCACCGCTCTGTTATGATCTTTGCAACTTGAGATTTCAAACCCCCAATTCCAGTCATCAGGAGTAGCGCCATGCGCGAACAGGATTACGCAGTCAACAACCGCGTGCAGGTCGAGCAGCTAGAGGTTAGCCGCGTCCTGCGCAACACTTACGGCCTTCTGGCCCTGACCCTCGCTTTCAGCGGCATCATGGCGTTCGTCGCGCAGCAGATGCATGTGCGCTATCCGAACGTGTTCGTGGTGCTGATCGGTTTCTACGGTCTGTTCTTCCTCACCAACAAGCTGCGCGACTCGGCATGGGGCCTGGTTTCGGCATTTGCGCTGACCGGTTTCATGGGCTTTATCCTCGGTCCGATCCTCAACCGTTATCTGGGCATGCAGGGTGGCGCTGAGATCGTTTCTTCGGCGTTCGCCATGACAGCGCTGGTGTTCGGAGGTCTGTCGGCTTACGTTCTGATCACCCGCAAGGACATGAGCTTTCTCGGCGGCTTCATCACTGCAGGCTTCTTTGTCCTGCTGGCGGCGGTGCTGGCGAGCATGTTCTTCCAGATCAGCGGTCTACAACTGGCGATCAGCGCGGGCTTCGTCCTGTTCTCCTCGGTGTGCATCCTGTTCCAGACCAGTGCCATCATCCAAGGCGGCGAGCGTAACTACATCATGGCAACCATCAGCCTGTATGTATCGATCTACAATCTGTTCATCAGCCTGTTGCAGATCTTCGGCATCATGGGTCGCGACGACTGATCAACGGTCGCAGCTTTGACAAAAAGCCCGCTTCGGCGGGCTTTTTGCCGCCTGCTTAATGTGTAGGCTCTTTGAATTCTTTATCATTGGCCCCATTCACCCTGCCATCCCGCTGAACGAGCCGCCCATGAAGTTCGCCATCGCCCTGTATTCACCTGCCCATGCGCCCTCCTCGCGCCGCGCTTTGTTGTTCGCGCAGGCAGTACTGGCCGCAAGGCATGAAATCGTACGGTTGTTCTTCTATCAGGATGGAGTGCACAGCGCCTCGGCCAATGTCGTCACCGCGCAGGACGAACTGGACATTCCCGCGCAATGGCGGGATTTCGTGAACACACATCGACTCGACGGCGTGGTGTGCATCGCCGCCGCCCTGCGCCGTGGGGTACTGAACGAACAGGAAGCCGAGCGCTACTCACGTCCTTCGGCCAATCTCTCAGCGCCGTGGGATCTGTCAGGACTTGGGCAACTGCACGACGCAGTGCAAGCGGCAGACCGTTTGATCTGCTTCGGAGGGCCTTGATATGCCGCATTCGCTGCTGATTATCAGCCGCCAGCCGCCTTGGTCCGGCCCAAACGCACGCGAGGCGCTGGATATCGCCCTGGCCGGGGGCGCGTTCGATTTGCCGCTGGGGATGCTGTTTCTGGATGACGGTGTGTTGCAGCTGCTGCCTTTACAGAGCGCTGCCCAGTTGCAGCAGAAAGACCTCACGGCCAACCTGCAGGCGCTGTCGATGTTTGGCGTTGAAGACCTGTTTGCCTGCCACACCAGCCTCGTCGAGCGTGGCATGTCGCCCAATGAACTGAGCGTCGAGCCGATACAGGTTCTGCGCGATCATGAAATCGCCGAGCTCATTGACCGTTATGACCAAGTGATCACGATCTGATGTCGACCCTGCACGTGTTATCTCATTCGCCTTTCGCCGACTCACGCTTGAGCAGCTGCCTGCGCGTGCTGGGTCACGAAGATGCGATCCTGCTCTGCGGCGATGCTGTCTATGCGCTGACGCCCGCCACGGCAGCACGCCAGACCCTGGACGCTAAAGCCGACAGTCTTCAATTGTTCATCCTCGACGAAGACGTCAAGGCGCGAAACCTGACGCCGCCCGACTGGGTCCGCAGCGTCGATTACCCCGGTTTCGTCGAGCTGTCGGTGCAGTTCGACAAGGTCAACACCTGGCTATGAAACAGCTCATCGTCGACGGGCGCACCATTGCGCTGGACAAGGACGGTTACCTCGAAGACCTGCACGACTGGTCCAACGAGGTCGCCCAGGCCCTGGCACTTGAAGAAGACATCGCGCTGACCCCCGACCACTGGGAAATTCTCGAACTGCTTCGGGCGTTCTATGCCGAATACCAGCTCTCTCCCGCAACCCGCCCGCTGGTGAAATACACCGCATTGAAGCTGGGCGCCGATAAGGGCAACAGCCTGCATCTGAATCGCCTGTTCAACGGCACTCCCGCCAAACTTGCCGCCAAGCTGGCGGGCCTGCCAAAGCCGACCAATTGCTTATGACCGAATTTGCCGCTCTCGTTACCGAAACTCCTGCCGAGCATCCGTTCGCGCAGTTCGTACGCATCCTCGGCAAGGGCAAGCGCGGCGCACGCAACATGACCCGCGAAGAAGCCCGCGAAGCCATGGGGATGGTGCTCGATGAGAAAGTCGAGGACACCCAGCTTGGCGCGTTCCTGATGCTGCTGCGTCACAAGGAAGAAAGCCCGGAAGAACTGGCAGGCTTCACCGAAGCGGTGCGTGAGCGCCTGACTGCCCCGCCCCTGGCGGTCGATATCGACTGGCCGACGTATGCCGGGAAAAAACGCCATTTGCCGTGGTATCTGCTGGCGGCCAAATGCCTTGCACAGAATGGCGTGCGGATATTGATGCACGGTGGCGGCGCTCACACCGCAGGCCGGCTTTACAGCGAGCAGTTGCTTGAGCTACTGGGTATTGCGCTGTGCCGCAACTGGCAGGCGGTGGGCGACGCGCTGGAACAGCACAACATCGCTTTTATTCCGCTGGGGGATTGGGCGCCGCAGCTGCAACGCATGATCGACCTGCGCAACACCTTGGGTTTGCGTTCGCCGATTCACTCACTGGCGCGAATTCTCAATCCGCTGGACGCGCGATGCGGTTTACAGAGCATCTTTCACCCCGGTTATCAGTCGGTGCATCGCGATGCAAGCGGTCTGCTGGGCGACCACGCCATCGTGATCAAGGGCGATGGCGGTGAAGTGGAGATCAACCCTGACACCATCAGCCATTTGTATGGCACCACCGATGGTCAGCCCTGGGATGAAGAATGGCCGGCCCTCTCCGAGCGCCGCCACGTCAAGCCGACAAGCCTCGATCCTCAGCAGCTTGTCGCCATCTGGAAAGGCGAAATTGAGGACAGTTACCCGCAACTGGCATTGATCGCCACCATCGCGCTGGCCTTGCGCGGCCTGGGAATGCCCCGTACTGAGGCCTTCGAGCGGGCCGAAGAGTACTGGGCCAATCGAGACAAATCGATCTAGTCGATCATTACCCCCGAGTCTTTGCGCTATATGTTCGAACGATTGTCTTTAGACTGATCTCCAACGTACGAACGTACACACTTTTGGAGTCAGACATGGGCCTTCTGGTCGAAGGACGCTGGCAGGACCAGTGGTATGAAAGCAGCAAAGACGGGGCCTTTCAGCGCGAACAGGCGCAACGCCGCAATTGGGTGACCGCCGATGGTCGCCCTGGTCCTTCCGGCGAAGGTGGCTTCAAGGCAGAGGCCGGTCGCTATCACCTCTACGTCTCGCTGGCCTGCCCGTGGGCGCATCGCACGCTGATCGTGCGCAAACTCAAGGGCCTGGAAAATCTGGTCGATGTCTCGGTAGTGAGCTGGCTGATGCGCGAGAACGGCTGGACGTTCGACAAACAGACCGGTTCGACTGGCGATCCGCTGGACGGACACACCTTTATGTACCAGCGTTATCTGGCGGATACCCCCGACTACACGGGCCGTGTGACCGTGCCGGTGCTGTGGGACAAGAAGCTGCAACGCATCGTCAGCAACGAGTCTTCGGAAATCATCCGCATGTTCAACTCGGCGTTCGACGAACTGACCGACAATCGTCTGGATCTGTACCCCGAAGCGTTACGTCCCGAGATCAACCGGCTGAATGACGCGATTTACCCTGCGGTCAATAACGGCGTCTATCGCGCAGGCTTCGCGACGTCGCAAGGTGCGTACGAGGCAGCCTTCGATGATGTGTTTGGCGAGTTGGACATACTCGAAAAACTGTTGGGTGAGAACCGCTACCTGGCGGGTGAATACCTGACCGAAGCCGATGTGCGGCTGTTCACCACGCTGATACGCTTCGATGCCGTTTACCACGGTCACTTCAAGTGCAACCTACGCCGTATCGCGGACTACCCGAATCTGAGCAACTGGCTGCGTGAGGTGTATCAACTACCGGGTGTGGCCGAGACCGTCGACTTCGTGCACATCAAGCATCACTACTACGCCAGTCACGCCACCATCAACCCAACAGGCGTAGTGCCCAAAGGTCCAGCGCAGGATTTCAGTGGCGCGCACGATCGCGGGCGATTGAACGGGCAAGGCATTCTGCAGAACGGGTGAGGACACCGATCAACGGTGGGGGTGAGCTTGCTCACGAAGGTGTCCGATCAGTCACTATAGATGTGATGGCCAGACCCTTTTCGTGCGCAAGCTCACCCCCACAGGGTATAGCGCTA
Source organism: Pseudomonas bohemica (assembly GCF_002934685.1). Lineage (GTDB taxonomy): Bacteria > Pseudomonadota > Gammaproteobacteria > Pseudomonadales > Pseudomonadaceae > Aquipseudomonas > Aquipseudomonas bohemica. The sequence goes on from NZ_NKHL01000117.1 coordinate 153,214, forward strand.
GCTGCACGTCAGCGAGGCGGCCGGACGACAAGCGGCCTACCACGGGAGAGGGGCAAAACCTCAAACGCTCGCCTGAGCCCCTTCGAACCACGCCAGCTTGTCGCGCAGCATCACGACTTCCCCCACGATCACCAGCGTTGGCGCGTGCACTTCATGCTCTGCCACCAGTTGCGGAAGATCCGCCAGGGTGCCGGTGAAGACCCGCTGCTGGGAAGTGGTGCCCTGCTGAATCAGCGCCGCCGGGGTATCGGCAGAACGACCGTGCTTGATCAGTTCGCTGCAGATGATCGGCAAGCCAATCAGGCCCATGTAGAACACTAGAGTCTGCGCCGGGGAAACCAGGTCCTTCCAGGGCAGGTCGGTGGTGCCATCCTTCAAATGACCGGTGACGAAACGCACAGACTGCGCGTAATCGCGATGGGTCAGGGGAATCCCGGCATACGCCGCGCAGCCACTGGCCGCGGTGATGCCCGGTACCACCTGAAAAGGAATCCCGTGGGCGGCCAGTTCTTCGATCTCTTCGCCGCCGCGGCCGAAGATGAACGGATCGCCACCCTTGAGCCGCACCACGCGCTTGCCCTGCCTGGCCAGGGCAACCAGTTGCTGGTTGATCTGATCCTGCGGCAACGCATGATCGGCGCGTTGCTTACCGACGTAGATCCGATCAGCGTCGCGACGGCACAACTCCAGAATTGCAGGTGCAACCAGGCGGTCATACAGCACCACATCGGCTTGCTGCATCAGGCGCAATGCCTTGAAGGTCAGCAGGTCCGGATCCCCTGGCCCGGCACCAACGAGATACACCTCACCCGCCGCGTTCGGCGCATCGCCATCGATTTTCGCCTGCAACAGACGCTCGGCTTCAGCGCCCTGCCCGGCCAGTTGCCGATCGGCGATCGGCCCCTGAAACACGTCCTCCCAGAACGCCCGGCGCTGCTGGACATTGGGAAACAGCTGCTTCACCTGATGGCGAAAGCGCGCCGCCAGACCCGCCAGATGGCCATAAGTCGGCGGAATCCAGCTTTCCAGCTTGGCCCGGATCAACCGCGCCAGCACCGGCGCGTCGCCGCCACTGGAAACCGCAATCACCAACGGCGAGCGATCGACAATGGCTGGGAAGATCACGCTGCACAAGGCTGGCGCGTCCACCACATTGACCGGCACGCCGCGCTGACGGGCATCAGCGGAGACCTGAGCATTCAGCGTTTCGTCGTCGGTGGCGGCAATGATCAGCATGCAACCGTTCAAATCCGCTTCGCTGTAGCCACGCAAAATCTGTTCGCCACCGCTGCTGTCGATCAGCTCGCGCAGCTCTGTTCCGATCTGGGGCGCAACCACCCGCAGGACCGCGCCGGCATCGGCCAGCAGACGAGATTTGCGCAAGGCAATCTCGCCGCCGCCCACTACCAGTACGCGAGCGCCCCGCAGGTTGTGGAACAGTGGCAAAAATTCCATTTAGCCAATGACCTCGATGCCACCCATCCACGGCTTGAGCACTTCCGGCACACGGATCGAACCGTCGGCCTGCTGGTAGTTTTCCAGCACGGCGACCAGGGTACGACCGACTGCCAGGCCAGAACCGTTGAGGGTGTGAACCAGCTCAGGCTTGCCGGTTTCCGGGTTGCGCCAACGCGCCTGCATGCGGCGCGCCTGGAAGTCGCCACAATTGGAGCACGAGGAAATCTCGCGGTATTTGTCCTGGCTTGGAATCCACACTTCCAGGTCGTAGGTTTTCACGGCGCTGAAACCCATGTCGCCTGTGCACAACGACAATACCCGGTACGGCAGTTCCAGCAGTTGCAGGACGCGTTCGGCATTGCCGGTCAGCCTTTCCAGCGCTTCGAGGGATTTTTCCGGTTCGACGATCTGTACCATCTCGACCTTGTCGAACTGGTGCTGACGGATCATGCCGCGGGTATCGCGACCCGAAGCGCCAGCCTCGCTGCGGAAGCAAGGGGTGTGAGCGACGAACTTCAACGGCAGCTGTTTGGCATCGAGAATTTCGCCGGCGACGATGTTGGTCAGCGATACCTCGGCGGTCGGGATCAGGTACAGATCCGCCTCGCCTTCGCGAGCGATCTTGAACAGATCTTCTTCGAACTTCGGCAGTTGGCCAGTGCCTTGCAACGCAGGCGCCTGGACCAGATAAGGCGTGTAGGCCTCTTCGTAGCCGTGTTCGTTGATGTGCAGGGTGATCATGAACTGCGCCAGTGCGCGGTGCAGACGCGCGATCGGGCCACGCAGCAGCGCAAAACGGGCGCCGGAAAGCTTGGCGGCGGTTTCGAAATCCAGCCAGCCGAACTTCTCGCCCAGCGCAACGTGGTCCTTGACCTCGAAGCCGAACGAAGCAGGCGTGCCCCATTTACGCACTTCAACGTTATCTTCCTCGTCTGCGCCGACCGGCACCGATTCGTGCGGCAGGTTCGGCATGCTCAGCAGCATGGCGTCGAGCTCGGACTGAATGCCGTCCAACTCTTTCTTGCCAGTGCTCAGCTCTTCGGCCATGCGATCGATATCAGCCATCAACGGCGCGATGTCTTCACCGCGCTGCTTGGCCTGGCCGATGGATTTGGAACGGGCGTTACGCTCGGCCTGAAGCTGCTCAGTGCGGGTCTGCACAGTCTTGCGCTGGTTTTCCAGCGCTTCGATGCGGGCCACGTCCAGCGTGAAACCACGGGAAGCCAGGCGATCCGCTACGTCCTGAAGCTGGGTACGTAACAGTTTGGAGTCGAGCATATCGTTGCCTCGTTATTGAATCGGGTTTATTAAATTCGGGTCAAAGACAAACCGGCCCAGGTCGCAAGCAGACCGCCAATCACACTGATGGCCGCATAGCCGATGGCCAGGGGCGCCTGCCCGCTTTCAAGCAAGCGCAGCGTATCCAGAGAAAACGACGAAAAGGTCGTCAGGCCGCCGACAAAACCGACGATCAGACCGGCACGGATTTCGATCGGCACTTCCGGGCGCAACAGAAACCAGCCGTACAGCAGTCCGATGATCAGGCAGCCAACCAGGTTGACGGCCAGCGTCGCCGTGTAGAAATGCCTGGGCCAATTGGCCGACACCCAAGTGCCTGCCGCAAAACGCAATAATGTACCAGCGATGCCCGCAATCGACACCGCAAGAATCGTCTGAATCACTATTTTCTCCGCTGACGAGGACTGGCGCGGTCGAGCGCGGCCAAGTGTTTGAGTTTCTCACCGATCTTCAGCTCAAGCCCGCGAGGAACCGGCTGGTAATACTGACGCGGTTCGAGTTCGTCGGGGAAATAGTCTTCACCGGCGGCGTATGCGTCAGGCTCGTCGTGGGCGTAGCGATATTCTTCGCCGTAACCCAGCTGCTTCATCAGTTTGGTCGGGGCATTGCGCAGGTGCAGGGGCACCTCAAGCGAGCCGTGTTCGGTCGCTTCGCGCATGGCCATCTTGAAGCCCATGTACACCGCGTTGCTTTTTGGCGCGCAGGCCAGGTAGACGATGGCCTGAGCCACGGCCAGCTCACCTTCCGGGCTGCCCAGTCGTTCCTGCACATCCCAGGCGGACATGCACAACGGGAGCGCGCGGGGGTCAGCGTTGCCGATGTCCTCACTGGCCATGCGCACCACGCGGCGCGCCAGATACAGCGGGTCGCAGCCGCCATCGATCATGCGCGCGAACCAGTACAGCGCCGCGTCGGGGTTCGATCCGCGAATGGATTTGTGCAGGGCCGAAATCTGGTCGTAGAACGCCTCGCCGCCCTTGTCGAAACGACGACGGCTGTCACCTAAAAGGCTCTGCAGCAGTTCAGGCTCGATCTCGCTGCCGTCCTCGGCCAGATCCGACGCATTTTCCAGCAGATTGAGCATCCGCCGACCATCGCCATCGGCTGCGGCCAGCAGAGTCTTGAAGGCTTCATCGCCCAAGGTCAGATGACGGTTGCCCAGGCCCCGTTCTTCTGTCAACGCACGGTCGACCAACCGACGCAGTGCCGCCTCATCCAGGCTTTTGAGCACGTACACCCGGGCGCGGGACAGCAGCGCGTTGTTGAGTTCGAAGGAAGGGTTTTCGGTGGTCGCGCCGATAAAGATCAGCGTGCCGTCCTCGACGTAAGGCAGAAACGCATCCTGCTGCGACTTGTTGAAACGATGCACCTCATCGACGAACAGGATGGTGCGGCGGCCGTACTGACCCGCCTGCTGTTTGGCGATCTCGACCGCCTGACGGATTTCCTTGACCCCCGCCAGTACCGCCGAAACGGTCTCGAAGTGCGCGTCCGAGACCTTCGCCAGCAGCCGCGCCAGCGTGGTCTTGCCCACCCCGGGCGGGCCCCAGAAAATCATCGAGTGCAGAGCTCCCTGCTCCAGCGCTTCACGCAAGGGCTTGCCGTGGGCGAGCAGGTGCTGTTGGCCAACGTACTCATCCAGATTGGTCGCGCGCAGTCGGGCGGCCAGGGGCTGGGCAATCGGCTCACTGCTGAACAGGTCCATGCTGGACTCTCGAACCTCTTACTCCTGAATGACGTCAGCGCCTTTCGGGATCTGAAACTGGAATTTGCTCGCCGCGACAGGCTCGTTGGCCTTGACGCCGGTGAACAGGATATTGGTGCGCTGGCCGACGCTGTCGATCAACTGCATGTCGTTGATCATGCCGTTGCGGAAAGACAGGCGCAGATTGTCGAACAGGGTGTCCTTGGATTTGGGCTTGAGCACGAAGTCGATCACGCCGCCCGCTTCCTTGGCGCTGATGTCGAAGCTTTCGCTGATCTTCGACACGTCACCGGACAGCAGCAGGGCTGGTGTCTGGGTCAGGCGCTGATCGAGGGTCTTGATGGTGACCTGCTCCAGGTCCGGGTCCCACAGCGAGACTTTCTTGCCGTCGGACACCATCAGCTGCTCCTGCGGCGCATCGGTGTGCCAGTAGAACTGCCCCGGCCGCTGCAGGACCATGTCACCTGCGGTTTCCTGAAGCTGTGTGCCACCGCCGTCCAGGGTCAGCTGGGAAAACCGGCCACTCAGGGTTTTGGAGCTTTCCAGCAGTTGGGTCAAGCGCGCAACGTCCTTGCTGTCGGCGTGGGCCGGGAGAGCGGAAAAAGCCAGTGCAGATACCAACAACATGCGGATAAGACGCATGGGATTCCTCTTATGAGTTCGGTTAAGGCCGGATGGCGCCTGTCAGGCGCCATCCGGCCCCAGAACGCGTGCAACGACTATGCTCGGCGATACTGCTTTAAAAACAGGCGGAAAATGCTCATTTAGAACACCTGGACTCCGCTTTTCCGTCTGTTTTTGCCTTGCCTCGCCGTCGCTCGTGACGTTATTACACGCTCTGGTTCGTATAGATGAAGTGTCAGTCACGCATGGGGGCCGGTGCAATCACTTCCCGCGAGCCGTTGGTGTTCATTGCAGTCACCACGCCGGCCATTTCCATGGCTTCGATCATGCGCGCTGCGCGGTTGTAGCCAATCTTGAGCTTGCGCTGCACCGCAGAGATCGAGGCGCGGCGGCTTTCCAGCACGAACTTGACCGCTTCGTCGTACAACGCATCGCTTTCGCTGTCCTCGCCGTCGCCACCGCCGCCACCGCCTTCAAAGCCGCTACCGGCCTCTTCGACGCCCGCGAGAATGTCGTCATTGTAGTTAGGCGTGCCGCGCAGCTTCCAGGCCTCGACTACGCGGTGAACCTCATCGTCGGAGACGAACGCGCCATGAACCCGGATCGGCAGACTGGTGCCCGGCGGCATGTAGAGCATGTCGCCGTGGCCAAGCAATTGTTCGGCGCCACCCTGGTCAATGATGGTCCGTGAGTCGATCTTGCTCGACACCTGGAACGCCATGCGCGTCGGAATGTTGGCCTTGATCAGACCGGTGATCACGTCGACCGACGGACGCTGGGTCGCGAGAATCAGGTGGATCCCCGCCGCACGGGCCTTCTGGGCGATCCGCGCGATGAGTTCTTCGACCTTCTTGCCGACGATCATCATCATGTCGGCGAACTCGTCGACCACCACGACGATGGTCGGCAGCTTGGTCAGCAGCGGCGCTTCGTCGTGAATGCTTTCGCGGTGGTAAAGCGGATCGGACAGCGGCGTGCCGGCGTCTTCGGCCTCTTTGACCTTGTGGTTGAAGCCCGAGAGGTTACGCACGCCCATCTTGGCCATCAATTTGTAACGCCGCTCCATCTCGGCCACCGACCAGCGCAGGGCGTTGGCGGCATCCTTCATGTCGGTCACAACTGGGCACAGCAGGTGCGGAATGCCTTCATAGATCGACAGCTCGAGCATTTTCGGGTCGATCATGATCAGCTTGGCGTCATCCGGCCCGGACTTGAACAGGATCGACAGGATCATCGCGTTCACACCCACCGACTTACCGGAACCGGTAGTACCGGCCACCAGCAAGTGCGGCATCTTGGCCAGGTCCGTGATCACCGGCTTGCCGCCGATGTCGTGGCCCAGGGCCAGGGTAACCGGGGATTTGGCGTCGTCGTATTCCGGCGTCGACAAAACCTCGGAGAAGCGCACGATCTGCCGGTCTTCGTTGGGAATTTCGATACCCACCGTGGTCTTGCCAGGGATCACCTCGACCACCCGCACGCTGGTCACTGCCAGAGAACGTGCAAGGTCCTTGGCCAGGTTGGCGATGCGGCTGACCTTCACACCAGCGGCCGGTTGGATCTCGTAGCGCGTGATCACCGGGCCCGGATGGATCGAGTCCACCGAGACTTCGACGCCGAACTCCTTGAGCTTGATTTCCAGCAGATGCCCCACCGCGGCCAGAGATTCGGGCGAATAGTTGAGCTGTTTCTTTTCCGCCGGGTCGAGAATGGAGATCGGCGGCAAGGTACCTTCGACGGCGCTGTCGACGAACAATGGCACCTGTTTTTCTTTCTGCACGCGCTTGCTCGGCTCGGGCGGTTTGGCCGGAGCGGGCGCGATCACAGCTGGAATGTGCTTCTCACGGGCGGTCATGTGCTCACTCAGGGCCTGCTCGCGTTCGATCAGACGCTCCTTGGCCTTGGCCTGCTCACGACGATCGGGCACCACAGGGGCAACGACTTCATCGACGCGCATATCGACTTCGCGCAACTGGGCAACCATCTGCTTGCGCTCGTTGCGCTCGGTCCACCAGCGGTTGATCGCGCCCTGGAACAGCTCGAACAGATCCAGCGTGATCTTGCCGGTGGTGTCCATGACCTTGAACCACGAGAGATCGGTGAACACGGTCAGGCCGAACAGGAACAAGGCGATGAACAGTAAAGTGCTGCCCTGAACGTTCAGCGCACGCTTGGCCAGATCGCCCAGCACCTCACCCAGTACGCCACCGGCCGAGCCCGGCAGGCCTGCGGTGGAGTGAAAGTGGATATGCGCCAGCGCGGCACCGGCGAGAATCAGGAACACCAGGCCGATCATCCGCCAGGAAAACAGCCAGCCGCTCCACTGCCACGGCTCGTGCCGCTGACGGAACACCTGATAGGCCTTGACGCCCAGCAAGATCGGGAAAATGTAAGCGAAATAGCCCAATACCATGAACAGGATGTCGGCGGAGAACGCACCGGCGCGGCCTGCGGCGTTCTGTACCTGCACAGAGCTGCTGGTGTGGCTCCAGCCCGGATCGGCCTGATCGTAGGTCAACAAGGACATCATCAGGTACAGGCACAAAAAGCCGAATGCGATCAGCGCACCTTCCTTGAGTCGGTAGTGCAAATGCTGCCGCCAGAGCGGTACGGAGCTGGGTGCTGCGGTGGATTTCTTCAAAACGCTTCAATTCCTGCGCGCTAGCGCGAACATCTACTGGTGGTTGACTATGTACGACTGCATCAACGAAATAGTGCCGACCGATTCCTGACCATCGCCAGACGCCAACAAGGTTGCACGCACGCTCGACAGGTGACTTGAAATGAGGTTAAACAACATCGGGCATTGTACGGATTTGCACGCTGCGCGCCATGATAGTCTGGCGCGGACCTTGCAGATCTTCAAGCATCGATGACAACGAGCGATTTGATCATGCATTTTCTTTGCTGACAAAGGCTTATGGCCTGTTTTTGCCGCACTTTTTACCGCACTGCCGAACTGTCCAATGGCCATGATCCAAGTTATACGTACAAATCTGCCCCGCACTCCCCGTTGCAGTAACGGTCAACCGCCTGTGACCGCATTCGCGGGCCGTAGTTGCAATCCGGGCTGCACTCCCCTCCCCTCTCGCAAAGTCGGAACGCCATGCTGACCTGGTTACAACGCGACACCCTCGATTTTCCGCCGCTGGAAAAAGCCATGCGTGAACCCAATGGATTGCTGGCGGGCGGCGGCGATCTGTCTGCCGATCGACTGATCCAGGCTTACCGGCATGGCTGTTTTCCGTGGTATCAACAGGGCCAGCCGATTCTCTGGTGGTCTCCAGACCCGCGCACGGTGCTGTTTCCTGAGGAGCTGCACGTTTCCCGCAGCTTGGCCAAGGTCCTGCGCCAACAGCGTTATGAGGTGACCTTCGATCAGGATTTCCCGGCCGTGATCCGAGCCTGCGCCGAGCCTCGTGCTTACGCCGAAGGCACCTGGATCACCGGCTCCATGCAGGCGGCGTATATCGAGCTGCACGCGCGTGGACATGCCCACAGCGTCGAGGTCCGGGAAGATGGCGAACTGGTGGGCGGCCTGTACGGCCTGGCCATGGGACAGCTGTTTTTTGGCGAGTCGATGTTCAGCCGGGCCGACAATGCCTCCAAGGTCGGTTTTGCAACGCTGGTCGAACATCTCAAGGCGTGGGGCTTCGTTCTGATCGATTGCCAGATGCCGACACAACACCTGCAAAGCCTTGGCGCTCGTTCGATCCCCCGACAAACCTTCGCCGACTACCTGCACAAACACCTGGATCTGACAAATTCCGCCGACTGGTTACCTAGGCGAGTTTGATTCGCCTGGCATACACTCTTACCTATAGTTTTTCTCGAGGGTTGATCATGACCGAGCTGGCGCGGCTTAAGTTTTATGCCACTCAACCCCACTCCTGCAGCTACCTGCCCGAAGAGCAAGCCACCACGCTGTTCCTCGATCCCAGCCAGCCGATGGATGTTCAGGTCTATGCTGACCTTTCCGACATGGGGTTTCGCCGCAGTGGCGATCATCTCTACCGTCCGCACTGCCAGAACTGCAGTGCTTGCGTACCTGCCCGTATTCCGGTGGGACTTTTCGTACCCGATCGTCAGCAGAAACGTATTTTCAAGAAAAACGCCGACATCGAGGTCACCGGTACCAAGCCGCATTTCAGCGAAGAATATTTCGACCTGTATCAGCGATACATCGAACAGCGTCACGCCGACGGCGACATGTACCCGCCCAGTCGTGATCAGTTTTCGACGTTCCTGGTCCGCGACCTGCCATTTTCCCGTTTCTATGAGTTCCGTCTCGACGGGCGCCTGCTGGCCGTTGCGGTGACCGACCTGTTGCCAAACGGGCTGTCGGCTGTGTACACATTTTATGAGCCGGCTGAGGAGCGTCGCAGCCTGGGACGCTATGCCATCCTCTGGCAAATCGCCGAAGCCGCTCGTCTGCAGTTGCATGCGGTGTATCTCGGCTACTGGATCAAGAACTGCAAAAAGATGAACTACAAGACCCAATATCGCCCCATCGAACTGCTGACCAATCAAAGATGGGTCACTCTTTACTGAATTCCTTGGCTTGAACCCCACTTTTCGGGCACAATGCAGCCCGCTTTTGCCTGGCTGCCGTTTGCACCGGGCCATTCATTGGATACCGAGGGCTTTACTGCATGTCGAAAGAAGACAGCTTCGAAATGGAAGGCACTGTCGTCGACACCCTGCCCAACACCATGTTCCGTGTGGAGTTGGAAAATGGGCACGTCGTAACCGCGCACATCTCCGGCAAGATGCGCAAGAACTACATTCGTATTCTTACCGGCGATAAGGTCCGCGTTGAGCTGACGCCCTACGACTTGAGCAAAGGACGCATCACCTACCGCGCCCGCTAACAGGTCTTAACAGAAACGCCCGGTTCATACCGGGCGTTTTTGTTGGCGCAAGATTTGTCCGCTGCAAGAGCGCGCTTACCCGTGATAGCGCTTGGCCGAACCACATCAACTGGCTGACGCGACGCGAGCGCGGGCAAGCGCGCTCCTACAGAGACCATGTATTTCGCAGACAGCAAAAAGGCGCCCGCATCGGCGCCTTTCTGCTGTGCTGCAACGAAACGTCAGGCCATCTCAGCCGTGGTCTCGTAGTCGAACGTGATCTCGCCATCCTTCAGGCCGATGTGAACCACACCGCCATGTTCGGAGAGATCACCAAAGAGAATCTCCTCGGCCAGTGGACGCTTGATCTTATCCTGGATCAGACGCGCCATCGGACGAGCGCCCATCTGCGCGTCGTATCCGCCTTCCGCCAGCCAGCTGCGCGCTGCATCGGAGACTTCGAGCAGAACCCTCTTGTCTTCCAGCTGCGCCTGAAGTTCGGTGAGGAACTTGTCCACCACACTCTTGATGACCTCGTGACTCAGGCGACCAAACTGAATGATGGTGTCCAGACGATTGCGGAATTCCGGCGTGAAGCTCTTCTTGATGACTTCCATCGCATCGGACGAATGGTCCTGATGAGTGAAGCCGATCGAAGCACGCGCCGCGGTTTCCGCACCGGCGTTGGTGGTCATGATCACGATCACATTGCGGAAGTCCGCTTTGCGGCCGTTATTGTCGGTCAAGGTGCCGTGGTCCATCACCTGCAGCAGCAGGTTGAAGACTTCCGGATGGGCCTTTTCGATTTCATCGAGTAACAACACGCAATGCGGCTGCTTGGTGATAGCTTCCGTCAACAGACCACCCTGATCGAACCCGACATAACCCGGAGGCGCACCGATCAGACGCGATACGGTGTGACGCTCCATGTACTCGGACATGTCGAAACGGACCAACTCGATCCCCAGGGCCTTGGCCAACTGGCGTGCAGCCTCGGTTTTACCCACCCCGGTCGGACCTGCGAACAGGAATGACCCTACGGGTTTATCCGGGGATTTCAGACCGGCACGAGACAGCTTGATCGCAGTGGACAGCGAGTCGATCGCCGCATCCTGACCGAACACAGTCAGCTTGAGATCGCGCTCGAGGTTACGCAGCAGTTCCTTGTCGGAACTGTTGACGTGCTTAGGTGGAATCCGCGCGATTTTCGCGACGATGTCTTCAACTTGTGGCACATCGATACGTTTGACGCGCAACTCGACCGGCTGCAGACGCTGATAGGCGCCTGCCTCGTCAATCACGTCAATTGCCTTGTCAGGCATGTGACGATCATTGATGTAGCGCGACGCCAGTTCAGCAGCGGCACGCAGGGCTTCATCGCTGTATTCGATGTTGTGATGCTGTTCAAAACGACCTTTCAGGCCACGCAGAATGCCGATGGTGTCTTCGACAGATGGTTCGGACACATCGACTTTCTGGAAGCGACGAGCCAGCGCGCGATCTTTCTCGAAAATGCCGCGGAATTCCTGGAATGTGGTCGAACCGATGCAGCGGATGTCACCCGACGACAGCAGCGGTTTGAGCAGGTTGGAGGCATCCATCACCCCGCCCGACGCAGCACCGGCACCAATGATGGTGTGGATTTCGTCGATGAACAGGATGGCATGCGGACGTTTCTTCAGTTCACCAAGCAGCGCCTTGAAGCGCTTCTCGAAGTCGCCGCGGTATTTGGTACCGGCCAGCAGTGCACCAAGATCCAGCGAGTAGACCACGCTGTTAGCCAGCAGGTCCGGCACCTGATTGTCGACGATACGCTTGGCCAGGCCTTCGGCGATGGCGGTTTTACCGACGCCGGCCTCACCGACCAGCAACGGGTTGTTCTTGCGACGGCGCGCGAGAATCTGAGCGACACGCTCGACTTCCAGCTCACGGCCCACCAACGGATCGATGCGGCCCTGACGGGCCAGTTCATTCAGGTTGCTGGCATAGGCATCCAGAGGATTGCCCGAAGAAGAAGACTCACCGCCCTCATCATCCTGCATATCTTGCTCACCTTCAGAGTGATCGCCATGCCCAGGCACCTTGGAAATACCGTGAGCGATATAGTTGACGACATCGATTCGGGCAACGCTCTGCTGTTTCAGCAGAAACACTGCCTGACTTTCCTGCTCACTGAAAATCGCCACCAGAACGTTTGCGCCGGTGACTTCACGCTTACCGGAACTCTGCACATGGAACACGGCACGCTGGAGCACGCGCTGGAAGCCCAGGGTGGGTTGGGTCTCGCGATCCTCGTCATGTACGGGGATCAGCGGCGTGGTGGAGTCGATGAACTCCTGAAGGTCGTGTTTGAGTTTGTCGAGGTTCGCGCCGCAGGCACGCAGAACAGTGGCGGCAGCCTCATTGTCCAATAGGGCCAAAAGAAGGTGCTCCACGGTCATGAATTCATGACGTTTGGAGCGGGCCTCCTTGAAAGCCAAATTGAGGGTGACTTCGAGCTCACGGTTTAACATAGCTTCACCTCATACCCAAGTGTCCGGCGTTAACCGTCCTTCTCGATCTCACAGAGTAGCGGATGCTGGCTTTCCCTGGCGTATTGGTTGACCTGCATTGCCTTGGTCTCGGCGATGTCGCGGGTAAACAATCCGCACACTGCCCGTCCCTCTGTATGGACGGCCAGCATGACCTTGGTCGCCAGCTCACGATTCAGGTTGAAGAACACCTCGAGCACTTCGACAACGAAATCCATCGGGGTGTAGTCATCGTTGAATAAAACCACCTTGTACATCGGTGGTACCTGCAATGTCGGCTTGGCTTCCTGTACAGCGATGCCCGCCGCTTCGTCCTCATGGGATTGCGGATCATCCTGATTGAATGTTAGTCGAATCTTGCTGATTGCATGCATGGTAAAGAAGGTTCGTAGGGGACGAAATTGAAATAAGTAGTCACGATCATGCAGGTTTTCAACTGGACTGCCGCTTGACCTTGACTATCGGCTAATCGGTGTTACAAACAATAGAACCCACATTGGGTAAAAAGGGTCCGCGCAGTCAACCAAAATTTTTTAGGTCCGGCGGATGAGAGGTGATGATACTCCCATCGGAGTCCTTTGCAGAGGGATGTGACTATGCTAAGCGGTAAGGTCAAGTGGTTTAACAACGCCAAGGGGTATGGCTTCATCGTTGAAGATGGCAAGTCCGAGGACCTGTTTGCTCATTACTCGGCGATCAAAATGGACGGATACAAGACGCTCAAGGCCGGCCAACCGGTCAACTTCGAGATCATCCAGGGCCCCAAAGGCTTGCATGCTGTGGATATCACAGCACATGCCGCGGCAACCAAAGATCACGTCAACGCAAACGCCACGCAACATGAGCACAGCAAGGATCACGCCTGAGCCGGACCGTTCAAGCGCGAGACTCATGAAAACCGGGCAGCTCACCCAGTGAGCTGACCGGTTTTTTTTTGCGCACCAACTGCTGCTTCTTCTTATATAGACGAATGGGGCCATGATGCCGAGGTCGACAAAGACAGTACTCTGGCTCCAGCCAGAATCCAGGCATTCGACGACCTCCGCGGGCCAATTCACCCCTCCGACGACTGCAACCACGGCTCGAATGCTCCTTTAGTCGCAATCCGACTTGCGATTCATCGGCCCTTCGCTACCCGTTTACGACTGCGACAGTCTGCCGCAGCCCCCGTAAGACGCGGGCTTCGAGGTTTTGCGGAAATTTCGCGACGGGAACCGGGAGGCTGAATCGATCAATGCGCCTGTCAAGCGTTCACACTACTATCGTATTAATGGCCGGGACCGGTGGTATACTTGCCGCCGGTGACCATAGGGTCATCGGGGGCCGAGCCATCTGAAACGAGACTTTCAGCCCTCGACAGGCCGCACTCTCAACCAGAGTACAGCCGCTTGACGCTCGACTGATGTACCCCATATCACGCGACGAAATTCTCGACTTTCGGCTCATCGATACCTTGGGCGAAAGTGCCTACCCTGCGCATCTCGAAATTTTGTGTACGCTCAGCAAAGAAGAGAGTTATCCCGAAAATGTCCAACCGCTCGAAGATCATCTATACCTTCACCGACGAAGCTCCTGCCCTCGCCACCTACTCGTTGCTTCCAATCATCGAAGCATTCACCGCCTCCGCCGATATTACCGTCGAAACCCGCGACATCTCTCTTGCAGCCCGTATCCTGGCCAGCTTCCCCGAGCGCCTGGGTGACAAGAAGGTTTCCGACGATCTGGCCGAGCTGGGCGAACTGGCGACCACTCCAGAAGCGAACATCATCAAGCTGCCGAACATCAGCGCCTCGGTCCCGCAACTGAAAGCGGCGATCAAGGAACTGCAGGCCAAGGGCTACGACATCCCGGACTACCCGGATGAAGTCGTGACCGAAGCCGACAAGGTGGCTCGTGCTGGCTACGACAAGGTAAAAGGCAGTGCCGTGAACCCGGTTCTGCGTGAAGGTAATTCTGATCGTCGCGCACCGCTTTCGGTCAAGAACTATGCGCGCAAGCACCCGCACAAGATGGGCGCCTGGGCTGCAGACTCCAAGTCCCACGTTGCCCACATGGACAGCGGTGACTTCTACGGCAGCGAAAAATCCTCGCTGATCGAAGCCGCAGGCTCGGTGAAGATCGAACTGATCGGCAAAGATGGCAGCACCACCGTGCTGAAAGACAAGACCTCGGTTCTCGCTGGTGAAATCATCGACAGCGCAGTGATGAGCAAGAAAGCTCTGCGCGCGTTCGTGGCCAAGGAAATCGAAGACGCCAAGAAACTGGGCGTCCTGTTCTCCGTTCACCTGAAAGCTACCATGATGAAGGTCTCCGACCCGATCATGTTCGGCGAATTCGTTGCCGAGTACTATCAGGACGCGCTGAGCAAGCACGCAGATGTCCTCAAGGAAATCGGCTTCAGCTTGAACAACGGTATCGGCGACCTGTACGCCCGCATCAAGACACTGCCAGCCGACCAGCAGGCGCAGATCGAAGCGGACGTCAAAGCCGTTTACGCGACCCGCCCTCCTCTGGCGATGGTCAATTCCGACAAGGGCATCACTAACCTTCACGTACCGAGCGACGTCATCGTGGATGCCTCGATGCCTGCGATGATTCGTGATTCCGGCAAGATGTGGAACAACGAAGGCGTCCTGCAGGACACCAAGGCCGTGATCCCGGATCGCTGCTATGCCACCATCTACCAGGCTGTCATCGAAGACTGCAAGAAACACGGCGCCTTCGATCCGACCACCATGGGCAGCGTGCCGAACGTTGGCCTGATGGCGCAGAAAGCCGAAGAATATGGCTCCCATAACAAGACCTTCCAGATCGAGACTGACGGCGTTGTCCGCGTTACCGATGACAAAGGTCAGGTGTTGATGGAGCAGAACGTCGAAGCCGGCGACATCTGGCGCATGTGCCAGACCAAAGACGCGCCGATCCAGGACTGGGTCAAACTGGCCGTCAACCGCTCGCGCCTGAGCAACACTCCGGCAATCTTCTGGCTGGACCCACAGCGCGCCCACGACGCCGTGATGATCAAGAAGGTCGAGAAATACCTGAAGGATCACGACATCACCGGCCTGGACATCAGCATCAAGTCGCCAGTTGAAGCGATGAAGGTTTCCCTGGAGCGCATCCGCGCTGGCAAGGACACCATCTCGGTAACCGGCAACGTGCTGCGTGACTACCTGACCGACCTGTTCCCGATCATGGAACTGGGCACGAGCGCCAAGATGCTGTCGATCGTTCCGCTGATGAATGGCGGCGGTCTGTTCGAAACCGGCGCTGGCGGTTCGGCTCCGAAGCACGTTCAGCAGCTCAATGAAGAGAACTTCCTGCGTTGGGACTCGCTGGGTGAGTTCCTGGCGCTGGCCGCCTCGCTGGAGCACCTGGGCAACACCTACAACAACCCGAAAGCACTGGTACTTGCCACTGCCCTGGACAAGGCCACCGGCCAGTTCCTGGACAACAACAAGTCGCCATCGCGCAAGGTTGGCGGTATCGACAACCGTGGCAGCCATTTCTACCTGGCCACCTACTGGGCCCAGGCTTTGGCTGCCCAGACCGAAGATACTGCGCTGCAAGCCAAGTTCACCGAGCTGGCGAAAACCCTGACCGACAATGAAGCGACCATCGTCGCCGAGCTGAACAGCGTACAGGGCAAGCCTCTCGACATCGGCGGCTACTATTTCGCCACGCCGGAACTGGCCAGCAAAGCCATGCGTCCTAGCAAGACCCTGAACGACGCGATCAACGCGCTCAAGTAAGCCTTGCCGGATCGGCGTCACCGAGCCGAACGCAATGCGAAAGCCCCGGCCCTGTGCCGGGGTTTTTCTTTTGTGCTTGGGTCCACACAATCCCGTGAAGGAGCAGCGTGACCTTAAATCCAATGGCGGAGCGAGCTTGCTCGCGAAGGGGTCATCGGCCTCAACATGATTGCTAACTGACCCACCGCTTTCGCGAGCAAGCTGGCTCACAATGATCTTCATTTGCCACCCTATCGGGACTTTCTCATGCCTTGGCAACCTCACATCACCGTCGCCACCATCATCGAAGACAATGGTCGCTTCCTGTTCGTCGAAGAGTCCAAGAACGACAAACTCGTGCTCAACCAACCCGCCGGGCACCTTGAAGCCAACGAAACCCTGCGCGAAGCGGCCATCCGCGAAACGCTGGAAGAAACCGGCTGGGACGTCGAGCTGACTGGCGTGGTCGGGATTTACCTGTACACCGCCCCGAGCAATGGCGTGACCTATCAGCGGGTGTGCTTCTCTGCCAAGGCCGTCAAACACCATCCCGACCGCGCATTGGATACCGGTATCGTCGGCGCGCCGTGGTTCACCCGCGACGAACTGGCCAGCCAGCCGGCACGCTGGCGCAGTCATCTGGTCCTGGAGTGCATCGACGACTACCTCGCAGGCCCCGTGCACAGCCTGGATGTCGTGCGCAATTGAATAGCTTTTAGCCTTGAGGCCGACTCCCTGCTAGAATCGCGTCCTTTTCCAGACTACCCATCGAATACCTATGTCTGATTCAGCCTTTTCCACTCCAGAGAACAAGCGCGTCATTGTCGGCATGTCCGGCGGCGTGGATTCTTCGGTCTCCGCCCTTCTGCTCATGGAGCAGGGTTATCAGGTCGAAGGCCTCTTCATGAAGAACTGGGAAGAAGATGACGGAACGGAATACTGCACCGCCATGGACGACCTCGCGGACGCTCAGGCCGTGTGCGACCGAATCGGTATCAAGCTGCATACGGTGAACTTCGCCGCCGAGTATTGGGATAACGTCTTCGAGCACTTCCTCGAGGAGTACAAGGCCGGTCGCACGCCGAACCCGGACATCCTCTGTAACCGGGAGATCAAGTTCAAAGCCTTCCTCGATTACGCATTCATGCTTGGCGCCGACCTGATCGCCACCGGTCACTATGTGCGCCGGCGCGACATCGATGGTCGTACCGAACTGCTCAAGGGCCTGGATCCGAACAAAGACCAGAGCTATTTCCTGCACGCCGTCGCGGGCGAACAGATTGCCAAGACGCTGTTTCCGGTCGGCGAGCTGGAGAAGCCGGCAGTGCGAGCGATTGCGGAGAAATATGAGCTGGCCACCGCCAAGAAAAAGGACTCCACCGGGATCTGCTTCATCGGCGAGCGTCGTTTCACCGACTTCCTGAAACAGTACCTGCCTGCGCAACCGGGCGAGATCAAGACCACCGAAGGCGAAGTCATCGGCCGCCACGCCGGCCTGATGTACCACACCATCGGCCAGCGTCAGGGCCTGGGCATCGGGGGCCTGAAAGACGCGGGCGACGAGCCCTGGTACGTGCTGGAGAAGGATCTGGAGCGCAACGAACTGATCGTCGGCCAGGGCAACGAACATCCGTGGCTGTTCTCCCGCGCCCTGCTGGCCTCGGAGATCTACTGGGTCAATCCGATCGACCTGGGCACGCCGCGCAAGCTGACCGCCAAAGTCCGTTACCGCCAGGGCGACCAGGGCTGCACGCTGGAACGCACCGCCACTGGCTATCGTGCCATCTTCGATGAGCCGCAACGGGCCGTGACTCCCGGCCAGTCCGTGGTGTTCTACGACGGCGAAATCTGCCTGGGCGGCGGCGTCATCGAAATCGCCGAACCCTGGCACAGCAAGGATCCTCGTTGATGAGTCCGATCCAAGAGCAACTCACCGCACTGGGCGGCGTATTTCAAGCCGCGGTGCTGGTCGACCGCATCGCCAAGACCGGCCAGGCCAGTGAAGCGACTGTCGGCTGCCTGCTCGGAGGGTTGTTGGTGATGGACCCCAAGGACACCCTGGACGTGTTCGGCGGCGACGACCTCAACCTGCGCGAAGGCTATCGCGCCCTCGCCAGCGCTCTTGAGCGCGACCCTGGCACGCTGCAGCGCGAGCCTTTGCGTTATGCCCTGGCGATGCTGGGCCTGGAGCGTCAGCTGTCCAAGCGCGACGACATGCTCGACACCATCGGCAGGCGCCTGCCGCAGATCAAGTCCCAGGTCGAACATTTCGGCATCGTTCATGAAAACGTAATCGCCGCCAGCGGTGCGCTGTATCAGGAAACTCTAAGCACCCTGCGCCAGCGGATTCAGGTCCACGGCGACATGCGCAACCTGCAACAACCCAACAACGCCTCGAAAATCCGTGCCCTGCTGTTGGCCGGGATTCGTTGCGCGCGACTTTGGCGACAAGTGGGCGGTCACCGCTGGCAACTGGTCGTCAGCCGTCGCAAGCTATTGAAAGAACTGTATCCCTTGATGCACGGCTGATTGCCGAGCGCCGGGAAACAGCGGATTTACCCCATACGACGCGTATCCATCTCGGTCAGTCGGCCTCGGCTGATCCGAATTTTCATGTATGATACGCGCCCCTTTTCGTTGCCCGACTGTCCGAGAACACCCCATGCAGCTTTCTTCGCTCACTGCGGTTTCCCCTGTAGACGGCCGCTACGCCGGCAAAACCCAGGCCCTGCGCCCAATTTTCAGCGAATACGGCCTGATCCGTTTCCGCGCCCTGGTAGAAGTCCGTTGGCTGCAGCGCCTGGCGGCTCACCCGCAAATCCCGGAAGTCCCGGCATTTTCCGCCGAAGCCAAAGCGATTCTCGACGCGCTGGCCGATGACTTCGCCCTCGAGCACGCCGAGCGCGTGAAAGAGATCGAACGCACCACCAACCACGACGTCAAGGCGATCGAGTACCTGCTCAAAGAACAGGCGGCCAAATTGCCGGAATTGGCCAAGGTCAGCGAATTCATCCACTTCGCCTGCACCAGTGAAGACATCAACAACCTGTCCCACGCGCTGATGCTGCGTGAAGGCCGCGACACCGTGCTGCTGCCGCTGATGCGCCAGATCGCCGAATCGATCCGCGAGCTGGCAATCCGTTTCGCCGCCGTGCCAATGCTGTCGCGCACCCACGGCCAGCCTGCTTCGCCGACCACTCTGGGCAAGGAACTGGCCAACGTCGTCTACCGCCTGGAGCGCCAGATCGCTCAAGTCGCCGCCGTGCCGCTGCTGGGCAAGATCAACGGTGCCGTGGGCAACTACAACGCACACCTGTCCGCCTACCCGGACATCGACTGGGAAGCCAACGCCCGCGCCTTCATCGAAGACGAGCTGGGTCTGGGTTTCAACCCGTACACCACGCAGATCGAGCCGCACGACTACATCGCCGAGCTGTTCGATGCGATCGCCCGCTACAACACGATCCTGATCGACTTCGATCGCGACATCTGGGGTTACATTTCCCTGGGCTACTTCAAGCAGAAGACCGTCGCCGGCGAAATCGGCTCCTCGACCATGCCGCACAAGGTCAACCCGATCGACTTCGAAAACTCCGAAGGCAACCTGGGTATCGCCAACGCGCTGTTCCAGCACCTGGCAAGCAAACTGCCGATCTCCCGCTGGCAGCGCGACCTGACCGACTCCACCGTGCTGCGCAACCTCGGCGTGGGCTTCGCACACAGCGTGATTGCCTACGAAGCGAGCCTCAAAGGCATCGGCAAGCTGGAGCTGAACGAGCAGAAGATCGCGGCCGACCTGGACGCTTGCTGGGAAGTGCTCGCCGAGCCGATCCAGACCGTCATGCGTCGCTACGACATCGAAAACCCGTACGAGAAGCTGAAAGAGCTGACACGCGGCAAGGGCATCAGCCCTGAAGCGCTGCAGACTTTCATCGATGGCCTGGACATGCCTGCCCAAGCCCGCGCCGAGCTGAAAAAGCTCACGCCAGCCAACTACATCGGCAGCGCCGTGGCCCAAGCCAAGCGCATCTGATCGAACGCCCTACGCTCTGAACGCCCGGCTGAGCCGGGCGTTTTTATTCCAGTCTGAAAAATACGTTTTTTCAATAGGTTACACATGAATCCTGATATTCCTCTGCAGTTGCTTGGTGGCATCACGGCGCGCGAATTCCTGCGTGATTACTGGCAGAAAAAACCGCTGCTCATCCGCCAGGCAATCCCGGATTTCGAAAGCCCGATCGACCCAGACGAACTGGCTGGTCTGGCGCTGGAAGAAGAGATCGAATCGCGCCTGATCATCGAGAACGGCGCGCGTCCGTGGGAACTGCGCCGTGGCCCGTTCGCCGAAGACGAGTTCAGCAAGCTGCCCGAGACCGAATGGACGCTGCTGGTTCAGGCCGTTGACCAGTTCGTGCCGGAAGTCGGCGAGTTGCTGGACAACTTCCGCTTCCTGCCAAGCTGGCGCATCGACGACGTGATGATCAGCTACGCCGCACCTGGCGGCAGCGTGGGTCCGCACTTCGACAACTACGACGTGTTCTTGCTGCAAGGCCACGGCAAGCGTCACTGGAAGATTGGCCAGATGTGCGACACCGACAGCCCGCTGCTGGAGCACGCGGACCTGCGCATCCTCGCCGACTTCCAGGGCAGCGACGAGTGGACGCTGGAACCGGGCGACATGCTTTACCTGCCGCCGCGACTGGCGCATTGGGGCGTTGCCGTGGATGACTGCCTGACTTATTCAGTGGGCTTCCGTGCCCCGAGCGCTGCCGAAGTGTTGACTCACTTCACCGACTTCCTCAGCCAGTTCATGTCTGACGAAGAGCGCTACACCGACGCCGACGCGCAGCCGGTCAGTGATCCGCACCAGATCCAGCGTGACGCCCTCGATCGCCTCAAGGCGCTGCTGGCCGAGCACATGGGTGACGAGCGCCTGCTGCTGACCTGGTTCGGCCAGTTCATGACCGAGCCGCGCTACCCGGAAATGGTTACCGGCCCGGAACTGGACGACGCCGAACTGCTCGATAGTCTGGAACAGGGTGCGATCCTGATTCGCAACCCGAGCGCACGACTGGCTTGGTCCGAAGTCGACGAAGACCTGCTGCTCTTCGCCAGCGGCCAGAGCCGTCTGCTGCCTGGCCGTCTGCGCGAGCTGTTGAAATTGATCTGCGCGGCCGATGCACTGCATATCGACAATCTGGGCCAATGGCTGGCAGATGACGATGGTCGTAACCTGCTCTGCGAGCTGGTCAAACAAGGAAGTCTGGGGTTTGCTGATGAATAAGATCCACGTACGGGTAGCCGACTGGCAGAAAGACAACGCCGATATCCGGCGTATTCGCGAAGCGGTGTTCATTGCCGAGCAATCGGTACCGCCTGAACTGGAGTGGGACGCCGAAGATGCCGGCGCGCTGCATTTCCTGGCGCTGGAAGGCGATTATCCGATCGGCACGGCGCGCCTGCTGTCGGACGGTGAAATCGGCAGGCTTTCGGTGCTCAAGGACTGGCGCGGCCTGAAGGTCGGTGACACTTTGCTGCAGTTCGTGATCGCCGAAGCGGAAAGCCGTGACCTCACGGAGCAAAAGCTCAGCGCCCAGGTGTACGCCACTGCGTTTTACGAGCGCTTTGGCTTCACCGTGGTCAGCGATGAGTTCCTCGAAGCCGGCCTGCCCCACGTGGACATGGTGCGCAACTCGCGCTAAGCGAGCAGCCATCGTGCAATAGAACGCCCCGTCGTTCCCGCCTCAGCTGACTATGCTGAAACGAGAATTCCGGGGCGTTCTGCTGTCTGCGATTCAATTTGGTCATCACCAGGCCGACAAACTGTCACACTCAACGCTTTGATGCGCCCCTCGCGGAGAACACACCGATGTCGTTACGCACCCTGCTCGCTTCTGTGCTGTTGGCTTGCAGCTTCACGGCCGTCGCCGCCACCGAAGTCATCCCGCTGAATTACCGTACCAGCGATGACCTGATGCCCGCCGCCAAATCGTTCTTGGGCAACGAAGGCAGCGTCAACGCCTACGGCAACAAACTCATCGTCAATGCCGAACCGAACAAGATCAGCGAACTTCGCGGTCTGCTTTCGCAACTCGATACAGCGCCCAAGCGTCTGCTGATCAGCGTCGATACCAGCGATAGCACCATCCAGAGCGACCAGGGTTATTCGGTCAACAGCAGCGTACGCTCGCAGGATGGCCGGTTGAGCGCCGACGGCAAGACCCGAATCATCAACTACGGCACCGCCAGCCGTGACGGCGGCGTGCAGCAGGTTCAGGCCAACGAAGGCACGCCGGCGTTGATCCAGGTGGGTCAGAGCATTCCGATCACCAACGTGCAGACCGACTCCTACGGCTACGCGCAGACCAACACCCAATACCGCAACGTAACCCGTGATTTCTATGTCACGGCGAGCGTTACCGGCGATATCGTGCACCTGAGCATCAGCACTAACAACGATCGCATGAGCCAGCAACAGGCCGATGCGATCAAGGTGCAGAGCACGGATACCCAAGTCAGCGGGCGGCTGGGGGAATGGATCACGCTGGCGGGCGTCAGCGACCAGTCTCGCGCAGACGAACAGGCCGCGGCGCGGCGTTATTCGACTCAGGGTCGCGATGACATGACGTTGCGGGTGAAGGTCGACAGCCTCGATTGAGACCACCTGAAAGACATGCTTTACCTGTGGGCGTGAGCTTGCTCACGAATCGGCGTCCTGGCCTATTCGTGAGCGAGCTCACTCCCACAGGTTGTTGTTCCTCTCCAAAATGTAGTGCTCATCTACACCACTACATATCCCACGCGCCTCATGACCGACCAGTACCGCAGCTGACTTGCCCTTCCCAGCACCTAAAGGCCTGAATCTGACTGATGAGTCGTATTGGATAAAATATGTAGTGGGCATAAAAAGGCACTACAAAATGTTTGACGACGCAAAAAAGCCGAGGCATGATGGCCTCGCTCCCACTGATAAGAGGCTTTGCAGAAAGCCTCATGATTGTGCTCATACCCCACCAAGTTGAGCAGGATCGCGACTTTTCAGCCCAAAAGGCAGTTTCAGCGTCTCCTTATCGTGAGGCGTAAAAAATCCCGATGAAACGCAATGCTTTCCGATTCAGTGAGCAGCCTTAAGTGCGCCCTGGAAAAACCCAGGCGCAGGTACAGCGAACAGCTTCACCTCAAGACCCACAAGACTAAGCGACGAGGTTTACCCCATGGCACTGACACGCGAACAACAAATTGCAGCCATCGAGAAAGACTGGGCCGAGAATCCACGCTGGAAAGGCGTGACCCGCACCTACTCCGCTGCTGACGTCGTCCGCCTGCGTGGCTCGGTTCAGCCTGAACACACCTTCGCCAAGCTGGGCGCTGAAAAGCTCTGGAACCTGGTCACCCAGGGCGCCAAGCCGTCCTTCCGTCCCGACAAGGATTTCGTCAACTGCATGGGCGCCCTGACTGGCGGCCAGGCGGTACAGCAAGTCAAGGCGGGCATCCAGGCGATCTACCTGTCCGGCTGGCAGGTGGCGGCGGACAACAACTCGGCAGAGTCGATGTACCCCGACCAGTCGCTGTACCCGGTGGATTCGGTTCCGACCGTAGTCAAGCGCATCAACAACTCGTTCCGCCGTGCTGACCAGATCCAGTGGAAAGCTGGCAAGAACCCAGGCGACGAAGGCTATATCGATTACTTCGCACCGATCGTTGCCGACGCCGAAGCCGGTTTCGGTGGCGTGCTGAATGCCTATGAACTGATGAAGAGCATGATCGAGGCAGGCGCTGCCGGCGTGCACTT
The DNA here is from genome assembly GCF_002934685.1 of Pseudomonas bohemica. GTDB lineage: Bacteria > Pseudomonadota > Gammaproteobacteria > Pseudomonadales > Pseudomonadaceae > Aquipseudomonas > Aquipseudomonas bohemica. The sequence goes on from NZ_NKHL01000117.1 coordinate 177,204, forward strand.
CGAAGATCAGTTGGCCTCGGTGAAAAAGTGCGGCCACATGGGCGGCAAAGTACTGGTACCGACTCAGGAAGCTGTACAGAAGCTGGTGGCAGCGCGTCTTGCGGCTGACGTCGCGGGCGTTCCGACCATCATCCTGGCGCGCACCGATGCCAACGCGGCTGACTTGCTGACGTCCGACTGCGACCCGTACGACAAACCGTTCGTCACCGGCACTCGCACACCGGAAGGCTTCTATAAAGTACGCGCCGGCCTGGATCAGGCCATCGCTCGCGGCCTGGCGTATGCGCCGTATGCCGATCTGATCTGGTGCGAAACCGCCAAGCCGGATCTGGACGAAGCCCGTCGTTTCGCCGAAGCGATCAAGAAGGAATACCCGGACCAACTGCTGTCGTACAACTGCTCGCCCTCCTTCAACTGGAAGAAGAACCTGGACGACGCGACCATCGCCAAATTCCAGCGCGAACTGTCGGCAATGGGCTACAAGCACCAGTTCATCACCCTGGCGGGCATTCACAACATGTGGCACAGCATGTTCAACCTGGCGCACGACTACGCCCGCAACGACATGACCGCCTACGTGAAGCTGCAGGAGCAGGAATTCGCTGACGCGGCCAAGGGCTACACCTTCGTGGCGCACCAGCAGGAAGTAGGCACCGGCTACTTCGACGACATGACCACTGTGATCCAGGGTGGCCAGTCTTCGGTGACCGCGCTGACCGGTTCTACCGAAGAAGAACAGTTCCACTGAGTCTGCGCGCCTCTCAAAAGCCGCCTTCGGGCGGCTTTTGTCATATCGGAGCATTAATGCCCTACCCAAGTAGTAGGTCATTAGTCGATAGACATCCCGAATCGACTGGCAAAAGTTAATTAACGTCGCCGCTTAATAAACCTTCATTTGACAGATGCTGTAACGCCAACTTCGTCACTTTCCAGTGACAAACGCAAAATGAAGTTCCAAATGATATTAATTATCATTTCTCCTGCGCGTTTTTCATTACCGTTTACGGGAAACATAATTAACGAAAAACGCTGTAATGGCCGCCCGGCAAGGCCCCGCGTACCGAAACCGTGACCTGCCTCATTAATCCTGTGAATAAATTTGATGTAGAAAATTTACTTGCCCTCCTTTTGCACATAAAATCCCGGAATTGATCGCACTGCGACATATCGTCACTGCTTTTACTTCTTTTCAAGCTCAGAGACCCTTGCTCTCTGTTAAGGACTGCCAGCATGCCCGAATCGACAGGTCTGATTGCCCACAATTGGGGCTTCGCCATTTTCCTTTTGGGCGTCATTGGCCTCTGCGCCTTCATGCTCGGCCTCTCAAGCCTGCTGGGTTCCAAAGCCTGGGGCCGCAGCAAGAACGAACCTTTCGAATCCGGCATGCTGCCCACCGGCGGCGCGCGTCTGCGGCTCTCCGCAAAATTCTATCTGGTCGCGATGCTCTTCGTGATTTTCGATATTGAAGCCCTCTTTCTGTACGCCTGGTCTGTGTCCGTCCGCGAAAGCGGCTGGACCGGCTTCGCCGAAGCTCTCGTTTTCATAGCAATTCTGTTGGCAGGTCTTGTCTACCTATGGCGTGTAGGGGCGCTCGATTGGGCTCCCGTAGGTCGTCGTAATCGGCAGGCGAAGCTAAAACAATGAGGCTTTGGCAATGCAATACAATCTCACCAGGATCGACCCGGATGCTCCTAACGAGCAGTACCCCATCGGCGAACGGGAAACCGTTTCCGATCCGTTAGAGGATCAAGTCCACAAAAACATATTCATGGGCAAGCTCGAGGACGTACTGAGCGGTGCCGTCAACTGGGGTCGCAAGAATTCCCTTTGGCCGTACAACTTCGGTTTGTCCTGCTGCTACGTGGAAATGACTACCGCCTTCACAGCGCCCCACGACATCGCGCGCTTCGGCGCCGAAGTGATTCGGGCATCGCCGCGTCAGGCGGATTTCATGGTTATCGCCGGTACCTGCTTCATCAAGATGGCGCCGATCATCCAGCGCCTCTACGAGCAAATGCTTGAGCCTAAATGGGTCATTTCCATGGGTTCGTGCGCCAACTCCGGTGGCATGTATGACATCTACTCCGTTGTGCAAGGCGTGGACAAGTTCCTGCCTGTAGATGTTTATGTGCCCGGCTGCCCACCCCGCCCAGAGGCATTTCTGCAAGGCCTGATGCTGTTGCAGGAATCCATTGGCCAGGAGCGTCGCCCTCTTTCCTGGGTCGTCGGCGACCAAGGCGTGTATCGCGCCGAGATGCCTTCGCAGAAGGAACAGCGCCGCGAACAGCGTATTCAGGTCACAAACCTGCGCAGCCCCGACGAAGTCTGATCCAGTTTTCTTTTACAAAAAGAAGCCTGAACCTGGGTTCATTCTGTACGTTGACCGATAGCGATCGAGACCTATGACTGCAGACACCGCTCTGTACATCCCGCCTTACAAGGCTGACGACCAAGATGTCGTCGTTGAACTACACAACCGTTTTGGCGCAGAAGCGTTCACCGCCCAATCCACTGTTACAGGCATGCCTGTGCTCTGGGTTGCCCGTGCCAAGCTGTTCGAAATCCTCAGCTTCCTGCGCAATGTGCCCAAGCCGTACTCGATGCTGTACGACCTGCACGGCGTGGACGAACGTCTGCGCACCAAGCGCCGTGGCTTGCCGGACGCCGATTTCACCGTCTTCTACCACTTGCTGTCGGTAGAGCGTAACAGTGACGTCATGATCAAGGTGGCCTTGTCCGAGGGCGACCTCAGCGTGCCGACCATCACCAGCATCTGGCCGAACGCCAACTGGTACGAGCGTGAAGTGTGGGACATGTTCGGGATCGACTTCCCAGGCCACCCGCACCTGAGCCGCATCATGATGCCGCCGACCTGGGAAGGTCACCCGCTGCGCAAGGATTACCCTGCCCGCGCCACCGAATTCGACCCCTACAGCCTGACGCTGGCCAAGCAACAACTGGAAGAAGAAGCCGCGCGCTTCCGTCCAGAGGACTGGGGTATGAAGCGTTCCGGCACCAACGAGGACTACATGTTCCTCAACCTGGGTCCGAACCACCCCTCCGCTCACGGTGCGTTCCGGATCGTGTTGCAGCTGGACGGCGAAGAGATCGTCGACTGCGTACCGGACATCGGTTACCACCACCGTGGTGCCGAGAAGATGGCCGAGCGTCAGTCCTGGCACAGCTTCATTCCGTACACCGACCGCATCGACTACCTCGGCGGGGTGATGAACAACCTGCCGTACGTGCTCTCGGTCGAGAAGCTGGCCGGCATCAAGGTGCCGGAGAAGGTCGACGTCATCCGCATCATGATGGCCGAGTTCTTCCGTATCACTAGCCACCTGTTGTTCCTGGGTACGTATATCCAGGACGTCGGTGCAATGACCCCGGTATTTTTCACCTTCACCGACCGGCAAAAAGCCTACACCGTGATCGAAGCGATTACCGGTTTCCGTATGCACCCGGCCTGGTACCGCATCGGCGGTGTCGCCCATGATCTGCCTCGCGGCTGGGACAAGCTGGTCAAGGACTTCGTCGAATGGCTGCCAAAGCGCCTGGACGAATACACCAAGGCCGCCCTGCAGAACAGCATTCTCAAGGGTCGTACCGTCGGCGTTGCCGCGTACAACACCAAGGAAGCGCTGGAGTGGGGCGTCACCGGCTCCGGCCTGCGTTGCACGGGCTGCGATTTCGACCTGCGCAAGGCTCGCCCGTACTCGGGCTATGAGAACTTCGAGTTCGAAGTGCCGTTGGCGCACAACGGCGATGCGTATGATCGCTGCATGGTCCGCGTCGAAGAGATGCGCCAGAGCATCAAAATCATCGACCAGTGCCTGCGCAACATGCCGGAAGGTCCGTACAAGGCGGATCACCCGCTGACCACGCCGCCACCGAAAGAGCGCACCCTGCAGCACATCGAAACCTTGATCACGCACTTCCTGCAGGTTTCGTGGGGCCCGGTGATGCCGGCCAACGAATCCTTCCAGATGATCGAAGCGACCAAGGGCATCAACAGTTATTACCTGACGAGCGACGGCGGCACCATGAGCTACCGTACCCGGATTCGCACCCCAAGCTATCCGCACCTGCAGCAGATCCCTTCGGTGATCAAAGGCAGCATGGTCGCGGACTTGATCGCGTACCTGGGTAGTATCGACTTCGTTATGGCCGACGTGGACCGCTAAGCATGAACAGCACGCTTATCCAGACAGACCGTTTCGCCCTGAGCGAATCCGAGCGCTCGGCCATCGAGCACGAAATGCATCACTACGAGGACCCGCGCGCGGCGTCCATCGAAGCCCTGAAGATCGTTCAGAAGGAGCGCGGCTGGGTGCCGGACGGCGCCATCTACGCAATCGGCGAAGTGCTGGGCATCCCTGCCAGCGACGTTGAAGGCGTGGCCACGTTCTATAGCCAGATCTTCCGTCAGCCGGTCGGCCGCCACATCATCCGTGTCTGCAACAGCATGGTCTGCTTTATCGCCGGTCACGAAGACATCGTCGGTGAAATCCAGAGCAAGCTGGGCATCGGCCTGGGCCAGACCACTGCCGATGGCCGCTTCACGCTGCTGCCGGCCTGCTGCCTGGGCAACTGCGACAAGGCGCCGGCAGTCATGATCGACGACGATACTTTCGGCAATCTACAGCCCGCTGGCGTTGCCCAGCTGCTGGAGGGTTACGTATGACCATCACTTCCTTCGGCCCGGCCAACCTGATCCAGCGCACGCCGGAGACCCACCCGCTGACCTGGCGTCTGCGCGACGACGGCGAGCCTATCTGGTTCGACGAATACGTGGCCAAAGACGGCTATGCCGCAGCACGCAAGGCCTTCGCCCAGCAATCGCCTGACGAAATCGTTCAGGCGGTCAAGGACTCCGGCCTCAAGGGTCGCGGCGGTGCAGGCTTCCCCACTGGGGTGAAGTGGGGCCTGATGCCCAAAGACGAATCCATGAACATCCGCTACCTGCTGTGCAACGCGGACGAAATGGAACCCAACACCTGGAAAGACCGCATGCTGATGGAGCAGCTGCCCCATCTGCTGGTAGAAGGCATGCTGATCAGTGCTCGCGCCCTGAAAGCCTACCGCGGCTACATCTTCCTGCGTGGCGAGTACGTCACTGCTGCCAAACACTTGAACCGCGCCGTGGCCGAAGCCAAGGCTGCCGGTCTGTTGGGCAAGAACATTCTGGGCACCGGCTTCGACTTCGAGCTGTTTGTCCACACCGGCGCCGGGCGTTACATCTGCGGTGAAGAAACCGCATTGATCAACTCCCTTGAAGGACGTCGCGCCAACCCGCGTTCCAAGCCACCCTTCCCCGCCGCCGTCGGCGTCTGGGGCAAGCCGACCTGCGTGAACAACGTAGAGACCCTGTGCAACGTCCCGGCGATCGTCAACAACGGCAACGACTGGTACAAGTCGCTGGCCCGCGAGGGCAGTGAAGACATGGGCACCAAGCTCATGGGGTTCTCCGGCAAGGTGAAAAACCCTGGCCTGTGGGAGCTGCCGTTCGGCCTGCCCGCCCGTGAGTTGTTCGAGGACTATGCTGGCGGCATGCGCGACGGATACAAGCTCAAGTGCTGGCAACCCGGCGGCGCTGGCACAGGTTTCCTGCTGCCCGAGCACCTCGATTGCCAGTTCTACGCCGGCGGCGTGGCCAAGGTCGGCACCCGGATGGGTACCGGTCTGGCGATGGCGGTCGACGACAAGGTCAACATGGTGTCGATGATGCGCAACCTCGAGGAGTTTTTCTCCCAAGAGTCCTGTGGCTTCTGCACCCCTTGCCGTGATGGCTTGCCATGGAGCGTGAAAATCCTGCGCGCCATTGAGAAAGGTCAGGGTCAAGCAGGCGATATCGAGACACTGCTGGGGCTGGTCAACTTCCTCGGCCCAGGCAAGACCTTCTGTGCCCATGCACCGGGCGCAGTGGAACCTCTGGGCAGCGCAATCAAATACTTCCGGCACGAGTTCGAGGCAGGCATCGCGCCCACACGTGCGGGCGACCTCAACCAGGTCGTGACGCCGACCATGGTCGGCGCATAACAAAGACACAACGGTTGACGGGTCAGAAGGCCCGCCTTCCGCCTATCCCGATTGCGCCTGTAAGGCTGTCTGAATCGGGGTAGCACCGAGATTCCATTAGCCACGCCCGCTGACACCGGGCCAACGAAGAACTTTGAACCATGGCTACTATCCACGTAGACGGCAAAGCGCTCGAAGTCGATGGCGCAGACAACCTGTTACAGGCATGTCTGTCGCTGGGCCTCGACATTCCTTATTTCTGCTGGCATCCAGCGCTTGGCAGTGTTGGCGCCTGTCGCCAATGCGCGGTCAAGCAGTACACCGACGAGAACGACACCCGTGGTCGTATCGTCATGTCCTGCATGACGCCCGCCACTGACAACACCTGGATTTCCATCGACGACGAAGAATCAAAGGCGTTCCGCGCCAGCGTCGTCGAATGGCTGATGACCAACCACCCGCACGACTGCCCGGTCTGCGAGGAAGGCGGCCACTGCCATCTGCAGGACATGACCGTGATGACCGGCCACAACGAGCGCCGGTATCGCTTCACCAAACGCACTCACCAGAACCAGGAGCTGGGGCCTTTCATTGCTCACGAGATGAACCGCTGCATCGCCTGCTATCGCTGTGTGCGCTTCTATAAAGACTACGCTGGCGGCACTGACCTGGGCGTATTCGGCGCCCACGACAACGTTTACTTCGGTCGCGTTGAAAACGGCACGCTGGAAAGCGAGTTCTCCGGCAACCTCACCGAGGTCTGCCCGACCGGTGTGTTCACCGACAAGACGCACTCCGAGCGCTATAACCGCAAATGGGACATGCAGTTCTCCCCGAGCATCTGCCACGGCTGTTCCAGCGGTTGCAACATCAGCCCCGGTGAGCGTTATGGCGAAATCCGTCGTATCGAAAACCGCTACAACGGTTCGGTGAACCAGTACTTCCTGTGCGACCGTGGCCGTTTCGGCTATGGCTACGTCAACCGCACCGACCGGCCGCGTCAGCCACTGCTGACGCAAGGCAACGTCAAGCTGAGTCTGGACCAGGCACTGGACAAGGCTGCCGACCTGCTGCGCGGCCGCAACATCGTTGGTATCGGTTCGCCACGCGCCAGCCTGGAAAGCAACTTCGCTTTGCGCGAACTGGTGGGTGCCGAGCACTTCTACTCGGGTATCGAGGCCGGTGAACTGGAGCGTCTGCGTCTGGTTGCCCAGGTACTCAAAGACAGCCCGCTGCCGATTCCGACCCTGCGCGAAGTCGAAGAGCACGACGCGGTGTTCATTCTCGGCGAAGACGTCACACAGACGGCCGCGCGCATGGCCCTGGGCCTGCGTCAGTCGGTGAAGAACAAGGCCGAAGACATGGCCGCTGCGATGAAGGTCCAGCCATGGCTCGATGCCGCGGTGAAAAACATCGGTCAGCACGAACTGAACCCGCTGTTCATCGCAAGCCTGGCTGAAACCCGCCTGGACGACATCGCCGAAGAGTGTGTACACGCCGCTCCCGACGATCTGGCCCGCATCGGTTTCGCCGTGGCAAACGCCATCGACCCAAGCGCACCAGCCGTAGCCGGCCTGGACAGCGAGGCGCTGGAACTGGCTCAGCGCATCGCCACTGCCCTGCTGGAAGCCAAGCGTCCGTTGATTGTTTCCGGTGCTTCGCTGGGCTCCAACGCGCTGATCGAAGCCGCGGCGAACATCGCCAAAGCCCTGAAACTGCGCGACAAGAATGGCTCGTTGAGCCTGATCGTGCCGGAAGCCAACAGCATGGGTCTGACCCTGTTCGGTGGCGATTCGGTCGATGCCGCGCTGCAGGAAGTGATCTCGGGCAAGGCCGACGCTATCGTCGTGCTGGAAAACGATCTGTTCACCCGCGTTGATGCAGCTACCGTCGATGCCGCGCTGAAAGCCGCGAAAGTGGTGATCGTCGCCGACCATCAGAAGACCGCCACGACCGATCGCGCCGACCTTGTTCTGCCCGCCGCCAGCTTCGCCGAAGGCGACGGTACGCTGGTCAGCCAGGAAGGCCGCGCCCAGCGCTTCTTCCAGGTCTACGATCCGACCTACCTGGACGCCAGCATCAAGATCCACGAAGGCTGGCGCTGGCTGCATGCCCTGCGCGCCACCCTGCTGAACAAGCCGGTGGACTGGACGCAACTGGACCACGTCACCGAAGCCTGTGCCGCAAGCAATGCGCAACTGGCCGGTATCGTCGGTGCCGCGCCGTCGGCCAGCTTCCGTATCAAGGGTTTGAAACTGGCGCGCGAACCGCTGCGCTACAGCGGCCGTACCGCCATGCGTGCCAACATCAGCGTGCACGAACCGCGCACCTCGCAGGACAAGGACACTGCGTTCTCGTTCTCGATGGAAGGTTACTCGGGCTCTGCCGAACCTCGCTCCCAGGTTCCATTCGCCTGGTCTCCGGGCTGGAACTCGCCGCAAGCGTGGAACAAGTTCCAGGACGAAGTCGGCGGCCACTTGCGTGCAGGCGATCCGGGCGTACGCCTGATCGAAAGCGCCGGTGACAAACTCAACTGGTTCGCCAACGTACCTCGTGCCTTCTCCCCTGCCCAGGGAACCTGGCAGGTCGTGCCGTTCTTCCACCTGTTCGGCAGCGAGGAAAACTCCTCGAAGGCTGCGCCGGTGCAAGAGCGCATTCCAGAGGCCTACGTCGCACTGGCCAAGTCCGAAGCGGACCGCCTGGGCGTCAACGACGGTGCCTTGCTCAGCCTGAATGTTGCCGGTCAGACCTTGCGTCTGCCACTGCGCATCAACGAAGAGCTGGGTGCTGGTCTGGTGGCACTGCCATCAGGTCTGGCCGGCATTCCTCCGGCGCTGGCCGGGAAAACCGTTGAGGGTCTGCAGGAGGCAGCACAATGACGTGGTTTACCCCTGAAGTTATCGACTCGATCATCGCTGTCCTCAAGGCCATCGTGGTGCTGCTGGCCGTGGTGATCTGCGGCGCGTTGCTCAGCTTCATCGAACGTCGCCTGCTGGGCTGGTGGCAGGACCGTTATGGCCCTAACCGCGTTGGCCCGTTCGGGATGTTCCAGATCGCTGCCGACATGCTCAAGATGTTCTTCAAGGAAGACTGGAATCCGCCCTTCGTCGACAAGGTGATCTTCACCCTGGCGCCGGTGGTGGCCATGAGCGCGCTGCTGATCTCGTTCTCGATCATCCCGATTACCCAGACCTGGATCATCGCGGACCTGAACATTGGCCTGCTGTTCTTCTTTGCCATGGCCGGTCTTTCGGTCTATGCGGTGCTGTTCGCCGGCTGGTCGTCGAACAACAAGTACGCCCTGCTGGGCAGCTTGCGTGCTTCGGCGCAGACCGTGTCGTATGAAGTGTTCCTGGGCCTGTCACTGATGGGCATCGTGGTGCAGGTCGGTTCGTTCAACATGGGCGACATCGTCAACTACCAGTCCGAACATCTGTGGTTCATCATTCCGCAGTTCTTCGGTTTCTGTACGTTCTTCATCGCGGGCGTGGCCGTGACTCACCGTCACCCCTTCGACCAGCCGGAAGCGGAACAGGAACTGGCCGACGGTTACCACATTGAATACGCCGGCATGAAATGGGGGATGTTCTTCGTCGGTGAGTACATTGGCATCATCCTGATTTCGGCACTGCTGGTGACGCTGTTCTTCGGTGGCTGGCACGGTCCGTTCAACATCCTGCCGCAACTGTCGTTCATGTGGTTCGCCCTGAAGACTTCGTTCTTCATCATGCTGTTCGTCCTGTTGCGTGCTTCGATCCCTCGTCCACGTTATGACCAGGTGATGGATTTCAGCTGGAAGTTCTGCCTGCCACTGACCCTGATCAATTTGCTAGTGACCGCTGCGGTCGTCTTGGCGGCTCAGTGAGGATTTGACCCATGTTCAAATATATTGGCGACATCGTTAAGGGTACCGGTACCCAGTTACGCAGCCTGATCATGGTCTTCGGCCATGGCTTCCGTAAGCGTGACACCCTGCAATATCCGGAAGAAGCGGTTTACCTGCCACCGCGTTACCGTGGCCGTATCGTCCTGACCCGCGACCCCGACGGCGAAGAACGCTGCGTGGCCTGCAACCTGTGCGCCGTGGCCTGCCCGGTCGGCTGTATCTCGCTGCAGAAAGCCGAGACCGAGGACGGTCGCTGGTACCCGGACTTCTTCCGCATCAACTTCTCGCGTTGCATCTTCTGCGGTCTCTGTGAAGAAGCCTGCCCGACCACCGCGATCCAGCTCACGCCGGACTTCGAGATGGCCGAGTTCAAGCGTCAGGATCTGGTGTACGAGAAGGAGGATCTGCTGATCGCAGGTCCCGGCAAGAACCCTGACTACAACTTCTACCGCGTTGCGGGTATGGCGATCGCTGGCAAGCCGAAAGGCGCTGCACAGAACGAAGCCGAGCCAATCAACGTCAAGAGCTTGCTGCCTTAAGGAAGAAAGATGGAATTCGCTTTCTATTTCGCATCCGGCATCGCTGTTGTAGCCACCCTGCGGGTGATTACCAACACGAACCCGGTGCATGCCCTGCTCTACCTGATCATTTCGCTGATCGCCGTGGCCATGACCTTCTTTAGTCTCGGTGCACCGTTTGCCGGTGCCCTGGAAGTGATCGCTTACGCTGGCGCCATCATGGTGCTGTTCGTGTTCGTGGTGATGATGCTGAACCTGGGCCCGGCCTCGGTTCAGCAAGAACGCGCCTGGCTCAAACCCGGAATCTGGCTTGGCCCGATCCTGTTGGGCGGCCTGCTGCTGGCCGAATTGCTGTACGTGCTGTTCGCCAACTCCACCGGTGCCGGTATCGGTCACACCACGGTGGACGCCAAGGCCGTCGGCATCAGCCTGTTCGGCCCTTACCTGCTGGTTGTCGAACTCGCGTCGATGCTGCTGCTCGCGGCAGCGGTGACGGCGTTCCATGTCGGCCGCAACGAGGCGAAGGAGTAAAGCCATGAACTCAGCAATTCCTCTCGAGCATGGACTGGCAGTCGCCGGTGTCCTGTTCTGCCTCGGCCTGGCGGGCCTGTTGGTACGCCGCAACATTCTGTTCGTGTTGATGAGCCTGGAAGTGATGATGAACGCAGCCGCCCTGGCCTTCGTCGTGGCGGGTAGCCGCTGGGCGCAGCCTGACGGTCAGATCATGTTCATCCTGGTGATCAGCCTTGCCGCAGCCGAGGCCAGTATTGGCCTGGCGATCCTGCTGCAACTGTATCGCCGCTTCCACACTCTCGATATCGACGCTGCCAGCGAGATGCGCGGATGAACCTACTCTTTCTGACTTTCGTATTCCCTCTGATCGGCTTCCTGCTGCTGTCGTTTTCACGCGGCAAATGGTCCGAAAACCTGTCCGCCCTGATCGGCGTTGGCTCCATTGGCTTGTCGGCCATCGTGGCTGCCTATGTGATCTGGCAATTCAACGTCGCGCCACCGCAAGGCGGTCATCTGACCATGGTGCTGTGGCGCTGGATGGCGGTCGATGGCTTCGAGCCGAACCTGGCCCTGTATGTCGATGGCCTGTCCATCACCATGCTTGGCGTCGTGGTCGGCGTGGGCTTCCTGATTCACCTGTTCGCCTCCTGGTACATGCGCGGTGAAGAGGGCTACTCGCGGTTCTTCTCCTACACCAACCTGTTCATTGCCAGCATGTTGTTCCTGATCCTGGGTGACAACCTGTTGTTCATCTACTTCGGTTGGGAAGGCGTGGGCCTGTGCTCGTATCTGTTGATCGGTTTCTATTACAGCAACCGCAACAACGGCAACGCGGCACTCAAAGCCTTCATCGTGACCCGCATCGGCGACGTGTTCATGGCCATCGGCCTGTTCATCCTGTTCCAGCAACTGGGCACGCTGAACATTCAGGAACTGCTGGTTCGTGCTCCGCAGCACTTTAAGGTCGGCGACTTCTGGATCGTCCTGGCGACCCTGATGCTGCTGGGCGGCGCTGTCGGTAAATCCGCGCAACTGCCACTGCAAACCTGGCTGGCGGACGCGATGGCCGGTCCTACCCCGGTTTCGGCACTGATCCACGCCGCGACCATGGTGACCGCGGGCGTCTACCTGATCGCCCGTACCCACGGCCTGTTCGTCCTGGCGCCAGACATCCTGCACCTGGTCGGCATCGTCGGCGGTACCACCCTGGTGCTGGCGGGTTTTGCAGCCCTTGTGCAAACCGACATCAAACGTATCCTCGCGTACTCGACCATGAGCCAGATCGGCTACATGTTCCTGGCGCTGGGCGTGGGAGCCTGGGACGGCGCGATCTTCCACCTGATGACCCACGCCTTCTTCAAGGCGCTGCTGTTCCTTGCCTCCGGTGCGGTGATCGTTGCCTGCCACCACGAACAGAACATCTTCAAGATGGGCGGCCTGTGGAAGAAACTGCCACTGGCCTACGCCAGCTTCATCGTCGGCGGCGCGGCCCTGTCGGCACTGCCTCTGGTCACTGCGGGCTTCTACTCCAAGGACGAGATTCTCTGGGAAGCCTTCGCCAGCGGCCATGAGTATCTGCTCTACGCAGGTCTGGTCGGTGCCTTCATGACTTCGCTGTACACCTTCCGCCTGATCTTCATCGCCTTCCACGGCGAAGCGAAGACCGAGGCTCACGCCGGCCACGGGATTTCCCACTGGTTGCCGCTGGGCGTGCTGATCGTGCTGTCGACATTCATCGGCGCCTGGATCCATCCGCCGCTGGCTGGCGTACTGCCGGAAAGCGCCGGTCATGCCGGCGGCGAAGCCAAGCACAGCCTGGAAATCGCCTCGGGCGCCATCGCTCTGGCGGGCATCCTGCTGGCCGCGCTGCTGTTCCTCGGCAAGCGTCGTCTGGTCACGGCCATCGCCAACAGCGGTCCAGGTCGTTTCCTGTCCGCCTGGTGGTTCGCGGCATGGGGCTTCGACTGGGTTTACGACCTGCTGTTCGTCAAACCTTACCTGGCTATCAGCCGCATCCTGCGTGGCGACCCGCTCGACCACACGATCGGCCTGATCCCGCGTCTCGCCAAAGCCGGTAACGGTTTGATGAGCCGCACTGAAACCGGTCAGCTGCGCTGGTATGCCGCTTCGATCGCCGCAGGTGCCGTACTGGTACTCGGCGCGATTGTGTTGGTCTGACATGAACCTTGCGACTTTGCGAAAGGAATTGAGCCCGTCATGATTCTGCCTTGGCTAATCCTGATCCCCTTTATCGGCGGCCTGCTGTGCTGGCAAGGTGAGCGCTTCGGCCCTACCCTGCCGCGCTGGATTGCGCTGTTGACCATGTCTCTCGAGACGATCCTGGGCCTGTGGCTGTGGAGCACCGGTACTTATACCTATGCCCCTGCTCCGGGCGCCGACCCGACCTGGGCGCTTGAATTCAAGCTCCAGTGGATTCAACGCTTCGGCATCAGCGTTCATCTGGCGCTCGATGGCCTGTCGTTGCTGATGATCCTGCTGACCGGCCTGCTGGGTATCCTTTCGGTACTCTGCTCGTGGAAAGAGATCCAGCGTAACGTCGGCTTCTTCCACCTGAACCTGATGTGGATCCTGGGCGGCGTGGTTGGCGTGTTCCTCGCCATCGACCTGTTCATGTTCTTCTTCTTCTGGGAAATGATGCTGGTGCCGATGTACTTCCTCATCGCGCTCTGGGGTCACAGTTCGGCAGACGGCAAGAAGACACGCATCTACGCCGCGACCAAGTTCTTCATCTTCACTCAGGCCAGCGGTCTGATCATGCTGGTGGCGATCCTCGGTCTGGTGCTGGTGCACTTCAATCAGACCGGCGTGATCACCTTCGCTTACGCGGATCTGCTAAAAACCAAGCTGTCCCACGGTACCGAATACGTCCTGATGCTGGGTTTCTTCATCGCCTTCGCGGTGAAGCTGCCGATCGTACCGCTGCACTCCTGGTTGCCTGACGCTCACGCCCAGGCACCGACCGCAGGTTCCGTGGACCTGGCGGGTATCCTGTTGAAGACCGCTGCCTACGGCCTGCTGCGCTTCGCCCTGCCGCTGTTCCCGAACGCTTCGGCGGAGTTCGCGCCGATCGCCATGATCCTCGGCCTGATCGGTATCTTCTACGGCGCCTTCCTGGCGTTCGCCCAGACCGACATCAAGCGCCTGATCGCCTTCTCCAGCGTCTCGCACATGGGCTTCGTGCTGATCGGTATCTACTCCGGCAGCCTGCAGGCGCTGCAAGGTGTGGTGGTGCAGATGCTGGCACACGGTCTGTCGGCGGCAGCGCTGTTTATCCTCAGCGGACAGTTGTACGAGCGCACTCACACCCGTGACATGCGTGAGATGGGCGGGCTGTGGAACAAGATCGCGTACCTGCCGGCCATCAGCCTGTTCTTCGCGGCCGCCTCGCTGGGTCTGCCCGGCACCGGTAACTTCGTCGGTGAGTTCCTGATCCTGATCGGCACCTTCGTCCACGCACCGTGGATCACTGCCATCGCCACTTCCGGCCTGGTGTTCGGTTCGGTGTACTCGCTGATCATGATCCACCGCGTCTACTTCGGCCCGGCAAAGACCGAAGAGATCCTCAAGGGCATGGATGGACGGGAATTGATCATGGTGCTGGGCCTGGCTGTGCTGCTGGTCCTGCTGGGTATCTACCCGCAGCCGGTCCTCGACACTTCCTCGGCGACCATGCATGGCGTGCAGCAATGGCTCGGCACCGCCTTCACTCAACTCGCTTCGGCCCGGTAAGAGCGCTATGGACCTGACGATTCAACACTTTATTGCGCTGGCGCCGCTGCTGATTACCAGCCTCACCGTTGTGGTGGTGATGCTGGGCATCGCATGGCGTCGCAGTCACTCGCAATCGTTCCTGCTGACCGTAGCGGGACTCAACCTGGCGTTGCTGTCGATTTACCCGGCCCTCAAGGTCGCGCCGCTGGCGGTCACTCCCCTGCTGCAGATCGACAACTTCTCCTGCCTGTACATGGGGATCATCCTGGTCTCGACCCTGGCTTGCGTCACGCTGGCTCACGCCTATCTGGGTGAAGGCAAGGCTGGCTATCCGGGCAACCGTGAAGAGCTTTACCTGCTGATCCTGATGGCCGCTGCCGGTGGCATGGTGCTGGTCGCCTCGCAACACTTGGCCAGCCTGTTTATCGGTCTGGAATTGCTCTCGGTGCCGGTCTACGGTCTGGTGGCTTACGCCTTCTTCAACAAGCGTTCGCTGGAAGCCGGTATCAAGTACATGGTGCTGTCGGCGGCAGGTTCCGCGTTCCTGTTGTTCGGCATGGCGCTGCTGTATGCCGACGCCGGCAGCCTGGGCTTCAGCGAAATCGGCAAGGCCCTCGCCGCCACCGGCCTGCCAAGCCCGATCGCAAGCCTGGGTCTGGGCATGATGCTGGTTGGCCTGGGCTTCAAGTTGTCGCTGGTGCCCTTCCACCTGTGGACCCCGGACGTTTACGAAGGCGCCCCTGCTCCAGTGGCGGCGTTCCTCGCTACCGCCAGTAAGGTCGCGGTGTTCGGTGTGCTGGTTCGCCTGTTTCAGATCTCGCCTGCCGCGACCAGCGGTGTGTTGACCGATGTGATGTCGGTCATCGCGGTGGCTTCGATCATCATCGGTAACCTGCTGGCCCTGACCCAGAACAACCTCAAGCGTCTGCTGGGTTATTCATCCATCGCGCACTTCGGTTACATGATGATCGCGATGGTTGCCAGCAAGGGCATGGCGGTCGAGGCCATCAGTGTTTACCTCGTCACCTACGTCCTCACCAGTCTTGGTGCGTTTGGTGTGATCACGCTGATGTCGTCGCCGTACAGCGGCCGCGATGCTGACGCGTTGTTCGAATACCGGGGGCTGTTCTGGCGTCGTCCGTATCTTACGGCGGTGTTGACGGTGATGATGCTGTCGCTGGCCGGTATCCCGCTGACCACCGGTTTCATCGGCAAGTTCTACATCATCGCCACGGGCGTTGAAGCGCATCTGTGGTGGCTGACGGGTTCGTTGGTCGTGGGCAGTGCGATTGGTGTCTTCTACTACCTGCGGGTGATGGTGACGCTGTACCTGCAAGATTCGAAGATCCAGCGCCACGATGCGCCGTTCAACTGGGCTCAGCGTGCAGGGGGTGTGGTGCTGTTGGGGATTACGCTGCTGGCGTTCTTCCTGGGTGTTTACCCGCAACCGCTGCTGACTTTGGTGCAACACGCCGGGCTGTGATGGTTGGATGAGATGTGAAAAGCCCTGCTCTTGAGCGGGGCTTTTTTATGGGTGAGTTTTTTGTGGCGCTGGGGATACCCTCAATCCGGCTACGCTCCGTGGGGTCTGAACTGGCGTGGGGGAAGACCAAAAGAGCGAGTGCAAGCGGCAGCGGGATTTGGAGACCAGCGCTGTACCTGTAGGAGCTTCTGGAGGTTACGACAGTGGCGAAAGCGGGGTGTCAGGCCATTTATCTTTGTCCACCGCTTTCGCTGCAGTCGTAACCTCCGGCGTTCCCCACAAGGATTGCGTCAGCCTGGAGCATCGGCGTCTGCTGTTGCTCTTCTAACGCGATGACGATGCCGCGAAAGCCGCGCCCCGCCATGAATGGCGGATGGCGGCGGGCGTACGGAGTGTCGCGGGAGTGAGGGAATCCGACGAAGTGGAGGCCAAACCAGGAGCAGGCACCCTTGGCTAAGTGGGGGTGATCCGGGCATTCCGGCGTTTCCGATGTAACTCGCCGAAGGCGAACCAATCCGGACCTTAGGACGGATCCTGTTAGCCACCGTCAATAACGGATATGCACACATGCCCAAACACCGAAAAACAGACCCACCGCGAATACAGAACCCAGCTCTACCCCGGCAATCTCACCGTCTGTTTGGCACTGGTAAACAAACCCCACGTCGACATGAACAACGCCGCAATCATCGGCCCGATCACAAACCCGTTCAGCCCAAACACCGCCATCCCGCCTAGCGTAGAAATCAGAATCAGATAATCCGGCATGCGCGTATCCTTACCCACCAGAATCGGCCGAAGCACGTTATCGACCAGCCCGATCACGAACACCCCGAACAACCCCAGCACCACACCCTGCCAGATCATCCCGGTGAGCAGAAAGTAAACCGCCACCGGCGCCCAGACGATCCCCGCCCCTACCGCTGGCAACAGCGACAGAAACGCCATTGCCACTGCCCACAGCAGCGCGCTGGGAATATCCAGCGCCCAAAAGATAAAACCGCCCAGCGCACCCTGCGTGATCGCCACCACCACGTTGCCTTTGACCGTAGCCCGCACCACGCGGGTGAACTTCAGTTGCAGCCGGCGTTTCTGCGGCTCGGCCAGTGGAACGGCGATGCGGATCCTGCGGGTCAGGTCCTGCCCGTCACGCAGGAAGAAGAACAGCAGGTACAGCATGATGAAAAAACTCACCACGAAATCGAAGGTACCCTGGCCGAAGCTGAACGCCTGCGTCGCCAGGTACTGGCTGCCTTGCATCGCGGCTTTGGAAATCTTGTCCTGCAGCCCCTTGAAATCACCCATGCCCAAATGGTCCAGCCAGTGCTGTGTCGATGTCGGCAGCAGGGACTTGAACTCGGCCAGGTACCTGGGGATGTCCAGTTGCCCGCTTTCCACGTTTTTGTAGAGCGCCGCACCTTCCTGAACCATCAGCATACTGATGATGATCACCGGCAAAATCGCGATCAGCAGGCAGATCGTCAGCGTGCACAGTGAAGCCAGATTGCGCTGCCAGCCAAAACGCGCCAGCAGGCGGCGTTGCAACGGCGCAAAGATGATGCCCAGCACCACCGCCCAGAACACTGCGCCATAGAACGGCAGCAGGATCCAGATGAACGCGAGCGTCACCAGCACCAACAGCAGCATCAGGGTTTTGTTTTGCAGCGAGGTTTCGTTCATGTTCTTTCCAGGTCAATAAACCGCGCTGAACGCACGGCTTATTGATTAGTCCGCCAATCGCTACAGGAGTGCCGCCTGTAGCATTGGCGAAACATGGCTCGAAACAGAGACAGGCGCTGCATGGCCGGCTCATAGCGTGTCGCCATGAAAGCAATGAACGGCATCGTCAGATACGGAACTGCCCCACCAGTCGACCCAGGCGCTGGTTCAGTTCAGTCAGATTGCGCGAGGTCATGGCGCTGTGACGGGTTTCGTCGGCGACGCTTTCCACCGCGACAGCAATCTGGTGCACGCTTCGGTTGATCTCTTCGGCCACGGCCGTCTGCTCTTCCGCCGCACTGGCGATCTGCGCGTTCATCGAGTTGATGGTGCCGATCAACTGACCGATGGTGTCCAGTGACGCCCCTGCCTCGTTGGCGCGCGTCGAGGTGCCGTCGCCCGCTTCGCTGGAGCGACGCATTGCAGCAACGGCGCCCTGCGTACCCTGCTGCAGCCGATCGATCATCCCCTGAATTTCCTGGGTGCTCTGCTGCGTGCGACTGGCGAGCGCGCGAACCTCATCGGCCACGACGGCGAAACCGCGTCCAGCCTCCCCCGCCCGCGCCGCTTCGATGGCGGCGTTAAGGGCCAACAGGTTGGTCTGCTCAGCGATGGAGCGGATCACGCCCAGCACGCCAACGATCGAAGTGACGTCGTTCTGCAGGCTGTCCAGTGACGTGCCGCTCTGGCGGATATCGTTCACCAGCGCATGAATCTGCTGAATGCTGCCATCGACCACGCGCCTGGCGGTCTGACCCTCTTGATCGGTCTGTTGCGCGGCCACCGAGGCGCCCTGGGCACTTTTGGCGACTTCCTGCGCCGCAGCCGACATCTGATTGATCGCGGTCGCCACCTGATCGGTCTCCTGACGCTGACGTTCCATGGCCTGCTCGGAGCGTTGGGCCTGATGAGTGACTTCACCGACGAGACCCGTCAATTGCGAGGTCATTTCCGCGATCTGCCGCACCAGGCCGTGAATCTTGTCAACGAAGCGGTTAAACGAGACCGCCAGTTCGCCGAGTTCGTCCTGCGAGGTCACCGTCAGGCGCCGGGTCAGGTCGCCCTCTCCTGCGGCGATGTCGTCCAGATTGGCTTTCATCAGACGTAGCGGTCGCAGGATGCTGCTGGCGATCCAGCCACCGATCGCGGCAATGATCACCAACACCAGCAAGGCGATGCCAAGGATCGTGATCAACATTTGTTCCGTGCGTTCGGCAATGGCCTGCCGCACTTCGGCGACCTTGGCATCGATGTTGTCCAGGTTCACCGACGAGCCGACCGCTATGTCCCATTTGGCGAGGTATTCGCAGTAGCCAAGCTTGGGCACCAACTCGTTGGAGCCCGGCAGCGGCGAGGAGTATTCGAGGTAATGGGTGCCTGCTTTCGCGACTTCGACCAACCCGCTATTGACGTAAACGCCATTGGGATCGCGGGCGTCCTTGAAGCTCTTGCCGATACCATCCGGGCTATCGCCCTTGAACAGGCGCACCGCCTGTGAGTCGTAGCCGAAGAAATAGCCATCTTTGGCGTATTTCACCTGCGAGAGCATCTTGATGACCTGCGCGCGGGCTTCCATATCACCGGGGGCCGATGCGTCGTACAGCGGCTTGATGGTACCCATCGCCACCGCGACGTAGCTCTGCAGCGTTGCCTTGGCTTCGGCCAGCAGGTGCTGGCGGGTCTCTTCCACTTCACGCTTGGCCTGCTCGCGGAGCATGAAGACGGTACTGACGCTGATGATCAGCGCGAACAGCACCACTGGAAGCACCGCAAGGGAAAGAACTTTGGCTTTCAGATTTAGCCGCATAGGTATCGTGACCTTTTTTATTGTGTGCGTTACGCCGTTGGGCTCCACATCGGTTAACGGCGCAGCACAGCAAAAGTTGAGGTCACAGCGACGATCGATCGGTTAATGGATGCCCGGCTGCGCGGTTTGCCGTTCGGGCAGTTCGATACGCACCTGCAAACCGCCGAGGGGGCTGCTCAGTAGCTGAATCTGCCCGCCCCAGGCCTCGACGATGTCCTTGACGATGCCCAGGCCCAACCCGTGCCCGCTCATCTGCTCGTCAAGCCGGCTGCCGCGCCCCAGCACTTCGGTGCGTTGCACTTCGGGAATCCCGGGGCCGTCATCGTCGATCAGCAGACAATAACCAGCGGTTTGCTGAGTGACGGCCAGGCACACTGCGCTGTCGGCCCATTTGCAGGCGTTGTCCAACAGATTGCCCAGCAACTCCAGAATGTCTTCCCGGTCCCAGGGCAGAGTCAGGCCCGGCGTGGCGTGGTTGCTCAACTCCAGGTGCTCGCCATGGATCGTCCGCAATGTGGAAAACAGGCCCGGCAACTCGGTATCACAGTCGAAACGCACGCCCGGCAAGGCATCGCCGGACAGGCGCGCGCGATTGAGCTCACGCTCCAGACGTTGCTGAATCTGCTGCAACTGATCGCGTAGCGTCGCGCGCAGCTGTGGATGCTGCTCAAGCTTTTGCCCTTCGGTGAGGCTCATCAGCACGGCCAGTGGCGTTTTCAGAGCATGGCCGAGATTGCCCAGCGCGTTTCGCGAGCGCTTGAGGCTGTCTTCGGTGTGCGCCAGCAGGTGGTTGATCTGCGCGACCAAGGGCTCAAGCTCCAGCGGCACTTCTTCATCGAGCTGCGAGCGCTGGCCCTGCTGCAGTTGGAAGATCTGCTCCCGGGCCTTGTCCAGCGGCCGCAAGGCGCGGCGGACGGTCATTCGCTGCAAAATCAGGATCAGAATCAGCGCTGCCAGCCCCAGCCCAAGACCGATCCGCTGGACGAGGGCGAAACTGGCCTGCACGGGGGTGTAATCCTGCGCGACGGTGATGGAGATCTTCTGCCCGAACTTGCGGTATTCGGATTGCAGCAGCAACAACGACTGCTTGCTCTTCTCCAGCTCCCGGTCGGCATGCAGACCGGTGTCATCGGGTCGGGGGAGCTCGAGGTCCCACAAGGATCGCGAACGCCAGTGCCCGCCATCGAAGTCGATACGAAAGTAATGGCCGGAGTACGGCCGTTGATAGCCCGGAGACAATCGCTGCTCGTCCAGCTGTAAACCATTGGGCCCCCGAACGATGGCCACCAACAGCAATTCAGCGTCGTTGCGCAGGCCCGATTCCAGATAGCGCTGCAGGCCGACTTCGAACAGCCACAGGCTGATTTGTGCCAGCACCAAGCCGACAATCAGCAACACACTGATCAGACCCAGGCTCAGCCTTCGTTGAATCGACCTCACCCGCCACTCCCGCCGAACCGATAACCCTGGCCGCGTCGGGTCTGGACCACCGCACGTCCCAGTTTTCGACGCAGGTGATTGACGTGCACTTCGATGACATTGGAATCGCGCTCGTTCTCGCCGTCGTACAAATGCTCGGCCAGATGGCTCTTGGAGAGGATCTGTTCGGGGTGCAGCATGAAATAGCGCAGCAGACGGAACTCGGCGGCGGTGAGCTGAATCTCATCGCCGTCGCGGCTCACGCATTGACGCCCTTCATCCAGATGCAACCCCGCGGCCTCGAGCTTCGGCTGATTGGCCAAACCGCGAGCCCGACGCAACAGTGCTTGAATGCGCAGTTGCAACTCTTCGGGGTGAAAGGGTTTGGTCAGGTAGTCGTCGGCGCCGGCCTTGAGCCCTTCGATCCGCTCGGCCCAGGAGCCGCGGGCGGTGAGGATCAGCACCGGCGTCGACAACCCGTCGGCACGCCATTTCTGCAGCACCTCGAGCCCCGGCAGACCGGGCAGGCCAAGGTCGAGCACGATCAGGTCGTAGGGCTCGCTCGCCCCCTGATGAATGGCGTCGCGCCCATCCGCCAGCCAGTCAACGGCGTAGCCCTGGCGGTTGAGCGCACTCACCAACTCATCCGCCAGGGGGACGTTATCTTCAACCAGTAACAGACGCATCAATCATCTTCCTTGTCTTCCAGCAGACGGCTGTCGCGGGCATCGAATTTCAACTCGCGCACTACGTGATCTGACGTCAGCAGCTCAATCTCGTAGATCAGCACGTCGTGCTTTTCCTCCAGCTCCGCTTCCAGGAGCTTTGAGCCAGGGTAGCGTCCCAATGCCTGTTCGATGAATTGCTCCAACGGCAGGATCACACCCTGTTGGCGCAGCCTTAGGGCTTCATCCTGATCCAGATCCCGCGCCGCACACACAGTGCAGGCCATGACGGCGCACGTCGCAAGCAGGCAGTAAACGAAACGTTCACAGGGACGTTTACTGGCAATCATCAGGTGTCCTGATGATCTTTGAGCACTTGGCCATTGGTGGCATCGAGTTCGACATCCCACTCGACGCCTTTGGCATCGCGCAGTTCGACCTGATAGACGTACTTGCCATATTCCTGCTCCAGTTCAGTCTCGGTCACCGTTGCCCCCGGATGTTTGGCCAGCGCGGCGGCGTTAAGTTTTTCGAAAGACTGAATAGTACCTGCATCGCGCAGCCTGAGCGCCTCATCCGGGCCCAGATCCTTGGCTTGTACATAACCAGCGGTGAGAGCGAAGGCAGCAGCGGCAATGAGGGCAGTAAAGGTTTTCATGGTGAATCTCCGTTATGGTCGTCTTGTTGACTGAAACAACGATAACCAACCGAACTTAATTGAAACTGAAATACTGCGGCCACATGCCATCATATTTGGCAGGGACGGTGCCTTTGAGCACTCACCGGCGGGCGCCTGGCCGAGCGGCTCGAAGCGCTGATTTGACAGGGCTTGTTTAACCAGACGGTCAGGTTCTGCCTGTGCCTTGGCAAACCATTGCTGGTAAACTCGCCACCTGCATTTTTCGCCCAGGCGATCGCCACCTTTCAAGGCTCTCAATACCGTGGAAATCTTCAAGGAATTTACATTCGAATCGGCCCACCGCCTTCCTCACGTCCCGGAAGGCCACAAGTGCGGGCGTCTGCACGGCCACTCCTTCCGTGTCGCGATCTATCTGCAGGGTGACCCCGATCCACATACCGGCTGGATTCGCGACTTCTCCGAGATCAAGACCATCTTCAAGCCGCTCTACGAGCGCCTGGATCACAACTATCTCAACGACATTCCCGGTCTGGAAAACCCGACCAGCGAAGTGCTGGTGAAGTGGATCTGGAACGAGCTCAAGCCGCTGCTGCCTGAGCTGTCGGCCATCCGCATTCATGAGACCTGCACCAGCGGCTGCGTGTACCGCGGGGATTGATCGGCCGCGCAATCGAAGGCTTTTCTGCGCGATGCATGAATCCCTGTGCCAGCACGGCTTGCCGGTGGCGTTCTCATATCGCCACCGCCGACAAGCCGTGCCGCCACAGGCAACCTCCTTAGAACCGGTAATTCATCGCCAGGCTGGACAAAACCGTTCGGCTGGCCTGCGAGCCGGACTTGCCGCCGAAATGATACGTTTCCCCTCCCTTCGAATCCTTGACCCCTGTACTGCCCTTGGCTTCGGCATGAACCTGATAATCGACACCCGCCTTGACTGAAAACTGCGGGTTGATTCGATAGGAAAGCCCCAACGCCAGACTCTGCATCCGTCCGCGATTGCCGTTATTGCCAGTAAAGGTCACATCCCGAAGATGATGCTGGTCATAGTGCCTGGCCTTGACCCACTGGCTATGTTTGAAACGGCCTTCCACGGTCCAGTCGCCGTAGCTGTAAAGACCGACGAGGCCAACGTAGGGCGTGTCGTAGGTCTGCTCATAGGTGATGACCTTGCCCCCTGCCGGAAACTCCCCGGAGATATCGCGAAACCCATCGTCGGATGAATAGGTAAAGCGCCCGCCCCGGCTTTGCCAGCCAAACTCGCTGCGTTGATAGCCAAGCATGGCTCCGAGGGCCAGATCATCCCGTTTCAGCGCCCAGGCGGTGACGGCGAATTCTGCCTGCCAAGCCTTGCGCACTCGGGTATCGGGATGGTCCGAAAAGTCGGTCCAGTCTTCGTCCTCCCCATCAAACCAGTCGTAATCTTTCATGTGCCCATTACCCTTGGCCACCTGGGTCCAGCCCTGTGCGTCGAGCGACAACCATTGGAGCGGGTGATAGCTCAACCCCAGATGCAGCGTCGGCACTTGCTTCATGTCCCACTTGAGCTGGCTGATTTTCTCGCCATTGAGATACATCTTTTCTTGCGCATGACCATTAAGCACCCCCACGCCCAGGCTCATCTCGATACTGCCCAACTGAAACCATTGCTCATCGGCCACCTGCGCATGCGCCAGCACCTCCTGCCCGAACCCGACCAGCCCCAACAACGCCCACGTATTCCGTCCTATCATCAAAACATCCGCCTTTTAATAGAGGAGATGCCTGCTACCAGCGCGCTGCCACAGCAAGCGGCGCAAGGATGAACGGGAAAGAAGGAGATTTCCGCCAGCTGACTCGTATCAATGTGTGTGAAACCTAAACGCCAGACCCAGGAAATTACCTACAAGCCATAACCAAAAAAAGGGCCGCCCGTTTGCACGGACAGCCCTTCCATAAGCCGGGTCTGCTCAGATCAAGCCAGGCTTTTGCTCACCACCTCAAACACATCCGGGGACAGCTGGCCGGATGCACGAATGCGCTCCAGTTCGCCTTTCATCAGCTCCTGCCGCTTGCTGTCATATTTGCGCCAGCGGGTCAAAGGGGCCAGTTGGCGCGAGGCGATCTGCGGGTTGAAGCCGTTCAGCTCGATGACCAGATCGGCCAGGAAGCGATAGCCCGAACCGTCCGCCGCATGGAAGTTGATCAGGTTTTGCCCCGCGAACGCACCAATCAAGGCACGCACCTTGTTCGGGTTCTTCATAGTGAACGCCGGATGTTGCATCAGCGCTTTCACCCGTTCCAGACCGCCCGGCAACGTGCTGCCGGCCTGGACGCTGAACCACTGATCCATGACCAGCGCGTTGTCCTTGAAGTTCTCGGCGAACACCGCCAGCGCCTTGGCTTTCTCGTCTTCGAACGGCGAATTGACCAGCACCGCCAGCGCGGTCAGGCGCTCGGTCATGTTGTCGGCGCTGTCGAACTGCTCGATGGCAGCGGCCAGCACGTGCGGTTTGCCAGTCAGCATCAGGTACGACAATGCGATGTTCTGCAAGGCGCGACGGGCAAAGTGCTCGGACTCGGCCACATACACGGTCTTCTTCGACAGCTCGCGGTTGGTCTGATAACGCTTCCACAGCGCATCGCTCAGGCTGTTGGCCAGTTGCAGACGGGCGAACTCACGGGCGGCGTGAATGGCATCGACATCCGCCACTTCGCTGATCTCGGTGAGATAGGCCTCGCCCGGCAGCGAAAGCATTTCAGCGACCATGGCCTGATCCAGACTCTCGTCGGCCAGCACGGTGCCCAGCGCCGTGATCAGGCGTTGATCCAGCACCAGCGGCTCACCTTTCTGATGTTGAGCGATGAGTTCCTGCAGCACCTGAACCGACAACTGCTGACCGGCATCCCAGCGGTTGAAGCCGTCGCTGTCGTGCTGCATCAGGAACATCAGTTGATCACGGTTGTACGGGAAGCTGAGTTTCACCGGCGCCGAGAATCCGCGCAGCAGCGACGGCAGCGGTTGTTCGGCAACATCAACGAAGGTGAAAGTCTGCTCGGCTTCGGTCACCGCGATCACCCGCGAGGTACCCGATGCCGAAGACTCGTCCTGCAGACGCAACGCAATTTCCTGACCCCGCTTGTCCAACAGGCCCAGCGACACCGGAATCACGAACGGCTTCTTCGCATCCCCCGGCTGACCTGGGGTGGTCGGGGCGCTTTGGCGGAAGGTCAAGCTGTAGGTTTTGCCCGCTGCGTCGTAGGACTCGGTCACCGCCAGACGCGGTGTACCGGCTTGGGAGTACCAGCGTTTGAACTGGGTCAGGTCGATGCCATTGGCGTCTTCCATCGCCTTGACGAAATCATCGCAGGTCACGGCCTGGCCGTCATGGCGTTCGAAATACAGGTCGCTGCCTTTGCGGAAGCCTTCGGCGCCCAGCAGCGTGTGGATCATGCCGACGACTTCCGAGCCTTTTTCGTACACCGTCAGGGTGTAGAAGTTGGAGATCTCGATGAAACTGTCCGGGCGCACGGCATGGGCCATGGGCCCTGCGTCTTCAGCGAACTGGTGGGTGCGCAGGTAGGCGACGTCCTGGATGCGCTTGACCGTTGCCGAGTTCATGTCGGCGGAGAAGCCGGAATCGCGGAACACGGTGAAGCCTTCCTTGAGCGACAGCTGGAACCAGTCGCGGCAGGTCACGCGGTTGCCCGACCAGTTGTGGAAGTACTCGTGGGCAACGATGGCCTCAACCCGCTGGTGCGCGGCGTCGGTCGCGGTTTCGGCGCGAGCCAGCACTGCGCTGGAATTGAAGATGTTCAGGCCCTTGTTTTCCATGGCGCCCATGTTGAAGTCGTTGACCGCCACGATCATGAAGATGTCCAGATCGTATTCGCGACCGTAGACCTCTTCGTCCCAGCGCATGGACTTTTTCAGGCTGTCCATGGCGTGCTGGCATTTATCGATGTTTTCCGGCTCGACGAAGATGCGCAAGGTCACCTTGCGCTCGGTCATGGTGATGAAGGTGTCTTCGACGCACCACAGATCGCCGGCCACCAGTGCGAACAGGTAGGCGGGCTTCTTGAACGGGTCTTCCCAGGTCACCCAGTGGCGATCATCGCCTTCCGGGCCGAGGTCGATCAGGTTGCCGTTGGACAGCAGGATAGGGAAGTCCTGTTTGCTGGCGATGACCGTGGTGGTGAAGGTGCTCATCACGTCCGGGCGGTCGAGGTAATAGGTGATCTTGCGGAAACCCTCGGCCTCGCACTGAGTGCAGAACATGCCGCTGGACTTGTACAGCCCTTCCAGCGCGGTGTTGGTTTCCGGGTGGATCCTTACGCTGGTGTCGAGGGTAAAGTTTTCGGACTTGGGCTGGACGGTCAGGTTGTCCGGGGTCAATTCGTAATCGCCGGGCGCCAGATCGACGTCAGCCAGCTTGACTGACAGCAGTTCCAGTAACTGGCCGTCCAGCACCAGCGCAGGCAAGCCGGCGCCCCGTTCAGGATTGCGACGCATGACCAGCTGCGCATGGACCAGTGTGTGATCGTCGAACAATTCGAAGGTCAGGTGCGTCTCGTCAATGAGGTACTCAGGCGCCTGATAATCCTTCAGGTAGATCATTTTCGGCTGTTCGGTGCGCATGATTCTGTCCTTATGCTTTTGAGCTACTGATGCACGGCGAGCTGATACGCCGTGTATTTGCGGATGTTGATCACGCCCGTGTCGAAGATCAGGTATTGACCCTTGATGCCCAGCAACGTGCCTTCGGCGACAGGGTCCTTGTCCAGGTTGAAGCTGACGATCTTGGTCGGATAGGCCTCGACCGGATACTTGATCTCGATCGGTTCGACATCGTTAAGCAGCTGAATGGCTTGCAGGCCGAAACGCGCTTGCAACGCGGCCAGACCCTCGGCGCAGGACTCGAACAATTGCTGACGAATCGCCGCCAGGTCAACCGCCGGTGCGTCACCCTTGAGCAGCGCCCGCCAATTGGTACGGTCCGCAACCTGGCTGCGGAACAGGTCTTCGACGAAGCCCGACTGCTGACGGGTCGCCACACGCACGATCGGCAGCGCCTGGCTTGCACCCTGATCCAGCCAGCGCGTCGGTAGCTGCGTAGAGCGGGTGATGCCAACCTTCACGCCCGACGAATTGGCCAGATAGACCACATGGTCGGTCATGCAGAATTGCTCGCCCCACGACGGATCGCGGCAGGTGCCATGCTCGTGGTGGCATTTTTCCGGACTCATGATGCAGACATCACACTGCGCAAGCTTCTGCATGCAGGGGTAGCAATAGCCCTGGCTGAAGCTGGTCTTGGTACGGCGGCCGCAATGGCTGCAGTGAATCGCGCCCAGGTATTCCAGGCGCACGGTCTTGCCGATCAGCGGGTTGGCCGGAATTTGCGACTCACCCAGACGAAACGCATATTCGACCCGCGTTGCATCGAGCCGCGCGGACATCTTGTTGACGGAGCCTCGACCAATTTCGATCAATGGATGGCATCCGATTTGAACAGGATGTTAGGCACCGGCGCCGACTTGGAGGCGCACTCCTGCGGGCCCATGTAGCCGATGCGTTGTTCTTCGGGCACGTTGCGCACTTCCCAGGCGATCAGCGCCTGCAGCGACAGTTCGCGTTGTTCCTGGGTCAGCTTGCGGCCGTCGGACCACTTGCCGATTTCCACGGCCAGTTTCAGGCTGTCGTAGATGTCCGGCGTGATGTTTTCGATCATTTCGACAAAAGAGGACATTGGGTTCTCCCAGAATTGAGCGGGCGATTTTAATGTTTACGGCGCGCTAATGCACCGCCCACAAGACCTGTTGCACAACCGATGATCAGACCACCGACGTGGGCGCCATTGGCGATCTCGCCGAACCCCAGCAGGCTGATCAGCCCGGACATGCACAGCACCAGCCAGGCCAGCATCATCACCAGTACGCCGCGAGGCAGGCGATAGATGGGGTTGGGCGCCAGCAACTGGAAGATCCAGCAGTGACCGAGCAAGCCGTACAGCACTCCGGACAGGCCGCCGAACAGGGTCGGGCCACTCCAGAAATACTGGCCGTAGTTGGAAAACGCGCTGAATGCCAGCGTCAGCCCCAGCAACTGCCAACTGCCCTGGCGCATCTCGATACGTCGCCCCAGCTCCCAGAACCACAGGGCGTTCATCACCAGGTGCAGCACCCCAAAGTGGATCAGCATCGGCGAGACTACCCGCCACCATTGCCCGGCCGCCAGTGTCGCCTCGACCGGGGTGAAGGTGACGTAATCGCCGTTGACGCGGAAATCGTTGAAGGTCAGCCAACTCAACGCGGCGAAATTGTCCCCCAGCAGGGTCACACCGGCGACGATCAGACACAGCAGCAGGACGATGCTGGTCACCGGACTGCTGCGCACCTGGACCAACGGGCTGGGGCGAGTCAGGGCCACCACCTCACGGCCCGGGGGCAATTGCACGGTGGGATCGCCTTCGGGGTATTGCTGATAAAGCTGGCGAATGTCGTCGGCCAGCTGCGGGGCATCCGGCACCCACAGCACCTGCTCGCCCGCTTCTTCGCTGACCCGGTGCGGCACGTTGAGGCGTCGCAACAATTCAACGAAACCACTGAGGTCGGTGTTCAACGGCAGACGCAATACGGCAACCGGGTTCATTGGGCTGTCTCCGGCCGCGTGACATCGACCCAGACGAACTTGTTCGGATCTATTCGGGTTTCCTGATCGAGCCGGTACGCCACCAGCTTGCCGTACAGCACGGCGCTGTAGTCCAGGCACGCCAGGTTGGGCCGGATCGCCGCGGGAATACCGCTGCGCCAGTAATGCCCGACGAACAACAGCGGCTCATCGGCGCCGTAGCGCAGCAAGGCGTTTTTCTCGCTGTCCGACAGCGGCCGCTTGGCCACCGGCTCCGGCAAGGCGTCCGGCTGAAAGACCACGTCGCCGTAGGTCTGCGGGTCGTCTTCCCAGAACTTGGTGCGAAATGAGGCGCGCGTCAGGCCGTCGCCGCCGGTCAGGGTCATGCCATGGGGCAGGCGCATGTCAGTGCCACGCAGCAGCCTGTCGAACACGGCGCTGGCGAAACTACCCTGCACCGCCGAAGCCTGGACAAAATGCTGATCGATCCGGCCATCGCCATGGGCGCTGCGCAGGGCTTCGATCAGGCTGGCGTCCCAACAGGCGTGAACCAGGCGGAAGCGCTCGGCGTCGATGAACAGCGGCAATTCATAGAACCACTTGATGAAGTCGTTCCAGTCGCCGGGATGCTGCTCGAACTGCGCCAGGGTTTCGCCCAACAGCCTGGCATGGCGCGGGGTGTGTTCGCGCACGAACTGCTTGCCGCTTTCCGGCGGCGCCGGCGTGCTCCAGCCCAGCGCGTTGAATTCATGGTTGCCCATGATGCAGAACGCCTGGCCGGCAACGACCATGTCATGAACGATATGCAGGGCCTCGCGAATGCGCGGACCGCGGTCGATGATATCGCCCAGGAACAGGGCAATACGTTCCGGATGGCGCCATACGCCAGCCTGAAAGCGATAACCAAGGGTGTCGAGCAAGTGCTCAAGGGTGCGGGCACATCCATGCACGTCACCGATCAGATCGTAGCTACGCGCGGGATCTAGCATCAGTCGCCCCCGCCGCCAAGCCGACTGCCCCAACCGAGCTTGGTCCGGCAGACTTCGTAATAGTTGTGATCGAGCGGGTGAATCAGACGCAGCTTTTGCGGTTTCTTTTTCACGGTCACGGTGTCACCGGGCGCGCAAGTGAAGTGGTTCTGTCCATCGCAGGAGACCTGTGGATAAATCGTCATGTCCTTTGAGACAACGATTTTCAGCTCACTGTTGCCGTCGACGACAATTGGCCGACCGGAAAGGGTGTGCGGGTACATCGGCACGATAACGATGGCGTCCAGCTTGGGGTGCATGATCGGGCCGCCCGCCGACAGCGCATAGGCTGTGGAACCGGTAGGTGTGGCGACAATGAGTCCGTCGGCCTTCTGGCTGCAGACGAACTGGCCATCGATGTAGATTTCGAATTCGATCATCCGCGTGGATTTGCCGGGGTGCAGCACCACGTCGTTGAGCGCGTCGCCCTGGCCGATGGCTTCGCCGTGACGACGGACTTCGGCCTGCAGCAGGAAGCGGTTTTCCACCAGGTAGTGGCCGTCCAGGACCTCGGCGACCTTCACTTCCAACTCATCGGGGCGGATGTCGGTCAGAAAGCCCAGGCTGCCACGGTTGATGCCCAGCACCGGCACGTTGTGCTTGGCCAGCGCACGGGCCGCGCCCAACAGGCTGCCGTCGCCACCGACGACAATCACCATGTCGCAGACCTCGCCCAGCATCTTGCGCGAAGAGGTCTGCATGCCGTGGCCAGGCAGCACTTCGGCGATGGTGTCTTCGAGGATCACATGCAAATGCCGCGACATCAGGAATTTCTTGAGTCGGCGAACGGTCTCGAGCACTTGTGAACTGCCAAGGCGACCGATGATGCCGATATTACGAAATTGCTCCATGGGGCTCCCGCAGGGTTCATGCATGTAAAGAACGCGATTATGGGCGAAGGGGTCGGTAGCGGCAAATGAGGGTTTATCCGCAGGAGCGCGCTTGCCCGCGATTGCGAGGTCACTCGCCCCCCATGAACCTGGCATCCCGTTATCGCGTGCACGTGCGCGCCTGCAAAATCGCCCTGCTATTCTTCCCCAATGAGCCCATTCCCGACCCTCACCGCCCTGCCCCGTCAACTGCGCACGCCTGCGGTGCGCGACTTGGCATGGGCGATCCTTTCGCCGCCGATGCTGGCAGTGACTCCATGGCCGCAACGCCATCCCTTGAGCGGCAGCGACTGGGTGCGGCATCCCCAGGCGCTGGAAGACTTTCTACGCAAGCTGGACCTGGACAGTAGCGCCCTGGACCAATGGCTATCCCGCAGCTCGATTCGCCGTCTGGGCCTGTATTACGAGCGCCTTTGGCAGTTCGCGATCCAGCATGCGCCCGGGGTGGAGATGATCGCTGCCAATCTGCCGATCCGCATCGAAGGCCAGACATTGGGCGAACTGGATATGCTGTTGCGTGACAGGGACGGCGTCCATCACGTGGAACTGGCAATCAAGTTTTATCTTGGCCCGCGGGAGGCTGACGGCCAGGACCCGGCAAACTGGCTGGGCCCCGGCAGCCACGACCGGCTGGGCCTGAAACTGGCCCACCTCGATCAGCATCAGTTGCCGATCTCGGCGCGGGAAGAAAGCCGGCAGGCGCTGGCGGCATTGGGCATCGCCTCGTTCAGCGCCGAATTATGGCTGGGCGGCTATCTGCTCTATCCCTGGCCCGCCCCCTCTGCATCCCCGCAAGGCGTGCATCACGATCATCTGCGCGGACAATGGCTGCATCAGAAAGAGTGGCCAGCCTTCGCCGCGCGGCACCCCGACGGTCGCTGGCAAGTCCTGCCGCGCCATGCCTGGCTCGGGCCAGCCCGTTATGAGCAGCCGTTGAGCAACGACGAGTTTCAAGCGTGGCTGCAGCAGCTCGACCCCAAGGCACAGGCGCAGTTGCTGGTGCGCCTGACCTCAAGCGCCGAAGGGCATTGGCAGGAAGCCGAACGCGTGTTTCTGGTATCGGACCTGTGGCCGGCAGTCGCGGGAACCGGCGAGGTCAAACACTCAATCGCAACACCAGCGCCGCCAGCGTGATCAACAGCACCGGCAGCGTCAGCACGATCCCGACGCGCAAGTAATACCCCCAGCCGATGCTGACACCTTTGCACGCCAGCACATGCAGCCAAAGCAAGGTCGCAAGGCTGCCGATGGGAGTGATTTTGGGTCCCAGATCACTGCCGATGACGTTGGCGTAAATCATCGCTTCCTGCAAATGGCCTTGGCCCTGACTGGCATCGATCGACAGCAGCCCGATCAGCACCGTCGGCAGATTGTTCATCACCGACGACAACAACGCCGTCAGCAAGCCTGTACCCATCGCCGCGCCCCACAGCCCATGTTCGGCAAAGTGATCCAGCCAGCCTGCCAGATACGTGGTCAACCCTTCATTGCGCAGCCCGTAGACCACCAGGTACATGCCCAGCGAGAAAATCACGATCTGCCACGGCGCGCCCTTCATCACCTTGCGGGTGGAAATCTTGTGGCCCGTGGCAGCGATGCCCAGCAGGATCGCGGCACACACCGCCGAGATCGCGCTGATCGGAATGCCCAGTGGCTCGAGGGCGAAGCAGCCGACCAGCAAAATTCCCAACACCCACCAGCCGGCGATGAAGGTCGGGCGGTCGTGAATGGCCGAGGCCGGCTCATCCAGCTGCGAGGCGTCGAAGGTCTGCGGGATGTCGCGGCAAAAAAACAGCATCAATACCGCGAGGCTCGCGGCCACGCTGACCAGGCTCACCGGGATCATCACCGAGGCGTAGCGATTGAAGCCGATGCCGAAATAATCCGCCGATACGATATTGACCAGATTCGACACCACCAGCGGCAGGCTCGCGGTGTCGGCGATGAAGCCGGCGGCCATGACGAATGCCAGCGTGGTCGCGGGTGAGAAACGCAGCGCCAGCAGCATAGACATGACGATTGGCGTGAGAATCAGCGCCGCGCCGTCGTTGGCGAACAACGCCGACACCAGTGCGCCGAGCAGCACGATAAACGCGAACAACCTGCGCCCGCGACCTTTGCCCCAGCGCGCCACATGCAGCGCCGCCCAGTTGAAGAACCCCGCTTCGTCGAGCAGCAGGCTGATGATGATCAACGCGATGAAGGTGCCGGTGGCGTTCCAGATGATGTGCCAGACCTGCGGGATGTCCGTCAGGTGCACCACCCCGAAAAACAATGCCAGCACCGCGCCCAGTGTTGCGCTCCAACCGACGCCCAGCCCCTTTGGCTGCCAGATCACCAGGGTGATGGTGAGCAGGAAAATCAGCGCGGCTGTCAGCATTTAACGGCGGGTTCTCGGGAGCAGAATGGCGAGGATGCCCAACAGCGGCAGGAACGAGCACAGCGTGTAGACGTAGACGATGCCATGAAGGTCGGCGAGGTGGCCCAGTAATGCCGCGC
Organism: Pseudomonas bohemica; assembly: GCF_002934685.1. GTDB lineage: Bacteria > Pseudomonadota > Gammaproteobacteria > Pseudomonadales > Pseudomonadaceae > Aquipseudomonas > Aquipseudomonas bohemica. Next base: position 210,628 of record NZ_NKHL01000117.1, read on the forward strand.
CGATGCCACCGAAGCCGAACATCAGGCCGAAGAAGATCCCGGCGATCATGCCGACATTACCCGGCACCAGCTCCTGGGCGTAGACCACGATCGCGGAAAACGCCGACGCTAGAATGAAACCGATGATCACGCTGAGCACGCTGGTCCAGAACAGATCCGCGTAGGGCAACGCCAGGGTGAATGGCGCTGCGCCGAGGATCGAGAACCAGATCACCGCCTTGCGCCCGATCTTATCGCCGATCGGACCGCCGAAGAACGTCCCCGCCGCGACTGCGCCAAGGAACAGGAACAGGTGCAGTTGCGAGCTGGCGACCGAAATGTCGAAGCGCTCGATCAGGTAAAAGGTGAAATAGCTGGTGATGCTGGTCATGTAGAAAAACTTGGAAAACACCAGAAACGCCAGCACCGACAGCGCCGCGGTGACGCGGGTCCTGGACAGGCCGTGGGTCGCGGCTTGGCCGGCCTTGAGCTTGAACAGGCTCAAGTGCGATTTGTACCAACGGCTGATGGCGTAGAGCAGGCCGACGGAAAACAGCGCGAACAGCCCGAAATACGCGACATGGCCCTGGCCGAACGGAATGATGATCGCCGCCGCGAGCAACGGCCCGAATGCCGACCCCGTGTTGCCACCCACCTGAAACGTCGACTGCGCCAGCCCGAAACGTCCGCCCGAAGCCAGCCGTGCGATGCGCGAGGCTTCAGGGTGAAAGGTCGAGGAACCGACGCCGATCAACGCGGACGCCAGCAGAATCATCGGAAAGCTGCCCACTGTGGACAGCATCAGGATGCCGATCAGCGTACAGATCGAGCCCACCGGCAGCACCAGCGGATTGGGATGGCGGTCGGTGTAATAGCCGACCCAGGGCTGCAAAAGCGAAGCGGTGATCTGGAACGTCAGGGTAATCAGGCCGACCTGAGTGAACGTCAGGCCGTAATTGGCCTTGAGCATCGGGTAGATCGACGGTAATACCGACTGGATCAGGTCATTGATCAGATGTGCCAGGGCCACAGCCCCGATAATGCGCATGACCAAAGGGCTGGCTTGCGGGGTCGCGGAAGCCGCGGGCGAAGGGCTGGTAACGGCCATCTGAGTTCATCCATCGAACGATTGATGTGCCGCCTGCAAATTCATTGCGAAAAATGTCCGCGGCACAATAGGGTCGCCAATGTGCCATTTTTTGGGGCGGTGGTGCCATGTTTTGTTGCAGATTTGCGCCGCGCCGCAGGAGCGTGCAGGCGCGTGCTTGCCCGTGAGAGGTCGGTACATCCGAACAGTTTTGGTCGCATGCGCTACCGTTTCGCGGGCAATCGCGCTCCACCAGGCGTATCGCGTCAGGCCATCGATTGCGCCACCGTGCGCTGCCCCAACGACCCATCCACCTCATGCAGCGACACCTTCGACGTCTCCGGCAGCGCCAACCCGCCCACCAGCCCCAGCACCGCTACCACAATCAGATAGAACGCAGGCGACAGGTTACTGCCGGTCATGCCGATCAGCCAGGTCGCCATCAGCGGTGCGGTACCGCCGAAGACCGTGTAAGCGATGTTGTAGGTAATCGCCGACGCGGTGTAACGGGTACGCGTGGGAAAGGTCTCGGACAATAAGGCCGCAGTGACCACGTGGCACAATACCGCGCCGGTCGCCAGCAGCATCACGCCGACAATGGAGCCGACGAACGAGCCGGAACTGGCCATCAGGAACGACGGATACACCATCACCGCCAACAGGACACAGGCCGTGATCACGGTCGCCCGACGCCCGACCTTGTCGGAAAACGCCCCAGCCACCGGACACAGCGCCGAAGCGAACAACAGCGCGACCAGCGACACCAGCAAGGCGGTTGCACGACTCAGGCCGCCCGCCACCTGCAGGTACGTCGCGAAATAGGTGGTGAACATGTAGAACGACAGCGCCGTCAGCGAAATGAACGCCCCCAATGCGCAGATGGCTCCGCCATGATTGCGCAGGGTTTCCTTGAGTGGCGAGTGGGCGACCGCGTGCTCTTCAGCGACGGCCTGGAACGCCGGCGTTTCGTCCAGTTTCCAGCGCAGGTACAGGCCGACCAATCCAAGCGGCGCTGCGACCAGAAACGGCAGGCGCCAGCCCCAGCGGCTCATGGCTTCAGCCGAAAGCGAAGCCTCCAGGGCATAGGCGAAAATCGCCGCCGAGGCGAAGGCCGCGAAGGTCGAGACCGGCACGAAGTTGCCATACCAGGCGCGTTTGCCGCGTGGCGCGTGCTCCATCAGATAAGCGCAGGCTCCGGCGTATTCGCCCCCGGCGGAAAAGCCCTGGGCACAGCGGATGACGGTCAGCAGGATCGGCGCGGTCACGCCGATGGCCGCGTAGGTGGGCAACAGACCAATGATCGTGGTCGCCCCGGCCATCAACAGGATGGTGAAGGCCAGCGTGCGCTTGCGTCCGATCCTGTCGCCCAGCATGCCGAAGAACAATCCGCCCAGAGGACGGAAGGCGAAGGCCACGGCGAACACAGCGAAGGTCTTGAGCAACGCTACGCTGGCATCGCCGCTGGGGAAGAATTGCTGCGCGATGGTCGTGGCGAGAAATCCATAGACCGCGAAATCGAACCATTCGACGAAATTGCCGATGCCGGCCGCGACGATGACTTTTCTCAAAGTGGCAGGATCGACCTGCTCAATGGCTGGAGTGGTCATGTTGCACCTCGGCGCGCATAGGAAAGATCCGATTATCGGTACAGCGCCTGAGCCGTCTTACTCCAGAAGTGTCGTCGACATACTCAGAACCGACCTGTCGGGGTGTCTGCTGCGCAGGATTCATGCCAGAGAATGGGCGATCAGGCAGCCCACCTCAGACTTTCGCTTTGTAACGAGCCGAGTGGGAGTGAGCTTGATCACCAAAGCAATGTTTCAGCCCAAGGAGATGTCCCGCCTGTACCTGCCTGTTCGTGAGCAAGCTCACTCCCACAGGACGTTGATCGCCTGCCATCAGCATCCGGCCATTGCGCAGCGAGACCGCAGGCCCTGCAGGCCCCCGGTATGGACGAAGATCAGTCGCGAGCCTTGGGAAATCCGGCCAGCCTCGACTGCCTGTCGCAGCGCCAGCAGCGCCTTGCCGGTGTAAAGGGGCTCAAGAGGGACCCCGCTTTCGTTTTCAGCCATCGCGATGAAATCCAGTAACTGGGCGTCGATTTTGGCGAAACCGCCACGGCTGGCGTCGAGCAATTCGTATCCGGCGCTGGCGTCCGGCCCGACAATATCGGTAACGTTCTCCGCAACCCCATGATCACCCGGCACCGCCATCGCACCATAGACCTTGCGCTGCCTCGCTTCGGCCAATACCAGCCCGGCCAATGTGGTGCCGGTGCCACACGCCAGCCACCAGCCGTCAAAATCGTCCCAACCCAGATCGGCGAGTTGAGCGTGGGCTTGACTCACGATATCCGCACAGCCCAACGCGCCATCCAATCCACCCCCGCCCTCGGGAATCGGGTACAGCTGTGGATAACGCTCGCGCCATGGCTGCCAGAATCCCGGTTCATGCCGAGCGCGATAGCCGGCGTAACCCAGCCAGTGCAGCGGCATGCCGAATGCCTCAAGGTCGAGCACCGTTGGGGTCTGCACAGGATGGCCACGCAGCAGCCCGACGGTGGGAAAACCGAAGCGCTTGCCCGCCGCCGCCAGCGCATGCAGGTGATTGGAATGCGCGCCGCCCAGGCTGATCACGCCCTGCGCGCCTGCGTTTTTGGCGGCAGCGAGATGGTGGGTGAGCTTGAACCACTTGTTGCCGCTGATCACCGGGTCGATCAGGTCCAGACGCAGAATCGCGACGTCGATGCCCGCAGCGGCGAGCCAGTGCAGGTTGAGGGGTTGCAGGGGGGCTTGGGGGAGCATCATTTCGAGTACGAGACAAAAGATTTGAAGTCTAACGCGTACCCGATCACGACGTTTTACCCTGTGGGAGTGAGCTTGCTCAGAAACAGGCAGGTGCAGCCATTACATCTTCAGGAGCTGGAACACCGCTTTCGTGAGCAAGCTCACTCCCACAGGTTCAATCCATCTGCCTTGATCAGCGCATCGACTTCGGTCGCCAGCGGCGCCGTCGCAGGCCCCCACACCATATGGCATCTAACCGCCGCTTCAATGATTCACACGATACCTGTGGGAGTGAGCTTGCTCACGAAAGGGCCAGTGTATTTACTGCATCTGGTGGATGAACCTCAGTATTCGTGAGCAAGGTCACTCCCACAGGTATTTCGTCAATCCGTGAGATCCGCGCTTACATCTGCGCCGCCAACCGCGACCCTTGGTCGATCGCCCGCTTGGCGTCCAGCTCCGCCGCCACGTCCGCGCCACCGATCAGATGCACGCTCTGCCCCGCCGCTTGCAGGCCGTCGTAGAGTTCGCGCAGCGGGTCCTGCCCGGCGCAGATCACCACGTTGTCCACAGGCAGCAGTTTTTCCTCACCGTCCGCGCCAATGCGGATATGCAGCCCCGCGTCGTCGATCTTCAGGTACTCGACGCTGTTGAGCATCTGCACCTGTTTGTTCTTGAGCCCAGTGCGGTGAATCCAGCCGGTGGTCTTGCCCAGTCCATCGCCGACCTTGGAGGTCTTGCGCTGCAACAGAAAGACCTGGCGCGCCGGAGCGTGAGGGTGCGGTTTGACCCCGGCCACACCGCCACGGGCCTGTAGCGCGCCATCGATGCCCCACTCGTCCCAGAACGCGTCCCGATCAAGGCTGGTGGCCACGCCCTGATGCACCAGAAACTCAGAAACATCGAAGCCAATACCGCCCGCGCCGATCACGGCGACTGACCTGCCAACCGGTTTGCGCTCGAGAATCACGTCCAGATAACTCAGCACCTTGGCATTGTCGACGCCCGGAATCGCCGGAATCCGCGGCGCGATGCCGGTGGCCAGAATCACTTCGTCATAGCCCTTGCCCACCAGATCATCCACCGCGACACGGGTATTCAGGCGCACATCCACGCCCGTGGTCTGCAACTTGCGGCCGAAATAGCGCAGCGTTTCAAAGAACTCTTCCTTGCCCGGAATGCGCTTGGCGATGTTGAACTGTCCGCCGATCTCGCTGGCCGAATCGAACAGCGTCACCTCATGGCCGCGCTCGGCGGCAACGGTGGCGGCGGCCAGACCCGCTGGACCTGCGCCGATCACCGCGACCTTCTTGACTTGGGTGACCGGCAGATAATTGAGTTCGGTCTCGTGGCAGGCGCGCGGGTTGACCAGACAGCTGGTGAGCTTGCCGCCGAAAGTGTGGTCAAGGCACGCCTGATTGCAGGCGATGCAGGTATTGATCTCGTCGCCACGACCGGCAGCGGCCTTGTTGACGAAATCAGGGTCGGCGAGGAAAGGACGCGCCATCGACACCATGTCCGCATCGCCTTCGGCCAAGACCTGCTCGGCAACTCCCGGGGTGTTGATGCGGTTGGTGGTGATCAGCGGAATCGACACCGAGCCGCGCATTTTCGCGGTGACCTTGGCGAACGCCGCGCGCGGCACCTTGGTGGCGATGGTCGGAATCCGCGCTTCATGCCAGCCGATACCGGTGTTGATCAGCGTCGCCCCCGCCTGCTCGATGGCCTTGGCCAGTTGCACCACTTCTTCCCAGGTGCTGCCGCCTTCGATCAGGTCGAGCATCGACAGGCGATAAATGATGATGAAGTTCGGGCCCACCGCTTCACGCACCCGGCGCACGATTTCCACCGGCAAACGCATGCGGTTTTCGTAGCTGCCGCCCCAACGATCAGTGCGGTGATTGGTGTGAGCGACCAGGAACTGGTTAATGAAATAGCCTTCCGAACCCATGATTTCCACGCCGTCGTACTCGGCGGTCCGGGCCAGGGTCGCGCACGTGACGAAATCCTGAATCTGTTTCTCGATGCCCTCCTCGTCCAGCTCCCTGGGCTTGAACGGGTTGATCGGCGCCTGAATCGCGCTGGGCGCGACCTGTTTGGGGCTGTAGGCATAGCGACCGGCGTGGAGAATCTGCATGCAGATCTTGCCCCCCGCCTCGTGCACAGCCCTGGTAACCACCCGATGGTTGTCAGCTTCTTCGGCAGTGTTCAGCTTGGCCGCGCCGGAATAAACGCCACCCTCGACGTTGGGCGCAATGCCGCCGGTGACCATCAGGCCGACCCCACCACGCGCACGCTCGGCAAAATAGACCGCCATGCGCTCGAACCCGCCGGGCTTTTCTTCAAGGCCGGTGTGCATGGAGCCCATCAGGGTGCGATTGCGCAGGGTGGTGAAACCCAGGTCAAGGGGAGACAGCAAATGCGGGTAGTGGGCGGCGTCCATATGAAACTCCATCAAGCATCATCACGTAGGCGCGGGCACTCTATGGGTGCTCGTCGATTTATTCAGGACATACAGCTTAATCCCTGTTCAGGGTGCAGACAGTAAACAGCCTCGCAGTCACGCTCAATGACCGGATATGACAAATTAATGATCGCAATGCGCAGCGCCAGGATGGGGCGCCGATGTGAAGGAGGATTTGCGAGCAATTCCCCTGAAGCCGCGCGGCTACAGGGGATCGTTTGCAGGGGCGCCGCCGCTAATGACGCCGATGATGTTTCCCTGTCAGAAGTTGTACGTGACCTTGCCGTAGTAAAACGCGCCGCTATAGCCGTAAGGCGAGAACGTGCTGTAGGCCAGGTTGCCGCCGCTGGAGGCGTAGGCGTTGAGCTTTTCAGGGTATTTGTCAGTCACGTTGTCGCCGCCGAGGGTAAAGACCCAGTTCTTGAGCTTGTAATCGACAGCCAGGTCCAGCAGCCACGCGGCACTGAAGGTCTGGTCGTTGATTTTGTCGGCCTGGTAACTGGTGAATTCGCCATAGCGCACCAGATTGGAATGCAGCGCCCAGTTGCCGTATTCGAAGTCGTTGGCCAGGCTGAGTTTGTGCTGCGGGGTGGTATCGCCCAACAGCCCGATGCGCTCGCGGCGGTCCACCCGCACCAGGTCTACCCCCAATTGATCGAGAATCGCCGGGTTGGCTTTCACGTCAGTCACTTTGGTGTGGTTGTAGTTGTAGCCGACCGTGCTGTTCCAGTGCACGCCGTTATCGAACGCATACCGATAGTTGGTCACCAGATCGATGCCGTCGGTGCTGGTATCGGTCGCGTTGGTGAAATACCGCGCGCTGGTGTAATTGATATCGCCGACGCCATTGGCCTTGAGGTAGTCGATGGCCGCGTTGTTCAGCACCAGGTTGGAGGACAGCGACACTCGGTCCCGAATGTCGATGCGATAGACATCGGCGGTGACCGTCAGGTGGTCCAGTGGCTTGAGCACCAGGCCGAGGCTGTAGTTGCGCGACTTCTCGGCTTTCAGATCATCCGCGCCCAGCAGCTTGGCGACCTTGCTGTTGGCCGGGAAGGTGCCGGATTCCTGAATCGTGTTACCGATCAATTGCGAGGAGGTAAAGGCAAAGTTCTGTTGGGCCAGCGACGGCGCGCGGAAACCGGTGGAGACACTGCCGCGCAATGCTACTTGCGGCGTGAAGTCATAACGGGCCGACAGCGAGCCACTCACATTGGAGCCGAAATCGCTGTAGTCCTCGTGACGCACCGCCGCCGATACGCCGAGCTTTTCGGTCAGGTTGGTTTCCAGGTCCAGATACTGGGCGAAGTTGTGCCGCGAGCTGCTGCCTGCGTCCGAGTCGCGGAAGCCGCCCAGCCCGGAGCTGCCAGTCTGGTAATAGGACTCCGGTTGGCCGGCCTCGATCTGGTACCCCTGACGCAGATACTCGGCCCCGAACGCGACCGAAACCGGGTACGGCAGGATGCCGATATTGAACTCACGGGAAAGGTCCAGCGAGAGTTGGCGCTGATCGTTGGTCAAGGTGCCGTTGTCGAACGACAGCGGCGTGTTCAGGCCCAGCGAGGTGTTCAGCGTGCGAGTGTGGATCTCGTAGGAGTTCTTGCCGTAGTTGGCCGACACATCGTAGTGCCAGTCATTGCTCAGCTCCCCGCGAAGCCCGGCGACGAACGAGGTGTCTTCCAGGGTGCCGCGAATCAGCGGCAAATAACCGTTGGGGTAGATTGCCGCGATGTTGTTGGAGGCATTGCTCGGCCGGTAGAACGCCGCCGTTTCGCCGCGCCGCTTGCTGTAGCCGCCGAAGGCGTAGAACTCCGCTGCATCGTTGAAGCTGTATTCGGAGTTGAATTGCACCTTGCCTTCATCGGTGGCTGGCTCGCCTTGGCGAAACACGTGCTGGCCGTAGGTGGTAGAGCCGATGCTCGATGCGCGGTAATCATCCCCTGCCCTGTCGGTGTAATCGTTGTTGGCGCCCTCGCCCGACAGGTTGATGAAGCCATTGGAACCCAACGCGAAGCCGGTATTGCCTGACACCTGGCGTTGAATACCGTCGCCCTTTTTGTACTCACCCCATTTGGTCGAAATCGACCCGCCGTGATCAGCGGTCTTGAGGAGGATATTGATCACCCCCGCAATCGCATCGGAGCCGTAACGCGCCGATGCACCGTCACGCAGCACCTCGATGTGATCGATCGCCGACAGCGGAATCGCGTTGAGGTCGGCAGGTGCGGAGCCGCGGCCCACCGCGCCGCCCAGGTTGACGAACGCCGAGGTGTGGCGGCGTTTGCCGTTGACCAACACCAGCACCTGATCGGGCGAGAGACCACGCAATTGTGCCGGACGTGTCAGTTCGGCCCCATCCACCAAACTAGGCCGCGGAAAGTTGATCGACGGAATCAGCCGCGCGAGCACGGTTCCCAGTTCATCCGAACCACTGCTGCGCAGGCTGTCGCCGGAGATGACATCGATGGGCGAGAGTGAAGCACTGGCCGTGCGTTCCTGAGCGCGCGTGCCGGTGACAATGACGGTATCCAGTTGCGAGTCGCCACCCTCGGCCGATTCTTCAGCGAAGGCCCCACTGCTGCAAAGAGCGAAACCTGTAACGTTGGCCACGATGATTGCTCTGGAAAGAAGATCCCTTTTGTAATTCCCCATAACGCTTCCTTAACGTTGAATCCATGGCACGAACCATGATTCGGACGAGCGATCCGCTTGGCAGACGGTGGCGGTCATCAACCTTGATTAGAATGGTCCAGCTGCCCGGTCATATACTCTAATAGCGCACCTTGAATTTTTTTAAATACCGTTATGGAATATGTCTGGCTATATGACCCGAGCCAGAGCCATCGGCACCGTAATGCGTGCCGCTTGAGGACCGTGAAAATACTCGCGCCGCAGTTAAATCACTTCGGTAAGTCGCTGTTTTCCCGTAGCCTTGGAGGCCATCCACCCACGCACTACTACATGCTTATCAAGGTTCGCTCGTCGCCCCTCATGCGCAAAGTTCTTGGCTCACTCACCGCGGTCGTGCTGGCGATTCTTCTCGTCAGCTATGGGCTATGGACAAGCAAGCGCCATGTAGGTCATTACCTCACCGACCTGCGCATTCAACTGGTTATCAACGATGGCGAACCGGGTGATCACGGCAATTTGCTGGGAATTCAACCGGAGCTGTTTCCGTCCGATTACTCAAGCGTCAAGCGCCTGCACCGCAAGCTTGCGGCGTATCTGCAACAGGCTCGCGATCGTGGCCTGATCAACGACAAGACCATCGTTGTCCTGCCTGAACACATCGGCACCTGGCTGTTTGCGGTGGACGAAAAATCGCAGTTCTATCAGGCAGCGACCATTGAAGAAGCAATGAACTGGCTGGCGTTCAGCAACCCGCTGCTGTTTGTCGATGCGATGTTTCATGCCCGAGGCGAAAGCCGGCTGGACGATGCACACCTGCGCATGAAAGCACGCAGCATGGCGCAGGATTATCAGAACGTGTTCGGCGGCCTGGCCAAGGAATTCGGGGTGACGCTGGTGGCCGGTTCGATCGTGTTGCCTGCCCCCGAAGTGCGGGACGGTCAAATGCAAGTCGGCAAAGGTGCGCTGTACAACAGCAGCGTGGTGTTCGGTCGCGACGGGCTGCCCATCGGCCAGCCGCAACGCCAGTTGTTCCCGTCCTGGTACCAGCGCGGTTATATCCGCTCCGGCAAAGACGCGCCGTTGAATGTCGTCCAAACCCCTGCCGGCCGGCTCGCCACGCTGATTGGCAGTGACAGTTGGTACCCGGACAACTATGTGCGACTGAACGCGACGGGCGCGGAGCTGATCGCCGTGCCCGCGTTCGTGGCGGGCAACGGCAGCTGGTCGCGCCCTTGGCGCGGCGACAAACATCAGGCGCTGTCCAGCCATCTGGACCTGGGCCCCAAACCACTTACCGAAGGCGAAGCCTGGCGACGCCTGGCCCTGGCACCGATCAGCACGGCCAAGGCAGGCATCAGCGTGTTCATGCGCGGCCAGTTCTGGGATCAGGGCAGCGCCGGTCACAGTTTTGCCAGCCGTGGCGGACAAAGCGTTGCCGAACAGTCCATCAGCGCGGCCCCCAAAGGTGCCAAACCCGGTCACGGGGCGCGCCTGATCAATCTTTGGTTGTGACCGATGAACGCGTCTCGGGTACGGCTGGGCGATCTGTCCGTGGGTTTCGTTCATAGCCTCGCCGACGCCGTGCGCTGCGCTGGCCACGATCCACAACCGCTGCTCGATCAATACGGCCTGGACGCCGCACGCCTGGGTGAAGCCGGGGCGCGGCTGTCGATCCCGCGCTATATGCGCTTGGGCCATGCGGCCATCCAGCTGTCCGGCATGCCAGGGCTTGGCCTGCGCATGGGCCAGTTGAGCCGTATGGGTCAGGCGGGGCTTGCCGGAATCACTGCCGCCCAGGCGCCGACCGTTCGCGAGGCGGCGCGCACGCTGATTCGTTTCGAGGCGCTGTACGGCTCCAATTATCGCGGGCAATCGAGTTTTCACGAGGACAGCGAGGGTGCCTGGCTGCGGTTTTATTCCATCAGCCCGTACAACGACTACAACCGCTTCGTCGTGGATTCGATTCTTGCCGGCTGGTTGCATCAGCTATCGACACTGGCTGGCGCACCCGTCATGGCGGAGCGTGTCGACATCGAATTCGAGGCACCGACCTATGTCGCAGACTATTCGGTATTGAGCGAGCAACCGGTGAATTTCGGGTCGGGGCTCAACCAGTTGCGCCTGAGCCAGCACAGTCTGGGGCTGCGCAATCCCGATCACGTCCCCAGCACCTGGCGGCACCTGCTGCAACTGTGCGAAAGGGAGCTGGAGCAACTGACGCGCACCCGCAGCCTGCGTGAACGTATCACTCAATTGCTGGGACCGTTGCTCAATGGAGGGAGGGAACCGGATCTGGAGGAAGTGGCAGCCCGGCTGAAAATGCCGACCTGGACCCTGCGCCGCAGACTGGCAGAAGAAGGGACGCGCTTTCGCGCGGTGCTCAATGACACGCGTCGAGATCTGGCGATGACCTACATCCGCGATACGGAACTGGCCTTTGGCGAGATCGCCTACCTACTGGGCTTTGCTTCGGCCGAAGCCTTTCAACGCGCCTTCAAACGATGGAACGGACAAACCCCGGGGGAGTTCCGCCGTAGCCAGCGTCATTCGGCCTGATGGTTTCTTTTACAACTCGGTAGCGTCGTCCGCGGGTTCCAGCGGGTCGAGTTCGTACGCCTGATATTCCAGTAGCTCTTCTTGATATTCGTCCATCACTCATGCCCTCGTGGCTGGTCTTTTCGTTTCGGTCGTCTTTTTCCGTCGTTTCAGCGACTGGTTTCACTGACCACGACCGTCACCCTAAAGTGCCCTCATGAATGGCACATGAAGGCTTGTTGAACAATCAACGAAGTGAACTCGGAAAAATTAACCGACGCTTCCTTGTCAGCGCTCTGGGGCGGGGTCCGTAGCCAAACGAGTGAATATTTGGCTCACGACAAAAATTCGTGCAAGTGGTCAGGAAAAAATCGCGATCGCGCAGCAGACGACCTTCTGTGGGAGTGAGCGTGCTCACGAAGAGTCCACTGCATACACATTCCATGTAGGACCTGGAGGTCAGTCTTCGTGAGCACACTCACTCCCACAGGGTAACGGGTGCTGCCAGGGGAATGTGTTCACAGAGCATTAAATTGCTATTGACCGCCAGGGGTGCTGCGCAATAGTCTTCGATCCATGAACGTAACCAAGCATTTCTTCGGCCAGATAATTATTACCGCCATTCCAGTCATGGCGGGTTAGCCGACGTTTGCACCGAACCCGCCCTAGAGGCGGGTTTTCTCTCTCTGTCTCCCGGGCCCCAAACTTCGAACCAGGAGTCAGACATGATCATCAACCGCCCTTCTCTCGCCGCCGTTGCCCAGTGCCTGATCATCGCCGCCCTTTCGACGGGGACGACACGATGAACCAGATGCTCCCCAATGCGGCGGTCAGTGGCGATCTGCTGAACTTCTATGCCAGGAAAATCCTCACCTCTCGCGTCTACGACGTCGCCGTGGAAACTCCGCTGCAGGGCGCTCGTCAGCTGTCCGAGCGGCTCGGCAACCAGGTGTTGCTCAAGCGCGAGGACCTGCAACCAGTGTTCTCCTTCAAGATTCGCGGCGCCTATAACAAGCTGGCGCAACTGAGCCCTGAAGAACTGGCGCGCGGCGTGGTCACGGCTTCGGCGGGCAATCACGCCCAAGGGTTGGCGCTGGCGGCGAAGACGCTGGGTGTGGCGGCAACCATCGTGATGCCCAAGACCACGCCGGAGATCAAGGTCGAGGGCGTACGCTCCCGCGGCGGAAAAGTCGTGCTGCACGGCGACTCTTTCCCCGAAGCGCTGGCGTATTCGCTGAAGCTGGTTGAGGAAAAAGGCTACGTCTACATCCACCCGTATGACGATCCAGACACCATCGCCGGGCAAGGCACGGTGGCGATGGAGATCCTGCGTCAGCATCCGGGCCAGCTGGACGCGATCTTCGTGCCGGTGGGCGGCGGCGGGCTGATTGCAGGGATCGCGGCGTACGTGAAATACCTGCGTCCGGAGACCAAGGTGATCGGCGTCGAACCGGACGATTCCAACTGCCTGCAACAGGCCATGGCCTATGGCGAGCGCGTGGTGCTGCAGCAGGTCGGGCTGTTCGCGGACGGCGTGGCGGTGGCGCAGATCGGCAAGCACACCTTCGACATCTGCAAGGATTACGTCGATGAAGTGATCACGGTCAGCACCGATGAAATCTGCGCGGCGATCAAGGACATCTACGACGACACCCGCTCGATCACCGAACCTGCGGGCGCGTTGGGCGTGGCCGGGATCAAGAAATACACCGAGCAATACGGCGTCAGCGGGCAGACCTTCGTCGCCATCGATTCAGGCGCCAACGTCAACTTCGACCGCCTGCGCCACGTCGCCGAGCGCGCCGAACTGGGCGAAGGCCGCGAAGCGATCATCGCCGTGACCATCCCCGAACAGCCGGGCAGCTTCAAAGCGTTCTGCGAGGCGGTGGGCAAACGTCAGATCACCGAATTCAACTACCGCTATCACACCGATCGCGAGGCGCACATCTTCGTCGGCGTGCAGACTCACCCTGAGAACGACCCACGCAAGGCGCTGATCGCCAGCCTCACCGCCCAGGGTTTCCCGGTGCTGGACCTGACCGACAATGAACTGGCCAAGCTGCATTTGCGGCACATGGTCGGTGGGCATTCAGAGCGGGTCAGTGATGAAGTGGTGTTCCGCTTCGAATTCCCGGAGCGGCCGGGGGCGCTGTTCAACTTTCTGAATAAGCTGGGCGGCAAGTGGAATATTTCGATGTTTCATTACCGTAATCATGGCGCAGCGGATGGGCGGGTTGTGGCAGGGTTGGTGGTGCCGGAGGATGAGCGGCATCTGGTGTCGCAGGCGCTGGCGGAGATTGGGTACCCCTATTGGGATGAGACGAATAACCCGGCGTACAGGCTCTTCCTGGGCTGACTCGGCGAGTCTTGGTATTGCCCGTCGTTGCACGATCCACGCTTGTGATTCTGGCCGGAGATCGCGCAAAACTCATGGCTTTTGATTCTGGCCGCAGGAACGTGCTTGCCCGCGAACTGGCGCGAAGCGGCAGCAAAATCGGCAGACGCGGTGTGGCAGTTAGACCGTATTCTGAGGTTTCGCTGCCGCTGCGCGCCAGTTCGCGGGCAAGCGCACTTCTACGCCTTTCGGCAGAATCAGGTCGCTGGCAAGCACGCTAGCCTCCAGACGGAAGCGGGTCGCCATAATCTATTGCGCTGGCGTCGCCTCAGGTACCGGTTCAGGTGTCGGAGTCGTCTCCGGCGCAGGGATTGCTGACGGTTCCGGTGCAGGCTGTGCTGGCGCCGCCGGCTCCGTCTTTACCGGCTCAGGTTCGGCAGGGGCTGGCATCGGTTCGCTGCTCTGCTCGGTGGTAGTGGCAGGTGGCGTAGTCGGCGTTGCTACTGGCGCGGGTGCGGCGGCCGGTGGCGCCTCAGCCGGTTTCTGCTCGGTCAATGCGGCGGCCTTGGCAGCGGCAGGCTCCGGCATGCCCAGATCGGTCTTCGGTTTTTCTTTGATGTGCGCAGCTTTCTTCACTTCAGGCGGCAGGAAGTTCTCCACCAGCGCGAAGAAACGGTCGTAAAACTTGGAAGACGCCACCGTTTCACTGGCCACCTTGACCATCGAGTCATCCGTCGAGCCGATCGGCATCGACACCGAACCCAACACGCCGACACCCAGACTGGCCGAGTTATTGACCTTCTTCAGCGCATAGCGATCTTGCAGAGCGTTGGCGAACATGGTGGTTTTGCCGTTGGCGCTGCCATCAGCGGCACACACCACATTGAAGCTGATCTCCATGTGAGTTTCGCCAGTCTGCTGGAAACTCTTGTGACCGGCGATCGACTTCGGATCGCTGCTGGTAATGATGTATCCCTGACTCAACAGCGCCCGGCGACCCGCTTCGCAGGTAGCGGCGTCGGAAACGGGATAGTTGCGGGAGAACGTCCCAGCGTCGTCAAAGTTTTCGTGCTCGTAGACAGCCTGTTTCTTGGACGAGCAGCCCGCGGCGGCCAGCAGGACAAGCGCCCAGCATGCGATACGAAAGCTCAGTAATTTAGACATCAAACATCCCGGGGAAAAAGGTCGACAGAACAGTGGACCGGAGAAAACGCAGGTAAGTCTGCAACAAGCCTTAAATTGGATCAACGCAGAGTTTGCAACCACATGGATACATCAGGGATTTCATGGTCACTCGCCCGAGCGTACAGCACGACGGCAGGTGGTTTCAGGCTTTCGGCGTCGGCGGAGGACGACACCGAAGAATAGCCGACCGGAGGCAAGAATCGACTGACGGTCGTCACTCTCGCCTGCGCCACAAGGGCATCAGACCTCACCGTGCTCCAGGCGCACGCCCAGGAACTCCAGCGCACGCCAGTAGCCCGGATAGGTCTTGCCGACGCAATCCGGATCCTGAATGCGCACCCCAGATACTTTCAGGCCAGCCAAGGCAAAGCACATCGCGATCCGGTGGTCGGAGTGGGTGTTGATCAGCGCATGGCTGTTGGTGCCGGCAAGACCAGGATCGGACGCCACCAGCAGGTCATCGCCTTCTACCGTCGCCAGCCCGGGACGCACCTGGTTCAGACCGTCATGGAGGGCCTGGACCCGGTCACACTCCTTCACCCGCAGGTTGGCCAGATCGACGAAGCGCACCGGCGTTTCGTTGAAGGCAGCCAGCACCGCCAGCGTAGGGATCGCGTCCTGCATTTGCGAGCCGTTGATCACCGCAGGCATCTTCGGAAACTGCGCGATCATCTCCATCGCCTTGGCGTCAGGCTGGGTGAAGGCTTCAGCCGCGACACCCAGATCGATTTTGCCAGCGGTAAGCGCCTCGGCAGCCCATAGATAAGTGGCAGCGGAGGCATCGGGCTCGATCTGGTAATCGCAAGCGGCGTATCCGGTCGGCGCCACGCGCCACAACGCCTCGTCGACGACTTCCACTTCGGCACCAAAGGCGCGCATGCAGGCGATGGTCAGATCTATGTAGCCGCGAGCCCCGATTTCCTTGCCCGTGAGCGCGACTTCAATGGGCGCATCGCCACAGGCGGCAACCATCAACAGTGCCGAGACATACTGGCTAGACATGCCGCCGTCGATTTCGAAGCGTGTCGCCTTGATCGAACCGTCGCCGTGGATGGTCACCGGCGGGCATCCAGTGGCGCTCTCGGCGCTCAGGCCGCCCTTGCGCAGGGCTTCCAGCAGAGGCCCAATCGGCCGCTTCTGCATGTAGTGATCGCCGTCCAGGGTGACAGTGCCGTCTACCGTGGCAACCGCCGCCGTCAGGAAGCGCACGGCGGTTCCAGCGTTGCCCAGAAACAGCGGGGCATCGGGAATTTGCAGGCTGCCGCTGCTGGTGACCACGAAACTGGTGTCGTCCGGCTCGTCGATGGTCACGCCCATCTGCCGCAGGGCGTTGGACATATGCCGGGTGTCATCGCTTTTCAGGGCGCCTCGCAGATGGCTGGTGCCCTTGGCCAGCGCCGCCAGCAGCAATGCGCGGTTGGTGATCGACTTGGAGCCAGGTGGCGCGACATGCCCCGTCAACGGTACACCCGGTGGGATCACAGTGATGGTTTGGTTCATGCCCATGGTCCAGCTCTCCAAATTCGAAATCAGCGCCGCTTCGACAAGCCGCCAATCATGGCATTTATCGTCACGATCTGCAGCAGCGCATTGCTATTTGCGCCGAAGGAAAAGTCGGAAGCTATCGCGGGGTTTGTCGACTCAGGCGGTATTGTCGGCCAACCCGCACCAGGGACTGCAGCGTATCGGTGTCCGGTCGATAACCCAGCACTCGACGCGCCTTGCCAGAGTCAACCGTTAACGAACCGCACAACTGTGTATAGAGGTCCCCTTTGCCAGCCAGCTTGAGCAATGCTGCCAACACAAATTGCGGCACGGGAATCGACCAGCGTCGCCTCTGCATCCCATGCGCCAGCGCTTCGAGCATTTGGTCAGTGGAAACGTCCGAACCGTCGCTGGCCAGAAACAGCTCGCCGCCAGCTTGGGGATGGCGTGCCGCCAATGAAATCAGCAGCGCCAGGTTATCCACCGAGATAATACTGCGGGCGTTGCGCACCAGGCCGAAGGGGCTCGGAATGCCTTTGTCGACCACTTTGAGCAGGGTGTTGAAGTTCCCCGGGGCGTCGGCCCCGTACACCAACGGCGGGCGGATGATCACCAGTTGCATGTCTGAAGCCTGCAACAGCGCTTTAAGGCCCTCCTCCGCTTGCAGTTTCGAACGCGCATAGTCGGCCGCTGGAGCAGGCTCAGAGTCCTCGGTGAAGCGCTGCTGTGCAGACTGATTGCCGTTCACTCCGATGGAACTGACGAACACCAGACGCTTGACGCCCGCCTCCACTGCCAGACGCGCCAGCTGCAACGTCGCATCACGATTTATGGCTCGATACAGCTCCGGCGCATCGCCCTGCTTGTTCAGGACGTGAGCGCGGCCTGCCAGATGCACGACGCAATCGATTCCATGCAGGCTTTCGCTGATGGACTGGGCATCAGTGAAGTCCTTCGCCTGATAATCAACACCGGCAACCGACCCGCCCCCGCTTCTGGAGACGCCATGAACATCATGGCCTTCGCTGACCAGCAGCTCGCACAACCGTGAGCCGATGAAGCCGGTGGCTCCTGTGACAAGAATCCGCATGACTTGCGACTCGCTCTCCATGAATTGGCCGAATGATAAACGCAGAATCCGTGGCTGGACGGGAGTTTTTCGCACGTATAAAAAAAGCGACCCGCAGGTCGCTTGCTTTGCAGCGCCTCGCCGTTCGTCAGGCGCCGAGGTTCACGGTCATTTGAAAACAACTGTGTACGAAAGGATTAACCGATTTTCGTCCAGTTGACCCGCCGCGTCGGAACGGACCATCGCGTTGCGCCAGCGCAGGCCGAAATTCTTCAGCGGACCACTCTGGATAACGTAGCTCACATCCAGATCACGCTCCCATTCCTTGGCGTCGCTGCCTGCCACGTCGAAACCGTCACCGCGCAGATACCGTGCCAGAAAGGTCAGGCCAGGTACGCCATAGCCCGCCATGTTGATGTCGTAGCGTGCCTGCCAGGAGCGCTCTTGCGTACGGGTGAAGTCGAGGATCTGCACCACGTTGGCAACGTTGGGATCGGCATCGGCGAGATAGGGAAATGGCGAATCGCCGCGGTTGTCCTGATAGCCGAGCCGCCAGGTATGCGAGCCCAGGTTTGCCGACAGCAGGATCGACGTCAGGCCGTTATCGATCTTGCCTGCGCGCTGCGCCCCGGCTTGCGACGAATCGAAATAGCCAAGGTTGCCACCCAGATTCCAGCTTCCCAGGGTCTGGGTTGCCAGCAGGCCGTAGTAGTTCTGTTGATAAACGTCTTCGAGTTCGGCCCTCCAGAACGACGCGGTCAGTTGAGGACTGAAGATGTAGGCCGCACTGGCGTAGTTGAAGCGATCGCTGCTGGCCGAATAGTTGCCGGTCAGGAAATCATCGTGGTTGCTGCTGGCGTTTCGATAGTTGACGCTGCGGAACTGTCCGGCATCGATCAGTACGTTGTCTATGTCCCTGGAAACGACAGTCGCGCCGTTGTAGATAGGCGGCAGGAGCCGCGCATCGCTGGACAGCAGCACCGGTGACTTGGGCATGAAGCCACCGACCTTCAGCTCGGTTTTCGCCACTTTAGCCTTGAATACGCCGGACAGGTCGCTGTATTCGCCAGGTCCGGCGTCGCCGAACGCATTGGGCAGCAGGCCGGTCCCCGCGCGGGCGTCCGAGGAATCGAGCTTCACCCCAAGGGCGGCATACAGATCCGCGCCAAACCCTATCGGGCCCTCGGTGTATCCGGACGTGGCGTTGAACATGAAGCCCTGCGCCCATTCCGCTCGCTTGGATTGGACCGCAGCATCCTGGCGAAAATCACGATTGAAGTAGAAGTTGCGCATGTCGAGCCTGACGCTACTGTCGCCAATGAAATCCGCTTTGACGGTGTACGGAAGCGTCACGATGGGAGCAAGACACGAAAGCGCGCAGACCCGCGCCAGGGGGAGCTTTTGCATGTGGAGATTCCCGATAATTGTTTTTATTAGGACTTCGGGCGCGAAAACGCCTTGAGCTGCGCCAGCATGGGCAGCGCGAGGGATGTTGGGTATTTGGATTTGGTTAAGCGGCGCTTGCACGCAGGAAAACATGGACGCTGAGCTGCCATGGTTAAGCAGTACGGAAGGCAGCCTTTCGCTAAACGAAATTGTCGGGCGCGTCAGGCGACGCCATGCTGGGTCAATCGCTATGCACTTGCCAACAATATGCACCTGCCAACAATAAAAGGTATCAGCGTTATGAAAGACGCCTTGATCGTCTCGCCCCTGAGATCACCTATCGGCAAATTCGGTGGCGCCCTTGCATCACTCAGCGCCGATCATCTGGCGGCCACCATGATTCGCAGCCTGATGAGCCGCCTGGACGTACCGGCGGACTCGCTGGACGAAGTCATCGTTTCCCAGTCCTACTCCAATAGCGAAGCCCCTTGCATGGGTCGCTACGCCGCCCTGCTCGGCGACTTGCCCCTTTCAGTGCCAGGCTACACGCTGGACCGCCGATGCGGTTCGGGCTTGCAGGCCATTGCTGACGCAGCGATGCATATCCAGACCGGACACGCCGAAGCGGTGATGGTGGTCGGCGTGGAGAGCATGAGCAACATCGAGTACTACACCAACGATATGCGCTGGGGGGCTCGCGCTGGCAGCGTGAAGATGCACGACCGACTGGAACGCGGTCGCGAGCGCTCCCAACCTGAATCTCGATTCGGGCGCATCTCGGGAATGCCGGAGACGGCCGAGAATCTTGCGCGTGACTATGGCATCAGTCGCGAGGACGCCGACCAGTTCGCCGTGCGCAGCCATCTGAACGCCGCTCGAGCGTGGCAAGAAGGACGCTTTGCCGACGAGGTCATCGCTCTGGAAGTGCCACGCAAACGCGGTGCCAGCGAATGGGTGCGGATGGATGAGGGCATCCGCGCCGACGCCAACGTGGACAGCATGAAGGGCTTGCGCACACTGCTGCCTGAAGGCGTCTGCACGGCGGGTAATTCCAGCCAGCAAAATGACGCCGCCGCCGGCTGTCTGGTGGTCTCGCGCGAATACGCCGCACGCTATGGGTTGCAGCCCATTGCGCGTCTGGTTGACTGGGCTGCCGCAGGTTGCGATCCGGCGCGCATGGGCATCGGTCCCGTCCCCGCAGTCGCCAAGCTGTTGGAACGTACCGGCCTGGGTCTGGCCGACATGGATCTGATCGAGGTCAATGAAGCATTTGCCGCCCAGGCACTTGCCGTGCTGCGCGCCTGGGACATGCAAGATATTGATCGGGTCAACGTCAATGGCTCCGGCATCTCGCTCGGCCATCCGATCGGCGCCACCGGCGTGCGCATCATGACCACACTGCTGCATGAAATGCGCCGACGGGACGTGCGCTATGGCCTGGAAACCATGTGCATTGGCGGCGGCCAAGGTATGGCCGCGCTTTTCGAGCGCGTGTGAGGGAGGCATTTCCATGCAATGGATCAAGGTCAACGGTAATGTCCTGCGCTACGACTTGAGCTCCGATAACGGCCCCACCCTGGTCTTGATTCACGAAATGGGCGGTACGCTGGAGAGCTGGGACGCCATCTGCAGCGGTCTCGGTGACCGGTTCCGGATACTGCGTTACGACGTGCGTGGTTCAGGACTTTCCGAAAAAATCGTGGGCGAAACCACCATCGACGAGCAGGTCGACGATCTTCATGGGTTACTGACGTCGCTGCACATCGAGGCGCCGATTGCGTTGGCGGGTGTGGCCGTTGGCGCTGCGATCGCCATTCGCTTCGCAGCCCGCTATCCACTGCTGGTCAGCCATCTGATTGGTTTTTCACCCGCGTGCGGCGTTGCACCTTCAGCAAGGGAGGCAACGCTGGCGCGAGCCACGGCGCTTCGGTATGAAGGTTTGCGCGGCCTCATCCCGCAGCTACTCGACAAGACCTGGCCAGCGCCTTTGCGCAGCAATGCGCAGGCTTTCGAAAGCTTCAGCAACCGCTGGCTGAGCGCCGACCCGCAAAGCTTCGCCGCGATTTTTTCGATGCTGGCGCGCATGGAGCTCGATGACGATATACCCCGTTTACCATCGCGTACGGTATTGATCGCAGGTGAGTACGACGGCCTGCGTCCGCCATCGGAGATCGCCAGGCTGGCGGCGCTGGCCAGCCATGTCGAAGCGGTGCATGTCGCCTCAGGGCACTTCATGCCGGTGCAGAGTCCACTGTGGGTCATGACCCTGCTCGAACAAACCATTCTCGACAACCGCTCAGGCTGCGACATCTACGACGAGTTCATCAGCCAGCCACAACACCGTGTATCACCGAGCGGCCACGCTGCCTGACTATAAGAAAAGAGGAAATCCACCATGATGCAATCGCGCATGATCGGCGATGTCAAAGTCACCCGAATTCTGGAATATGCAGGCCCTACTCATGATCCGGCGTTCCTGTTCCCTGACATCGATCGCAGCGTACTGGACGAACACCAGCAACTGATGGCACCGAATCACTGGGTGCCCCACATGAACAAGCTGATCGTGACCATTCAGTTCTGGATCGTGCATGCAGGCAGCAACATCATCGTGGTAGATACCGGAGTCGGCAACTTCAAGCCCCGTGCCGGTATCCCGCGCATGAATATGCTCAACACGCTGGTGCGCGAGTGGATGATTGCCGCCGGAGCGCCGCCGGAAAAAGTCACCCATGTCGTACTCACTCACCTGCACGCCGACCATGTCGGCTGGAATACCACCTGGCAAGACAACCGCTGGGTACCGACCTTTCCCAACGCGCGTTATTACATTCCCAAGGAAGACTTCGTTTTCTGCAAGGAAGGTAAAAACAAGGAACCTGGGGTCATCGATGTGTTTGGCGACTCGTTCTTCGACAGCGTTATGCCGATCATCGATGAGGGCCTGGGCGTGATGATCGAACCGCCTCAGGAGATTGCCGACTGTCTGGTGGTCGAGCCTGCTCCTGGACACAGCCCTGGACAAGTTGCGTTCCGCATCCGCTCGCGGGGCGAAGAAGGCCTGTTCTGCGGCGATATCTTTCACAGCCCGTTGCAGATCGTGCGCCCGGACGTCAACTCCGGTTATTGCATCTGGGCCGACACAGCCCGCAAGACGCGCCTGGATTTCCTCAACCGCGCGGCAGATCGCGAGGCGCTGCTCATGCCGGTGCATTTTGGCGAACCACATTGCGGTTATATCCGTCGCAATGGCGCAGGCTTCTACTTCGAACCAGCGCAGTGGTAAACCTGCGTTCCAGGCTGTGTAAAAACGTCACGAGCAAAGGCAAGACACGGCAAAAACGGGCGGGGTCGCATCTGACTCCGGGTCTGCTGAATGAGCATTTTTCGCCCCTTTTCAACGCAGTATTGCCGAGCGCAGTCGTTTTTACACGGTCGGTGTCCGAATCCTGTCGTCTGGATGGACAGGGCTGGCAGCGGCCATTAACTTGGCCGGTCATCCCTGCAAAAGAAGTCAATAATCATGGCGATGCATTTCGACATCACTGATTTCCGCCTGTTTATCAACATTGCGGAAACCAGCAGCCTCACACGTGGCGCCGAGCGTTCGTTTCTCTCGGTGCCGGCGACCAGCAACCGCATCAAAAACCTTGAAGACAACCTGGGCATGCGCCTGCTGGAACGTTCACCCCAAGGGGTGACCCTGACCAATGCCGGGCGGACCTATCTGCAACATGCCCGCTCGGTGCTGGCGCAACTGGAGCTGCTTACCGGCGACTTGCAGGAATACGCAATAGGTCTCAAAGGGCGGCTACGTCTGCTGGCGAACACCACCGCCATTACCGAGTATTTGCCTTCGGTGGTCGGGGAATACCTCACGACCCACCCGGACGTGCACATCGACATGCGCGAGCGCCTGAGCGATGACATCGTGCGCAGTATCCGCGATGGCGGTGCTGATCTTGGTATCGTCTCAGGCACCGTGATGACTGACGGTTTGCAAAGCGTACCGCTGGTGTCCAGTCGACTGCTGCTGATCGCCCCCCTTGGCCACCCGGTGCTGGCCAACGGTGGGGTGTTCTTCAAGGAGGCGTTGCAATACGCGTTCGTATCGTTGCTTGAGGGCAGCGCGATTCATGTATTCCTCAGTCGTGCAGCCGCCGCACTTCACACGCCGCTGACGATCCGGGTTCAGGTTGCGAGCACCGATGCGATTTTACGGATGGTGGCGGCCGGTGCCGGGATTGCCATCGTGCCGCAAGCGGGGTTTTCCAGGCTCAAGGGTCAGCAGAAGATTGGCTCATGCACGCTGCTCGATCCTTGGGCGGTGCGGACTTTCCAGTTGTGTGCCCAGGACTTCGACGGTCTCTCATCGTTTGCCCGCGATTTTGCCAACAGCCTGATCGATTGGTGCCGCACCTCTGCCCAGACCAGCCAACCCCTTTAAGCATTGCCTAACGCGGCGTTTTGAAATGCAAAATTGTCCCTGCTCCGCTCGTCTGCGAGCCTGATTCACAAGGCTCAAGCGCTCATGCGAACGCGCTACTTATAAGAACAGGAAGGGCTCATGACTCAACAGCGTTGGAAACATCGCCCCGAAGGCTCCAACTGGGGCGATTTCGGTACCGATGATCAGAAAGGCCGACTCAACTTATTAACCCCGGAAAAAGTGCTGCAAGGCATCGCCGAAGTCCGCGAAGGCCTGGCTTTCTGCCTGAGCCTGCCGCTGGACTACCCAGGGGGCAACGCGATGAACGTCAACCGCCTGCCCCCGATCCTGCGCCCCTTGCTGCGCAAGGGCGGGGTCAACATGAATTACCGGTACGACCGTATCGAAGCAGGTCGGCCAGATGTGCTCAGTGATGACCTGGCGATCCTGCATTTGCAGTACTCAACCCAATGGGATGCACTGTCCCACGTCGGTGCGCTGTTCGACGCCGACGGCGATGGCGTGGCCGAGCCGCTTTACTACAACGGCTTCGCAGCCAATACCGATGTCACCGGTCCGGACGATATCGCCGATTGCGGGTTGCAGGGCGAGATCGCTGCGCACAGTACATCTTGTGCTCATGCGCTGGGGATCGAACGTATGGCCGAGACCTGTGTGCAGGGCCGTGGCGTGATGATCGATCTGCATCACCACTATGGCGATGCGCGCACGCATATCGGCTATGACGATCTGATGCGTGTGCTGGATGCCGACAATGTCCAGGTCGAAACTGGCGATATCGTCTGCCTGCACACCGGTTACGCCGAAGCGCTGCTCGGCATGAACAGACAACCCGATGCCAAGGCGCTGGAAAGCCTCGGCGCGGTGCTCGACGGCAACGACCAGCGCTTGCTGCAGTGGATCACCGACAGCGGTCTGGTGGCGATCGCCGCCGACAATTACTCGGTCGAAATCTTTCCCAATGGCCATGGCGGCGAGTGCTGCTCGGTCATGCCGTTGCACCACCATTGTCTGTTCAAACTGGGCGTGCACCTGGGCGAGCTGTGGCACCTCACGCCACTCGCCCGGTGGCTGCGCGCCAACGGTCGCAATCGATTCCTGCTGACGGCCCCGCCTTTACGGCTGCCGGGCGCAGTCGGCGCGCCGCTCAACCCTGTCGCTACCGTCTAGATCCTCTCTAACAAGAAGCATCCAAGGAGACACGCCCGTGTCCAGAGAACGTGTATTGGTTACCGGAGGCGCCTCCGGTATTGGCGCCGCTATTGCCCAGCGTTGCATTGAAGATGGTTACGAGCCCGTCGTCATCGACAGGATCGGCAAGGGGTTGATCGCCGACCTCAGCGATCTGCAAGCCACTGCCCAGGCACTGCAGCAGGCCTTGAGCAAGGGACCGATCACCCGGCTGGTCAATAACGTTGGCATGGTCTGTCCCAACAGTGCCGAGGAGCAGACATTCGAAGAACTGGAGCGGGTCTGGGCACTCAACGTACGTTGTTCGCTGCAATGCATGCAGGCGCTGCTGCCGGGGATGAAAGAGGCCGGCTTCGGTCGCATTCTCAACATGTCGTCCCGCGCCTCGCTCGGCAAGGAACTGCGTAGCGCTTATGCAGCGACCAAGGCAGGCCTGCTCGGCATGACTCGCGTCTGGTCGCTGGAGCTGGGGCGTTTCGGCATCACCGCCAACGCTATCGGACCCGGGCCGATTCGTACCGAACTGTTCGAAAAGGCCAATCCGCCGGATAGCCCGAAAACCCAGGCAATCATTGACTCGGTTCCGGTCAAGCGCCTTGGCGTGCCTGAGGATATCGCCCAGGCCTCGTCGTTTTTTCTGGACGCTCGCAGCGGCTTTGTCACGGGCCAGGTGCTGTACGTCTGCGGTGGCATGACGGTTGGCGTGGCGGGGGTTTGAGACCCGGCAGTACAGCCGTTAATCACGGGTTAATCGGGTCTTCCGAAGACCGAAATTGTGACACCGACCGCTGTTGGGCAAGCTGATCCAACCAGACAGGGCGATACATCGAGGCCACGCACCCGATGCATTGTCCTGGCTGGTTTGCCACCCCTCTCGCTGCAGCAGAATGAGGATCGGGTGGATGTTTTCATAACAAGGACAAAAGCCATGATTGACAAGCTCTCCCCCAGTGCACAATCGGCGCTGGCCGATATTCCCGATGGCGCGACGATTGCCGTCGGCGGCTTCGGCGGCGCTGGCATGCCTGACGATCTGATCAATGCGTTGATCGATCAGGGCGCACGTAACCTGACACTGGTCAGCAACAATGCGGGTCAGGGCGAGACTGGCCTGGCGGCGCTGCTCAAGGCGGGTCGCGTGCGCCGCATCCTCTGTTCGTATCCACGCATGACGGGCTCCCACGTCTTTGAGACGCTATATCGCGCCGGCCAGATCGAACTGGAGATCGTACCCCAGGGCAACCTCGCCGAACGCCTGCGCGCTGCAGGCTGTGGTATCGGCGCGTTCTACACCCCCACGGCTTTCGGAACGTTGCTGGCCGAAGGCAAGGAAACCCGCAGCATCAATGGCCGCAACTACGTATTGGAATACCCGATTTCGGTGGACTACGCGTTGATCAAGGCCCAGGCCGGTGATCGCTGGGGCAACCTGACATTTCGCAAGACCGCACGCAATTTTGGTCCGGTCATGGCGATGGCCGCAAAAAACACCATCGCTTCCATCGAAACCCTCTGCGAGCTGGGCGACCTGGACCCTGAATCCGTTGTGACGCCAGGCATTTTCGTCAAGCATCTGGTCCTGCGTGACAAGCCAGCCAATGCAGCAGCCTCTCTGAAACAGGCGGTCTAGGTTTATGGATAACAACGTACGCATTGCCATGGCCCAGCGGGTCGCGCGTGATATCCCGGAAGGTTCCTATGTCAATCTCGGCATCGGTGTGCCGACGCTGGTCGCCAATCACCTGCCACGGGACAAGGATTATTTTCTGCACAGCGAAAACGGGGTGCTGGGACGCTGGCAGGCAGCCGCTGCCGGTGAGGAAGACTGGGACATGATCAATGCCGGCAAGGAGCCCATCGAACTCGCCCCCGGCGCGGCTTTTTTTCATCACGCCGATTCGTTCGGCATCATGCGCGGCGGTCACCTGGACATCTGCGTGCTGGGCGCTTTTCAGGTATCGGCCACCGGCGATCTAGCCAACTGGCACACCGGGGCACCCGACGCCATTCCTGCGGTCGGAGGCGCGATGGACCTGGCCATCGGTGCCAAGCGGGTCTTCGTCTTGATGGAGCATCTGGGCAAGGATGGGCGCAGCAAATTATTGCCGGCCTGCACCTACCCAGTGACTGGACTGTCCTGTGTCAGCCGTGTCTACACCGAGCTTGCAACGATGGACATCACGCCCAATGGGGTGAAAGTCATCGAGCTGATCGGCGACGTAACCGCCGAACATTTGCAGGAAATAACCAGCGTGCCACTGGATTTTTCCGCGCTGGTCTCTGCGCCTGTACCACGCAGCGGAAAGTCCGCAGAAACCGATACGCTGGCGGCCGTGGACCGATGAACAGCGACTGGAGCTGGGACCAGCGGGACCTGACCGAGCTCCTTACGCTGGAGCCTCGTGGACAGCATGGGTGGCGCAGTTGCGTCTGCGATACCAACGCCAATGGCAGGGTGTATGGCGGTCAATTGCTCGGCCAGGCGCTGTGGGCGGCAGGGCAAACGGCTCAAGGACGTACGCCCGGCATGTTGCAGATGACCTTCTTGCATGGCGCCCGCCCGCAGGAGGCCATTGAGTACAGCGTCGAACCCCTGCAGGACGGCCGCCGCTTTTCCACTCGTCACGTCTATGGCGTGCAGGGCACAGGATTGGTCTTCAGCGCCAATGCCAGCTTTCAGGTGGCGCAGGCCGATGCGGAAGATCCGCATCGCTTGCAGCATGAGGTTCCCGCGCCGGAAAACCTGCCGACCCTGGCCGAGCTGTCCCAGCGCTATCGGTACGACAGTGAAGCGGTGCAATTGCGTTTCAGCGCCAGGCCCGTGCTGGATATTCGGCCGGTCCATCCCGAAGGCTATTTCGAACATCCGGCACAGCAGCGAGAGGTCTGTTACTGGGTGCGTTTGAATCAGGCGTTGCCGACCGAGGGTTTCCTGCATTACGCGGCCCTGGCCTATCTTTCCGACAGTTGGCTGAATGCGAGTCTGGCGCCACGCCAAGGCATGCTGGAGCTGTGGCAGAACTACTACGTCAGCAATCTTAACCACACGTTGTGGTTCCACCGCCCGGTCATCAACGTCAACGAATGGCTGCTGTTCGTCAACGAAGCGGTTCGCGGCCTCTCGGGACGTGGCCTGGCGACCACCAAAATCTACCAGCGCGATGGCCGACTGGTCGCCAGCATGGCTCAGGATCTACTCATTACACCGCGCACCTCCGGGCTTTAGTCAGGCTGGAAGGCCGCCTTTTGCAATGGCAAATGGGCGCCAGGAACAAAGTGCCGCATGCTCTGGATCATGGCCTTGCACATTGCCGGTCGTGAAAACCGCTTGCGCTGCCCGGCGGCGCAAAGGTCCAGACCAGACCGGCATCAGGGTCACTCCAATAACAATAATCAACACAGAAGGGCAGAGACATGTTCGAGTGGTATAAAACCGGCTCCCCTCAAGAGCGCAAGACTTTCTGGGCCTGCTTTTCCGGATGGGCGCTGGATACTTACGACGCGCAAATGTTCAGCTTTCTGTTGCCCACGTTGATGGCTATCTGGCAGATATCAAAGGGCGAAGCCGGCATTCTTGGCACTGTAGCCCTGCTCTCGGCTTCGCTGGGTGGCTGGATCGCCGGTATTCTCAGCGACCGCTACGGCCGCGTGCGGATCCTGATTTTCACTATTTGCTGGTTCACCCTGTTCGGCGCGCTGGCCGGCTTCACCCAGAGCTTCGAACAAATGCTGGTGGTGCGTACCCTGCAGGGCCTTGGTTTTGGTGGCGAGTGGGCGGTCGGCGCGGCGCTGATGGCTGAGATCATTCGCCCCGAGCACCGGGGCAAGGCAATGGGCTTCGTGCAAAGCGGCTTTTCCATTGGATGGGCCCTGTCCGCCGTGGTCATGACGGCTCTGCTCGCCTACCTGCCGGCCGAAACCGCATGGCGTGTCGCATTCTGGGTCGGGATCATTCCGGCGTCGTTCGTGCTGTTCATCCGCCGCAACGTCAAGGACGCTCAGATATTCAAGGAAGCCCGCGCGAAAACGGAAGAGAAAGCCTCATTGCTGTCGGCCTTCCGCCCTTCAGTCATTCGCCTCACGCTACTGGGGGCCATGTTGGTGACCGGCCTACAGGCCGCGGCCTACACCATCATGGCCTGGCTACCCACCTTGATGGTCCAGGTACGCGGACTCAAGCCGGGACCGGTGGTCGTGACCATGCTGATCATGTGCGCAGGTGCCTTCGCAGGCTTCGTGCTCACGTCCTATTTGGCTGACCGTTACGGTCGTCGTCCGGCGCTGTTGGTGTTCTGCGTTGGCGCGTGGATCTTCACCGTCGCCTACATGCTGGTGCCGATGAGCCCGACCCTGCTGATGCTGATGAGCTTCCCGGTCGGCGCCTTCGCCACCGGCATCTTCGCGGTCCTGGGTCCGTTTCTCAGTGAGCTGTTCCCGACCCATATTCGCACCACCTGCATGGGTTTCTCCTACAACCTGGGTAAATCCCTGGGCGCATTGTCCATCGCCGGCGTCGGCGTGCTATCAGAGCGTTTCGGCCTGGCGCAGGCTATTGGCGGTTTTTGCCTGGTTGCCTACGCCCTGTCGATTATCGCTGTCTGGTTGCTGCCCGAAACCCGAGGCGTGCGGTTGGAAGAGGTAGACGCAAGATTAGGGACTGAGCCGGAAAATGATGCCGTGCGAGTTTCCGTCACCCACTGAGGAATCACTCAGTAAACGCCTGGAGTAGAACTGATGCTTTATCACGTAAAAATGGACGTCAACATCCCCCGCGATATCCCCGCGGACAAAGTTGAGGCGATCAAGGCTGCAGAGAAAAAACGCGCAATCGAGTTGCAGCAAGCGGGGAAATGGCCCCATTTGTGGCGCATCGTCGGACAGTACTCGAACATCAGCATTCTCGATGTGGAAAGTAACGACGAGCTCCACGATCTGTTGTCGAGCCTGCCGCTGTTCCCGTTCATGACGATCCAGGTCACACCGTTGGCCAAGCATCCTTCTTCGATCGTCTGAAGATCGCGGCGGCTCACCGCCGCCGCTCCCCTGCCCTGCTCTACCCTCGGCCAGCCAACCTGGGCCGACGGGCACTGTCGTCGAGAATTTCTCATGCCCCAGCTCTTGCATGCCGAATCGTTGAATCTGGCCGCCCTGATCCGTCCCGGCGATACCGTGATGTGGGGGCAGGCCAACGCCGAGCCATTGCCGCTGACTCAAGCGTTGATGGCCCAACGTGAAAATATCGGCCGATTCAGGGTAATGCTCGGCATCAGCAACAGCCATACCTGTCGGCCAGAACACAGCGACTGTGTCGAGTTCATGTCCTACTGCGGCGCTGGCAGCAACCGCGAGCTGGCCAACGCCGGTGTGCTGGAAATTCTGCCGAGTCACTATTCCGACTTGCCAGCACTGATTACCAGCGGCGCAATGCGTATCGATGTGGTAATGGTGCAGGTGGCGCCCGCCGATGCCGAGGGCCGTTACAGCCTGAGCATCGCCTGTGAATACCTGCTCCCTGCGCTGGAACATGCACGCGTCATCATTGCCGAGGTCAACCAGCAGGCCCCGTGGACCTACACAGAGCGCAGCCTGCGCGCAGAGGACCTGCACGCCATCGTGTATACCGATCGTGCGCCGATGGAAAACCCGGCCAGTCGGGTTCGCCAAAGCGACCAACTGATTGCCGGGCACATCGCCAACCTCATCGAAGATGGCTCGACGCTGCAGATGGGCATCGGCGCGATTCCCGACGCGGTTTTGCATGCCTTGGGCGAGCACCGCGATTTGGGGGTGCACTCCGGGAGTCTGGGCGACGGTGTCGTGAGCCTGATGCAAAACGGCGTTATCAACAATTGTCGCAAGACAACGGATCGGGGCATCAGCATTGGCGGCATTCTGATGGGCAGTCGGCGGCTGCATGACTTCGCCGCCCATAACCCTGCCATCCAGTTGCGCTCAACCCGTTATACCCACGACGCCCAGGTGTTGAGCGGCATCAATCGGCTGGTGGCGATCAACTCGGCGGTCGAGGTGGACCTTACCGGGCAGATCAACTCGGAGGTGGCCGCTGGCAGCTATATCGGCGCCGTGGGTGGCGCGCTGGACTTCATTCGTGGAGCGCAGCGCTCAAGGGGTGGCTTGCCCATCATCGCGCTGCCTTCAACCGCTGGCAGCCACAGCAGGATTGTCGCCAGGCTGAATGGGCCGGTGACCATCCCCCGCAGCGACGCTGGGATCATCGTGACCGAGTTCGGCGTGGCCGATCTGCGCGGCCTGACCTTGAAGCAACGGGTGCTCAGGATGCTTGATATCGTCCACCCGGAATGCCGGCCCGAGTTGCAGGCGCAACTGGCAGAGGATCATCGCAGTGACTGAGCGCGTAAGGCGTGGGCAGCGCCGGGTTCGGGCATCATGTCTTCCCCGCCCCTGCACAGCCGGGGCACTTTGGCTTGAGGCCCGCTGGGAAGATGACGTGAGCGTCGACCAGATTCCTCACTTCCTGCGGATCGAGGCCCGTGTACCTTCAGGTTCACGGTAGAACACCCCCTGAGTTGCTGGCTCAGGGCATGTCTTGCCAGACCGCATTGGTCAGGACGTGATGCCCCACAACGTGCTATGAGCTGCTAGCCCCTTAAGCTGTAACCGGATATGAAACAGGTGACCTGACGCCGGGGCATTGGCTAGCGTGTCCATGGCCACATCATGTCGCGTCGTCCAGACCCCGCCCTCTCGGTCCAGCACCAAACCACTCAGTCCGCCGGAACCCTTGGGCAACGTAGCAAAGCGGCGCACGTGCGCGCTGCCGGGCGGCATCAGTAACTGCCATTCATAGGGTCATGTTGCGTCGCAGTCATGGAACACTGCCTTGACGTCGATGAGGGTGTCGTGGCTGACGTGCGGATCTTGAATGTCGTACTTGTCGTGAACCCCGTTGACGTGCATGCGCTCGGTTATCTGCTTCGGGGTGCGGATGTTTTGCTGACAGTGGTGCAGGACCTCCCGGGTCGGCCCGGTCAATTCGGTGGCACCATGCCAGGCCATCACGGTGCGTGACGGCGTCATGCGGTCGGTCAGGGGTACCGTCACCACTTCTTTGCCGTCGAATGTCTGGGAGTTGACGGGTTCGGTGACCAATACAGAAATCCCCAGGCCATGCCCTACCAGCCCTCGCACCATGTCCAGCGACGGCGCCTTGCCAGACGGTGCCCCAGAGGCAATACGGCATGGGCGAACAGGTCGGGCAGTAGCGCCACATGCTCGATAATGCTGGGTAAGCCCTGGACGTAGCAGATCGCGATGTCATAAATGCCCGAACGCAGCCCTTCGATGATCCGCCCCTGCGAGCCAACGTGCAGACGAATGGAAACGTTGGGAAAACGTTGCTGGACCGAGGTGATCAGGTGCGGGGCATACGACGGGGCCAGGGCTTCGAAGCACGCCAGCGAAATCTCTCCGGCGATCAGGCTGGTCTCACCGAACGCCTTTTGCTCGAACTCACGCGAATGCCGCAACAGATTGGCGGCATGCACATAAAACCGGCGTCCGACCGCCGTGGGCGACATGCCAGAAGAGCGATGGCGCAGAAACAGCTTCATGCCGAAGTTGGTTTCAAGATCTTTTATCGCTACCGAAATCGAAGGTTGCGAGATATTGGAGGAAATGAATTTCAGCGGAGTTCAGAAACGAAAAAAGCGGCCAAAGGCCGCTTATTGCGTGGCTTCCAGGCGTTCAGTGGGCCTTGATGGAAGCAAATATGGCGCAGCGGACGGGACTCGAACCCGCGACCCCCGGCGTGACAGGCCGGTATTCTAACCGACTGAACTACCGCTGCGTGTCGCACAGACTTTCATCTGTTTAACTCTATTGAAACAAGCTTCGAGTGCCTGCTTCGTAAAACGCTAATTGATCGCTCGAGGCTTTCAATCTCAAACCAAGCCTATAAAGCCTGATCTGTAAAATATGGCGCAGCGGACGGGACTCGAACCCGCGACCCCCGGCGTGACAGGCCGGTATTCTAACCGACTGAACTACCGCTGCGCAGTGGTGGACTTTCGTCCTGCTGAATCTCAGTAGCCTTCAGCGTGCGTTACAACTTTGAGTCTCTCAACGATGGTGGGTGATGACGGGATCGAACCGCCGACCCTCTGCTTGTAAGGCAGATGCTCTCCCGGCTGAGCTAATCACCCTTTGCTTCGCTGAGGCCGCGAAATTTACGCAGGTGCCGAACCTAAGTCAATAGCCTGCTTGAATTTTTTTCTAAAAAAGCAGTTTCGGGCAGCAAGCTCCAGGCTGCAAGCCAGAAGCAAAAAAGCGAACCATCAGGCTCGCTCTCGCTTTTCACTTACGGCTTGCCGCTCGAAGCTCGCAGCCGCTCTCACTCGACGTAAATCATCTTCTTGCTCATGCCGCCGTCGACCACGAACTCCTGCCCGGTGACGAACCCGGCGTTCTTCGAAAGCAGCCACGCCACGGTCGCAGCGATGTCTTCCACCGTGCCCACCCTGCCCGCTGGATGCTGCGCGTGATCTGCATCGGACAGCGGTTCGGCACGACGCAGGGAAGGGTCTCGCGCGTCGATCCAGCCTGGGCTCACGGCATTGACCCGCACTTGCGGCCCCAGGCTCATCGCCAGCGCATGGGTCAACGCCAGAATCCCGCCTTTGCTCGCTGCGTAGGCCTCGGTATCAGGCTCGGACTGCCGCGCCCGGGTCGAACTCAGGTTGACGATGCTGCCACCGTGAGCACGCAGATACGGCGCGCAGTGTTTGGCCAGCAGCATGGGCCCGGTGAGATTGACCGCCAACACCCGGTTCCAGTGCGCCAGATCGAGGCTCTCGAGCACCGTATTACGAGGATCGGCCACAGCGGCGTTGCAGACCAGCGCGTCCAGGCGACCGAATATGCCGAGTATTTCGGCAACGCCACTGGCGACCTGCTGTTCACTGGACACGTCCATGGCGATGAACGAGGCGTTTTCGCCCAACACGTCGGCCACCGCCTCGCCGCGCTGCCGATCGACATCAGTCAGCACGACTTGCCAGCCTTCGGTGATCAGCCAGGCGGCGATGCCCAATCCGATACCCCGGGCAGCGCCGGTCACCAGCGCCACGCGGCCGTTGTGCACGCCGGCGGCTTCCATCACTAACTCAACCACAGACAGCCCTCACAGCGCCGCCAGGCCACGAGCCAGATCGGCCTTGAGATCCGCGACGTCTTCCAGCCCCACGGCAACCCGGATCAGACTGTCGCGAATGCCCGCTGCTTCACGCTCCTGCGGCGACAGACGCCCATGGGACGTCGTGCTCGGATGCGTGATGGTGGTCTTGGTGTCGCCCAGGTTGGCAGTAATCGAGATCAGTCGAGTGGCGTCGATGAAGCGCCATGCGCCATCCTTGCCGCCCTTGACCTCGAAGCTGACCACCGCACCGAAGGCCTTTTGCTGCCGCTTGGCCAGATCGTGCTGCGGATGGCTTTCGAGGCCGGCGTAATGCACTTTCTCGATCCCGTCCTGCTGCTCCAGCCACTGGGCCAGTTCAAGTGCGCTCTGACAATGGGCGCGCATGCGGATGTTCAGGGTCTCGAGGCCCTTGAGGAACAGCCAGGCGTTGAACGGACTGAGGCTGGGGCCCGCGGTGCGCAGGAAGCCGACGACTTCCTTCATCTGCTCGCTACGGCCGACCACCACGCCACCCATGGCGCGGCCCTGGCCATCGATGAACTTGGTCGCCGAATGCACGACCACGTCCGCCCCCATGCGCAGCGGCTGTTGCAGCGCCGGGGTGCAGAAGCAGTTATCGACGACCAGCATCGCGCCCTTGGCGTGAGCGATTTCGGCCAGGGCGGCGATGTCCACCAGCTCGGCCAGCGGATTGGAGGGCGACTCGACGAACAGCAATTTGGTATTGGGTTTGATCGCCGCGTCCCAGCCGGACAATTCCGCTAAGGGAACGTAGTCGACCTGCACGCCAAAACGCTTGAAGTACTTCTCGAACAGGCTGATGGTCGAGCCGAACACGCTTTTGGACACCAGCACGTGATCGCCGGCACTGCACAGGCTCATCACGGTCGCCAGGATCGCCGACATGCCGGTGGAGGTCGCCACGGCCTGCTCGCCGCCTTCCAGCGCCGCGATGCGCTCTTCGAACGAGTGCACCGTCGGGTTGGTGTAGCGCGAATAGACGTTACCCGGCTGCTCGCCGGCGAACGTCGCGGCCGCATCCGCAGCCGTGCGGAACACATAGCTGGAGGTGAAAAACAGTGGATCGCTGTGTTCGCTCTCCGGCGTACGGTGCTGACCGGCGCGCACGGCAAGGGTGTCGAAACCCACGCCTTCAAGATCGCTGTCCAGTCGACCGGCATCCCATTGCTGAGTCATGCCGCCTACTCCTTGTCTGAATTAGTTGTTGTACAGATCGATGATCGCACTGACTGCCTGAGTTTTGACCTTGGAGGCGTCGTTACGCGCCTGCTCGATCTTGTTCAGGTAGTGCTCGTCGATGTCACCGGTCACGTACTTGCCGTCGAAGACCGAGCAATCGAAGTTGTCGATCTTGATCTTTTTGCTGCCACTGACCGCTTCGATCAGGTCGTTGAGATCCTGATAGACCAGCCAGTCGGCACCGATGAGGTCGGCCACGTCCTGGGTGGAACGGTTGTGAGCGATCAGCTCGTGGGCACTCGGCATGTCGATGCCGTAGACGTTGGGGAAGCGTACGGCCGGGGCCGCGGAACAGAAATACACGTTCTTGGCGCCGGCTTCGCGGGCCATCTGGATGATCTGCTTGCAGGTGGTGCCGCGCACGATGGAGTCGTCGACCAGCATCACGTTCTTGCCACGGAACTCGAGCTCGATGGCGTTGAGCTTCTGGCGCACGGATTTTTTCCGCGCAGCCTGCCCCGGCATGATGAAGGTGCGGCCGATGTAGCGGTTCTTGACGAAACCTTCGCGGAACTTGACGCCCAGGTGGTTCGCCAGCTCGAGTGCGGCGGTGCGGCTGGTGTCGGGGATCGGGATGACCACGTCGATGTCGTGATCCGGACGCTCGCGCAGGATCTTGTCGGCCAGCTTCTCGCCCATGCGCAGACGCGCCTTGTACACCGAGATGCCGTCGATGATCGAGTCCGGACGCGCCAGGTAGACGTGTTCGAAGATGCACGGAGCGTATTTCGGGTTCGCGGCGCACTGACGGGTGTGCAGCTTGCCGTCTTCGGTGATGTACACCGCTTCACCCGGCGCGAGGTCGCGGATCAGGGTAAACCCCAGCACGTCCAGGGAAACGCTCTCGGAGGCAATCATGTACTCGACGCCTTCGTCGGTATGACGTTGGCCGAAAACGATCGGACGGATGGCATCCGGGTCGCGGAAACCGACGATGCCGTAACCGGTGATCATCGCCACCACCGCGTAACCACCACGGCAACGGTTATGCACGTCGGTGACGGCCGCGAAAATGTCTTCTTCGGTCGGCTGCAGCTTGCCGCGCACCGCAAGCTCGTGGGCGAAGACGTTGAGCAACACTTCCGAGTCGGAATTGGTGTTGACGTGGCGCAGGTCAGATTCGTAGATCTCCTTGGCCAGTTGCTCGACGTTGGTCAGGTTGCCGTTGTGGGCCAGGGTGATGCCGTAAGGCGAGTTCACGTAGAACGGCTGGGCTTCGGCCGAAGTCGAGCTGCCCGCGGTTGGATAACGCACGTGACCAATGCCCATGTGGCCGACCAGACGCTGCATATGGCGTTGATGGAACACATCACGAACCAGACCGTTGTCCTTGCGCAGGAACAACCGGCCGTCATGGCTGGTCACGATACCGGCAGCGTCCTGGCCGCGGTGCTGGAGGACGGTGAGCGCGTCATACAGCGCCTGATTGACGTTCGACTTGCCGACGATACCGACGATGCCACACATGCGACACAACCCCTACTTAGTGGAACTGGATTTACCGATCACATCCTGCGGCGTCACAGACGGCAGGAGATGATCCTTGAACGGGATATCAACAGGTACGCTGATCCCGCTGGCTAGCCACTTGCTGGACATCCCGAGAATCAGGTTTTTCGACCAGTCAGCGACCATTACGAACTGCGGCAGCAATCTGGACTCCTGCCACCATTGATCCTGTTGTACCGGGCCCAGACTCAACAGCCCTACCGCCACCACAACCAACAGGCCTCCGCGCGCAGCGCCGAAGACCATACCCAGAAAACGATCGGTCCCGGACAGTCCGGTGACGCGAATCAGTTCTCCGATAAGAAAGTTGACCATGGCGCCGACCAAAAGCGTTGCGACGAAAAGAATGGTGCAGCCCGCAATCACGCGCGCCGAAGGTGTTTCGATGTAGTTGACCAGATACTGGGCCAGCGAACCGCCAAACATCCAGGCGACGGCACCTGCGATGATCCAGGTCAGCAAGGACAGCGCCTCCTTGACGAAGCCGCGCTTGAGACTGATCAAAGCGGAGATGGCGACAATCGCAATGATCGCCCAGTCAACCGGAGTAAATGACACGTTGCAGCCTACAGACTGATAAGGCGGCGCATTTTAGCAGAGCGCTCGCCCGGCGGTAAGCAGGGATTGTACGTGGGGGGTAATTAAGGCGAACGATTGGACTTCGGCACCAGCAGTCGCCTTTAAGGTGGGCCTGTAGGCGTCGGCTTGCTGGCGAATGCGTCCGCCAGCAGCCAGCTCCTGCAGGAGGGAATTACCTGCCTTTACCTGTGCTCAGGCACGAAGCGCACGACGATGCCCTTGAGCTTCTGTTGCTTGTCGAGCTGATCGCGCAGACGGTCGGCTTCGGCACGCTCGATCAACGGGCCGACGAATATCCGGTTCACGCCATCCGAAGTTCGGATATAGGCGTTGTAACCCTGGGTACGCAGGGTTTTCTGCAGACCGTCCGCATTGGCACGGTTCGACAGACTGGCCACTTGCACGGCCCAGGTGATCGACAGGCCATTGGCGTCGACCCGGTTGGTGTCAGGGGCCAGTGCCGGCGGCGCGGCGGATGCCGGAGCGCTTGCCGGTTTTGCTGGAGCTTGCGTAGGCGCAGCAGCCGCAGGTTTAGCTGGAGCCGGTGCTGCCTTGGCCTGTGGCGTGGAAGCTGCGGGTTTGCCTGGAGCAGGCGCTATCGGCATCGAAGGCGATGGCTGATTGATCGGTTGAGCCGGCTGCGCCAGTTCTTCGTCGGTGGGGATCGGCTCCTGCGGCAGCGGTTGCTGCTCGGGAACCGCCACCGGGTCGACCTTGATCTGTGAAACGGCGGGCGCCTGGGGCGCGGCAGGCGCATCCACCTGTACATGGCGTGCTTCGTCCTGACGCGAGAACAGCATCGGCAGGAAGATCACCGCAATGGCGATCAGTACCAGGGCACCGACCATCCGCTGCTTGTACGCCTTATCCAGCAAAGCCATGTGTCACTTCCTCCGTGACGCGCCAGCAAGCCATTCCAGGGCCTCGGCTACGCAATAAAAAGACCCGAACAGGACGATTTCGTCGTCGGCTGTCGCCTGGGCGCATTGAGCTTCGAGCGCCAGCGCGACACTGGGGTAGGACGTCACGACGGCGCCAAGGTTCTGCAAGGCCAGGGCAATCTGCTCCCCGGAACGACTGCGCGGGGTCGGCAACGGCGCAACCGCCCAGCTGCCGAAACAGCCTTGCAGCTCGCCCAGCACCCCTTCCAGATCCTTGTCATTGAGTAAACCGAACACCGCCAGCCGTCGTCCGCTGACCGGGCGCTGCTTCAGGCGCTGGGCCAGGAACACCGCCGCGTGGGGGTTATGCCCCACATCCAGCAGGATGCGCAGTTGCTTGCCCTGCCATTGGAAGGATCGGCGATCCAGGCGCCCGGTCACTCGCGTACCCAGCAAGGCCTGGCGCAGCGATGCTTGCTGCCAGGGCAGATCGAGCAGAAGGTAGGCTTGAAGAGCCAGTGCCGCGTTCTGCATTGGCAGATCCAGCAACGGCAGATCATGCAATTCGATACGGTGGCCGCTGGTATCAGTGCCGAACCAGTTCCAGCTCGTCGCCCCCACGCTCAGATCGAAATCGGAACCGCGCAACGACAGCGGGCAATGCAACGCGTGAGCCTGATCCAGTAGAGGTCGCGGCGGATCGACATCGCCACACAGCGCCGGACGCCCCTCGCGGAAAATCCCGGCCTTTTCGAACGCGACCGATCCACGAGTGTTGCCGAGCCATTCGGCGTGATCGACACCAATGTTGGTGACCAGCGCCATGTCGGCATCGATCAGGTTTACCGCATCCAGACGTCCGCCGAGGCCGACTTCCAGCACCACCGCGTCCAGCTCAGCCTGCTCGAACAGCCAGAACGCCGCCAGCGTGCCCATTTCGAAGTAAGTCAGGGAAATGCCGCCACGGGCTTTCTCGATGACCTCGAAAGCCTCGCACAGCTGCTCATCGGTGGCTTCGACGCCTTGCACCTGCACCCGCTCGTTGTAACGGATCAGATGCGGCGAACTGTAGACGCCGACCTTGAGGCCCTGGGCCTGCAGCAATGTAGCCACAAAGGCGCAGGTAGAGCCCTTGCCGTTGGTGCCGGTGACCGTAATCACGCGCGGCGCAGGGCGGCTCAGACCAATCTGCAGCGCCACCTGTCGCGACCGATCCAGCCCCATGTCGATGGCCGAAGGATGCAGTTGCTCCAGATAGCTGAGCCAGTCGCTCAGAGAGCGTGCGGTCATATGTTGGCCGGAGCGGGAGGAACCACGATCGGCTCGATTTTCGGCGCGACGAATTTAGGGGTTGGCAGGGCCATCATCTGTGCCAGCATGTTACCCAGGCGCTGACGCAGTTGCTGACGATGGATGATCATGTCGATCGCGCCGTGATCCAGCAGGAACTCGCTGCGCTGGAAGCCTTCCGGCAGTTTTTCACGCACGGTCTGCTCGATCACCCGCGGTCCGGCGAAGCCGATCAGGGCCTTTGGCTCGGCAACGATCACATCGCCCAGCATCGCCAGACTCGCCGAAACGCCGCCGTAGACCGGGTCGGTCAATACGGAAATGAACGGCAGACCTTCTTCACGCAGGCGCGCCAGCACGGCCGAAGTCTTGGCCATCTGCATCAGCGAGATCAGCGCTTCCTGCATGCGCGCACCGCCGGAAGCTGCGAAGCAGATCATCGGGCAGCGTTTTTCCAGCGCGTAGTTGGCCGCCTGCACGAACCGCTCGCCAACGATGGCGCCCATGGACCCCCCCATGAACGAGAATTCGAACGCGCTGCATACCACCGGCATGCCCAGCAGCGTGCCACTCATGGAGATCAAGGCGTCTTTCTCGCCGGTCTGCTTCTGGGCAGCGGTCAGGCGATCCTTGTACTTCTTGCTGTCGCGGAATTTCAGGCGGTCGACCGGCTCCAGGTCGGCCCCGATTTCCTGACGACCTTCAGGATCGAGGAAGATGTTTAGACGCGCGCGGGCGTCGATACGCATGTGGTGGTTGCACTTGGGACAGACGTCCAGGGTCTTTTCCAGCTCTGGACGATAAAGGACTGCCTCGCAGGAAGGGCACTTGTGCCAGAGGCCTTCAGGTACCGAGCTTTTCTTGACCTCGGAACGCATGATCGAAGGGATCAGTTTGTCTACCAACCAGTTGCTCATGCTTTCTTTCTCCAGTACCGGTGGCCACCACGCGCGGCAATCGATGCCACGCGCATGCCCTTAAACTAAATTCATGTGCAATATCGCAAGCTGCCTGCAACGATCGGCGCCAACGCCTGACCTGCTGTCCTGGCAATTTCGACACTGCCCTCAACTTCTTTGCCGCGAGACGCACCTGCGTCTTCGCCTGTTCAATTTTGGCGATTCACAAACCTGCAAAACGCAGTCGCAGGCTAGTGGACGGCGACCGCCTGTCTGCCGTCACATCGAAGACCGATGCAGCCGGAAAAATACCCTCAGACCCCGTGCACCGCACTCATGAACGCACGGATCTTGTCGTGATCCTTGAGCCCTTTCGACTTCTCCACTCCGCCGCTGACATCCACTGCATAGGGGCGAACCTGTGCGATGGCCTGGGACACGTTAGCCGACGTGAGGCCGCCAGCCAGAATGATCGGCTTGCTCAGCTGTTTTGGAATCAGGGCCCAATCGAAAGTTTCACCCGTACCGCCCGGTATACCCGCTACGTAGGTATCGAGCAGGATGCCGCAGGCTCTGTCGTACAAGGCGCAACTGGCGGCGATGTCGTCACCGGCCTGTACGCGCAGTGCCTTGATCCATGGGCGCTGATAGCCCTCGCACAGTTCCGGGGTTTCGTCGCCATGGAACTGGATCAGGTCCAGCGGCACGACACCGAGCAGTGCCTTGAGCGCTTCCCGCTCGGCGTTGACGAACAGCCCGACAGTGCTCACGAAAGGTGGCAACTGAGCAATGATCGCCTGGGCCTGTTCGATGGTGACCGCGCGTGGACTCTTGGGGTAGAACACGAAACCGATGGCGTCGGCTCCCGCATCGACAGCGGCCAGCGCGTCCTCTATGCGGGTAATCCCGCAGATCTTGCTGCGAACGGCTGACATGTAGTGAATACCTCAAGCCTGGCGAAAGTCACAGATGGTAGCAAATGCTGCTCCGGGCGTCAGCCGCCAAGTTCCGTGAAGCCCGTAAGAAAATGCGGCCCGATGTAACGCTCCGGCAACGGAAATTCATCGCGGTATTCGACCTGCACCAGGTACAGGCCAAACGGGTGCGCAGTCACCCCACCGGTGCGGCGAACCCGACTTTGCAGCACTTCGCTGGCCCATTCCACAGGCCGCTCCCCTGCCCCGATGGTCATCAACACACCGGCAATGTTGCGCACCATGTGGTGCAGGAAAGCGTTGGCGCGAATGTCGATGACGATCATCTTGCCGTGGCGGGTGACGCGCAGGTGGTGGAGCTGTTTGATCGGCGATTTGGCTTGGCACTGCCCGGCACGAAATGCGCTGAAGTCGTGGGTTCCGACCAGATACTCCGCCGCCAGGGCCATGCGCTCGACATCAAGTGGACGGTGATTCCAGGTGATTTCCTGGGCCAGATGCGCGGGACGAATCTGGTCGTTGTAGATCACGTAGCGGTAGCGCCGGGCTATGGCTTTGAAGCGCGCATGGAAATGCGCGGGCATGACCTTTGCCCAGGTCACACTGACGTCATGAGGCAGATTGATATTGGCACCCATGGTCCAGGCTTTCATGGTGCGAACAGCCTGGGTGTCGAAATGCACCACTTGGCCGCAGGCATGCACGCCCGCGTCGGTGCGTCCGGCGCACATCAGCGAAACCGGCGAGTCGGCGACTTTGGACAGGGCATTCTCCAGGGTTTCCTGAACCGTCAGCACCCCGGTGGACTGGCGCTGCCAGCCGCTGTAGCGCGAACCTTTATATTCCACGCCCAGTGCGATCCTGGAAAAACCTTCGGCGGCCATTTCGGCTGCCGCTGTCTCTGCCTCGGTGTCTGTGATTGCCAAGTGCTTAAAGCCTGTCGATGTGCGCAAGGGCGGCCATTATACGGATGACGCAAAAAGACGCCATTGACAGCGACTTTGAGCAAGCCGGGATAATCGGCTGCGTATCATGACTGTGGGAGTGAGCTTGCTCACGAAGAGGGCAGTACATTCATCTCAGATATAGCGTCTGAACGTCAGCCTTCGTGAGCAAGCTCACTCCCACAGAATCGAGCGAGTTACTGACGCAAACAAAAACGACCGTCGAAGCGGTCGTTGTCGACGCAGCATTAAGCCCGGTTCAAGCCAGTCGCGAGAGCATCTCGCGCGCTTCGGTCTTCTGCCCGTCGTCACCTTCTGCCACAACCTCGTCGAGAATGTCGCGGGCGCCATCGGCGTCGCCCATTTCGATGTAGGCGCGAGCCAGGTCCAGCTTGGTGGCCGCTTCGTCGGTACCCGACAGGAAGTCGAACTCCGGCTCATCGTCCGCCAACAAGGCGTCGTCTTCAGTGAAAGTCGGCCCGTCGTCGAAGGGCTTGGCGATCGGCGGCTGCTCCAGGCTTTGCGACAGACGTTCCAGCTCAGCATTCACATCGTCGATTTCGGATGCAAAGGCGTCGGAGGCCT
Organism: Pseudomonas bohemica; assembly: GCF_002934685.1. Taxonomy (GTDB): domain Bacteria; phylum Pseudomonadota; class Gammaproteobacteria; order Pseudomonadales; family Pseudomonadaceae; genus Aquipseudomonas; species Aquipseudomonas bohemica. The sequence goes on from NZ_NKHL01000117.1 coordinate 253,268, forward strand.
GATCGGTTTCGATCTCATCGGCCAGGGACAGGTCGAAATCGGCGGGCAGCTCCAGCTCATCCTCATGAACAGGCTTGCCGGAACCCAAGTCCGCAGTCTGTTCGGAAGGTGGCAGATCACTCAGATCGTCCTCCAGCCCCAACAGATAATCGTCTTCAGCTTTGAGCGCTGGTTGATCTTCGGACAGATCCAGGTCGAAATCCGCCAGATCCTCCGGTTGAGCGGCCTTGGCCTCGGTCTGCTCGCGCAGGACGGCGTCGAAATCCAGATCATCGGCAGTCGCGCCACTGAATGGCGCATCCAAATCCAGATCGTCAAATCCGCCGTCGGTCTGTGATGCGCTGTGATCCTTCACGTCCGCTGGCGATGCAGCTTCCAGATCATCAAGACTCAGATCGAAAGCGGTGTCGAAGTCATCCGATTCCTCGGCAACAGGTTCAGCAGCAGGCTCAGGCGTGGCAACCGGCTCAGCCTCGGACTTGTCGGTCAGCAGGTCGTCAACGTACTTCGCATCCATTTGCGTTGCCAAAGCCGTCGCCGCCGCGACACCCGCTGCCGCCGCAGCAGCAGCTGCCATGGCCGGATAACGGGTTTTGAGCTGCTCGACTTCAGCGTGGTTCTTTCCCGTGGCCACCAGTTGCCGCTCCTGAGCGACGAAAGCCTCCTGGTTGCCTTGCTGGGCGTAGATATCCATGAGCTTGAGGCGCAGATCACTACGCTGAGGCTCTTCCTTGATGGCTTCTTCCAGCAACGCCACGGCCTGGTTGATGCGGCCATAGGCAATGTGGATTTCAGCCTGTACCAGCACGTCAGCCGGGCGTTCGCGGGTCGGCTCGATGATTACGGCCGACAGAGGTGCCGGCTTTACCGTCGGCGGAGGAACCTCCAGCCCCTCGAAACTGCTTGCGGGAAGATCCATGTCAGAGGCGAAGTCGGATTCTTCCGACAGCGCTCGAGCCATTTGCCGATGCCGTTCAGCCTCGAGGATCGCGTTGCGACGACGCACCAATAGCAGCACCAGCAACAACAGAACCAGCAGCGCGCCCCCACCGATCAACCCCAGGAGGGTGGGACTGGCGAGGATCTTGTCCAGCGTGCTCCGATTGTCCGGGCCGGCGGCAGCATCGGGCTGCACGGCCAGCGGCTGATCAGGAGTCGCCCCGGTGACCTTGGCGCCATCGACCGGCAGCGCATCCTCGGGAGCGATTTCATTCGGCGGCTTGCCGGCGGCATCCGGTGCAGCCGACGGCGGCACGATCTGCGCAGGCATCGCCGGGTTCGCGGCGTTGTTCGGGTTGGTCACGCTGTTCGGGCTGACGGTGCTGTTCGCATCATCGACCGGCGGCGGAACCGCGGCGCCCGCGGCCTGCATCTTGGCCAACTGATTGTTCTTCAGCTCGATCAGACGCTGCAGTTTATCCAGCTGACTTTGCAGATCGCCCATGCGGCTTTTCAGCTCGGCGTTATCGCGCCGGGTACTGTCCAGATTCTCTTGGGCCACCGCCAGCCTGTTGCTGAGTTCGGCGTCACCTGCGGCACCTTTGGCGCCCGGCTTATTGGCCGACACCAGACTCAGGTTGTCCTTGGCGTCGATTTGCGCAGGGGCGGCGCCAACGCGATCGCGACGGGTGGCATCGACCTGACGAGCGCCGCTCGGCAGGCGACGACCTTCACGCCAGGCGCGATTCTGCTCGGCCACCTCGGCCACTGCGCGAGGCTGCGGCGTGGCGCTGACTTCTTGCGGCGACGGCAGACGCAACACCTGCCCCTTCTTCAGACGGTTGATGTTGCCACCGATGAACGCATCCGGGTTGAGGGCCTGGATCGCCAGCATCGTCTGCTGAATCGTACCGCCGTTGCGCGCACGCTCGGCGATCTCCCACAGCGTGTCGTTGTTGGCGGTGGTGTATTGAGTGAACTTGGGTTCAGGCGGCGCAGCAGCCGGGGCCGGGGCGGCGGGCGCTTCGGCAGCGGGTGTCTGGGCTGGTGCGGCGGCCGGCGCGATCGACGGCAACTGCGCGGTGGCGGCAGCGGCGGCCTGCGGCGAGACCTTGGGCGGATCGAGCAACAGGCTGTATTCGCGCAGCACTCGACCGTTGGGCCAGAGCACCTGCACGAGGAATTTCACATAGGGATCGCGGACCGGTTTGCTGGAGGTAATGCGTAGAACGCTTTTGCCGCCGGGATTGACCACCGGGGTGAACGTCAAGTCGTCGAGGACGGCGGTGCGCCCAACGCCTGCCTGGGCGAACTCGGCAGAGCTGGCCAGACTGGGCACGACCTGCGCGGAATTGAGGTCCTGCACCTGCGTGAGTTCGATCTCGGCGAGCAGCGGCTGGTTCAGGCTAGACTTGACGGTCAAACCACCGAGGCCAAGCGCCTGTGCCATCCCCGATGACAGCGCCGAAGCTGCAGCGATTGCTAAAACCAGTTTACGAACCTGAACCATAGCCCATCCCTTGTTTAAAATTTCCCCGGCGACCGAGAAGATAAAGCCTGCTAGGGCGTAGGGCGTTTCGACACGCCGCAGCTAGAATGATTCTTTGAATTGTTGGCAAGTATCTTTTACGCAACATCTTTTATCAACAATTCAGCCACCTGCACAGCGTTCAACGCCGCGCCCTTGCGCACATTGTCCAACGTCACCCAGAAGTTCAGCTCGCAGGCGTCGTCGATACCGCTGCGCAAACGTCCTACATAGATAGCGTCCTGTCCTACTGCATCGCCCACCGGTGTTGGGTAATCCCCGGCGTCCACCAGATCGATTCCCTCCGCCGCATCCAACGCTTTAGCCACAGCGGCAAGGTCCACCGGGGCCGCCGTCTGCACCGATACGCTCAAGCTGTCGCCGAAGAACACCGGCACCTGGATGCAGCTCACGCCGACCTTGATTAAAGGCAGCGACAGCAACTCGCGCAACTCGCTGACCATACGTTTTTCCAGCGGCACATGCCCCTGCGCATCAGGCGTGCCCACTTGGGCGAGCACATTGAATGCCATCTGCCGGTCGAAGACGCGCGGTTCCAGAGGGCGCACGTTGAGCAGTTCGGCAGTCTGCCGCGCCAGCTCGGTCACACCCTCGCGGCCAACGCTCGAAACCGCCATGCACGCGGTAACGCTGACACGCTGCACGTCCAGCAGCCCGCGCAGGGGGCCGATGACCATGGCCAGCGCGGTTGCAGCCGGGCTTGGGCAGGCCACTTGCCAGGGTTTGGCAAGGCTGTTCAAGAGGGCGCCGTTGACCTCGGGAATGAGGTTGGGCGCCTGTTCGACGGGCAGCCCGCCGGACAGATCGATCACTGCGCAGCCCGCCGCTGTCGCACGCACGGCATAACTGCGCGTGACGGCGGGACCGGCTGCGAAGAAAGCGATCTGCACCTTGCCGAAATCGAACGCGTCGACCTCACGCACGCGCACGTTTTTGCCGCGATAAGCTACCGAATTGCCAGCGGATTCCGCGCTGGCGAGCAGGTGCAACTCGCCAACCGGGAAATCGCGCTCTTCAAGAATCTGGACGATGGTTTCGCCGACAGTACCGGTGGCGCCGATCACGGCGATATCAAAGGACTGGCTCATGCAAAAACCTCAGAAAAATCGGGGGGCGGCACTTTAACCGCGAGAAGAAAGCCAGGCAATTGACCTGGCAAAAACAGGTACGCGCGGTTGCGAACCGGGTCAGGGCTCAAGCCCTACGGGAAAGAATTCACCGTGGCTCCAGACACCCAGCCAGCGCTGGCCATCAATCTCGCGCGGAACCGCCAGATCGACCAGTTGATAGAAGACATTGCGATGAATCAGCGCCTCCAGATTGCTGCGCACATGAACGTAAGGCGCAGGTTCGTCGGTGGCGGGGTCGATGCTGATGCGCAAAGGATGCTCCGCGCTGGCTTCGACCACATCCTCAACATTGGTCGTGAAGCGAAGCACCTGGCACTCGCCCTCCCCTTCAACCTCCAGCAGCACCGCCACGAAGGGCGCGTCATCGACTGTGATGCCGACTTTTTCCACCGGGGTGATCAGAAAGTAATCATCACCGTCCCGACGAATGATGGTGGAGAACAGGCGCACCATCGGTTTGCGACCGATGGGTGTGCCCAGGTAGAACCAGGTACCGTCACGGGCGATACGCATGTCGATATCGCCGCAAAAATCAGGGTTCCACAGATGCACAGGTGGCAAACCCTTGCCGGTCTTGGGTAACTGCGCCAACAGGTCGCCGGCTTTTCCCGGACCACTCATACGCTACTCCTCAGCGGGCTGAGACGCCCAACAGACTACGAGCGTAATCCTCCATTGGCGGACCTAGCAAATCTTCGGGCTTGGTATCGTGCAGAGTCAGCAAGCCGCCGCGACTGTGAATGCGCGCGGTATCGATCAAATAACGAGTGTTGGTTTCAATCAGCATCAACTGAACGACACCACTGTCGATGCCAAGACGGTCGACGGCTTCCTGATCGGACCACTCGTCAAAATTGCCGATGCGGTCATCCGCCTTGGCGAAGCGTGTGTACAGCAGATAATGCGCGCCGGCGGCGCGGGCTTCGCTCATGGCCTCGTCCAGGCCTTCCGGCGCACGGGCGCGGCGGACCATGGGGAAATATTCGATGAAACCGTTGAAGGCCTCTTCGGCGACCACGTTGGGACGTGGATAAGCGCCACCCGGCGGAGCGAACGCGCCCTGAGCGATATAGATGAAGGAGTCCGGCTGCAGTCGGAAATTGTTGATCCGCCGCGTCGAGCTATGGTCCAGCAGACCCGCATCACTGAGCTCGTCATGCGCGCCCTGTGCCAGATCGCTGACGTGCATGCAGCCACTCAATGCCAAGAACGCCAGCAGTAAAACCAGGCTACGCATTATTTCCTCCAAAGTCCGGCGACGGAAAACCGGCGAATGGCCGTGTAATGCAGCTTTTGCGCCATGTCAGGAGAAGAGACGGACGGACGCGTTCGAGGCTTACCGAGCATCGATTCTAACGTCGTAGCAGTCCGGCTTGCCGGCGGTGAGATGCCTGAGATCGCGACCGGCGCAAGCCGTGCTCCAGGATCATCGGTGGACTGATATGTTTCAGCGAGAAATGAGATCGAACACTCAACCGCCGATGATCTTCATCACCGTCGCCCCGCCGGAGAACGCCACCGCCTGCTTGTCATCCAGCGCCTTGATCAACAGACGCTGCAACGCGGGCAAGGCCTGATGACGGGGCTTGTCGAGCAGGTCGCCGACGTAATGGCGGTTGCTCGAAGACAGACAGCCATGCAGCCAACCGCTCGAAGACAGGCGCAACCGTGAGCAAGTGCGGCAAAACGGCACGCTCTCATTGGCGATCACGCCGAAATGCCCTTTGCCGGGAATCCGGTAGCGCACCGCGGTGGCATCCACCGGAGCATCGGCCTGCTGATATCCGTAATGCTCGCCGATCAACGCCAGCAATTGATCCAAACTCACGAATTGCTGGAGAAAGCCATGATGGTCAGTGGCCAGGTAGCCCATGCGCATCAGCTCGATGAAGCGCAACTCATAACCGCGCTCCAGACAGTAATCCAGCAGCGGCATGACCTGATCGAGGTTACTGCCGCGCAATGGCACCATATTGACCTTGATCCGCATCCCCGACGCCCTCGCTTGTTCCATGCCATCGAGCACGGTGGCCAAGTCGCCGCCTCGGGCAATGCTGCGAAATGCCGACGGATCGAGGGTATCCAGCGAAACGTTGATCCGACCGATCCCTGCATCCAGCAGAATCGGCAGTTTGCGCGCGAGCAACTGGGCATTGGTGGTCAGGCTGATGTCGCTGAGCCCCATTCTTCCCACCTGCTCCATGAAACGCTCAAGCCGCGGACTGACCAACGGCTCGCCCCCGGTGATGCGCAAGCGTTCGATGCCTGCCGCTTCTATGAGGTATTCCACACCACGGGCCATGGCATCGGCGGACAACTCGTTCTGCGCCGCGACCAGCCGCTTGCCGTCGGGAACGCAGTAGGTACAGGCATAGTTGCACGCAGAGGTCAGACTGATCCGCAGGTTGCGGAAACGTCGGCCTTGGCGATCTACGATCATGGACAGCTCCGGAAAGAAATACAGCGCGCAAAACCTGACTCATAAATCAGCTTTTAGCAAGCGTCATTCCGGGCAAAGGTTGTAACGGAGCTGGCAGACACCAGAGCGGTGCCTGCCGGAGTGGATGATTGGCAAAGCCGGTTCAAGTCCCGGTGATTTCCGGCTTGAGGTCGTGTCCGGCTTCAGGATCGCGCTTGCGCTTGTTGCCCATGCGCACGCCGATGTCCATCAGGAACTGGAAGAAACCTTCCTGATCTTCCAGCACGTTGCTCCAGAACGGTGAGTGATACAACGCCACCGCGCCGTGCACCAGCGCCCAGGCAGCGCAGTAATGGAAGTACGGCGGCACATCTTCAAGCTTGCCTTCGGAAATCCGGCCCTTGATCAGCAGAGTCAGGTGTTCGAAATTCGAGGCGCGGATCTTGTGCAACTGCTCGACCATCTCGGGCACCTGATTGCCCTTGACCACTTTCTCTTCCAGCCGATCAAACAGGCGATACCGCTGCGGGTCGCGCATACGGAATTCGAAATAGGCGCGGGAGAGCGCTTCCTTGTCCTTGTCGACATCGGCCGAGTGCAGCAACTCGTTCAAATCACGCTCGTAGTCGAGCATCAGACGCAGATAGATCTCCGCCTTGGATTTGAAATGCTTATAGATAGTGCCTTTGCCAATACCCACGGCATCAGCAATCATCTCGACGGTGACACTGTCTTCACCCTGTTCGAGAAACAGCTTTAACGCGGTATCGAGAATTTCTTGCTCACGGCGCCGAAACTCACGGACCTTACGAGGTTCTTTGTGCATAGAAAGAGGCTGTGGGTTCAAAATCGAAGTCGCACATTATGCCTAACTTGCCGGAAATTGCACGGATCATCCGACAATGTTCACGCGCAAGACCGAATCAACCCCGTTAGCCACGTTTTTGACCCATAGCCCGATCTCAGTCCAGGTTGTAGACGAACATGGCCATGCTTTGAGGTATCAAGACAGGATTGGGTATTCCAAAACTGTTTAAAAAATGTACAGCTGACAGCTGGACGCCTGTGGAATATGACCAATACTTAAATTCGCCGATGCGGCATCTCCCCCAAGTGCCGGCATTGGTAAAGACACCAACGGATAGCGTGTCTTTGTTTTACTCCTAATGGTCTTAACCCGGATTCACCCCCCCAGAACCCGGGTTTTTTTTGCCTTCGATTTGCTCGACTGCAAAGTACTCCACGTCAGGTGGCCCTGACCCGCGCCAGAGGGAACAGACGCTTGAAGTTCTCGGTGGTCTGCTCGGAGAAGCGCTCGAAGCTCTCACCGCGCAACATCGCCAGAAACTCCGCCACTTCGCGTACGTATTGCGGCAGGTTGGGCTTACCCCGGTAGGGAATCGGCGCCAGATATGGCGAGTCGGTCTCAACCAACAGGCGATCCGCTGGCACTTTGCTCGCCACATCGCGCAGCGCATCGGCGTTGCGGAAGGTCACGATGCCGGACAGCGAGATATAGAAACCCAGGTCCAACGCGGCCTTGGCCATGTCCCAGTCTTCGGTGAAACAGTGCAGCACACCCGCTTGGGGCAACGCCGCTTCCCGCAGCAACTCGAGCGTGTCGGCTCGCGCGCCACGGGTGTGGACGATCACCGGTTTGCAGGTGCGGCTGGCCGCCTGCAGATGCAGACGAAACGAGGCCTGCTGCAGCTCGGCCGCTTCCGGCTCGTAGTGGTAGTCCAGGCCCGTCTCACCGATCGCAACCACGCGCGGGTGATTCAACTCGCCCAGCAGCCACTCCAGCGCAGGCGCTTCGCCGGGCTTGAGGTCCAGTGGGTGAATGCCGACCGAGCAGTCCACGTCTTCATAGCGATCGGCCAGGGCCTTGACCTCGGCCGCGTTGTCGGCGCTGACGCCTATGCATAGAAAATGACCCACACCCCTTCCGCGCGCCGCATCCAGAGCGTTGTCCAGGGAGTCTGCGTGTTGAGTGAGGTCGAGACGATCGAGGTGGCAATGGGAATCTACGAGCATGGGAACCGGAGCAATCTACATCGTGTGGGTAGGACGGTCGGACTTCAGAGCACCGGCCAGGTAGTTTTCGATCATGTTGCGGGCAGTATTGTCGCCGTCGTTGAACTGCACGCCGACGCCCGCCGCACGGTTGCCCTGAGCACCTTTGGGGGTAATCCAGGTGACCTTGCCCGCGACCGGGATTTTCTCCGGCTCATCCATAAGGTTGAGCAGCATGAACACTTCATCCCCCAGTTTGTAGCTTTTGCTGGTGGGGATGAACAGTCCGCCATTTTTGATGAACGGCATGTAGGCGGCGTACAGGACAGACTTGTCCTTGATGGTCAGGGACAGGATGCCGTTACGTGGACCCGGGCTGAGGGGGACGCTCATCTCAACTTCCTCATGGATACTGATGTCATGCAGATGGCCAGTCTACCCCTGTCCGGTCAGAGATGCCCACTGCACCAATAACGCTTCGAGCAACAAAACGCGATTGAGGTTCGCTTTGGACAAGACTTTCTGACGTTGCAGCAGCACCCAGTCCTGCATCGCCAGTACTTTGCCTTGGGGTGATTTTTGCGCCAGATACTGCAACACCTTGCGCATGTCGGCCAATCCCAGCCCGTTTTCGTCGTCGGTGAGCTGATAGCGCAGGATCAGGTTCGACCAGTCACAGAACCAGTCGAAAAGCAGCAGCAGTGAAATATCTTTCCAGCCCTCGGCCAGTTGGGTCGGCGATTGCTGGCCCTTGAGCAGCTTCTTGACGCCGTCGACCACCAACGCGCGTTGCTCACGCACGCCTTGCGCCTGAAGGTTGACCGCTGCCAGGGGCGAGCCTGCGGCCAGGGTCAACAGTTCAAGGCGTTCATCATCGTTGCGTTCGGGCAGCGCCTTGGCGAGCCAAGCGATACTCACCGCCTCGCCAGGCAATGGGCACGCCTGCTGTACGCAACGGCTCTTGATGGTGGGCAGCAATCGGCTCGGCTGATGACTGACCAACAACAGAACAGTATCGCCGGACGGTTCTTCGAGGCTTTTCAGCAAGGCGTTGGCGGCGTTGATGTTCATTGACTCCACAGGCTCGATCAACACCACCTTGCGCCCGCCCATCTGCGAGGTCTGGACCACGAAACTGACCAGATCGCGAACCTGATCGACCTTGATCGCCTTGTCCGCCTCTTCTGGCTCGAGAATGTAGTTGTCGGGGTGACTGCCCGCAGTCAACAGCGAGCATGACTTGCACTGCCCGCACGCTTCAAGCCCTTGCGGTTGCTGGCACAGCAGCAGATGCATCAGGCGCTCGGCCAGTGCCCGCTTGCCGATGCCCGCCGGCCCGTGCAGCAGATACGCGTGGGCATGCTGGGTGCGGCCAGCGAGTTGCTGCCAAAGACTTGCCTGCCAGGGATAAGCCTCAGCCATGGTGACGATCCGCCAGCAGTTTCAGCAGGTCTGGCTGCAAGGTGTCGAGGGATGCCTGCACCTGATCCAGAGGCAAGGCAGCTTCTACCAGACGATAACGCCAGGGCGCTGCGGCGGCTCTGTTGCCTCCCTGTTCTAAACGATTCAAAGCACCACGAGCCGTTGCACAGCCCAGACCGGTCTCCATGGACAGATCGAACACCAGCGTCGGATCCGGGCGCAGATCGCCCTGGACGAAGTCTTCCAGAGCCGCGATGCGTTCAACCGACAGGCCCCGGCCGCGCCCTTGGTATGGGTACGTTGCAACCTGTTTTCGGTCTTCCATTAATGTAAACATCAAAGGTTATAATCCTTGCTGCAAAACGTAAACGTGGCCTGAAAGCCCCATTTTATAATGGGTTGCGCCATCAAACAGGAGTTCACCGTGAGAACGATCATTGGCCTGGCAGCCTTGGCCAGATCAGGAAAAGACACCGTAGCGTCGATGCTTCTGACATACCCAGGGGTGTCGGCCTTTGCTCTTGCTGATCCCCTCAAGCTCGGCTGCCAAGCGCTCTTTGGCCTGACTGACGAAGAGACTTGGCATGACGATCGGAAGGAAAAGACAATCGAGCTGTGGGGCCATTCGCCAAGAGAATTTTTTCAAACGGTTGGTACTGAATGGATGCGGCATCATAACCCAGACCATTGGTTGATGAGAGCCGACCGGGAGATCAATCCGCCGCCCAGCGCACAAAACAATCCTTTCCCGGCGAACCTGGCATCCCCGAGCGCTCCGTTCGCCCTGGCCGCCCAAGCGTTCTTCGACCTGACCGACGACCAGGTGTGGAATCCTGCCAGTGCGAATATCAAGGATGAGTATTGGGACATCACGCCGAAAGACGCTATGGAGCTCCTCAAGCGCCACGCGCTCTCGATGTTCCCCGGCGCGCCTCAAGACACCAACAACACCGACCCCTATAACCCAAGCACCATCGCGCACCAGGACTATCACGCCAAACGCGCTACTCGCCCTACCCGTCCCCTGAGAGCCAATACGCAACTTAAGGACAACGCGCACACCATTGTCATCAAAGATATCCGCTTCGAGAACGAGGCTGCGTTCCTGCGCGCGCACCACGGAAAGATCTGGCACATCCTGCGCCCGGATTTAGAGAAGGTTAAAGCTCACTCATCAGAGTTTGGAATCAAACAAGCACCGGGCGATTACTTGTTGGTGAACGATGGATCGCTGGAAGAATTGAAACGGAAAGTCGAAAACACTTGGCGCATTCACGCCGACTCGCGGGCCACTCAAGAAGTTTAGGCAGCCCAAATTTGCACCCAAGCCCAAAACCGGGCTTCGTCACAATGGCCATGCCCCTACCATCTATGGCGGTGCTTGGGCAGCGACGGGCCGCCGGCTGTTGCCTATCAGTCAGGACGCCGCAGTGTTCCAGAGGATCACGTCGTCACCACCGCCGAGGCTGATGCGGTGGCAGTTGAGACGAAGGTCGGGAATTCGGCGTGTGGGACATTCATGAACATGCGGGCAGCGACTCACCAGAATCACGGCCTTCTGACTGCCAGCCGATATAGCATTAGCGCTGCTGCCAGCAACAGCTGCCGATCGAAGCGGCAGGTCTGGAATCGAACGGGTCCGCCCTGAACGCGCTCGCTACAGCCGAATAACATAGGTAGCCCATTTACCGGATGGCTGTACTTCCAGGCTTTGTACGACAAAATCGCGGCTGATCAGCCCGACATGCGCTCCTGGCATTATCCAAGACGCAGTCGGTTTTTCCGCTGCGTCTCGCTTTCCTTCGCGCTCGCCACGCTAACCATAAACCGGGTACGGTCGTCAGTTCATTCATGAACAACGAATGCCTATGCTGCTCTAGCAGCACCCCGGCAGCAGCACTGCTGCTTGACTGGCACCTTAACTCTGAATGAACCGGCGTCGGACTACAGGTCGACTTCAGCAAACAGTGATACCGACGTGTGGATACGCGTTAATCATCAATGCCGACCGCAGAATGCAGCAGAGATAATCCGGACTGAGCTCCTCATCATCGGTCGGCAGGGAGTGATGAAAGGGCCGGCACGCTAATTGCTCTCATGCCGCAACCCCTTTCACAGATGGAATCAGTCAATGGCCAATGCCCAAACCGCTAGTGCGCACGAGACGCTCTGGCGTCAGGCGCCGGGCGGCGAGCTGCTCGACCTGGGCCGGGTCTATCGCGGCCCCTTGGCGCTGTCGCGTCTGC
>NZ_NKHL01000015.1 GCF_002934685.1 Pseudomonas bohemica
AGATTGGCGCTGTACCTGTGGGAGCTGCTGGAGCTGTGCGACAGCCGCGAAGGCGGTGGATCAGACACCTCACCTTTCACAGACCCACCGCGTTCGCTGCCGTCGTAACCTCCGACGTCTCCTACAGGTTCCGAGTCGGACCGGGATTTTGCGCATTTACGCAATCCCCTGCAGTGGTGCGCCTAGAGCCTTTTTGCGCGATATCTTGGGCGATCAAGGCAAAGCAGGATCAGGACCTGAAGACTGGCGCTGTACCTGTGGGAGCTGCTGGAGCTGTGCGACAGCCG
>NZ_NKHL01000030.1 GCF_002934685.1 Pseudomonas bohemica
GGCTGATCGCTGCGGGCGCAGGACTCGTGTTGGCAGCGATGGCAGGTGTGGCTGCACTGGCCGGATTCGGGGTGGTTGGCCTGGCGATGATGGGCGGGATGACCCTGTTGGGCGATCTGGGTGACCGGCTCGGACCGGGTTATCGCGATCTGCTGCAGGGTATGGCAGGGATGGCCCTGCTGGGTCTGGGGCCGAAGATGGCGAAGCTGGGCAAGCCGCCCACCAAGATATCAGCTCCCAGGTTTAAGCCTGGATTCACGACGGCAGATATTTTGGAAATGCCAAAAGGCACAAGGCCGGATGCAGTCAAGTATCTGGAGCCAGAATATGAGGCAGAGCATCTGGCACAGTTCGACAAAGGAGCTTCACGATTCACTACGCAGGTGATTTTTGATAAATACGGCATCGCGCGGGAGGACGGCACTACCTTCGTAATGCCCAAGCACGAAGCGGATGAGCTTCTCGTCAGCACCAACGGTGACAAACGCGCCTTGGAGAAGGCGTTAGGTTTGCCAGAAAACACGCTGGAAAGTGATACGTTGATGCGCGTCGATATACCGAAGCCCCGCGATCTGAATATCCGCATTCCTTCCGGCAACGAGGCAGGAGCAAACGAGCAATGGTTGCCAGGTGGAAAACTACCCGACGGCAACAGCGAGGCGGTCATCGATGCTGGAAAAATTGCGCCGAATGCCTTTACTGCGACCCCACTGATTTTTTAGAGAGCTCCCATGAAATTCACCGATCATTTTGTTAGCCGCCAACACAGATTTTCCATGGGATTCGAGGAGACGACGGGACGTTTTTATGTCTCTTTTCCCGTCAGCAATGGTATGGTGGAGTACGAGGAATACTACGAAATCGATCAGGCAGTGTTTGAACACTTCAAAAACGATATTGATGCAGCAATGGCATTCGTCATGAGCTGTCGTCGGCGGCAACACGACGACTTGCTAATGATACAGCCGGGAGCCCGCAGAGGATCTGCGATCTGATGCAGCGTTGAGTGAGTGCTCATCCGGTTACCGCAGGCATGCGGCCCAACTTCTTAACCCGCGAGTTGCTGCCGTGCTCCGCGCGATGAGGCCTTGAGTATGGGGGGCGACGGCGCGTATGGGACTGTTGGCGCGGACGCCGAATTGACCCAGTGGCCGATGCCACACTGACCCTGAATCGCCCCTGGTTTCATAGACACCTCCAAGCCTCATAATGAGGCCCAAATAGGAGGTGCCATGAGTCGTCAGCGTT
>NZ_NKHL01000076.1 GCF_002934685.1 Pseudomonas bohemica
TATGCAGCTGTCTCCAGTAGAGTATGAGAAACGCTATTTCCTGAGCTTGGAGAGTGTCTAGAAAATCCGGGGCGATTCATCCGCCATGTTTGTTAATAATCGACTCAGCATGAGCTTGGGCTTTTTTATCTCTGAAGCAGGACTTCCAACCCCACGGATCCACCCACCCAACCGGATTCGGCGCGTACTGATAGAGGTTAAACCCACCCGCCAACCCAATCGGATCAGGCGTTGTAAACCTGCCTACGTCCGGATCATAGAATCTGAAGGTGTTGTAGTGCAGTCCGGTCTCGCGATCAAGGTATTGGCCTTGAAACCTCAGGTTCTGCTCTTCGATAAAGTGGGGTTTGCGGTGTTCTTCTGTTGTGTTGCCCCAAACCTGATAGTTCGCCTGCCAGATGACATGGCCGTCCGCTTCGGTGAGCTGTTCGGGCAGGCCGTTGACGTCGTTGTGGTAGTAGCGGGTTTTCTGCAGGGCTGCGATGCCGTCGATGCGGGCGAGGGGGTCGTGGCCGCCGTCGGTGTAGATGTAGAGGCTTTGCAGGTGGTTGCGTTGTTCGCCCAGTAGGCGCAGGCCGTCCCAGTCGAAACGGGTATCGCTGATTACGGTGCCATGCTGGTCATATTCGGTTTTACCGATGCGTCGTCCGAGCGGGTCGTAAGCCATGCGGACGTGATGGCCATTTTCGCCGCGGACTTCGATCAAGCGGTGTTCGGCGTCGTAGGTGAACTGCTGAAGCCCATGACGCCTGCTGCGTTTCTCGATCATTCGGCCGAAGCCGTCGTAGCGATAACGTTTGTCCTGATAAGTCAGAAGCTTGTTGTGCTTGATCCGGCCAGCGCCGGATCGCGAGCCGTCGAGCAGGTTGGCCGCGGCGTCGTAGGCGAAGGTTTCGGGTGGTCCGGCAAGGTCGTCCTGACTGGTCATGATACGGGCGGTCGAGTCGTAGTGCAGCGCGGTTCGCGACTCACGCGCACCCTGCCGATTCACCCGACTTACCAGGTTGTTGGTGGGGTCGTAGACGTATTCTTTCGCTCGTTCAGCAGGCAAATGTTGGAGCTGGACGGTCGCTCGCCGTGATCTTGTGCGCAGGCGCCCACTGCGGTCGTACTGGCTACGTGTGTTGATCTGGCCCTGGCTGCGCAAGACTTCGCGATGAAGGAGATCGCGTTCGAAGTCGCTGATGACTTGGCCGTCGAGATTGATCTGGTGCAAATGCCCGCTGCCGTAATGCAAGCGATTGAGCCAGCGGCCATCGGGCAGTTGCGTCTGCGTCAGATTGCCCAGTTCGTCGTAATGATGCTGCAGCGGGCCTGACGAGCCGGTTTCACAGATCAGTTGACCGAGGACATCGTAGGCGAAACTCACGCGTTGCTGTGCGCCCTCAAGGTCGATAAAGATGACTTCGCGCAGTTGATCGAGAGCGTCATAGCGATATTCGGTGCGACCATCGGCGGTGATTTTGGCGACGAGCCGTCCAAGCGCGTCACGTTCCAGCGAATGCACGATGGGATCCGCGGGCCGCTCTTTCTCATGGGGCGAAGGCAAGTGCTCGACCCGAAAGGGACTGTCCAGCGGGTCATAACTGTAGCGCCGCTGACTGCCATCCAGATCCTGCTGCAGCACCAGACGATCGCCGGCGTCCCAGGCAAATCGATAACGCTCGCCGTTTTCGTTGGTCAGTGCCAGTAGCCGCCCATAGGCGTCGTAGCTGAACTGTACCTGCCGATTATGGGCGTCGATCCGCTGCTGCACCTGACCGCGCGTGTCGTATCGATAGGTGGTCGTGTGGCCCGCAGGATCGGTGTAACCCGTGAGTGCTCCGACGATGTCTCGCTGATAGTGCTCCGCACGTCCATCAGGCCACTCGCTGCTTTGCAATCGACCCTGGCTGTCGTATCGATAAACCGTGCGTTCGCCCAGTGCATTGGTGATGCCCTGCAGACAGCCACGCCGGTCGTAGCTGAACGCCGTCGCGTACCCGGAGCAATCGATGTGCTCGGTCACCTGCCCGAACTCATTCCAGCGAAGTTTCTTGCTCTTGCCAGCGGCGTCGATGCTCTCGATCACCTGACCGCGTTCGTCGTAGCGGTACTGAGTGACGTGCCCCAGTGGATTGGCCTCATGGGTGCAGTTGCCCCGCGCGTCGTAGCGATATTGCCAGCTGTGGCCGGCCGCATCGGTTTCCACGCGGGGCAGCGACCAATGTTCCAGCCATAACGTCGAGTCGACTCGGCCCAGTGGATCCTCGGTCGTACTTAGATTGCCCGCATCGTCATAGCTGTATTGCCACTGTCCGCCTTGAGGGTCGCTGGCACCCAGCAACTGACGTTCGTCGTTCCAGGAGAACCGCCACGTCTGGTCAAGGTTGTCGCTGTATTCCGTGATCTGATGCTGGCTGTTCCAGCGACGCGTACTCGCCCGGCCCAGGCCATCGGTGATGACAGTGCTGCCGGTAATCAGGTCATAGTCGAAGCGGTATTCTTCTCCGTCATCCGTCCAGTGGCGAATGACCCGCCATTCACGCTCATCAATCAGCGCCCAGTCGTAGAAACAGCGCAGACCGGTGGGCAATTGATGCTCGAGGAGGCGCTGGCCGCCGTCGTAGACAAAGCGACGCCGGACGTTCGCCGATGTGTCGCATACTTGGGCCAGGTCGCCGCACGAGTCGTAGGCATAACTTGCCAGGGGCTCGATGGTTTCATCGGCAAACACCCGCTCGATGCGTTCAACGCGCCCCGGCCATTGCGCGGAATACAGCAGCGCCACGCGCAGCGCGTCGAGCGTGTCGCGGATCTGAATCAGGCGTCCTTCGCTGTCGTAATCCAGGTAGATGCGGTTGTCGTTGCGGTCCCCCAGTTGGCTCAGGCGAAGCTGATGTGGATCGATCAGAGTGGCTTCGAACTGCCGATAAAGCCCATCCTCACTTTCGATCAGCAACCGACCATCATCATGGCGACGCACCGCCAGGCCTTCACCTGCGCTGAACACCGCACCACCCAGTGGAATCGACCCCATGTCGATTCGCCGAGCCTGCTCATCGATATAGATCAGCCGCTCGCCACCGGTTGAATGCGGCTCGATATGCACGCTGATTTCATAGGGCACGCTCCAACCTGCGCCGAATAGCCCATCACGCCGCTCATCCCGGCTGTTATAAAAACGCTGCCACTCAAGGGGCATGACGCCGGGCAGCACGAAATCCAAATCCTCTGCGCCACCCAGCACCTTGGCGCCCGTTGCCGCGTGCACGGGATTCGGTGAAGCGGATACCGCGCGAGTCAGTGCACCAATGGCCTGACTGACGACGAACGAATTCAGGCCGCCCAAGAGCATGCAGGGCAGGTTGCTGGCGAACTTGCTCCTGCCACCCCTGAGCATCATCAGCGCGCTGACAGCCAGGCCAACCCCCGGCGTCTTGGCGCTACGAATTTCCCGTACCACGAGTCGGTCGCCGCCGATGCGCACGTTCGGTGAAATCGATCCTGATGACACGACGGTTGCATCGCAGGTGCTGCGATCGCCGCTGCGTACGGCGGGCTGGCCGTTGATGAATACTCGCTCCGAGCCTTCAGCGATGTACTGAATCGGCATCGGCGCATGCCGGTCGCAAACCACTAGATCGGCTGGCTTTGGCAAAACGCCTGGGGCAGGCGTTGCCACCGTGGGGCGCCACAGCTCCAAGAAAAAGCCCTTGGCGATGTCGAGGAACGTGCCTTCAGGCGCGGGATCGTCAGGCAGTTCGCCGCTGGCCGACACCGCACCTGCCGCTCGCGCTGCAGGCAAGTCGTTGATGAAAACGTTGGGCGAACCACTGCTGATGTGCGCGCTCACCGTTGGCGGAAACAGATCGTTGGCCAGGCCTTCACAGAACTGACTGATGCTGGCGTCGGCGCCGGTGAGGTTCATGCCCACACCCACCGCGACGTTGACAGCAGCCCCGAGCAAGCAGGCGCCAAGTCCTCCGGTAGCCATCGTCAGACCGACTGCACCAACCACCGCAGCTGCCACTGCGCCGCCGATGGCCACACAGGCCGCGACCTCCAGTACGCCACCGAGCACATCGGCCATCATCGAGCTGTGAGCGAGGGCGTCGCCTTGGCGAGCAGCCCATAGGGCGTCAGACATTCCGTGATCCGCGCTGAGAAAGCGCCGGAATTTAGAGGCTTTGAACGCAGGTGTCTGAGCGCAGAAACAAAAAAAGCGCGGACTGCGCGCTTTTCAGAAGGGGACTACAGGAGCATCTCCATTACTCTTGTTGGGTGGAGTGAAAAACCTGACAAAACGCAATCGCCCCGCTTCAACGGGGCATTTACTTTGGCAAGCCGTCTCAGCTTCGCAGCCGCGGCTCAACCGAATCCGCTAATCGCGTCAGAATCAAGCAACACGACACGGCCCCCGCATCCAGTACGCCCAAAGAGCGCTCGCCCAGGCGACTGGCGCGGCCGATTTTCGCCACCAGGTTCTTTGTTGAGTCACGCCCCTTGGACGCTGCTGCTTTCACCTGCGCGAGCATCTCATCGAACGACGCTCCATCACGAGCCGCGTTCTCAGCCGCTTCGACGGCGGGAATCAATGTGTCCATCAGACACTTGTCGCCCACACCAGCGTCAGTGATGTCCTGCAACGATGTCAGACCGCCGCGCAATAGCCTGGCGAATTGTGCGGCGTCGATTGTCGGGGTGTCGCGCACCTCGTTGGCCATACCGATGAAAAGGCTGCCGTAGAGTGGGCCCATCGAGCCGCCGATGCCTTCCATCAGGCTCAAGGTCAACTCGTCCAGTGCCTCGGCCAGGCTCAGTTGTTTGCCGTCGATGGTTCGCCCGCAGTGGGCAAAGCCCTTGGCCATGTTGATGCCGTGATCACCATCACCGATGGCACCGTCCACTTCGCTGAGGTATTCGCGGTTGGCGACGATCACGCTGACCAGATCGCCGACAATGGCGCTGCCGTCAGCGCTGGAAAAATGCTGGCTCATGATTCACTCCGTCTGGGTCATGCCGATGGACTGGCAGGGTTGATCGATCAGGGTTTTCAATTCGTCATCGAGCCCTAAGAGGGTCAGCGTCACGCCCATCATTTCCAACGACGTGAAGTAATTTCCGACGTAGCAGCGATGAATTTTCAGGCCTTTATCGGTAAGAAGACGTTCCACTTCGGCGTAAAAAATGTACAGCTCCATAACCGGTGTCGCACCGAGTCCCGAGACCAGTACCACAACGCTGTCGTCCTGATTGAAATCGCGGTCGGCGAGAATCGGCTTGAGCATGCGTTCGGCCATCGCCGCAGCAGTTTCGACTGGCACCACCTCAATGCCCGGCTCGCCGTGGTGACCGATGCCCAGTTCCATTTGCCCAGCGGGAATCTGAAAGTTCGGTTTGCCGACAGCGGCGATGGTGCAGGGCGTCAAGCCGACGCCGATGGAGCGGCAGTTATCCACAGCCTTCTGCGCGACTCGGATCACGCCGCTCAGGTCATAACCTTGCCTTGCCGCCGCGCCGCCAATTTTCCACATGAAAATCTCACCTGCGACGCCTCGGCGTTTGGCGATGTCTTCGCGAGGTGCCGAGGCCACATCGTCATTGGCGACTACCGTGCGGACCTCAAGGTCTTTGCTCGCGGCCATTTTCATCGCCAGCTTCACGTTCATGTTGTCGCCAGCATAGTTGCCGTAAAGGCAGGCGATGCCTGCACCGTGGTCGGCGGCACGGAAGGCATCGAAGAAGCTTTTGGCGGTGGGGGATGAGAAGATCTCGCCGACGGCCACCGCATCGACCAGGCCAGGCCCGACATAGCCTAAAAACGCCGGTTCATGTCCCGATCCTCCGCCTGTGACGATGCCGACCTGACCGGCGCTCGACGCCTTGGCCTTGGTGATCACCCGTGGGTTGTTTTCGTGCTGACGCAATTGCGGATGGGCGACGAGGATGCCGCGCAGCATGTCCTCGACTACCAGATCCGCATCGTTTATCACTCGATTCATGACGCGTTTTCCTTGTTCTTTTTCTTGTTCAGTCGGCGTGTCGATCAGGGCTCAAGCACCACTTTCAGGGAGCGATCACCGCGCTCCATGACCGCGAAGGCTTCCTTGAAGTCGGCCAGTGCGAATTTGTGCGTGACCACATCGCGCATGTCAATTTTGCGATTGCCGATGAAGTCGATTGCCCGCGGATACATGTACGGCCCAAGGTGCGAACCCAGCACGTCCAGTTCCTTGCGGTCGCCGATGATCGACCAATCCACCGTGGCTTCGTCGTTGAACACGCTGAATTCGACGAAACGGCCCAGCTTGCGCAGCATCGCCAGGCCCTGATTGACCGCCTTGTGATGACCGGTGGCTTCTATATAGATGTCACAGCCATAGCCTTCAGTGATGTCGCGGATCTTCTGCAACACGTCTTCCTGCGCCGGATTCCACACTTCATCGGCGCCCATGCGCAGGGCAAGTTCGGCGCGCTCGGGTTTCATGTCCAGCACGATCAGGCGTTTTGGATTGCGCAGGCGAACCGCGCCGATAATCCCCAGTCCCAAAGTGCCAGCGCCGGCTACCACCACGATGTCATCCAGTCCGACATCGGCGCGGTCGGCGGCGTGCAGTGAGCAGGCCAGAGGTTCGATCAGGATCGCTTCGTCAGGCGCGATCTCGTCCGGCACTTTGTGCACAATGCCTTCCTTGGTGAAGATCATGTACTGGGCCATCGCGCCCTGAACGTTGTTCTGGAAGCCGTACAAGTCGTGCTTCTGGCACATCCAGTATTGGCCGTGGTTGCAAAAGCGACAGCCCCAGCACGGTACGATCTGCTCGGAGATCACTCGGTCGCCGATCTTCACGCCACGCTTCTCGGCGCCAGGACCGAGAGCGACGACGCGGCAGACGAATTCATGCCCCGGAATCATCGGCGGTTTGACGTAGCGCGGTTGTTCAGCGTCGCCCCAAAACGATGGGGCACCGCGGTAAGTCTTGATGTCACCCATGCAAATGCCGCACAGCTCGACCTTGGTCAGAATTTCATCGGGGCCGGGCGTCGGTACGGCGACTTGCTCCAGGCGGTAATCTTCAGGGCCATGTCAGACCACGGCCTGCATGGTTGCCGGTATGACCGGGTTGAGGTAGTCGCTGGACGTTGTAGCGGGGCTGCGTTCGATAACGGCGGACATAAAGACCTCACAAAAAAGAAAAGAAGCTCAGACGCTGAATCACTGAATGCTGTAGCCGCCGTCAATCACCACGTTCTCGCCGGTGACCATTTGTGCGGCGCCGCTGAGCAGGTACAGCACCAGCCCCGCGACCTCTTCGGGCTGGGCGAAGCGGCCCACGGGTATCTGTTTTTTCGCCTGTTCGCCACGTTCGCCGGCCCAGGCTTTCTTGCCCAGCGCGGTTTCGACGATGGTGGGCGAGACCGCGTTGACAGTGATGCCGTGGGCGGCCCATTCCATGGC
Source organism: Pseudomonas bohemica (assembly GCF_002934685.1). GTDB lineage: Bacteria > Pseudomonadota > Gammaproteobacteria > Pseudomonadales > Pseudomonadaceae > Aquipseudomonas > Aquipseudomonas bohemica. The sequence continues at coordinate 7,442 of NZ_NKHL01000076.1, forward strand.
CAGCACTTTGGTCATGCCCACCACGCCTGCCTTGCTCGCGCAATAGGCGACGTGTTGATCCAGGCCGATAACGGCAGCTTGCGAGGCGAGGTTGACGATGCGTCCCTGGCCCTGATCGATCATGTGACGGGCGCAGGCCTGAGCGACGAAGAAGCTGGCCTTGAGGTTGATATCGAGGGTGCTGTCCCAAGCGTCTTCGCTCACAACCAGCGCTTTATCGAGGAACACCACGCCGGCACTGTTGATCAGGCAATCGATACGACCAAAGCGGTTCGCGATGCTGTCAATGGCGTTTTGTATCTGGTCGAGCTGGCGCAGATCGGCGACGACACCGACGTGTTCACCGCCCAGGCTTGCGGCTACGGTTTCCACGGCCGGATCACGATCCAGCAGAGCCACTCGCGCGCCGCATTCGGCGAGCAGCGTGGCGCAGGCCAGGCCGATCCCGGCTCCGCCGCCGGTGATCACGGCGCAACGTCCATTGAAGTCGAAAGCGCGGTTGATGAATCCGGACATGGCTTTGCTCCTGGCATGGCGGGCCATGACGGCCCGCGCGGTCTATGGGTATTTGGCGAGTGTTATTTCGCTGCAGTGACTTGCTGGTACAACGCATCGGCGTTGCTGTTGAGCACCGGCACCCAAGGCAGGATGTAGAGCTGATCCTTGCCTTCGCCCCACTTCACGTCCTTGGCGTAGCGTTCCCAGATCACCGAGCGCGGCTTGTAATCTGCACCGATGAGCTTTTTCAAAGCCACATCGAGGGCGCCTTGAGATTGCGCCTGTGCATCCTGAAGGAAGGTGGTGACTTCGCCTTTTTTCGCGGCCTGGATCGCATCGGGCATGCCGTCGATGGAGGTGATGGGCACGTCATTCGGGGAAAGTCCGCGGGATTTCACAGCGTGCAATGCGCCCAGGGCCATGTCGTCGTTTTGCGCGATGATCCCGGAGATTCCGCCGTTGGGGTGCGCGTTGAGCCAGTCCTCGGTCAAGGTCAGTGATTCGGCCCGCGACCAGTTGGCGGTCTTCATTTCGATGACTTTGATGTCCGGGTTTTTCTTGAGGATTTCCATTTCGCCTTTTTCGCGATCGATCTGCGCCGACTGACCGATCGGCCCCTGAATGATCACCACGTTGCCTTTGCCGCCGATCTTGTCGACCATCGCCTGAGCTTGAAGTCGGCCGCCCTCTACGTCGTCGTTGCCGACATAGGGCACTTTGTCTCCGGCAACCTTGGTGTTGGAGGCGATCACCGGAACCCCGGCTTCCTCGGCGCGAGCCACGGCGCCAACGCCTGCCTTGGTGTCGATCGGCACGAAGATGATTGCGTCGTAGTGCTGGGTGACCATGGTTTCGATCTGGTTGTTCTGGGTCAGGGCGTCGTAGTTGCCGTCGAACACAGTGATTTGCACGGTGCCATCCTTGACCGCCGGATGCTCTTTGATTTCACGCACCCAGTTCTGCATGAACTGGCCTTTGAGGCCGTAGACAGCGGCACCGATCTTGTAGGTCTGCGCCTGGGCGATGCCACTGGCGAGAGCGGATAGGGCCAGCGCAGCGAGTAAGGTTTTGCCTGCTTTCATGAAAGAACTCCTTATTGTTGTAATCGTTCTGTTGCAGTGGATGTCAGGGGTTAACGTTTTCTTTTGCGCCAGACGTCGATCAGTACCGCAAGGACGATAATCAGACCCTTGGCTACCTGCTGGTAATAAGAGGAGACGCCGAGCAGGTTCAGGCCGTTGTTGATGACTCCGATCAACAGCGCGCCGAACAACGTGCCGACAATGCTGCCGGTGCCACCGGAGAGGCTGGTACCACCGATGACCACGGCCGCGATGGCGTCGAGTTCGTAGGACATGCCGGCCTGCGGCAGGGCCGAAGTGGTTCGGGCTGACAGCACTACACCTGCAAGGCCTGCGAGCAATCCAGACACGACGTACACCGAGAACATCACTTTGCGTACGCCAATGCCGGAGGTTCGCGCGCTCTTTTCGTTTCCGCCCACGGCGTACACGTAGCGCCCGTAAGTGGTGTATCGCAGGACCATCCAGAAGATCAGCGCGACCACGGCGAAGATCACGATGGGAATGCCGATCGGGCCGAACTTGCCGATGCCCAGCGCCAGATAGGCATCAGGCAGATCGGTGACCGGGCTGCCGTCGTTGAGAATGAAGGTCATGCCTCGGGCGATGCTGAGCATGCCGAGGGTCGCTACGAAAGGCGGGATCGACAGGTTCGCGACCATGAAGCCGTTGACCACGCCAAGCATCGCGCCGGCAAACATCCCGGCGCTGACCGCTGCGAGCAGGCCGTAGCCTTGAGTTGCGACCAATGCACTGCACAGTCCGGCGAAGGCGAGGATCGAGCCGACCGAAAGGTCGATGCCCTTGGTCAGGATGACGTAGGTCATGCCCACCGCGAGGATCCCGTTGATTGACGTCTGGCGCAGGATGTCCATCCAATTGCGCCAGGTCATGAAGTACTCGCTGGCGAAGGCCATGACGATGCACAGCAGGATAAACACCAGTGGCAGGCCGAAGCGGTCGAGTGTCAGACGCAACCGATGCCGAGGGGCGGAGGATGTAAAGGGGGCGGATAGGGTCTTGGTGTTCATGAGGCGAGACTCAACAAGGCTTCCTGGGAAAGAGCGGTATCGGTACTGATGGTGACCAGACGGCCACCTTTGAACACCGCGATGCGATCACTCAGATGCAGCAATTCCGGGGCTTCGGACGACACGACAATGGCAGCCCCGCCTGCGCGCACGAATTCGTCGAGCAGGTGATAGATCTCTTGCTTGGCGCCTTCGTCGATACCCCGGGTGGGCTCATCGCAGAGCAGGCAGATCGGCTGGGTCGACAGGCATTTGGCGAGCACCACCTTCTGCTGATTGCCGCCGCTCATCGACTCGACCGGTAAATTCAGCGAGGCGGTCTTGATGTGCAGCCGCTTGACCATCCGTTGCGCGAGCTCGTTTTCTTTACGCGCATTGATCAGCGACCAACTGGACAGGCTCTTGTAGGCGGAGAGGGCAATGTTGGCCATGACACTGCCGTTGAGCACCAGTCCGCTTTCCTTGCGGTCTTCGGTGACCAGCGACATGCCTGCGGCAATGGTCGAGGACGGAACGCCAGTGGGCAATGGTTTGCCCTTGAGCATTACGCTGCCGGAGTCGGGCAAGGTCAGGCCATAGATGCAGTTGAGAAACTCGCTGCGACCGGAACCCGTCAGGCCGTAGATGCCAAGGATTTCGCCAGGGCGAACCTGCAGGCTGATGTCTTGAAATTCGCCTTCGCGGCTCAGGCCCTCGACGCTCAGGCAAGTTTGCTCCTGGCATTCGCGCCCGATCTTGTGATCGATGCTTTGTAACTCTTGACCGACGATGCCGCGTACCAGATGCGCCCGGTCGATGTCCGACATACGCCCGCTCTCGACGAAGGCGCCATCGCGAAAGATGGTGTATTCGTCGGCGATCTGCGCAAGTTCACTGAGTCGATGCGATACATAAATGATCCCGGCGCCGCGTGCGGTCAAGCGACGAATCGCCTTGAACAGCGTCTCGGCCTCACGCTCGCCGATGGCGGACGTTGGTTCATCCATGATCATCACCTGGCAGTCGTGACTGAATGCCTTGGCGATTTCCACCAGCTGGATTTGCGCCACGCTCAGGCGATGCATCGGGCTTTCGGCATCGACGTCAAAATCCAGTTCTTCAAGCAGGACTCGGGTGCGGCGGTTGAGTTCTTTGTAATCGACGATGCAGCCCACATGGCGCGGCTCGCGGCCCAGCCAGATGTTTTCGGCCACGGTCATGAACGGGATGGGCTCGAGTTCCTGCGTGATCATCGCAATCCCGGCGGCCAACGCATCGCTCGGGCGATTGAAGTGCACGGGTTGGCCATTCAGAGAAATTTCGCCGGCATCTCGTTGAGTGATCCCCATGAGGATGCCGAGAAACGTCGACTTGCCTGCGCCGTTGCCACCGCACAAGGCGTGGACGCTGCCGGCGCGCAGAGAAAGCCGCCCGTCGCGCAACGCAGGAATACCGGCGTAGGCCTTGGCGACATGTTCAGCCTGGAGCAGTAATGGCGGGGCCATTGGCGTGTCCTCGTGCTGTGAATTCTTATTAGGGGTTCGCAGATGTCATCAACTGATCGCTCTGCAAGTGAGCATATGTTTATCAAATGAAATTCTGATCAGTCAACTCGTTTTATTTCAATTTTGTCAAAACCGCCGTTCTTGAGCCTTTAGCGAGAACTTCTATACGTATGAGCTTATTTTTCTCGAATCCACGCCCTGGTCCTGCTTGACAGCGAGGGTCAATTCGCTGCGAAATGAGTGAGCATATTTTCACGCAGTGATCATTTGATCAATTCTGCGTTTCTTTCGGCAGCGGAGTGAAAACGCCATGAACGCACCTTTTTCAGTGGCCATCGGATGTGATGAAGCGGGGCTGGAGCTCAAGGAATTATTGAAGCGACACATTCAGTCGCTGGGTCATCCGGTCGAGGACTTCGGGACGCACTCGATGGAACCAGTGCTGTATCCAGACATTGCATTGGCGGTGGCTACAGCCATCAGCGATGGTCACCACCGTTTGGGTGTACTGGTTTGCGGGACGGGGATCGGCATGGCGATTTCCGCCAACAAAGTGCTGGGCATTCGCGCAGCGCAGGCCCACGACACCTATTCGGCCGAGCGCGCACGCAAAAGCAACGACGCGCAAATCCTGTCTATCGGGGCGAGAGTCATCGGGCCTGAGTTGGCCAAGAGCGTGGTCAGCTCATTTCTGCAGTCTGAGTTCGAATCGGCGCGCTCTGGCGCGAAGGTCGAACGCATCAGCGCCATCGAGCGTGACAACCATTAATTGCGCAGGGTAAGCGTCGTGGCTGGACGCCGGGAGCAAGGTATAGCGAGAATGGGCCTTTGAAGTTGAAACGGAAGCCAGTTCCCATGAGTGACAGTACTCAAGCCGGGGTCAGCGACATCGATCTGATGACCGACGTCGCCATGCTCTATTACCTCGAGAATGTCACGCAGGAAGCCATTGCCAAGCGCTTCGATCTGTCGCGGGCGAAGGTCAGCCGTCTGCTCAAGCGGGCTCGGGACGAAGGCATCGTCGAAGTTCGGGTCCTGCAGCACCCGACCATGAACAATGAGCTTGAGCAGGCACTGGTTCAGCGTTTCAAGCTTGATCGCGCGCTGATCGCGGTCGACCACAGCGACCCTGACACTCAGCGTTCGGCGGTCGCCAGCCTGGTCGCCAACTACCTGAACAAGACGCTCAGCGACGGTATGATCATCGCCGTCGGCATGGGGCGCAATGTGGGCGCTGTAGCAGACAACGTATTTCTGCCAGTCAGTAAAAATTGTACGTTCGTGTGTGCCATCGGCGGTTCGTTGAAGGCTGGGGAGTACATGAATCCGGACCACATCTGCCGTCGCCTCGCGCTGCGTTTCGGGGCCGAAAGCGAAACCCTGTACGCGCCTGCGCTGGTCGCGAACCCGGAGTTGCGTAGCGCATTGATCAGCAACGACACCGTGCGCTCCACGTTGGATCGCGCCCGGCGCGCTGACATCGCGTTGATCGGCATCGGGGATATGAGCGAGAACAGCAATATGGTGCGCATGGGCTGGTTTTCGCCCCAGGAGATCGCTCAGGCGCGTCTCTCTGGCACTGTCGGCGACATGATGGGTTATGACTTCATCGATATTCACGGGCAGCCTGCAATCACCGCCATGCAGGGCCGCATCATCGGATTGAATGTGCAGGAGCTGGTGCGGATTCCCGATGTGGTGGCGATTGCCAGTGAAAACACCAAAGCGGCGGCGACCTTGGGAGCATTGCGATCTGGCGTGATAAACACGCTGGCGACGACAGTCACCAATGCGCACACGATCCTGGCGCTGGACGATGCGACGCGCAAAGCGTCCGTCGACTAAAGAAGGGGAAGTGAGGCTGGAGGCGATTTTGGAGTCGCCTCCGTCAGGTTCGCCTCATGCCGATGAAATCCGGTTCAGATACCGACGTTCAATTGAGGGCGATTGAGAAAATGGTTACGCGCCGGTGGCGGTGACAATTGTTTGAGATCGCCATCGGTCATGGCGGCGAGGATCTTGATCGCGCTGTGGCCTTGTTCGATAGCGATGCCAAATTGCACACTTTCGATCAAGCGGCGCAGGCGCCTGGGTGAGTTACGTTGGGCTGGGCTGATCAAGCGTTTCGCGACCACGCCTGACTCGTTGGAAAGTGTCAGCATGATGGTTCCGTCGAGGCCCTGGATACTTAAATTAACCCGATAGTCTGGGTGAAAAGCATCAGTGATCTGTTGAAAAGGGTTTTCCATGGCCTATTACCTGATTATCGATCTGCATAAATTGACTTGGGGTTAGTCCCTTTAGTTCTGGACGCTGGATCAACGGTAGAAAAATTTTGCTTCGCCTGCTATCGCCGGGATATGAATGCAGAACGAGGCGCTTCGTTGATATGGCATCGGGTTGACGTTGGCGCCCGTCGAGCCATGCGGGCGAAGTTTCGGGGAGTCGGAGACTCGACGCAGTGGGCCTTGCATGGTTTGGGCCATTCCGGACAAAACGATGTATCGGAGTGCGCATGAAAACAAATCAGCGCAGAAACCGGTCAGGAATTCCCCTTTTTTAATTAATCAGTTAGTGGTTGCCATAAGCTATTCAGGTCGCAAACGGGCACTAATTGTGCGGCGCGCATGGTTTGTGTGCGTGAAGCAGTGGGGCGGCAATCTTCAAAGCGCCAATGTCGGCAAGCCGTGCCGTGGCTCTTGCTTATCGCGCGAAAACTCTCATCGTGCGTCCATCTGCACAAAAAAGGGCGGGCCTGTCTCCACAGGCCCGCCCTTAATTATTTGATCGATGTTTCAAGCGGCCGGTTTAACCGTGCAGCGCTTCATCTTTCTCGAGAAATTCCTCCTGCAGCAGGGCGTCCGGGTTTTCCGAATCCTTGCCTGGGGCGCTTTCAAGCGACGCCACACCCCCGCGTTTGCTGCGCAGCTTGCCAAACAGATGCTCCAGCGCGTGATCGAGCTTTACCGCGGCACCGTCTACTGCCAGATCCAGCGATTCGGCTTTGTGAGTCACGGAAATGGGTTGGTGTCCTTTCGGCCGGGCTTCCATCTGACAGCGGATGTCGTGGGGGCCGGGCTTGTCACCGTTCTCGTCGCGGATATGAACTTCGATGCGGGTGAGATCTTCTTCGTAGCGGTCGAGCGTGCTTTCAACGGTGGTTCGTACCCACTCCTCCAGTCGGATGCTGCTTTCGATGTGGTTATCGCTATTGACCTGGATTTGCATAGTTCTTCCCTTACTTTGGCTTGCTCGGGAGAGTCTCGACGACATGAATTTCGTCTGCCCTCACTCACAGTGTTGGCGCCGATGAACCAACAATTCAACCCCCTGCGCGAGAGAAAAATAATTGTTGGTGTGGGGAACCTTGATGGGGCGCCAGCATTCTCCGCGCCATTACGTCAGACATTTTTGCATATGAGAATATTTATCATTAATATTGCGTTCTTTTGTGCGTATGCAGAGAGCAATCCCTCTTTGCTCGCCTGATTCAGGATGAACACGTCGATGCCGATTCACTCAATGAGCTGCCTGCACGGCTGCGCCTTCATCGGAGCTCGCGCCTGATGGAGACCTTATCGGTGAGCGCATCAGCGCCTGAAAAACGGCAAAAGGCAGTTAAAAGAACCGGGGCGAGGTCCGGCGAGGTCTCCGTCCGTTGGCGCTTGGCGGTGGCTTCCCGTGTGACGGCGGCGTTGATTGGCGGGTATCTGCTGACGGCGCTGTCGAGCGTTTGCCTCGCGCAATTCCTGCCGCTGGCTCGGGCTGAAGCAGTGGTGCTGGCCATGACGCTTTCGTTTCTGGTGTACCTGCCCGCGGTGTTGTGGTGTTTCGTTTGTCGCACGGCGTGGCGCGCCTGGTTCGGGCTGTTATTGCCCAGCGCAGTGCTCGGCGCCATTTACGCCAGTGCCCGGTGGCTGTTGTGAAAGAGGGCTTCCGTCAGGCGATGGCCTGGTTGCACACCTGGGCCGGGTTGATCTTCGGCTGGCTGTTGTTCGCCATTTTCCTGACCGGCACGCTTTCATACTTCAAGAACGAAATCTCCCAATGGACGCAGCCTGAGCTCGTTCCTCACCAAGTTACTGAAGTCGACAGCGTCAACCGCGCACAGCGTTGGCTGCAGGAAAACGCCGGCGATGCGAAACGCTGGTTCATTACGCTGCCGGACGAGCGTTCCCCGGCCTTGGGTCTGAGCTGGGCGAAAGCCAGGGGTGGCTTCGAAAGGAAGTCTCTGGACGCCCTCAGCGGCACCCCGGTGCAGGCGCGTGAGAGCATGGGCGGCGAGTTTTTCTATCGTTTCCATTTCCAGCTGCAGATGCCTTATCCGTGGGGCCGCTGGCTGGCGTCGCTGTCAGCGATGGTGATGTTCGTCGCCCTGGTCAGCGGGATCATCACCCACAAGAAGATCTTCAAGGAGTTCTTCACCTTTCGCCCACGCAAGGGCCAGCGCACCTGGCTCGATGGTCACAACGCCGTCGCGGTGCTGGTCTTGCCGTTCCACCTGATGATCACCTATAGCAGTCTGGTGATCTTCATGACCATGATCATGCCGGTGAGCATTCTCACGACCTACGGCGGCAACACCCAGGCATTTTTCGATGACCTGTTTCCGGCGTTCAAGACCGCTCCGGCGTCCACCGAAACCGCGCCCTTGGCGCCGATCGCCCCGATGTTCGAAGTTGCCGCAGAAAAATGGCCGGGCAGTCGCATCGGCCTGATCACGGTGAACAATCCCGGTAAGGCCAATGCGTCGGTGACCTTGACCCCAAGCGGCGCCGATCATATACCCAATATTTCCGGCACTACGCTGATGTTCGATGGCGTCAGCGGCGCGCTCAAGGACGAAAGCACCATGAGCGCCGCGTCGCTGATGTTGGCTGGCGGGCTCTACGGCCTGCACATGGGGCATTTCGCCGGGCCGTTGTTGCGTTGGTTGTATTTCCTGGCGGGCATCGGTGGCACAGCGATGATCGGCACCGGTCTTGTGATCTGGCTGGGCAAGCGCAAGCTCAAACACGCGAAGGCAGGGGTTCTGCCGTTCGAGTTGCGTCTGGTGGAAATGCTCAATGTGGCGAGCATGTCGGGGCTGATGCTGGCGGTGGTGAGTTTCTTCTGGGCCAATCGTCTGTTGCCGGTGAGCTTTGCCGGGCGTAGCGACTGGGAAGTGCGGACGTTTTTCTGCATGTGGGGGCTGGCCTTGCTGCATGCCTTCGTGCGCGTGTTCTTCCGGGAGGGTCGCAGCGCATGGCGCGAACAGCTGACCCTGGCAGCATCGCTGTATTGCGCATTGCCGGTGCTGGATCTGCTGACGGCAGGTGACTATCTGTTCGCGTCATTGAAACAGGGGCAGATGACCCTGGCTGCGCTGGATGTGACGGCGCTGATTACCGGGATTTTTCTGGCGTGGGGGGCGATGAGATTTGGCGAGGGTGGCAAAGTCGCATTCGTGAGTAAGCTCACTCCCACGGATTCGCGTCGTAAATCGGACTCTGGTGTGTCTGCCAACAGTGGGAGCGAGCCTGCTCGCGAAAGCGTTCGCGCTGACGCCACCGCTCAGGAGGCCAACTGATGCTGCTGGCCACCTTGCTCTGCTACATCGGTTTCACCGCGCTGTGCCTGTCCATGAACCGCCACTATGACGACCTCATTGGCGGCTCGCTGACCCTGGGCCGTGGCAGGGCCTTGAAGCTGCTGGGTTGGGTTGCATTGCTGTTGTCACTCTGGGTTGCCCTGGCTTCACAAGCCATGGGTCAGGCCCTGGTGCAGTGGTTCGCGGCGTTGATGGGCAGCGCGGTCCTGTTCGTATTCGTGATGTCGTATCGGCCAAGGCTGGCCTTGTCGTTGGCGGGTATCGGGGCATTGCTTGCCCCGGTTGTCGCCTGCATTCAACTCCTGGCCTGAGCCCACCATGATCGACCTCACCCCGCCGACGCCGAATACGGCCTCATCCGACGCCGATCAGGACGCCCCCAAGGCGGCGCGCGCGCATTTCCTCAAAGTATTCCTTTCGCAACGTCCGCAGATGGAAGCGCTGGTGAGTCGGCGTGTCGGCTGTCGGGCGACGGCCGCCGATCTGGTGCAGGACCTGTTCGTCAGGTTCTGGCGTCGGCCATTGGTGCAGGTCGAGGAGCTCAATACCTATTTACTGCGTTGCGCCGGCAATATCGCCATCGATCACCTGCGCAACGAAGGCACTCGCGCCCGACTCAACGAAGAGCTGATGCCGGACGAACAAGAGCTGCGCGTCGATGAACCCCAGGCAGCGCTGGAAGCCGGCAACGACTTGCGCCATATCGAAGCAGCCTTGCGCGGGCTGCCGGAGAAGACGCGACAGATCTTCCTGCTCAATCGCATTCACGGACGCAAATACGTCGAGATCGCCAAGGTGATGGGCCTTTCGCAAAGCGCTGTGGAAAAACATATGATGCGCGCCTTGCAAGCCTGCAAGGCGAGCCTGGATCAGGACGTCACGCGGGGCATTCCCCTTCGTGCGAAGTCCGAGGACGCTCGTCGATGAAAGCGCCTTCGGATTCGACTTTGACCATCACCCCTGAACAACACGATACCGCCTTGAGATGGCTGAGTTTGCTGCACGATCAGCCGAGCGCGGCCGATCAGGCGCATTTCAGCCGCTGGCTGCAGGCTGACCCTGCTCACGCCGAGGCCTATGCCCAGGCGCAAGTGATGTGGGAGATGAGCGAAGAGCCTGCGGCGAAACTGGCGGCTGAAGATTCCGTGGCGCTCGAAGCGCTGCTACGAGCGATGGATGCTCCAGCTCAGGTTCCCGTGAGGCGCCGCTCGTTGCCGCGCTGGGGCGCTGCACTGGCGCTGGCAGCCTGTCTGGTGCTGATGATCGGCGTCGGGCTGGGCTGGCAGCCGCAACGCTGGATCGATGACCTTGGCGCCGATTATGTGTCGGCGCCGGGGCAGGTGCGGATCGTGACGCTGGCGGATCAATCGCAAGTAACGCTCGACGCCGACAGCGCCATTGCCGTGCACTTTGCCAATGGCGAGCGGCATGTGCAGTTGCGTCGCGGCGCGGCGTTCTTTCAAGTCACTCACACCGGCGAGCCGTTCGTGGTCGATGGAGGACGCGGCGAAACCCGCGTGCTCGGGACTCAGTTCGAAGTGCGCCTGCAACCGAGCGGGGCGCAGGTCACGGTGCTGTCCGGGCGAGTGGGCGTGAAGGCGGGCGCCGAGCTGCCACAGCAGACTCTCACCGCGGGGCAGCGGGTCAGTTATGACCAGACGCGCACCACCGCCCCTCAATCGGTCGACAGCGAAACCCAGCTGGCGTGGCGTCAGGGTTGGCTCAACTACTACCGCACGCCGCTGGCCGATGTGGTCAGTGATCTGAGCCGTTACTACCCAGGGCGCATCGTCGTGCTCGGCGATCAGCTGGCGGCGAAAAAAGTCAGCGGCAGCTTCCCCAGCAACGATCCGCAGGCGGTGCTGGCGGCGTTGAAGTCGGTGGTCGGATTCGAGCAGTACGAGGCGTTGGGGCGAGTGATTGTGATTCGTTGAGTGATCGACGTCACAAGGGCCGTTGCTGGAGGAACTGTTTCCCTGTAAGAGCGCGCTTGCCCGCGATTGCGATCTGTCCGCAATCAATAAAGAGGTTGTTTGACACGACACAACCGCGGGCAAGCGCTTCTGCACGGGAATGCTCATCGATGGGGGCGATTCAAATTGAAAGTCTGGCTCGGCATTTCCATGCTTACCGTCTGGAGCGCATGCGTTCAGGCGGAGCCTGCCTATGACTTTTCAATCCCCGCCAAACCTCTGCCCCAGGCCCTGAGCGATTTCAGCCGTGTTACCGGGCAGGCAATCATCTACACCCAGGACGCTCCCTACAGCCTTGACGCTCCCGCGCTCAAAGGCACATTCAATGCCGAGCAAGCGTTGAGGCAGCTGTTGAGCAACTCCGGCCTGAGCTTTCGTCGCGTCACCGACAACACCTTCAGCCTCGAATCCGCCCCAAGCGGAGGCGTGATCACCCTGGGCCTCACCCAGATCGATTCGCAGCGCAACCTGGAGCAGAGCTATCGACCACCCGCCAGCACATCGGTGATGCGCGCCCCGACGCCGCAACTGGAAACCCCCCAGGCGGTCAACGTGGTGCCTGCGCAAGTCTTGCGCGATCAGGCGCCGCGCAACCTTGACGACGCGCTGAACAACATCAGCGGCGTTACCCAGGGCAACACCCTCGGCAGCACTCAGGACACCCTGATGAAGCGCGGCTTCGGCGACAACCGCGACGGTTCGATCATGCGCGACGGCATGCCGGTGGTGCAGGGCCGCAGCCTCAACGCCACGGCCGAGCGCGTCGAAGTCCTCAAAGGCCCCGCCTCGCTGCTGTACGGCATTCAGGATCCGGGTGGAGTCATCAATGTGATCAGCAAACGCCCCGAATTGCAGGCGTACACCGCCCTGAGCGCTCGCGGCTCAACTTACGGGACGGGCAAGAACGGCAGTGGCGGCACGCTCGACAGTACCGGCGCTTTGGGCGGCTCGGGTGAGCAAGGTCAAGGTCTGGCTTATCGGATGGTCATCGACCACGAAGACGAGGATTACTGGCGCAATTACGGTGTGCATCGAGAGTCCCTGGTTGCGCCTTCGCTGGCCTGGTACGGCGACGACACCCAGTTGCTCGCCGCCTACGAGCATCGCGAATTTCTCTCGCCCTTCGATCGCGGCACAGCCATCGACCCGAGCACCAATCGCCCGCTGAACATCCCGGCCACGCGGCGCCTGGACGAGCCGTTCAACAGCATGGAAGGGCGCTCGGACCTGTACCGCATCGAGGCCGACCATCAATTCGATGACAACTGGAAAGGCCATCTGGGCTACAGCTACAACCGTGAAACCTACGACGCCAGTCAGGTGCGGGTGACTGCCGTGAACCCGGCCAACGGCACGCTGACTCGCTCGATGGATGGCACCGGCAATGCCCTGAGCACCGACCGTTTCACCACCTTGACCCTGAGCGGCAGCGTCGGATTGGCCGGGATGCAGCACGATCTACTGTTCGGCCTGGATGACGAGTACCGCAAGATCTATCGCGGCGAGCTGATCCGGCAAAAAAGCCGCACGACATTCAGTTATGTGAATCCGCTCTACGGCCAGGAAGCCGAAGGGACTCAGGTCAGCGCACCGGACAGCGTTCAACTGGACATCCTGCGCAGCGATTCGCTGTTTTTTCAGGATTCGATTCACCTCAACGATCAATGGATTTTCGTCGCAGGTGCGCGTTATCAGCTGTTCGATCAGCAGGCGGGGAAGGGTATTGCGTTCAACCGCAACACCGATCTGAACGGCGAAAAATGGATTCCTCGTGCCGGGTTGGTCTATCGCTACAACGGTGAGCTGTCGTTCTATGGCAGTTACACCGAGTCATTCAAACCCAACTCCAGCATTGCTCCGTTGGCGGGCGGCACGCTGCTGGATTCTGCGACCCTGCCCGAGCAATCCAGGGCCTGGGAGCTGGGAACCAAATGGGATGTGGACGAGCGGATCAGCGGAACGCTGGCGCTGTTCGACATCAAGAAACGCAACGTGCTGGTGGCCAATTTCGATTCGCTCACGGCCAATACCGTTTACACCACTGCAGGTGAAGTGCGCTCTCGGGGCGTCGAACTGGACCTGAGCGGGCAGCTGTCGGAGCGCTGGAGCCTGATCGGCGGCTATGCGTTTACCGATGCGTGGGTAGTGGAAGATCCGACCCTCAAAGGCAACCGGCTACAGAACGTGCCCAAGCACAGCGGGTCGTTATCCGCCGTGTATGACGCCGGGGCTGTGTTCGGCAGCGATCGATTGAGGGTCGGCGCAGGCGCGCATTACGTAGGCGAGCGGGCCGGAAACCCGGACAACGATTTCGACCTGCCGGGCTACACCGTCGCTGATGCCTTCGCGACCTATGAAACCCGGCTGGACGGGCAGAAGGTCAGGTTTCAACTCAACGTGAAGAACCTGTTCGATCGCACGTACTACAGCTCGGCGGTGAGCCGGTATTTCGTGTCGATGGGTGATTCGCGGCAGGTGATCGTGGCAACGACGTTGGAGTTTTGAGGGCGCGCGAACTGGCTTCAATTGGCTTTTGATTCTGACCGCAGGCCGTGGGAGCGGGCTTGCCTGCGATCTGCCGCGAAGCGGTAGCAAATCCGATCACCCTGGTTGTATCTGACACACCACATGCGCAGATTTTACTGCCACTGCGCGACGGATCGCCTGCAAGCAGCGCCCCATGGCCTGCGGCCAGAATCGAAAGCCGAGTGCGCCAGTCGTTAAGACTCAAACGCCAACCGGTACTCCCCGGCCGTCGCGCCCATCACCTGCCTGAAGCGATTGCTGAAATGACTCGCGCTGGCGAAGCCACATTCCAGGGCAATCTCGCCGAACGCCATCCGCGTGCCGCGCAGCAATTCCCGGGCGCGGTTCATGCGCCGGGCCAGCAGATATTGGTGGGGCGGCAGGCCGAAGCTTTCGCGAAACATCCGGGCGAAGTGGTATTCGGACAGGGCACACATCCCGGCCAGTTGCCCCAGGCTCAACGGCTCGGCCAGGTTCTGCTCGATGAACTCCACCAGTTGCCGACGCAGATGCGGCGCCAGCCCGCCTTTCAAACGCAGACCATCGCGTAGCCCTACCTGGCTCAGGATCATGTGGTCGAGCAGTTCATGGGCCAGGCTTCCAGTCTGCAAGCGCTCGCCGGGTTCGCTCCAGTTCATGCGGATCAGCCGATGAAAGCGCTCGGCTTGCAGCGGATCATCGATGAAGGTGTTTTCTTGCAGCATCATCTCCCGAGGCTCGCGGTCCAGCAGGGTGACGCAGTTGAGCGCGAACTGTTCGGGGCTGATGTACAGATGGGCCAGCCGCAGATCGCCATTGACCACCCACGACGATTGATGCCCGGCGGGAAGTACGCAGAGTTTGTCCGGCGCGCCTTTTCTGTCGGGCTGGCCGCGGCGGAACGTTTCGAAGCCGCCGGAGATATAACAGGACAGGGTGTGATGACTCGGCGCGTGATAGTCCTGCGCGTCATGGCGGTTGTTCCACAAGGCTGCGACCACACCATCACCCAGGGATGCGCTCTGCTCCAGCCGCGCGTGGGGCGAGCTGTTCAGGGACTGAAAAACCTGAATGGTTTCAAGTGACGACATGGTGGCTCTCGAAAACTTCGGATCGGCTGCGGCGCTATCTTGAGGTGACAAACCTGTGGGAGTGAGCTTGCTCACGAAGACTCACGCAAAGCCCAAACATCTTCATCGGTCATGCCTCAGCGGTCGTGAGCAAGCTCACTCCCTGACGGGGGACGCATTTGCGAGACCTCGCGGTGGCAGGTGCATCTCGAACGTCTCGCATCCTACTCCGTAGCGCTGCCGCTGCCAGCGGCCTGACGATCAAATGCGCAAGTTTTTGCAAGTGACGTTCAGGGCGCGCCCTCAGACTGAGGCCTCAATGAGGAGCCTGCCATGAACATTTCGCTGTATCTGCTGACCGTTCTGATCTGGGGCACCACCTGGATCGCTCTGAAGCTGCAACTGGGCGAGGTGGCGATTGCGGTATCGATCGTCTACCGCTTCGGCCTGGCGGCGCTGATTCTGTTCGCCATGTTGCTGCTCAGCGGCAAGCTGCAGAAGGTCAATCGTCGTGGGCAATTGATCTGTCTGGCGCAGGGCGTGTGCCTGTTCTGCGTCAACTTCATGTGCTTTCTGCACGCCAGCCAATGGATCCCCAGCGGCTTGGTGGCAGTGGTGTTCTCGACGTCGACGTTGTGGAACGCACTGAACGCGCGGGTGCTCTTCAAGCAGAAGATCGCCCGCAATGTGCTGACGGGGGGCGCCCTGGGCCTGGTCGGACTGGGCTGCCTGTTCTGGCCGGAGTTATCCGGGCACAGCGCCAGCCGCGAAACCCTGATCGGCTTGGGTCTGGCGCTGCTCGGCACGCTGTGCTTCTCGGCGGGCAACATGCTTTCCAGCCTGCAACAGAAAGCCGGCCTGCGCCCGCTGACCACCAACGCCTACGGGATGTTGTATGGCGCGGCGATGCTGTGTGTGTACTGCCTGTTCAGCGGCACGCCATTCGCCTTCGAATGGAATGCGCGTTACGTCGGCTCGCTGCTGTATCTGGTGATCCCGGGTTCGGTGATCGGCTTCACCGCCTACCTGACGCTGGTCGGCCGCATGGGGCCGGAGCGCGCGGCGTATTGCACGGTGTTGTTCCCGGTGGTGGCACTGAACGTCTCGGCGTTCGTGGAGGGCTACCAGTGGACCCTGCCCGCGTTGATGGGGCTTGCGCTGGTGATGGTGGGGAATGTGTTGGTGTTCAGAAAGCCCAGGGTGGTGGTGCCGGTGGCTGCGAAATTGGCCTGAGCATCGTATCGCCCATGCGGCCGTCATCGCGGGCAAGCGTGCTCCTACAATGGAAAGCGATCCTCTGTAGGAGCGCGCTTGCCCGCGAAAGCTTCAGGTCAGACAGCGAGGATGTTCAGCCCTTCCACACCTGCTGATTCACCAGATCCTGCGGCTTCTCACCCAACAGCGCTGCACGCAGGTTGCTGTAGGCCCGATCCGCCATCGCCTGACGCGTCTCGTGGGTGGCGGAGCCAATGTGCGGAACGGTCACGGCGTTGCCGAGCTGAAACAACGGCGATTCAGCCAGCGGCTCTTTTTCGTAAACGTCCAGCCCTGCACCACGAATGGTGCCGTTGCGCAGCGCTTCGACCAGCGCCGGTTCATCGACGATCGGGCCGCGGGCGATGTTCACCAGGATGGCGCTTTTCTTCATCAGCGACAGTTCGCGGGTGCTGATCAGATGCTTGGTCTTCTCGCTGAGTGGCACCACCAGGCAGACGAAATCCGACTCGGCCAGCAGTTGATCCAGGGTGCGAAATTGCGCGCCCAGTTCCTGCTCGACCGCGGTCTTGCGACTGTTGCCGCTGTACAGAATCGGCATGTTGAAGCCCAGACGACCGCGACGCGCCACTGCCGCACCGATGTTGCCCATGCCGACGATACCCAGGGTCTTGCCATAGACATCGGTGCCAAATTGCGGCGCCTCGATGCTGCGTGTCCACTTACCGGCCTTGGTGTACGCGTCGAGTTCAGCGACGCGGCGAGCGCTGCTCATGATCAACGAGAAGCCCAGGTCGGCGGTGCTTTCGGTAAGCACGTCCGGGGTGTTGGTCAGCATGATGCCGCGTTCGGTGAAGTAGCTGACGTCGTAATTGTCGTAGCCGACCGAGATGCTGGACACCACTTCCAGCTGCGTGGCGCTTTCCAGCTGCTCGCGGCCCAGCTTGCGCCCGGCGCCGATCATGCCATGGGTATGGGGCAGGGCTTCGTTGAACTGTTCATTCAGATCACCCTTTTTCGGGTCCGGGATGATCACGTTGAAGTCTTGCTGCAGGCGCTCGGCCATTTCCGGGGACACGCGGCTGAAGGCAAGGACGGTCTTTTTCATCGGATAGCTTCTCTCGGGCAGTTCAGATGGACGATGCGTAGCACGCTAACATTCTTGGTGCTGGATTGGGAGCCGATGCCACGCAGCGGTTACTTGTAGGAGCGCGCTTGCCGGCGAAAACGTTATGTCATTCAGAACATAAGGCTCAGATCCATCGCATCGCGGGCAAGCGCGCCTACAAAAGCGGCCGTTTGCTATCAGACCGTTTCCGGCAAGACATGAGTCTGCAAATCCGCTTCATGGGCCGCCATGATTTCCGGCAGCGAGCCGCGCAAGTACTCGACCCAGGTCTTGATCTTGGCATCGAGGTACTGGCGCGACGGGTAGATGGCGTACAGGTTCAGCTCATGCGAGCGGTATTGCGGCAGCACGCGAACCAGCGAGCCGTTGCGCAGGCCTTCGATGGCCGAGTAGATCGGCAGAATCCCGATGCCCATGCCGCTGCTGATCGCCGCTTTCATCGCGTCGGCCGAGTTGACCAGAAACGGTGAGCTGGCGATGGTTACGGTTTCCTGGCCTTCAGGACCGTCGAACGCCCATTTCTCCAGCGGAAACACCGGGCTAACCAGACGCAGGCAGGCGTGATTGAGCAGATCCGCCGGTTTGTGCGCCATGCCGAATGCCTTGATGTAGGCAGGCGAGGCGCAAACGATGCTGTAGGTGATGCCCAACCGCTGGGACACGAAACCCGAATCCGGCAGCTCGCTGGCCAGCACGATGGAGACGTCGTAGCCCTCTTCGAGCAGGTCCGGCACGCGGTTGGTCATGGTCAGGTCGAACGACACGTCCGGGTGATTGCGTCGATAACGGGCAATGGCATCGATCACGTAATGCTGACCGACGCCTGTCATCGAGTGCACCTTCAACTGCCCGGCCGGGCGCGCATGGGCGTCGCTGGCTTCGGCTTCGGCTTCCTCGACATAGCCCAGAATCTGCTCGCAACGCAGCAAATACCGCTTGCCTGCTTCGGTCAGGGCAATGCGTCGGGTGGTTCGGTTGAGGAGTCGGGTTTGCAGGTGCGCTTCAAGATTGGAGACTGCGCGCGAAACGTTGGCGGTGGTGGTGTCCAGCTGAGCCGCAGCAGCGGTGAAGCTGCCCGCTTGAGCCACGCAACTGAAGGCGCGCATGTTTTGCAGAGTGTCCATTGGCCGTTCTCTGGTGAGATAGCAAATTGTGACATGAAGTTACTGATCCATGTCAGCCATACCAAAGGATTATCTTCCTTTCGGTAATAAAGATTCACAGAACTCCCGGCTTATCGCCGAAACAGGCGCAACCTAGAATCGCGGTTCGATTCATTTCCTCCTCATTCGGGTAATTGCAGCTGTGCCGCGTCGCATCGTCAGAGGGCTCAAGCCCCTCAGTGTCTGGGCTTTAACGTTACTCATCAGCGGCTGCATCGGAACTGGCGGAATCGCCCCTCAAGGTACCTCGTTGTCGCCAGACACCCTGGCCACCGACGAAGCTATCAAAGAAGCCGCGAAAGACGCTCACTGGCCCGACGACCAATGGTGGCGCGTTTATGGCGACGATCAGCTCAACCACTGGATCGAACTCGCCGCGCTGGGCAGCCCGAGTCTGGTGATTGCCGCGGCGCGGGTGCGTCAAGCCAAGGCAATGGCCGGTATCGCCGAGTCGGCCGAATCGTTGCACGTCAACGGCGACAGCACGCTCAAACGCCATAACTGGCCGACCGACCAGTTCTATGGGCCGGGCGAGCTGTCGAACACCAGCACCTGGGACGACAACGCCTCCCTGGGCCTGAGCTATTCGCTCGACCTCTGGGGCCGGGAAAGCAACAACACCGAGCAGGCGCTGGACATGGCGCACGTGAGCGTTGCCGAAGAGCGTCAGGCGCAGCTGGAGTTGCAGGACAACATCGTGCGTGCCTACATCCAGTTGTCGCTCAACTACGCCCGGCGCGACATCGCCGAAGCGACCCTGGCTCAGCAACAGCAGATCCTTGACCTGGCAGAGCGTCGCCTGAAGGGTGGCATCGGCACGCATTTCGAAGTGAGCCAGGCGCAAACGCCGCTGCCGGAAATCCATCGGCAGATCGACTCGCTGGACGAAGCCATTGCCCTGAGCCGCAATCAGATCGCCGCGTTGGCGGGCAAAGGGCCGGGGGAGGGCGCGAGTCTGCAGCGCCCGACCTTGTCATTGAAGACCGCGTTGACCTTGCCTTCCGCGCTGCCGGCCCAGTTGCTCGGGCAGCGGCCGGATGTGGTTGCCAGTCGCTGGCGCGTGGCGGCGCAGGCCCGTGGCATCGATGTCGCCCATGCCGGCTTCTATCCTAACGTCGACCTGATGGGCAGCCTTGGCTATGTGGCCACCGGTGGCGGCATGCTGGAGTTCTTGACTGGCAAGAAATTCAACTACAGCGTCGGCCCGGCGATCAGCCTGCCGATCTTCGATGGCGGGCGTTTGCGCTCGGAGCTGGGCGTGGCGTCGGCCGGGTATGACACGGCGGTGGCGCAATACAACCAGACGCTGATAACGGCGCTCAAGAGTATTTCCGATCAGTTGATTCGCCGCGAGTCGATGAACAAGCAACAGGTGTTTGCCGATCAGTCCGTGGCGGCGGCGCAAAAAACCTATGACATCGCCATGGTCGCCTATCAACGTGGCCTGACTGACTACCTCAACGTGTTGAACGCGCAAACCCTGTTGTTTCATCAGGAACAGGTGCAGCAGCAGGTTCAGGCCGCGCGCTTGGCCGTGCATGCCGAACTGGTGGTGGCATTGGGTGGTGGTTTGATGGCTGGCAATGATTCGCCTGCCGCCGACAAGACAGCCGCGCCGAAGACCCCGGCCTCGTTGACGATGTTTGATCGGTGATGCAGATGAATAGCTGTTGCCCATCTTCGCCTCTTCGTGAGCAAGCGCAGGCCCACAGGGGATCTGAGTTGTCGATGACATTGGCGACTCGCCACGCACACTGTGGGCGTGAGCTTGCTCACGAAAGCGCGAGCGCGGCCACTGCAGGTTCTGAACTGAAATGACCCAAGCCCTGCACTGGCTCAAATCCCTGGAATGGCGCCGTGAGCTCAATGGTTGGGCGCGCAGCGACGGGGTGACCTGGATCTACATCTTCAAGGTGCTGATCGCTGCGTTCCTGACGTATTGGATCGCGATGCGCCTCGAGTTGCCGCAACCGCGCACAGCAATGATCACGGTGTTCATCGTCATGCAGCCGCAAAGCGGGCAGGTGTTCGCCAAGAGTTTCTATCGCTTGCTCGGTACGCTGGCCGGGTCAGTGGTGATGGTCACGTTGATGGCCCTGTTCGCACAAAACAGTGAACTGTTTCTCGGCAGCCTGGCGATCTGGGTCGGCTTCTGTTGTGCCGGTGCGGCACGCTATCGCAACTTTCGCGCCTACGGTTTCGTGCTTGCCGGTTACACCGCCGCCATGACCGGCCTGCCCGCGCTGGCGCATCCTGAAACCTCGTTCATGGCGGCGATCTGGCGCCTGCTGGAAATCTCCCTCGGGATCGTCTGTTCGACCCTGATCACGGCTGCAATCCTGCCGCAAAGCTCGGGCGTGGCGATGCGCAATGCTCTGTATCAGCGCTTCGGCGTATTCGCCGAGTTCGTGATCAGCGGCCTGCGCGGCGACAGCGACCCGGCGGCGTTCGAGGCCAGCAATGTGCGCTTCATCGCCGATGCTGTCGGGCTGGAGGGTCTGCGCGCAGTCACAGTGTTCGAAGACCCGCACATGCGTCGCCGCAACGGCCGCCTGAACCGGCTGAACAGCGAATTCATGACCATCACAACGCGCTTCAACGCCTTGCATCAATTGCTCGAACGTCTGCGTCGCCGCGGTATCACGCCTGCCGTTGGGGCCATCGACCCGGGTCTGGATGCTTTAACGCAGTTGCTTCAGGACTTCGCCGGTCGCGCACTGACCAATGCCGATGCCGCGGTTTTGGCCAATCGGCTGAGCGACTTCAAGGCCGATTTGCCCGGGCACGTTCGCAGCCTGCGCGCCGAGTTCGTCAAGACCGATCCCAACGACGACGACCTGCTGGATTTCCATACCGCTTATGAATTGCTGTATCGCTTCGTCGACGACCTGCACGACTACGCGCAGACCCACGCGTCGCTGGCCGATCACAACCACGCGCGGGAAAAATGGGTCGAACCGTTCGTGTCCACCACCAACTGGATGTCGTCGGTGGCGTCGGGCTTGCGCGCGACCTTCATTCTCGGGGTGATGTCGATGTATTGGGTGGCGACAGCCTGGCCAAGCGGGGCGTCGATGACGCTGGTGTCCGCGGCTACCGTAGCCTTGTCGGCGACTACCCCAAATCCTCGGCGCATGTCATTCCAGATGGCCTGCGGCACCTTGCTCGGCGCGCTGGTGGGCTTTTTCATTACCTTCTTCGTGTTGCCACGAATCGATGGCTTCCCGTTGCTGTGCATGGTGCTGGCGCCGGTGTTCGTGTTCGGCACCTTCCTGACCACCCGCCCGCAGTGGGTCGGCTACGGATTGGGCTTGCTGATCTTCTTCAGCATTGGCTCGGTACCGGACAACCTTACGGTCTACAACCCCTACTCGTTCATCAACGACTACATCGCCATGGTGATCGGCATGCTGTTGTGCGCGGCGGCGGGGGCGATCATTCTGCCGCCCAACAGTCGCTGGCTGTGGCAGCGTCTGGAAGGCGATTTGCGGCAACAGGTGGGGTTCGCCATCAGCGCTCCGCTGCGCGGGATTCGCTCGAATTTCGAAAGCCGCACCCGCGACCTGATGCACCAGGCCTACGGGCTGGCGGCCGGCAAACCCGAAGTGCAACGCAATTTGCTGCGCTGGATGTTCGTGGTGCTGGAAATCGGCCACGCGATCATCGAACTGCGTCGCGAGCAGGACATCCTGCCGGTTCATCCAAGCTATGCCGAGTGGCAGCCCTGGCGCCAGGCGATCCGCGCGATGGGCCGTTCTCTGGTTCGCCTGTTCATCCAACCGGACCGGCACAATCTGGCCCGCAGCCTGTATGCGGTAGATCACGCGATCTTCTGCGTGCAGAACAGCGATGAGCCGTTCGCCCCGCACTTCGATACGTCGCCGCTGCGAAGGGTCAAGAGCTACCTGCACTTCATCCGCACCTGCCTGCTCGACCCACAATCACCATTGGCCGCACATGCCCCGGCGCAAGCCGAAGCGCAACTGTCGCAAGGACTTTCCAATGCCTCGTGAAATCGCCTTCCACGGCGTTTACATGCCGACCGTGACCGTGATGTTCCTGGTCGCCATGGTGCTGTCCTGGGCGCTGGATCGCTTCATGTCCGGTCTGGATTTGTACCGTTTCTTCTGGCACCCGGCGTTGCTGCGCCTGAGCCTGTTCAGCTGCATTTTTGGCGCGATGGCGCTGACCGTTTACCGTTGAGGCACATGTGAACTCGAGATGAAAAAGCTCATCAGTCTGATCGCGACGTTTTTGATACTGGCGCTGGCCATCTGGATCGGCCGCCTGTTGTGGATTCATTACATGGACACCCCGTGGACCCGCGATGGGCGTGTGCGCGCGGACGTGATCAACGTCGCCGCCGACGTCAGTGGCATGGTCATCGACGTGCCGGTCAAGGACAACCAGCCGGTGAAAAAGGGTGACCTGTTGATGCAGATCGACCCCGAGCATTATCAGTTGGCGGTCAAGCAGGCCGAGGCGCTGGTGGCGTCACGCAAGGCCACCTGGGAAATGCGCAAGGTCAACGCTGCGCGGCGCAAGGACATGGACGCGCTGGTGATCTCGGCCGAAAACCGCGAAGACGCTTCCAACGTCGCCAACTCCGCCCAGGCCGATTACCAACTGGCCTTGGCGCAACTGGAAGCGGCGCAGCTGAACCTGCAGCGCACCAAAGTGCTGGCGGCTGTCGATGGCTATGTGACCAACCTCAACGTGCATCGCGGCGACTATGCGCGCATCGGCGAAGCCAAGATGGCGGTCGTCGACAGGAACTCGTTCTGGGTCTACGGCTTCTTCGAGGAAACCAAACTGCCTCACGTCAGGATCGGCGACCCTGCGGACATGCAATTGATGAGCGGCGAAGTGATGAAGGGCCATGTCGAAAGCATCGCCCGGGCGATTTACGACCGCGACAACCCGGAAAGCCGCGAGCTGATCGCCGACGTCAACCCGACCTTCAACTGGGTGCGCCTGGCCCAGCGCGTGCCGGTACGCATCCACCTGGATAACGTACCGGACAGCGTGGTATTGGCGGCGGGGATCACCTGTACGGTGATCGTCAATCCGCAGTGATCGAGTCGGTCGGGACTTCCTTGACGCCTGCGGCGACAGTGACGGCGGCTAGCCTGCGAAGCTCGCGGATGGCCAGTTTCCGGGCGTAAATCCGAAGCGCAACATCGTTGGCGATAAATGTGCCTGCAGCGTTGTACGCGCCCAGGATCGCAGTGCCGGGAATGTCGTGTGCGTAGTTGATTTCGAGCGGTCTGAACGCGATTCGTTTTGCCACGATGGGCTGCCGGGCGTTTTCGTGGTTCTGATAGAGATGGTAGCCGTCGTATCTGCGCGCATCGATCACATAGGTGTACCCGCCTTTATGACCGCCGTAGTAATACGCTCCGGCGCCTCCGTTGTCATAGAACACTGACGTTGAAATGCCTTTTCCGTCCAGGTCCAGCGCATCATGGCCGCCGCCGAAGCCTCCACGTACGCCGGTAACCTGATGGATATCTTTCTGTATGTCCGCCGCCGGGGTCCGGAGTTTGAATCCCTCTTCGAAAATCTCTTCCGGTGGGCGCATGTCACCCCGGAAGACCTTGCCGCGGTAGATGACCAGACGATGGCCTTCTACCGTTTTTTCAAGCAGCTGACTGCCATGACTCACCAAAACCTGAGCGTTCCCTGGGCCGCCCGACAGGTGCGTTTTCACCTTGTCCTTAAGTGCTTTCACTTTGAAGACAGGCGGTTTGAAGCCCTCTACCGTCATCTGCGGCTTGCCGGGGTAGGGACGTGTTTTTTTCAGGTATCTGAACACGCGGGTAGCGATCTTGGTCTTCGCCGCTGCCGATACCGTTTTGCCCACCACCTTGAATGCCAGCGGACCGGTGGCCTCCATGATGGATGCAAATAGCGCCGCCTTGTAGTGCTTGTCCGCTTCTTCAGGCGTGTCGGCATTCGCTCCGCGCACTACCTCCAACGCTGCGGCACCCTGCCCGAGCAGAAATGACACCAGCAAGCGTACCGTCAGACTGCCACCGCCAAGCGGGGCCGTTGCAGCGACGGAAAGAACCTGAAGAACGTTTGCACCCGCTGCCAGCAATTTGTCCGTCAACCGTTCACTGTCGGTGGACACCAGCGTGTCGATGTCCGATAGCATTCGCTTGAGCCTGAATGCTTGCAGCGTCTCAAACGGGTCCATGACTCTATGAAACATCAGCGGAGGCATTTTGGTGAGGTAGACACCGATCATCAGGTTCGAATACACCAGCTTGTCGTGACCCTTTATGAGCCGCTCATAGACGGGCAACCGCTCCAGGATCAAACGGCGCAGTTGAGTCGACGTTTCAATGACCCATCGACGATTCGCACGGGGCAGGGGCAGCACTGCGTCTGCTTGCGTGGCACCCAGAAAGATCAGTAATCCGTCAGCAAATTCGTCAGTGTTTGACCGTAGATACAGCGCCTGAGAAACGTCGACCCGTCTGAGCCGGGTTCTGAACTCCACGGCATCGAGTCTGGCTTCGCCGCGCCCATAGGCGAGCGCCAGTTGGCGATGCCGTTCGAGAACGTCAGCGCGTGCGGCGTACTTTTCGAGACGGTCCTTCACCTCGATCTCTGCCTGGAGCTTGAGCATGAACCTGGCCTCGTCGGTGCTCAAACGTTGCTCGACATCAGCCTTGTAGCTTTCCTGCAAGTTGGCCGACTCCAGCGAGTCGATCAGGTCCCTGGGGAAACCATCGGGCCATTCCACTTGCACCTGTTGATAGTCGTCGACGTGGCGTCGATAACTGTCGGTAACGATCTGGTCGATCGTGAACTGCATGGTTTCACGGGGGCCCAAGAACGCGTTGGCGTTAATCAATCCTTTCTGCGCCGATGGCCGGTGA
Organism: Pseudomonas bohemica; assembly: GCF_002934685.1. GTDB lineage: Bacteria > Pseudomonadota > Gammaproteobacteria > Pseudomonadales > Pseudomonadaceae > Aquipseudomonas > Aquipseudomonas bohemica. The sequence continues at coordinate 33,069 of NZ_NKHL01000076.1, forward strand.
CGAAAGCTGACCTTGACCGGTGTCTTGCCGTGGATACGGTTTTTCAGTTCTTCCGGGGCGCTCGATCCGTCGATGAGCTTGCGTATTGCCTTCTGGATATAAAGCAACGGATCCAGCAAAGCCGGATCGTAGACGCTGTCGTACAGCGCGATCATTTGGTTGGTAATAGTGTTCAGCTCTTGCGGGTGAAGCTCGTCAGCGCTTTCTTTCGCTTCGTGGTCAGTTTGTTTTTCTTCTCCATCTGCTTGGTTGCTGTTTTTGTCAGCGCTACCGTCTTCATGGCCGTCTTCTGTCATTGGACCGGAAAGATCGAAGCCTTCGTTGGTAAACGCCAGGTAGCCTTCGACGGTGTAGCCAGTGCCGGCCAACTCTTCGGACGTCAGGCCCTCGTCGGCAAAATCGTAAAAGCGCGGGTGTTTGCTCATGGTGTCATCCTTGACGTTGCGGCGGCCTGGTCATCAGGCCGTTTGGGTCACGCCCTCATCGGAGGGCAGCAGGCAGTATTGAGCGATAGTCAGCGGTTTGCTGTAGGCCTGTTCCGCTGTTGGAGGGGGAGAAAGCATCTGCGTCGGGTGATCAGTTCCCCCGCCGAGCGAGAATTCGTCGTTGGCGAGGCGGGAAGTGTTACAGCGATTGGTCTATCTTGAAGCGCTTGCGCAATATCAGCTCCACCAGGCCCTTGGGCAGGAGCAGTGCCATCAGAGGCAACACGCGGCAGCCATTACCGGAACGCAGCAGGCGGGGAGGCGTGGCTTTTTGCACCGCATTGAATACATCGCGGGCAACCTCGCTGGCCGGGGTCGGGTGGGTTTGCGAAGCGTTGGCCCGGGCGCGGATGCCCTCACGCAACGGCCACCACGCAGAGGACTCATGAATCACCTGCTCGGCTTCATGGTTGGCGTTCTTTGCAAACTGCGTATCGACGGCGCCTGGCTGTACTTCCATGACGCGCATGCCGAACGGTGCCAGCTCCATGCGTAAAGCATCGCTCACCGCACTGACCGCCGCTTTGGACGCGCAATAGGCCCCGCCGAATGGCGTGGTCAACACTCCGGAAACGCTGCCCATGTTCACCACGAGCCCCCTGTTACTGCGCAGTAACGGGAACAGCGCGCGGGTGACACCGACGATGGAAAAGACGTTGGTCTCGAACTGCCTGCGCATTGCTTGCACGCCGCCATCGAGCAGCGGCCCGATTCCGCCGTAACCGGCGTTATTGATCAGCACGTCCAGACCCTTGCCATTTTCCTCGAGCTGTCCGGCGAGTCGCTCGAGTGCGGCACTGTCGTTTACATCCAGCTCCACCGCCTTGAAACCTGCCGCCGCCAGCGCATCGACGTCGGCCGTCTTGCGCGCTGTGGCCCAGACCTCGTGACCTGCGGTCTTGAAGACATCCGCCAGGGCGCGGCCGATGCCGCTGGAACAACCGGTGATCAGAACGACAGACATGGTGATTCATTCCTTGAACGGTGGATCAGTCGGAGAAGGTGCCTTGCAGGCGCTCGGCGCGAAACTCCAGCGTTTGCGGACGATAACCGGTTCGCAGTGGCGGTAGCGGCAGGCAATCCTGCCACTGGCTGCCAGGCAACAACTCGCCGGGGCCGCGATAGCGCGGGGCGGTGTAAGTGTCGTCGGCGAGATTGACGGTATCCCCTGGCGCATAGGCGGCGACTTTCCAGCGCAACTCCTGCAGGGGCACGTCGTTACCGTTATCGATCAGTACCAGCAACGGGCGACCGGTCGGGCACTTCTCCGGCGCGTAGTCCAGGCGCAATTGCAGGCGATCGAGTCGTTGAGCATCACGTTTGTCCTGCCAGACCACCATGCCCGCGACTATCCCCAGGCCGACAGCGGCGGCCAGTGACACCGGCAAGGCTTTGGCAGGATAGCGAAGCAGGAGGATTAGCCAGGTGAAGATCAGTATGGCGCCGATGATCATCTTTCGGTCTCGCGAAGGCAGGTGAGGGCATCGTACCGAAAGGGGCCACATTGACCAAATTGCAATGAAAGCGTTGAGCTGTCCACGCGATTGAGCCGGCCTCTGGCTTCTGTGGGAGTGAGCTTGCTCACGAAAGCTCTGGTATTACCTTCGCAAATGGATGGCCGTTGCCTGCTTCTTCGTGCGCAAACTCACTCCCGCTTTTGGCAGAAAGTGTCGATAGTGTGCTGGAAGCATGTCTAGTCCTGAAATAGGTTTACACCTGTTTTACCCTCAAAACGCCCGATGCACCGCATCGGGCGTTTTGTATTTCA
>NZ_NKHL01000100.1:0-1400 GCF_002934685.1 Pseudomonas bohemica
CAGAAGCAGTTGAACACCTGGGTCAGTTTTCAGTCGGCAGAACAGCCGTTAATGGGTCAGTTTTCGGTCAGCGGCAACAGCACGAGTAAATCGCGTGTTCCGCGATAAGCCTGCGGGGCTAATTGTGGACTACATCGGCATTGCACAAAACCTGAAGTCTGCTCTGCAGCAGTACTCCAAAAACGACCAGGAGAACACTGGCGTAGACGAAGCACAGGCCATTGCAGTGATGATGGAGAAGTACGAGGTCGTGCGAGACATGTACCACGGCTACGACTACATCTCCGCAATGAATGGTACGCCACAGCAGCGTCTGGCGATGATGGCGGGCGCCATCGAGTGGATTCTCGACCTTCAACAGCAACTGGCTGAAAAAGAGGAAACCAAAGAAGGTAAGAAGAACGCTCACCGCCGCTATCAGGACGCTGTGCTGGCTTTGTCCAAGGCCTTCGCCCTGGCATCTGCCTCCGACCAAGCCCGCGATATTCGTGAGGAGGTCGGATTCTTCCAGGCCATCCGTGCTGCGCTGGTCAAGAGTAGCTCGGGCTCTGGCGTGACTGAGCAAGAACGCGAGTTGGCCATCCAGCAAATCGTCAGCCGCGCGGTGATCTCGACCGAGATCGTGGACATACTGGCTGCTGCGGGCATCAAGAGCCCGGACATTTCCATCCTGTCGGACGAGTTTCTCACGGAAGTGCAGCAGATGGATAGGAAGAACCTTGCGCTTGAAGCATTGCGCAAGCTGATCAACGACGGCATACGCTCGCGCAGTAAGGCCAACATCGTACAGACCAAAGCGTTTTCGGAGCGGTTGGAGGACGCGGTGGCGCGTTACCACGCCAACGCCATCACTACCGCTGAAGTGCTGCAGGAGCTGATCCAGCTGGCCAAAGACATCCGCGCGGCGCGACAGCGCGGCGAAGAGTCCGGTCTGTCAGATGAAGAGATTGCTTTCTACGACGCACTGGCCGAGAACGAAAGCGCGATGCATGTGATAGGTGACGACAAGCTCAAGCTGATCGCCCACGAATTGCTGATGAGCTTGCGCGAGAACGTCTCGGTTGACTGGGCGCATCGGGATTCAGCCCGCGCAAGAATGCGAGTGCTGGTGAAGCGTATTCTGCGTAAGTACGGCTACCCACCAGACCTCCAAGATATGGCAGTGCAAACGGTGCTGCAGCAGGCCGAGGCATTGTCTTCGGGATGGACCGTTTCGAGGTAACGCATACACTGATGGCTGAGTAAAGGATCCATTGAAAAAGCAAAACCCGGCAGACCTTTTGGTAGGCCGGGGTTCTTCGGAAGCTGGACGGATAGGAATCTGTAGTGGTCTAATGAAACCGGACACCCATTTAGGCGAGAATGCTCGCCAGATCGAGGTGTCAGATGACCAAACAACG
>NZ_NKHL01000100.1:1410-93876 GCF_002934685.1 Pseudomonas bohemica
ACGATTGCGTTATTACAATTCGTCCAGCGCGCTATGCATTAAAGAACGATGGAATAGGCGACTATGAGAAAGACCGCTATTTTTTGGAGATTTCGAATCAAGACGGCTCGTCCATCTTCAGTTCAAACCGGGTCTACTCATGGGAGGCCGTAAACAATCTGGCTTTTTACTTCAAGGGACTTTCTTTCACAGCAGCCACCCGAATCTGGAAATCAAAAAAATTCTGATTCATGAGTTTCGAGCCGCCAGAATCAGAAGGTAGGACCAGCTCACCCATGCACCGTGGGTGAGCTCTCGCTCCTAAATCAAATCTCCCCCTTCTCCTCAATCACCGCTCCTTTGGTCTTCCCATGAGGATCCGGCACTTTCACCGATGGAAACTGCGAAGACGCATACCGCACCACCAGAATCGCGAAAGCCAGCAGCAGAATTGCACCGCTCAGGTACACGACGCCGAGATCCGGTGGGGCGTGGTGCGAAACGTCGGAGATCAGCAGGCGGGTCAGTGCGGTGATGGCGACGTAGATGAGGAAGCGCACCGGCATGTGGTTGGTCTTGAAATAGATCCCCACCATCGCGCCCAGCTCCAGATAGATGAACAGCAGCAGGATGTCGTCGACCGTGATATGCCCCTTATCCAGCATGTCCAGAAAGGCCATGACCGCAGCCCACGCGGTCACGGCGCCGATGGCGAACAGCGCCAGATAGTGGAAGGTCTCCACGAACAGATTGCCCAGCGACTCGGCGCAGCTGTGTACGTGCTGACGAAGGGACTCGGCCCAGTTGATTTTCACGATGTACTTCCTTGAATGGCCCGGAACGGATGATGCCGCGCGCGCATGACGCTTTTGCCTGCGCTTTACGCCAAGCATGTGCAGACAAGCATTAAAGAGGCCATCGGCTATGGTTGAGAACGTGACCCGTTGTCGCAACGGGGGACAGCTGGCGGCGAAACGCGTTTGAATTGCCACTACCCAAGCGGCATCGATTCCCTTATGCTGCGCACTGTATAAAAACACAGTACCCGCTTAAAGATAATTATCGTGAAGGCATATGAGGTGGTAAATGGCCGTCGAAGTGGTATACCGCAGCAGCCGAGATCTGGAGCGCTTGTTCATGGATAAAGCCGAAGCTGACCGTCATGACAAAATGCTCGAACTCGCCGAGTTGCTGTCCAGCGTATTGAGCAAAGCCGTGCCGTCCCTGTCCGAAGCACAGGTTGAAGAGGCTGGCATCTATATGGCGAAAAACCGCGACGTGTTCGCCCGCGCGTTCAAGAATCAGCCGGACGCGTTGAACGAACTGCTCAACGATGCGGCTGAAGAATAGGCCCGCATACACCGCCGCCGTTGTAGGCAAATACCGGCAGTAGTCCGGCTTGCTGGCGGTGGATATCGCAAATGCGCCACCGCCGGCAAGCCATGCTCATAAAGACACGCTTCGGCTCCTCACTCCGGCTTTTCCAGTTCCGCAACCAACGCCTTGAAGAACCGCGCGGCTTCTCCGCCCGTTACGGCGCGGTGGTCGAAGGTCAGCGACAGCGGCAGGATCGGGTGCACCACGACCTGCCCGTCCATCGCCACCGGTTCTTCACGGATGCCTCCCGCGCCGATGATCGCCACTTGTGGCGGCACGACCACCGGGTTGGCGTAGCGTCCGAACAATGTGCCGAAGTTGGACAGGGTGATGGTGGCGCCCATCATTTCCCGGGGCGGAATCGAGCGGGCTTTGACGTCGGCCCGTAGACGACTCATACCCTCTTTCAAATCCGCCGGCTGACGATTGCCGACATCCCGCAGAACCGGCACGAACAAGCCGTCCGGCGTGTCCACGGCGATTCCTAGATCCAGATTGTCGTGGCGCCTGATCGACAACGATTTGCCGTCGAACCAGCTGTTGAGTACCGGCTCCACTTTGCACGCCGCCGCCATGGCCTTGCCGATGCGGATCAAAGGATCGCGCGCCGAGCCCCAGCGATGCAGATCAGCATCGCCGAACAAGCTCACCGGCACGACCTCTGCGTGGGACTTGGCCATATTTAGCGCCATGCTGCGACGCACGCCGCGAAGCTTTTCGCCACCGAACTTGTCACGTTCGGCCTGCGAGGCGTTCTCTACATCGGCACGAGTGATCAATCCGTCGCTGCCGGATCCAGTGAGGGCGTTGAGATCGACGCCCAGTTGTCGCGCCAGCTGTCGAACCGCAGGCGTGGCCCGAGTCGACATATGCTCACGGGTCGAAGGCGCCGCACCCACGAAAAACTCATCGTCCTGGCGGTTTCCCCCACCTTCGAGCCGCCCGACCACCGTCCCCGCATCGCCCTCCCCTTCAAACGCCATCAGCGGTTCGCCGACATGCAGGATGTCGCCATCGCCGCCGTAAACCTTCGCCACCACACCGTCATAGGGCGCGGGAATGTCGACGATGGCTTTTGCGGTTTCCACCGAGACCACCAGTTGATCGGCCTTCACGGTATCGCCAGCCTTGACGTGCCACTCGACGATTTCCGCTTCCTGCAACCCTTCGCCCAAGTCGGGCAGTTTGAAATATTTCATCGCAAGCCTCCTCGGCCGTCAGGCAAAATTCAGGGCGCTGTCACAAGCGTGAAGAATGTCTTCCACGCTCGGGATGTACAGTTGCTCCAGCCGGTACAGCGGCGGCGGAATGTCCGGAGCGGTGACCCGTTGAATCGGCGCCTGCAGATCCAGCAGCACACGTTCGTAGAGACTGGCGGCGATTTCCCCGCCCAGCCCACCGGAACGTGGCGCCTCATGAATAATCACGCAGCGCCCGGTCTTGCGCACAGAGGCCTCCAGCGTGTCGAGATCCAGCGGCTTGACGCAGGCCACGTCGACCACTTCGGCCGACACACCCCGCTCTGCCAAAGCGGCCGCGGCCTGCAAGGATTCGTGGACACTCGCCCCCCAGCTGATCAGCGTGATGTCGCTGCCTTCACGCAGGGTGAAACAAGTGTCCAGCGGCAGGCGCTTGCCATCGTCCACCAGCTTTTGCGGATTCATGCGATACAGGCGCGTGGGCTCGAGAAAAATGACCGGGTCAGGATCGTCGATTGCCGCCAGCAACAAGCCATAAGCCCTGGCAGGCGATGACGGAATGACCACGCGCAACCCCGGCACGTGGGCGAACATCGCTTCGGTGCTTTCACTGTGATGCTCGGGCGCGCGAATACCGGCGCCCATGGGCGAACGCATGACCATCGGGCAGCTCAAACGCCCCCGCGTGCGGTTGCGCATCCGCGCGGCGTGGGACACCAGGTGCTCCATCGCGGCATAGATAAACCCCAGGAACTGGATTTCCACGACCGGCTTCAGGCCCTGCGCCGCCATGCCGACCACCAGCCCGCCAAGCATGGTTTCGGCCAAGGGCGAGTCGATCACCCGCTTGAAGCCAAAGCTCTCGCGCAAGCCCTGGGTGGCGCGGAATACCCCGCCGTTAACCCCGACATCCTCGCCCAGCACCACGACATTTTCGTCTTCGCTCATCGCTCGGTGCATCGCCAGATTGACGGCTTCCAACAGGCTCAGCTTTTTATTCGGGAGCAGGTCATCCGTGAGCAGTTTGTCTGTGGACAGATCATTCGCCATGACCGGCACCTCCATTGCGACGGGCCACACGCTCCAGGAACCACTCACGCTGATCGGCCAACGGAGCCGGCCATTTTGCGTAAACGTGGTCGATTAACGATTCCGGCGCCTGATTGCCTGCGCCTTCAAAGTTATCCACAGACTGCTGCACCAAGCCCTGGCATTCGGCGATCAACGCCTGCTCGTGCTTCTCATCCCAGACGCCCTGACTGGCCATGAACGATTGCAGGCGCTTGATCGGCTCCTCCTGCCACGCTTGCTTGACCTCGTCCGCTGCACGATAACGGGTGGCGTCATCTGCAGTCGTGTGGTCGCCGAGGCGATAACTCAGGCATTCGAGCAGCACCGGGCCCTTGCCCTTGCGTGCTCGTTCAAGGGCGACCTGCATGCGGTCATACACCGCCAGGATGTCGTTGCCATCAACCTGCTCGCCGTGGAAACCGGCGCCAATGGCTTTCTGCGCCAGGGTCGGCGCGCCGCATTGAATACGCCGGGGCACGGAAATCGCCCATTGGTTGTTGTTGATCACGAACACCACCGGCAATTGCCAGGCGCCTGCGACGTTGAGCGCTTCTAGGAAGTCGCCTTTGCTGGTAGCCCCATCGCCGCAGGTCGTGACCGCTACGCGATGCTCGCCACGAATCTTGAACGCGCTTGCCACCCCGCAGGCGTGCAGCGCCTGAGTGGCGATTGGCACACAAAGAGGAAAATCCTCAGCCACAGCGGGCTCGGCATAATCGCTGCCGCGTTCGTCACCACCCCAATACAACAGGATTTCTTCCATTCGAACGCCGCGCATCAATTGCACGGCCGTATCACGGTAATAAGGAATCAGCACGTCTTCGGCCTGCATCAGATTGCCGATCGCCACGCCGATGGCCTCCTGGCCAAGGGTCGGGGCATAGGTGCCGATGCGCCCGGTACGCTGCAACGCGACGGCTTTCTGGTCGAAGAGTCGAGTGAGGACCATTTGCCGATAGAGACGGGTGAGAAGATTGAAGTCATCGGCCCAGTGGGGGAGTTCTCCGGTCAGTTGACCGTCGGGGGACAGATAACGGGTGTACGCAAGCTCGATCTTGTTATTGGACATTGCACACTCCTGGCGCGCGTCTCGGGTTCATCGCGCGCGATGGTCATACTCGCCGCTTGTGGCAGCGAGCGTGTTTCGAAAAAATCCCGGTAAGGGCTTATTCGAGATTCAACAGGCGCTCTGCCAATGCATCGGCCACCCGCGCCGGTGAGCGCTTTTCGGCCTGGGCATGGGCAAATATTTCAGTCAGCCGTGTCCCTATCTGGGACAGATGTGCGGTGATGGTGTTCTGATTTTCTCCCTGATGTTGCAGTGCGACGTAGATCAGCCCGCCAGAATTGATGACGTAATCAGGAGCGTAAAGGATGCCGCGAGCCTCGAGCTGATCGGCTATGGCGGCGCAACTGAGTTGATTGTTTGCGCCACCGGCCACGGCGGCGCAGCGCAGCTTGGTCACGCTGTGGCTGTTGAGCACCCCGCCCAATCCACACGGGGCTAGGATGTCACAAGGGGTGCTGAGCAATGCCTCGCTCGCAATGGGTTTGGCGCCCATCTGCTCCATCGCCAGTTGCACCTTGCCGCTGTCGAGATCGGCCACCAGCAATTCGGCGCCCGCGGCGTGAAGCTGTTCGGCCAATGCCCAGCCGACATGCCCCAGTCCCTGAATCGCCACCCGCAGCCCTTCCAGGTTGTCGCTGCCCAGCCGCGCCATGGCAGTGGTCCGAATCCCCGCATACAGACCCAGGGCGGTATAAGCCGTCGGGTCACCCGATTCGGTCGTGGTGGTGACGTGTTGGGTGTATTGCGCAATGCAGTCCATGTCTTCGCGGGACGTGCCGCTGTCGATGGCCGTAATGTAGCGACCGTCGAGCGTCTGAATGAAGCGACCGAACGCTTCGAACAGCGCGGCGCGGTCCGGCACGTGGGCAGGACGCAGGATCACGGCTGTTCCACCGCCCAGCGACAAGCCTGCGAGGACGGCCTTGTAGCTCATGTTCCTCGCCAACTGGATAGCGTCTTCTATGGCGCTCTCTTCGTTTGGATAGGACAGATAGCGACAACCACCCAGAGCCGGGCCCTTCTGGCTGCTGTGGATTGCGATCACGGCTTTGAGGCAGGCCCGTGAGTCGACGATCATGTGCAACGTTTGAACGCGTGAGTTTTGCATGAGAGCGAACATAGGCAGTGCTCCCGTTTTTTGTACTGCGAGTATAGGCGCTGGCAGAAAAAAAGACGGCTTCGTCGCACGATTGCTCGAAACACCCCAGACTTTGCACAGCAGAAGATCTGAGCAAGGCAATCGGCACTGGACGAACACTGTCACGGGGGCTACAACGAGTCTTCCCAAGACTGAATTTCAGACGCCTGATCCGAATGGAGAAGTCGATGAATCCACGCCAGCAATGTCTCGACAGCCTGCGCTCCACGCCGCCTTCGACCTTCGAGGCGGCATTATGGATCTCTGTCGAGCACGATGCCCAAGTCGATCCCCGGCAAACGCTTGAACGGATCGATCAACTACAGCGGCGAATCAGCGCCGCGCTGCCAATGCTGCCTGCCGCGGAACTCGCTCAACCCTTGTTGCGACACATGGCGACGATCGGCTTTCAGCAGGATGACGTGGCTCAGCCCAAACCACAGGTCGCGTTACTCGACAAGATCGTCGAGCGTCGGCGGGGCCAGCCATTGGGGCTGGCGATAGTCGCGCTGGAGCTTGCACGTCGCATGGAAATTCCATTGGAGGGTGTGAACTTTCCGGGGCATTTTTTGCTGCGGGTGCCCGGTGCCGATCATGCCCTGGACCCGTGCGGTGGTCGCAGGCTTTACCCCAAGGATTGTCGTGAGTTGTTGCTGCGTCAGTTCGGGCCGGACATGCCGCTCAAAGCCGACCACCTGCGTACCGCAACCCCACAGACCATGTTGCAACGTTTATCGCGCAATCTGCGCCACTTGCATCAGATCAACGACGATCTCATTGCTTCGCTCAAAGATGCCAATCGCGTTCTTGAATTGGGGCAGGCCAACACGAGCGATTACCTCGCCCGTGCCAGCCTGTATCAGACGCTTGAATGTCCCCAGGCCGAACGCTATGACCTGGAGCACGCGCTATTGCTAAGCGATGACCCGGTGCAGAGGATCAGGCTCACCCAAAGATTAGTGACTTTGCCGTCCCCTGGAGGTGTTCATTGACAGCTTTCTGCAGCTTGGACTCGAACTCGCGTTTGCTCCATATCCAGACGCCCACGGGCACGCCGACTCCCGTTGCAGCAAGCTGTGCGGCGCTGAACAGTTTTCGAAGTTTGTTCCCTCCGGACACGATGCCCATCACGCCATCGAGCAACAGGGGTAACGCAGTGGCGCGGTCACCGGAAAGATAAGCGTCCACACCTTGATAAACCTTGACTGCACTGGTGAAGATCCCCCAGGCGATGCGAGCTGCGGGGAACGGCACCAGCAACACATTGCCCAGCCACTGGATCACGGTCCAGGCCGTGGAAAGACGCGCCTCGGCGAGGCTCACAGTCTGAGCGTCGACATCAGCGATCATGCGTTCGATCATGTCGCCATAAAGCCGCTCGGCATCGACGATGCGGCTGTCGGGTCGGTTGATGATCATGACAAATCGCTCATCGAACTTACCGCCGCGGTGCAGCCGGTCAATGAACGTTCCGACCATCGGCTGTCCCATATAGGCGACACGGCGGTAGTAATAATTCTGCATCTCGGCCGATTCCAGCAACTGCGCATAATTGGTCAGAGGTCTGAAGTGAATACCGTCCGGTGAGTTCGGGGTATAGAGCAAGTTGTAGGCGGGATCACTTTTGCTGAAATCCCGGAAGATAAACACGCCTTCGATAATCTGGTTGGCAATCCTGAATGCCGAGACGCTACTGGTCTTACTCGCAAGCGTCGCATCCTGGTCAAGCCCGACAATGGTCTGCCGTAGCCAGGAATACTGGGATTCGGTCAGCTCTCCGCGCATGAACTCCTTGAGCGCACCTCGCGTCATGTCGTATTGGACACGTTTGGCCATCAACAGCTTGCGGCGCGCATAGGAGGGGGCATTGCGGCTCAGAAAAGTCTTTTCCAGGAAATCCATGTACCGGGCGCCCATATCCGCACCGCGAATCTGCTTGTCCATGAAGTGGATCAGCCGGCGAGGGAGCGTGTATACGTCCACGCCCGTCGAGGAATAAAGATGGATGTGCGGCCGGTGCGAAAGAATGTTCGCGCTTCCTTCCATCATCAGCTGAGTCAACTGATGCAGCTCGCTGTGCTCGCCGAATTCCGGGTTATCACGACGGGGCAAACCCAGGCCGATATAAAGGGTGTCTGGGTCGAGATGACGCGTGTATCCCTCGCTGCGCAGAAAATCGTTCAGCAAGCGAGAAGTTTGCTGGTGGACATAGCTTCGGAAGTCGATCAGGCCAGGGCTGAGCTTGATGAACTCGGCGTTCAGCGCGTCGATTCGGGCATCCATCAGAGCAACGACCGAGGGGCTGGCGAAAGAAGTCTGGGTGTTGGTCTGCGGGGCAGTCGCTTCTGCCGCGCGCACGGCTCGGGACACCTTCTGGCTGACCAGATCGGCCAGATTGCTCTCGAAGGTCGTGCCTTGGCAGCGCACGAAAAGACAACTGTTGTGCCCCCACAGCGAAGGTTTCAGTTGAATGTCGTTGATCGCCGCGCTGTGCCCGCGCTCCGTTGGGCTAGCCAGTTGATCGTGGATATAGGACCGGCCCGACTCCGTCGCCAGCCATTCCCCAACACCGAAACACAGCTGGCGCCAGGAGCTGAACTCGAAGAAGTCCTGACCTCCGGGGGCGCCCGGCGCATAGAGGACGAAATGCTCGGACGACTGGGTCTTGTCCGCGAAGACGATGAAGTCGTTGAACCGGGTATGGGTTTCCAGCAGATAAAGACTGCCGATGCTGTAGCTTGATCCTACTTTCGCTTTGTCACCGCGAATCATGCTCAGCAGCTCATGGCTGCGGTCCTGGATCATATGACCTTGCAGCGCTGCAGTGAACGCACTCAGGGCGATGGCGCTGTCGCGGTGCAGAACCATTTCGCGCAGATTGTCCGGAGCGGCATAAGCCTCACGCAGGGCAATCCCGTAGCGATGATGCAGATTCAGATCGGTGATCATCGCAAGGACGAACTCGTCGGAAAAATCGGCGTGAATCTGGTCGGCGGCAGGCTCGAAACCCATCTTCCCACCGACATCCGGCATGCCATCGACGGCGAATTCGAATAGCGATTTCCGGTACCGGGTCTTCAAGTCCTGGCCGGCGCCGAGTCTGACGGTGTCCTGCAGGGTAATCATCACCTTGGTGGGATCGATCATGCAGCCCAGACGATCCTGGATGTAGCGGGTCAGTTCGCTGTAGGCGAATACGGCGAACGACTCCACGCTCGCCAGCCGCTGGGCAACGCTGCCTTTGAGTGCACGATGCTTCTGTTCAAGCGCCAGCAGATGCGCCCGATCCGCATGTTTGGCGTACTTGCGCCACTCCGGTTGCACGAAGCCCTCCATTCTGACCGAGAGCAGATTGAAACGATGGCCCAGAGCGTCATCCAGATAGGTACAGAGCTGTACACGCCCAAGACTGAGGTGAAAGCCGGCATCATCCAGTGCCGGTTGCTGCATCAGGAAATTCAGATCCTCTTCCTGTTTGCGTTGCACCGACTGCATGTGGTCGTCCAGCAGTGGGTGATTCCGGGGTGTGAACTGCCAGGCGTCGGGAGCGATGGATTGCCGGTTGATTACCCGGCCCTGATCGGACAGCGACAGGCTATCGACATAGTGCTGGTCGGGATCCGCGCCGGTCAGGCGATGGCTCAGCGTCTCGCGCAGGACAGCCATCGACTCGACACGCTCGATTCCTCTGCACGGCAGTACGAGGAAGACCACACCAGAAGGCTCGCTGGAAGGTTGAGTGGACTGGGTGACGACATATACGGAGGGCAGCGGGATCTGCCTGCCGTTTCGCGACGCCCAGGACACCGCGAAGACTCCATCGGTGCTACCGCCGCGCACGACGCTGGAAAGGCGACCCTGTTCCGCAACACTCATTGCACGGGACAAGCCGAGCAGTTCGATTTCGCTCAGCAGCGCTTCGCGTTGCAGCTCCGTCAGTATCCGGGCGGCTGTATCCGTGCGTTCGCTATCGACGGGGTGGGTAATTCTGCGCTGCCACAACGCACGGTGATATGTCTCGTACGCCGAGGACAGCGTCGGCATGAGCTTGTTGATGACGTCGATCAACTGCTGGTTCTGATTGCTGGTCAGGGCATGGTCGCGGTCAAGGGTCGCATGCCGCGTATGGAACCCGGCGCCTGCTATTTCGGCCACGGGCTTGAGATTGCGCATCGCGTCGATCAGCAAGTCAGTCATCGCCACCGAGGACACTGAGCCATCGGCGTCGCGCTGGTTGAAAAAAAGCGCGTCAGGGTTGGAAACGCGCAGCCCAATTTGCGGGAGAGATTGCCTGATTCGCTCACGGAGCAGCGCCGATGCCCATTCACGGAAGCTCTGGCTCTGGGCCAGGACCTGCTGGCAACCAGAACTGGCTTCGGCGAGTTTCGCCAGATGCTGAGTAATCTGATCGAAGCTCTGAGATGCGCTTGAGGTGGCGGAAGAATCAATGACGGCGTTCATGGGTAAAGCTCCAAGGTAAAATCGCTCATCCCCTTGCGGCATCCAGCCGGGCGGGAACACAGATGAGCGATGAAAGTGAGCCGCTATTAGACGAGTAGCTCGGAGTAGGACTGCGGTACATATTTATATTGTCAGGTCATACCCCGTGACAGTGCATGTAGGAATAGTCGAGCATAGGACTACGAGAACTCACACAATTGTTGCCGCATGAGTAACACTCCTTGTCGTAAACAGCTATGTTTAGGCGCACGGAAAAAAACTATGATTCACCCACTTCGCGGCTGCCCTCGCCGCGAACCGGAAACACCGCTTCTTTTGTTTGATGGCTATTACGCCGCAAACCTTTGACGGGATTTCCCGACGTAGATTTTCAAGCTCCTGGATCTAACGTCATGTTTAGCCGCTGCCGCTGCAGCGGCTTTTTTTTGCCGCTATCTTGATACGGTAGTGGCGCATTGAAATCACGCCTGACGCCTGTGCGGATTGAATAGAAGCACTCTCGGAAATTCCCTACGGCATTATCAGTAGCACTACTACAAAACAATATGTTCAAACGTTAGTCATCGGATTTCGAAGATCGAACCCAGAGATATCCGGATTAAACCTTTTAAATTCTGCTCGCTTGAAAACACTTTCGCCCGTCCAATACTCACGCACTTTCGACTTTATGCTTTCTTCCTGCTCGCCGGCGCGAGACTGAGTTCTAAATCGTTTATCAGGGACAACGGCCCATGAGCTGAGTCGCTGCTGAATTTCCGAAAAAATCTAAAGCATTTTTATTCTCCACGATTGGTACGATTGCTCTCGTCCTATCGGGAAGGCCAAGCCAAAGCCTGATACAAAATATTCGAATTCGGAATAAAGAGAATAATCCTACAAACAACCGAATAAGTTTCTACACAAGCGGCCAGTCCGATCACTCGACCCGGCCGCCCTCACCCTTCACATCAATCTACAAACTTCTGCAAATTCGCCATCATTTCCTTCAATGCCTCAACGTTATCCGCCGGGTGCACAGCGTCGGTGAAGTCATTGATCGCACTCCATTGCGTGGCAACGTCTTCCGGGGAAAAACCTGCGCGTGGGTCGAATCCTGCGCCGAGGCTGCGCTCCCAGCGCACTTTGCCGATCCAGCCGCCACCCACTTCGTAAAGGCCGGCGCTGTCCTGGCACTGCTCGCTGCCCAGATAGACCACCAGCGGGCTGACCAACTCCGGCTTGAGCAATTCGAACACGCTGGCGGGAATCAAGCCTTCGGTCATGCGCGTGCCGCCGGTGGGTGCGATGGCGTTGACCAGAATGTTGTTCTTGCGCCCTTCCAGGGCCAGGGTGCGGGTCAAGCCGTAGAGGCCGAGCTTGGCCATGCCGTAGTTGGATTGGCCGAAGTTGCCGTAAATACCGGAGGTGGACGAGGTGAAAATCACGCGACCATAGTTCTGCTCGCGAAGGTGTGGCCAGGCGGCGTGGGTGACTTTGTAAGCGCCTTCGATGTGGACCCGGTAAACCAGATCCCAGTCGGCGTCTTCCATCTTCGCGAAACTCTTGTCGCGCAGGATGCCCGCGTTATTCACCACGACATCGACACGACCGAACGCATCGAGAGCGTTTTGCACGATCTTGTCGCCGTCGGTCACCGAATCATGGTTGGCCACCGCCTGCCCGCCACATGCGTGAATCTCGGCCACAACGCGGTCGGCAGCCGAAGCGTTGGCCCCTTCGCCGTGGGCCGATCCGCCCAGGTCATTGACGATCACCCGTGCGCCGTGCCGGGCGAACAGCAAGGCATGCGCGCGCCCCAGCCCGCCACCGGCGCCGGTGACGATCACTACCTTGTCTTCGAAACGTAAGGATTCACTCATGTCACTCTCCCCAGAGATGGTGCGCGCTCTCGAGCCTTGCGATGAGGCAAAGGCGAACCAACAGAGGATCGAGAACGGGCGAACAGTAACCGAGTGTCAACCAGTCACAGGATGGTCACAATCAACACGAGGCGCTCTGAATGACGCTCGATAACGCAAAGGGATGATTGGCGGGCTTGCCGTTCTGAGCCACGTGCTGCACGACGACTGCGGGCCGGAAGCCGGCGACGGCCGCACGAAATCCTTCGTAATGATGCAAGAGCAGCTCGGGAGCTTCGGCGTGGGGATAGCGGCCGATACCGGGGAGCAGAATGGTGTCGGGGTTGGGGATCAGCTCGTGGTAGCGCTCGAGCATGTGCTCGCCCGAGACCGGATCAGCGGCGCCGGCGATGAAGCGAATCGGGACCAGTGTGCGCTGCATTGCTTGCACCCAACGCTCACGCTGGATCAGACGCTCGGGGATATAGCCGATCAAGCGGTACAGAATATGATGACCGCGGCTGGCCGAGATCAGACTCCAGAAGTCATCCAGCTCACTTTCGCTTGGCCGGGTTTCGGCGCCAAACGTGCGGCTGAAATCGCGATCCAGGCTGTCGCGGTTGAACATACGGGCGGTCAGCCAACCCAGGCGGCTGAGCAGCAGCTTCTGCACCGTCAGTGGCCGATGCTGTTCCGGAAACACGCCGCCGTTGAGAAACACGCAGCTGGCCATGTCGAACCGGCCTTCGTCATGGCGCGCCAGCAACTCCTGCGCGACGCTGTCGCCG
The DNA here is from genome assembly GCF_002934685.1 of Pseudomonas bohemica. Taxonomy (GTDB): domain Bacteria; phylum Pseudomonadota; class Gammaproteobacteria; order Pseudomonadales; family Pseudomonadaceae; genus Aquipseudomonas; species Aquipseudomonas bohemica. The sequence goes on from NZ_NKHL01000100.1 coordinate 14,331, forward strand.
TAGTCGTGGGCCAGGACATGCACCGGCCGATTCACTTGCAGGTGCTCAAGCAACGCCTGCTGCAGATCGGCCTGTTCCAGAAGGCTGTACTGGTGGTCGCGCGGTTTGGCTGAATCGCCGAAACCCAGCATGTCGCAGGCGATCACCCGATATCGCCGGGACAAAGGCTGCCACAGGTAATGCCAATCCCAACTGGCGGTGGGAAATCCGTGGATCAGCAGCAAAGGGTCGCCCTGCCCCGCTACCCAGTAGCGAATGTTCTGCCCGCCAAACACGAAGTCGTGCCCGAGAGTGCGCCATACGCTGAGAGGGATCTCCGCCAACGGCATTACTGCGTGTATCCCGGCGAGAACTGATCGAGCTTGCGCAACAACGCCGGCCACGCCAACTGGCCGCCCATGCCTTCGGCGCTGCGAGTGACGCCTGCGATCATGGCTTTCGCGCCCGCGAGGATCTGCCCGTCGATGGGGATCAATTCAGCGCCGCCACCCTGGGCCAGCACCTGAATTTCACAGGCGCGCTGGAAGGTGAACATCATCAGGAAAGTGTCGGCAATCGTCGAACCGCATGTCAGCAGGCCGTGATTGCGCAGCATAAGGAAATTGCAATCGCCCAGATCAGCCTGCAACCGTGCCTTCTCTTCATGATTGAGCGCCACGCCCTCGTATCCGTGGTAGGCCAGACTCGCCAGCACGAACAGCGATTGCTGACTGATGGGCAGCACGCCCTGCTTCTGCGCGCAAACCGCGACGCCCGCCGCCGTATGGGTGTGCATGACGCACATCACATCATGACGCGATTCATGCACTGCGCTGTGGATGGTGTAGCCGGCCGGATTGATGTCGTAAGGGCTGTCCATGAGTTTCTTGCCTGATTGATCGACCTTGACCAGGCTCGACGCCGTCATCTCGTGAAACATCAGGCCGTAAGGATTGATCAGGAAGTCTTCGGTGCCGGGAACCTTGGCTGAGATGTGGGTGAAGATCAGATCGTCCCAGCCATGCATCGCCACCAGTCGATAGCAGGCGGCAAGGTCCACCCGCGCCCGCCATTCAGCGGCGCTGACGTGATCCCTTACGCTCTGGTTGATGTGGCTGCTGGAATCGGCGACGACCTGGGCGACTTTCAAGATCTGCTCTCCTGGCGGTTGTCCTGCTCTCATGGATCAGCAGTCTAGTCAGCCAGGGTAAAAGCGGTACTTGCCTTGGCAGCCACCTTAGTGGCCCGGCGAGTCATGAGCCACCAGAAGGCTCTAGGACGGGACTTTCAGAGTAGCCACACCAGCAGCGGTGCCGCGAACAGGTTGAGCAGACCGGTCAGCACCATGACCAGGCCGGCTACGGAACCTTCTTCGCCGCCCACTTCGCGCGCGCGACTGACACCGGCCCCGTGAGCCCCGACGCCAAACAGCGCACCGCGAGCCAGGGCCGTGCGCAGCGGCAGCCATTTGAGCAGCACGCCACCCAACGCCGCGCCGAAAACGCCGGTGCACATCACGAACACGGCGGTCAGTTCCGGCACGCCGCCCAGATCATGGGCCAGCGGCATCGCGAACGGCGTGGTAATGGAGCGAGGCACCAGCGACATCACCACCGAGGTGTCCAGTGCCAGCACTTTGGAGAGCCCGAACGAGCTGGCAATCGAAGCCGCGCTGCCCGCCAGTATGCCAATCAACAATGCGGGCCAGTGGCGAGCCAGCAAGGCGCGCTGCTGCCAGATCGGCACCGCAAAGGCAACGGTCACAGGCCCCAGCACCAGCATTAACCAGTGGGTATTGGCGGAGTATTCGGCGTAGGCGGTATGCATCGGCGCAGCGATAGCCAACAGAACGGTCGGCACCAGAATCAGCGGCGACAGCAAATAACGGCCAGTGCGGCGATACAACCAGCGGCTGCTGATATAAGCGACGACCGTGACCAGCAGCCAGAAGATCGGCATCGGTTCGAATTTCATGCCCCGTCCACCGGCGAGCGGTCTCTCATGCGGCAAACCAGTTCGACCGTGAACGCCGTCACCAGCATGACCATCAACGTGCTGCAGCCGATCACCAGCATGATCCGCCAGCCCTCATTGCGCATCAGCGTCCCGTAATCCAGCAGGCTCATCAACGGCGGGATGAAGAACAGCAGCATCTCAGCCAACAGCAGCCCGGCGCCTGTTTGCAGGGTCGTGGGCTTGATGATGCCGCAGGCGAAAATCAGCAACAGCAGTGCCAGGCCGATTACGCCACCCGGGATCGGCAGGTTCAGCCATAGCGCGATCTCGCAACCGACCTGGTAAATCGCGATCAAGGCAACGAGTTCACCCACCAACCGAGCAAGACGAGACAGACGTTTCATGATCTTTCAACCCTCTGAGGACTGCAGTTTATCGATTCACCACCCATCCCAAAAACGAATTGTCAGACTCGCAACTATTCCAATATGGAATTGCATCATTCACAATGCGGCGTCCGGTAATTAATCGAGCAGTACTCATCGTGGAATTCAAACAACTGCGCAGCTTTATCGAAGTGGTACGTGAGGGTGGTTTTACTCAGGCGGCCAAAACGCTGTTCATCAGTCAGTCGGCGGTGAGCAAGCAGGTCGCGCAACTCGAGGAAAGCCTGGGCGTGACGCTGCTCGACCGACAAGGCTCGCAAGTCGCCCTTACCGCGGCAGGCAAGGTGGTGCTTCATCGTGCCGAAGAGATGTTGATCCTGCGCAACGGCCTGCTTCGGGAACTGGATGATCTCAGCAATCTGGCCCGAGGTGAACTGCGCCTGGGCCTGCCGATGCTGGGCAGTGACACGCTGTTCGCCAAGTCCTTTGCTGAATACCGGCGACTCTACCCGAACGTCACCGTGCATTTGATCGAAGGTGGCAGCCGCGCCATCGAGCAGGCGGTGATGACCGGCGAGTTGGAACTGGGTGCGAGCCTGACCCCGGATGACCCGGTCTTCGCCTGCCAACCCTTCTGCGATGAACCGTTGGACGCCCTGTTGCCAGCCGACCATCCCCTTGCCCATTTAAAGGAAGTAGAACTGAGTCAGCTCGCCGACACGCCCTTCCTTCTTTATCAGCGCAGCTTCGTACTCAATGACCGTTTACTCCAGGCATGCCAGCAAGTGGGGTTCACACCGCGTGAAGGCGGGCGCAGCGGGCAGGCAGATTTTCTCGCGGCTCTGGTGGCCGCCGGGCAAGGCGTGGTGCTCTTGCCCCAAGTCGTGGCCCGGGCGCTGGTTCGACCCGGCGTCGTTCACGTAACGCTCAAGGCTCCGGAAAATCTGCGCTGGGACATCGCTTTCATCTGGCGCGAAGGCGCGTATCTGTCAAAGGCCGCGCAGGCTTGGCTGGCCCTTGTTCGTCGATAGCCTGCCCATTACCAATGCCAGCCAGATCGGTCAGGCGCCGAGTTGGCCGACGAACTCCGCCAGCCACGGCTCGGCGTCGCTTTCCGGGGTGACCGTTTCGCTGGCGTCCAGGCGCAGCATTTGCTGCACCTCGTTAATGCCCAGCTCCACGAACAACTCACGCAACTGCTCGCCACCGCCACAGAAGGTGTCGCCATAACTGGCGTCGCCCAACGCGATGACACCGCCCGGCAGGCCACGCCACGCCGCAGGCAACACGTCGCGAATCTGCGAATACAGGGGCAGGATGTTGTCTGGCAGTTCACCCAGGCCTGTGGTCGAGGTCACAGCCAGAAATGCTTCTGGCGCAAAAGCCTGAAGATCGGCCAGCGTCGCCCGCGGATTGAACAACACCTCATGACCGGCATCCTTGATGATCTGCTGGGCGTGTCGGGCAACTTCTTCGGCAGAGCCGTACACCGAGCCCGAAACAATGGCGACTTTCATTGTGTGATCCTGTGACTGAGGAAATCGTGCGGCATTATGCCCCAGACGGACGCAATGTCTTAGAATGCCGCCTCTGCAAATACGCATGGAGGCTTCTGATGATCAACGCAAAGCTGATGCAACTGGCGGTCGATGCGTCGAACGACGGGATCGTGATCGCCGAGAACGAGGGCGACGATAACATCCTCATTTATGCCAACAAGGCCTTCGAGCGCCTGACCGGTTTCAGCGCTGATGAGGTGCTTTATCAGGATTGCCGCATGTTGCAGGGTGATGATCGCGATCAGTTCGCACGCCATGCCATTCGCGACGCCCTGAATAAAGGCAGGCCCTGCCGTCAGATTCTTCGCAACTATCGCAAGGACGGAAGCTGTTTCTGGAATGAGCTGTCGATCACGCCCGTGTTCAACGACGCTGAAAAGCTGATGTATTTCATCGGTATTCAGAAAGACGTGACCGAACACGTGCTCACGCAGCAAAAAGTTGTCGAATTGCAGGCGGAACTGGCGCAAGCTCGGGTAGAGATCGAGGCGTTGAAGCGGCAACATTGTGCGCCTGACGAACGGCAGTAACCGAACACTGATTTAGTGTCTGCTTTTTCAATAACCGGTTAATCGAGCTTGATCATGCAGCGCGACGATATCCTCACGCAGGATGAACTGGACTTCATCCAGAACATGCAGCACAACCCCAAGCTGAACCTGGGTGACAAATCCCGCAGCCTGGTGGTCAATGGCGGCGTGCAGATTCAGGATCTGCTGACGCGTCTGGCTGCCCATGAGCAAGTCACCCTGCAGGCCCAGTTCGATAATCAGCAGATGACGTTTCCGCTGCATCTGGTCGAAGACGAGTTCCATGCGCTGCACCTGGAACTTGGCGCCCCAAGCATCTTTGAAGAAGGCCCGCGCATTCGCCCATGGCGCTTGACGCTGCCAGAGCCCGTCGCCCTCAAAACCGAAAAAGGCTCGCTGACGGCACTGTGGGTTCATGAGATTTCGTTCAAAGGCATCCTGCTGGAAATTCGCAAGCAGACCAAACCGCCGAAGTACTTTTCCGCCTGGTTCACTCCCACCGGCCTTGCTCCCATCGCCCTGCGCGGTACCTTCGAACGCCTGACCGAACAAGGCCTGGCCGCCTATCGCCTGAGCCAGAACAGCAAGGAAGACACCGACCGGCTGCGCCAGTACATCCTCCAGGAACACCGCAAGATCCACCCTTCGATGCATCTTTAAGCAGCTGCGAGCTATCAATCGGCAAGCTACGAGATTAGATCGCGCCGCCCGTCTTGCCGCTTGAAGCTTGTTTGTTGCTCGCGGCTGGGCTGGACTCAGGTATCGAGCCGCCCCGCCAGAAACTGCTGTAACCGCCTTTGCATCACCACTGCGTCACTGCCCAGACAACCAATCACCGAACCTTGGAGGCTGTCTTGCGCCATGTCTGCGGTTTTCCCGGCCAAGAGCAGCGGGCAGCCAAGCCCGAGGCCGAGCCGTTCCAGGCGTTTGAGCAGATCCGCCGAGGGCATTTGATCGGAAAGCAATACCAGTGCATCCGGGCGCATTTTGCCGCAGACCAGGCCCAGTTCTTCCAGCGGCTGCCCTGGCGCCAATACGCTGATTGTGATGTTGTCGGAAGCCATCAGCAGGGCCGCGACCCACAACTCCAGCTCCCGGCGGGCGCCAGGAATCGTGGCCAGGAGCACGCGGTGTGCGTCGTTTTCACGGGTTACCTGTAGACGCTGCAGGCTGCGCATACGCAGGAAGCTGTCCAGAAACAGCCACTCGCTGACCTGCCCAAACGCGTCATGACGCAAGGCAAAGTCGTGCCATACCGGCATCAGCAGGTGTTCGTACACCACCGGCAGCGGGTAAAGCGCAAGCATCTGATTGTAGATTTCACCGAGCATCTGCTCGTCGAAGTCGTTGACGGCCTGACGCACCTGATCCTGCCAGGTCCGCTGCCCGGCGCTTTCGACCAGGCTCAGCGGCCCTTTGGAGCGGGCGTCCAGATCCCGGATGCCTGCCAGCACCTTGCCGACCTTGCTGACGGCAATCCCACGCTCGGTCCACATCAAAATGCTGCGAACAGTCTCGACATCGGCCTGGGTGTACAGGCGATGGCCGCCCTCGGTGCGCGTCGGGGTGATCAGCCCATAGCGACGCTCCCAGGCCCGCAACGTGACCGAGTTGACGCCAGTCAGGCGCGAGACCTCGCGGATGGGCAGCAATTCGTCATCGCCGTCGCATGAGGCGCTGAGCAGTTGGGTCATCGAGGTGTCCGTCGTGAAATCATGAAGAATGGATTGTACATCTGCCGTTGAGCATCTGAGGCCCGAGATCGCCAAAGACTTCTGGCATTGTGCGTGGATTCAGGAATAATCCTTGCTTGCTTCTTTCAACGAAGCTGACGCAACGCCACCACCCCGGCGTTACGCCATGTGATTTCCCTACCCGGGAACCTCACTTGTCTATCGGAGATACACAATGTCTACCTCACCCGTCACGCTGATGGTTGCCCGTCGCGTCGCCCATGGCCGCTATCAGGAACTGATTGCCTGGCTGCATGAAGGCGAACAGCTCGCCACCGACTTCCCCGGCTACCTGGGTTCTGGTGTTCTCGCACCACCTCCGGGAGACGACGAATTCCAGATCATATTTCGCTTCGCCGATGAAGCCACCATGCACGCGTGGGAGCATTCAGCGTCTCGACGCTCCTGGTTGGTGCGTGGCAGCGGGCTTTTTGCGAAAAACTCGGTACATCGTGTGCGAGGCATGGACGGTTGGTTTGGCACCGTCGGCCAACGCCCGCCGCGCTGGAAACAGGCTGTGGCCATCTGGCTGGCATTCTTTCCGGTGTCACTGATCTTCAATTACATACTGGGACCATTGCTGGGCCAGCTGGAATTGCTGCCGCGGATCATGATCAGTACCCTTATCCTCACCCCGCTGATGGTGTTCTGGTTCATTCCGTTGTCGACCCATTTGTTGTCCGGATGGCTGCACAGCAACACTCAGCCACCTGTCGCCCCCGTCGAATCGGCTTCGACTCGCTGACCCTGCGAACTCCTTGCAGGAACCGGCTTGCTGGCGAACGCGTCCCGCAGCAAGCCGGCTCCTACAGCGATTGTGTCGCTTCGAAGACCTGCACCTGCCCCCACAGTTGTACCGCACTGACCATTGGGTTAACTTTGCCGCAGACGTTGGTTCTCTGATGGCGCAATGAAAGCCTTCGACGCCCGCCATGCAGAGCCGATACGCCCGCGACCTTTCCGGTTTTCTTTTCCCTGACAAACGCGTGAGCTGCCATGGCCTCCTCCCCTGCCCCTGTCCTGATCACTGGCGCCAGCCAGCGCATCGGCCTGCATTGCGCAGAACGGCTACTGGGCGAAGGTCAGCCGGTGATCATCAGCTTCCGTTCCCAGCGCCCTGGGGTTGAACGGCTCAAAGCTATGGGTGCAGTCACCATTCAGGCAGACTTTTCATCACAGCAAAGCGTGCTGGGCTTCATCTCACAGCTCAAGCAGCAGACCGACAGTCTGCGCGCCATCGTTCATAACGCCTCCGAATGGCTGGCGGAAACCGAGGACGATGAAGGCGATGTGCTCATGCGCATGTTCAACGTGCACATGCTCGCGCCCTACCTGATCAATCTGCATTGCGCCGAACTGTTGCAGCGCTCGGATCCGGCGGACATTATCCACATCGGCGACGATGTCACGCGCAAGGGCAGCAGCAAGCACATCGCTTACTGCGCCAGCAAAGCGGGCATGGACAACCTGACGCTATCATTCGCTGCCAGGTTTGCCCCAAAGATCAAGGTCAACGGCATCGCTCCGGCCATGCTGATGTTTCAACCCGACGACGACGCGGCGTACCGCGCCCGCACCCTGGCCAAATCGGCCCTGGGTATTGAACCCGGCCCCGAGGTGATCTACCAGAGCCTGCGTTATCTGTTGGATAACCCGTATGTCACCGGCACCACACTGACCGTAAACGGCGGACGGCACATAAAATAAGCCGCCCCGAGGAACCTTTTATGACCCTGTCACTGCCACAGCACTACCGCGAGATCCTTGTCGGTCTGGGTGAAGACCCGCAGCGCGAGGGGTTGCTGGACACGCCCAAACGCGCGGCCAAGGCCATGCAGTACCTGTGTCACGGCTATGAGCAGACACTGGAGGAAATCGTCAACGGGGCGCTGTTCGCCTCGGACAACGACGAGATGGTCATCGTCAAGGACATCGAGCTGTATTCACTGTGCGAGCACCATCTGCTGCCATTCATTGGCAAAGCCCATGTGGCTTACATCCCGACAGGCAAGGTGCTTGGCCTGTCGAAGATCGCGCGGATCGTCGACATGTTCGCCCGTCGCCTGCAGATTCAGGAAAACCTGACGCGCCAAATCGCCGATGCCGTTCAGGGCGTGACGAGTGCAGCAGGCGTTGCGGTCGTCATCGAAGCCCAGCACATGTGCATGATGATGCGCGGCGTCGAGAAGCAGAACTCGACCATGAACACTTCGGTGATGCTCGGCGCATTCCGCGAATCGCCCACCACTCGACTGGAATTTTTGCAACTGATTGGACGGAGCAAGTAGTCATGCCAAGACTCGAACCAGGCACCGCGCGTATCCGGGTCAAGGACCTGTGCCTGCGCACTTATATCGGTATCAATGAAGACGAAATCCTCAACAAGCAGGACGTGCTGATCAACCTGACGATTCTGTACGCGGCCCAGGAAGCGGTGCGCGACAACGATATCGACCACGCACTCAACTACCGGACCATTACCAAGGCGATCATCCAGCACGTGGAAAGCAATCGCTTCGCCCTGCTCGAACGCCTGACCCAGGAAGTGCTCGATCTGGTGATGAGCCACGAAGCCGTGCAATACGCCGAGGTAGAAGTCGACAAGCCCCATGCACTGCGATTTGCCGAATCGGTGTCGATTACCCTGGCCGCTGAACGCTAAGAGCCCGGTCGCTCATGCGGCCCCTGTAGCAAGGAGCAGGACCACCGACCTTGCCCACTCCGCGCCGCACTCTTATCATCCGCCCATCTTTCATTCGCACAGAGCCCGTCATGACAGAGCAACAACGCCTGGAACTCGAAGCCGCCGCATTTCGTCGTCTGGTCGCGCATCTGGACAGCCGCAAGGACGTGCAGAACATTGACCTGATGAACCTCTCAGGCTTTTGTCGCAACTGCCTATCCAAATGGTACAAGGCCGCCGCCGACGAGAAGCAGATTGACATCAGTCTCGATGAAGCCCGCGAAGTGGTTTACGGCATGCCGTACAGCGAATGGAAATCCCTCTATCAGAAAGAAGCCAGCGCAGAGCAACACGCCACGTTCGCCAAGGAAAAGAAACATGACTGACCTCCATACCCTGCGCGCCAGCCTGAAAACCGGCGAGCACGTTTTCGCCGACACCCTGGCTTTCGTTACTGCGAACTACGATTACCAACCGCAAGCGTTCAGCAACGGCCCGGTGGAAAACGCCGCGGGCCAGAACGAAGGATCGTGCAAGACGCTGGGTCTGGCGTTGCTGGAAGGCTTGAGTGATGAAGAAGCACTGCTGGCGTTTGGCGAGCACTATCGCTCAGTGGTTGCGACTCCTGAAGGCAGCGACCACGGCAACATTCGTGCGCTGATCGCACACGGTCTGGCTGGGGTGAAGTTCAGCGCTCAGCCATTGCGCCGCAAGGGCTGAGGGCGATTCGACAGCCACAAAAAAACCGGTCATAAAACCGGTTTTTTCATTTGGAGCATCTGATCAGAACGTAGCGTTCACCAGGCCATCCAGATAACGCTCGACGTCCAGTGCCGCCATGCAGCCGGCGCCGGCCGAGGTGATCGCTTGACGGTAAACGTGATCAGCCACGTCGCCCGCCGCGAAAACGCCTTCAACGCTGGTAGCCGTTGCATTCCCTTCGCGACCGCCCTGAACCACCATGTAGCCGTCTTTCAACGCCAACTGGCCTTCGAACAACGACGTGTTCGGGGTGTGGCCGATGGCAATAAATACCCCGTCAACTTTCAGCTCCGAAGCACTGCCATCGTTGTTCTTCAGACGCGCACCGGTGACGCCCATGTTGTCGCCCAATACTTCATCCAGCGTGGCGTTGAGCTTGAGCTCGATCTTGCCCTCGGCCACCCGCGCGTGCAGCTTGTCGATCAGGATCTTCTCGGCGCGGAACGTATCGCGGCGGTGAACCAGGGTCACTTTGCTGGCGATATTGGCCAGGTACAGCGCCTCCTCGACCGCGGTATTGCCACCGCCAATGACCGCCACAGGCTTGTTGCGGTAAAAGAAACCGTCGCAGGTCGCACAGGCCGAAACACCCTTGCCCATGAACGCTTCTTCGGACGGCAGGCCCAGGTAGCGAGCACTGGCGCCAGTGGCGATGATCAGCGCATCGCAGGTGTAGGTGCCGCTGTCGCCCTTGAGGCTGAACGGTTTGCCGGCCAGATCGACGGCGTTGATGTGATCGAAAACGATCTCGGTCTCGAAACGCTCGGCGTGCTCACGCATGCGCTCCATCAGCACCGGGCCGGTCAGGCCATGGGGATCGCCCGGCCAGTTGTCGACTTCGGTGGTGGTGGTCAGTTGACCGCCGGCCTGCATGCCGGTGATCAGCAGCGGCTTGAGATTGGCACGGGCTGCATAGACCGCAGCGCTGTAACCGGCAGGGCCGGAGCCGAGAATAATCACTCGGGAATGACGTACATCAGACATGACACACTCCTATCGACCGGCCATCGTCACGTGTGGTCGGAGTTACTGTGGTCTAACCGGCGTACCGGCTGGAATGAAACGGATCGGCGAGCGCGCTTGGAGAAGAACCGCTCGCCCATCCCGCAAACGTGAAGCTGCGACCGAAATCGCAGCGACGGTATTACAGGCTCTTGGCGTTCTCAGCCAGGTAGTCGGCCACGCCAGAAGCGTCGGCCTTCATGCCTTTCTGCCCCGGACGCCAGCCGGCAGGGCAAACTTCGCCATGTTCTTCGGTGAACTGCAGCGCTTCGACCAGACGCACCATGTCGTCTACGTCACGGCCCAGTGGCAGGTTGTTCACAACCTGATGCTGAACCACGCCAGCTTTATCAATCAGGAACGAACCGCGCAGCGCTACGCCGTCGTCGTGTTCGATGCCGTAGGCGCGAGTGATCTCGTGCTTGATGTCGGCAACCATGGTGAATTCGACTTCACCGATGCCGCCCTTCTCAACTGGAGTGTTGCGCCATGCAGCGTGGGTGAAGTGCGAATCGATGGAAACGCCAACCACTTCAACGCCCAACTCACGGAATTTAGCAATGCGGTTGTTGTGCGCGATGATTTCCGACGGGCACACGAATGTGAAATCCAGCGGCCAGAAAAACAGCACCACATATTTGCCGCGCAGAGAAGACAGCTGGAAGCTGTCGACGATCGAACCGTCACCCAGGACCGCCGCTGCCGTGAAATCAGGGGCTTGCTTGTTTACCAGAACGCTCATGACGACTCCTTGAAGGTTCAAGTGTATGGGAATAGGTCTAAAAGATGCCCGCAAGCTTATCGGGGCGGCGAAGATTAAGGAAATACCGTTTCATTATCCAGTTCATAGGCTGCCCCTATTCCGGGAGTCTGCCGCTCGCCTGTTGTCGATAGACTTTACCGCCGCCAGATTGTTTCGGCGAATGTCTCGGCAATGATCCGGCTACCGCCACTCTCGCAAAGCCGGTAAGGTCGGCGCGTTTTCAACGTTTGGAGGCCCATATGCCTGCACCTGCTCTGTCCGGCCCACAATACCTGCGCGAGGGCCTGAAACTGGTCCTCAGCCCCGGCCTGCGCTTGTTCGTCCTGATGCCGCTGACCATCAATCTGGTGCTGTTCAGTGCGCTGATCTATTTCGCCGGTCACGAGTTCAGCCTCTGGGTCGACTCGTTCATACCGACCTTGCCCGGCTGGCTGAGCTTCCTCAATTACATCCTCTGGCCGCTGTTTGTAGTTTTGGTCGTGCTAATGGTGTTTTTCACCTTCACCATGATCGCCAACGTCATCGCTGCCCCTTTCAACGGTTTCCTCTCGGAGAAAGTCGAAGTGGTACTGCGCGGCACAGACGACTTTCCCGCGTTCAGCTGGGGGGAGCTGATCGAAATGATCCCCCGTACCCTGAGCCGCGAGATGCGCAAGCTCGGCTACTTCCTGCCCCGCGCCATCGGCCTGTTCATCCTTTCATGGATCCCTGTGGTCAACATCATCGCGGCGCCGCTCTGGCTGCTTTTCGGTATTTGGATGATGGCCATCCAATACATCGACTACCCTGCCGATAACCACAAAATGAGCTGGCAAGACATGCTCGCCTGGCTACGCGCCAAACGCTGGCAGAGCATGAGCTTTGGCGGGATTGTCTACCTCGTGCTGCTGATCCCGGTGGTCAACATCCTGATGATGCCCGCGGCCGTGGCGGGGGCCACGTTGTTTTGGGTCAGGGAGCGTGGGACCGAGACGGTCGCAACAGAGGTCCACTGATTGAATGAAAAGGCCTCGGATGAGGCCTTTTTTATGGGTCAGAGACGGCTGTTCATCGAAACATGCTCCTCCAGAAACCCAGACCAGAGCCAACGCACTTCAGTTCATGCAGGCATTGGCCGAGGCTGTAGAAACCGTTACCTGCAAAACCCTGCCTGCCGAATCCCCGGCTCTCGCCAGGCAGGTAAAAACCGCGCTCACACCGGGATCTGGTCAGCCTCAACCCAGTCCAGCCCCACCACATCCTTGAAGCGGCGGCGTTCGAGAACATCGGAAAATCGCAGGTGATGCCGCTTATCGTGGGGCGCTGACTCAGCTGCCACAAATCCATCACCCAACCGCCACACAAGCGCAACCCCAGTCTTTGAAACTAGTTGTCATGAGTAAACCCTTGCACATCACCCTGATCACCGAAACGTACGTCCCCGAGATCAACGGCGTCGCCAATACCCTTGGCCGGCTGTGCGACGGGCTGCGCTTGCGGGGGCATCGGGTTGAGGTGATCCGGCCGCGGCAGAGTAATGACGAGCCGCGCGTCTCCGGGAAGGATCTGATGGTGTGTCGCGGCTGGCCGATGCCGGGGTATCCGGGGCTGCAATGGGGTCAGTCGTCGATGCACAAGTTGTTGCGCCGCTGGCAACGCAACCGGCCGGACGTGTTGTACATCGCCACCGAAGGCCCGTTGGGTCTGTCCGCCCTGCGGGCGGCGCGACGACTTCGGATTGCCATCGTCAGCGGCTTTCACACCAACTTCCAGCAGTACATGCGCCAGTACCGGCTGGGCTTCATCACCCGTCTGCTGACTTCGTATCTGCGCTGGTTCCACAACCGCTCGAACGCGACGCTGGTTTCCAGCGTCAGTCAGAAGACCGAGTTGGAACGGCGTGGCTTCGAGCGCCTGCAGTTGCTGTCGCGAGGCGTGGATTGTCAGCTGTTTCACCCGTCCAAGCGCTCCGGTTTCCTGCGTGAATCCTGGGGGCTGGAAGCCGATGACACGGCAGTCCTGCACGTGGGTCGCCTCGCGCCAGAGAAAAACCTGAGCCTGCTTCAGATCAGCTTCGACAGCCTGGTGGCCGCTTATCCAGAGAAGAAACTCAAGCTGGTGGTCGTCGGTGACGGTCCGGTACGTGCTTCGCTGGAACAGAAAATGCCCAACGCGATTTTCTGCGGCACCCAACGCGGCGAGGCCCTGGCAGCGCATTATGCGTCGGGGGATCTGTTCCTGTTCCCGAGCATGATCGAGACATTTGGCAACGTGGTCCTCGAAGCGCTGGCATCAGGCTTGGGCGTCGTCGCGTATGACGAAGCGGCGGCGGCCCAGCATATCCGCCACGGTCATAACGGCGCGGTGGCGATGCCGGGGGATGAAGAAGGGTTTATCGACGCCGCGCGCTGGATGCTGGAGGACGACGAAACGCTGCGCCGTGTGCGTTTGAATGCACGCCAGCACGCGAGTCGGCAGGGATGGGCGGGGATTATCGAGGCGTTCGAATGCTATTTGCGCGCGGCGAGTGAGACGCAGGTTGGGGTCGTGTTGGGCGTGTAGCGCGGTTCTTTGCCAAAACCCCAGTGTGGCAGCGAGCCTGCTCACGAATACGTCAGATCAGATGCCCTGATGTCGGCTGACACAACGCCTTCGTGAGCAAGCTCACTCCTACAGTGTGTTCATTCAGAAAAAACCGGAAGCATCGAAGCCCCCAACCGAATTATTCAAGCTTATCCAATGCATCGCGGCTGAACGGCAGGATGTCTTCTTCGCGACCATCACGCACTTTTACCGCCCAATCCGGATCGACCAGCAGCGCCCGACCTACCGCCACCAGATCGAATTCGTCATCGTTCAGGCGTTTGAGCAGGTTGTCGAGGCTCGCCGGTTTCGCGACCTTGTCGGTGTCGACCATGAACTGCAGGAACTCGCCATCCAGTCCTACACTGCCGACCGTGATCGTAGGTTTGCCGGTGAGTTTGCGGGTCCATCCTGCGAGGTTGAGGTCAGAACCTTCGAATTCGGGCTCCCAGAACCGGCGCGTCGAGCAATGGAAAATGTCTACACCGGCGTCAGACAACGGCTTGAGGAAGGCCCCCAGTTCTTCCGCCGTCTGCACCAGGCGCGCGGTATAGTCCTGCTGCTTCCACTGGGAATAACGGAAGATGATCGGGTAAGCGGGGCCGACAGCGGCGCGTACCGCCTGAATCAGCTCGATGGCCAAGCGCGAACGGTGGGCCAGATCACCGCCGTACTCATCGGTGCGCCGGTTGGTGCCTTCCCAGAAGAACTGGTCGACGATATAGCCATGAGCGCCGTGGATTTCCACGCCATCCATGCCGATGGCTTTCGCATCTTTGGCCGCTTGAGCGAACGCAGCGATGACGTCGGCGATGTCCTGTTTGCTCATGCCATGCACGACGACATTGCCGTCCTTGAGCTTTTCAGTCGGACCGTACGCCGGAACCGCGCCATCGGGTTCGGTGCCCAGCTGACGTACAGCGCCCACATGCCAGAGTTGCGGGACGATCTTGCCGCCCTCTGCGTGAACGGCCTCGACGACTTTTTTCCAGCCCGCCAGTGCGGCTTCGCCGAAGAACTGCGGCACGGCCGGATAGCCGTTGGATGCCTTGTGGCCGACGGTGGTACCTTCGGTGATGATAAGGCCCACACCCGCTGCAGCACGACGACGGTAGTACTCGATAACCTTTGAATTAGGCACGCCACCCGGCGAGAACGAACGGGTCATCGGCGCCATCACTACGCGCGTCGGTAATTCCAGGCTGCCCATGTGAAAGGGTTTGAACAAGGCGTTGACTGGCATGCAAAACATCCTCGGCTACCGGGAAATATTATGAAGGTCATACAGAATGGGCCGATTGCAGCGCGATGCACAGCACTATTGATTTGGGTGATTAAGGTTTAGAAGGAAACGTCTACGGATTACGCGATATCGCCGCGCGGAGAGCGTGCCGCATGGCCTGTAGGCAGTTGCGCTGCGCAAAGTCAGCCGTCGATAGCCGGACTGCTACGGGTATGCCACTGGAACAGAACTCAGTGCAGGGCTTTTTCGATCGCCTGAATGACAGCAGGATCATCCGGCGTAGTACGCGGCGAAAATCGCGCCAGGACGCGGCCGTCCTGCCCGACCAGGAATTTTTCGAAGTTCCAGGTGATATCGCCCGGAAATTCAGCTCCTTCGCCTGCCAGCATCTGATAGAGCCGGTGACGATGAGCGCCATTCACTTCGAGCTTGTCACCCAGCGGGAAGGTCACGCCGTAGTTCAGCGAGCAGAATTCCTGAATCTCTTCCTGATTACCGGGCTCCTGGCCTGCAAACTGATTACAGGGCAGACCGAGGACGCTAAAACCCCGGTCCTTGTACTTCTGATAGAGGCTTTCGAGCGCTGCATATTGAGGCGTGAGGCCGCATTTGGAGGCCACATTGACCACCAGCACCACTTTGCCCTTGAGTGGCGCGAGAGGCAGTTCCTGGCCATCCAGAGCTTTTAATTTCAGGTCGTGAAATATACTCATGACGAAACTCCCCTGCTCTCCATACAAAAAAACCATCGGCCGAAAAAAGCGCCCTGTCAGGCCGTGAAAACAAAAGCGTTTTTCACAAAGCCCGCGAGGACGCCTGGCCAGCTAACTAGAGCTTAGCAGGACAAATCAGTGGTGATGGCCACCTTCGCCATGCACGTGACCGTGGGCGAGTTCTTCTTCGCTGGCGTCACGGACGGCAACGATCTTGACCTGGAAATTCAGGCGCTGACCGGCCAGTGGGTGGTTGCCGTCGACAGTCACGTCGTCGCCGTCCAGGTCGCGGATGGTGACGATCTGCATCTGGCCGTCCGGAGCGGAGGCGTGGAACTGCATGCCCACTTCCAGTTCGTCGACACCTTCGAACATGCTGCGGTTCAGGGTGCTGACCAGTTCGGCCGAGTATTCGCCGTAGGCGTCTTCAGGCTCGATGGCGACTTTCAGCTCGTCACCGACGTCCTTACCTTCCAGTGCCTTTTCCAGACCCGGAATGATGTTACCTGCGCCTTGCAGGTAAACCAGCGGCGCGCCGCCGGCAGAACTGTCGATGACCTCACCAGCGTCATTGGTCAGGGTATAGTCAATGGAGACAGCCTTGTTGGCGGCGATCGGCATGGGGCAAGACCTTTTGCAAATAGAGATATGAGCGAACAAGTCTAACCAAGCACTCGCGCGAAAGCGAACGCAACTCAGACGGACGGCCCCGATTGCACGACCCCACATTGCCTGAGAACGACACCACGATTATCGGCTTTCACCGGGATGATGACGGCCACTGGGTTGCTGAACTCTCTTGCGGCCATACCCAGCATCTGCGCCATCAGCCGCCGTGGCAGTCGCGGGCGTGGGTGCTCGATGTGCAGGAGCGACAGCAAAAAATAGGTCAATCCTTTCGCTGTGGCTGGTGTGCGCAGAGAGCAGATAGCGATAACCTTGTGCCCCTTTGAGACGCCGCGACTGAACAGCGTCCTGTTTTATCCGGTTCCACTGGCCCTCATGAGTCAGGACCCTTGCACGCTCACCTTCGAGAAGCCCGCATGCAGACTTTCTTTATCGCGCCCACAGATTTCGGTGTGGGTTTGACGTCCATCAGCCTGGGGCTGGTGCGCACCCTGGAGCGCGCCGGGCTCAAAGTCGGCTTTTTCAAACCCATCGCCCAGCCTCACCCCGGCGACCTGGGGCCTGAACGCTCGACCGAACTAATCGCTCGCACCCACGGCCTCAGGCCGCCGAAGCCGCTGGGACTGGCCCATGTCGAGCGCATGCTCGGGGAAGGTCAGCTCGATGAGTTGCTGGAAGAAATCATCAACCTCTATCAAGAAGCATCGGTTGGCCGCGATGTGCTGATCGTCGAAGGCATGGTGCCGACCCGCAGCGCAAGTTATGCCGCGCGGGTCAACCTGCACATGGCCAAGGCGCTGGACGCGGAAGTGATTCTGGTCTCTGCACCGGAGAACGAGGTGCTGACCGAGCTTTCCGGCCGCGTCGAATTGCAGGCGCAGATGTTCGGCGGCCCAAAAGACCCGAAAGTGCTGGGAGTGATCCTCAACAAGGTGCGCACCGATGAAAGCATGGAAGCGTTCTCGGCGCGCCTGAAAGAGCACTCGCCATTGTTGCGCAGCGGCGATTTCCGACTGCTGGGCTGCATCCCGTTCCAGGCCGACCTCAACGCCCCGCGCACCCGTGATGTCGCGGACCTGTTGGGGGCCCAGGTCATCAACGCCGGTGACTACGAACAGCGACGCATGTCGAAGATCATCATCTGCGCGCGCACGGTGCTCAATACGCTGCAATTGCTCAAGCCGGGTGTGCTGGTGGTCACGCCGGGCGACCGCGACGACATCATTCTCGCCGTGAGCCTGGCGACCATGAACGGCGTGCCACTGGCCGGCCTTTTGCTGACCAGCGACACCCTGCCCGACCCGCGCATCATGGACCTGTGCCGTGGCGCGTTGCAGGCCGGACTGCCGGTGTTGTCGGTGAGCACCGGGTCGTATGACACGGCCAACCAGCTCAATCAGCTGAACAAGGAAATCCCGATCGACGACCGCGAACGCGCGGAAATCATCACCGATTTCGTCGCCAGCCACCTGGACGCCAACTGGCTGCATCAGCGCTGTGGCACACCGCGTGAAATGCGCCTGTCTCCAGCCGTGTTCCGTTATCAATTGATTCAACGGGCACAAGCGGCGAACAAGCGCATCGTCCTGCCAGAAGGTGCGGAGCCGCTCACTGTGCAGGCTGCGGCGATCTGTCAGGCGCGCGGCATCGCGCGCTGTGTGTTGCTGGCCAAGCCCGAAGACGTGCAGGCAGTGGCGCGCGCCCAGGGCATCGAACTGCCGCCGGGGCTGGAAACTCTCGACCCGGACGAGATTCGCGAGCGCTACGTCGGGCCGATGGTCGATCTGCGCCGAAGCAAGAGTCTCAACGCGCCGATGGCCGAGCAGCAACTGGAAGACCCGGTGGTGATCGGCACCATGATGCTGGCACTCGATGAGGTCGATGGTCTGGTGTCCGGGGTGGTTCATTCGACCGCCAACACCATCCGCCCGGCCCTGCAACTGATCAAGACTGCGCCGGGTTGCACGCTGGTGTCGTCTGTATTTTTCATGCTGTTCCCCGAGCAGGTGCTGGTCTATGGCGACTGCATCATGAACCCGCACCCGACGGCTCAGGAACTGGCAGAAATCGCCGTGCAGAGTGCCGATTCTGCCGTTGCCTTCGGCCTGTCGCCGCGGGTGGCGATGATCAGCTACTCCAGTGGCAATTCGGCCAGTGGCGAGGAAGTGGAAAAGGTTCGGGAGGCGACCCAACTGGCGCAGGAAACCCAGCGTGGTCTGTTGATCGACGGCCCGCTGCAATACGATGCGGCGGCCAACGAGAACGTAGCTCGGCAACTGGCACCGGAGAGTCCGGTGGCCGGTCGCGCCAACGTGTTCGTCTTCCCTGACCTGAACACCGGTAACACCACGTACAAGGCGGTGCAACGCAGTGCGGACTGCGTAAGCCTCGGCCCGATGCTGCAAGGTCTGCGCAAACCGGTGAACGACCTGCCGCGCGGGGCTCAGGTGGATGACATCGTCTACACCATCGCCCTCACTGCGATTCAGGCGGCGACCTTGCCTCGGTAAAGTCGGCCTGCAATACCCTTCACTCACAATAACGCCGCCGGAAATTAACCGGCGGCTGTCTTACCTCTGGAGTTCGGTCCCCCATGGATTTCCTGCCCGCCCCTTTGCGTGGTGTCATCGCCTCGCTGTTGTTGGCGCTCAATACGATTGTCTGCTGTACGCCATTGTTCATCGTCGCGATCTTCAAACTGTGCCTGCCCTTCCCCGCCGCGCAGAAGGTCACGGACTGGCTGATGAGCCACATCCACGAGGCCTGGATCAGCAACAACAATGCCTGGATGAACCTGCTCGGCCATACCCGCTGGCACCTGAGTGGCCTGGAAAGCCTGGACTATCAACACTCGTACCTGGTGACCAGCAACCATCAGAGCTGGGTCGACATCATGGTCTTGCAGTACGTGCTGAACCGGCGCATTCGTCCGCTGAAGTTTTTTCTCAAGCAGGAGCTGATCTGGGTGCCGGTGATCGGCCTGGCGTGGTGGGCGCTGGGCTTTCCGTTCATGAAGCGTTACAGCAAAGCGTATCTGGCCAAACATCCGGAAAAGAAAGGCAAGGATCTGGAAACCACCCGCCGCACCTGCGCGAAGTTTCGCAACAACCCGGTAGGCATATTCAACTTCGCCGAAGGCACGCGCTTCACCAAAGGCAAACATGCCCAGCAGAACTCACCGTTTCGCTATCTGCTCAAGCCCAAGGCGGGCGGAATTGCTTTCGTGCTGGATGCCATGGGTGAGCAATTGGAGTCCATCGTTAACGTGACCATCCACTACCCCGCCGGCCAGCCGGGTTACTGGGATTTACTGTGCGGCAAGGTTCGCGAGGTGGTCGCGCATTTCGAGCAAGTGCAGATCCCTCGGCAGTTCATAGGCAAGAGCTACGATCAGGACGAGGCGTATCGCGCCGAGTTTCAGCAGTGGATCAACCGCTTGTGGGAAGAGAAGGATGTGCTGCTGGGCGAGATGCATGAACGTTATCCGCGCAAATCCTCATAGAAATAGCAGGCACGGTGACCTGTGAAGTGAGCTTGCTCACGAAGCGGCCAGTACATTCACATTAGACGTAGGGCCTGGAAGTCAGCCTTCGTGAGCAAGCTCACTCCCACAGAGCTGCGGGTTGGCAGCCCAACAATGGCTCAGACAGCAGACACAAATCACCCCCAAAACAAAAACCCCGGCACAAGGGCCGGGGTTCGGGTGTTATACACCAAACTTACTGCTGCTGTTGATACTGCTGACCAGGAATCGGCTTGAGATTGACCTCGACCCGACGGTTCTGCGCGCGGCCGTTGACGTCGGCATTGCTGGCGATCGGCGAGTCAGGACCGGCACCGCGAACTGACAGGTGAGCAGCATCCACCCCTTGCGACGTCAGATAAGTCGCCACGCTTTGTGCGCGCTGTTGCGACAGATCCATGTTGTGCTGGCGGCTGCCGGTGCTGTCGGTGTAACCGACGATTTCAATCATGTTCTGGTTGTATTGCTTCAGGGAACCGGCAAGGTTGTTCAGAGGCGAATAGAAGCTGCTGGCAATCGCCGAAGAGTCGGTGGCGAAGGTAATGTTGCCCGGCATGACCAGCTTGATGTTGTCGCCTTCACGCTGCACTTCAACCCCGGTATTGGCCATGCTCGCGCGCAAGGCGGCTTCCTGCTTGTCGGCGTAATAACCGTATCCGGCTGCGCCCGCGCCGACCACAGCGGCACCGATCAGCGCTCCCTTGCCCCGGTTGTTGTGGTCGATGGCGGCACCGGCGACGGCACCGGCCAGCGCGCCCAGACCACCGTATTTGGCGGTCTTGCTCACGCCGCCGGAATTCTGCGCCTGCCCCTGATTGTCGTAAGGATTCTGCGTCGCGCAGCCAGACAAGACAGCGAGCGCGGTGGCAGCGATGATCGAACGGCGAATGGTAAACATCAAGGAAAGCTCCTGTATTGCTTGCTTTGGCGCAACGATCAAAACCGTGGCCATGTGCGCGGTTAGAGCATGACAGTAGTCAAAAATTCCTTAACGCCGCCTGAACGATTCACGCTCTTACGAAAGGGTTTTCGCGCATTTCATCGCCCAGGCGCGTGTCCGGCCCATGCCCTGTCACGACCGTCGCATCCTCATCCAACGTGTAAAGACGCTCCTTGATCGAGCGCACGATGGTCGCTTGATCGCCGCCCCATAAATCCGTGCGCCCAATCCCACGCTTGAACAACGTATCGCCAGCAATCAACAGCTTCGCATCCTCGAACCAGAAGCTCATCGACCCCGGTGTATGCCCCGGTGTGTGCAACGCCACACCGCATCCGCACACCAATTCCTCATCGTGTTCCAGCCAGCGATCCGGCGACGGGACTGGCACATAAGGCACACGGAACACCTGACACTGGGTCTCGAGGTTGTCCCACAGGAACTGATCTTCTTTATGCAGATGCAGCGTCGCCCCGGTCTTCTCTTTCAACTGCCCCGACGCGAGAAAATGATCCAGATGCGCGTGGGTGTGAATGATGCTGACCACCTTCAATCCGTGAGCTTCGAGCTTCGCCAGAATCAGCTCGGGATTGCCACCGGGATCGACCACGATCGCCTGTTTGGTGACCGGGTCGCCGATAATCGTGCAGTTACACTGCAAAGGGCCGACGGGGAAAGTTTCGCGGATGAGGTTGGTTTTGGTGGGTTGCATGAGGACCTGAACGCAATGAGTGAAGTGCGGGCGCTGCCCGGCCAGTCGATGGCCAAGGTTCCCCCGAAATCTGCGCCCATTCAACTCGTAGTTGCTTTAACACGCGCGCAACGCAATAGGCAGTGGCACCTGATGTGATGGCGAGTAAGCCTGATTTCACACCAAAACCATGCTCACCAGCACCACCGCCAACAATCCCACATATGCCCGCGCGTGCAGTTGATCCGGGATGCGTCCCACCCACCGAGCGGCCAGGCGCATTCCGAACCATGCGCCGAGGGTGAGTGCGGCGAAAGCGCCGAGATTGACGTAACCGATGTATCCCGCCCCCAACCCTGTATTGCCCAAACCGGTCAGCATATAAGTCGCCGTGCCGACCACCGCCACGGGCAGGCTCAGCGGGTTGGCCATGGAGGTCGCCTTGGTCATGCTCAAGCCGCAGCGGCGCAGCAAAGGAACGGTCATTACACTACCGCCTACCCCCAAAAACGTTGCAATGGCGCCGATGGCGATACCGCCTGGCCCGACGCTCCAGCGGCTCAGGCGATGCGGCTCGCCCTCAAAGGTCGATGAGACGAATCCGCGTCTGCACAGGCAATCGACGATGGTGATTGCCAGATAAACGACAAACGCCACGCGCAATGCTGCACCGCTGACAAATCCTGCTGCTACGGCGCCGACCAATGAACCGGCGGCGATGAAACCCGCCAAGGGCCACAGCCAGGCCTTGAGCAGGGTTCCGGCACGGGCTGATCGACGGGTGCTGAGGGCGGCGTTGACGATCATCACACACGTGGAAGTCGCTACGGCCACGTGCATGGCAGCTTGCTCGGCCAGCGCGCCACCCGCACCACTGATCAGCACCCCATAAAGCACCGGCACGACGACGAAGCCGCCACCAAAACCGAACAGCACCGTCGTCACGCCGGAAAAGCCGCCGAACAGTGTCAGAAGTAAATAGATCATCGCGCCAAGCCCTTGAAGAAGATGCGCAGACGATAAACAGGTCCATCAGATTGAGCTTGAGGATTCAGGCCATTCATGTTTGTGTTTCGGCCAGACTCTGAAGGGACCGCCATGCGCAATATCTCCATCGACACCCTCGACAGCACACCGCGCCCGGTCGTGGCGATTGGCAACGACTACGCCGATGGGTATCTGTTGCGCCGGCATCATCACCGGCGCGCGCAGTTGCTGTACGGCTCGACGGGCGTGATGAAGGTCTCCACCGAACAAGGCGACTGGGTGGTGCCGCCCCAGCAAGCGGTGTGGATTCCTCCGGGCCTTGCGCATGAGGTGCTGATGCTCGGCGTGAGTACTCGCAGCCTGTACATCGAGCCCACCGCGGTGCCGCTGTCGCGGGATGACTGCGAAGTGATCGGCGTCTCGCCCCTGCTACGGCAGCTACTGATCGAGGCCGTGGAAATGCCGCTGGCGTATGACCCTCAGGGCCGCGACGGGGTGCTGATATCGCTGGTGCTGCTGGAGATCGAACAGGCGCGAGCGCTACCCTTGCACATTCCATTGCCTGACGAGCCGCGCTTGCTCGCTCGCTGCCAGGGCTTTTTGCAATGTCCGGACATTCATCAGTCACCGCTGGACTGGGCTCGGGATCTGTTCGTCAGCGAGCGCTCGTTCAGTCGCCTGTTTCGCGAGCAGACACAGATGAGTTTCGGCCAATGGCGACAGCAGGCCTGTGTGGTGCTGGCCCTGTCACGACTGTCTGCTGGCGAGTCGGTGACCCGCATTGCGATGGACCTTGGTTACGAAAGCCACGCAGCCTTTTCGACCATGTTTCGGCGTTTGGTGGGCTGTGCGCCCAGTCACTATTCCAGTGTTCAGGCTGCCGAGCGTTAACGGTGCTGTGGCATGAAGCCATTTTCGACGCCGTAGTTTTCTTCAATGTCGCTGACGGTTTTGAGTTCGCTTTTTGCACTCGATCGAGTGGTTCCCGCCATCCAAGCAAAGCAATTTGTCGGATAAATTTTCCTAAACCTTCGCCGGCGTCCGAATCGTATTCTCTAACCTTATGTTTAACAGGATAAAAACAGAAAAAACCGGCTGTTCAAGCCTGTTGTTTGAATGATGTATTTTTCAAAAACCCGCTCATATACTGGCACTACGCAACCAGTGAGAGGTGTAGCGTTCGAGACGATAAGAAGTCGACTCGATGACCCCGCAAGGCAGCCCAGGCCCAAAGCGAAACGAGCAGGCTCCATGCTAAGAAAAATCGCGGTTTCCGATCTAACGTTGGGTATGTACATCCACGAGTTCTGTCGTCCACGAGTACACGATCCATTCTGGACCCAGCACGTAGAGCGCGAATTGCGCGACGAGGCGGTTCTGCATCGCATTCAGGAATCGACGCGCGAAGTGTGGATCGACACTCGACGCGGCAAAAGCCCCACTGTGCAGGTACACATCCTGGCTGTTGCCTCGAGAAGTGTCTGCGACACCGACACTACCCCTGCCAGCATGGAGAAAGAGCTGGCTCGCGCCAGATTGATCTGCGGCCGTGCAAAAGATGCGGTCATGAAAATGTTCACCGATGCCCGCATGGGCCGCGCGATGAACGCCCAGGATGTCGACCTTCTGGTTGAAGAAATTTCGACTTCGGTCATGCGCCATCCTCACGCGCTGATCAGCCTGTCGCGTCTGAAAACGTCCGATGAATACACCTACATGCACTCGGTCGCGGTCTGCGCGCTGATGGTGGCGCTCGCGCAGCGAATGGACCTGAGCGAAGAACAGGTCCGCGAAGCGGGGGTTGCCGGGTTGATGCACGATGTCGGCAAGATGAAGATCGCGCCAGCGATCCTCAACAAAGCCGATCGCCTCACTTACGACGAATACGAAGTCATGAAACACCATCCGCAAGCGGGGCTGGAAATTCTGCAAAACTGCCAGCAAGTCACCCATGCTGTTCGAGATGTGTGCCTGCATCACCACGAGAAAGTCGATGGCAGCGGTTATCCTCACGGGCTCAAAGGTGAAGAAATCAGCCTGTTCGCCAGGATGGGGGCGATCTGCGATGTCTACGACGCCGTCACCTCGGACCGTCCCTACAAAAGGGGCTGGAACGCCGCGCAATCCATTCGCGAGATGGCGTCATGGAAAGGCCATTTCGACGAAACGATCTTCCAGCACTTCGTCAAGACCGTCGGCATCTATCCCGTCGGTGCGCTGGTGCGCCTGAAAAGCGAGCGTCTGGGCGTGGTTGTCGAACAAGGCGAAAAATCGCTGCTGCATCCGAAAGTGAAGGTTTTCCTGTCCACCCGAACCCGAATCGCTTTCGAGCCGGAAATCATCGACCTTGCCAGTTCCGACGAACAGGACGCGATCGTCAAGTTCGAGCTGGCCAAGGACTGGGGTGTGCAGGGTGTGGAGACTATGTGGGCGGGGGCGGCGGCGCTCTGAGCAAGCAATTTAATGCCCAAATCACGATTTACCCCAACAACCCCAGCTCCTGCGCTCGCGCCACGGCCTGCGTTCTGCGCTCTACGCCAAGCTTGCTGTTGATGTGACTGGCGTGGGTTTTGACCGTGTGCAGCGAGATGAACAACCGTTCGCTGATTTCCTGATTGGAGCAACCCTGGGCGATGAGTTGCAGAACGCCGAGTTCACGCGCGCTGAGGGCTTCGCCGCCGGGACAGGGAACGGGGTCGCTGTTTTCTCGCGCGCAAGGCGGTTCTTTTCCAGTGTCGGGCGGCAGCTGATTGAGCAGATAGTCCACGAGTCGGCAGCGCGGGCGTTTGAGCAGTTGCTCGCGTAGCCACTGCGGATGTTGGCGGACGACGCCGAGCAATGGCAACACAGCGCCGCCCATTGCGCTTTGAAGGCTGCGATTGAGCAGGGTTTGCGCTTTGGTTCTGTCCTGCGTATCAAGCGCGAGCAAGATGTGCTGGCTGAGGGCATTCAGTCCCATCAGCCCGGCATCGATTTGTTGGGCGTGCTCTTCCAATCGCGTCAGGCGCTGGGCAGAGTCTTCGACCCGGCCCTGAATCTTGTCGAGCATGGCGCTCAGCAACTCGATGTGCTGCGGCAGCTGCGGCATGCATTCGGGCGCCGCGGCAGGCTGATCACCGCCGTAGGTCTGCCCCAGCCGCAGCAGCCAGGCATCCGCCAGATCAATCCGCCCCTGCGCCAGCCACAGCTCGCATTTGGCCAGGGTGATCATCGCCAGGTAATAAACCGGTGGCACATCCCAGATATGCATCAGGCGTTCGGCCTCGGCCAGTTCGGCGAAGGACTCGGCGAATCGCCCTTCCCGGCCTTCAAGCCCGGCGATGACGCAATGACCGATCAATACGCTGATGTCGCGACAGGCTCGCGCTTCGGCCAGACCGGCATTGAGCCGAGCGCGCCCGGCTTCGGGCTGCAGGCACTGAACGAGCAGATAACCTTCGTATAACGTCAGCCGCGCGCGCACCGCGTAGAGTCGTTGCGACGACAGCCCGTTCAACCGACGCAACCCCTGGCGCACCTCCTCGAGCGAGCGCAATGCCTCACCGCGAGCCTGTAACGTGCGCGCCCGGTCGTAATGCGCCAACGCTTCGAACAGCGGGTTGGCGACTCTTTGCGCCAATTCCAGAGCATCGCGGTTCAGCGCCCTGGCGCGCCACAGGTCACCCTCGGCCAGCGCCAGATTGGCCAGCGTCGAGAGGCACAGCAGGCGCTGCCCATAGCGTTTCTGCGGCAGGCTGGCCAGCGCCTCGCTGCAATAACGGTGGGCGGTTGCGCTGTCGCCGCGCCCCCGGGCGATGATGCCGCTGAGCGCCAGCCACTGCGCCAGCATGGATTTCTGCGCCGTGGCCGACGGCGCGGGCAGGAAGCGGCTCAGATGATTGCCCAACTCCTCGGCGGCATCGAGCTGACAGGCAAGCCCCAACGCCCACGCATACAAGACGATCAGACGTGGCGTGCTGATCAGCAGGCTGTCGGGCAGGTCCATCTTCCAGCGCAGCAGCATGCCGACGTTCTGTTCGGCCAGCAGCTGTTCTTCGGAAAGGTTTTGCACCAGATTGGCAGCGACGTCGTGGTGGCCGGCGCGCAATGCCTGTTCGATCGCCTCATCCAACAAACCTTGTTCACTGAACCATCGGCAAGCGTTCAGGTGCAGGCGCCTTTGCTGGGGCGCAACGGTGCTGCCCGCCCGCGCCCGCAACAGGTCGGAAAACAAATGGTGATAGCGGAACCAACGCCCACTTTCATCCAGCGGCACGAGAAACACCTGATGCGCCTGCAGGAAAGCGAGCATTTCAGCACTGTCGTGGCCGTCGCGGGCCGCATCGCACAAAGCACTGCAGAAGCGCTCCAGGCAGGCCGTTTCATATAAAAAGACTTGAACGTCGGCGGGCAGGCAATCGATGACTTCTTCAAGCAGATAGTCGCGAATCAGACCCTCGCCGCCGTTGAGTTCCTGAGTCAGGGTATTGCTGCCAGCCTCGGCAGCGGTGAGCAGCCAGAAACGCAATCCGGCGACCCAGCCCTCGCTGCGTTGCAGCAGGGTGTGCAGTGCTTCCTCGGTCAGCGAGCTACTGTGCTGATCCAGCACCGCGATTGATTCGTCGTCAGTCAGGCGCAGGTCCTGTTCTGACAGCTCAAGCAGTTGCCGCGACAGGCGCAGCCGCGCCAGATGCCAGTCTGGACGTTGACGGCTGGTGACCATGACGATCATGCCGGCCGGCAGATGGTTAAGCAGAAATTGAAGGCAGCGATCAAGCACCGGGCCTTGCACGAGGTGGTAGTCGTCCAGCACCAAAAGCAGCGGTTTGCTCAACATCAGGTGCATCGCCAGCTCGTCGAGCAGGCTGTCGAGCCACTCTTCGAAGGCAAATGGCTGATGCCGCTGACGCATTTTCAACAGGCCCAGCGCCTGATTGCCAAGCTGAGGGAAGAATTGTTGAAGGCCGGAAAGAAGGCGTTCGAGGAACTTGCCGGGATCGCTGTCACGCTGGCTGAGGCCGAGCCAGAGGTTTTGCCACTGGTCGGGCAGGCTTTCGCAGAATTCCACGGCCAACGAACTCTTACCGAATCCGGCAGGCGCACTGACCAACAGCAGACGCCCGGACAACCCCACGCTCATCCGCTCGCACAGCCTGGTCCTGCGCACGTAGCCCTCTGGCAGGGGTGGGCGGAAGAAACGTCCTTCCAACGCAGTGACTGCGTGATTTGCGATTCCTTGCAAACGCGACAGATCAGTCATGGCCGGCTCTTGTTAGAAGTGCTTGTTATTCGGCGTTCAGATGTCGGGAGACTAGCGGCTATGTCAGAGCTTTTGAAGAATGTTCGACGAAAGACTGTAAGAAAACATATCCGATCAACAAGGCGAATGTTGCTTTATATGTTTGGGGAGATTTAGCTGCGGACACATTACCGATGCAGGAGTGAGCCTGCTCACGAAGGCTGACGTCAAGAACCTTCATCCGCTCACTCCCACAGGCCGACCAGGCCGGTCATAAAAAACCCCGACGAATCGGGGCGCTTCTTCTTGCGACTATGGGGTTCAGCCATAGGATAAAGCGGCGCAGTACAACGGGTGCTCGATTGCTGTTATCAACGGTGCACGGCTCTGCGCCAATTCAAAAGCTGGATCAGCGCACGCCTTCCTGGCGCAAGGCGTTAGGTGAGAAGTCGCTGGTAGTGGCAGTGAAGCCGAAGTCGTAAGCGCTCTTCTCTTCGTTCTTCATGCCCAGTGCCAGGTAACGGCCGGACTGCAAGTCGTACAGCGTTTCCACTGCATACCACGGTACTTGCTTGTCGTAGTAGTTCTCAGCGTGAGCTTCGGCTACGCGCCACAGTTGGCCACGACCGTCGTAGTGATCGATCACCGCCGCCTGCCAGGTGTCTTCGTCGATGAAGAAATCACGCTTGGCATAAATGTGGCGCTGACCTTCCTTCAGGGTCGCGGTCACGTGCCAGACGCGACGCAGCTCATAACGCGTCAGGTCCTGGTTGATGTGGCCAGGTCTGACGATGTCGGTGTACTTGAGCTTCGGATCGTCCAGCTTGTAGCTGTCGGAGGCGATGTACATCTCCTGTTTGCCGATCAGTTTCCAGTCATAGCGATCCGGTGCGCCGTTATACATGTCGAGGTTGTCGGAGGTACGCAGGCCGTCAGCTGCAGTACCCGGACCGTCATAAGAGACCTGAGGCGCCCGACGCACGCGACGCTGACCGGCGTTGTAAACCCACGCAGAGCGAGGCTCCTTCACCTGATCGAGGGTTTCATGTACCAGCAGTACGGAACCGGCCAGACGCGCCGGAGCGGTCACCTCCTGCTTGAAGTAGAACAGGATGTTGCCTGGGTTCTTCGGATCGAAGTCTTTCATCTTGTCGCGAAAAACGAACTGATCCTGGAAATACACAGGGCTGAATGACCCGTTGGTTTGCGGCGTGACCTGCACCACCAGACGCTTCACGCTGCCACCGCGATAACGGGTGATGTGGTTCCAGATCACCTCAAGACCGCTTTGCGGAATCGGAAACGGCACCGCCGTCTCGAAATTCTCCAGCCCGTTGCCACCCGAGACCAGCCTGGTGTTGGTGGCGTTCTTTTTGATGGCAGCGAACACGTCGGCCGGCACTGTCGCGCCACGGTGGGAAGGGTAGACCGGCATCTTGAAGGAATCCGGATAACGCTTGAACATCGCGTATTGACCCGGTGCCAGATTGTTTTTGTACTGCTCAACGTTCTGCGCGGTGATGGTGAACAACGGCTTTTCATTGGCGTAGGGGTTCGCCAGAAAACCTTTGCTGTCGACGGCACCGGCATTGGTCGCGATCGGGCTCCAGGCGGGGATGGTATTGGCAGCGTTGCCAGCCTTTTCGGCGCCCATTGGCGTCAGCGAGGTGCCCAGTTTTGCGGCTTCAGAGTCGGACACCGCAGCCATCACCCCGGTCGCCAGCAACGACAGACCCAGCAGGCCGACCTGCAACAGACTTTTTGTTATTTTCATTTCCATGGTCGTTCCTTAGAAGTTCATACCGAAGCTGAGGGCTACGAAGTCGCGGTCATCCACCGTGGTGTACTTGCCGTCGAAGAAATTGGTGTAGGAAAGGTTGGCGGTGTAAGTGTTCTGATATTCCGCCTCAACACCCAAGCTAATCGCTTTGCGACCTTCTTCGAAGTTACCGCCGGGACCTGGCGAGTAGCCGTCGACGTCGTGGGACCAGGCCACACTTGGCTTGAGGTTCACCCCGGCGAACACGTTGTTGTAATCCCAGATGGCACGGGCGCGATAACCCCACGAATCGGTGGTGGTGAAGCCGTCGTTCTCACAGTAGCGGCTCAGGTTGTTCAGCGGCGCGCCAACCAGGGTGCTGGCGTTGAGGGCAGTACACTGGCCGTTGGGCAGCGGACCTGGCCCATAACTCGGGTCACGGCCATAACGCAATTTGGAGGTGCTCTCCAGCCCGCCGACGTGAGTCCAGCCTACTTCGCCGACCACAGTCAGTCGCTCGGCACCCATCACTTGATCGAAGAAGTGGGTGAAGGTGGTCTGCGCCTGACTGATTTCCTTGCGGCGATAGCCTTTCTGATCCTGACCCGGCGCGCCTTGCAGCAAGGCAGCGCTAGGGTTCAGCGGGGTCAGGCCCGAGTACAGAATGTCGGTGGTATTGAGCTGCACCGGCGCATTCGGGCGATAACTCAATTCGCCGCTCCATGCGGTCCCTGTCGGCAGCGTGGTCGAGAAGCTCAGACCGAACAGATGTATGTCTTCCGGGTATTCGACGTAGTAGCTGGAGTTGCCAGCCACCACCACTGGCAGCAACGTGGGTGCCAGGCTGGTGGCGACACCCAGCGGCACACCTCGGCCCACCAGCCCCCCGACCAGACCCGACGCGCTATAGGCGCTGGCTGGCCCGCCCTTGCCGCTGAAGATCGGCAAGCGGCTGTGGTAGTTCATGTAATAAGCGCCGAACTCGGTGTCCAGCGGCTCGAAGTTGTAGTGCATGGCCAGGCCGTACTGGCCGCTGTCGCGGGCGTCACGGTCAGGACCACGGGCAACCACGGCGCCCTCGTCAGGGTTGCCGAAGTTCACCCCACGCGCCGCCAGCGTGGCTTGCACTGGCGCGCGCAGCGCCGCAGGCAATGCGGAGTTAAGGCTGTTGCGAGTACGCAATACCGCGAGGTTGTTGGAGCAATCATCGGCGATCACGTCAGGTTGAGAAAAGAAGGTGCCGCAGTTGTCGACGACGGTCTGGTCCCACTCCAGCTGGTAGAAACCTTCGGCCGAGAGGTTTTCGGTCAGGTTCTGCGACAGGTAGAACATGTTGACCGGAATCAGGCCCTCCTTGATTTCCGAACCGGGACGACGGAATGCCGAGACGTCGATCGGGTTGATGCTGTTGATGCCACCGCCGATGAACGTACTCTCACCCCAGTTGACCACCTGCTTGCCCAGACGCACCGAGCCCGGTTCATCGCCGATGGAGTAGTTGTGGTAGACGAACGCGTCGAGCAGTTCGAAACCTGAAGACTTGGCGGCCTCCTTGCGGCCCGAGTCACTGATGTCCTTGAACTCGCGGCCTTCATCCTTGAGTTCGAAGTCGTACCAGTATTTGCCCCGCAGGAATACGCCGGTGTCGCCGTATTTGAGCTCCAGATCGTGAATGCCCTTGAAGATCTTCGAAAAGGTTTCCCCACTTTTGAAGTTCAGGTGGCCGTCATCGGAGGTCTGGGAAAGGCCGTGTCCGCCGTTGTTCGAACCGATCAGGTTCTTGTTGGCGTTCTCGGTGGACCAACTGGCGCCTATGGAGAGCGACGAGTCGAAATTACCTTCGATTTCACCGATGTTGAAACTGACGCCGAATGCAGGACCGGCGAGCGTGGAAGCGAGGCTGACGGCCAGAGGCAGTTTTGCCCGGCGCCAGAACAGGTTTGCTGATGTCATCGACGCTACTCCATGTGCTTTTATTTTTATGGCAGTGGGTGCTTCCAGAAACGACTCAGGCGGATCGATCCGCAGTGCCTGGGTGTCAACGCGTTTCGGGCAACCCATGTAAAGCTGCGAAGCGAAACGGCGTTTTTCTCCGGTCCAACCTACTGCCGACTATAGCCAGCAGGTGCTACTGCTTGATCCCTCTAAAGTGTGATTTAAAGCGTCAAAGCCTCTAACCCGCCGATTTCGGCGGACTGACTGGCGCGGTAAAGCGAGGATGGCTGAATTTCGAAATAAGGTAAGGCAGACGCCGGCGCAGAGCCTTCGCGACACATTGCCATGACCGAAATCAGGGCAATGTGCGCGAAAAAAACTTCAGAGGGTGGAGAGAAAAGCGCTGTTAGTGCTTTGCCATTCGACGATGTCCAGGCGGATTCGCTTCTTGTCGAGCTTGCCGACGCTGGTCTTGGGAATTTCGGTAACAAGGGCGATCTGGCTCGGTATCGCCCATTTATTAATGTGACCCTGTTCCACGAACGGCTTGAGGTGCTCCTTGAGCGCCTTGGCGTCGATCACGTGCCCTTCGTGGGCGACCAGCAACGCGAACGGGCGCTCACCCCATTGCGGATCGGCGATCCCGACCACTGCCACTTCGCGCACGCCGGGATGGCGACTGCACAGGTCTTCCAGTTCCAGCGAAGAGACCCACTCGCCGCCCGTCTTGATCACGTCCTTGATACGGTCGCGGATATCGATGCCGCCCATGCTGTCCAGCGTCGCCACGTCACCGGTGTGCAGCCAGCCGCCGGCCCACAGTTCGGCACCCTTCTGCGGCTCGCGGTAGTAACTTTCGGTGAGCCACGGCGCGCGCAACACCAGTTCGCCCTGGGTCTCGCCATCGGATGGCAGGAAGTTACCCTCGCTGTCGACGATCGCCGCCTCGACCAGCACCCCAGGCGTGCCGGCCTTGATCCGGTATGTGGTGCGCTCGTCTTCGCTGCCCGCCATCAGTTCATCATTCAAATGCGCCACCGACACCAGCGGCCCGGTCTCCGACATGCCGTAGGCGGCGGTCAGTTGAATGCCTTTGGCCTTGGCAGCCTCATACAGCGAACGATTAAGCGAGCTGCCGCCGATGATGATGTTCCAGCCGGTGAAATCGACATCCCTGGCGGCCTTGGCATTGAGCACCATCTGCATGATGGTCGGCACGCAGTGGGAAAAATTCACCTTCTCCCTGCGCCACAGCTCGACCAGCAACTCTGGATCGTAACGGCCGGGGTAGACCTGTTTCACACCGAGCATGGTTGCCGCGTATGGCACACCCCAGGCATGCACATGGAACATCGGCGTGATCGGCATATAGACCTTGTCGGTGCCCAGCAAACCCTCGACGCTGCCCATGATCGTGGCAACCGCCAGCGTGTGCAGCACCAGTTGCCGATGGGTGAAGTACACCCCTTTCGGGTTGCCCGTGGTGCCGGTGGTGTAGAAAGTGGTCGCCACCGAATTCTCGTCGAAATCCTCGAACCGGTACTGCGGGCTTGCTGCCGCCAGAAGCGTTTCGTACTCACCCACCAGGTTCGGTAAATCAGCGGTCCTGTCGGTGGTGTCGGTGAGCAGCAGGGTCTTCTCGACCGTGGTCAGCTTGTTGGCGAAGCAATTGTAGAGGGGCGCGAACTCGCTGTTGACCAGCACGAACTTGTCTTCGGCGTGGTTCATGGTGAAGAGGATCTGATCGGCCGAAAGGCGCACGTTGATGGTGTGGATTACCGCACCGATCATGGGGATGGCAAACATGCATTCCAGGTAACGATGGCTGTCCCAGTCCATAACCGCCACGGTATCGCCCGCCCTTACCCCCGCCTCGGTCAACACATTTGCCAGCCTGCAGATCCGCTCGTTCAGCGTCAGATACGAATAGCGTGATTGGTCCCGGTAAACGATTTCCCGCGTTTTCTCATAGCGGCTGCCCGACATCAGCAGGCTTTTGATCAACAGAGGATACTGGTACGCGCCATCGGCTGGCGGAATCACGCGTGTCTGCAGCATAGGAATCCCTTTTCAAGATGCATTGGCGGTGCTGAAAATATGCACTCTAGAGCCTTCACTCGCCAGTCAAATCAGCCAAAGGGATGATTCGAAAGACGAGCGACAATGCAGGCGTTACGCCATTTGACGGGCGAAAAGGTCCTAGGCCAGCTGCGCAGAGCGGTTTTCGGCGGGCGTGCGCGGGAACACAGCTGCGGCGAGAAAGGTCAATGCGGCGAACCCGGCGAGAATCAGATACAGCCCGGCAAAGCCATGACGTGGCTCGACATACGCGATCAGCGGAATGGCCGTGGCGCTGGCGCCGAAGGACAGGAAGTAACGCAATGCGAAGATGCGGGATTGCCATTGCGCAGCGACGAAGTTGGCGACCATCGCGTCATTGACCGTGACCTGACCGAACACCACGAACATGAACCCGGCGCCCAGCACGATCACCGGCCAACTGTCGACGTAGGCCAGCGCGAACAGGAATGGCGCCTGGCATACGGTCAGAATCACGAATGGCCATTTCAGGCTGAAGCGATCGAGAAAGCGGCCAATGGTCAATTGCGCGACGGCGCCGAAGGCATAGGCCAGGCTGACGATCAGGCCCAGGGTCTGCGGTGAGGCGAACAGGTCATGCAGGCGATCCTGAAACAGCTTCGGGTAAGTCATGGTGGTGGCGTTGAACACCACGCCGCCGGTGGCAGTGGCGATGGCCAGCACAGTGAAGACCATGGTCATGGAAATCCGTTGACCGGACTTGCCCCTGGGGGCCGCGTGCGGACGCAGCGGAATCGGCTCATCCTTGACCTGCCAGGCGAACAGCATCCCGATCAGGATCGACACGCTGCCCGGCAGAATGAACGCCGAGCGCCAGCCGAATTGCGCCACCAGAAACCCGGTGAGTAACGCTGAAAACGCCACGCCAAGATTCCCCCACATGCCGTTGACGCCGATTTCGCGGCCGCGATTCTGCGCGTACGCCACCAGCATCGCGGTGCCCACAGGGTGATAAATGGCGGCGAATACCCCCACCAGCGTCATGCCGACAGCCAGCATCGTCGTGCTGGTGCTCAGCCCGGTGATAATCGACGCCGCACCGATGCCGAAGAAAAACAGCAGCATCATGTGTCGCCGACTCCAGCGATCCCCCAGCCAGCCGGCGGGCAGCGAGCAGGCACCGAAGGCGATGAAGCCGCCCAGCGAAAGGCCGATCAGTTGCGCGTAATCCAGCGCGAAGGCCTGGGTCATGCCCAGCACCGCCGCCGGGAAAATCAGCATGAACATGTGATCGATAACGTGGGCAGCGTTGATGAAATGGATTACACGTTGCGGGGAATTGGTTTGTCTGGATTGACTCATGACTCTGCACCTGGGCTTGCAGTGGTTGTGGATGCTCATGCTAAGTTGGCGACAATTTGCATTTCAGACAGAAAAGTCATCGAACCCGCCATGTTGATCAGCCTTCTCAGTCACAGTCCGGTCACGGCACATCCCGCCGATTACCCCGACGGCGCGCATCAACCCCGTCACCTTCATCCCGAAGCGCAGTTGCTGTATGCAGTCAGCGGCGTGATGCGACTGATCACCGAGAGCGGCGCCTGGGTGATTCCGCCGAGCCGCGCGGTGTGGATTCCGCCGATGGTCGAGCACGAGATTTTCATGTCCGGCGAGGTGTTGATGCGCTCGCTGTTCATCGGCGCCGAGCATTGTCCGTCGGGCTTGAACAGCTGCTGCGTGCTGGCCGTGACGCCGCTGTTGCGCGAACTGATCGTGAGGGCGACTCGAGGACCCGAGCACGCGGCCAATCCCTTGATTCAACGCTTGATGCTCGAAGAGGTCGCGGGCCTTGAAAACCTGCCGCTGCACATCCCCATGCCTCGTGACCGACGCCTGCAAAGCATCTGCACCGCCCTGCTCAAGACCCCGGATCACGGCAACACACTGGAAGACTGGGCGCAGCAAGTGGGCGCCAGTTCACGCACGTTGACGCGGCTGTTCAACCAGGAGCTGGGCGTGAGCTTCAATGCGTGGCGTCAGCAACTGCGGCTTATGGAAGCACTGCCGAGATTGCTGGATGGAGAAAGTGTGCAGCGGGTGGCGAACGACCTGGGCTACGGCAGCGCCCGGGCGTTCAGCGCGATGTTCAGCCGCCTGTTGGGCGAAAGCCCCCGGGAGTATCTGGGAGCCTTGCGGCAGTTGAGTGAATTGAAGCGGTAGGTATTACCCGTCGTTGTAGGCGCGTTTGCCCGAGATTGCGCTGTGGCAGTGACCTTCGAGGTGTCTGGACAAATGCCGTCGTGGGCAAGCGCGCTCCTGAAAAGCTAATCAGCGTTCGATCAATGCATCTCGGTCAACGCCAGCTTCACCCCCAACGCCACCAGTACGCCGCCCATTGCGCGGTCGAACCAGTGTCCCATTCGTGCGAAACCGGCTCGTACACGCTCCTGGCTGAACAGACGGGCCACCAGACAGAACCACACACCCGTCGCCACCGCCAGATACACCCCATAACCGGCCTGAACCAGCAGCGGCGTATGCGGGTTGATCACTACGGTGAACAGCGAGAGAAAGAACAGCGTCGCTTTCGGATTCAGGCCATTGGTCACGAAACCCGCCGTAAAGGCACCGCGCGCCGTGCGCTCACCCTTGGCCAGATCAACCGGCGCATCCGAAGCATTGGCCGGCTTGGCGCGCAGGGCCTTGAAGCCGATGTAAAGCAGATAGGCGGCCGCTGCCCACTTCAAGGCGTTGAACAGCACGATGGACTGAGAAACGATCAACCCGATGCCAAGCAGCGAATAGCCGACGTGCAGGAAGATCGCCGTTCCCACGCCCATGGCGGTGTAGGTTCCGGCCTTGCGGCCATGAGTTACGCTTTCACGCACCACCACCGCAAAATCCGGGCCGGGGCTGGCAACGGCAAGCAGGTGGATCAGGGCAACGGTAAAGAATTCCGTCCAGTACATCGTAGGTCTCCAGGCGTTTTGACGAGCGGCAGGCTCTGGTACGCTCGCTACCTTACGCCTCCCACTCACCGAGCAAAAGGTACAGCTGATGTCGAGTCAAAACAGAGCAGTTTTTCTGGATCACACCTCTTTGGATCTCGGTGATCTCGACCTTGCGCCCTGGCGCGAAACGTTCAGCGAACTGGTGCTGCATTCCAGTACCAGCCCTGATCAGGTGATCGAACGACTGCAGGGCGCTCAAGTGGCGATTTCCAACAAGATCATGATCGATGCCGCCGCGTTCGCTGCATGCCCCGAGCTCAAGCTGGTACTGGTGACGGCTACCGGGGTCAATAACGTGGACCTCGAAGCCGCGCGCAAGCATGGCGTGGTGGTGAGCAACTGCCAGGGTTACGGCACGCCGTCGGTGGCGCAACACGCCTTGATGCTGCTGTTGGCGATGGCGACCCGCCTGCCGGATTACCAGCAAGCCATCCATCAAGGTCAATGGCAGAAGTCGAAACAGTTTTGCCTACTGGACTTCCCGATCGTCGAGCTGGAAGGCAAGACCCTGGGGCTGCTCGGGCATGGAGAACTGGGAGGAGCGGTAGCAAAGCTTGCCGAGGCATTTGGCATGCGCGTCGTCTCCGGGCAGATCCCCGGCCGCCCTGCCCGCGCTGATCGCGTGCCGCTGCACGAATTGCTGCCCCAGGTAGACGCCCTGACCCTGCATTGCCCGCTCAACGAACACACTCGCGACATGATCGGCGCCCACGAACTTGGCCTGATGAAGCCCAAAGCCTTCATCGTCAACACGGCCCGGGGTGGTTTGATCAACGAGCAGGCGTTGGCGGATGCGCTGCGCAATGGTCATCTCGGCGGTGCGGCGACCGATGTGCTGACCGTCGAGCCTCCAGTCAACGGCAATCCGCTGCTATCTGGTGACATCCCGCGTCTGATCGTTACCCCGCACAGCGCCTGGGGCAGCCAGGAAGCACGCCAGCGCATCGTCGGGCAAATCAATGAAAATGCGCAGGCGTTCTATGCCGGTACGCCGATTCGGGTTGTCAGCTGATATTTGGCCGTGCACCTATCTCCTGTAGCAGTACGGCCGGACAACGTTCCGTTTGCCGGCGGTATCGGCTCCAAAGACACCGCCGCTGGCAAGCCGTGCTGCTACAGCCCCTCGATCCATTCACCTGCTAAACTGCGCCCTTTTTTCAGGAGCCGATGATGGACCCGCGCAGTGAAGTGTTACTCCGTCAGGCCGAGTTGTTTCAGGGCTCGTTGCTATTGACCGGCCTGCCTGCCGACGATCTGCTGGGCACGCTGCCCAATGCGCGGGGCTGGAGTTGGCATGCCGGGGATTTCGTCGCGCTGGACACCCGGTTCAGCGAACGCACCCACTTCGGCACAGACGCCCCCGCCGAGCCCTTCGAAGCGGCGGTGCTGTTTCTGCCCAAAGCCCGCGACCTCACCGACTACTTGCTCAACGCACTAGCCTCCCGTCTGGCCGGTCGCGAGCTGTTTCTGGTCGGTGAAAAGCGCACGGGCATCGAAGCGGCCGCCCGTCAATTGAGCCCCTTCGGCCGCGCACGCAAACTCGACAGCGCGCGCCATTGCCAGCTCTGGCAAGTCACTGTGGAAAATGCCCCGCAAGCTGTGGAGCTGAACACACTGGCCAAACACTTCGACATCGAGATCGAAAGCGGCCCGTTGAAAGTCGTCAGCCTGCCGGGCGTGTTCAGTCACGGCCGTCTGGATCGCGGTTCTGCCCTGCTGCTGGAAAATCTCGATCGACTGCCCACCGGCCACCTGCTTGACTTCGGTTGCGGGGCGGGCGTGTTGGGCGCTACCGTCAAACGTCGCAACCCTGACATGAACGTGACGATGCTCGATGTCGACGCGTTCGCCACCGCCAGCAGCCGTCTGACGCTCGCTGCCAATGGTCTTCAAGCTGAGGTAATTACTGGTGACGGCATCGATGCCGCGCCAAAACACCTGGACGTGATCCTGACCAACCCGCCCTTCCATACCGGGGTGCACACCGATTACGCCGCAACAGAAAACCTGCTGCGAAAAGCCCGCGAACATCTGAAAAAAGGAGGCGAATTGCGCCTGGTTGCCAACAGCTTCCTGCGCTACCTGCCGATCATCGAACAGCATCTTGGCGTATGTGCCGTCATGGCCGAAGGTAATGGCTTCCGGATTTACCGCGCCAAACGTGCCTGAAATTAACGCTTGCCGAACCGGATTCTCGAAGGCAGAATCCGCTCCGTCCTAGGGGAGTAGTCTCCCACGAGCATCACGTTCGTCCGGCGCGCATCAACATACTTGGTCCTCAGACCATGGTGCGTGCGACCCAGATCCGCACAGACGGATCGGTGGTTTGACAAGACCTATGACACGAACATCCTGACCCGGGGCGGGGAGGTTGTACGTGTCATAGCCGTGTTGACCCGCCCCTTAGGAAAATCCTGATGCTGGAATCCCTGTTGGTCCCAACCGCGGTCGTCGCCCTGGCCGAAATCGGTGACAAGACCCAACTCCTCGCGCTCATTCTCGCTGCTCGCTTTCGCAAGCCCTGGCCGATCATCGCCGGTATTGTCGCCGCGACCCTGGCCAACCACGCTGCCGCCGGCGCGGTGGGTGCCTGGTTCAGCAGTTTTCTCTCCGACGCCATGCTGCACTGGATTCTGGCCGCGAGCTTCACCGCCACCGCCTTGTGGACACTAGTGCCGGACAAGATGGATGACGATGAAGCGAACACCGGACGCAAATTCGGCCCGTTCATGACCACGCTGATCGCGTTCTTCCTCGCGGAAATCGGCGACAAGACACAGATCGCCACGGTGATGCTCGCGGCGCAGTATTCCTATCTGTGGCTGGTGATTTTGGGCACGACGCTGGGCATGCTGCTGGCCAACGTCCCGGTGGTGCTGGCGGGTAATTTTGCGGCGGAAAAACTGCCTTTGACGCTGATCCGTCGCTTGGCGGCGGGCGCGTTCTTCATCCTGGCGGTCGTCGCGGTGTACAAGGCGATGCAGGTGAGCGGCTGGGTTTGACGCCACCGTTTTAGGAGCGCGCTCGCCCGCGATGCACTTTGTCTGTCTGCATGCTGGCTGACACACCGCAATCGCGGGCAAGCGCGCTCCTACAGGATCAGCACCAACCGATCGCGCTTAGCTACGACGTCAGCCCTTTGGCGCCTGTTCATACAACGGCATCACCTTCGGAATCGCCGCCTGCAAAGAGGCAATCCGGTTGGCCGAAGCCGGGTGGGTGCTCATGAACTCAGGCTGCGATGCTCCGGCCTGAGCCTGCATCTTCTGCCATAGAGTGATCGCCGCATTGGGGTTGTAAC
This sequence comes from Pseudomonas bohemica, assembly GCF_002934685.1. GTDB lineage: Bacteria > Pseudomonadota > Gammaproteobacteria > Pseudomonadales > Pseudomonadaceae > Aquipseudomonas > Aquipseudomonas bohemica. The sequence goes on from NZ_NKHL01000100.1 coordinate 54,234, forward strand.
CAGCACGGGCCGACAACTCCAGGCCAAGCAGATCAGCCTCGTTCTCGTTGGCCCGACTGTTCGGCAAGGTCAGGCTGTAATTGACCACCGTATCGGCCAGCGCGAGGCTGTCCTTGCCCAGACCAAGCAAGGACCCGGCGCCTGTCTTGGCCATCTCGACGCCGTAGGCCTTGGACATGGCTTCACGACCATGCTCGCGCAGGGCGTGGGCGATTTCGTGACCCATGACTGCTGCCAACTCGTCGTCGCTGAGCTGGAGCGTATCGATCAGGCCGCTATAAACGATGATCTTGCCGCCGGGGCCGCAGTTGGCGTTCAGTTCGTCGCTCTTGATCAGATTCACTTCCCACTGCCACTGCGCGGCATCCGGGCGCAACTTCGGCGCCTGGGCGATCAAGCGGTTGGCCACCGTCTGCACGCGTTTGGCTTCTGCACTGTCCTTATCGAGCACGCCCTTGGTCGTGGCCTCGGTGACGGTCTGCTGATAGGACTGTTCGTACATCTGATTGACCTGATCGGTCGACAACATGCTGAACATGTATTGCTTGCGTTCGACGCCCACCGAATCTCCGCTGGTGGTGTTGACGGACTGACAGCCCGCAACGAGCAAAGCTGCGCTCAAGGCACAAAGAACAAAGGTCCTGCGCATTTTGTATCTCCCTGGAAACAAGGCGCACATCCTAGGCCATGCGCATGCCAGATGGCAGCCGTTCGCCATATGCACCGTGGTCGCCCCTGTGGCAGCGAGCTTGCTCACGAAGAGGCCGGGTTTGACTCTGTGGGAGTGAGCTTGCTCACGAAGAAGCCAGTACATCCACATCAGATATAGGGTCTGGAAGGCCGTCTTGGTGAGCGAGCCCACTCCCACGGTTTGCATGCGCTGACGATCGCGAGCATGCCTTATAACGCTAGAGTGGCGTCAGGCATTCCGGCGCATTGAGCTTGGGATCGTTCACCAGATTCGCCAGCGGACGCTCGCGCAACTGCATCTGCGGCGCGGCGAGCAGCGATTGCAGGGTCACCAACGAACTGTCGGGGTCGAGCCACGCGGCTTGCCCTTCGGCGTCGAGAATCAGCGGCCGGCGCTGGCTCATGGCCGGTTGTGTCACCACCGCCACACTGAGATAAGTGTGACCCTGCACCGGATAGGCTTCCCAGATCGCCGCAAAGTACAGCGCAGAACCCTCCCCCGGTGTCAGCCAGAACGGCCGCTTGCGCACCGTCCCACGCCACTCGTAGAACCCATTGGCCGGCAGCAGACACCGACGCTCACGAAAGGCCTGCCGAAACATCGGCTGCTCCGCCAGCGTTTCGGCACGCGCATGAGCCGGGGTGCGTGACATATCGGTCAACCACGGCGGGGTCAGCCCCCAGCGCGCTCTTGCCAGCTCCCGACTACCCTCCTCGCCCGGCATTCGGCGTAGCATCAGCACCGAATCAGCGGGGGAAATGTTCCATTGCGCCTGTTGGTCTGCGGGAAATCCCGGCAAGGCCGCGAAGGCGGGCGTCCAACGAAACAGCGCATAACGTCCACACATGGGCTCAGGGCCACTCTTTTGAAAGGCGAATCAAGCGACGCCGCACCGGTTTCAGCACAACAGCACATCGGGATAGCTGTCCGGCTCATCGCCCGACAACGGAAAGGCACCATTGTACCCAGTGATCAACTGCCGCGCCCGCTCGGCCTGATCGTCGTTCACCGCAAGCCCAAGCAGGCCGAACACCGGCAGCTCGCCGATCCCGCCCAGCAGATGGCGGCCGGTAATATGCGATTCAATGCCTTCACTGGCGAGCATCAACTGCAACAGCTCGCCCTCCATCATGTTTTCCGGCTCATAGATTTTGCGCATCATTCGTTCTCGGCACGGACTTCCAGATCCCATTGTTCGCCATCGGTTTCAAGATGAAATTCGATCGGACGACAGCAAACAGCACAGTCTTCGATGAAATTATTGTCACCTTCCGAGAGATCCAGAACCGTTTCCCCCGGCTCGCCGCAATAGGGGCACTCGTAAGGCGCTGCTGGTTGTATTTCGTGCATCACAGTCTCCGAGAGCAGTTTTGCGTATAATCGCCGACTTGTTTGCAGGCCGGGTTTGATTCTTCGAAACCAACTCGACCTACCATTACCCTAGCCGTTTCCAACAAGAGAGCATGATGGGCGAATTCGATGCCATCCGACCCTACGACGACACCGAAGTAAAAGCCGTACTCAATCGGCTGCTGGGTGACAAGGCGTTCCTCGCGATTCTCACGCATTTCCGTTTTCCGCGTCTGGCCGGCTCCCTGGGCTGGATCCTGCAGCCTGCCATCGCGCGCAAGCTGCGCCGTCAGTTCGCCGGTATCGATTCGGTAGCGGCCTTGCAGGACAAGGTCGAACATTACGTTGACCATACAATCGAACGCGCCACCGATGGTGTGACCTACACCGGCGTTGAGCAGTTCAAGTCCGGGGTGGCCTATCTGTTTCTGGCAAACCATCGCGATATTGTGATGGACCCGGCATTCGTCAACTACGCGGTCTACCACGCAGGCCTGCCGACGCCGCGTATTGCCATCGGCGACAACCTGCTGCAGAAGCCTTTCGTCAGCGATTTGATGCGCCTGAACAAGAGTTTCATCGTGCATCGCTCCATCACCGGGCGCCGGGAAAAGATGGCGGCGTATCAGTTGCTGTCGGCCTACATCAACCATTCGATTCGCAATGACTGCCAGTCGATCTGGATCGCCCAGGCTGAAGGTCGCGCCAAAGACGGCGACGACCGCACTGAATCGGCGATCCTCAAGATGTTTCATATGAGCCGCAAGGACGAGCCGTTCGGCGAAGTCATTCAGTCGCTGAACCTCACGCCTGTATCGATCAGCTACGAATACGACCCTTGCGATCACGCCAAGGCGCGCGAGCTGTACATCCGCGCCACTACCGGCGGCTACACCAAGGCTCCGGGCGAAGATGACGTCAGCATCGCCCTGGGCATCACCGGCTACAAAGGCCGGGTGCACGTCAACTTTGCCCCGCCGATCACTGAAGTGTTTGAAGACACCAAGCAGTTGGCGATCGAAATGGACCGGCAGATCCTTGGCGGCTATCGCCTGTTCCCCGTGCATTACCTGGCGTATGCGCAATGGGCCGATGCCGATCCAGGTTTGAACGTGCCAAGCGCCGCCGAAGTGTTTCCGGCCGACGAGCTGGAGCGCGCGCAGGAAGAATGGCAGCGACGACTCGATGGCTGCCCGCAAGAGCATCGTCCGTATCTGGTGCTGCAATACGCCACGCCGGTGCGCAATCAGTATCGGGTCAAGGCGGGGTTGGCGCTCTGATGACGGCAGCTTGAAGAACGGCGCTCAAAAAGCGCCGTTTTTGTTGCTTCACAGATAACGCCCCGACGATGCAAAACCTGCAGGGGCCGCGTTTACATCGGAACACGGGCTCGCGCCGCAGATCCTCTGGACTAGATCTTGGTACTCACCCACGACAACATCAACGCAAACGCCAGGCACGCGGCCCCGATCCGGTAGCTGAATCGGATCATGCGCAGCGTGGGCACATCCATCATATGCATGGGCTCATCGATCGGCGCCTGTTCGGTGAGGTTGTTCAGGTGCGTGGTCTGGCGCTGCTCGTGGCTGCGAGTGGTGTGTAACAGCCAGATGCCGGGGCCCGCCGCCAGCAGCGCGAACAGATTGATGACCATCCTGGGGGAATGCTGGATGAGCGACATGGGGCCTCGATGGCGCAAGATCAGGGGCGCCGCAGTTCGGTGGGGTCTACCGATTACGGTATCGCCTGTCACCTTAACGTCACCTGAACCGGTCACTGTGTAGCGCCTCATCAGCCCCATCCAGACCGGAGTTTCCATGCTGCATGCCCATAACCAGGACCGCCTTTACCTCATCGCCCCCAGCGATGAGCAACAAGCCTTGATCGATGGCCTGGCGTTCAACGTTCAGGATCGCCACTGGCTGGTCTATTGCGCCCTGGGCGGGCATCAACACCACGATTTGCCTGAGGTGGATCTGATGACGGGGGTCAGCATTCTGGATTTTTATCAGACGGCTTAAGCATCTGCTGGATATCTTTTGATCGACGCTCGGATCGAATACAGCCTGAGCCCAGGATCTACCGGGCATGAAAAACCCCGGCATCTCACAATACCGGGGCTTTTCGAAACTGCCTTGAAGGCTTACTGGCCCAACAGTCGGCCGATGGTCTGATCCTGGAACAGACGGGTCAGCGCATCGCTGAGTACGTCGCCGATCAGCTTGGTGTTGGTTTCTTCGTTGGGCGCCATGCCGAAACGTTGATCAAGGGAAGCGGCATAGCGGCCGTTATAGCTGTGACCGTTATTCTGCACGTCTGCGCGGAATGTCGAGCTGATGTTGGCCTCGGTTACGTACAAACCTTCCTTGGGGGACTGATATTTCAGCTCGGCCAGGGTCACTGTCAGTTGAGGGCCGTTGCCCCCTTGAACCGGGGTGAAGCCCAGCAGGCGCACGGCCGCCTCTGCCTGGGCCTGGAGCTGTGGAACAAGCTGCTGGCCATCGACGCTGATCGAACTGGTTTCAGGGTACAGGCCGCCACGCGTTCCGAGGGTCGGCGAAGGGCGACCGTCAACGACCCGCACCACCACTTGCTGACCGTGCCCTACTGGCGCCAGCTGGGCGTTCAGCTTGGGTTGCGGGTTAAGTGATTGCGGACTGTGGGCACATCCCACCAGCGTCAGACTGCCGACAGCAAGCAAACCGAACAAAACACGACGCAACATGCTCATCTCTCCATGGGCCAAGGCACAAATTGTGCGGCAGTATAACGACCTCCTAAGGTCGCTCACTAGCGTAAAGATACGACATAGTGCCACCTTCGCGGTTCCCGCCCTGACAAGGCCCCAACGCCATCAAGCGTCATCACGACATCATCGCGCAACAGCAACGTCACAGCGATGTCATCGCCGCACGACATACTTTTCACAACTGCCCAAAACCCGGAGTGCTCGCCGTGGACTTTCTCTGGTTCCTGTTTTCGCCGCAACGCCGCCACCGCCACTACGCCCGCCTCGATCAGCACGGCATCTGCCTGTCGTTCAAGCACTGCCCCAACGCGCCGCAGGGCCATGAATGGGTCGAAATCAGCGAGCCCAACCTGAACTGGCTGCACAAGCCTCTCCCCGCCAGCGCCCGCGTCAGCCCCCGCCTACGTGCGATTACCGCCCGGCAATTGCTCAGCATCTGACCGAACGGCGAATAAAAGTCATTTTTTCTGGATCATTTCTGCGCGTTTCATCGCTATAATCGTCCCCCGATTATAAGGACGTCTCCTGATCGGGCCTCGCAGCACCGCTGATACCTGTTATCAGCTCCTCCGTATCGCCCACAGAGAGCCTTCCACACAGACATGTGCAGCCCGGTGTGCCGCCCTGCGAGCATGAAAGTGTCGATTGACTCGAACCTTTCGCGCCCACCATTGCCCACACTGAGTTCGAACCTGATCTGCCGGAGCTGCCATCGCGCAGCCCCTTTTTTGAGGTTCGCGTCTCCAAAAGAGCGTGAAAAAAACGGGTTTTCACAACTTCACAAGAGTGTGGCAAGCAAATGAATAGTTACGCGTTTGTAAATGCACCGTTAACGTCTGACCCAGCCCCCTTGCACAGGACCGAGCGCAGCGCAGCCTCCACAACCAGAGCCTGAGCCTGTCCACTACGGATTTGGTTGCATGATCGTGCGTGTTGACGATGGTCGAATGGCTGTCCAGGCCAAAAAATGAGTTCATGCTTTCCACAAAAGCATCAACCAGGCCCTCTCAAGGCGTGCGCTGAAATGCAAAAAATTGCGAAGAATCGGACATGACGCTCCCGGTCGGGTGGTACGAGGCACTGCGCGAAAACGCGCCGCCCGCCCCCGGCAACTGACCTCGGGAACCCATGCCGTCAATTTGGTGCTGCAGATTTTTTGGAGACGCGTTAATGGCGCATAACGAAGCAGTCGACGTAGTACTGGTCGGGGCAGGCATCATGAGTGCCACCCTCGCAGTGCTGCTAAAGGAGCTCGACCCAAGCCTCACAGTCGAGGTTGTCGAGCTGATGGATTCCGGTGCCGCGGAGAGTTCCAACCCCTGGAACAATGCCGGTACCGGCCACGCCGGCCTGTGCGAGCTGAACTACACGCCGGAAGCGGCCGATGGCTCGATCGACACCAAGAAAGCAATTCACATCAACACCCAGTTCGAAGTCTCGAAGCAGTTCTGGGCCTACCTGGCTCGCACGGGCACTTTCGGTTCTTCGCGCTCCTTCATCACGCCGGTCCCGCACCTGAGTTTCGTGCAGGGCGAAAAAGGCATGGCGTATCTGAAAAAACGCTACGAAGCGCTGCGCAAGCACCATGCCTTCGCGTCGATGGAATACACCGAAGACAAAGCCAAACTGGCGGAGTGGATGCCGCTCATGATGCCGGGCCGCCCTGCCGATGAGCCGATCGCCGCGACCCGTGTCATGCATGGCACCGACGTCAACTTCGGCAACCTCACCAATCAGTTGCTCAAGCACCTGGCCAGCGCACCTAATGCGCAGGTCAAGTACTGCAAGCGTGTCACCGGCCTGACCCGCAAGGGCGCTGGCTGGAGCGTGACCATCAAGGACGTCAACAGCGGCGGCACTCGCGAAATCGACGCCAAATTCGTATTCCTCGGCGCGGGCGGTGCGGCATTGCCGCTGCTGCAAATGTCCGGCATCGAAGAAGGCAAAGGCTTCGGCGGCTTCCCGGTGAGCGGCCAGTGGCTGCGCTGCGACAACCCTGAAGTGGTCAAGCACCACCAGGCCAAGGTCTACAGCCAGGCGGCCGTCGGCTCGCCACCGATGTCGGTTCCGCACCTGGACACCCGCGTCGTCGACGGCAAGACCTCGCTGCTGTTCGGGCCTTACGCCGGTTTCACCACCAAGTTCCTCAAGCACGGTTCGCTAATGGACCTGCCGCTGTCGATCCGCGCCGCCAACATCGCGCCAATGCTGGCCGTGGCTCGCGACAACATGGACCTGACCAAATACCTGATCAGCGAAGTGCGGCAGTCGATGGACCAACGTCTGGAAGCCCTGCGTCGTTTCTACCCGCAGGCCAAGGCCGAAGACTGGCGCCTGGAAGTGGCCGGTCAGCGCGTGCAGATCATCAAGAAAGACCCGAAGAAAGGCGGCGTCCTGCAATTCGGTACCGAACTGGTGTCGGCCAAGGACGGTTCCCTTGCAGCGCTGCTGGGGGCCTCTCCAGGTGCTTCGGTGACGGTTTCGATCATGCTTGACCTGATCGAACGCTGCTTCCCCGAAAAAACCAAAACCGAATGGGCCGCCAAGCTCAATGAAATCTTCCCGGCTCGGGAAAAAGCCCTGGAAACCGACGCGCAGTTGTATCAGCGTGTCAGCGCCCAGAGCGACGAGAGCCTGGACCTGGTTTCAAGCAGCCCGGCGGCAAGCTTTGCCTGATTCAGAGATTTTTCTGAATGGGTGAAAAAACTGAAAGCCCCGCCCACGCAGCGGGGTTTCCAGTCTTTGCGCCTTATCAAGGCGATAGGAATAGCCAAAACAGGCCGGTAATCAGCCTCGTGCTTTGTCGATCAACTCGATATATTCCTCAGCGTTGCGCTGATCCTTGATCAGAGCGACGAAGTCATTGCCCTGTTCATCCTTGCCATCCAGGTCGTAGCCTGCTTCCTTGAAGAACCGCAAAAAACGCTCGAAGTCGCCAACGCGCAGGCCGCGATAGGCCTTGATCAGTTTGTGCAGCGACGGCGAAGTCGCATCGACCGGCTCGAAATCCAGGAACAGTTTGATCTGGGCATCGCCGATTTCATCGCCAATCACCTGCTTCTTATCTTTACGCATTGCGGACTCCAACTGACTTTGCGGGACATTTCACGGGCGGGCAGTTTACCCCTCGCCCGGCCACGGGCTCAACGCGCGCGTACGCTGCCGGTGTGCAAGTCGGCCCAGACATGGCCGTTGGCGTAGCTGAGGAACTGGCAATAAACCTTTTCGCTGCGCAGCAGATCGACCAGCACGCGGTATTGGCTCGCCGGGTAATACAGGGTCAGGGTTCGGCTGGCTTCATCATAAGCCGGCTTTTTCAGGCTTTTACTCTCGCCGTCGAAGTGAATCAGCACCTCGGAAATCGTCGCGCCCTTGTTCATGGGTTTGCCTTTTAGGCGCAGGCTCAGCGGGGAGGTGACGGGAATGGGTTGCTGGTTCGACTGACGCTGACTACCGACAACGATCGAGTAGTCGGTGATCTGCAGCAATTGCTGCTGCTCGGGCTCACCTTCACGCACGGACAATTCGTCGGGCGGCAGGTATTGAGCGTGCATGGGTTCAGCGAGTGCGGGGAGCGGCAGGGTCAACAGCAACATCAACGCAGCTGTACTACGAAACGATAACGTCATGGGTGCCTCCCGAACAAAGTGGCAGGCACTCTAACAGGGATGACACATGTCTTGTAGGAGCATGCTTACCCGCGATGGCATCGGCATAACCAAGACGGTGGCCCTTCATACAACGCTTCGCGGGCAAGCGCGCTCCTACGGCAAACCTGGCACCTGCTTACATTCCTTTTACGGCATAGATCCCAGCAGCGTTACGCCAGTAACCTTTGTAATCCATGCCGTAGCCGAAGATGTAACGGTCAATGCACGGCAGGCCGACGAAATCGGCTTTCAGATCCGGGCGTGCCTTGCGGTTGTGATCCTTGTCGATCAGCACGGCGGTATGAACTGCGCGGGCACCGGCGTGTTTGCAGAAGTCGATGATTGCACCCAGGGTGTGGCCTTCATCGAGAATGTCATCAATGATCAGCACGTCGCGATCGATGAACGAGACTTCAGGCTTGGCTTTCCAGAACAACTCGCCGCCGCTGGTTTCATTGCGATAACGGGTCGCGTGCAGATAGGAGGCTTCCAGCGGGAAGCTCAGATGCGTCAGCAGCTTGCCCGCGAAAATCAGGCCACCATTCATCACGCAGAACACGACCGGGTTGCGGTCGGCCAGCACGCTGTTGATTTGCTCGCCGACGCGAGCGATTGACGCCTCGACTTCATCGTTGGTGTAGAGGCAGTCAGCCTCGCGCATGACTTGACGGATATGCTCGAGATCAGCGGACATGACACCCTCCAGGGGGGCTGTGTAAGGAAAAGCGGGCAAAGGTACGCATCCGTCCTCCTCAGAGCAAGTGTTTCTGGACTAACGTTGCACAGACTCCTCACGAAAAGTGGCTGCGCTCGCCCATGCTGCATTAAAAACAGGCTCGCAATGCTCATTTAGGCCCCTAAACTCGCTTGCTCGCCTCTTTTTGCCATGCCTGGCCTTCGCTCGCCGACTTTATCGTGAAGAAGCTCCGTCCCATTAATGTAAGAAACCCGAACCTAACCGGTAAGACAAGTTACAGCTGAATAGATTAACCTAAGCCGTTTTTTTTGCCCGCCCGCTGGAGCCTTCCCTTTATGCCCATTCGTGAGATCCGCCATCCGCTGATCCGTCACAAGCTCGGCCTCATGCGCCGCGCCGATATCAGCACCAAGAATTTTCGTGAACTGGCGCAGGAAGTAGGCGCGCTGCTGACCTACGAGGCGACCAAGGACCTGCCACTGGAAACCTACGACATCCAGGGTTGGGCCGGGACCGTCCAGGTTGAAAAAATTGCTGGCAAGAAGATTACCGTGGTGCCGATCCTGCGCGCCGGCATCGGCATGCTCGAAGGCGTGCTGAGCCTGATTCCGGGCGCCAAGGTCAGTGCCGTGGGTGTCGCTCGCAATGAAGAAACCCTCGAAGCGCATACCTATCTGGAAAAACTCGCCCCTGAGATCGACCAGCGTCTGGCGCTGATCATCGACCCGATGCTGGCCACTGGCGGCTCGATGGTCGCCACCATCGATCTGCTGAAAAAAGCCGGTTGCCGCGACATCCGCGCCATGGTGCTGGTGGCGGCCCCGGAAGGTATTACGGTCGTGGAGAAAGCGCATCCCGACGTGCAGCTCTACACTGCGTCCGTCGACCAACGCCTGAACGAGCACGGCTATATCATTCCGGGTCTGGGCGATGCCGGTGACAAGATTTTCGGCACCAAGCAGAAGGACGCCTGATGAAGCAGGACGAGTTCAACGATCCACTGTGGCGTACCGTACTGTCGGGTGCCCAAATGCTGTTCGTGGCCTTCGGCGCGCTGGTGCTGATGCCGCTGATCACCGGGCTTGACCCCAATGTTGCGTTGTTCACCGCAGGCTTAGGCACGCTGTGTTTCCAAGTGGTGACGGGGCGTCAGGTGCCGGTTTTCCTGGCGTCGAGTTTTGCGTTCATTACGCCGATCATTCTCGCCAAGGGCCAGTTCGGTCTGGCGGCGACCATGGGCGGCGTGATGGCGGCGGGCTTCGTCTATACCTTCCTCGGCCTTGCGGTGAAGATCAAAGGCACCGGTTTCATCGATCGGCTGCTGCCGCCAGTGGTGATCGGGCCGGTGATCATCTCTATCGGTTTGGCGATGGCGCCGATTGCCGCCAACATGGCGATGGGTCGAACGGGCGATGGCGCAGCGGAGCTGATCCCGTACAACACGGCGATCGTGATCTCGATGGCCGCGCTGCTGACCACGCTGATCGTGGCGGTGTTCGGCAAAGGGATTTTCCGTCTGGTGCCGATCATCTCCGGCGTGCTGGTCGGTTTTGCGCTGTCGTTCTATTTCGGCGTGGTCGATGTGGCGAAGATCGCTGCAGCGCCGTGGCTGGACATTCCGCACTTCACCGCGCCGGAATTCAACTGGCAGGCGATCCTGTTCATCGTGCCTGTGGCCTTGGCGCCAGCTATCGAGCATATCGGTGGGGTGATTGCGGTCGGCAGTGTCACGGGGCGTGATTATCTGAAGAAGCCGGGCCTGCATCGCACGCTGCTGGGTGACGGTATTGCGACGACGGTTGCCGGCGCATTCGGGGGCCCGCCCAACACCACGTACGCCGAGGTGACGGGCGCGGTAATGCTGACCAAGAATTACAACCCGAAGATCATGACCTGGGCAGCGATCTTTGCTATCGCCTTGGCATTCATCGGCAAATTCGGGGCGCTGTTGCAGAGCATCCCGGTGCCGGTGATGGGCGGGATTCTATGTCTGCTGTTCGGCTCTATTGCCGCGGTCGGCATGAACACGCTGATTCGCCATAAGGTCGATCTGGCCGAAGCGCGCAATCTGGTGATCGTTTCGGTGACGCTGGTGTTTGGGATCGGTGGCGTATTGATCGGCACCGGTAACGGCCCGGACGACTTCGGCATGAAGGGCATTGCGCTGTGTGCCGTGACCGCAATCGTGCTGAACCTGATTCTGCCGGGCAACGACGCCTGGAAGAACAAGCATCTGGATGATCAGTTGCCTTAGTTTCACCGGAATTGAAAAAAGGGTGCGCCAGTAACTGACGCACCCTTTTTTTCCCATGTAGATATCCCCTGTGGATGTGAGCCGGCTCACCAAGAGGCTAAAACATCCGCAACATCTTCTGCGGTTGAAAGTAAGTCTTCGTGAGCAAGCTCACTCCCACAGTTTTGACACGCGCATACCTCAGCTCATCGCAGGCGCCCGCTCGCACAATGCGTTCAACGCCTTGGCCCAGTTCGGGTCGTCGTTGAGGCAGGGGATCAGCACCAGTTCCTCGCCCCCGGCTTCCTTGAACTGCTCGGCCCCACGATCGCCGATCTCTTCCAGCGTCTCGATGCAATCGGCCACGAACGCCGGGCACATGACCAGCAACTTCTTCACGCCCTGCTCTGCCAGCTCGGCGAGGTGCGCCTCGGTATAAGGCTCGATCCATTTATTGCGACCCAGCCGCGACTGGAACGACACTGACCACTTGCCGTCAGGAATGCCCATCAATTTCGCGAATTCGGCTGATGAGCGCATGCATTGCGCGCGGTAGCACACCGCAAGAACCTCCGGCGTCGCATTCTCACAGCAATTGCCATTTTTGAAGCAGTGGTTTCCGGTGGGGTCGAGCTTGTTGATGTGTCGTTCAGGCAGGCCATGAAAACTCAGCAGCAGGTGATCATAATCCTGCGCCAGATGCGGTCGCACGCTCTGCACCAACGCTTGCAGATACTCGGGCTGGTCGAAGAACGGCGACAGCAGGGCCAATTCGAAGCTGAGCTTTTTATCGCGGATCACGCGCCTGGCTTCTTCCACGACAGTGGTCACCGTGCTGTCGGCGAACTGTGGATAAAGCGGGGCTAGGGTGACTTTCCGGATGCCCTGCGCTGCCAGACGAGTGAGCACTGTTTCAATCGACGGCTCGCCATAACGCATCGCCAGCTCGACCGGTCCCTGGGTCCACTCTTTAGTCATGGCCTGTTGCAGGCGTTTGCTCAGCACCACCAGCGGCGAGCCTTCGTCCCACCAGATCGAAGCGTAGGCATGAGCCGATTGTTCCGGGCGTTTGATCAGGATCAGCGACACCAGCAGACGGCGCACGGGCCACGGCAGATCGATAACGTAAGGATCCATCAGAAACTGATTGAGGTAGCGGCGAACATCCGCAACTTCGGTGGAGGCTGGCGAACCCAGGTTAACCAGCAGCAACGCGTGATCGGTCATGCAGCACCTTGATGTCAGTGGCGGCCCAACAGATTTTCCAGGGCCGCGTGCAGATCGGTGAATCGGAAAGTGAAGCCGGCGTCCAGCAACCGGCTCGGGCGAGCGCGCTGCCCGCCCAGCAACAGGATCGACAACTCGCCCATCAACAGCCGCAAGGCGATCGCGGGCATCGGCATGAATGCCGGACGATGCAGGAGCGCCGCCAGTGTCTTGGCGAAATCACGGTTGCGAACCGGTGATGGAGCGCAAACATTATAAGGACCCTGGGCGTCTTCCCTGTTCAACAGAAAATCAATCGCATCGATTTGATCGTCGATATGAACCCAGGGCATCCACTGCCGCCCGTTGCCGATTGGCCCGCCCATGCCCAGTTTGAAAGGCGGCAAAAGTCGCTGCATCATGCCACCGTCACTGGCGAGTACCAGGCCGGTGCGCAGCGACACCACCCGGATACCCAGGGCCTGCGCTCTCTGCGCGGTTTCTTCCCAGGCGATACACAGCCGGCTGGCGAAATCTTCGCTGACCGGCTGGGCGGTTTCGTCCAGCTCTCGCTCGCCACCGTCGCCGTACCAGCCGACTGCAGAGCCCGAGATCAATACGGAGGGTTTCTGCTCGCGCCGTTCGAGCCAGGTGATCAGTTGTTCGGTGAGGGTGATGCGGCTGTCCCACAGCAGCATTTTGCGTTTGCGAGTCCAGGGACGGTCGGCAATCGGCGCGCCGGCCAGGTTGATGACAGCATCGATCGGCTCGCTGCCCAAGTCATCCGGATGGGCGATGCCGCGCACGCCAGCGCCGCAGAGGCGGGCCACTTGATCAGGGCTGCGGCTCCAGACCGTCAGCCGATGGCCCTGAGCGAGCCAGTGTCGACACAGGCGACGACCTATCAAGCCAGTACCGCCGGTCAGCAAGATGTGCATGAATGTGTTCCTCGCGTGGCGTTCATCGCAATTCGGTAGTCTATTTCTTCACAAACAATGCGCTTGTGAACGAAGCGTAGGCCAAGCTATAGAGAACGGTTTGAGCCATGTACGTTCGAATGATCCGTTCGCGCTGTTGAACGATTCTGGTGAAACGTCACACTCAAGATTGATCGCAAGGTGATCAGCGTCCTGAACGTCGAAGGACGATAAGTTATACCGAAAAACAACATTGTACAGGTTTTACCTACGGCGTAGTCTGTGCAGACGAGGTAACGAGGCCCCTATGACTGTACCTATCGCAATCATCGGTACCGGTATCGCCGGACTCTCTGCCGCCCGCGCATTGCAAGCTGCCGGGCATGGCATTCACCTTTTTGAAAAGAGCCGTGGCAGCGGCGGACGCATGTCCAGCAAACGCAGCGATGCCGGTGCCCTGGACATGGGCGCGCAGTATTTCACTGCACGCGATCGCCGCTTCGCCGCCGCGGTCCAGCAATGGCAGGCCGACGGTCACGTCGCCGAATGGAAACCCAAGCTCTACAATTCCCACGACGGCAAACTGAGCCTGTCGCCGGACGAGCAAGTGCGCTGGGTCGGTACACCGCGCATGAGCGCCATCACCCGAGCCATGCTCGGCGACATACCGGTCACGTTCTCCTGCCGCATCACCGAAGTCTTCCGCGGCGAAGAGCACTGGAACCTGCTCGACGCCGACGGCCGCGGCCATGGGCCGTTCAGCCAGGTGGTGATCGCCCTTCCTGCGCCGCAAGCGACGACCTTGCTCGCGGCGGCCCCGAAGCTGGCCAGCGTCGTGGCGGGCGTGAAAATGGAGCCCACCTGGGCCGTCGCCCTGGCGTTCGACACGCTGTTGCACACGCCGCTGGAAGGTTGTTTCGTGCAGGACAGCCCCCTCGATTGGCTCGCCCGCAACCGCAGCAAACCGGGGCGCGACAGCAAGATGGACACGTGGGTGTTGCACGCCACCAGCGCCTGGAGTCGTCAGCATCTTGATATGCCCAAGGAGCAGGTGATTGATCATCTGCACGGCGCGTTTGCCGAGCTGATCAACTGCGCGATGCCGGCGCCTGCGTTCACTCTGGCTCATCGCTGGCTGTATGCGCGACCGGCGGGTGGACGGGAAGTTGGTGCACTATCCGACCCGGACCTGGGTCTGTATGTGTGCGGCGACTGGTGCCTGTCGGGCCGCGTAGAAGGTGCATGGCTCAGCGGTCAGGAGGCAGCACGCCGCTTGCTCGAACATCTCAAGTGAATCGCTTCAATCCGCACAAATTGCTGCTGTCGAAATGGACAGCAGCCCATCCCCGCAATCGCGACAAGCATTTCTGGCAACCGAACTATTCTGCGACGAAGAAGGCACCTTGCTGAAGCTTGAGCTGCAGGCGGTGCTGGCCAAGCGTAGCAAGCGGCCGGTCTGGCAGGCGCTGCAAGATGATGAAAGTTGGATGATGGGGTGGAAGCGAGCTCACCTCGCTCGCGCTGACAGACTACGTACCCTGTGGGAGCAGGTTTGTTGGCGAACGGCGGCTTGTCAATCAATCATTCATAGCTGACCCGTGCGGTTCGCCAGCAAGCCAGACCCTCTCCCGACATACTTGTACAATTCATTTGACTTGTACAAGTTCAAACCTATGATGATCAGCAGGTTGTACAGCAACGCAAGGCTGTACAAGTAGATCCTCGAGGTTTGTCATGCCCGTCTTCCCGAATCAATCGCCCGATACGCCCCTGGAACGCCAATCGAAGCCAAAACTGGGCGTCAGCGCCTGCCTCATGGGCATCGAGGTTCGGTATAACGGCGGGCACAAGGAATCACACCTGCTGACCCGGGCGCTCAACGAACATTTCGATTTCGTGCCTGCCTGCCCAGAAGTCGCCATCGGCATGGGCATCCCCCGCGAGGCGATCCGGCTGGTGGGTGATCCTGAACATCCCCAGGCGGTCGGCACTGTCCACCAGGTCCTCAACGTCACCCGTTCTCTCGCCGAGTACGGCGAGCACATGGCCAACGAGATGGACGACATCTGCGGCTATATCTTCATGCAGAAATCCCCTTCCTGCGGCTTGGAGCGGGTCAAGGTCTATCGCGAAAACGGCGCGCCATTCGACGCTGGTGGACGGGGCATCTACGCCCAAGCGTTCTGCGCCAGACACCCCGATCTGCCGGTGGAAGAAGATGGCCGCCTCAACGACCCGGTGCTGCGCGAGAACTTCATCACTCGCGTCTTCGCCTATGCCGCCTGGCAGCAGTTGCTCAAGGAAGGCATTACCCGCCGCGCCCTCACTGAATTCCACTCCCGCTATAAATACCAAGTGATGGCCAACGATCCGATTCAGTACAAGGCGCTGGGCAACCTGCTGGGCAACATGGGGCGCAGCGACCCGACCGAGATCGCACCGCGCTATTTCAGCGAGCTGATGAGCGCTCTGAAAAAACCGGCAACGCGCCGCACCCACACTAACGTTCTGCAGCACATTTGCGGCTATCTGCGCGACACGATCAGTGCCTCAGACAAGCAGGAAATCCAGACCGTTATCAATCAGTACCGCCAGGGCATCGTGCCCTTGGTGGTGCCCCTGATCCTGCTCAAGCATCACTTCCGCCAGCACCCGGCCCCGTATATCGCCTTACAAGTGTACCTGCAGCCGCATCCGGAAAACCTTAGCCTGCGTAATGCCATCTGACATGAAAGATAACCACTTCGAACCGCTTAACGATCCGCAGGACTACGCCCACGCCGTCGAAGAAGGCTGGCTGCCGATCCGCGAAGTCGCCCGCCTGACCGGCGTGAATGCCGTGACCCTGCGCGCCTGGGAACGTCGGTACGGGCTGATCGTGCCCCATCGCACACCCAAGGGCCATCGCCTGTACAGCACTGCCCATGTGGACCGGGTGCTGACGATTCTCACCTGGCTCAATCGCGGAGTGTCGGTCAGTCAGGTCAAGCAACTGATCGACCATCAACAGCCACCGGCGCCAAGCCTGGAAAACGATTGGGACCAACTGCGCCAGAACCTGCTGAAAGCGATCACCACGCTGTCTGAGCGACGTCTGGACGACACTCTGAATCAAGCCATGTCGCTGTACCCACCGCGCACTCTGTGCGAGCAACTGTTGCTGCCGCTACTGGCCGAGCTGGAGCAACGCTGGCAGGGACAGTTCGGCGCGCAGTTGGAGCGGGTGTTCTTCTATTCCTGGCTGCGCAGCAAGTTCGGCGCACGGCTGTACCACAATAATCGCCAGGTCAGCGGCGCGCCCCTGTTGTTGATCAATCAGTCCGACCTGCCGCTTGAACCGCACCTTTGGCTGACCGCCTGGCTGGTAAGCAGCGCCGATTGCCCGGTGGAAGTCTTCGACTGGCCCTTGCCCGCCGGCGAGTTGAGCCTGGCGTGCGAATACCTCAAGCCCCGCGCTGTGCTGTTGTATTCCAGCAAATCGCTGAACCTGAGCCAGCTGCCGCGCCTGCTGAACAACATCGACTGCCCGAAATTGATTATCGGACCCACCGTGCGCATCCATTCAGCCGAGCTGTCCGTATCTGTCAGTGAGGTCGCCGGGCTCATCCTCGCCGAAGACCCTTTGAGCGCCCAGAGCGCGCTGCAGCGTCTGGACATCATTTGAGGACAAAAAAATGCAACTGATCTGGCTGCGCACCGACTTGCGCGTACACGACAACACCGCCCTGAGCGCCGCGATGGAGCGCGGACCGGTGCTGGCCGTGTACATGATCAGCCCTGCGCAATGGCATAGCCACGACGACGCGCCGGCCAAGGTCGACTTCTGGCTGCGCAACCTGTCGGCGCTGAAAAGCGAATTGCATGCCCTGAATATCCCGCTGCTGGTCATCCATGCCGACACCTGGGACAAGGCGCCAAAAGCTCTGCTGGAACTGTGCATGCACCACGGTATCGAGCAGGTGCACGTCAACGAGGA
This sequence comes from Pseudomonas bohemica, assembly GCF_002934685.1. Lineage (GTDB taxonomy): Bacteria > Pseudomonadota > Gammaproteobacteria > Pseudomonadales > Pseudomonadaceae > Aquipseudomonas > Aquipseudomonas bohemica. Next base: position 71,703 of record NZ_NKHL01000100.1, read on the forward strand.
ATACGGCGTCAACGAAGAGAAGCGCGATCTAGCCGTCGAGGCTGCGCTGGACAAACAGGGCATTGGCTTCACCCGATACCTGGATCAGCTGTTCTTCAAACCGGGCAGTGTGCTGACCAGGAGCGGCGGTTATTTCAAGGTCTATACCCAGTTCCGCAAGGTCTGCTATGCGCGCCTGCATCACTCGGTGCCGTCGCTGGTGCGCCTGCCGAAGAAGCAATCGCCCATGCACGTCAAAAGTGACGAAGTGCCCGAGAGCGTCCAGGGCTTCGCGACACCTCCCCAAGCGCTGCGGGCGCTCTGGCCGGCCGGCGAGGACGAAGCGCGCAAGCGTCTGGAGCATTTCACCGACGATCAGGTGCACTACTACAACGACGAACGCGACTTCCCCGCCAGACCCGGTACCAGTCAGCTTTCGGCGTATCTGGCGGCAGGGGTCGTCTCGCCACGGCAGTGCCTGCACGCAGCGTTGCGCAGTAATAACGGAGAGTTCGAGACCGGCAATGTCGGCTCGGTGACCTGGATCAACGAGCTGCTGTGGCGAGAGTTCTACAAGCACGTGCTGGTCGGCTTTCCTCGCGTCTCGCGTCATCGCGCCTTCCGTCCGGAAACCGAAGCGCTGAAATGGCGTCATGCGCCTGAGGAGCTGGAGGCGTGGCAACAAGGCCGGACCGGGCTGCCGATCATAGACGCGGCCATGCGCCAGCTCTTGGCAACTGGCTGGATGCACAACCGCCTGCGCATGATCGTGGCGATGTTTCTGACCAAGAATCTGCTGATCGACTGGCGTGAGGGCGAGCGTTTTTTCATGCAGCACCTGATCGACGGCGACCTGGCCTCAAACAACGGTGGCTGGCAGTGGAGCTCTTCGACCGGAACCGATTCCTCGCCGTATTTCCGCATCTTCAATCCGCTGAGCCAGTCCGAGCGCTTCGACCCGCAAGGCGTGTTCATCAAGAAGTGGGTGCCGGAACTTGCCGACCTGAACAACCGCGATGTCCATTACCCCTCAGCGCTGGGCAGGTTATTCGGCGTCGACGGCTATCCGGCACCGATCGTGGATATCAAATCCAGTCGGGAACGCGCCCTGACCGCGTTCAAATCCCTGCCTCATCGACAAGCAGAGCCTCAAAGCCATGAGTGAATTCCTGCGCGATTACGCCCGGCGCTTCGCCGAACTCGACAGGAACAATCTGCAACTGCTCGGCGAGTTGTATAGCCCAAGACATTGCTTTCGCCAACCCGCTGCATGATATTCACGGCCTGAACGACCTGCGCAAATACTTCGCCGAACTCTACGCCAACGTCCGCGATTTGCAGGTCGAGTTTCACGCCTACGATCAGGTGCGCGAAGGCAAGGGCGATCTGCGGTGGGCCATGACTTACCGGCACCCCCGCCTCAACAAGGGCGAGCCGATCGCGGTACAGGGCTGCTCGCATTTGCTGTGGACCGAAAATCGGGTATTCCAGCAGCGCGACTTCTTCGACGCCGGGGCGCTGCTTTATGAGCACCTGCCCGTATTGGGCAGGATGATCGGGTGGCTCAAGAAAAGACTAGCATGAACCCTGCGCCCGTCAGACAGCCCCCCGACCGCCGCCCCACTGCTTTACACTGCCGCACATGACTGTCATTCCCCTGCTGCAACTCCCTGCCGAACCCGCCGAGCCCGCCGTCACCTGTTCGACCTGCGCGGCCTGCTGCTGCCAGTTGGAGGTGATGCTGATCACCGACACGGGTGTGCCTGAGCGATTCATCGATACCGACGACTGGGGCGGCGAGGTCATGCTACGCCTGGACGACGGCTGGTGTGCGGCGCTGGATCGCGACACGATGATGTGCACGATCTACGACAAAAGGCCGTTGATATGCAGGGAATTCGAGATGGGTGCGCCGGAATGCATCACCGAGCGTGAAGGAATTGCCACGGCGTATCTGTGAACGCCACAGACACCGAGCACAGCTGTTGGAGTGAGCTTGCTTGCGAAGGCAGTCTTCCAGACCCTACATCCGCTGTGGATGTACCAGCTCGTTAGAGAGCAGGCTCACTCCCACAGATTGAAGCGTCGCAGCGACTGATCGCTTAGAACGGCATCGTGTAATGGATCGCGTAACTTTCGATACCGTCGTTGTTGGTGGTCATGCCGCCGTTGGAATAGTGAGTGGCGCGCAGGCCCACTTCATGACCACCGGCAAAACGCAGACCGAAGCCAATACGGTCTTCGAATTGGAAGGCGCTGCCCAGTTTATTGCCCTCGACTTCCGTGCGCTGGAACACAGCAGCTCCGATACCGGCTTCAACGTAAGGCTTCACACTGTCACCGGCAAACTCGTAAACGAATACCGGGGAAAACGACAGGCTGTTGTTACTGGAATTCTTGTCGCCTTCCCAGTAGGTGTAGGCGCCGCTCCAGTAACCGGTCAGACGACCGACACCGGTCTGCCACCAGCTTTTATCCCAATCAAATTGCGCGCCCAAACGATAGGTCATCGTCGATTCCCCGGTCTGGCCCACCGAAAACTCGACCCCATCAGCTTGTGCGATCGCACTTTGCCCCAACAACGCGGCCGCAATCGCAGCCAAACAAAACAGTCGCTTCATCTGAAACATCCTATTTACGAATGTAGTTAGAAATTTTTTATAACAAAAGACTGGCTATAGAAATCTGACGGTGAGCTTTAGTTCAGCCGGGACCAGTGCTATTCACGTTTTTTTCACGAAACGAAGCTTCGCACACTGTCAGATTTTTTCCACAACAAAGGTAGGATTTTTCTGAAATTGGCCGGATCGCCGCTGGTCCAGAATTGAGTCGGATGAGGCCGACCGCTCGCCAGCAACTCGCGCTGGCTGAGCAACCGCTGCAATTGGCGGGCTACCGCGGCGCCGGTATCGATGAGGGAAATGGACGCCGGGAGCATTTCGCTGAGCAGCGGCTTGAGGAAGGGATAGTGGGTGCAGCCGAGAATGATGGTGTCACAGCCCGCAGCGAGCAGCGGGTCGACATAGCCTTGCAATAACTGACGCATGACCGGGCTTGCCAGATCACCGGTTTCAATCAGCTCCACCAGGCCGGGACAGGGTTGGGTGATCACCTTAACGTCGGCGGCGAAGCGGTCCAGCAAGGCTGCGAACTTAGCGCTCTGCAAGGTGCCTGTCGTCGCCAGTACGCCGACGACGCCACTTCGCGTGGCCGCCGCTGCCGGTTTGACCGCAGGCTCCATACCAACCAAGGGCCAGTCCGGATAACGCTCGCGCAGGTCGGCGACGGCCGCGACGGTCGCGGTATTGCAGGCCAGCACCAAGGCTTTTGCGCCCTGTTCACGAAAGAATTCGGCGATGGCGACACAACGCGCGCGAATGAACTCCGGGGTCTTTTCGCCATAGGGAATATGCCCGCAATCGGCAACGTAGAGCAGGGATTCGTTGGGCAATAACTGATGGATCTCGCCCAGCACGGACAATCCGCCGACACCGGAATCGAAAACCCCAACAGGCGCGTCGCTGTCTCTAGCCATGCTCGACCGTTTTATTCATGGGCTGCGCCGCAGACGCTGCAACCCGGATCACGTTTGACTTTCAGCTCGCGAAAGCGCGTACCCAAGGCGTCGATCAACAGGAGGCGGCCGACCATCGCCTCGCCGAATCCGGCCAACAGCTTCAGGGCTTCCAGCGCTTGCAGGCTGCCCACCAGCCCTACCAACGGCCCGATGACCCCTGCTTCGCTGCAGGTCAGTTCGCTTTCGCTGCCGTGACCGTATAAACAGTGGTAACACGGACTCTCGGCGCGGCGCGGGTCGAACACCGACAACTGCCCTTCCAGACGAATTGCCGCGCCACTGACCAGCGGCTTGCCCGCCGCAACACAGGCTGCGTTCACCGCTTGGCGGGTGGCGAAATTGTCCGAGCAATCGAGCACCAGGTCCACAGCCTCAACGGCAGCCGCCAGCGAATCTTCATCCAGTGCCGCGCGATGGGGCACCAGCGTGATTTCGGGATTGATTGCCGTCAGACGGGTGATCGCCGAATCGACCTTGCTCTGCCCCACGCTTTGGCTGTCGTGAATGATCTGGCGTTGCAGGTTGGTCAGGTCGACCGTGTCGAAATCCGCCAGATGCAGCTCACCGACCCCGGCAGCCGCAAGGTACAGCGCCACCGGCGAGCCCAGGCCGCCAACGCCGACGATCAGCGCGCGACTCTGCTTGAGGCGCAACTGCCCCGCGATATCGACTTGTTGCACAAGGATCTGCCGGCTGTAGCGCAGCAGTTCTTCGTCGCTCAGCACGGCACGCGCCCGAAGGTAATGCGTTCGTGTTCGCCGAGATCGCGTCGGGTCTGGATCTGCTCGAAACCATGACGGCTGAGCAACTCACGCACCGCCGCGCCCTGATCGTAGCCATGCTCCAGCAGCAACCAGCCACCGGGCTCCAGATGTGCAGGCGCCTGGGAGACGATCAGACGCAGGTCATCCAGGCCATCCGAGCCGGACACCAGCGCGCTGCTCGGCTCGAAACGCACGTCGCCTTCGACCAGGTGCGGATCGTTGGAAGCTATATAAGGAGGGTTGCTCAGGATCAGGTCGAAACGCCGGCCCTCCACTGCGCTGAACCAATGGCTGGTCAGTACCTGGGCATTGTCCAGATGCAGACGCTGGCGATTGCGCTCGGCCAGCGCGACAGCCTCTTGCACCCGATCGACTGCCGTCACGTTCCACTGCGGCCGATCCTTGGCCAGCGACAGGGCAATGGCGCCCGTGCCGGTGCCTAGGTCGAGTAAACGATGAGGGATCGCGCCGGGCAGCAACTCCAATGCGGTTTCCACCAGCATTTCGGTTTCCGGACGAGGAATCAGCGTGTACGTCGCGACTTCGAGGTCGATGTTCCAGAAGCCCTGCTGCCCCAGAATGTACGCCACCGGCTCGCCAGCGCGACGACGCTGCAGATAGCCGTCGAACGTCTGAGCGGCTTCGGTGCTGACAATACGCTCAGGCCAGGTGTGCAAAAAGCTACGCGGCTTGCCCAGGGCGGCCGCCAACAGCAGTTCGACATCCAGACGGGCTGTCGGAGAATCCGGCAGTTCAGCGTTTCTTAACAAGCTGGCGATGATGGTCATTTACTCACCCAGTGCCGCAAGTTGGTCTGCCTGATACTCGGCGAGCAACGGTTCTATCACTGCATCGACCCCGCCGGCCAAAACTTCATCCAGCGAATACAAGGTCAGGTTCACGCGATGATCCGTCACTCGCCCCTGTGGAAAATTGTACGTGCGGATACGTTCCGAACGATCGCCCGAACCCACCAGCAATTTACGCTCACTGGCGATCGCATTGGCGGCCGCAGCGGTTTGCTGGTCGTTGAGCTTGGCCGACAACCAGGCCATGGCCCGGGCGCGGTTCTTGTGCTGGGAACGTTCTTCCTGACATTCGACGACGATACCGGTCGGCAAGTGCGTAATGCGGATCGCCGAGTCGGTCTTGTTCACGTGCTGCCCACCCGCACCAGAGGAGCGGTAGGTGTCGATGCGCAAGTCCGCCGGGTTGATTTCAATGGCTTGCTGCTCGTCAGGCTCTGGCAACACCGCGACGGTGCAGGCAGAGGTGTGGATCCGACCCTGGGACTCGGTCTCGGGAACACGCTGCACGCGATGCGCGCCGGACTCGAACTTCAGCTTTGCGTACACATTCTCGCCTTCTACACGGGCGATGACTTCCTTGAAGCCGCCGTGTTCGCCTTCGTTCTCGGACAGGATCTCGACCCGCCAGCCGCGACGCTCAGCGTAACGCGAGTACATGCGAAACAGGTCGCCGGAGAAGATCGCGGCTTCATCGCCACCGGTGCCGGCGCGGATTTCCAGAAACACGTTGCGACTGTCGTTGGGGTCCCTGGGCAGCAGCATCTTCTGCAGATCGCCTTCCAGCAGCACCAATTGATCCCTGGCTTCGCGCACTTCCTCGACTGCCATTTCGCGCATGTCGGGGTCGTTGTCCTTAAGCAGCGCCTGCGCGCCTTCGAGGTCACTCTGCACTTTCTGCAGTTGCTTGTACGCCTGGATCACGGGCTCGATTTCGGCGTACTCACGGGAGTAGGCGCGGAATTTGGTCTGGTCGGAAATGACTTCGGCATCGCCAAGCAGCGCGGTCAATTCCTCGAATCGATCGCTGAGCACGTCCAGCTTATTGAGCAGTGAAGCTTTCATTGCGGGGGTTTATCCGTGGAGCCCTCATTGAGGGCAAAGAGTTCCTGGGCCATGGCCAGCGCATCGACGCGGCCTTCGGCGGACAGCTTTTTCAGTTGCACGCTTGGCGCATGCATTAATTTATTGGTCAGGCCGCGTGCCAGCGCCATTAATACATCTTCGGCGTTGCTGCCGTTGGCGAGCATGCGTTGGGCCTTTTGCAGCTCTTCGTCGCGCAGACGTTCGCTTTGCTGACGATAGGCCCTGAGCACATCGACCGCCGCCAGTTCGCGCAGACGCGACATGAAATCATCGACGCCGACACTCACCAGTTCCTCGGCGGCCTGGGCTGCGCCCTGACGACTCTTCAGGTTTTCGGCGACGACTTCGTGCAGATCGTCCACGGTATACAGGTAAACGTCGTCAAGCTCGCCGACTTCCGGCTCGATGTCACGCGGGACGGCGATGTCCACCATGAAGATCGGTTTGTGCTTGCGCAGCTTGAGCGCGCTTTCCACCGCGCCCTTGCCGAGAATGGGCAACTGGCTGGCCGTGGAACTGATGACGATGTCGCTATTGACCAGTTCCGCCGGGATATCGGCCAGTAGCACCGCGTGGGCGCCGAACTCTTCGGCCAGGATGCTCGCGCGCTCCAGCGTCCGGTTGGCGACCACGATACGCTTGACCCCCAGGTCGTGCAGGTGCCGGGCGACCAGCGTGATGGTTTCCCCGGCACCGATCAGCAAGGCCTGACTGCGTTGCAGGTCGCTGAAGATCTGCTTGGCCAGGCTGACGGCGGCAAAGGCCACGGAAACCGGGTTTTCACCAATGGCGGTATCGGTGCGCACCAGTTTGGCCGCGCTGAAGGTCGCCTGAAACAACCGGCCAAGTAGCGGGCCGATGGTTCCGGCTTCGCGCGCCACGGCGTACGCCGATTTCATCTGACCGAGAATCTGCGGCTCACCCAGCACGAGGGAGTCCAGGCCCGAGGCCACGCGCATCATGTGGCGCACGGCCGCGTCTTCCTCGTGCACATAGGCACTGGCGCGCAGTTCGTCGATGTTGAGGTGGTGATAATCGGCCAGCCAGCGCAGCACTACATCGGCGGTCAGCTGATCTTGCTCTATGTAAAGCTCGCTGCGATTGCAGGTCGACAGGATAGCTGCCTCGCGACTCTGGGTCAGGCGGCAAAGCTGCTGCAATGCTTCAACCAGCTGCTCAGGGGTAAATGCCACGCGCTCGCGGACATCCACTGATGCAGTCTTATGGTTGATACCCAGAGCAAGAAAGGCCATTCAAGGTCGCTGATGGTGACGTGAAGCCGGCAATTGTCCTACTTCAATAGATTCAGAACAACCACCGCAATACATTCAGAACGTCCGGGACAGTCTATTGTCCCTATAGAGATCCGCTTTGCAGCCATGCACCTGCGACAAAATGTCCAAGCGCGGGCTGTAAACGGCGGGTCCGGGTTTTCAAGTGGGCTGTGGGTTTGCTCCCTGCCTTGTGTCATGATGCTTTCAAACCGCAGGTAAGCCGCCCTCTCTCTTATATGAATAAATCCTCCGCGTTGTTCCTTGCCCTTGTCGTTCTTGGTGGCTGTCAGTCTACGGCCCCCGTTTCCACGGAGCCTGCTGCTTCGACGGAAGAAACGACGCCCACGCCTGAAGCCAAGCCGCAGGTTTATGGTTCGTTCACCCAGGAAACGGTCGTCAGCCTACTGACCGCCGAACTCGCCGGGCAACGCAATCGTTTCGACATTGCGCTGGACAACTACGTGACCCAAGCGATCCAGACCCAGGATCCGGGGATTTCCGAACGCGCCTACCGCATCGCCGAGTACCTGGGCGCCGATCAGGCTGCCCTGGACACCTCGTTGATCTGGGCCAGGAATGACCCGAGCAACCTGGAAGCGCAACGCGCCGCAGCCATCCAACTGGCCCGCGCCGGACGCTATGACGACTCCATGCGCTATATGGAGAAGGTCCTGCAAGGTCAGGGCGATACCCATTTCGACTTCCTGGCGCTGTCGGCGGCAGAAACCGACTCCAACACGCGCAAGGGCCTGCTCAATAGCTTCGATCGTCTGCTGGCCAAATACCCGAAAAACGGTCAACTGATTTTCGGCAAGGCGCTGTTGCTACAACAGGAAGGCGATAGCGCGGCCTCGCTCAAGCTGCTGGAAGATAATCCGCCGGGTGAAGGCGAAGTCGCTCCGATTCTGCTGCGCGCCCGTCTGCTGCAAAGCATGAACCGTGGCAAGGAAGCGATCCCGCTGCTGGAAAAAAGCATCAAGAAATACCCGGACGACAAACGCCTGCGCCTGACGTACGCACGCATGCTGGTTGAACAGAACCGCATGGAAGACGCGAAAGTGCAGTTCTCCAGCCTCGTTCAGCAGTACCCGGACGACGACGAATTGCGCTATTCGCTGGCGCTGGTGTGCCTGGAAAACAAGGCATGGGATGAAGCGCAAGGCTATCTGGAGGATCTGGTCGCCCGTGGCAGCCACGTTGACTCGGCCCATGTGAACCTCGGTCGCATCTATGAAGAGCGCAACGACCCGCAAACCGCACTCAGCGAATATGCGCAGGTCGGGCCGGGCAGCGACTATCTGCCGGCGCAACTGCGTCAGGCCGACATTCTGATGAGCAACGGCAACACCGCCGAGGCCTCGAAACGTCTGGCCCAGGCCCGAGCCGACCAGCCGGATTACATCATCCAGCTGTACCTGATCGAAGCCGAAACCCTGGCCAACAACAACCAGAGCGACCGCGGCTGGCAAGTGCTGACTCAGGCGCTCAAGCAGTACCCGGACGATCTCAATCTGCTCTACACCCGCGCGATGCTGGCCGAGAAACGCAACGACCTGAAGCAGATGGAGGCTGATCTGCGGGCGATCCTCAAGCGTGAGCCGGACAACGCCATGGCCCTGAACGCTTTGGGTTACACCCTGTCCGATCGCACCACGCGCTACGCCGAAGCCAAGGAACTGATCGAACGCGCCCATCAGCTGAACCCGGACGATCCGGCCGTGCTCGACAGCCTGGGTTGGGTCAACTATCGCCTGGGCAATCTCGACGAAGCCGAGCGCCTGCTGCGTGAAGCCCTGGAGCGCTACCCCGACCACGAAGTTGCCGCGCATCTGGGCGAAGTGCTCTGGGCCAAGGGCGAACAGCGCGAAGCCCGTAAAGTGTGGGGCAAGGCCCTCGAACAACAACCTGACAGCCCGGTCCTGCGCAGCACCCTCAAACGCCTGACCGGCTCCGAGACTCTTTGATTTATGCTATTGCGCCACGTACTTGCATTCAGTCTGATTGCCCTGCTCGCCGGTTGCGCCGGTATCACTTCCGATGAAGCGGTGCAGGGCAAGGGCGACGCCAATAAATGGCAGGCCAACAAGTTACAGCTCACCAGCCTCGACGGCTGGGAAATCAACGGCAAGGTTGGCATTCGCGCCCCCAAAGACTCCGGCAGCGGCACGCTGTACTGGTTGCAACGTCAGGACTACTACGACATTCGCCTCTCGGGCCCGCTGGGTCGCGGCGCCGCACGCCTGACCGGTCGGCCTGGCGCGGTCTCGCTGGAAGTGGCCAATCAGGGCCGCTACGATGCGCCGGATCCGGAAACCCTGCTCAAGGATCAATTGGGCTGGAAACTGCCTGTTTCGCATCTGGTCTGGTGGGTCCGCGGCCTGCCCGCCCCCGACAGCAAAAGCAGCCTGACCCTGGACGGCGATAGTCGCTTGTCCAATCTGGAGCAGGACGGCTGGCAGATCGAATACCTGAGTTACAGCGAACAAAACGGCTACTGGCTGCCTGAGCGGATGAAACTGCACGGTCAGGATCTGGACGTCACGTTGGTCGTCAAGGACTGGCAACCGCGCAAACTGGGGCAATGATCATGTCCCAGCCACTGCTGACCCTGCCTGCGCCTGCCAAGCTGAACCTGATGCTGCACATTCTCGGCCGGCGAGCTGACGGCTATCACGAGCTGCAGACCCTTTTTCAGTTTCTCGATTACGGCGATGAACTCAGCTTCGCTCTGCGCGAGGACGGTGACGTTCGCCTGCAGACGGAAATCCCTGACGTTCCCCACGACAGCAACCTGATCGTCAAAGCCGCGCGCGCACTCAAGGAACAGTCCGGTTCGCCGCTGGGTGTCGACATCTGGTTGAAGAAAGTGCTGCCCATGGGTGGCGGCATTGGCGGCGGAAGTTCGGATGCGGCCACCACGTTGTTGGGTCTCAATCATCTCTGGCAACTGGGCTGGGATGAAGATCGTCTTGCGGCGCTGGGGCTCAAGCTCGGGGCTGACGTGCCGGTTTTCGTGCGCGGACACGCCGCATTTGCTGAGGGTGTCGGCGAAATCCTCACGCCTGTAACTCCCGAAGAACCATGGTATGTCGTGCTTGTGCCGCAAGTATCTGTAAGTACAGCAGAAATTTTTTCAGATCAGCTGTTGACACGTGACACGCCGCCCATTAAAGTGCGCCCCGTTCCCAAGGGAAACAGTCGAAATGACTGCTTACCGGTTGTAGCAAGGCGTTATCCAGATGTTCGTAACGCATTGAATTTGTTAGGTAAATTTACCGAAGCAAAATTAACCGGAACTGGAAGTTGTGTGTTTGGGGCCTTCCCAAACAAAGCTGAAGCTGATAAAGTCTCGGCCCTTCTTACAGAGACCCTTACAGGGTTTGTGGCGAAAGGAAGCAACATTTCGATGTTGCACCGTAAGTTACAAACACTGCTCTAAGAGAACCGAGTGTCAGGCACTCGTGCAACAGATACAGGGGCGTCGCCAAGCGGTAAGGCAGCAGGTTTTGATCCTGCCATGCGTTGGTTCGAATCCAGCCGCCCCTGCCATTTTCCTATAGTCATCCAGGCATACCCTAAGCCTCCAGGTACTGCGCGTGTCCAAGATGATGGTCTTTACGGGGAACGCCAACCCCGATCTGGCTCGGCGTGTCGTACGTCAGCTGCATATTCCTCTCGGTGACATCTCTGTCGGCAAGTTCTCCGACGGCGAAATTACCGCTGAGATCAATGAAAACGTTCGCGGTAAAGACGTCTTCATTATTCAGCCGACCTGCGCTCCGACCAACGATAACCTGATGGAACTCGTCGTGATGGCTGATGCCTTCCGCCGTTCCTCGGCCACTCGTATCACCGCTGTTATCCCTTACTTTGGTTACGCCCGTCAGGATCGCCGTCCGCGCTCCGCACGTGTGGCTATCAGCGCCAAAGTGGTTGCGGACATGCTCACTGTTGTCGGTATCGACCGTGTGCTGACCGTTGACCTGCACGCTGACCAGATTCAGGGCTTCTTCGATATTCCGGTAGATAACATCTACGGCTCCCCGGTTCTGGTGGATGACATCGAAGACCAACGTTTCGAAAACCTGATGATCGTTTCCCCGGATATCGGCGGTGTCGTGCGCGCACGTGCCGTTGCCAAATCCCTGGGCGTGGATCTCGGAATCATCGACAAACGCCGCGAGAAGGCCAATCACTCCGAAGTGATGCACATCATCGGCGACGTCGAAGGCCGTACCTGTATTCTCGTCGATGACATGGTCGATACCGCCGGCACTCTGTGCCACGCGGCCAAGGCCTTGAAAGAACATGGTGCCGCCAAGGTCTTCGCCTACTGCACACACCCTGTGCTGTCGGGCCGTGCGATCGAGAACATCGAAAATTCCGTGCTGGACGAATTGGTGGTCACTAACACCATCCCGTTGTCCGCTGCAGCACAAGCCTGTGACCGTATCCGTCAACTGGATATCGCACCGGTAGTCGCTGAAGCGATGCGTCGCATCAGCAACGAAGAATCGATCAGCGCGATGTTCCGTTAAGGGCCCTGCCCTCTCGAATCATCCGTTGACGAAAAGCGCCCCGCCCCAACAATCACTGTTGGGGCGGGGCTTTTTTGCCCATACCGTGTTGGCGCTGGTCGCAAACGTCACTCGGGAATGGCTATTTTGGAGATACAACATGAACGATTTTACTCTGAACGCCCAAGCGCGTACTGACCTGGGGAAAGGTGCGAGCCGCCGCCTGCGTCACGCGAAGCAAGTTCCGGCCGTTGTCTACGGTGGTAACAAAGACGCTGCTTCGATCACCATCGAAGCCAAGGAAATGGCCAAACTGTTCGAAAACGAAGCTGCATTCAGCCACGTTATCGAACTGAACGTTGATGGCGCCAAGCAGAACGTGATCGTTAAAGCGATGCAACGTCACCCTGCCAAGCAGTTCATCATGCACGCCGACTTCATCCGCGTTATTGCGGGCCAGAAGCTGACTGCAACCGTTCCTGTGCACTTCATCAACGAAGAAGCTCCGGTCAAGAAAGGCGGCGAGATCTCGCACACTACCACTGAGCTGGAAGTGACCTGCCTGCCTAAAGACCTGCCTGAGTTCATCGAAGTTGACCTGGGTGCGCTGGAAGTTGGCGACAACATTCACCTGTCCGACCTGAAAGCACCGAAAGGTGTTGAGTTCGTTGCTCTGGCGCACGGTACCGACCTGGCTATCGCCAACGTCCACGCTCCACGCATCGTTCCAACTGAAGAAGGTGAAGAAGGCGCAGCCGAGTAATTCATTACTCGCACGCCGGTTGAACCCGTGATGGTGCTTTGCGCCATCACACTCGACCCAAGGAAGAGCCCCTGACGTGACCGCCATCCAACTGATCGTCGGCCTGGGAAATCCAGGCCCCGAATACGAACAGACCCGGCATAACGCAGGGGCTCTTTTCGTTGAGCGTATTGCCAGCGCCCAGCGCGTCAATCTGACCGCTGACCGCAAGTATTTCGGCCTGACGGCTAAATTCAGTCATCAGGGCCAAGACGTTCGTCTGTTGATTCCCACCACCTACATGAACCGTAGCGGCCAGTCCGTCGCGGCGTTGGCGGGTTTCTTCCGGATTCCTCCGCAGGCCATTCTGGTGGCCCACGACGAACTCGACCTGCCTCCGGGCGTCGCCAAACTGAAACTGGGTGGCGGGCACGGCGGGCATAACGGTCTGCGCGACATCATCGCGCAGCTCGGCAACCAGAACGGCTTTCATCGCCTGCGGCTCGGCATCGGCCATCCCGGCGATGCCAGCCTGGTCTCCAATTTTGTCCTGGGTCGTGCGCCGCGCGCCGAACAGGAAAAACTGGAAGCCAGTATCGACTTTGCCCTCGGCGTGCTGCCGGATGTCCTCGCAGGCGACTTCGCCAAGGCGATGCGCGTCCTGCACAGCCAGAAGGCCTGACATCACTCGAGGGGAAACACCATGGGATTCAACTGCGGCATCGTCGGCCTGCCCAACGTCGGCAAGTCCACCCTGTTCAACGCCCTGACCAAATCCGGTATTGCGGCGGAGAACTTTCCCTTCTGCACCATCGAACCGAACAGCGGCATCGTGGCCATGCCCGACCCACGCCTGCAGGCGCTGGCCGACATCGTCAATCCGAAACGCATCCTGCCGACCACGATGGAATTCGTCGACATCGCAGGTCTGGTCGCGGGCGCCTCGAAAGGTGAAGGCCTGGGCAACAAGTTCCTGGCCAACATCCGCGAAACCGATGCCATCGCCCACGTGGTCCGCTGCTTCGAAGACGAGAACGTGATTCACGTTTCCAACAGCGTCGACCCGAAACGCGACATCGAGATCATCGACCTGGAACTGATCTTCGCCGACCTCGACAGCTGCGAAAAACAGCTGCAGAAAGTCGCGCGCAACGCCAAGGGCGGCGACAAGGACGCGGTGGTCCAGAAAGGCCTGCTGGAAAAACTCATCGCGCACTTTACCGAAGGCAAGCCAGCGCGCAGCCTGATGAAGAACATGGGCGCCGATGAGAAGGCTGTGATCAAGGGCTTCCACCTGCTGACCACCAAGCCAGTCATGTACATCGCCAACGTTGCCGAAGACGGTTTCGAGAACAACCCGCACCTGGACGTGGTTCGCGCCATCGCCGAAGAAGAAGGCGCCATGCTGGTACCGGTCTGCAACAAGATCGAAGCCGAGATTGCCGAACTCGACGACGGCGAAGAGAAAGACATGTTCCTCGAAGCCCTGGGCCTCGATGAGCCTGGGCTGAACCGCGTGATCCGCGCCGGCTACGAAATGCTGCATCTGCAGACCTACTTCACCGCTGGTGTCGAAGAAGTCCGCGCCTGGACCGTCCGCGTCGGTGCAACCGCACCACAAGCCGCTGGCGTAATCCACACCGACTTCGAAAAAGGCTTCATCCGCGCCGAATGCATCGCCTACAACGACTTCATCCAGTACAAGGGCGAGGCCGGTGCCAAGGAAGCAGGCAAATGGCGTCTGGAAGGCAAGGACTACATCGTCAAGGACGGTGATGTGTTGCATTTCCGCTTCAACGTCTAGAGCGCTGCTCACCAGCCAGACATCGGCGCCGAAAGCCCCCATCAGGGGGCTTTTTTATTGAGCCGCGTTTTAAGGCCCTGACTCAATTTCCCTTCGGATAATTCGACGGAAACAGCGCACGCCTGGCCTCTTCATCCAGGTCTTTCTTGAACGCCAGTTCCTTGCCCACATCCCGCGCTCTCGCAGCAGCCGGACGGGCGTCGATGCGTTGAAACCAGCGTTTGAGATTGGGGAAGTCAGCCAGCGCATCTTCTGCGCCCTTCATCACACGGGGCGCGCGGATGAGCCAACCCCAGGTGGACATGTCGGCGAGGGTGTACTCGTCGCCGACGATGTATTCACGGCCGGCCAGATGCGTGTCGAGAACCTCATAGTGGCGCTCGATCTCACGGCGGTAACGATTTACGGCGTAATCATTGCCCTCCGGCGCCGCGTACTGGAAATGCACGGCCTGCCCGGAAAACGGCCCCAGCCCTGACGCGATGAAGAACAACCAGGAAAGCAGCTCCGGCCTGTCCTCAGGTTTTCCCAGGAACTGCCCGGTCTTCTCGCCCAGGTACAGCAGGATCGCGCTGGAATCGAACACTCGCACTTCCTTGCCGCCCGGCCCTTCGGGGTCGATGATCGCCGGCACCTTGCCGTTGGGGTTCACGGCGCGGAATTCAGGCCGATGCTGCTCGCCCTTGCTGGTGTCTATGGGCACCAGTTCGTAGGCCAGCCCTGACTCTTCAAGGAACAGCGCGACCTTGGCAGGATTGGGGGTCGGATGGAAATAAAAACGGATCATGGCGTTCATCTCTTGTGGACGTGGGTCGAGAAAGAAAACGGTCTTGCGTTTTAGAACGATTGTTTTAGATTAGGCGAACTGTGGAGCAGCGCGCAACGCCTGCGTGTGCACCAAAAGGAAATCAGCAATGGCAAGGCCAAGAGAATTCGACGAACAAATCGTGCTCGATGCCGCGATTCAGTGCTTCTGGGGCAAGGGCTTCGAGGCAACATCAATGCGCGATCTGATCGACTGCATGGGGATCACCGGCGCCAGCGTCTACAACGCGTTCGGCGATAAGCGCGCGTTGTATCGCCGGGCGCTGGAGCACTACCTCGAACGCAGCTTCGGCGAGCGCGTCATCCGGCTTGAAAGCACCCTCGCACCACGCCAGGCGATCGAGATGTTTTTCGTGGAGGTCATCGATCGGTCGATGAATGACTCACTGCATCGCGGCTGCCTGATGGTGAACTCGGCCCTGGAAGCCGTGCCCGATGCCCCTGATGCGCAGGCGATCATCGATGACTTCCTGACCCGCGCAGAAGGTTTTTTCCACCGCTGCGTGCAGGCTGGTCAGAACGACGGCAGCATTTCCCGCGCCCAGCCCGCCGCTGACCTCGGCCGCCTGTTGCTCGGCGTGTTGCTGGGTATTCGCGTTCTGGCACGCGCCAAGCCTCAACGCTCGTTGCTGGAAAGCGTCGTCAGGCCGGTCATGGCTCTGCTTGATGCGGACGATTCCGGCAGCACGGCCGCCCCCATTCCTACTCCTCTGACGGAGGCACACCGATGATCGAGCTCTTTTACTGGCCCACGCCCAACGGGCACAAAATCACACTGTTTCTCGAAGAAGCTGGCCTGGCGTACCGCATTCATCCCGTCGATATCAGTGCTGGGGATCAGTTCAAGCCCGAGTTTCTAAAGTTTTCACCCAACAATCGCATGCCGGCAATCATCGACACCGCGCCCGCTGACGGCGGTGAGCCGATCACCGTTTTTGAGTCAGGCGCGATTCTGTTGTATCTGGCGGAGAAGACTGGTCAGTTCCAGCCTGCCGACGTGCGCGGCAAGAAGACCGTGACCGAATGGCTGATGTGGCAGATGGGCGGACTGGGGCCGATGGCAGGCCAGAATCACCACTTTGGTGTGTACGCGCCGGAAAAGCTGCCGTATGCGATCAATCGTTACGTCAACGAGACGAACCGCCTATATGGCGTGCTGAATCGGCGCCTCGAAGGACGCACGTTCATTGCCGGGGATGATTACTCAATCGCGGACATGGCGGCTTATCCATGGATCGTGCCGTGGCAGCGTCAGCAACAGAACCTGGATGACTTTCCCAATCTCAAGCGCTGGTTCCTTACTGTTCAGGCGCGGCCCGCGACGGCGAGGGCTTATGCGCAAGGTGAGGCGCTATCGCAGAACCGCGCGACCGTCACCGAGGAGGGCAAGAAGATCCTGTTCGGCCAGACGTCCGCGAATCTACCGAAACAGGACTGAGCGCCCCTTGCGACTCATCGGCGTTGCCTCTCCCTCAAAGGCAACGCTCAGACGATGGGCTGAACCGCTCGAAACAGCAATACACCCGGGCACGGATAAAATCGATGGCCCTCCCCCTTCGCCAAGGCTTTATGTCTTGCAAAGCGTCTCTCGCTCACAGCGCCCGGGTTAACCCAACTGGAATCTGGAGGTATTGTCGCTCAGCGCCCGACTGCCTTTGCTCAGGGTGTCTGCGGCGTGATTCACTGCCCGCGCGCCGTCGAGCAGCCGCCCGGCGGCCTGGTCGACCTGCTGGATATTGCCGCTGACTTCATCCGCTGTTGCAGCCTGCTCTTCCACGGCGGTGGCGATCTGCGCCAGCGTGTCGGTGACAATCTGCACCGCGCTGGCAATTTCGCCCAGTCGTTCGCCCAGGCCAGTCACCGATTGTGCGTCGGTGATGGCCTGGCCGCACGCCGCTTCCATCAGACTGACCGCCTGGCTCACGGTGGAACGCAAACTGTCGACTGTCCCGGCGATCTGCGCGGTGGATGCCTGGGTCCGCTGCGAAAGGCTGCGCACTTCATCGGCCACGACCGCGAAGCCACGACCCTGCTCACCCGCGCGCGCCGCTTCGATCGCTGCGTTGAGCGCCAGCAGGTTGGTTTGCTCGGCAATCCCGCGAATGGTGTCCACCACCGACTGGATCTGCTGGCCCTGCTCGCTGACCTTGCCCAACGCGTTGGCAGTGTCGGTCAGTTTCTGGTTGAGCTGCTGGATGCTCGCCGTAGTGCGCTGACTGTCGCGGCTGCTGTCCTCGGCAATCCGGCGCGTCTGCTGCGCGCTGCCGGAAGCCTCCTCGCAGCTTTTGGCAACGCCCAGGGAAGTCGCAGCCAATTGCGTCGCGGCCGCAGCGATCTGACTGATCTGTTGCTGCTGATCCTCGACCTCGTTGAGAGTGCTGCCGGACTGGGAATTGAGCGTCAGGACCGCCGAACCCAACTGCTGGGTTTCGTGATTCACACCCAGCAGGCTGGTGCGCAGCTGCACGACCGCCACGTTCAAAGCAGTGCTGATCGCGGCCAGCTCATCGCGCCCTTCCACGGCCACTTCAACGCACAGATTACCGTCACGCAGCGACTCGGCCAGGGTCGTGATGCCTTTGGCACTGCGACGAATCGAGGCCTGCAGGCACATGAACAAATACAACGCAGCCAGCGCGAGAATGCTGAACGTCGCGGCAACCGGGATGAACTGCTTGATCGCACGGTCGTGGTAGTAATCCAGGCGACTGTCCAGTGCGGTCAGCGACTGATTGCGCAATGCAGCGAGGGCTTCCAGGGTGCCGTCGACACTGCGCTCGAACGCTACTGTGTCGAGTTTGATCGTGCCACCGAAGACGCCGTCATCCAGCACCTTCAGCTCGCTGTCCAGGCGCTGGAGGCTGTCGTTGTACTGGCGGGCCCAGCTCTCCATGCCTGGATAAGCCTTGGCTTGCAGCGACGCCACCGCCTTGACCAGTTGATCGCGCGCATCCCCGATACGACCGCGCAGATCACGCATCTGCAAGCGGCTTTGCAGGGAGAACTGCCCGGACGCGATCGACGATTGACCGATACTGGCCATGCGACCAACGCGCTCGATCAGGTCCGGAGTCTGCTGAGTCGCGACCTGCATCAGCAAATAAGTCTCAAGCCAAGGGTCGAGGATCAGGCCGCTGTCCATGGCAATCTGCTCGCGCAAGCTCTGCAACGCCGTCAGCGCGGAGGTGAAACGGTCGTAACCATCGGGCCACCAGCCGATCGTGCGCAGCGACTCCGAATCCATGCCTTTGACCAAGGCCAGCAGGGACTGGTAACGAGCCATGGTGTCCGGGCTAGCCTTATATGCCTTGAGTTCATCGCCCAACTTGGCCAGGGTTTGAGTGAGTGTCGGGTTGGCAGCATCGAGCGCGGCCATGGCGGCTTTCGCGGCCGGGGTGGGGTCATGCAGGATGTCAGCGGCTTTCCAGCGGGCGGCGAGATTGCGCTGCGCGGTCAATTGCGCATCCAGCCCCTCCAGCGCCAACAACTGGCGAGCGCCGGACTGTTCGCCGGAAATCACTGCCAGCTTGCCTCGGTAGTCCTGTCCGATCATCCACAGGCTGCCAGCCAGCGGCAGCATGAACAGAAAGAAAAGCACCTGAAACTTGCGTGCAAACCCGAAACGTCCAAGCAGGCGGATACCTGGCGACAAAAGACTTTGCATGTCCGACTACTCCTCACGGACAACCCCTGCCGCAGCTCGTGACCACGATAGACGTTGCCTCACATTCTTACCGGCAAAATGCCATGTCTTTGATTCAAAAACGACCACCGCCTGTCCCCTGTGTCGAGGAGCGATGGGCGGTATCTTGCAGACGCATCAATGCCCCGCGTTGGAACAAGCGTATGTGGCTGGCATAAGCAAGAAACGGACCGATAGCAAGAAGCCATCTAAATGGGCGCGCGAACAAGAACGGTGCATAAGAAATGCACGAAAGTGGGGCAAAATCACTCAGGGCGCTCGGCAAAACTGTCACTAAGGTGACGAGAGCACAGCGCTACATAGGGAATGAGTACGTAAAAACCCTAACCGATTGATCACACGCGTAAAATCTTTAAAGAGATGCTTGACACATCTTTGATCTGAGCGAATAATGCGCGCCACTTGGCTACATAGCTCAGTTGGTTAGAGCATAGCATTCATAATGCTGGGGTCCGGGGTTCAAGTCCCTGTGTAGCCACCAAGTACCTGTTTACAGATGTCTCCATGAGTCTCTAAACAACCCCAAGAAGCCCGCCCTGTGCGGGCTTTCTTGTTTCTGGCTGTATCTCTTTGTCTACCCCTATATCTTCCCGCCGTGTATCCCCCTGTGTATCCTTGATGAAAAATCGAACCGAGGGGATACAAGCCCATGAAGCGCTCAGAGATCAAGCGCCGCCCACTTTCTGACACCGCCCTGGCTAGCCTTGAACCTGACAGCAAGGAGTACAGGGAGCAGGATGGGAACGGGCTGTACTTCCGTGTGAAACCTGACGGCCAGAAGTCCTGGCAGCTGCGTTACAAAACGCCGGTAGGCAAGTGGAGCTGGCTGGGGCTAGGCGGATACCCTGAGGTAAGCGGCGCCCTTGCCCGCCAGAAAGCTTCCGAACTACGCACTGACGCAGCCGAAGGTAAAAATCCTATCGCCACCAAACAGGCGCGCATAGCTGCTGAGCAGGCCACCAGCAACAACACTTTCGAATCGTTGGCACGAGAGTGGCACGCTTCCAGAAACGGGTCATGGGACGCAGGCACCGCTAAACGCATCATGGGTGCTCTTGAACGCCACGTATTCCCAACTTTTGGTAAGCGACCATACTCGGGCATTCTTTCCATGGAGTGGATGGATCTGCTGCGCGGCCTCGAACAGCAAGGCATTCTTGAACAGATGAGTCGTGTCAGAGCTTATTGCAAGGATGTATACGACCTGGCCCGAGTGACAGGCAGGGCCGTGAATAATCCGTTAGAGGGTGTCCACAAGTTCTTGGCATCGGGGAAGGCTGAAAACTACGCTCACGTCAGTATCGATGAACTACCAGCCCTGCTACGTGCAATCCGGTCCTACCCTCATGCCACAGACGTTCAACTCGGCTTACGTCTTCTAACCCTGCTCGCTGTTCGTCCCAGCGAGTTACGCGAAGCCTGCTGGTCAGAATTTGATTTTTCAAAGAAGCTTTGGACGATCCCTATTGAGCGGAAGGGCCGCAAGAAAGGACGGGAGCACCTGGTGCCCCTATGTCGGCAAGCGGTCGATATGTTGAAACAGCTGCAGGGGCTTACCGGCAGTTACGCGCTGCTGTTTCCCGGCAGAAGCGACCGTACGAAGCCACGCAGTGACACTGTGTTTTTGATGGCGTTACGGCGCCTGGGCTATGAGGGCCGTCAGACGGGTCACGGCTTCCGCCATATCGCCAGCACAATTTTAAACGAGCATGGTTTTGTCTCTGATCACGTTGAGGCGCAGCTCAGCCATAAAGCGCCTGGTGTGCGCGGGGTATACAACAAGGCGCAATATTTGGAGCAGCGCACGACGATGATGCAATGGTATGCCGATTATCTTGATGGTCTGGAAAAAGGGAACGTCATTCAAGCTGCCTTCGGCAAGGCAGTGTGATGATGTCTTTCCATACCTCCGTAAAATCCCGTGTTCTTGGTGTTCAAGGTGTTCCAGAATGGTTGAATCCCTTTAAAACCGGGGCTTTCAGTGCAGGAACACGTCACCGATTTGACGGGAACACGATTGCTCAAGATGCGCAATGCTGTTCGCCGAATCAGCCTGTTCCAGCTGTCGGCCCGTCTGTAGTGGTCTAATGAAACCGGACACCCATTTAGGCGAGAATGCTCGCCAGATCGAGGTGTCAGATGACCAAACAACGCCGCTCCTTTACTCCTGAATTCAAGCGCGAGGCTGCCGACCTCGTGCTCAAACAAAACTACAGCTACATCGAAGCCAGCCGTTCACTCGGCATTGGTGAGTCAGCATTGCGCCGCTGGGTTGACCAGATTCAGAAAGAACATAAAGGCATCACCCCGCAGAGCAAGGCGCTGACGCCGGAACAGCAAAAAATTCAGGAGCTGGAGGCCCGGATCGCTCGGCTTGAGCGAGAGAAATCCATATTAAAAAAGGCTACCGCGCTCTTGATGTCGGAAGATCACGAGCGTTCGCGCTGATTGACCAGTTGAGCGCCCATGAGCCGGTTGATTGGCTGTGCAAGGTGTTTGACGTCACTCGCTCGTGTTACTACGCCCAGCGCCTGCGGCGCCGCTCACCCGATGTTGAACGGCTTCGATTGCGTAGTCGTGTCAGTGAGCTGTTCTCACAAAGTCGCAGTGCTGCGGGCAGTCGCAGCATTTTGTCGCTGATGCGTGAAGACGGTGAGCAGATCGGTCGATTCAAAGTGCGCAGCTTGATGCGCGAGCTTGATTTAGTCAGCAAACAACCCGGCTCCCATGCCTACAAACGAGCAACAGTAGAAAGACTGGATATCCCGAACACATTGAACCGCGAGTTCGACGTGCCAGCGCCCAATCAAGTCTGGTGCGGCGATATCACCTACATTTGGGCGCAAGGAAAGTGGCATTACCTGGCTGTCGTCCTGGATCTTTGTACGCGTCGGATCGTGGGCTGGGCGCTGTCGGAAAAGCCAGACGCTGAGCTGGTGATCAAAGCGCTGGATATGGCTTACGAGCAGCGTGGCAGGCCTTCGGATCTGCTATTCCACTCGGACCAGGGATCGCAAGGCGGATTCAACTGGTCGTCGCAACACTGGATTGTTGTACAGACTTTAGATACTCATTCAGTGCTTCGGCAGGTGTTTTC
>NZ_NKHL01000026.1 GCF_002934685.1 Pseudomonas bohemica
ACCTGCCGAAGCACTGAATGAGTATCTAAAGTCTGTACAACAATCCAGTGTTGCGACGACCAGTTGAATCCGCCCAATATGGCAGCCGCAACTTCCGCCAACGGCTGTGGCGCTACCGCATGCGCCAGAGCATGAGCCGCCGAGGAAACTGCTGGGACAATGCGCCGATGGAAAGGGTGTTTCGCAGCTTGAAAACAGAATGGATACCAACCACCGGCTACATGACCGGCCAGCAGGCTCAGAGAGACATCAGCCACTATTTGATGCATCACTACAACTGGATTCGTCCTCATCAATTTAACGGTGGGGTATCCCCGGCGAAAACCGAAGAAAAACTTAAAATCGTGTCCGGGATCAGTTGACCACTACATCTAGACACTCTCGAGTGGACCTACGATTACACCAAATTCGAGCGTGACATGAGGAATTTGCTCGGGGTTCACACTTGATTGTAAACGTATAGGAAACCGAAGATGGCCGCTCACCCTACACCTGGTGAAGCACGCGTTGCCGTGCTGGTGGACTGCGACAATGTCTCACCTGACGTTTTAGAGCATGCCCTCCGAGTGGGTGCACAGTTTGGCCGAATCGTTCTGCGACGTGGCTATGGCAACCATGCCACTCTCGCAAACAAATGGCAGGAAGCTTTGGTGCGCCAGGCTTTCACGCCTTGCCTGCAGTACCAATACGCCTC
>NZ_NKHL01000051.1 GCF_002934685.1 Pseudomonas bohemica
CACCCCCTACCCCTCGCAGGCATCGGCCTGTGTGTAAAGTGACGGCCTGTTTCTTGCGATGTGTCACATCTGGTCTATGCTGCCAGACCGCCATCTCTTCACACAGGACAATAATATGGATAAGTCTGAAGTTACCCCGACCCTTCTTAGCGCCATTCTTCGCAATCAAAATGCTATCGCGGCAGCGGTTCATGACTTGGCGACATGGGCAGAACGCTCCGGTGGTGCCCAGGTTACTAACTCCGTACGAGAGCGCTTGAAGATACTTGAATGCAATCAGGCATTGATCGGCTCCTGTATCGGCGCGCTGTTGAAACCTAGATGATCAGAGCTTTTAGGGCCTATCATTTCCGCCCTACCGTAGCCCGCCACTGAGCGGGCTTTTTTTTGTCTGTCAGAAAGGCGCAGGCTCCTCAACCGCATCAAACTCCTCATGCACTTGGGCGCGCGGGTCGTGATCCGCCGGCGCCTCCCAGCTCAGCGTCACCGATTCATCTTCGTCGTTGAATGTCATGTCGATTCCATCGACTTCCGCCAGAACCCCCATCACCTCCTCCCATTCTCGATCACCGTCCGTCTCCAGTCGGTGGATCGTCACAGTCTTCCGATCCTGCGCGATTGGGTGATTGATCATGTTCGACACCCGGAGCGTCAGGCGCTCGATTCCGGACATTGGTTTGCGTTCCTGGGTTTTGTTCTTGTCTGCGCGAGCCATCAGCTTCTCCTTGATTACTGTATGCATGTACAGGTCTTTAGAAAGCTTATCTCACCTTTTATGAATTCGTAAGTCTTGACGTTATCAGGGATCAGGCGTATTTGACGCGCTCGCTGTTAAGTTTTCTAAAATAAAAGTTGACGGCCCTTGTTTAGTTTTCTAAATTACCCCCATCGCAGCGACAAACACTGCGCCAGGGCCTGAACAGAGCCTGTGCTCTTTACACAATCTGACGTGACCCAACGACGTACCGGGCAACCGGTGGCGAGAAAGCTAAACCGTCGTCCATGCAGCCTCTGGTTAGCTGCCGTGCTTCCACATGCAAGCACGCGAAACCACGCAAACAAACTGGCAATGCACCGAACACGAAATGTGCGGCGCCGGTGAGAGACGACTCGTACCTAGCGTGGTGGAGACAGCCGCAAGGCAGCCCAGGAAACCGTGGCAGGTAACGGAACCCAGCAACAACGAATCGAATTAGCGCCCCGAGCTTCGGCATTGAGGGGCGCCGGACCTCATGCACCCTGCCCCAATCAGCCGGGCACAACGCGCTGCAGCGTGCATGTTGTACGGACCTGTGATCCACCACCTATAGATGCTGATTGAGGTGGCGAGTAGGAAGCGCAACGCCCAAACCACCGATGACTCACGACCTGCAATCAGCAGCGGGTACGGAGCGGCGCCAGTGCCGAGGACTGGATGACAGCCGGGAATAGACCGGCAACCACACCGCTGACGCAATACCCCGGCCTGTAGCCAGTAGCTAGGCCGGGTACATCCGATCCATCCCAACAACTGACGCCAGTAGCGAGTCGCTGGGAACGGCTGCTGATTCAGCCGAGCAGTGAGTTTCACAAATGCCGCGCATACCCCGTGCGGCATTCGGAAGGTCAACTGGAGGAAGGCTAAATGGTCACACCAGATCAAGCAGAGGTGATCGCCAACAAGGCGGTAGAGGATTACATCAACGCCTGTAAGCCGCAGAGCATTGAGGATGCAGGACAGGTTCTGCTGAAGCTGCTGAGCATGACCGGGCTCGCGCTTTGTGCCGCACGAGGCCAGCCGGGCGCAGTAGCTGCCATTGAGAGTGTGGCAGCTCACATTTCACAGGAGAAGTACGCACGGGCTCGACTTGAGCCTGTTCGGCAGCACTGACCCACCCTTAGGCATTCGCAAGAGTGCCCACCCCGAAGCTGATCGAGAAGGTTGCGACTCAGTGGCCGTTCCTCCTTGTGGGGCGGTCAGCTTCGGGATGTAGACGAATCCTGCCGCCAAGCAGCAAGCATCCAAGCCGCGAGATCCGAGCAATGATCTGGATCGATGTCGGGATTGGCTCCGACGGTCTGCGTCCAAACAGCCCCCGAGCCCGGATCAAGAATATGTAGTGCGGCACAAAACAGACGGCTCGCTCACATCACGGGAGGTGGCATCGATCATTCCGGCCAGCCATAATTGAATTGGGGAATCACCTACACGATGAGTTCGCCAAACACGTCTGGGTCTTTGCTACAGGGCCAAACGGGAAAATCAACCGGAGAACCTCCGCATGAATAGCCTCTACATCGACGCCCTCAAGTACGTTCGAAATACCGGCGAGGAAGCATCGCTGGCCCACTTCCGCGAAACCTATGAGCAGGTCAGCCCGCAGCTTTGGAATCAATTGGTGGCCGCAGGCCTGGTAAGCATAGATAGCGCCGGAAAAATTTGGCTCACAGCGGCGGGTGTCGAAGCGTTAGCTGCTAGTAACGTGAAGGCAGCAACACGGCCCAGCAAACCGTTCAAGACGTCAGGCATCTATACCAGCTTTGATTCGGCCACGCAGCCGAATTCCCCGAACCTGTTCAGTTCATCGCATAACGGCTACGGCAGCGAGCCTCACCGCTCTACCGATCACTGTTCCAGTTACAGCAGCAGCGATTATAGTTCGAGCGATTCATTCAGTGACAGCTGTAGCTCATCGAGCGATAGCAGCTTTAGCGACTGAACAACCAACGGCATGGCATCGTCTAGCTAACTGTCCGCCCCCCAGGCACGCCGGTACCCAACTCTGCTGTCAATGAAACCGACCCTCCTACGGCCTTTGGCGCAAAAATTGGCGATGAACAAACGGTCGTCTGTAGTGGGGGGGGGCAAATTGTCTTTTGGTTAGAAGGCCTTGCGTTTGTGGGGGGCGCTAGAATAGAGCTTGGGTTCTACTTATAGCGTGCCAGCGTCAAGCTGATCTCCGCAGCGCATTAAATGCTTGAAGCGCTCCTTGCCGCTCGCAATCTATGAGGTAGGCTACCTACCGTCCGGCAACAGTAGCGCCATGAAAGCAATGACAATGGTTGACTCGTCGATCGCGAAAGCCACCGCGTAACACCCCTCTTACACCCTCCCGAACACACCCCACTGCTCCATCCCCGCTGCCCATCGGCGCTAACGCGTTCTCGATGCAGCAGTCGTGTGTGTTTGGTTAATCAGCAAGGAGATTGAGCATGAGCGAATGGATCAAGTGCGGCGATCGGCTGCCAGAGCAGCTTTCCGGAACGGCAAAGGAATACATCGTCTGCGCAGTTTCTGATGGACAGCGATACGTGTTTGCAGCCCAG
Source organism: Pseudomonas bohemica (assembly GCF_002934685.1). Lineage (GTDB taxonomy): Bacteria > Pseudomonadota > Gammaproteobacteria > Pseudomonadales > Pseudomonadaceae > Aquipseudomonas > Aquipseudomonas bohemica. Next base: position 3,307 of record NZ_NKHL01000051.1, read on the forward strand.
TACCTTAAAGGTTACGCCCTCTACAACCCCGACGACGACTGTGGCGAAGAGGAAGGGCTTTCTGAGGCGACAGGCTGGTATGACGTCAAAGAAAGCGCTGAATATGCCGGGTGGTACGAGCCGATCAAAGATCAGGACGTCACCCACTGGCAGCCACTCCCCTCACCACCCACCGAATAACCCCTTCCTCGACCGCATCGGCGGATTCCAGATCTGCGCTCAAACGGCGCGCAGAGGTTTGGTCACCCGCTGTCTGGACTCCGACCAATGCGGTCAATCAGCGCCCAGGAGGCGATCATGGATGCCCTTCAAAATAAACGTTTCGAAAACCTGATGGCGCAAGCGCTGAGCCCTGACTTCGACCTGATCGCCCGCGAGTTGATCGCTCGGGCGCGTGGCTGGATCGATGGTCTGCTTGAGGGGAAAGTTATCACCACAGAGCGCTATTCCGAATTGTTCAGAGTGATTTATCAGGTGGAGGCGCAGGTGTACGCCCGCACTCATGGCTGTTCGAGCATCGCATCATGAGCACCAGCTACGCGGACAGCGCCCAAGCAAGGTTGATGGATGAGCGAATGCTCGGGTCATCGTCCAGTGGCGCCGCTGACAACTGGTTCGACGGCAGCGCCGACCTGTTCTACCAGCAGTGCAACGAACGCGATGCCAAGCGTCTGGCATCCCTACCCAGCCGCCTGCGCATCTGCATGGGCCAGATGGAAGCGGTTCTCGCCAAGCAAGGAGGTTCGGTATGACGATCATCGCTCGCAACCGCGCAGCACTCGTACAAGCCCTGGCCAATCAGGGCTTTTTTATGGTCGCTGCGCTACCACGACAGATTCGCATCGAAGCTCGGCGCGGGATGCTGATCGCGAGGGTGTCATGACCCCCAACCAGCGCCGGCGCCGTCTCGTTTTCTGGCGCTGTTCGTTCCCGGTCCTTGCGGCATTCACTCTACTGATGCTCGCGCTTTCCCTGGCAGACAGCATCACTCAGTAACCCCTACCCCATTGGATTGCAGCGCCCGCACGGAGCGCGAGGAGTTTTTATGCCCACAGATACCCAGTTATCGGTCCTGCCAGCCAAAGAAGTAGCGCTGACAGTCTTCAGCACGCCGAACGGACTGGACCCGTACCTCCAGTCTGTCCGCGATGAGATCGACAAATTCAACGCCTCGGCTCCCGATGTAAAAACGAAAAAGGGTCAGGACGCTTACAGATCGATCGCCTATAGCCTGGCCGGATCAAAATCTAAACTTGACGTTCTCGGCAAAGAACTCGTTACCGAACTGAAGGCACTCCCCAAAAAGATCGACGATGAACGCAGGCGGGTGAAGGAGCTGCTGAGTACGTGGCAGGAAGAAGTTAGGAAGCCCCTTACTGATTGGGAGGAGGCTGAAAAAGCGCGCAAGCAGGGTCATCAAGCGAGCATCGACTGGCTGATCAATCGCGATGATGGTCTGTCCGATCTGTCTTCTGCGCAGATCGCTCATCGCATTGATGAGGCCGAATCGTTCGTCATCGACAAGCACCTGGAAGAGTTCGAAGCGGACGCCGCTCGCGCCAAGGACGCCGTGCTTACCAAGCTGCGCCCTGCGTTCGCTGCTCGCCAAACGCACGAGGCTGAACTTGCCGAGATTGCGCGGTTCAACGCCGAGAAGGCCGAACGGGAACGCAAAGAATACGAAGCAGAGATTGCCCGAGCCGCTGCTGAGCGTGCTCGCATCGAAGCTGAGCAGCGCGCCCAAGCTGAACATGAAGCTGCCATTAAGCGCGAGGCGGACGCCAAGGCTGCCGCCGAACGCCGCGAGCTGGAACTGAAGCTGCAGGCCGAACAGGCCGAGCGCCAGGCAGCACAGGCTGAGGCGGACCGAATCGCCGCCGAGCAGCGCGCCGAACAGGAACGCATTGCCGCTGAGCAACGGCAGGCAGAAGCAGTCGAGCGCGCACGCCTGGCAGAGATTGCCCGTGCCAATGCCGCTGCGGACGAGATCATTCGACAGCAGGAAGCGCGCGAGGCGGACAAGGCGCACATCAAGTCAGTGTGCCTCAAAGCCCAGCAAGCCATGGTCGCCAACGGTATCGATGAGGCCTGCGCCAAAGCAGTCATCATCCTGATCCACCAGAAGAAAATCCCCGCCATCCAAATCACCTACTGAGATCTCCATGAGCAACCCACGCATGGCCGCCCACCTCGACTGGGCACTGGTCGGCGCGTTCACGCCTGAGCAATTCTCCGGCGACGAGCGTAACGAGTACGAAGACGAAGCCCGCAAGATTGAGCGGGAATTTGACAGTCACGACTGAGGTAATCCAAATGTTCAAGAAAGCCGAACGTAAGCAAGCGAGGCTACGGCTCGCTCTTGCTGGCCCTTCTGGATCAGGAAAAACGCTATCCGCCCTACTATTGGCCACTGGGCTTGGCGGTCGCATCGCAGTGATCGATACCGAACATGACAGCGCATCGCTGTACGCCGACGATGCCGAGTTCGATGTAATGAGCCTTAACGCCCCCTACTCTCCGGAGCGTTACATAGAGGCGATCAAGTCGGCAGAGGCTGCCGGGTATTCGGTGCTGATCATCGACAGCTACTCGCACGAATGGATCGGCGCCGGAGGCTGCCTGGAGATAAATGACGCAATCGCCAAGCAGAAATACAAGGGGAACACCTGGTCGGCATGGAACGAAACAACACCGCGCCACAGGAAGTTGGTGGACACGATTCTGACCAGTCCCCTGCATATCATTTGCACCATGCGCAGCAAGACGGAGACGGTTCAGGGTGAAGGCAAGAAAGTTATTAAGCTGGGCATGAAGTCCGAGCAGCGTGAAGGCTCCGACTACGAATTCACTGTAGTTCTGGACCTGGTTCACGACGGCAATGTGGCAATCGCGACGAAGGATCGTACCCGGATCTTCGAGCAGCCAGAGGTCATAAGTGCGGATACAGGCCGCCGATTGATTGCATGGCTGAATGATGGGCAGAAGCAGGACGAACAAGGCCTTGAGGCAGTGAACGAAGCGATCTCGAAAATACCGCTTGTTGAGACCATTCAGGAGCTGCAGAGCATCTACGCCGCAGCCTATCGGATTGCCGAGCATATGCCGAAACCGCTTTCGCGCCTCAATGCAGCGAAGGACAAACGTAAATCTGAATTGATGGAGGCGGCTTAAATGGCTCGCGGAGTTAACAAAGTCATCCTGGTGGGCACATGCGGACAAGATCCCGATGTCCGGTACCTACCCAACGGTAACGCAGTCACCAACCTGAGCCTGGCCACCAGCGAGCAATGGACGGACAAGCAGACGAACCAGAAGGTTGAAAAGACCGAGTGGCACCGCGTTTCGCTGTTCGGCAAGGTTGCAGAAATCGCCGGTGAGTATCTGCGCAAAGGCTCTCAAGTCTACATCGAGGGCAAGCTGCAAACCCGCGAATGGGAGAAGGACGGCATCAAGCGCTACACCACGGAGATCGTAGTGGATATGCACGGCACGATGCAGTTGCTCGGCGGCAAGCCGCAGGACGGCCAGCAGCGGCAGGCGCATCCGCAGGCCAGCGCTGCACGACAACCACCGCGTCAGCAGCAGGCCGCGCCGCAGCAGAGCCAGCAAGGCGTGCCGCCTAGCTTTGACGACTTCGACGACGACATACCTTTTGCCCCTATGCCCCATCTGGCGGGAGCCTGACCATGACCACCACTTTCCGTAACCATCAAGAAAGCTATTCCCACATCTACCACATGCAGCAGAGCATTGACCGTCTCCTTATTGCGTCCAAAGACTGGAAGCCGGACGATGCCGTGCGCGACGAGGCCACCATCAAAAAGCTGGAGCGGCAGATTGCTCAGGTGAAGGCTGAGATGCTGGCGAATCGATGAAGCGCATCACCAGACTCGTCGCCCAGCGCAGACGGCAGGAACACATTCACCTTCCGCCCGAAAGACACGCGGATTGCACAGTCTTTGATTGACAGCAGTGCATTTGTGGATTAAAAAAATTGTGGCGTTATTACGTCCCACTTAGCTGACTTGAGTGAATGGAGGAGCGGTTATGAGAATCAGGATAAAGAAAGCACGCTCGCAAAAAATAGGAATAGCTATCGCTATTGCAGTTGGTCTCGCATTCAGCGGTACTGCAAGTGCGTTTAGTTTGGACCATGGATGGAGTTGCCAGAATAAGTGGTATCAGATGGGGTTTCTTGAGCTAATCGTGTGTGGCGGTGGCGGTGATGGCTGATCTGGACAAGCATTACATATGCTATCCAAGCTTCTGATCTAAGTGGGCCAAGCCTGAGCCGGCCCGCTTAGATCTTATGACCGCTTCAGCCTTGTCCAAGCCAGCCCATCATAAATCCCCTTTTCAGCACAACATCTCTGGTCATGGTTTTACTCCCTGACCCGGCCCTATGCCCGTCACCACGTATAGCCCAGCCCAACCGGTTCAAACACTGCTGAATAACCCGCCCACCCCCAATAGGCCTGGAACAATGGCGGCAAGCCAAAGGACTGCACTCCACCCTCTGCTTTTAATGCAGGCGCCCCAAATAACCAGGCAGATCGAAAGTACCAAGGATATGGGCCAGTAAATCATCGCAAATATGATGATCACGCCAAACCAAGTGATATCTGGAACCATTGACCTCGCCACCTTGGCAATTGATAAGCCGTCACTTTACGACGCGTGATCCGTAATAAACAACACCACCAACCTATTCGCCACCGAACTTTCGGAGGCTTT
>NZ_NKHL01000120.1:0-156169 GCF_002934685.1 Pseudomonas bohemica
TTGCTGATGACAAATCGGCAATCTGCCCTGGGTCAATTTTCAATCGGCAGGGTGGGTCAGTTTTCAATCAGCGCCAACATGCCATTGCGGCATCTGCAACGATATTGCACCTGGTAGCTTGACGAGCGCTCATGAATATAATCATCCAAATGCGCCATCACCCGCTCCAGATCGTCGGGATGGATAACGCTTTCCCACGTATGGACAGTGTTCCTTAGGCCGTGGAGGGAGTAGCCGAACATCTCGTACCAGCCGCTGCTGCGGTACACGAAGCCGGTGTTGGCGTTCCAGTCCCAGAGCCCGTCGCTAATGATGTCGAGAACGGCGTGGATTGCCTCGCCGTTGGATTTCATCAGCGATACGAGCGATGCATTCCGCTCATAATCTTCCATTGATGCCCCCTCGAATAGACCTGCACTACCTCGACCTGATGTGATTCATCCCATCTCGTCTGCAATCGTGGTGCCAGCCTATCGTCTTTGATTCTGATGTGCCAGCATCAGGGCTGATATGCAGGTTAGCCAGCCGCTCCTGAGCGGCGTGGTCAAGGGTCATGTATGGCGCTTCAATTTCTGCCGGTCGAAGGCGCTTTGCGGTTTCAAGCCGAGGATGAACGCGACCGGCATTTCACCCTCACGCTCTGCAGCTTCTTGATCCGTCGGTGTTCAGCGCGCGCAGAAATCATTCAGTTCGCTGTGGGGGCTTTGGGAGCCTGAGTGCGCCGATTTGATCCTGTAACGTTGCTCAGTCGTGTTTCGCAGATAGGGCGGCTGAGAGGATGTGTCGCTGGGTTTTGTAAAGCGCTCAAATGGGTCACGGCATTCCCCTGCGATTGCTCAGGGAGGAATTCTCTCGAAGGCAGTCTCCGCCAACGTGGCGACGCCGGGATCATCAAGCTCATTCGAGCAATTGGACATGTTACTGATCTGCGCCGAGACCTACTCTCCGACCAGGCAGCCCTGAAAGCGGCGCAGGCGTACATTAGGGATGTATGCCAAATGCCAGCATTGCCGTGGCGGTCCCGATGCTTACAATGCTCCGCACTTTCTTCAGTGTGCCGCCATGGACCCACGAATTTTTAGCCTGGCTTTCCTTCTCACCTTAAGCTGGGTGAGTGCGGTGCTCATCATTTTCTGGATCTACTCCTGATCTTTCGGCTCGATCAGATACGGTCCCTGATTTCCCACATTCCCCCTATCCTTGCTAACTTCGAACCAGGTGAATTCCTCGGTCGAGCTGCAGCAATCTTGATGATTTCGGCGGCGCGCTCGGCTGCAGTCCTTGGGTCAACCCCGGTCAGCCGATCCACAGCCGCAACTTCCGGACGCTCATCGCGCTGACGACCGGGATCCTTCGGCACGAAAACGGCGGAGGTCCATATGCTTCGTCGGTCATCGCCCGAAGAGGTCGATGATAAATCCGGCTAGAATTAGGCTTTTCCGAAGGCGGAGGCACCGGACATGACGCTAGTCCAACTCATGCTTTTTATTCCAGCTGCCGCGATTGTTGCTCTCTCGCCAGGTGCCAATAACTTGCTGGCATTCGCGAACGGTAGCAAGCAGGGTTTCTTGCCAGCAGTGGTTGCTCTGTCCGGTCGGTGCATTGCCTTTGTGTTGATGATCGTAGTGGTGATTGTTGGTTTGGGTGCGCTTCTCAAGGCATCCGAGCTTGCCTTCCAGATCATTAAGTGGGCAGGTGTGATTTATCTTGCCTATCTCGGCACACCAATGATGATGGGAAGCAATCATGTCGGAGGCGGGGCCGCAGGGCTAGCGCGCCCTGTCAGTGCATATTCACTGGCTCGTCGGGAATTCCTCACCGCCGTGACAAACCCTAAAGCCGTACTGCTATTTACGGCTTTTGTCCCCCAGTTCATTGTTTTTGATGCTGGCGTTTCATTTACGATCCAGCTTGTCCTTCTCAGCGCAATCTACATTGCCGTTGAGCTCGTTGCCGCAATGGCTTGGGCATTCGCGGGCAGTATCATCCGATCGTTGCACTCTTCAGCACGGCAACTCTCTATCCTCAATCGCATAGCTGGCGCCATGATGCTGGGGGCAGCGGCCGTCATGTCGACCGCTCGACGCGCCTAACGCTCGGCTAAACCCGCTTATGGTGGAGCGATCGGCGTGACGTCGGCGGAGGGTGCGTGACTTTTGCGTGACTTCGCGTGACTCAATAGTGATCTATAGCTATTCGTTTGCAGCGAGAACTCACCGACCGATTCAGACGCCGGTTCGATGATGACGGGCGGCAAGGGCATTGTGGGCTACACATACAGACGGCGGTCGAGACCAAACTCCACTCGATCGTCGCGAACGAGGTGACCAGTGTGGTGCATGACCGTCATCCGCTCGCTCGAGGGCCGAACAGGCCAAGGAGGTCATGAAGCAGGAATCCATCTCGGTGGATGAGCGTTCGCCGTTCGTCAGAATTGCAGCACGTTCAACGAGTTAGCCAGTCGATTCAATGCTGGTAGATAACTTGGAGTCCTATGCGAAGCACGAACGTTGACCCGCCCAATGCGCTCGATCTGATCAGTGAACTCGATCGGGCGACCGAGGAGATGATGGCTCTGCATGTAGAACAGGTCGGGGGTGAGCGCTGGCAGGAAGCGTGCGCGCGTCAGCAGCGGGCGTTCAGGGCCTGGCGCGACTATTTGTTTCGCAAAGCGGACGAAAAACCGCCAGTCCGGCGGCTGAGCATTGCCTGAGACCGGCACCGCGCAATGCCGGTGGATGCAGGGCAAAGGGCAATGCAGGAAAGCGTGTTAAGCTGCGCGCCTTGAGTCAAGGAGCAGCTGCTTTGAAGGCGTTCATGTTTCTTCGCGATCCTATGTTTCTGATGGGCGCGCCCGTTTTGGCGCTCGCTCTCATTTACGATCAGCCGGTGCTGATGGGGCTTGGCATGTCGCTGGTGGCCTGCACACTGATCGCGAGCTGATCGGCTGTTCACACGCTCCTGGCCGCCGCCGTCTTCAACTGGTGTACCGAAGACTGCTGACCGAAGAACGGAGGGCCTCGACCCGCCCGGCCATTTGCGCGTGACGCTGCTGCGGTTTTCGGTAAGCGGCGTAGTTCACCATTCGTCCATCTCTGGGCACTCCTCATCCTGACGGGCATCCCAATTCCATGTGTATGGATATCCCATGCACTGAGGATGGAGAACGGAGATGGAAATGAATCCCGACGCACCTGGCAACGTTTCACAGAAAGGCGTGAATAGCGAAGCCGACAACGAGACCGGTTTTGATCATCGCGCTGGTAAGCGTCCCGAGCACACGATCGCAAGTGAAACGAACGTCGATAAGGAATTGGGCTTTAACCCTGAGACGCCCGATGTTTCGGATCCGCAAGTAGACCCGACTCACCCGGCCAGAACGAGCAACGACCCGGTTCCCGCTGACGAACGTTCGACTAATGGCGACCAGCGTTCATCGGGCGGGCGCGGCATTTAGTGAGTTTCGACGGATACTTGAACCCGACCCTGGCGTCGGGTTTTTTATGCAGGTAATCCGGCCTTTCTTGAAGCCAATGCCTGAAAACTTTGCTGCAAGCTGTGCTAAAGAGTTCTCCTGGAACTCAGCCAATGACCACAACCGCTATAAGTGTTAATCCCGAGACCGCCGGACGCGTTAGAATCCTTCAATTTCGGCGCAGGCTGTCGTTTGCGCGAACGCGTCCATTATCTTCAGAAGTCGCTCAATTCATGATGCTTTGGCTGTAAGGTCTGAGAAAAAAGATAAAGCCTTCTGAGTACATACGGCTTTTGAATAGTCATGATCTGGGCAAAAAGAAGAGCAATCGGCTGTTGAGTAAAACCGGCGTCGTCACTGCGGGAAATGCGGTGATTCGTCCGCCGTTCTATTTCGAGCGCGGACGGGTGACGCTGGGCCGCAACGTGTTGATCAACGCAGGCTGTATTTTTCTGGATCAGGCAGGCATTACCATCGGCGACGATACGATGCTCGGGCCGCAGGTGCGCTTGTGTACGACTACCCATGATCTGAATCCTGAGATGCGTCACAGCCACACTCGCTCCTCTGCGATCAGCATTGGCCGCAACGCATGGATCGGAGCCGGGACGGTGATCTTGCCAGGGGTCACTATCGGAGAGAACAGCGTGATTGGTGCCAATAGCGTGGTCAACGCTGACGTGCCGGCCAACGCCGTCTATGCGGGCACGCCGGCATGCTTCAGAAAATGGCTGGATAAGCGCGGCGAGCAAGCCGGTGATGGCACTGACGCCGCTGGTGCTTGCGAGGCCCTGTAGATGGAGCGTTTTGGCGCGATGCCATCGATGATTCGTTGCACACAGGATGCTCGGCTTGCCGTTGTTCCGAATTCAGGAACGAATTGATCGCAGCTTTGGTCAACCCAATTCGACATCCTCGAACACGGTAAGCCCCATGAGCCAGACCATTGATAACCTCACTGAAACACTGAGCGAGGATCTCTACGAGAAAACTCGCAAGCAGCTCAACACGTTCATCGATGAGACCAATGCATTGCTTGCTGCTGGCGACGCATTGCATGAAGACCGCACGACCCAGGCTCGTGAGCGCCTGACCGCGTTTTTGAAAGGCGCCGCCTTGAAGGGTGCAGAGGCGGTTGCCGTCGACGCGACCGTTGAACAACCGCCGCTGACCCGCGTGATCAATGATGCCAAGGGTTACGTCAAGACGCATCCGTGGGTAGCGGTCGGGGCCGCAGCGGGGGTAGGCTTGATTGTCAGCGTGTTGCTCAATCGCAGGCCCTGAGGAGATCGATCGTGATGCGTGGTCGCGGTATCGCTACGATGCGCAAGGGGCCGGGAGGACGATTCTCGCTTTCCAACGCCTACAAGCGTTGCGAGGGGGCTCGGCTGTTTTTCCCTCGGTACTGGCTGGTCTATGGATCGCCCAGCGTTGTCACAGCAGGTGGCCTCGGGGTCTATTTGACCCCGGGCGACGAATTGCAAAAATATCTAAGGGGGCCGTGCATGAGTGTCGACGAAGAGGCTGTTCGTCAACTGGCGCAACTGATTTGGGAAACCGAAGGCCGGCCGGAGGGCCAGGAATCCAGGCACTGGGAAATGGCCACCAAGCTTGCCGAGTCTGCCGCCATGGCGCCCGTACGGACGTCAAGCCGCCACAAGGTCGATACGCTGTTTCCGACGCCGGACGACGAACCCGAAGATCAGTGAAAACAGCAGGGAGTGTCAGGCTTGGGTCGACTGCAATTCACTGAGCAATGATCGCGCAAACCCTTCCGAAGCGATGAAATCCAGCGCTTGACGCAGCTTCACCGTTTCTTCCGCACCAAAGGTCTTGTCGAACACCTGTGATACCCGTTCGGAGATCTTGCGTGCTTCGGCGTATTTCTGCTGACCCGCCAGGGTAAGCATGACCCTGCGGCTGCGGCGGTCCGCGTCGTCGATTTTCAACTCCACCAGCCCATCGCGCACCAATGGCTTGAGCGTATGGCCCAAGGCCGACAGGTCCATGACCAGCGCCTGAGCCAGGTCGCGCATTTTCGGCTCACCGCTGCGGGCGATCTGCGACAGCAGCGAATACTGCGTCGCCTTCAGCCCGCACTGAGTGAAGGCTTCGTCGTAAATTTGTCCCAGGCGTCGGGAAGCGCGACGAACCGAGCCGTTGGCGCAACTGCTGGCCACGACGGGAGCTGAGCAAGAAGTCGCATGTTTCAAAGGCTGATAACTCATGAGTCGCGGTAGATGGGCCGATTATGCCTGCGCGAACGAAGCGGACAAGGATTTTCGGCTCGCCGGAAGGGCGACACGATGACGCATGGCTGGCTGGCAGCGGCCCGTGATCAGGCTTCTCCGGTCGCCTGCCGGTCGTAACGTCGTTCGGCACGACGGGCATCGGTGAGCGCCCAGTACCACATCGCCAGTCCTCCCAACGTCAGGCCGGCAGCCGCATAACCCGTTGCGGGCAGGCCAAACCCTGCAGAGATGACGATGCCGCCGACCCAGGGCCCGATAGCGTTGGCCAGGTTGAACGCGCTTTGCACCAGCGCGCCGGCCAGGGATTGGGCGTGGGGCGCGACGTCCATCAGGCGGGTCTGCAGGATCGCCGCCAGACCGACGCCGCAGCCAACGAAGAACACCAACGGCATCAGCAGCCACAGGTTTTCGGTGGCCGACGGATACAGCGCCAGTACCAGCGCAGTAAAGCCCAGCGAGATTCCTGCCGAGCGCATGGTTGAGCGGTCCGCCGCCCAGCCGCACACCAGATTGCCGACCGTAGTGCCGAGACCGAACACCGCCATGACCACCGGAATCATGAAGTCCGAAGTATGCGTGACTTCGATCAGCGTCGCCGCCAGATAGGTGTAGACGCAGAAAATCCCGCCAAAGCCGATGCCCGCTATTCCCAGCGTCAACCACACTTGGCGAGAGCGCAGCGCACCCAGTTCACGTAGCGGGCTGGCGTCGGCCTGTGCAGGAGAGGCTGGCGCCAGGGTGCGAATCAGCAGCGCGGTGATTGCCGCTAAAACCGCGACGACGGCCAGTCCCCAGCGCCAGCCGACGGTCTGACCGATCCAGGTCGCGAACGGCACGCCGACGATGGTGGCGATGGTCAGCCCGAGGAACACTCGAGAGACCGCCTGCGCCCGTTGGTTCTTCGGCACCAGCGAGGCGGCCAGCAGCATCGCCACGCCAAAGTAGGCGCCATGGGGGAAACCGCTCAGAAAGCGAAAGAACACCAGCCACGGCAGGGAGGGGGCAATGGCGCTCAAGGCGTTGGCGATGCCGATGAAGGCCGCAAGTCCCACCAGCAGCGAACGGCGCGGCAGCCTGACGCCCAGCACCATGATCACTGGCGAACCCACCACCACGCCCAGGGCATACGCGCTGATGGCATGTCCGGCCAGTGGCTGGGTACTCTGGAAGTCGTTGGCAATGAACGGCAGCAGCGTCATCGAGGCAAATTCGGTGGTGCCGATGGCGAACGCACCCATGGCCAGGGCAAATATCAGCCAGCCCATGTGAAAGTCATGTCGGGTATCGGAGGAGGTCGTCATGTGGGAAACACTGCCGGGCATTTGAGGACAAGCGTCCTGTTATACCTGAAACCGGTTTCAGATCAACCCGAGACCGGCGTCGGCATTGGACGCTGACATATACCCGTCAACGCGGGCGCGCCATCTTCGCTTGCAGCGTCGATTAAACCTATGCTGCACAGTGCTCGTGCTTCTTCAGTCCTTGGGTTTTGCGTTAGGCAGCGCTGCGCCCTTGGGCCACAGCATCCAGATCTGCCCCTGTTGCTTCATGTTGCCCGCCAGTTCGCCTGCGGCGTCGCCCGTGCCCCAGAACAGGTCGGCGCGCACTTCACCAGCGATGGCGCCACCGGTGTCCTGGGCGGCGACCGGCCGCACCAGAGGCGAGCCGTCCGGCCGGGTAGACGATAGCCACAGCAGGCTGCCCAGCGGAATCACCTTGCGGTCGATGGCAACGCTGTAGCCTGCGGTCAGCGGGACATTCAGGGAGCCACGCGGGCCTTCATCGCTGTCCGGCCGCAGGGTGAAGAAGACGTAACTGGGGTTGCTGCCCAACAGCTCATGGACGCGCTCGGGGTGCGCGATGGCCCAGTCACGAATGCGGCCCATGGACACTTCGTCCTTGGTCAGTTGGCCTTGCTCGACCAGCCAGCGACCCACCGGCTTATAGGGGTGGCCGTTCTGATCGGCGTAAGCGATGCGCAGCTGGCGGCCGCTCTCCAGCTGTACGCGGCCGGAACCCTGGATCTGCAGGAATTGCAGGTCGATCGGGTTTTCCAGCCAGGCCAGGACTGGGGCGTTGACGCCTTTCTCGTTGATGGTGGCGGCGTCGTCGTATGGACGCAACACGCGGCCGTCGAGACGACCGCGCAGACCTTTGCCCTTGAGTTCGGGATAGATGCTGTCGAGGTTGACGATGATCAGGTCACCCGGCACGCCGTAAATTGCCACCGGATGCTGATCGTTGTGTTCTTCGCTGCCTTTGTAGATGGGCTCGTAATAGCCGGTGATCAGGCCGTTGGCGCCATGTTCGGAGGAGCGCAGGCTGTAGACCTGCAGCTGGTTCTTGAGAAAGTCGCGCACCGCTATCGGGTCTTGCGGCACTTGCGCGGCCATCGCGCAGGTGGGGCCCCATACCGGGTCCTTGGCCAGACGTTTGCACGCCGAGAACCAGCTGTTGTAGCCCGCCATCAGGTCCTGGTCGCTGACCGTAGGCAGGTTGTCCCACTCGATGCTTATGTAGGTGGTGGCTTCTGGGGGGTTGGTCTTCGGCGCGCCCCCGTCGCAGGCGGCGAGCAGGGCGATCAACGGAGCGAGGCAAAACAGAAAGCGGCGCCAGTGCAGGCTTGGGGTCATCACGCGGGGTGTTCCTGAAAACAAGTGAAGGCGGCTAGCTTGGTGAAAGGTGAAGGCGGCGTCAAATCTGTGAGAGGTTTAGGGATCGGCTACCCAAGAACGGATCTCGCCACGGTGTCGCAAGCCACCCATTTCACCCGCCCGCCGCACTTTTCCGCGTTTTGCCGCTCTATGCATGGCCGGGACGCCGCGATTCGCGCGGGATCCAGATCGTTGAAGCTTGTGATAGATGGTTCCAGTCTCTTTTCTTTTCCTTGTGCGCCGTGGTGTTTTCGCCTGCCTCGGGGTATGCCTTGTGGCGCTCTGTGCGGCGGGCTGTACCCGTCAGGACGGGCAGGACGTGGCGACGCAATTCAGCGAAACCCGGCCCCAGGAGTTTTTCCAGACCAGTGTCGATCGCATGGCGACGCTGACCATGCAGGACAATCTGCAAAGTCTGTATCTCTTGATGAGCAAGCTGTATCTGCGCAATCCGGCCGAGTGGCGCAAGTCCGGTTTCGTCGATGCCCGTTCTGCCGAGCGCAATGTGCGCAACGCCATCGAGCAGCAGACACCGCTGGCGCAGCTAGGTAATCGCCGAGACCTGGCCGCGTTGAGTTACTCCCTGAGCCCGGAGTTTCTCGGAGACCGTGTCGGCGCGTTCATCTATGCCATCGGCAGCATGCTGGTCACCGCTCACGGCGGGCGACTGGAGTTCTTCATGACCGACCAGATCAACCCGAAATTCGTCAGCAATGCCGCCCGCAACATCGAAAAAGCCACCTGGCTTCTCGGCCAGCGGCAGAACGCCAATGGCGAGCTGATGCTGTTCTCCAACGAGATTTCGGAGGAGGGCAGCAATCTGAGCTTCGCCACCGAATTCGGCAAGATCGTCGCGCGCCTGGATCTGCTCACCCAGATGCTCGACGAGCGCTACCGGCGCATCGGGCTCAACTACGCGCAGAGTCTGCTGTTCTTGAATTTCCTGCCGGTGCAGTAAAGGCGGCTTATACCGATCCGACAGCAGCACGGCTTGCCAGCGGTGGCGGCCTTGCGATCGCTGACGCCGACAAAATGTGCTGCTACCAGAGGCGCTATCGATAAACAGCTCACTCAATAACTCTCGCCGCGAATGTACTCCTGCATCTTCTCGATCAGCCGCCTCTGTTCGGCAATCGCTTCTTTCACCAGATCGCCGATCGACAGCAGGCCCATCAGCTTCTCATCGTCCACCACCGGCAAATGGCGCAGGCGCCCGTTGGTCATGATGTTCATGCATTGCTGCACCGTGTGTTGGGAAGTCACGGTCTGAACGTCGTGGGTCATGATCTCGCTGACCGGGGTGCCCGCCGACGCTCGTCCTTCCAACTCCATCTTGCGAACATAGTCACGTTCACTGACGATGCCGACCACTTTGCCACCCTGTACAACCAGCACGGCACCAATGTTTTCCTTCTTCATCAAAGTGATCGCGTCGATCACCATCTGATCCGGCCCGATAGTGTGAGGAGTGCGATGCTGCTCATCTTTAAGCTTCAGTAACTCGGCTACGGTCGTCATGCTGGCCTCTCCGGCGCGTATTTATCGACACGGCCGCGTCAGTCGGGCCGTGCATACAGAATCGTAGAGAGATGGCATTCCGGCAAGTTTTGAAAGCGCCGTGCAGGGCCTGAAAAACGTCATGGGCGCGACAATGCCCAATCAACGCCATCAAACCCTCAATCTGGCGCTAAAGGCCGCGTGTTAAACCGGCCATCCTTGGCCGTTGCGCCAGCGGTTTTGCCGGGCCGCCAATGACCGTGCGCAGCAGGCGCGGCATTTCCCGGGTCTGCCGCACGAAGCCCTGAACCCAGTGCACGAACTCCATCTCCCCCATCGCTTGCAGCGAAGCCTGGGCGCACAACCGGACCTCGGACCGTTCATCCAGCGCCAGCCAGCAACCGTGCATGGCCCCGGTATCGAAGTTCGAGCGCAGTAAGTGCTCGTGCATGCCGGGGTCGGGACGCAGCGGGAGTTTGCAGTGCAGCACGGCGACATCGCCCGCGGGCGAGACCTCGATGATGGCGACCTCGTGATCCTTGTCGAAGAGGGCACAGACGCCGTTCTCCAGGGTCAACTCGGTGTTCAGTTGCTTGCCCAGCGCGTTGAGCAATGTGTCAGCGGTATTCATGAGCCTGTCCTTTCGATAAGTGATTCAGTAGCCAAACGATTCAGCGCGCGCGGAACACGCCGCTTTGGTCGCTGCCCAGGTCCCGCGCAGCCTGTTTTGCGTTGTGTTGAGCAGCGGCGTCGGCCAACTCGCCGTCGAGGGTGAATGTCTTCGGATTGACCTGATCCAACCCGTAATCGAAGGTCACCTCGCCCAGCAGCCGCTCGATACTCAGGCTGCTGCCGCTCTTGAAGCTGACGTAAGGCAGCGGCACCCCGAGCGAATCCTCCTTGGCGGCGGTGCGGAATACGGCGATAGCCTTGATCCGAAGGTTGTCCCGCTTGGAGAGCTGGTTCTTCAGCCCCGCGTCGGTGAGGGTGCCGTTGAGCGCGCCGTCCTCGATCTCCTGTTTGACCGGATCATTGACCTCAAGCCTGATCTCCGCGCGGGTCGTGCCGCTGGAGCTTTTGAGCTCATCGAGCAGCGACTTGAGCTGTGGATCGGCATTCATCAGTTCGTGGATGCGCTCGGCATTGCTCGGATTGACGTCCTTGCCCAGCATTTCCTTCACCACGTCGATGCCACGTTTGGTCGGTGCCGACTGGTCGATGCGGTTGACGTTGTTGTGCTTGACCACCATGTCCATCATCGACATCAGGCCCGAGCCTTGATCGGCTGCCAGCTGTTGGCGCCGGGTCTGGAAGAGTGTGGTCAACGCTGCGTGCTGGGCATCGTTTTCGGGCGGCTTGTTTGCGTAGCGGGTGTGCAGCGCCGCAAGGCGTTCGGTGATGGTCTTGTCGTCGACCGGATCCTGCTCGAGTTCGGGAAAGGCCGATTTCAGGCTGCTTTCCAGGCTCTTCATGTCGCTCGCCTGGACCGGCAGTGCGTCCTTGAAGCGCACGTCATAGGTCTTGCCGGTCTTGTTGTCGAACGAGAGGCTTGCCATGACGCCGATCGGCGCGCCACCGGCGATGAACAGATTGTCGGGTCGGGAAGTGAAAATCGTGCTGAACATCCGTCCATAACCCGCCACCGAACCTTTCTCCAGAAAGCGGGCGCGGTTGCTGCTGTAAATGTCGGTTTTCAGGCCGTCGTTACCTCGACCCTGGGTACGTTCGCGTTCGGCGTTCAGCAACGCGAGGTTGGCCAGCAGCCCCACGCCAAAGCGCATGAAACCTGCCACGGGCTCCGCATCGGTCTGGCCATAATTGGTCCGCGACTCCAGGTTGGCGTTGAACTCAAGATCGAAGTTGTGTTTGCCGCTGGTACGCACTTCCTGCTCCACGCCGCGGTTCATCAGCTCCATGGGTTTCAGACCGCCGTCCCCCGACCGCTCGCTGTGGTGCAGGGGCTTGATAAGCAAGTCGTCCATGAAGCTTTCCAGCTCGTCGTCGCGGATGAAGAAGCTCAACGCCGTGTTGTCGCTGTACTTGTGTTTCGCGTCCAGACTGCCGCCGAACCAGCCGCCGTTGGTCTGGTGATTCTGATGGCTGTCGCCTGCCGTAGTCTTGGTGTCGCTCAGGCCGCCACCAAAGCCCAGGCTGACGGTGCTGCTGATGGTGCCCTCACGGTTCATCGAGACCTTCAGGCCACGGTCGAAACGGGTAAACGACATGCCGTAGGTGCGATCCGGGTCGATCGCCCCGCGAAAGCCTACAAACGCTTCGCCCGCCGGCCCGGTGATCCCGCCGGTGATGCCACCGCCGTAGTTGCGGTTGATCTTCAGGCTTTCACGGGGTTCGAGATCGCGCAGGGCCTTGGTCAGATTCTGCTTGAGCTCGACGTTATTGGTCGATTGCAGGCTTTCCAGCGCATTGCGCTTGAGCGGATGGTTCTCCTTGCGCACGTATTTGAGCAGGCTCTTGGTCGCGTCATAGCTGGCTTCCAGCGCCGCGTAGCTGCGAAAACCGGCGTCGGTGTAGCGCTTGATCGGGTTGCCCTCGTAAACCTCGTTGTGCAGGTCGGCAAGGCGCTTGGCGATTGGGTCCAACCGTGCGCGCTCGGAGTCCCGGGCATCGATCATCAGGTCGAGAATCGCGCTCATTTCCTTCATGACCCGAGCGTTCGCCGCCAGCCGCGCACTCAGCAATGCCTGGGTGTCGCCCCGTTTGCGTGAGTCGTCAAGCGCCGTCATCGGGTTACGGTGGGCGAGGGTGAAGCCCTTGTCCTGCAGCGACTTGATCATCGCCCCCAGAGAGTCTTTATCGCTGGCGCCGGTATTTTCAAGGACCTGCGACACTTCGCCCAGCAGATCCGTTTTTGGCGGCTTGCCCGCTTTGTATTCCAGATTGACCGCGCCGTTCTTGAGCAACGCACCCTGATTTTCCGCCAGTTCGCGCAGGGTCTTTTGCATGTCCTCGGCGACGGTTTGATGAAACCACTGGAAGAGTTCACTCAGTTCAGCAGCGTGCGGACTCGGATCCTGTTGTTTCAGTGCGTCCAGCCGGGCTTCCATGGACGACGGAATCGGGGCTGGCCGTGCGGCGGCATCTGCACTGAGCTGCTGCAGTGTCTGGACCTCTTGCTGGTAGAGCGGTCTTAGGCCCTCGCGCCCTTTCCAGGCGTGCTGCAAACTGTCAGCAGGCACCTTGAACGCGCCGGTGGAAGCCAGGTGCGAGGTGACGTAGTTCTGGGTCGGTTTGTTGGGGGCGTAATTCCTGACTTTGGCGGTTTCTACGTTATTGCGCCCGAGCACATTGAAACTGGTCTTGATGTTGCCGCGTCGGGTAAAGCCAGGCTCGTTGTAGGTGAGGTTCTTGAAGTGTTCGTGGGCCGCTCCGGCGGCTGCGGCGGCCGTGGGTGTCGCGACAGTCCAGTTTCCGGTGTTGTCGCGGACGAAATCTCGGTCGATACGGGCGTCCTCGCCGTCTGCCGCTTCGTCGGGAACCGAGGCTTTCAGCACCAGCCGCCCCTCGTTGTCGGTGTGAAGTCCTGTCGCGGTCGCGCCGTGTGGCAGGTCTGCGATCTGCCACTCTCGACGAATGGAGGCACTCTTGGGGTCGGCGCCGGCACCTTCCAGCTTGTGGAGAACGCCGTTCTTCAGGGCGAACCAGGCTTTGCCGTGGCTGGCGATGCCAGCGATGTCGCCATCGCCGGGAGGCGCTGGCAGTTTTGCCCTCTCACCGAATTGATCGTGCAGGCGCAAGTCGCCGCCGCTGAGGGTCATGTAGCGCTGGTCGTTCTGTATCGCCACTTTTTCCACGGTCAGGTGTTCAGCGCCACGCAAGATCGTGCCCTTGGCTTCGGTGCCGCGTCCCGGCAGCGCCAGGTCGACACCTTTACCCAGATCGTGGGCGGTCGCTTGCGGGGCGACTTTCAGCTGTTTGAGTTTGCCGTCTTTGTCGATCAGATAGGCGAAGCCGTCGCGCCCGGCGACGAGCTCCTTGATGTCCTTTTCGCTGGATTTTTTCCATTCGCCGGTGCGCTCATCCTGAGTCAGCAGATCGTCGCCGTGACGAGCGATACGACCGCGCGGCAGTTGAATCTGCTGGTCGGCCTCCGGCATCAGGGGCGTCAGGCCTCTTTGCCGATCCAGTACCAGCGCCTGGCTCAGATTCCAGCCGGGCTTGAAGCTGTTGTCTGGCGCATGCCACGTAGCGCTGTGTTCATTGCCATGTTTGTCCTTGACCCTGGCGAACAGCTGGCTGCCGTTATCGCTGAACAGTTCGCTGTAGGTATGAGGCCCCAGCGCGTTCTTCAGGGCGTCCGATGACAGCGGCGCGCCCAGCGGCAACGGCTCCAGTTCCTGGGTCTCTTCGTCCCCGGACGCAAGGGCATCGATCAGGTCTTGAGGCAGATCGATCCTGTGCAGTTTGCCGGACGCCGTGCTCACAATCAGTTGATCCTGATGCCCGGCGATAGACACCGGCTTGTCAGGATTATCAGTGGTCAGAGGTCCGCTGTCGCCCAGCAGTGCGTGGATGGCGTCAAAGCCAGCGCCCAGACCGTTTGGCCGTTCCAGGTGCAGACCTTTGTCATCGTCCTCGGTGAGTGCGACCAGGTTGCCGCTCGACAGTGCCAGCGATTGCACCCTGTGCTTGAGCGCAAGCGGTGTGTCCGGAGCGTCCAGGGCGCGCGCTTTGCCCTCGTTATCGACGGCGTACAGCGCGCCGCCCAGGTTGTGCAGGCTTTTCAGGTCATCGGTGAAGGCATGGGGTACCCATGTGTTGCCATTGAGCACATGCAGTTTCTTTTCATGGATGCGGAACGACTGCCCGGCGGTGTCGGTGTGCACGCCGGTGATCTGCGCCCGTAAGGCGTCACCGGGTGGCGTCGGATTCATGCCGACGCGATTTTCGCTGCTTTTGAAGACCGACACCGCCAGTTCGGTGGCGTGGGCGTGAACCAGGCGGTTTTGCGTGTCGTGCAGCAGAAAGCCTTCGCTGTCCGGCCGGGGTTTGAGTGGTTGGTCCTGATAGCGGGTCTCGCCTTTGTTCAGCACTGACTCCAGCAGTTGCTCGGTTTGCGATTGCTCGCGCGCATCATCGCCCAGCGCAACCTTGCCGTTTTCCACCCGCATCGACAGATCATGCGCCCTGGCGGGCGTCCGCATGGGCATTGCCACGGTTTCAGGGCGGTGCCGACGCAGCGCCTGGGGAATGATCGTATTTTTCACCTGCCTGGCGAGGATTTTCATCTTCGCCATGCCGAAGCGCTGGGTGGATTCGGTGGCCGGTGCGGTTCGGCGGAAGATCCCGCGTCGCTGTACCGGGCCATCGACGGGGGCGATGGCAGGCGCGCCGATTGGGGCGATGTGGGCGGTCGGATTGAGGCGGGTCGGATCCACGGGAAATCGTACATGCAGGGATTTTGCTCCCTGAGTGGCGCTGACGAGCGGTGTGGTTCCGTGTATTCGCGAAAGACGTTGTCGTCAATCCGACCGGGGGCGACGGGGGCGGGAAATGACTGACTCGATGTTCTTGCGTCCGATCAGCAAAGGGCTTTTGGCCTTGCGCGAGGCGGGCATGTCGGCGAGCCATTTGTACATCACCAGGCAATCGACCAGGCCGTGACGGGCGTGACGATAGGCGCGGGGCAGACGGCCGACGGTCTCGAAGCCGAGCTTGTTCCAGAGCGCGACAGCGATTTCGTTCGTCGATACCACCGAGTTGAACTGCATCGCTGAAAACCCGCTGTCCACCGCCAGTTGCTGGGAATGCTCGCACATCAGTCGAGCAACGCCTTTGCCGCGGGCCTCGGGCGTGACCATGTAGCCGCAGTTGCACACATGGCTGCCGGGCCCAGCGGCGTTGGCTTTGAGGTAATAGCTGCCAAGCAGCACGCCGTCTTCCTCGGCGATCAGGGTGTGCAGCGGGTATTCCAGCCACAGGTGCAGGGCCTGGTCATAGCTCAGGCCGGGGTCGTAGGCGTAGGTTTCCCGAGCCTGGACCACGGCTTGAAAAGTCGGCCAGAAACGCTCGAAATCTTCGGCGGTCATGGGGCGGATCTGGATCATTGAGGACCATTAGTGAGCGAATATTGGGACTGTAGGCGCGCGCTTGCCCGCGATTGCGATGTGTCAGTGTCATAGGTTTCTACTGACCCACCCCTATCGCGGGCAAGCGCGCTTGCGCAGGAATATGTGTTTCAGGAAACTACCCGATAACACGGCACATACGCCGCGCCGCCCGGCAATTTCATTCGGTGCTGCTCGACGAAGGCCTGCAGCAGGCTGTCCAGCGGCTTCATCACTTCAGCGTCGCCATGAATCTCGTAGGGACCGTGCTCTTCGATCAGGCGGATGCCCTTGTCCTTGACGTTGCCGGCGACGATGCCGGAGAACGCGCGGCGCAGGTTGGCGGCCAGTTCGTGGGGGGGCAGGTCGCGGCGCAGTTGCAGGCTGGCCATGTTCTCGTGGGTCGGGTCGAACGGACGCTGGAAGCTCTCTTCGATTTTCAACAGCCAGTTGAAGTGGAAGGCGTCGGCACGTTCGCGACGGAACTGGCGCACGGCGGTCAGGCCTTCGGTCATCTGACGCGCCACTTCGGCCGGATCGTCGATGATGATCCTGTAGTGCTTGTGCGCTTCTTCGCCCAGCGTAGCGCTGACGAAGGCGTGCAGTTGTTCCAGATATGGCGCAGCGTTTTTCGGCCCGGTCAGAATCACCGGAAACGGCAGGCCCTGATTGTCCGGGTGCATCAGAATGCCCAGCAGGTAGAGGAATTCCTCCGCCGTACCGGCGCCGCCCGGGAAGATGATGATGCCGTGGCCGACACGCACGAAGGCTTCGAGACGTTTTTCGATGTCCGGCAAAATCACCAGTTCGTTGACGATCGGGTTCGGCGCTTCGGCAGCGATGATGCCCGGTTCGGTCAGGCCCAGATAACGCCCGCCGGTGATGCGCTGCTTGGCATGGGCAATCGTGGCGCCTTTCATCGGGCCCTTCATCACGCCCGGTCCGCAGCCGGTACAGATGTCCAGCTTGCGCAGGCCCAGTTCGTGGCCGACTTTCTTGGTGTACTTGTATTCTTCGGTGTTGATCGAGTGGCCACCCCAGCACACCACCATCTTCGGCTCCACGCCGGGGCGCAGGGTGCGGGCGTTGCGCAGCAGATGGAATACGTAATCGGTGATGCCCTGGGACGAACTGAGGTCGATGCGCTGGCTGTCCAGTTCGCTTTCGGTGTAGACAATGTCACGCAGGGCGCTGAACAGCATTTCCCGGGTGCTGGCGATCATTTCGCCGTCGACGAAGGCGTCGGCCGGCGCGTTCAGCAGCTCCAGGCGCACGCCACGGTCTTGTTGATGAATGCGCACTTCGAAGTCTTTGTAGGCTTCGAGGATGGTCTTGGCGTTGTCGACATGAGCGCCGGTGTTGAGGATGGCCAGGGCGCACTGGCGGAAAAGAGTGTAGATGCTGCCCGAGCCTGCGGCGCTGAGCTGTTGTACTTCACGTTGCGAGAGCGTCTCCAGGCTACCTTTTGGACTGACCGAAGCGTTGATTACATGTCTTGGAGCCATTCTGAATTCCTTGAAAGCGATGCCGTGCGAACATTGTCGATGGCCGGCATCAGTACAGTGAACGAAGTCGCCGTTCACGCATGGAGCCATTTTTTACATCGGTCGGTCAGGAAAGCAAACGTTGTGAGTGAAAACTTTGAGCGTTGCTGGCGCCAAGCGGGCACTTGTAGCCGTACTGCTTGCCGGTAGTCGCGATTTGGAGGTCGTCGCTGCCGACAAGCCGTACTGCAACAGAGCCACCACCTCGACGGGTGACTTTTGATTTTCCGTCGCGCCCCGGTATGCTGCACGTCGACGCCAGACGCCCGCGACCCTCTCGACACGATGTTTTCAATTCCATGATCTATAACTTCGCGATTTTCCTCTGCACCCTGATTGCAATGGAAGGTGTCGGTTTTCTTGCGCACAAGTACGTCATGCACGGCTGGGGCTGGTTTTTGCATCGCTCGCACCACGAAGAACACCTGGGCGCGTTCGAAACCAACGACATCTACCTGCTGGTGCTGGGCCTGGTCGCTGTCGGTTTGATCGTGCTGGGCAACAGCGGCCACGACCCGCTGCAATGGGTAGGCGCAGGCGTCGCGGCGTTCGGCCTGATCTACATTCTGGTCCACGACGGCATCGTCCATCGCCACTGGCCCTTGAGCCCGACGCCGCGCAATCGCTACTTGCGACGTCTCCACCACGGCCACCTCATGCACCACGCGATCAAGGGCCGACGCAACAGCGTGTCGTTTGGCTTTCTCTATGCGCCATCTGCGTCCACGCTGCAGAGGCAACTGCGTGAGATGTCTGAAGCAGAGCAGGCCCCCAACCGGGAGCCATTGCGCAACGATCTGTGTGGTACGCCGAGCAATTCGGATCTGCAGAACGGCTGAGCCTGCTTCGCGTTCAATCCGGGCACCTTATGGTGGCGTTTTTCAGGTCATTGTCGATGTCTGGCCCTTTTCAGCACCGTTCAAGTGTCGTAGAACAGTCAGTCCAGCCTGTTCGGGCAGCGCGCGGGCCAGCACAAAACTGCTTCTTCAAATGCTTGGGAGATTAATGTGACGCAATCAAAAGCACACTCGGCGGCAGGCAAAACCATCACTTACAAACGCCCCGACGGCAAAGAGGTCAACGGTTATCTGGCGAGCCCGGAGAAGGCCGAAGGTGCGCCGGCGATTGTGGTGATTCAGGAGTGGTGGGGGCTCAACGACCAGATTCGCGGCGTAGCGGATCGTCTGGCCGCGGCGGGTTACCTGGCGCTGGTGCCCGACCTGTATCGCGGCGAGGCGACTGTCGAAGAAGAGGAAGCCCATCACCTGATGAGCAAACTCGACTTCGGCGATGCGGCGACACAGGACATTCGCGGCGCAGTGCAATACCTCAAGGGTCACGCGCAACATGTCGGTGTCACCGGCTTCTGTATGGGCGGGGCGCTGACGTTGCTAGCGCTGAACTTCATTGCGGAGCTGTCGGCAGGCGTGGTGTTTTACGGCATGCCGCCGCTGGAGTACCTCGATCCCAAGGCGATCAAGGTTCCGGTTCAGGCGCACTGGGCGACCCAGGACGAGTTTTTCCCGATCGAGAACGTCGACAAACTCGAAGAAAAACTCGGCGAAGGCGGGGTGGATATCGAGTTCCACCGCTATCTGGCGCACCACGCGTTCACCAACGAAACCGCTGTCGGTCATGGGCGCATCGCCGGCACCCAATACGACCCGGTCTGGGCGCAACTGGCATGGGACCGCGCGCTGACGTTTTTTGGTCGCACGTTGTGGGGCTGATGGGTCGATAGCGCTGATTTGCCTTCATCGGTCCATACACACCCCCGGTGGTGCCAAAGCAGGCATCACCGGTTGCGTTTCAAACAGCGGCAGTCAGATCACCCCGCACGCCACGCGATCACCGCCACCGCCCAGGGGCATCGGCATGTCGGCGTGATTATCGCCGCCAGCATGAATCATCAGCGCATGGCCTTTGATCTCGGAGATCTTTTTCAGGCGCGGGGCGAGCACCGGGTAATCGGCTTCGCCCTTGGCGGTCACGTAAATGGCAGGCAGATCGCCCAGGTGGCCGTCGGCGTAGGGGCCCAGGTGCTTGCCGGTGCTGGCTGGATCGAAGTGCCCGCCAGCGGCCAGTGCCGCGCCTTTCTTGCCGTCCTTGGTGCCGACGTCGCAGCTGCCGTGTTCATGCACGTGGAAGCCGTGCACGCCTGCGGGCAGCGAGGTTAGTTTCGGGGTGAAGAGCAGGCCGTAGGCGGTTTCACTGATGGTGATCTGGCCAATGGGCTGGGGCGCGCTTTCGGCGCTGACCAGATTGATCGGGACCTGAAGCGAGTCTGCCTGCGCGGTTGCACAAAGAGCGCCAAGGGAGAGCGTGCCTAGAAGGCCGAGCCAGAGATAAGGTTTCATAAGCGTTCCATTGAAGTTGTGGGGTAGCGACGTTCAGGGTAGTTGAACGGCCCGCAGCTTTCGGACGCTGTCCGGTTTTGAGTGTTACAGAAGATTCAGGTACGGGTCGTCGTGTTCAACGCTGCCATGTTCAACGCAAATGTTGCGGGGGAATGGCGTAGGTCCCCACCACATGGGCCACCGCCTCGGACAAGCCTTCGGAGTAGAGCGACACCTCGCCGATGGCCAGGGTCTTGCCGACTTTCATCAGCTGACATTCGGCGATAATCCGGCGCCCCGCTTCAGGTTTGCGCAGGAAATTGATCGTCAGGCTGGTGGTGACGGTCAGCGGTACGATGCCGATCACCCCCAGCACGGCGACATACAGTGCGACATCGGCCACCGCCATCAACGTCGGCCCGGACACGGTTCCGCCGGGTCGCAAGTCCGAGTGATCGACTACCTGCGAAATCGTCGCCCGCTGATCGCCCACCTGCTCGACGACGATCCGGGTCTGCGGAAACTGGTCGGCGATAAACGCTGCGATTTCTTCTTTGCTTGCCATCGTGTGCTCCTGACATCTGCGGTTGGGCAAGACTTGATGAGCGCAAGGCGGTTGTCAACGAGGTTTCCGGAATGAGCGGTGCTGTGAGGTGTATCTGTCAGCGTCATCAATCAGCCGGTCACGACAGAGCCGCACCAAACGCTGGCACCGTTTTTGCCTTTCATGTAGAAGACACTTCATGAAAGGAGTGAAACGTCTTGCAGTCGCTCGATCTTCAAGTGATTCAACAGGCCATCGTCTGGCTTTCCTCGGGACAACCGGTCTGGTTGTGCACTGTCGTCGCCAGTTTTGGCTCATCGCCGCGCCCGCCTGGTGCGTTGCTCGCAGCCAGGGCTGACGGAACGAGTTGCGGTTCACTGTCCGGCGGCTGCATCGAGGACGATTTTTTGCAGCGAGTCGCAGCGGGAGGATTCGCCGAGCCCATTGCCCTGGTGCGCTACGGTGATGGCAGTGATGCAACGCAAGTGCGTCTGCCCTGTGGCGGCGTGCTCGAGGTGCTGGTCGAGCGGCTTGTAGCCGATGCGCACAACCTTGATCACCTGCGTCGACTGGAATCGGCGCTGTTGGGCAAAGGGCGGCTGGTGCGGCAGTGGCAATTGCCGTTCGCCCATCCGCAACTGCTGGAGGATAACCAGCAAGGGCCTCGGGTCGAGCGCTGTGGCGAGTGTTTGCGGGTACGATTTGGCGCGGCGCAGCGCTTGATCATCGCTGGAGTTTCCAGCGTTGCGCTGTTCTGCGCGCAGTTCGCGGTGGCGCTGGATTTCGAGGTGATCATCTGCGAGCCACGGGAGGAATTTCAGCGGGATGTGCGGGTGGACAATGTGCGGCTGGAGCCGATTCTGCCCGCCCGATACATCGCCGAAGGAGGGTGCCATTACGGCACTGCAGTGGTGGCGCTGACCCATGATCCGCGACTGGACGATCTGACCATGATGGAAGCGGTACGCAGTCCGGCGTTTTACATCGGAGTGATGGGGTCGCAGAAAACCAGCGAAAAGCGCATGGAGCGCCTGCATCGTATCGCCGGAATGGACGCTGCGACGCTGGGGCGGATTCATGCACCTATCGGTCTGGCGCTGGGCAGCAAGACGCCAGCCGAAATAGCGCTGGCGGTACTGGCGGACATCGTACGGGTCAGAAACGGCGTTGATCGGGGGCGGGTTTGATGCGAGGGCTATCGCGTCTGCACCCAAGGCCCGAAGGCCCTATAGGCCCGGTCAGCGCGGTCTTCGCCAACGACGGGCAACGCATCCTGCACTCATTTCGCGAATTTATATTCGCCGCCTTTTTCCACAGCCTTGCGATACGCCGGCCTGGCCTGGAATCTCTCCACCCACGCTTCCAGGTTGGGGTAAGGCTGCAACTTGCCCTGCGCCTTGGCGAATTCGCCGATGAAGCTCATTTGAATATCCGCGCCACTGAGCTCATCGCCGAGCAAATAAGGCGTCAACCCGAGGGCATTGTTTAAATAGCCGAGGTAGTTGCCAAGCTCGGACTCGATGCGTGAATGCAGCGGCGCGCCAGCCTCGCCAAGCCGGCCGACGTAAAGATTGAGCATCAGGGGCAGGATGGCCGAGCCTTCGGCAAAGTGCAGCCATTGCGCGTATTCGTCGTAGGTCGCTGTTGCGGGGTCCGGCTGCAGACGACCGTCGCCATGGCGGCGGATGATGTAGTCGACGATGGCACCGGACTCGATCAGTACATGGGGACCGTCTTCGATAACTGGCGATTTGCCCAGCGGATTGATGGCCTTCAGCTCAGGCGGCGCAAGATTGGTTTTCGGGTCGCGCTCGTACCGTTTGATCTCATACGGCACGCCAAGCTCTTCGAGCAGCCAGAGGATACGCTGCGAGCGTGAATTGTTGAGGTGGTGGACAGTGATCATGGTGTCTCCAGGACGAATAGGGTGTGGGTAAAGAGACTGCTGCATCGCGGTGGAGTGCCGTGAAATCGCTCTACTGCTGCACCCCGAACAGTGCCGTCCAGTAAATCCCTGCATCGCTTTTCGGGTCCACCGCATACGCAGCACCCATTTCCCGAAACGCGGGGTTCATGATGTTGGCGCAGTGCCCAGGGCTCGCCAGCCAGCCTTCGACCACCTTGCGCGCGCTGTCTTGGCCTGCGGCGATGTTTTCCCCGATTTGCTGACCGATATAACCCGCCAGTTCCGCGCGGTCGCCCGGCGTGCCGCCGTTGCGTCCCTTGTGATCGAAATAGTTGTTATTGGCCATCGAACGGGTGTGTCCCTCGGCGGCGGTCGCAAGGTTGTCGTTCCAGCCCAGCGGCGAGGCGGGGCCGTAGGGTTGATCTCCGCATTGGTGGGGTGCGCTGCGGGCGGCGTTGACCAGGCCAAGTATTTTCTGGCCCTCGGCCTGGGAGTTGCCCAGCCCGCCGGTCAGCAGAGGCCGCGCCAGCACGATGCGCCAATCACGGTCATTGCGGCTCACGCCCACGTCGACGAACTGGGGATCGAGCACCACCTGGCAGAAACTCTCCTGAATCGCCTTCATTGCCGATTGTGCATCTCGAGGGCCGGACAGGCTGATCGCCTGCACCGAGACCATTGGGTACGAGGCGCGGGACAGCATCGGTTGCAGGTCCACGGTGCCACTGGCTGGCAGGTTCAGGCGAGGGTCGGTGTTCAGGGGAGGGAGTTCCTGAGACACCACGTTGGCGCAGGGCTGCGCCTGGCTGCGATAGGTATTGATGGACTCGATCAACTGCGTTTCTTCGCTGGCCAGCGCCGTCCCGGTCGTCATCAGCAGCCATGAAAAGGCGGCCAGACGAGTGAATGATGTGAAGCGCATGAAGATCTCCCTTGAGCTGACTGCGGCCATGATGCGCGATTTTGTCGGTATCGAAATAGTCTGAGCCGAAGAATTCCCGGAGGTTGCAGTCCAGTGGCAGGTTTTTGCTAGGCCCAAACGAAAAGGTGTCTGACGAGCAACGTCCATCCTGGCTTGCTCTGCAACCGCTTTGCTGGCATCTTGCCGGCCAGTGGTAATTATTCCCGTTTGAGAACCATTTGCGCATGCCTGACTTTTCCGGCGCCCGGCACGACCTTTCAAGTCGCCAGCAGCACCTGACTGACCTCTACAGCGACCATCATTCGTGGTTGCATAACTGGCTGCGCAAAAAACTCGGGTGTTCCCAGCGGGCGGCCGACCTGGCCCATGACGCCTTCATTCGTGTCCTGACCCTCGCCGAACCCCAGAACATCAAAGAGCCTCGCGCTTTTCTGGCAACCACCGCCGGGCGCCTGATGATCGACAGCGCCCGGCGCCGCCGAATCGAGGATGCTTACCTCGCAGCCTTGGCGATCCACGCCAGTGATGCCGGCATGCCGGGCCCCGAGGCCATTCATACCGCGCTGCAGGCATTGGAAAAGATCGCCGACATGCTTGCCGGCTTGCCCGCCAAGGTGCGTGAGGCGTTCCTGCTCAGCCGTCTGGATGGCCTGACCTATAACGAGATCGCGACGCAGCTTGAGGTTTCTGCCGGCACCGTGAAGAACTACATCACCAGCGCGTTGGTGCATTGCTATAAGGCGTTGCACGGTACGGATGCCATGTCTTGACACGTAGCTTGGGCGGCGCCGCCAATCAAAGGCCGCAGCCTTCGGAGCGGATGATTCACGAAGCGGCAGAGTGGCTGACCCTGCTCAACGATGAACCAGTCCGCGATGAGGATCGTCGGGCGTTCGAGGCCTGGTGCCAGCGGGACGCCAGACACCTGATGGCGATGGAACGCATGCGTGCATTGTGGAGCAGCCTCGACGAAGTTTCCTCAGCGCCCGCGCGCATCGCCCTGAATCGCGCCTTCTCTCGCTCCAGATCCCCATTTGCCGCCCGTACTGTGCAAACCCTTGCCCTGCTCGGCGTACTGGTGTGTGGGTGGGCCGGTATGGATCGTCTGCCGATCTGGTTCGCCGATCAGCGCACTGGGGCAGGGGAGCGCCGCGAATTTCAGCTGGCCGATGGCAGCCAGGTTCAGCTCAATAGCCACTCGGCGCTGGACGTCAGGTTCGATGGAACGCAGCGTACGGTCGAGTTGCTGGAAGGCGAGATGTGGGTGGTGGTCGCCAAGGACGCGCAGCGGCCATTCGTGGTTCGCACCCCTCAAGGCACGGCGACTGCCCTGGGTACGCGTTATCTGGTCAAGCGTGCCGAGGATGGATCGACCGTGGTGACCGTCATTGAGTCGGTGGTCGCGACCCAGTCTGGAAACTCGGACGTGGTAAAGGTCAAGGCAGGGGAGAAGACCACGCTCAAGGACGGTCGCGTGCAACCGCCGCAGCCGATCGGCAATGACGACCCGACCGCCTGGACCCGCGGCGTGCTCAAGGTTAATGACCGGCCATTGAGCGAGGTGCTGCAGACCCTGGCTGGCAATCGTCGTGGCTTTCTGGAATTCGATGAGCAAGCGTTGCAGGGGCTTCGGGTGTCCGGCCTGTTCCGCCTCGATGACACCGATGCCGCGCTGGCGACTCTGGCGGATAACCTGCCGATCAGGATCGAGCGGTTTACCGATCTGTGGGTGGTGGTGAAGCGGCGCTGAGCAGATCGACCGCCACGATACTTCGTTCCTACAGCTGGGCATTTGCCCCAACTCATCACAGGCTTAACCCCCCCCCGGCCTAACCTTTTTAATGAAACTCACTCTCATCCCTTGCCCGATTTCCAAACCTGCGCGTCATGGTTAGTAAGCCCCCCTTTTAACAGGAACATCCATGTCACGCGCTGTCAGTCCGCTGCACCCTCTGGCCTTCGCTGTACTGATGGCCTGCGCCGCCGTATCGGCACAGGCCGTCGAGCCGTCTTCTTCCAATAACGCTGCCAGCGCGGTGATCCGGTTTTCGGTCCCGGCGGGCGATTTGGGGCAGGCACTGAACACCTTCGCCGAGCAGGCCAGTCTGTCCCTGGCGTTCGACCCCGCACTGACCCAAGGCAAGCAGACGGCGGGCGTGAATGGCCAGTTCAGCGCGGCCGACGCCTTGGTACAGCTGCTAGGCGGCAGCGGTTTGCAAGCGCTGGCGATTTCCTCCAGCCGCTACCGCATCGAACCCGCTCCGGTGGTGGCCGACGGTGCGCTGGAGTTGTCCGCCACCAGCATCGACGGCGCGTATCAGAGTGAAAGCCCGACCGGCCCGGTTACTGGCTTCGTTGCCAACCGCAGCCTGACCGCGACCAAGACCGACACCTCGCTGGCCGAGACCCCGCAGTCGATTTCCGTGGTCACCAAAGACCAGATGCGCGCCCAAGGCGCAGAGAGCCTGACCCAGATCCTGCGTTATACCGCCGCCGTGGTCCCGGAAACCCGCGGCTCGACCGCCTCGCGTCTGGACATGTTGACCATTCGCGGTTTTTCCCCGGCCACCTACCTCGACGGCTTGCGCGTGCCGAGCAGCCGCGACGCTCAGCCGCAAAAAGACGCGTTCGACCTGGAACGCGTGGAGGTCCTGCGCGGGCCATCTTCGGTGCTGTATGGCCAAGCCAGCCCCAGCGGTGTGATCAACATGGTCAGCAAGCGTCCGACCGATACGCCGTTCCACGAGATCGGGGTCGAGTACGGTACCTTCGCCAAGAAGCGCACGACTTTCGATGTCAGTGGCCCGATCGACGACGACGGTAAATATGCTTATCGCCTCTCGGGGCTGTACGACGATGAAGACGGCCAGATCGAACACACCGAAAGCCGTCGTCAGTCCATCTCCACCGCCTTCACCTGGCGCCCGGACGAAGACACCTCGCTGACCCTGCTCGGGCATTTCCAGCAGGACCCCAAAGGCGCATCCTACGGTTCGGTGCCTGCATTCGGCTCAGTGTTGCACAGCCCGATCGGGCGGCACATCGATGTCGATTTCTACGACGGCGACAAGCGTATCGAGAAAAGCGACCGCGACTATTACTCGGTCGGCTACCTGTTCGAGCATCATTTCAACGATGTGTGGACCTTCCGCCAGAACGCCCGCTACCTGCGCAGCGAAGGCACTTATGCCAGCCTCTATAACGGCAGTGACGGCCTGCGCCCGGACTATCGCACCATCCCTCGTTACACCATCGCCTCCGACGTCGATCTTGACGCCTACACCCTGGATAACCAGGCACAGGCCAGATTCGATACCGGTCCTGTGCAACACACCGTGCTGTTCGGCGCCGACTACCAGAACACCACCACTGACACCAGGACCGGCTATGGTTCGGGGCCGACGCTGGACATCTTCGATCCGGTCTACACCGGCAAACTGCAGACCCCGGCGTACACCACCGACGGTACCCAGCGTAACCAGCAGAAAGGCCTCTATCTGCAAGAGCAGATGAAGTGGGACAAATGGGTGCTGCTGATGGGCGGGCGCTACGATTGGGCGACCAACCACAGCAGCACGCTGAACCTCAACAACCGGACCAAGAGCAAGACCTCGCTGGACAGCGAAGCTTTCACCGGACGCCTGGGCCTGGTCTACCTGTTCGATAACGGCATCTCGCCGTATGTCAGCTATTCGGAATCGTTCGAGCCGCAGTCCGGCACCGGTTTCGGCGGCTCGGTGTTCAAGCCGACCGAGGGCAAGCAGTATGAAGTGGGCATCAAGTATCAACCGCCGGGGAGCAACAGCTTCATCACCGCGGCGGTGTTCGACCTGATCCAAAGCAACGTGCTGACGCTGGACTCCGATCCGACCCACATCTGTGGCTCCGGCACCTGCCAGACCCAGAGCGGCGAGGTGCGCTCCCGTGGCTTTGAACTGGAAGGCAAGGCGAGCCTGAACGACAACTTCGACGTCACCGCCAGCTATGCCTATCTGGACAATCGGGTCACCAAGTCCAACAGCACCGTACTGTACAACCCGGACCCTGCGACCGGCGCGACAGTCTCCGCCGACGAGAAGGGCACCACCAGCTATGGCGTTCCACGTCACACCGCCTCGGCCTGGGCCGACTACAGCTTCCATGAAGGCCCGCTGCGCGGCTTTGGCGTGGGTGGCGGCGCGCGCTATGTCAGTTCCTCGGAAGATGCCTTCAATACCCTGAAAGTGCCAGGCTACACCCTGTTCGACGCGGCGGTGCACTACGACATCCCGCACATCAACTCGCTCAACGACAACCTGCGTCTGGCCATCACCGCGACCAACCTGGCGAACAAGGAATACGTCGCCTCGTGCTACTCATACGCATGGTGCTGGTACGGCTCGCAACGGACGGTGCAGGCGAGTGCGACGTATCGCTGGTAGAAACGCAGGTGGTCGCAACGACGCGTGCTTCGTGGGAGCGAGTGCAAACCCGCTCCTGCAGGATGACCGCCGCCCGGCCCTCGAGGAACGATGCAACAGGCTGCCTGGCGATATTCCCCGACGGCATGAATGTTATCGCCCGGCGCTGCCTACCGGGGCGTGGCTTGGATTGAGAGCATGACCTCGTCACTTCATTCATCCCCCACAAGGAATACCGTCATGACGCTGCAAGCCCGCCTCGACGCTTTCAAAGCCGACTTCGTTGCCGGCAAACCGCCTTACAATGCACCCCCTCAAGTGCATGCCATCATGAAGCGCGCCACAGAGCAATTGATTGCATCCGGCCAGGCGCAACGTGCGCTAAAGGTGGGTGACAAGGCACCGGTCTTCACCCTCGACGACCCGGACGGCAACCCGGTTTCGTCAGCGGACCTGTTGAGCAAAGGCCCATTGGTCATCAGCTTCTACCGGGGTGTCTGGTGCCCTTACTGCAACATGGAGTTGCAGGCACTGGAAGCCACGCTGGCGCAGTATCGTGAACTCGGTGCGAATCTGGTGGCGATCTCGCCGCAGGTCAAAGCCAACAGCCGCAAATCGGTTCGTCAGAACGCGTTGACGTTCCCGATCCTCAGCGATGAAAAAAGCCGGGTCGCCGAGGCATTCGGTTTGCGCTTCAAGCTGCCGGATTACCTGATCGACCTGTACAAGGGTTTCGGCAACGACCTGCCGGCGTTCAATGACGATCCGGCCTGGGTCCTGCCCATGCCAGCACGCTTCGTGATCGGTCAGGACGGTCTGATCAAGTACGCCGAGGTCAACCCGGATTACACGCAGCGCCCGGATCCAACTGAGCTTCTGCCTACTTTGCGCGGCTGATATTCGCCGCTGAGCGAGCGCACTACAGTACCGGCTACCCAATGCCGCCAACCCGTTTGGCGGCATTGTGCGTTTTACCGGTTTTGCAGCGGCGGCGCCGATCGGCGATGCTGCGCGTTGACTGAGGACAAACGAGGAGCGCTGATGGACCGTCTGGCCGCGATGGAAACCTTTATCTGTGCCGTGGAAACCGGGTCTTTCTCCGCCGCCGCCAGGCGTCTGGGCGTCGGCCAACCGGCGGTGTCCAAATCCATCGCTGCACTGGAGGATGCCCTCGGCACCCGGCTGTTGTTACGCACCACGCGCGGCTTGACGCCAACGGAAGCCGGGCAGACCTATTTCGAAGCCGCCAGGCGCGCGATCGATCAAGCCAACGAGGCCGACGCAGCCGTGCGCGGCGCAGGTTCGGGCTTCACCGGGCGCTTGCGGGTCAGCGCCGCCGTGACCTTTGCCAGCCTGCATGTGGTGCCGTACCTGGGACCGCTGCTCAAACAACATCCGCAACTGAACATCGAGGTGATTCTCGATGATCGCAGCGTCGACCTGGTGGAAGAGGGCATCGACGTCTCGTTGCGCATGGGCGCGCTTGCAGACTCCTCGATGACGGCGAAAAAGATCGCCCAGGGCAAACGCCGAATCATCGGCACGCCAGCGTATTTCGAGTGCCACGGGATTCCAGCGCATCCCCGGGACCTGGCGGCTCATCAGGCCGTGATCTACGACCGCGGTATCGGTGGCGACCTCTGGGAAATGAGCAAAGGCCAACACATGTTCAGCGTCTCGGTGCAAGGGCGCCTTCGGGTCTCCGCAGCGGAGGGCATCAGAGCCGCGGTGCGCGCCAACCTGGGGCTGGCGATGGCCTCGGAATGGATGTTCGCCCCGGAACTGGCCAGCGGTGAAGTCGTCACCGTGCTGGACGACTGGGCATTGCCGCCGATCGACCTCTGGGCCGTGTTTCCCGCCGGGCGATTGACCAGCGCCAAGGCCCGAGTGTTCGTCGATTATGTGGCGGCGTTATTCAACGGCTGAGTTCGATAGCTGAGGCCGACATCTGTAGGCGTCCGGCTTGCCGGCGGTAGCGATCGGACCATCGCTGTCCCGGCAAGGCGGACTGCTACAGAGCAGGGGAGACATCCTCAGCGATTGACGTTTTTCTGCAAGTGAGCCGGGTAGCGATCACCGTGATGTCGATTGGCCTGTCAAGTGGCCGATGCCCCATGACAAGCGCCGACGCATATGCGCAAATGCCCGCATCAGGTCACGACACTGGACAGGACAACCGATGCAACTGGAATGGCTGGAAGACTTCATCGAACTGGCGCGCACCCGCAGTCTGTCGCGGGCGGCGGAGAATCGTTGCGTGACGCATCCGGCATTCGGACGGCGTATCCGAGCGCTGGAGGACTGGGTCGGCGCGCCCTTGGTGGAGCGCAAGCAGCCGTTGTCGTTGACCCCCGCCGGCCTTTTGTTTCTCGACGCCGCGAGCCAGTCGATGGAGTTGCTGCTGGCGGCCCGGGCGCAATTCCAGAACATTGGCATCAACCGCGACCAACCGCTGCGCATCGCCACGGGCCGAACCTTGGCCAGCGTGTTTTTTCCGGACTGGTATCAGTCGCTGCGTGAGCGCTTTGGGGCGTTTCCGGTATCGCTGGTCACGGGTGGGGCGCAGGAGGCGATCGTCAAACTGACAGCGGGAGAAGTCGACCTGCAGCTGATTTTCTCCAGTCCTCTGACCCGCATCCTGATCGACAGCGAGCGTTTCGATTCGCGGGTCCTGGCTCAGGAACAATTGCTCCCGGTAAGCGCGCCGGACGCGCAGGGGCGGCCGATGTTCTCGATCGACGCCGACAGCGATGCGTCGAGCATTCCGTGGCTGGGTTTCTCGCCGACCCTGTCGCTGCGCGGCGTGCTGGCTCAGCATCTGGCTCGGGTGCCGCAACGTTTGGCTTTGCGCATGATCTATCAGGCCGACTCGTACGAAGCGATTCTGGAGATGGCCAAACGCGGCAGCGGGTTGGCGTGGCTGCCGCAGATGGTGGTCAAGGAGGCGCTGGCGTCAGGACAGTTGCTGATCGCCGGCGGTCCGCAAATGCAGATCGGGTTCGATATCTCGCTGCATCGCCTGCGTGCCAACCGGAGCGAGCGGGTGATGCGGATTTGGGAGGGGTTGGCGTCACCCGTGGGCTCCCAGGGGTGATGCACTTTTCTCGTGCGCTCTGAAAAAACCTGCGACCCATTACCTGCTCCCGATCCCTGCCACAAAAGCCCGTGCCAAATAAGCTCAAGCTTGTGCCCAATCAGCAATTGTCCAATCGCTGCGTCTGTTACACCGTGGCGTCGGGCCGGGCACTCACGAAGGCGTAGATCTTCGATCGGTGTCCGGTTGTTTTCAGCCAATAACAATGACTGCCGTCCAGTTCGCCGGGTGCCCTGTGCCTCGTGGACGTGATCGCCAACTGTGAAACAGACCCGGAAGCCATCCTTCATGACCACTCATTCTTCAACCGTGAGCGCAGCCTCGTCCACTGACCGGCGAGGACCGTGGAAAGAGATCGTCGCCGCCAGTTTCGGCAACGCGCTGGAGTTCTACGACCTGTTGATCTACGGCTATTTCGCTGTGGTCATCGGCAAACTGTTCTTCCCTTCGGACAACGAAACCACCTCGCTGCTATTGGCCGTCGGCTCGTTCGGCATCTCGTTTCTGATGCGTCCGCTGGGGGCCATCGTGCTCGGCTCATATGCCGACCGGGCCGGGCGCAAAGCCTCGCTGACCCTGTCGATCCTGATCATGCTGGTCGGCACCGCGTTGATCACCTTCACCCCGTCGTACCAGCAGATCGGGTTGGCGGCGCCGCTGCTGATCGTGGTTGCGCGTATGCTCCAGGGGTTCTCCACGGGAGGTGAGTTCGGCGCGGCGACGGCCTTCATGGTCGAGCACGCCGACGCCGGCCGTCGCGGGTTCTTTGCCAGTTGGCAGCTGTCGACTCAAGGCTTGGCAACGGTATTGGCGGCCGGTGTCAGTGCCTTGCTCAGCTACCTGCTCAGCGATGTGCAGCTGAGCGAATGGGGCTGGCGCGTGGCGTTTGGTGTCGGTCTGTTGATCGGCCCGGTGGGCTTTTACATTCGCAGTCAGATCGACGAGACCCCGGATTTCCAGAAAGTCGCGGTCAGGACCGAACCGAAAACCCCGCTGCGCGATGTGCTGATCAAGGGCCACGTCAGCCTGTTGCTGGCCATTGGCGTGGTGGCCGGAGCGACAGCGTTCAACTACGTGCACAAGCTGTACATGCCGACTTACGCGCTCAAGCAACTGCAGATCGCCGCTACCTCGTCGTACCTCGGCGCGCTGGTGACCGGCATCACCCTGATGATCATGGCGCCGGTGTTCGGCAGCCTGTCTGACCGCTACGGCCGTTTTCGCGTGCTGACCGTGGCGTTGCTCATTACCGGGTTGTCGTCCTACCCGATGTTCGTCTGGCTCAACCACTTCCCCAGCGTCTCGACGTTGCTGATGGTTCAGGCCGTGGTGGGCGTGCTGATCGCAGCCTCCCTGGGGCCGATTCCCGCGATGCTCGCCGATATCTTCCCGACCAGCATTCGCGGCACCGGCCTGGCGTTGAGCTACAACTTTTCGGTCACCCTGTTCGGCGGTTTCGCGCCGCTGATCGTGACCTGGATGATCGATGCCACCGGCAGCAAACTTGCCCCAAGCTTCTACGTGGTCGCCACCTCGCTGGTCAGCGTCATCGCGGTGATCGTCCTTGGGCGACGCATGCGTCACAGCAAGCCGGCCTGATCTGAACTCTATCTTTCCCGTCAACGAACCAAGTGCTGCCGAACCCGTAAAGACAGGTCCCGGTGTGCGTATGCCATTGTCTGTTGGAGACTGAAATGAAGACCCTGGAGCAAGTCCGCGCTTCCCTGAAACCCTACCCGATCGAAGTGGAATTTCCCGATATCCAGCGCTGGAAGGAGGGCACCGATGGCGTCGATTACGTCCATACGTTCGACAGCGGAGTGGCCGGTCCTCACGTGATGATCATGGCCCTGACCCACGGCAACGAAGTCAGCGGCGCGATCACTGTGGATGCCTTTCTCAAGCGCGAACTGCGTCCGCTCCGCGGCCGCCTGACCCTGGCGTTTGGCAATGTCGAGGCTTATCACCGTTTCGATCCGCAGGACATCGACGCCACCCGTTATCTGGACGAAGACATGAACCGCGTTTGGCTGGCGGACAAGCTGGACGGCGATCAGGATTCCGTCGAACTGCGCCGGGCGCGGCAGTTGCGGCCCGTGATCGAGACCGTCGACCTGCTGCTGGACATCCACTCCATGCACGAAGAAGCGCCCCCCGTGATGATGTGCGGCGCGCAACGCAAAGGCCTGGATTTCGCCGCGACCCTGGGCGTGCCGCAGACCGTCGTGGTGGATGCGGGACATGCCAATGGGCGGCGCCTGCGTGATTACCAGGGGTTCAACGACCCTGCCAGCGCGAAAAACGCCTTGCTGATCGAAACCGGCCAGCACTTTTCAACACGCAGCCGCGAAGTGGCGCTGGACACCGCCGCACGCTTTCTGGTGACCACCGGGGCCGTGTTGCCTGACGACGTTGCGGAGTTCATAAGCGATGAAGCTCCAATGCCTCAGCGCTTTCTCGAGGTCACCAGCCCGGTGGTCGCGCGCAGCATGGATTTCAGCTTTGTCGAAGACTTCCGCGGCCTGGAGGTAATCGAAAAAGCCGGGACAGCGATCGCCCATGACGGCCCAACCTCAATCGTCACCCCCCACGATAACTGCGTGCTGGTGCAACCCTCGTTACGGCACCTTGGCGTTGGCGTGACGGTGGTGAGATTGGCGAAGATTCTGGACGTGGCGCCGGAGCAGCTTTCGTTCTGATGAGGCGGAAATGGCGATGAAGGCCAGGACGGCAGCGAAGGCGATGGGTCAGTTGCAGATAGGCTGCCCGATCCTCCGCGTCCGTTGCCGTCGCAACCTCCGACGTCTCCTACAGGTCCTGGGGCATACAGGAATCTTGCGTGTAGCAGAATTCCTTGTCGCAGTCCGGTTGCTACAGAGGATCGCGTCAGTAGCCCTGCCGTTTGCCGTCGCTCGTCCTGGGCGACAGGCCAGACACCGCTGAACGCGACGTGGGCGCAGGCCAAAGCAGGAGCACATCGATATAACGGACATACGCATAAAACGTAGCGCCAAGGCACGCAGGCTCGGGATGCCACCAAGAACGGTTATGATGCCCAAGCCAGCCCCTCGCCAGAGCCCCATCATGTTCACCATCACCCGCCTTGAAAACACCCCACCCGAATCCATCGACAGCCAAATCATGCAAATGGTGGTCGACTACATCACCGACATCAGTATGGTCGCCATCGCCCCCAGCAACCCCCTATATCCCCTCTACCAATATGGCGTCGGCCACGAAGTCCACCAATACCTCCAGGCCATGAACGGCTCGCGCGGCTTCCCGGTGGAGCTCATCATCGCCTGAACGACCAGGATCCATCCATCGTCTCAGGCTTCCTGCTCTATCTTCCCGTGCAAGGCGACCCCGAGGCCTGCTCTGTCGCCTACATGGCCGTCAAAACCGACCAACGACGCCGCGGCATCGCCCGCGCCATGCTGCAAAAGATGCTCGAACGCTACCCCCACGCCGAACTCGCCTGCTTCGTGAACAAAGTGCCGTACTTCGAAGCGATGGGCTTCCAGATCCACGACGCCCGTGGCCCGCAAGTGCTGATGAACAGCCGCGACCACCAGACCGAAGGGCTGCTCGCAGTACTCGACATCGCACCTATCTACAACTCGGTGCAAGTGAGACAAATCCACGCCTATCTGCTCAAGCAACACGGCAAACGCGCCATGACAGACGCGGAAAAACAGCGCGATAGACAGCTGGACCAGATGACGCGGCAAGCGCGATTGTTTGTGCAGCAGCGTTCAGGTTGAGGCCCGAAACCCTGTAGGTCGTCAACGGCGCCGCTGCCGGCAAGCCGAGCTGCAGGGCGATCGTCAAGGCACCTCAGCGAACCTGCTCGTCCAGATCAAAGCTCCCCGGCTGTTTGCTCCATATCTGCAACATAAAATCCGGCTCCTCATGCCGGACCACTGGCTGGAGCTGCAAATGCTCGGCAAGCAATGCGTGTGCCTCTCGCCCCAGCATAGGAGCGCCTTCGATGGGGTGCAGCCAGTGACAGGCCAGTACCGCGCCATCCGGAGAGAGGCTGGCTGCGATACGTTCGACCACCTGAACGAACAGCGCAGGCTCCAGGTAGTAAGCCCATTCACTGACCACGATCAGATCGAACTGGGCTTCAGGCCAATCCTGCGGCAAACAACCTTCGACAACCGTCGCCCGAGGAAACTGATTCAACCGTTTGCGCGCCAGCGCCACGGCCCTCGCGCTCATGTCCATGCACAGCAACTCATCGCAGCGCTCTGCCAGGCGCAAACTCAATTCGCCATTGGCACAACCGGGTTCGAACACACGGGCATAGCGCTGACGGGGCAGGGCGGCGAGGGTCAGGTCGCGCTTGCGTTGTTCGTACCAGCGGGCGCGAAAGGCCCACGGGTCGTCGCTGTCAGCGAACAGTTCATCGAAATAATCGGCAGGAAGGCTCACAGAAATACCAGTTCGAAAGGCTGCAGCAGGCGCTCCAGCGTAGTGGCGTCGAGCACCGGCGCAGCGCCGGTGCTGGTGTCGGTTTGCAGCTGGCTGGCGTGGGAGGTGATCGCCTTGCGTTTACGTAACAGTTGCTCATCGGTAAGCAGCAGCTTGCGCGCCCGATCCCACGGAATGCGCGGGTCATTGGGCTCGGCCCAGTGCCAGGCCCACACCGGCATTTCCAGTAAGGTCGCTCCTGTATTGGCGGCAGCCTGGGCGGCACAGTGACCGACCGCCTCGTGATCGCAGTGACCGTCATGACGCCAGGTGCTGAGCAGCACGTCACTGGGGCGCAGGTCTTCGCTGAGCAGTGCAATCAAGGATTCGGCGCGCTCGGCGACCTGGCCGTCGATCATCTCCAATCGCTGCCAACTGAAGCGTGACAATTCAAGCCCCAGTTGGGCAATGGCGTATTCGCTCTCCAAGCGGCGTTGCGGACGCAGTCGCGATTGCGGCCATTGCGACGAGCCCGGATGACTGCCTTCGCCATCGGTCACCGATATGAGTTGAATATCTTCCTGCCGCTCTGCCATCGCTGCCAGCATGCCGCCGCAGGCCAGCACTTCGTCGTCCGGGTGTGGGGCGAGCACGATCAAGCGCGAGCCCGATGGCACCAGCGCATCCAGCGTAATCGACTGCACACCGCGCAACGCCGTGCTGCTTTGCCATTCGCTCAAGGGCGTGCCTTGAACGCCGAAAGGCAACTGTTGAGTCATAGCGACCAATCCTCCGTGCCGCGACGGGTCAACAGCTGCCCGAGTTGCGCGA
This sequence comes from Pseudomonas bohemica, assembly GCF_002934685.1. Classification (GTDB taxonomy): domain Bacteria; phylum Pseudomonadota; class Gammaproteobacteria; order Pseudomonadales; family Pseudomonadaceae; genus Aquipseudomonas; species Aquipseudomonas bohemica. The sequence continues at coordinate 35,937 of NZ_NKHL01000120.1, forward strand.
GATCGCGTTCGGCATGGCTCTGGCGGATGAAAACCGGCAAGTCCACTGCGAGCCGGGCGAACTGCGGGTCTCGGCAGAAAGGCGTCGCTCCCAACGCTCGTCCGACGTGGCGGCAGATCTGCTCGACAGCCATTTCCACCTGCGCCCGCACGCGCTGCACCGCTAGCCGTGCATCCTCCCGGGGATGGGCGTCGATCCAGTACGCGCAGTCCCTTAACGCGGCCGATGCCCCATAAAGAGCGGCGTCCACCGCGCCCAAATGTGCATCGGCATGTTCATCGGGGCGACCCTGCTGACGCTGCTGATGGAGTGAGCGTGCCAGCGAGGTGGCCGCGCCGTACCAGGCCGCGGCGATTCCCCCGCCGCCCTGCCAGAAACCGGGGCGGGACAAGTACGCGCCGCTCTCGCCGATGCACAGGCCCACGGCATTGTCGAAATGCAGATCCACGCTGGCGGTGTGGGCCATCCCCACGGCCTGCCAGGCTTGTGCATCGATGGTGACACCGGGCTGATCGAGGCGTACTGCGACCAACTGAGGCTGGTCATGCTGCTGATCCTTGCCACCCCAGACGGTGATCAGCGCGTAGTCGATCTGTTGCGCACCTGAACACCATGCCTTGCGTCCGTCGAGCCGCACCTGGTCGCCTTGCCTGTCGCTGGCCAGCACCCGCGCCGAGGGTGGTTCAGCGGCCCATACGCCCCAGATCCCCGGTTCGGCAAACGGCTCGCAACCGAGCTCGCGCAGAATCGCCAGGGCATCGGTGTGGCCTTCATAGAGTTTGAGCAGTGAAAGATCGATGCCGCCTACCGTCGCCAACCGCTGCCAGCGGGTCAGGGTTTCGCCGCTGCCGGGCAGTGGCAAACGATCCAGCCCACGCTCGATACACAGCCTCATGGCGTCACGCAGGCGATCGTCGCTGGTCGGCGCGTTGGGACGGCGGGCGAAATCCGCCAGAACCGCGTCAAGTCCTTGTGAATCATGGCCCATGCCTGAAGTGCTCCTGCCGGTTGCCGAGCCTGCGCGACGTGCGCGGGCTGCCCATTGATTCGGCAGCTGCTGACGCAGGGGGTTCCAACAATCTGAGCCGGACAGAGAAAGTCGAACGCTTTGTCGGCAAGTCGTGCAGCTATGGGCTGTGTCTCTCAGGTTTTTTATTGGCCCAAGCCACCTGTGCTGCGCGGTTTTGTCGCACCCGGCAGTCCGGGCTCTTGCCATGTCGTGAGGCCTAACGCTGTAGAATCGCCGCCCATGAAATTCGTCCGAACCCATCAATCGCTCATTGCCTGGATGTTGTATGGCTTCATCCTGTTCAGTGGCCTTGTGTGCAGCCTGAGCCACGGCCAGATGCTGCGGGCGTTCAATCAGATGAATCCTGCCGTCGACTGCAGCGCGGATCACGATCTGTCCGGGCTCCCGGACATGGCGCAGATGGGCGAGCATGCCCAGTTGATGAAACTGTCCATGGCCGATTGCGCCTTCGCTGGCAGCCTCACGCTGGCGCTGGTGTTCTTCATCGGCTTGAGCTGGATGGCGCGCAGCCAGCGCAGACGCATCCCTCGCTCCGACTACCTCCTGTGCAAACCACCCCGACACCGCCTGCCCGAACTGTCACCCCAGGCACCCTGAATCCGGGGTGCGCGCGTGTACTGTTCAGCGTCGTCCTAAGAGCGCCCGTCAGGGCAGCTTCAAGAACGATAAAAGGCCGGCGCCAACGCTGGTCGCTTCAGAGAGTTCGTCACATGAATGATTTACTGACTCGCCGTCAGCTGGTCACCGGTATGGGCATCGTCGGCCTTGGCCTGCTCGCCGGCTGCGATGGTTCGACTACGGCACTGAATTTCAAATACGGCAAGGATCTGAGCAACAAGATCATGGGCCGTACCTTCAAGCTCACCGATACCCAGGGCGAGGTGAAGACCCTGTCCAGTTATCGCGGCCTGATGCCAATGGTGTTCTTCGGATTTACCCAGTGCCCGTCGGTCTGCCCGACGGCGCTGGCTCGCGCCGCTCAAATCAAGAAAATCATGGGCGAGGACGGCAAAACGCTTCAAGTGATCTTCATCACCGTCGACCCCGAGCGCGATACGCCGCAAATCCTCGACGCCTACGTCAAGCAGTTCGATCCAAGCTTTGTCGCCCTGCGCGGCACGCTGGAGCAGACGCAACACGTGGCCAAAGAATTTGGTGTGTTCTATGAAAAAGAGCCGATCGGCGACACCTATACCCTGTCGCACACCGCCACCAGCTTCGTGTTCGATTCACGCGGCAACCTGCGCCTTGGGTTGTCGCCATCGCTTTCCGCCAAGCAATGCGCGCAAGATCTGCTCACTGTCATGGAGGTCTGCTGATGAACACGCTGTTTTCCGCTGCTGTCCCACGTTTCGCGCTGCGCCGGGTCTTAACCGCTGCGCTGCTGGCGAGCATCAGTTTGTCGGCGATGGCCCAGACCAAAGTCGAAAATGCCTGGGTGCGTACCACCGTACCGGGCCAGCCGTCGTCAGGTGCGTTCATGCGCATCACGGCCGACGTCGACAGCAAGCTGTTGAGCGTCGCGTCACCTGTTGCCAAAGACGTGCAGGTGCACGAAATGAGCATGAATAACGACGTCATGCGCATGGGCCGGGTTGACTCGGTGCCACTGCCTGGCGGCAAGGCTGTGTCGCTGGACCCTGATGGCTACCATGTGATGCTCATGGGGCTGGTGGGGCAGATCAAGGAAGGTGATCAGGTGCCGCTGACCCTGACCATTGAAAATGACCAGGGCGTGCGCGAGACCGTGCAGGTCAGCGCTCCGGCGCGTTCGATGACGGACAGCATGGACATGAGCCACGACCACGGCGACAGTCATTGAGATCAACGCGAGCGCCGGTCGCAATGATCGGCGTTTGACCGGAGTGGTCGGGCTTGAGCCCGGATCGACGCCCTGGGAAGCCTTTCCCAGTGGACTGGTACCGCTCGCGCAAGATCGGTTCTGCCGCACAGCGAAGTGCAAGGGTATGTCGTGACTCGACGACCATCCTGGCCATGCGCTATGTGGCGCCGGCCGCGGCACCGGTCAATCCCCGAACATCCCCATCAGCAATACCAGATTCAGACCGATGATCAGCAGCGCGATCGACCAGGCCAGCGTCGTCAGCACCGGCCCGGTGACCAGATTGCCCATCAGTTTGCGGTCGGAGACGAAACGCACCAGCGGCACGATGGCGAAGGGCAATTGCATCGACAGGATCACTTGACTCAGAACCAGCAGCTTCGCCGTGCCCTGTGCGCCATAAATACTGGTGACGACAATCACCGGGACGATCGCCAGCCCGCGCGTCAGTAGACGCCGTACCCAGCCTGGCAGCTTCATTTTCAGGAAGCCTTCCATGACGATCTGCCCGGCGAGGGTCGCGGTCACTGTAGAGTTGATACCTGAGGCCAGCAGGGCAACGGCGAACAGCGCCGAAGCGATGCCTACCCCGAGCATGGGTGACAGCAGATGGTAGGCCTGTTCGATTTCCACTACGTCGGTCTTGCCCGCCTTGTGAAAGACCGTGGCGGCGGTGATCAGAATCGCCGCGTTGACGAACAGCGCCAGGGTCAGGGCGATGGTGCTGTCCGTGACGGACCAGCGCAGGCCGATTCGGCGGCCTTCCTCGGTGCGCGGGTAGGCCCGGGTCTGCACGATGGAGGAGTGCAGATACAGGTTATGCGGCATCACGGTCGCGCCGATGATCCCGATCGCCAGGTACAGGGCGGCGGGGTTGGTGACGATTTCCGCCCTGGGGATGAAACCGGCGAATAGCTCTGCCATGTCTGGCCGCGCCAGCACCATCTGGATCGCGAAGCAGCCGAAGATGATCAGCAGCAACGCGATCACGAACGCCTCAAGTGCCCGGAAACCCCTGCCCATCAGCAGGAAAATCAGAAACACGTCAATCGCCGAGATCACCGCGCCCCACACCAGAGGGATGCCGAACAGCAAGTTCAGCGCAATGGCCGTACCGATCACTTCCGCCAGGTCGCAGGCGATGATCGCGATCTCACAGACCAGCCACAGCGCGATGCACACCGGGCGGCTGTAGCGCTCACGGCAGGCGCGCGCCAGATCCCAGCCAGTGGCGATGCCCAATCGCGCAGACAGCGCCTGCAATACGATTGCCATCAGGTTGGAAAACAGAATGACCGACAGCAGCAAGTAACCGAACTGCGACCCTCCGGCCAGGTCCGTCGCCCAGTTGCCAGGGTCCATGTAGCCCACCGCGACCATGTAGCCGGGGCCGGTGAATGCCAGCAGACGCTTGAACCAGTTGCCGGACTTTGGCATGGCGACACTGGCGCTGGGCATGCCTCCGCCCAGCGCATCGTCGCCGGGATCGGCCCGGTGTTTGATCGGTTGCATCGATTGCGGTCCCGCCGAGTTAGGAGCTGCTGAACGAGCAGTCTGAGTTGCCGAATGAAGCATTCGGGGCTTTCCGCGTGGTAAGGGTTAGCCTAATAACGTTCGAGTCGCCAGCGAATTTAGATAATCACCGAAACCTTCCTTGCAGCGGAAATGCTTGCGCGCGCTGGTGGTCACACTGTTGCGTGCCGTCCAGACAATGTGCGCGCCGGTACGTTGCAGGTCTTCAACCAGATGCACATCTTCATGCGCTGCCAGCGCCTTGAATCCGCCGGCTCGCAGATAAGCACTGGAAGACACGCCCAGATTGGCGCCGTGGACATGGCGATGATCATCGACCGGTCGATAGAGCGCGTCATAACGCTGCCGCACCTGCTCCGGATGCTCGGACCAATCCTTGACTTGCACGATCCCGCACACCGCATCGGCCTTGGCCGACATTTGCTCGGCCAGCCAGGCGTAGGGCACCACGCTGTCGGCGTCGGTGAACGCCAGCCACCGAGCACCTCGTTCGAGCATTAGCTGCGCTCCGGCCGCGCGAGTCATGCCGACGTTGCGGTAGCCACAAGCCAGGGTGTACACACCGTGGGCCTGGGCGACGGCCGCCGAATTGTCGCTGCAGTCATCGAGCATGATCAGGATCTCTACCGCCTCGCCCCCAAGCTCCTCGTGGCTTGCGGCGGCGACAAGCGACTTGATGCAATCATCCAGAAAGTATTGTTCGTTATGCGCGGGGACAATGATTCCGATCATGGGCAAATCTCGTGTCGGCGCCTGCGATCATCGCATTGGCCTTTCGATGTCGACCCAAGTTGTGAAAAATTGGTTGCAAGTATTTTCGATTGCGAAGACAGAGTGCCCAACGGTGAGGGCGTGGACGCAACCAGTCGGAAAAAAAATTGAATCAGTTCTGCCGATGCCGCTCAGAGAGAGGGAGTGCGAGACTCCCCTGGCGGTCTGTACGTCGCTGTCTTCCGCCAGGGTTACACTTTCCCCAAACGCATCGACGCCGCTGATCAGCGGCGTCGATGCGTTTTTGTTTCAGGTCTGCGCTTTTGCACGTTGCCTGGAGTTATGCCGCTTGCAGGGCGTTGCCGATGGCCTCGTTGAACGCTGGCAGGTCTTTGGGCGTGCGCGAGGTGATCAGCGTCCAGTCATTGGCGCCACACTGCTTGACCTCTGAATCGACCCAGTCAGCGGCCCCGGCATTCTTCAGATCGATGCGCACACTCGGGTAGGAGGTCAGGGTCTTGCCTGCGATCACGCCAGCGTCGATCAGCAACCACGGGCCATGGCATATGGCAGCGATAATCTTTTGTGCGTTGGCGAACTCTTTGACCAGGCGCTGGGCGTCGGCGTCCTGACGCAGAGTATCGGCGTTGACGGTGCCGCCGGGAATCACCAGCGCGTCGAAATCAGCCGCAGACAGGCCTGCCAGACGGGTATCGGAATCCACGCTGGTATCTTTCTCGGTATCCCCGACGAAGGTCTGAGCCTCGCCGCCTTTAATGGTGGCGTGAGTGACGGTGGCGCCCATCCCTTTCAAAGCCTGCAGCGGTTTGAGCAGTTCATCGCGCTCGATACCGGTATTGGAGGTGATGATCAGGACCTTTTTGCCGTTCAGTGTGCTCATGATGACGATTCCTCTGAGTGAAAATCGAACTCGATAAATCGAGCGCTATCGGTTCTCAGAGGGAATTGGAAAAACGAAAGTTCACCATGATTGCATCACCGGTCGACAGCCGTGTCCGGTTTGCCCGTGTGTCCTGAGCTGCGCTTACAAACATTCCCGTGCCGCTTTCTCTAATGCACTGCGGCCGAAAGCCGAGGCGAGTGGAGCACGTTGGTAATAAAAAACGCGGGTATTAGGGTTGCCTTTGAATACTTCGAGGATGTCGTCCTGCGCCACTTTGCCGGAGACCAGCAGCTTATAGTGTCCCTTGCTTTCGGTCAGGGTGGTTGCCGGCTTGATCTGCTGCCATTTCGGGAAGACACATTGCGCATAGTCCCCGGCGGCCTTGGTTGTCTCCAGATCAACGGAAGGGTTATTCGGCGTGGAACCGCAGCCACAGAGCAACGCGGCCAACACACTGGTGAGCAGTAAAAGACGCATCTACTTCATCCTGAAACAAAGAGTGAGATCACTTTAGAAACCACTACGGGGCAATGCCATCACCATTCAGCCACATTGCCGGGTTTGTAGGGAGACCTTATATGCGGGTTCTATCTCGATTCCAAACGGCCGGGAAGTTGGGAAGCAATATCATTCTCATCGATGAGCCACGTTCCGGTTTTTAGTGGGCGCGTATGTTGACCAGCAAATGCGCAAATGAAAAGAGTGGCTATTAAATATTCCATTGCGGGCAACGCGATGTCGTTATAGCAGCACCTCTGGTGAAAGCGGCTGACAGGCTGGCGTCGCGCGCAGAGGCGCGGCGATATCACCTGATCGACTTTTGCTCAGCGATGATCGTTTTGAGTGTCAGTTAATGCTCGTTATGCGGTTGACAGTGCTCGATCTGGGTGTAAAGTGCGCGTTATCGAGCAATATCACGCATTCGAACGGGAGATTAACCATGTCAAACGAGCTGCAACGAGCTGCGTATTCAGTGCTTCTACCTGCTGTTGCCGGGCTGGAGCTTGACGATACCGTACGCCGTTACTTGAGGCGGGGCGGTATTTCCATTCTGTTGGGGGAAACCCGTAATGAATACCTGGCGCGCAGCATGAGTCTCGAGCGCCGGCGTTCCGAGACTCATGCGCATTTCACCCGCATCGTCGAGGATGCGAGCGCCTGTGCCGGTGCACCTTTGTTGGTGGCTGTGGATCAGGAACTTGGTGGCATCCAGCGTCTGCATCGACTGGTTCCCGGTATGCCGTCGGCCGACGAACTAAAGACATTCAGTAGCGAGGACATAGAGGCGCGTAGTTGTGAAATGGCCAGCTCGGCGCGGGTCATGGGGATTAATCTGTTTCTTGCGCCAATCGTCGACGTGGTTACCGGTAGCAATCCCTGGCTGCACAACCGTCATTTGGGACCGGACCCGGCCGAGGTGTCGCGGGTTGCCTGTGCGTTCATTCGCGGCGTACAGCGCGCCGGGGTGATCGCCACCGCCAAGCATTTCCCGGGTCATTACCAGGCCGAGCATGATCCGGCAGTGGCGAGAGCGAGCGTGCCGGGGGTGATGGAAGATTTGAAGGAAGGGCTTCAGGTTTTTCGTCAGGTGATCGCGGCCGGGGTGCAAGCCATCATGCCCGGCCCGGCTGTGTTTCCCGCGCTCGATCCCCTGCAATCGGCGAGCACCTCGGAAACGATCATTGGCCTGCTGCGCGATGACCTGGCGTTCGATGGCCTGATTATCTCTGATGATCTGGATGCGGTTTCCATCCTTCGGGATAACAGCATCACCTACACCGCCGTGGCCGCGCTCAAGGCAGGCGCGCATCTGCTGCTGGTTTCCAGCGAATCGGGATTGGACAAAATCGCCCAGGCGATTGTCGATGCGGTCGAGGCGGGGCAGCTTGACCGGCAGCAACTACTCAACGCCTCCGGCAAAGTGCGCAAGATCGCCGAGGCGTCCAGGGCTCAGGTCGAGTCAGGGTTGTACGTGTCCTATCCGATTCCCGGCGGACATCTGACGCGGCGGGTAACGCTCTGAGGGCATGAGGCTCATGTGCCCGGAGTTCAGGGCAAACAGTAGGCAGAATCGCGACGGCGCTGCACAATGCCCGCACGCCAAAAGACCTAACCTGCCAAGAGTCTGCTGCTCATGTTCACGCCACTCGCGTTTCCCGACCTGCTGCGTTTCGCCGACCATTCCAGTGCCATTACCCAATCCTGCTCATGCATGCCCAAATCCTTCGCCGGATGGGAGGGCATGCCGGTCTCTCTGAGGGAAAGCCAACTGCGCGAAGTCGGCTCCCTGATCGCCGCCGAGGAAGAAGACCTGACCCTCGACGAATATCACCCGACGGGCACCTCCTATTGGTCAATCGACGCACCGATTGCCCCGCAATTTTACCCCTACAACCGTTGCAGGCTTTGGGAGTGCGTACTGTGCACCCGCGTCTTCCTGCGCTATGCCGAAGCCGGGGCGTACCACATCGAGCAGCGAATCCGCGGTCTCGATCCGGCATTGATCGTCGATGTGGCGTTTACCGGTATTGGGCGCGCGTGATGTGTCGAGAGCATCCGTTTGATGCAGCATCGTTGATTCGGCCATCGCCTCGACCTTCATTTGTACTCCCGCGCCACAGGCCTTAACCTCGGCCTTACGCCTTTCACGACGAAGAAGGAAAGCCCGATGAGCTGGTCAGCCAGTCAATATTCGATGTTCGAGCAGCAACGCACGCGTCCGGTCCGCGACCTGGTCGCCGCCATCCCCAGGGCAACGGTGAACACGGCGATGGACCTGGGTTGCGGTCCGGGTAATTCCACCGAGGTGCTGGCTGAACGCTTTCCCGATGCGCTGATTACCGGGCTGGACAGTTCCGAGGACATGCTGGGTGACGCACGTCAGCGCTTGCCGAAGCTGCAATTCGAACTGGCGGACATTGGCGCGTGGAAGCCAGCCAAAAGCTTCGATGTGATCCTGGCGAATGCCTCGTTGCAATGGGTGCCCGACCACGCCGAGTTGTATCCGCGTTTGGTCAGCTTTCTCAACCCGGGTGGTGTGTTGGCAGTTCAGACCCCGGACAACCTTGAAGAGCCCGCGCACCGCCTGGCTCGTGAGATCGCTGCGAGCGGGCCATGGGCCGACAAAATCGCTTCGGTCAAACATCCCGATCGTCACCCGGCGGCTTACTACTTCGAACTGCTGCAACCGCATAGCGCTGAAGTGGATGTCTGGCGCACTACCTACCATCATCCGCTGGCCGGTGGGCACGCTGCTGTAGTGGAGTGGTTCAAGGGCTCGGCGTTGCGACCCTACCTGCAACGTCTGGATGAGGCCGAGCAGGCGGCTTTTCTTGATGCCTACCTGAAAGCGATCAGCCAGGCGTATCCGGCACTGGCCGATGGCTCGGTCCTGCTGCCGTTTCCGCGGTTGTTTATTGTGGCGACGCGCTGACGGCTCTTTTTTCGATTGCCCGAGAAGCTGAAGGAGGCCAGCGTGCTGACGATCACACGATGGCCTTGCTTCATGCTTACTGGACGAATAGCGATCTGGTTATAACCATAGAACCTTTCGGTCTACACGCTATATAAGAAAATCCAAGGTCTTTAGACGAAAAATCGCTATCCTGCGCGCCAGTTTTTGCGGGCGAGTCAGGCAGAGCAATGGATTTTGGCAATATAGGTTTCGTCGTCGCAGGCTTGGTTGTCGGGTTCATCGTCGGCATGACCGGCGTCGGTGGCGGGTTGCTGATGACCCCGATCCTGCTGTGGTTCGGCATCAATCCAGCGACCGCTGTGGGCACCGATCTGCTGTATGCCGCTATCACCAAAAGTGGTGGCGTGCTGGTGCACAGGAAGAACGACAACATCGACTGGGGCATCACCGGTTGGTTGACGCTGGGCAGCGTCCCTGCGGCCGCGCTGACGCTCTGGTTTCTCGGCAGTCTGCACACCGCGCCGGAAGCGATGAATGCGGTCATCAAGCAGGCGCTGGGGTTTGTCCTGCTGCTGACGGCGCTGGCGATCTTTTTCAAGAAACGCCTGCTGGCGTTCGCGCACCATCATGCCGGTGATCGCTATCGGCTGAGCGCCAGGAGCCTCAATAGCCTGACCGTGCTGACGGGGGTGATTCTAGGGGTAATGGTCGCGCTGACGTCCATTGGCGCGGGCGCTCTGGGAACGGTGGCGCTGTTCATCCTCTATCCGTTTCTCGATACCCGCCGCCTGGTGGGCACCGAAATCGCTCACGCCGTGCCACTGACGCTGATTGCAGGGCTTGGCCACGCCAGCATGGGCAACATGAACTGGACGATGCTGGGCTTTCTATTGATGGGCTCGCTGCCGGGTATCTATATGGGTAGCCAGTTGACCGGGCGCATCCCTGATGCCGTGCTGCGCCCTTGTCTGGCCTTGATGCTGATCGCGATCGGTTACAAGCTGGCGTTCTGAGCTGGCGCCGGACTCAAGAGAAGAGCGCAAATTGATGGATATCATCGCCGAGCCGCAGTTGATACGCCTGGCGACCGAGCGCCTGATGCTGCGTCCGGCGTTTGGCGGCGATGCACTGCAGATCCAGGCCTATAACCTGAGCAACCGCGAGCACTTGCAACCTTGGCAGCCGATTCGCCCAGCCGGCTTTTTCGATCTCGACGCAATCATCCGGCGCATCAGCTACCTCGAGCACGAACGCCTTGCCGGGCGCGGGCTGCATCTTCTGATCTGTGATCGGGAAAATGGCGTCATGATCGGCGAATGCAATTTCAGCAACATCGTACTCGGCGCCTTTCACGCCTGCCATCTGGGGTATTCGCTGGCCCTGCAGGCTCAGGGCCAGGGACTGATGACCGAAGCGCTGGGCCGAGCCTTTGCCTATGTCTTCGAAGACCTTCAACTGCACAGGATCATGGCCAACTATCGACCGGAGAACGCGCGCAGCGCGCGAGTGTTAGCGGCGCTGGGCTTCGAGCGAGAGGGCTTTGCCCGTGCGTATCTGAAGATCAACGGTCAGTGGGCAGATCATGTGCTGACGTCGTTGATCAATCCTGCACAGTGCTGAATTCGGGCGCTCGATTTCAGTAGCGATTCGGCGGCGAGCCAGGCATCACGAAAAACGCCGCCGGCCTCAGGGAAATCCAGAGGTCAGCGGCGCCATGCGCTGCTTAGCAAAGCTTGTCAATCACCCGAACGCCTTCCTGATGCCGCGCGCTGCCCCATTCACTGCTCAGGGTATCGAGCACCTGACCGAGAAACTGCTTGTCGGCGGCAGCTTTCTTGCCAACGTAGCCGTGGCCTTTGCGGTACATCTTCAGTCGCGCACGCATGTGCGGGTGTTGTTCGTCGAACTCTTGCTCCTCGGTGCAGACACCCAGGCCGTCCATATGCACATCACCTTTCTCACAGACCCAGAGAATGTGGCTATCGAGGGAGTCCTTCTGCGCCGCGAACAGTCGAGCCAATTGATCAATGGTAGGTTGATTGTTCAGATTCATGGTTGGATACCCCTTTTTGCCCATTGTTAATCTATCTGGTTAGTTCAAACGCAATGGCGGATCGTCCATCGATCCGCAGTCCTTTCACACGCTGACAAACAAGGTCCGTCGATGCATCCATAAACAGAGCCGGAACCGGACCCGGGCTGGCGGGATGTAGTGTCGATGAGGGGCTGCTACGTAATGATTCGAAACGCAGGGGAGAAACAGCGGACGTCGTGAAGACACTGGCGACTTATCGTGGTCGGCCACAAGTGTCATGAGGACGTTTCGCCAGCGCTCGGCCTATGGGTCGGTCATGCCGGTTCAGCTTCATCAATCTGCCTTGTGGGCAGCACACATCCAGAGGTTGTTCGACGGCTTTGTCGAACGGGCCCGGAATACTTTTGCCAGCTCTCCCGATCGGGGAGACGGTTGAATCATGCAGTTGCAAAACGGCTTCGTCAACCATTTTGTAGTGATTATTTTTTGGCACTACATTTTTTGTAGTTTTCGCACGCGGGGGTCGGTCCGTGACTACAAAGTCAGCGAATACGGGGCCTCGAGGGTAGCGGCGGCGTCAGGATGGGCGAGAGAGCGGTTGATTGCCCGCATCCATCCGGGCACGCGAAGGCGTGATCGATACCGTATCCAGGTATCCCTTCGATATGAACTTTTGTAGCAAAGCGGCTCGCCGGCGCAGCGTCATCCCGATCGCTACCGCCAGCAAGCCTTGCTACTGCGGGGCTTCACGCCTGGCCAATGCTTACGCAGGCTCAGAGCGCTTCGTTCAATGCCTTGAACTGCTCGGCAGTGAGTTTCAGGCTGGCTGCCTTGGCAAAGCTCGCCACTTGTTCGACGCTGGTGGCACTGGCGATCGGCGCGGTGACGCCGCGGCTGCCGATGAGCCAGGCGAGTGCGACTTCTGCCGGTTTGGCGCCGTGATCGGCTGCCACTGCGTCCAGGGCGGTCAGCAACTTCAGGCCCTGTTCATTCAGGTATTTCTCGACCCGGTCACCGCGTTTGCTGCCGCCAAGGTCGGCTTTGGAGCGATATTTACCGGATAGAAAACCCGACGCGAGACTGAAATAGGTCACCACACCGATGTTCTCTGCGACGCACAGCTTCTGCAACTCCCCTTCAAAGCCCGAGCGGTCGTAAAGGTTGTACTCGGGCTGGATCACCTGATAGGCAGGCAAGTCGTTGTCGCGCGCCGCTTTCAGGGCAGCGGACAGCAGCTTCGCATCGTAGTTGGATGCGCCAATGGCGTTGATTTTCCCGGCCTTGCGCAACTCGGCATAGGCGCTCAGGGTTTCTTCGTGGGGTGTTTCAGGGTCGGGCCAATGAGAGAAATACAGGTCGATATGGTCGGTGCCCAAGCGGCTTAGCGAATCTTCGACCGCCTGCAAAACCCAGCGTTTGGACAGGCCTTTGTTCTCTGGCGAGCCCATTTGCGAGCCGACCTTGGTGAAAATCGTCACCTTGTCGCGCGTACCGGGGCGCTGTTTGAGCCAGCGGCCAATGATGGTTTCGGATTCGCCGCCGCTGTTGCCAGGGACCCATGCCGAGTAGACATCGGCGGTGTCGATGGCGTTGAAACCATGATCGACGAAGGCATCGAGCACTGCGAAGCTGGTCTTCTCGTCAATGGTCCAGCCGAACACGTTGCCGCCGAATACCAGCGGGGCGATGTTCAGGCCTGTGTTGCCGAGGGGACGTTTGAGCATGACTTTCTCCTTCTGTGGGTGACACGAAAGTGGACATCCATGAGCCGTTCACGTTCGGGAACCACTTGATGTAAGCACAGCGCCGCGCCGAGGAAGAAGTGAAACATGCGTCATGTGCTGTTCATGCGCGGAGGAGGGGGCGATGCGGCGCAGCATACCGTGGCTCGCTGCGCGCACTGTAGGATGAGTCAGACGGATGTCGCCACCCACGACTTCTGCCCACGATAGAGCACCAGAGTCGCCGACAGGCCACACACCGCCGCAAACATCAGCCAATACGCCGGCGAAGCCTTGTCACCCGTGGTCTGCACCAGAAACGTCGACATCGCTGGAGTAAAGCCGCCAAAAATCGCGGTCGCCAGACTGAACGCCAGCGAGAAGCCGACCACCCGCGCGTTCTGCGGCATGACTTCGGTCAGTGCCGCGACCATGGCGCCGTCGTACATGCCGAAGAAGAACGAGAAGTACAGCAGCACCACTAACAGCCGTTCGAAACTCGCCGCAGGGGACAGTTCGTCGTCGCTCAGGGTCGCCAACAGGTTGCGCCGCCCGACGTGGGGGTCGGCAATCTGCACCAGTGACAACCCGGATTCGCCTGTGAGCGCCGCCGCCGCACCTGGCTGAATGGTCGCTGTATGGCCGGCGCGAACCGCATTCATCAGCACCGCCAGGCCGTCCACTTCCATGATGATGTTGGGCACCACGCCGGCGCGCTCGAAAGCGGTCACCAAGGTCGAACGCAAGCCATGTTGGGCGCTCGGCGCAACCAGCGGCAAATTTCCCAACTGCGCCAGGCATACACTGTCGCCGGTGGGCGTGCGATTGAGCAGCCGGGTGCTCAGCTCGCTTTCAAGTTTGCCGATCTGCTGGCTCAGGGCCGAGACGCCAACGTCCAGTTCCAGCGCCGCCCGGCCAAGACTGCCCAGTTCGAGGATTTTCACCAAATAACGCAGTTGACGCAGTTCCAAGGCAGGGCTCCAGGCGACCCTTTCGTGAACAAGCTCACTCCCTCACGGAGCGGTGTGGCGTCTTCGATCGCGCACTGCCGTCGGCAAACCGTGTTGCTACGGACGCCGTCGAACGCCTTCAGGATCCATAATCCATCCTGAAGGCTAGTGCAACGCTTACGCCTGGTCTTCCTTGTGCAATTCGAACAGCAGCAGCGAGCGCGGGGTGATGGTGTACTCGGTGCCGAATTCGAAATGCTCCTTGCCACGACTCTCCGGCTGGTTGGTGTCGATCAGGCTGACCCAATTCACGCCTTCCGGCACTTCCGGCAGGGTGAAATTGACGCCTTCATGGTGCGAGTTGACGATCAGCAGCATCGTCGCCTCGGAACCACGGCGGCGAATCCCGGTTTCCTGCGCACGTCCATCTATCAGCATGCCCAGGCAACGGCCGTTGGCGTCTTCCCACTGCTCGATGGTCATTTCCTCGCCACTTGGCGATAGCCAGGTCACGTCCTTGACTCCCAGTTCCTCGTTGTAATCGCCCACCAGGAAACGCCCGCGGCGCAGGATCGGGTACTTGAGTCGCAGTTTGATCAGGCGTTGCACGAAGGCATGCAGAGCCTTGCCATCCTCGTCCCATTCCCAGTTGACCCAGCCGATTTCGCTGTCCTGGCAGTAGGCGTTGTTGTTGCCGTGCTGGGTCCGGGCGAACTCGTCACCGGCGACGATCATTGGCGTGCCCTGAGAGAACAGCAGGGTCGCAAAGAAGTTACGCATCTGCCGCAGGCGTAGGGTGTTGATATCCGGATCTTCGGTCGGACCTTCCACGCCGTGGTTCCAGGAACGGTTGTCGTTGCTGCCGTCCTGGTTGTTCTCATCGTTGTCTTCGTTGTGCTTGTCGTTGTACGACACCAGGTCGTGCAAGGTGAAGCCATCGTGGGCGGTGACGAAGTTGACCGACGCGTAGGGCCTGCGGCCGCGCTGGTTGAACATATTGCCGGAGGCGGTCAGGCGGCTGGCGAGGTCGGCCAACTGGCCTTCATCGCCTTTCCAGAAGGCCCGCACGGTGTCACGGAATTTGTCGTTCCACTCGGCCCAACCCGGCGCGAAATGGCCGACCTGGTAGCCGCCCGGACCGCAGTCCCATGGCTCGGCAATCAGTTTGACCTGACGTAGCACCGGATCCTGGCGGCACGCCACGAGGAAGCTGTGACGCTCGTCGAAACCATTGTGATAACGGCCAAGGATGGTCGCCAGGTCGAAGCGGAAGCCGTCGACGTGCATTTCCGAAGCCCAGTAGCGCAGGGAATCGGTGACCATTTGCAGGACACACGGATGGCTCAGATCCAGGGTGTTGCCGGTGCCGGAATCGTTGATGTAGAAGCGCTTGTCATCCGGCATCAGGCGATAGTACGAGGCGTTATCGATACCGCGCATCGACAGCGTCGGGCCACGTTCGTTGCCTTCGGCGGTGTGGTTGTAGACCACATCGAGAATCACTTCGAGACCGGCATGGTGCATGTGCGCGACCATTTCCTTGAACTCGGCGATCTTGCCATGGGCCAGGAAGCGTGGGTCCGGGGCGAAAAAGGCGATGGTGTTGTAGCCCCAGTAATTGGTCATGCCCTTTTGCAGCAGGTGCTGGTCGTTGACGAACGCGTGGATTGGCAGCAACTCGACCGAGGACACGCCCAGGCCTTTGATGTGTTGGATCACGTCGTCGACCATCAGGCCGGAGAAGGTGCCTTTCAGCTCATCGGGCACAGACGGGTGACGCATGGTGAAGCCGCGCGTGTGAGTCTCGTAGAAAATGGTCTTTTCCCACGGCACATTGACCCGCTGATCGCGTCCCCAGGTGTAGGCAGGGTCGATGACCTTGCACTTGGGCACGAAGGGCGCGCTGTCTCGTTCGTCGAAGCTCAGGTCGTCGTCAGGGTGGCCGATGGTGTAGCCGAACAGCGCTTCCGACCATTTCAGTTCGCCGACCAGTTGCTTGGCGTATGGGTCGATCAGCAGCTTGTTGTGGTTGAAACGATGACCGTTTTTCGGGTCGTACGGGCCGTACACGCGGTAGCCATATACCAGGCCCGGGTGGGCGTCAGGCAGATAACCGTGAAAGATTTCATCGGTGTATTCGGGGAGTTCGATACGCTCCAGTTCCGTCTCGCCGGTGGAGTCGAACAGGCACAGTTCGACCTTGGTCGCGTTGGCCGAGAAAATCGCGAAGTTGACCCCAAGGCCGTCCCAGTTCGCGCCGAGCGGGAAGGGCAGGCCTTCACGAATGCGCGATGCGGTGACTTCCGGGCTGTCGGCCTTCCTGGATTCATTCTTGGGGGCGGTGTTCTGTTCTTGCTTGCTCATGGGGATTCCTGACGTTCGAATGATTCCTGAAGGCGAACAAAGCCTTTGTCGCAGGCTGGGACTGCGCCATTACTGACTAACAGGCAAAGGGGTTACCGCAGGGAAAAAGATCGTTTTGAGGCGATCCCTGCGGTAGAGGTCAGCTATACGCTGAGTCTTCGTTGTAAACGCGGACTCAAGGCGCGGGTGGCTTGGCCGTCGGACCTGCTTTCTTGGCTGCCGGTTTCGCGGCCGGTTTCGCAGCAGGTTTTGCCGCTGGCTTGGCGGCAGGCTCAGCACCGCTGGCGGCAGTGGCCTTCGGTTTAGCCGGGGCCTTGGCTGCAGGTTTGGCCGCAGGTTTTGCGGCGGGCTTGTCTGCCGGTTTTTCAGCTGCCTTGGCCGCAGGTTTGGCTGGCGCTGCCTTTGGTTTGGCGGCAGCTTTGGCAGCCGCAGCTTTAGGCTCGGCTTTGGACTTGGAAGCTGCAGGCTTTTTGGCTGCCTTGGCTTTGGCGTCGTTTTCAGCTTTAGCCAGTTTCAGCGCCTTCTGCCAATGTTCGGCGTCCTTACCGTGCGGTTTGCCTTCGGATTCCCAAATTTGGTGGGCTAACTCTTTGACTCTTTTATCGTCGGCACTCATCTCGACACTCCCAGGTATTACAAGGTTTGAATAAGCAGATTTACGGAAAATTCCTTGAGCGCTTCGCTGAGCGACAATTCCTTGCTCTGTGTGACTGTAGCCTGTGCAAAAAGTCCCTTCCAATTTGGGTTTGCATCAGCGAACGGCAGGAGGATTCGTGTATTGCCCCAATTTGCTGCATTGATCAATGGAGTTTGCGCAGTGCCCAATAGTTCAGCCGGCAAACGTGGTACCACAACGATAGCCCGCATATCCTCCTTTTCCCGGGCAAATGCCACGACGTGTGCGGCCTTTTCGCCGATCACTTCGAGCGGTTGGTAGCGACCCTCACTGAACAGTGTCGGATATTGATTGCGCAGCATGAGCACCTGCGCAATCAAAGCCTGTTTGATCCGGCCGTCCTGCCACTGGGCGAGCAGCTCGGTGAGCGTCGTGGAGTCACCCAACGCGCGTTGGCGAGCGGGGTAATCCACCGGACGACGGTTGTCCGGATCCACCAGGCTAAAGTCCCAGAATTCGGTACCCTGATACAGATCAGGCACACCGGGCACGGTCATTCGCAGCAAAGTTTGCGCCAGACTGTTCAAGGCACCCGCCGGGGCGATCCGGTTGGCGGTCGCACCAATGGACTGACGCAAGGCGAGCGCATCGGGGCTGAGCAACAGTTGCTGCAGAAACTCGCGGCAGGCGGTTTCATAAGGCTCGTTGGGCGCGCTCCAACTGCTTTGCAGTTTGGCTTCGCGCAGGGCTTTTTCCTGCCATTGGACGAGGCGCTTGGCGTAATCCTCAAAGGCGCTTTCGCCCTCCATGTTCAGCGGCCAACTGCCCAGAATCGCCTGGTACAGCATCAGCTCGTCGCCCGGGCTGATGTGGATGTCTCCCTGCTTCAGCGGCGCGCAAAGTTGCTGCCAGCGCTCTACCTGCTCGGCATACCAGGGGGCTGTTTCGCTGAGCACGGCCAGACGCGTACGGGTATCTTCGCCACGCTTATGGTCGTGGGTTGCAGTGGTCAGCAGGTTGTTCGGGAAGCTTGCACCGCGCTCGATGCAGACCTCATGAAATGCCTCGGGCGGTGCACTGAAATGTTGCGGATGGAAGCCCACATCGTTGCGCGAAAGGAGCACAGCGGAACGATAGAACGAGGTGTCTTCCACCGATTTTGCCGCCACCGGAGAGGTCAGTTGCTGGAAGCGGTTGCAGGCCTTGCGGCGCATTTCACGCAGCGGACCGCTGGGGTAATCGCGCAGGCTTTCGCCGCCCAGCCAGCGTTGCAGATAATCGAGCACCGGCCAGTCGCCTTCGCTGAGCATCTCCCGCGCGCCACTCATGGCCTGCTGGAAGAAGCGCTCGTCTTCGGCTGAGCGCCCACAGGCGGTGATGTAGGTGCGATAGACCGGAAAGTTGCCCACCAACGCCAGCAGTGCGCGGCGAATGGCGCCCAGGGTCATATCGCGGCTCATGACGTCGCTGCGGGCCACTTGCAGCAATGCCTGGGCGAGATTTTCGAAGTCCCCGGCAAGGGTGCCGTGCAAAACCAGATCCCGGGCTTCGAGCACTTCCTGATTGAAGTCGGCTGTGCGTCCGCTGATGCGGCTCCACAGCTCGCCCAGTACGTCAGCGCCACGTGGATCGTGCTGCAGCAGTGAGACCTGGTTCATGAACTCGTAACCGGTGGTGCCGTCGACGTTCCAGTCCTTGCGCACCTGTTCATCGGAACCGAGGATTTTCTCGACGAAAATCGGTACATGACTCAGTTCGGTGCCCGGAGGACGCTGGATGAGCAGACTTTCGACCCGCCGGTGCAGCTTGCGGCAGTAACCGCGAGGATCGGCCAGACCATCGATGTGATCGATACGCAGGCCATCCACGAGGCCGTCAGCGATGAGCTGGAAGATCTTGCCGTGGGTGGCCTCGAACACCTGCGAGCGCTCGACCTTGAGGCCGCCCAGCTCGTTGATGTCGAAGAAGCGCCGCCAGTTGATGTCGTCGCCCGCGGTGCGCCAGCTGGCCAGCCGATAATCCTGACGCTCCAGCAGTTTGTGCAGTCGGTCGAAGCCTTCAGGCTTGCTCGAGTCGAACTGCTCAAGGCCAGTTTCGATCGCCTTGCGCAACTCGGGTTTTGCCTTGATCAGCGTCGCCAGCGCATCTTTGATTTGCTGGGCTTCGTCGTACGCCTGAGGGCTTGCGTCCAGACGCTCGAAGCGCACGGTCAGATCGTCCAGCTCTGGGCGGTTGGCCGCTCTGAGCAGCGGCCCATAGGTCCCAGGGTTGATCGGGAAGTGGTGCTGATAGTGCTCGACACGAAAGCTTGCGTGCTCGGTGTCGAAGCGCAGCGGCACTTCATTGTTCTGCAGCACGGTGCCGTAATCGGTGCTCAGGAACGGCAGCAGCAATTGCCCCTTGAGCAACGGGTCGGGGGAATTCCACTGGATGTCGAAGAACTTGGCGTATGGGCTGCGCTGACCCCATTCCAACAGGTCCAGCCACCAGGGGTTATCGGCGCCGCCGACGGCCATGTGGTTGGACACGATGTCCAGAATCAGGCCCATGCCGTGCTTGCGCAACTCGGCCACCAGGCGTAGTAGTGCCGGCTCGCCACCCAGTTCGGGATTGATGACTCGCGGATCGACCACGTCATAGCCATGCATCGAACCGGCCCGCGCCTTGAGCAATGGCGAGGCGTAGATGTGGCTGATGCCGAGCTGGGCGAAGTAGGGGACCAGGGCCGTGGCGTCGTCGAGGGTGAAGTCTTTATGAAATTGCAGGCGCTGCGTCGCGCGCAGGGACTTGAGGGGTGGGTTCACTGGATGACTCATTGATCACGCTCCGCGGCCTGTTGACGTGCTGCTGCCAGTATTTCCAGACGACGCGCCGCGTTGGGGGTGTCCAGTAAGGTAGCGCAGTCGCCGGGCAGGCGCCGACGCCAGTTGGGGTGGCTGTCGATGGTGCCGGGAAAGTTGGCTTGCTCTTCGATGCCCAGGGCGTCTTCGATGGGCAAGAGTACCAGCGGGGCACGGGTGTGGCCCAGGTAGCGTACGCAGCCGTCGATGATGTCACTGTCGGTGCTGTCATGCATGCCGTAGTTCTGCCGCAGCGCTGCACGCAGCCCCCGACGTTCCCGCTCGCGGTTCTCGCGCCACTCGCTTTCTGTTTTTTCATCGATATGGCCGAGGGTCTTGTTCCAGTCGATATCCAGTTCGCTGAGCCAGCCAGTGAGGGTCGGCAGGTCGTGGGTGCTGGTGGTCGCCAGTGCGTCGTCGGACCATTTGATGATCGGTTTGAAATG
Source organism: Pseudomonas bohemica (assembly GCF_002934685.1). Taxonomy (GTDB): domain Bacteria; phylum Pseudomonadota; class Gammaproteobacteria; order Pseudomonadales; family Pseudomonadaceae; genus Aquipseudomonas; species Aquipseudomonas bohemica. Next base: position 56,345 of record NZ_NKHL01000120.1, read on the forward strand.
CGCGTTGTCCTGTTCGAACAGCAGCACGCGCATGCCGAGAATGCCACGGGTCGAGAGTTTCTCGTGCAGGCCTTCCGGCACCGTGCCCAGGTCTTCGCCCAGCACCACGGCCTTGTGCCGCCAGGATTCCAGGCACAGCAGGCGCAGCATGTCGTCCAGCGGGTAGTTCAGATAGGCACCTTCGCTGGCCGGTGAGCCCAGCGGCACCACCCACAGGCGCTGCAGCCCCATCACATGGTCGATGCGCAGGCCGCCGGCGTGGGCGAAGTTGGCCCGCAGCATTTCGATGAACGCGCGAAAGCCGTTGCGTTTCAGGCCGGTGGGCGAGAATGCCGAGATACCCCAGCTTTGCCCTGAACGATTGAGAATGTCCGGCGGTGCGCCGACGGTCAGTGCCGACAGCAACTCATCCTGCCGGCTCCAGGCCTGACTGCCTGCACCATCAGCGCCTACCGCCAGGTCGCCAATCAGACCGACGCTCATGCCGCTGCTACGGGCGGCAGTCTGAGCGCGTTCCAGACATCGGGCGATCAACCATTGAGCGAATGCGTGAAAACCGATCTGTTCGCCATGCTGCGCGGCGAACTCATCAATGGCCTTGCTGCGCGGAGTCTTGAACTGCTCCGGCCATTCGTGCCAGTTGCCGCCAATGCCCAGGTTCTGGCCCTCGTCACGCAGGGCTTCGAAACGACAATGGTTCTCCAGCGCTTCTCCTCCGGCGTGGCGGAAGCTGTTGAAGTCTTCGTGCAGCGGATGGCCGCTGCCGATGAAAGAAGCGTAGAGCGCGCGGTAGAGCTTCCACTTGGCGGTTGCCGCCGCTGGCCAGTCGATCAGGGGCAGGCTTTCCAGACGTTTCAGTTCTTCGGCCAGGCCAGTTTCGTCGATGGCCATGCGCACCGCGCGCTCACCCAGGATGGCGCTGGGCGCTGCGTATAACGCATTGAGGAACAGGCGGCTGGAGGGCGAGTAGGGGCTGAAGCGTTCGCTGTCGTTGGAAAACATCGCGTGCACCGGGCTGATCGCAATCGCCGCCACGCCGCGTTCGCCCGCGCTGCGGGCAAAGGTTTCCAGCGCCTGGGTGTCGCCAAATCCGCCATCGCCTTGACGACGCAGGTAATACAGCTGCAAGGTCAGGCCCCAGGTGCGAGGTACGCTGACATCGGTGGCCATGGCCAGGGTGTAAGCGGTTTTCGGCGCGACAGCGATTGTCAGGTGTTGACCGGCAATCGCCAGTTGCTGATAACCCACCGTGGCCAACGCCGGCAGCTCAGCCTTGGCGGTCAGCTTGGCGTCCAGCCGCGACCCGTCTTCCAGTTCCAGGACGAACGGCGTGTCCGGCTTGAACCAGGCCGACAGGTCCAGATTGCTGCCGTGGTCGACGGTCAGCAGGGGTGGAGGGGTGGTGGATAGACTCTGATCCTGCAACTGCTTGAGACTTGCGGCGATCTGCTCATCGTTCTCGGCGGGACAGCCAAGGCCCGCAAGGACCTTGCGCAGTACTTCGGGGCTGACTCGTTGCGGTCTTGCGTTGGCGTCTTTCCAATCGACGGATAATCCGGCTTCGGCGGCCAGCATCTCCAGTTGCTCATTGCTCATCCTGTTCCTCCACAACGTCACTCGATATCAGGCTGACAATGGCCGTGTATGGATTGAGGTTGCCGTGTTGGGAAAGTTCTGCCGATTTTGGATGGGACTCATGGAGAACCTTCCAGACGCTGTGCTCGCCGATCTGCACGGCGTGTTCACTCAGATTCAGGTCAATGCGCAGGATGTAGCCCTCAGCCAACTGCCAGCGTGCGCTGACTGCCTTGTCCGCCAACACTTGTGCACCGAGCGCCTCTGCGCCCTCCAGCAGCGGGACGATATGCTCGCGGCGGATTTGCAGCAGCTCACGGTACAACGCCAGCCAGTTGCGATGGTCCTGGCCCTTATCGGTTTCCAGCAGCAGGGCGTCGAACGCCGGACGCGAAGCCTCGAAGGTTTGCAGGGCGTTGGGGTCGGGAATGCGCTCGCGCTTGGCCGGGTCGGCAAACGCCGCGAAATCGGCGAACTCGCCCCGACGGCCCTCGCGCACAGCATCGGCCAGCTCGTCATGAAAATCAGTGAAGAACAGGAACGGCTCGCTGGCGCCCCATTCATCGCCCATGAACATCAGCGGAATCATCGGTGAAAGCAGCAACAGTGCCGTGGCGGCACGCAGCGCCTGGGGCGGACTCAGTTGCACGAGGCGCTCGCCCAGCGCACGGTTGCCGATCTGGTCATGGTTCTGCAAAAACAACACGAACGACGTCGGCGACAGGTGCGCGCTCGGCTCCCCACGATTATGCCCGTGACGGGTGGACTCGCCCTGGTAGACAAAGCCCTCACTCAGCAGGCGCGCCAGTTTGTGCGTCGGTTGCTGAGCGAAGTCGGTGTAGTAGGCGTCGGTTTCGCCGGTAAGCAGCACATGCAATGTGTTGTGGCCGTCGTCATTCCACTGCGCGTCGTAGTCCTGCTCCAGACGGTGGGCTTCGTTGAATTCGTTTTCCAGCATCAGCCAGATGTGACGACCAGAGGGAGTCTGCTGCTTGACCCGTTCAGCCAGTTCCTTGAGGAACGTCGGGTCTTCGATGGCATGCACGGCGTCGAAACGCAATCCGTCGAAGCGGTACTCCAGAAGCCACATCAGGGTGTTGTCGATGAAGAAATCGCGCACCTCGCGACGTCGAAAATCAATTGCGTCGCCCCACGGGGTTTTCTTGTCGCTGCGGAAAAAGTGCCGGGCGTACGCGCCCAGATAATTGCCATCGGGACCGAAGTGGTTGTAGACCACGTCCAGAATGACCGCCAGACCCAGGCCGTGCGCAGTGTCGATCAGGTGTTTTAGTTGCTCCGGCGTGCCGTAGGACGATTGCGGCGCATAGGGCAAAACGCCGTCGTAACCCCAGTTGCGGCTGCCGGGAAACTGCGCGATGGGCATCAACTCAATGGCAGTGACGCCTGTGTCGGCCAGATGTTGCAAGTGCTGCTCGACGCCCGCAAAGCCGCCCAGCGCGCCAACATGCAGCTCGTAGATGACCGCTTCAACCCAGGGGCGTCCATTCCAGGCATCGTGCTGCCATTGATAGGCGCCGGGATCGACTACCACGCTGTAGCCGTGCACGTCTCCGACCTGAGCCCGGGAAGCCGGGTCAGGTACGTCGAGTTCATGGTTGATTTTGTAGCGATAGTGCGAGCCGGCCGAGCAGCGCGTTTCAAGGACAAACCAGCCATCTTCCTGCGGCAGCAGGGCCTGGGAAGGCCCGTTCTCGATCTCGACACTTACGTATTCCGCATCCGGTGCCCAGAGGGCGAACCGGGTGTGATCGGATTCCAGCAGGACGGCGCCGTGGCGCCAGTTCTTATCCGTGCGCGAAGGCATCCGTTACCCCTTTTTCGTTCATCGATCAGTAGTGCAGTGCAGCACCCACGTTTTTCTTCAGCAGTTCCTGATACAGGTCGGCATAGGGCTCTACTGCCTTGTGCCAGTCGAACGGTGCGGCCATGGCACGGCAGCGCATGGCGTTGAGCAGCGTCGGGTTGGCAAAAACATTGAAGGCGCGAGTGAGCGCCTCGGTGTAGCTCTCAACGGTGGACTCATCGAACAGAAAGCCGGTGCAGCCGTCTTCGATGGTGTCGGCCAAGCCGCCGGTCTTGCGCGCTACCGGCAACGAACCAAAGCGCTGTGCATACATTTGGCTCAGGCCGCAGGGCTCGTAACGCGAAGGCATCAGCAAGAAGTCGCTGCCGGCGAACATGCGACGGGCATCGGTTTCATTAAAGCCCACGCGCACGCTGATCTGCCCAGGGAAGCGCGCCGCCAGGTCACGCATGGCGTCTTCTTCCTCAGGCTCGCCACGGCCGATAATTGCGATCTGACCGCCTTTACTGACGATGTACTCTGCGACGCCGATGGTCAGGTCCAGGCCCTTCTGGTACACCAGGCGCGAAACCACGGCGAACAGCGGACCGGTGGACGGCTCGAGCTCGAACAGCTCGCGCACGTAGTCGGCGTTGATTTCCTTACGCGTCCACTCGTTGGGCGCGAACCGGCAAATCAGGTGGTCGTCGGTGGCGGCGTCCCAGCTTTCGTCGATACCGTTGGGAATCCCGCTGAGCTTGCCGATGTCGGCTTTGCTCTGCAGGAAGCCTTCCAGCCCGCAACCGAAGTCCGGGGTGGTGATTTCCTTGGCATAGGTGGCGCTGACCGTGGTGATGTGGCTGGCGTACGCCATGCCCGCCTTGATGAACGACAGCTTGCCGTAGAACTCCATGCCATCCGGGCCCAGCGCCGAATCGGGTATGCCCAGTTCACGGCTCGACGCGGTGCTGACAAAACCCTGATAGGCCAGGTTGTGAATGGTGAAAATGCTCGGGGTGTTCTGACCGCGCCACTTCATATAGGCAGGCGCCAGACCTGCCGGCCAGTCGTGAGCATGAACCAGCTCCGGACACCATTGGGTTTTCACCGCCCCGGCGGCGAAATCGGCAGCTGCCAGCCCCAGACGCGCGAAGCGAATATGGTTGTCGGACCAGTCACGGCCATGATTGTCGCCATAAGGCGTGCCTTCACGTTCGTACAGTTCCGGGCAGATCAACACGTAGATGACCAGACCGTCTTTCATGTCCATACGGCCGATCTTGCACGGAGGCAGCGCGGCATGCCCGCTGAGTTCGCTGATGATGTGAATCGGGTTACCGCTATTGATGACCTGTGGATAGCCGGGAATCAGCACGCGGACATCGTGCAGGTGGCGCATGGCGCGCGGCAGTGCAGCAGACACATCACCCAGACCGCCGGTTTTCACCAGATCGGCCATTTCCGAAGTCACGAACAGGATTTTTTTCCGGTTCGCCATGGAGATGCCTGGTTGTACAGGGGGCAGTTGCAGCAGAGGTGCGCTCGTCGTTGCGAAGACCGGCAGATGGGTCAGCTCGCTGGCCGGCTGATTAAAACTCTCTCCCTTCTGGGTTTTGACAGCGGCACTAATCATCGTTTTCTCCCATTCGATACGCAGTGTTGGTACAGCACTCGATTTCTAATCAGCCATATCCTATGGCCAGGCACACAAGACCTACGCAAGATCGATACCCATTTACCGACTGCATAATGAAGGACAGGGTGAAAGCGGCCTCTGCTCGGGCGTTATCCAATAGCATAGGCGCTCTAATCAGCTGACCCAGGGCATTTGTAGAAGTTTCGCCTTTTTTTATCGGAAATGTCTGGCATGCGGCACTGCGGGGTGTTGTAGGAAAGTATCGAGCGCGCTACAGAATTTCTCTGACCGCCAAATGCGCCGTCCTGGGGCACGGATCGCTTACCAAAAGGGTTTACCACCGCTGGTCGGATTGTTCGACAATAAACGCAGCGGCGCCAGAAAAGCATAGGCCTCTTCGGTTTTTTTGCGACTGGCCAGTCACAAAAAGCTGACATGGCCTTTTCTCGGTGCGAGAGCGCTCAATTCTCGTGCGCAATGAGAAAATTCCTACTTCTGTACCGGGAAATTTTGGTGCGCTCCACGGTAGAATCCTGAGCACGCGGCAAACGGGCTTCCAGCCCGCTGCCTGTTATTCCCTAGTTGTAGAGGAAAGCAATGCAAGCCTCTGAGGTGCTGGTCCTGCAAGCCAGCTATACCAACCCGGTCCATGCTGAAGCCATCGGTTTCCTGCTCGACCAATACGCCACGGATGCCATGGGCGGCGGCGAACCACTGTCCATGGACACCCGTCAACAATTGGCGATCGAACTCGCCAAAAGGCCTCACGCCTTCAGCGTGCTGGCGTTTATTGCCGGTGAGCCCGTAGGGCTGGTCAACTGTTTCGAAGGTTTCTCCACCTTTGCCTGTCGTCCGCTGGTGAACATCCACGATGTGGTGGTCATTGCCTCGGCCCGTGGGCAAGGTATCAGTCAGAAGATGTTGGCCAAGGTCGAGGAAATCGCCCGTCAGCGCGGCTGCTGCAAGATGACGCTGGAAGTGTTGGAGGGTAACGCGGTTGCCCAGGGTGCTTATCGCAAGCTTGGCTTCTCCGATTACCAGCTCGATCCGCAAATGGGCCGGGCGCTGTTTTGGCAGAAGGCGCTTTAAGCATCTCTGGGCGAAAGGGGTCCTGCAGAACCTGAGCGCGGGGGACACGCAGAAATTACCGGAGCGCACCTGCCGGCCGATTCCCATATCGTTCATCCTGACCCGTCCCCGCTAAATTTCTTGTACACAAAAAAGGCCTGCTTACGCAGGCCTTTGTGTTCAAGGCATGACCGAGCCGCGCTCTACCGCTTGGCCACCTCAGGTGCCGTATCAGGCTGCCTGGCAATCTTTTCCATCACCGCAAAGTCGCTCAAACCCTTCTGCGCATAAGGATCGCCAATCAGTCGTGGACGCTCCTTGAAGTCCAGGCTGACCAGACTCTTGGTCGGATCCAGCTCATCGAAGCTCAGCCCGGCCAGTTGCGCCCAGGTGTGGATCAGATTGGAACTGGTGTATGGGCGGTTGTGAATGCTGTCGAAGTTCCAGTCATGGGTCTCCCGCCATTTGGGGGAGGCGTAGGCAATGAACGGAACCGTGTACATCGGAATCGTCGGTTTGCCCTCATTGCGACCCAACGTGTCGTGACCGGGGGAGTCATAAACGTCTTCTCCATGATCGGACAGATACAACAGGAAACCGTTAGGGTCGGCCTTGCTGTAGCTCTTGATCAGGCTCGAGATGACGAAGTCGTTGTACAGCACGGCATTATCGTAGCTGTTGTACATCTGCAGCTTGCTGTCATCGATCGCGGCAGGCACACCCTCGCGGCCGGTGAATTTCTCGTACTGCTCCGGATATCGATACTGATACGCCATGTGCGTGCCCAGCAGATGCACGACGATCAACTTGCGCGGTGCGGCATCGGTCAGCGCCTTGGCAAACGGCTCCAGCACATCGCCGTCGTACTGGCGGGCGTTCTGGTTACGGTTGTTGTTCAGGTAAACCTGTTCATCCGCCTGCTCGGAGAAGGTGGTGAGCATGGTATTGCGCTTGGTCATCGTCTGTTGGTTGGTGATCCAGAAGGTTTTGTAGCCTGCCTGTTTCATCACGCTGACGATCGAGGGAGTCTTCAGGTACAGATCCGGGTTTTCCTCGTCCGCGAAAGTCAGCACCTGTTGCAATGCCTCGATGGTGTACGGGCGCGGAGTAATGACGTTATTGAAGACCTCCAGCTGGTCTTTCATGGCGTCAAGGTTAGGCGTGGTCTGCCGCGGATAGCCATAGAGATGCATGCGCCCGCGGTTGGTCGACTCGCCAATCACAAGTACCAGTGTGGTGGGCAGGCCCGCCTGCTGATCCTTGAGATTGGTCAGTGGCGGGATGTTGCTGCTGGTGGTGAGCATGTCCTGCATGCTGTCCAACTGCTGGGTGTAGCGATGGTAGGCGACCAGCATCTGCCATGGCACGGCAGGCTCGATGCGCGATTCGAAGCCTTCAAGGCCGGCTGCCACCGTGTCGTTACGCGCCATCTGCTTGGCCAGCGGGTAGCCGATAATCGCGACCAGCAGCGCGGTGGCGACGACCCAGGCGCGACCACGGGGCATGTACACCGGGCGCAGGCGGGTCCACAGGAAGATCGCGAAAGCGGTGTGGGCGATGAATGCCAGCACGATCCACCAGGCGAAGTACTGGGTCATGTATTCGCCAGCTTCTGAGATGTTCGACTCGAACATGATGAAGATGACGCTCTGCGAGAATTCCTGCTGGTAGATGAAGAAGTACCCCAGGCTCGCCATGGAGCAGGCCCACAGGACCACACCGATCACAGCGGCCATGATCCGGGTCTTGTTGGGGAAGATCAGCATGGGGGCGAGCCAGATGCCGCTCATTACGAACGCCTGACGAAAGCCCGAGAAGCCGGTGATACCGGTCAGTTGAATCAGTAGTTGCGTGATACCGGAAAAGTACCAGAAGAATAAGAAGAGCCAGGCCACACCGGCCCAGTCGAACCCTTTCGGAGCCGTGGTGCTCCGTTTCATTGTTGCCATCAGGCGCTCCCGCTATGAATCTATCGAGCGGCTCAGTAGCCGCCTCGTGTGTCCTCGTGTGCCATGGAAGGGGATGTGCGGACAGCAGCAGACCGACAGTCGTTCCATAGAGGTGCGCGAGTATGGCGAACGGGAGGTGAAAAAAATGTGAGGCGGGTGTCTGCAGGCCCTGGAAAGCTCAAGACCGGGATTTGGCGGGGAGGCGGAACGTTACCCGATGTGTCTGGTCCGACAAGGGACTGTCGATTTTTGGGGAGACCAGGCGAGGGGATGACGTAAGCGAGGAGAGCCAGTCACAAGGGCAAGCCAGCGAATCGGGCTTGCCACAATCGGTAAAGGCGGGATGGATCAGGCCTGCAGGGCCGTACCGCTATTGGCGAGATGAGCGTGTTGCAGCATCAGGGCCATGTGAGCGACTTTCTTTTGCAGCTGGTCGCGTTCTTCCCTGAGCTGGCGCAGCTCGTCACGACGAACGGTAACGTACAGAGTCTGTGGAACGCTTGCTGGTAGTACAGTGCCCATTGCTCACCTCGCAAATGGCGGATTCAACTTCGTAAGGTTCAAGCAATGACACGATCGCTACCCGACTTGTCCATGCTCCTACCTTTATCGGCGCGGATTCTGATTTCTTTTGAGGAAAAAGGGAACTTTTTTATTTTTTATTGTCGCGAACGTTTCTTGATCGCGAAAACAGGCGTCCTAACGCAGCTTTGACGCCCCAACATGAAACTATTTTCACCGGGAAACCTTCGTTTGCCTCCCCCGGACTAACCCTAGATGCGGCACTGGGCTATAAAATGGGGCACCCCTGTTTACGAATTAAGGAGCACCTCTACATGCAACTCGGGATTGTTGGACTAGGCCGCATGGGCGGCAACATCGCACGTCGACTGATGCTCAATGGCCACACGACCGTGGTCTATGATCGCGATGAGCAGTCTCGCACCGTGCTCGCCAACGAAGGTTCGACGCCAGCCGATGACCTCAAGTCACTGGTCGCAGCGCTGGATAAACCTCGAGCCGTCTGGGTGATGTTGCCTGCTGGCGCTCCGACCGAGGATACCATCAACATCCTGGCCGACCTGCTGGATGCCGACGATGTGATCATCGATGGTGGCAACACCTTCTATAAGGACGACGTGCGTCGCTCTCACGTGCTCAAGGAAAAGGGCCTGCACTACGTCGATGTCGGCACCTCCGGCGGCGTATGGGGCCTGGAGCGCGGTTACTGCATGATGATCGGTGGCGAAACTGAAGTCGTGAGTCGTCTGGATCCGCTGTTCAAGACCCTGGCTCCTGGCATCGGCAACGTGCCGCGCACCAAGGATCGTGTCAAGGATGCCGATCCACGCGCCGAGCAGGGCTACATTCATGCCGGCCCACCGGGCGCTGGCCACTTCGTCAAGATGATTCACAACGGCATCGAGTATGGAATGATGCAGGCCTTCGCAGAAGGCTTCGACATCCTCAAGACCAAGAACTCGGAAAACCTGCCTGCCGATCAGCGTTTCGACTTGAATCTGGGTGACATCGCCGAAGTCTGGCGTCGTGGCAGCGTGGTGTCCTCCTGGCTGCTGGACCTGACAGCCGACGCCCTGGCGACCGATCCACAGCTCAATGCCTATTCCGGCTCCGTGGCCGACAGCGGTGAAGGCCGCTGGACCATCGAAGCCGCCATGGAGCAGGCAGTACCGGTTCCGGTGCTGTCGACTTCGCTGTTTGCCCGCTTCCGCTCACGTCAACAAAGCACGTACGGCGACAAGATGCTCTCCGCCATGCGTTTCGGATTCGGTGGTCATAAGGAACCAAAATAATGGGTTTAACCCGAAGCAAGCAAAAGGCCCCGGTCGCTCCGGCGACCACGCTATTCCTGTTCGGTGCGCATGGCGATCTGGTCAAGCGGCTGTTGATGCCGGCCCTCTACAACCTGTTCCGTGACGGACTGGTGGGCGAGGATCTGCACATCGTCGGCGTCGACCACAACAGCGTCAGCGATGCCGACTTCGCCAGCAAGCTTGAGGATTTCATTCGCCAGGAGGCGGCCAGCAAGGTCGCCGAAGGCGGCAACGAGCCTCTGGATCCGGCGTTGTGGGGCAGTCTGGCCAAGCGCATTACCTACATCACGGGCGACTTTCTCGACGACGGCACCTATACGGCCATCGACGAGAAGATCAAGAGCACCGGCACCAAAAACGCCGTGTTCTACCTGGCGACCGCGCCGCGTTTCTTCAGTGAAGTGACCAAGCGCCTCGGCTCGTCGGGCCTGATGGGCGAGGGCGACGACCATTTTCGTCGCGTGGTGATCGAGAAGCCGTTCGGCCATGACCTGCCCAGCGCCGTCGAGCTGAACACTTGCTTGCTGAAGGTCATGACCGAGAAGCAGATCTATCGGATCGACCATTACCTGGGTAAGGAAACGGTGCAGAACATTCTGGTCAGCCGTTTCTCCAATGGGTTGTTCGAGTCGTTCTGGAACAACCACTACATCGATCATGTGCAGATCACTGCGGCCGAAACTGTGGGCGTCGAAACCCGCGGCAGTTTCTACGAAACCACCGGCGCGTTGCGTGACATGGTTCCCAACCACCTGTTCCAGTTGCTGGCCATGGTCGCCATGGAACCGCCTGCTGCCTTCGGCGCCGACGCAGTACGTGGCGAAAAAGCCAAGGTCATCGGTGCCATCCGGCCCTGGTCGGAGATGGAGGCCCTGGCCAACTCGGTGCGCGGCCAGTACACCGAGAGCAACATCGGCGGCAAGAGTGTGCCCGGTTATCGTCAGGAAGAACGGGTCGCGCCGGACAGCACGACGGAAACCTACGTCGCGCTCAAGGTGATGGTCGATAACTGGCGTTGGGTCGGCGTGCCGTTCTACCTGCGAACCGGCAAGCGCATGAGTGTGCGTGACACCGAGATCGCGATCTGCTTCAAGCCCGCGCCGTACGCGCAATTCCGCGATACCGACGTCGATCGCGTAGAGCCGAACTTCCTCAAGATCCAGATTCAGCCGGATGAAGGCATGTGGTTCGATCTACAAGCCAAAAAGCCCGGACCGACACTGGACATGCAAACCATCGAACTGGGCTTTGCGTACAAGGACTTTTTCGAAATGCAGCCATCGACCGGGTATGAAACCCTGATTTATGACTGCCTCACCGGCGACCAAACCTTGTTTCAGCGTGCCGACAACATCGAAAACGGCTGGCGTGTCGTGCAGCCGTTCATCGATGCCTGGGCCAAGGATCCGCAAGTGGAAACCTACCAGGCCGGCGAAGACGGTCCCGCAGCCGCCGATGAGCTACTGGCCCGCGACGGCCACAGCTGGCAACGCCTCGGATGAGCGACTCCGCGCAACCCCTCATCCGTTTCATGTTGTCCGACATCGATGGCACGCTGCTGCGGCCCGATCACAGCCTGAGTCAGGCCAATATCGACGCTGTGCGCAAGTTGCACCAGGCCGGGATTCATTTCTCGGTCGCCAGCAGCCGGCCGCCGCGCGCGATGCGTAAGCAGATCGCGGCCTTGGGCATCGATCTGCCGACAGTGGCGTTCAATGGCGCCAACATCATCAATCCGGACGGCAGCTTGCTCAAGGCCCATCGCATCGCCCTCAAGGCGGCGCGTACCAGTCTCGAGCTGTTTGCCGGTGAGAAAGTGGCGGTGTGGGTGTTCGCGGACGATCAGTGGCTACTGATCGATCCGCAGGGGGATTACGTCGAGCATGAGCGCAATACGCTGGGTTACGACTTCGTTCAGGTCGATCACTTCGATGACTATATCGACCGGATCGACAAGATCGTTGCCGCCAGCAAGGATTTCGAGCTGCTCAAGCAACTGGAAATCCAGCTCAACCCGCTGATCGCCGAAACGGCACTGGCAGCACGCTCGCAGTCCTATTACCTGGATGTCACGGCACTGGATGCGAACAAGGGCACGGCGCTGGAAACCCTGGCTGAAGAGCTGGGGGTGGCGCTGGCGCATACCGCGGCTATCGGTGATGCTGGCAACGACGTGGCAATGTTCCTGCGCGCAGGGCTGTCGATTGCGATGGGGCAGGCGGAAACTGCGGTCAAGTCCCAGGCTCATTACGTGACGGGCAGCAATCTGGAGGACGGAGTGGCCACGGCCATCGAACGTTACATCCTGCCGCACTGACACGCGGCGCCTTTCTGTAGCAGCCTGGCCGGCCGACGGTTGCGCTCTGTCGGCGATAGATTCATCGCCCGACCTGCCTGCAATTTCGGCAAGCGGCCGCTGCTACAGACTCTTCAGACACCAAGAGGGATCATCGCCCCATGGCTGTATTGATCGAAGATTACGCGCTGCTCGGCAATTGCCGCACCGCAGCGCTGGTAGCCCGCGACGGGTCGCTGGACTGGTTGTGTTTTCCACGCTTTGACGCACCTGCCTGTTTTTCCGCTCTGTTGGGCGACAGTGATAATGGTCGCTGGAAAATCGCGCCCACCGATGGCAAATGCAAGTCGCGGCGCGGCTACCGCGACGGCACGTTGATCCTTGAAACCGTGTTCAGCACCGACTCAGGCTCCGCTATGCTTCTGGACTTTATGCCGATGGCAGAAGGAAGCAGCGTGGTGCGCATGGTCATCGGGCTGGAAGGGCGCGTCGATTTCGCGATGGATCTGGCGATCCGCTTCGACTACGGCAGCACCGTGCCCTGGGTCGAAAAACGCGAGCCCCACACCATGACCGCTGTGGCAGGCCCGGAAATGCTGGTGCTGCACACCCCATCCGAATTGCATCCGCTGGATCATCACACCGAAAGCCAGTTTACGGTCGAGGCCGGTCAGCGCCTGGGTTTTTCGCTGTGCTGGCAGGCGTCCCACGAACCGGTCCGCCGAGCTTTCGATATCGAAAAAGCACTGGAGCAGACCGAGGGCTACTGGCGGGAGTTCTCCGATCGCTGCCCGGATGTCGGGCCGTGGACCGCTCAGGTCAAGCGATCGCTGATTACCCTCAAGGCCATGACCTATGCGCCCACGGGCGGCATCGTCGCCGCGGTGACCACCTCGCTGCCGGAGCAGCTGGGCGGCGAGCGCAATTGGGATTATCGGTTTTGCTGGCTGCGCGATGCGACCATGACCCTGCTGGCGTTCATGAACCTGGGTTATTACGAAGAGGCAACCGCTTGGCGCAACTGGTTGCTGCGTTCGATCGCGGGTAACCCCGAGCAGATTCAGATCATGTACGGGCTGGGCGGCGAGCGGCGCTTGCCGGAGTATCAATTGCCGTGGCTAAGCGGCTATGAAAACTCCCGTCCGGTTCGTATTGGTAACGCCGCTGCCATCCAGATGCAGCTGGACGTGTACGGGGAAGTGGCTGACGCCATGACCCAGGCGTTGAAAAGTGGTCTGCCTCGGCTGCCGCGCAGTACGGAAATCCAGAAGGTGATCATGCCGTTTCTGGAAAAGGTCTGGCACTTGCCGGACGCCGGGATTTGGGAGATCCGCTCCGAACCGCGACATTTTACCCACTCCAAGGTGATGGCCTGGGTCTCCTTCGATCGCAACGCCGTGGTGCTGGCGCAAAGTGACAACCCGGACGATCGCGAGCGGGGTCGGCATTATCGGCTGATCGCTGACGAGATTCATGCCGATGTCTGCACCAACGGCTACAACGCCGAACTGGGCTGCTTCGTGCAGACCTACGGCGGCAAAGAGCTGGACGCCAGCCTGTTGCAGATTGCGCTGACCGGTTTCCTGCCGGTGGATGATCCACGCGTTACAGGCACCGTGGCGCAGATCGAGAGGTCCCTGATGCAGGACGGCTTGCTGCTGCGCTACGACAGCGAGCGCAGCACCGACGGGGTGTCAGGCAGCGAAGGCACGTTCCTGGTCTGCTCGTTCTGGCTGGCCGACGTGTATGTGCTGCAAGGGCGTGATCAGGAAGCCAGCGACCTGTTTGCTCGGCTTTGCGGCTTATGCAATGACGTGGGCCTGCTGGCTGAGCAGTACGACCCGCGAGCCGGGCGCATGCTGGGTAACTTCCCTCAGGCGTTCAGTCACATCGGGATCATCAATACCGCGTTGAATCTGCATCGCGTGGTCTGCCCGGTGAAAACCCGCGCCGCTGCGCAGGCTGAGGCTGGCTGAAAGGATGGTTCTGTAGCCGCGCAGCTTGGCGGCGGTAACATCGCTGCCGCCGGGCCGGTTGTTCTGGATGCGCCGGGTTCAACGCGCCTTGCGGAAGGTGAAATTGATCCGCTGCTCGCCCAGTCGCGGGTGTTCGGCCTGTTTGATCGCCAGCACGCCGTGATAGCGCAACCGGTCCTCGCCACCCCAGACCACCACATCGCCATGAAACAGCGGCACTCGCTGAGTCGCATCGCTGCGGGCGTGCCCACCGAACAGGAACATCGCCGGGATGCCCAACGACACCGAAACCACCGGCCATTGGTAGCCGCGCTCATCCTTGTCCTGATGCAGCGACATCTTTGCGCCGGGAATGTAGCGATTGATCAGGCAGGCGTCGGGATTGAAATCCGCAAACCCGGCTGCATCCGCTGCCGCGCGCGCTAACTCCAGAAAAACGTAAGGCATGTCGGGCCATGGCTGACCGGTCTGCGGGTCGGTGCGCGAATATTTGTAACCCTGGCTGTCAGTGGTCCAGCCGAACTGCCCGCAGCTGCTCAGCGCAACCGACATGGTGTAGCCGCCTGGGGTGACCATGTTGCGAAAAGGGGACTGGGTGAGAATGGTTTGAAGGGCAGGCAATAGCTGCTCGACCAAGGGCAGGGCAAAACCTCGAAAGACAAACGATTGAGGGCCGATCTGTTCAGTGGACGGCGGCTGAGGCGTATCGTCGGCAAACAGATCGAGCGTGGTCAGCGTCGTGCCCTTGCGTTGCATCATCGCAGCATTCCTGGTTAAAGCGCCTTGCTGACCTTTACGTCGCTGATCACATCGTCGCTGCCGCTGTGCATTTTCTGCAGGGCGGCCAACGCTTCTTCAGCGCATGGGGATTGCAGCAAGGCGAACTCGAAGCGGCGTTCGCCGTTGAGTTTGTAGCTGATGGCGTATTTGACGACAGGGGCGGACGTACTCACGATGGATTCCTTTAACAGGCTGGGGCTGGCGTGAAAACACGAAGCTTTCACACGGCTCGTGGTTGACTGGGCCTGATCAGCTCAGGCGCGAAGACGTGCGTCGCACGATCTTGATCGAGTGGGTGAACGTGGTCTTGCGGCCACCATGGGTATCCATTTTGCGCCCGGCGGTGTCGATGGTGATATTCCAGAAACCGGTGCTGGGCACCGCGATCTTCGCCGGGAAGCGATCGAATGCGCCGCCGTGGTAGGTATGGCGGCCGCCGTTTTTGAAGCTGCGGAAATTCGCGTCGCTCATCAGGCGTATGTTGCAGAGCTGTGAGCATTCGATGACGACGACGTCGTCTTCGTTGAGGTGCTCGCGCTGGTGAACGAATTTCATGGGTATCTCCGCAGACAAGGCGTTTTCGAAAACCCGAAACGATAGCACGCTCGGCCCCTCGGTTGATGACCGATGATGTTTTTTATTACCGCACCCGCGGTGAAAAAAGTCCGACAGCCGGGGATATAATCAGCGCCCGGCTTGTCGTAGAGCCTTTACTGGAGGGATTGTATGAAACTGGCTGTTGTAGTTTTGGCTCTGGCGGTGACGGGTTGCGCCAGCGTCACTGACATCGAGCACACGCCCGCCACCATGAGTGTGATGTCAGGGAAGAACCCGCAAGAGTATGCCGAATGCTTCGTCGCCAGGATCAGTGACAGCCGCAAGCCCCCGCAGATCGAACCGCACAAGGAAGGTCTGCGCGTAATCGTCCCGCAGAAGTTTTCCAGCGGTACGCCAACGGCCATCGTCGATATCGAAAGACGCTCCAGTGGCAGCTCGATCAAGTTGTTCGAGGACGGGGGCAACAACCCGTTGCGACCCAAGGACATTCAGCACGCCGTGACGGCGTGTATTTCGGGCGAATGAGGCCGGTTGCGTGACGCTTCGAACCCTGCCAGCGGTTATTTGCACATCACCAGCACATTGCGAGTCTTGTAGTTGCCGACATCCACGCCCAGGGTTTTGTCATCTTCCTTGGGTTGGGGCGTGCCGTTGGTACTGACGATGTTGTAGCCGGTGCCTGGGCATGAGGCGTCGGCTTTCTCGTAACAGGCGGCCCACGACATGGCTTCACCGGAGCAGTCGATGCTCAGCGCCTGCTTGCCGTTTTTCAGATAGGTGTTTTGCGCGGTCGCGCAGCCGGTCAAGCCCAATACAGCAATGACGGACAGAATCTTGATCATTTTCGAATGCTTCACGATGAGGGCCGAGGTTGAATAATCAGCCTCTCTGAGACTGACCGGCCGTGCCATCGTTCCGGCATCACCGAAACATTTTTTCCGATTGCCACCTTTATGCTGGAACGGTTCAGGCCCAGCGTATGCGGGCCTGAACGGTTTTCAGAATCAGGGCTTCTTGTCAGCGCGGCGGCGCGGGGCAGGGGTGTCCTGAAACACGGAGGCGACTTCGATGGCGCTGCTTTCGCTGGCGAATGGCCCAGCCACTGCCTCTTCGTCGTGGCCCACCAGCCACCACTGGCCATCCTGCAATTTCTTGATCTGGTAACCGTTTACGCTTTTGACTTCCGACATCGATCCATCTCGACAAGTGATTCAGGCGGCCATGATAAGGCGTACTGGAATTATTTTCCTACGCAAACGAGTGATCACGGCTACGCTTGATTCAGGCATGCCACAGCATTTGTGGGGCAGGGGGGAACTGCCCGAAGATCGCGATATCGCAAATCTTGCGCAACGATTTGTGGAACTATCTGCGCGACAGTTCCTCTACCAAGACATCGAGCCGGCCAGTAGCGGGGCATTGTAAGGTGATCGCCTCCTCATTAGACTGCGCCGCAACACCCCCAGCCCCATCAAGGACTTATATGATCAAGAAATGCTTGTTCCCTGCAGCCGGTTACGGCACTCGCTTCTTGCCAGCGACCAAAGCCATGCCCAAAGAGATGCTGGCAGTTGTCAACAAGCCGCTGATCCAGTACGGCGTGGAAGAAGCACTTGCTGCGGGTTTGAAAGAAATCTCCATCGTGACCGGCCGTGGCAAGCGCGCGCTGGAAGACCACTTCGACATCAGCTATGAATTGGAACACCAGATCAAGGGCACCGATAAAGAGAAGTACTTGGTCGGTATTCGAAAGCTGATCGACGAGTGCAGTTTCTCCTACACCCGTCAGACCGAAATGAAAGGCCTGGGCCACGCGATCCTCAGCGGTCGTCCACTGATCGGTAACGAAGCGTTCGCCGTGGTACTGGCCGACGACCTGTGCGTGAACCTGGAAGGCGACGGCGTGCTGGCGCAAATGGTCAAATTGCACAAGCACTATGGCTGCTCCATCGTCGCGATTCAGGAAGTGCCTGAGAACGAAACAAACAAGTATGGCGTGATCGCCGGCGAAGAAATCAAACCGGGCCTGTTCCGCGTCACTGACATGGTCGAGAAGCCAAAGCCGGAAGACGCACCGTCGAACCTGGCGATCATCGGCCGCTACATCCTGACCCCGGACATCTTCGAGAAGATCGAACAGACCGAACCAGGCAAGGGCGGCGAAATCCAGATCACCGACGCACTGATGAAGCAAGCGGCTGAAGGTAACGTGCTGGCTTACAAGTTCCAAGGCCAGCGTTTCGACTGCGGTGGCGCCGAAGGTTACATCGAGGCGACCAACTTCTGCTTCGAGCACTTCTACAAAACGGGTAAATCCACTCAGTGACACGTGTGTACCGGTAACTTACCGGCCACTGTGTTGCAGCACAAAGCCACCTTCGGGTGGCTTTGTCGTTTCTGTCTTCGGGGCCTTGCCGAGCGCGCTGGAGCGGTTATGCTAGCCCTCCTGCCAGGAGAAAAACATGACTTACGACTTCGACCTTTTCGTCATCGGCGCCGGATCCGGCGGTGTTCGGGCCGCGCGGTTTTCAGCCGGTTTCGGCGCCCGCGTGGCGGTCGCCGAGAGCCGCTATCTGGGCGGGACGTGCGTCAACGTCGGCTGCGTCCCGAAAAAACTCATGGTGTATGGGGCGCATTTCTCCGAGGACTTCGAACAAGCCAAGGGTTACGGCTGGAGCAGCGCTGAGCCGAGCTTCGACTGGCCAACCCTGATCGCCAACAAGAACCGCGAGATCAGTCGCCTCAACGGTGTCTACCGTAACCTGTTGGCCAACAGCGGCGTGACCTTGATGGAAGGGCACGCGCGCCTGCGCGGCCCCCATGAGGTGGAAATCAACGGTCAAGTGCACACCGCCGAACACATCATGATCGCCACCGGGGGCTGGCCACAGATTCCGGAGATTCCGGGCTGCGAACACGCCATCACTTCCAATGACGTCTTCTTTCTCGAGCAGATGCCCAAGCGCGTGGTGATCGTCGGCGGCGGGTATATCGCAGTCGAATTCGCCTCGATTTTCGATGGCCTGGGCGCGGACGTGAGTTTGATGTACCGCGGCGAGCTGTTCCTGCGCGGCTTTGATGCAGGCGTGCGTGAACATCTGCATGAAGAACTGACCAAGCGCGGCATGGACATCCGTTTCAAGACCGAAATCGAAAGCATCGAAAAGCGCTCCGACGGCACGCTCGATCTGAAGCTCAACGATGGCAGCACATTCAACACCGACTGCGTGTTCTACGCCACCGGCCGCCGCCCTATGCTGGACGATCTGGGCATGGAGACGGTCAATGTCGTGCTGGATGACAAGGGCTTCATCAAGGTCGACGAACATTACCAGTCCAGCGAACCTTCGATCATCGCAGTGGGCGATGTCATCGGTCGCGTGCAACTGACACCGGTGGCACTGGCCGAGGGCATGGCCGTGGCGCGGCGACTGTTCAAACCCGAGCAATACCGTGCGGTGGACTACAATCATATTCCAACGGCGGTTTTCAGCTTGCCGAACATCGGAACCGTGGGTCTGACCGAAGAAGAAGCGAAAAAGGCGGGTCACCAGGTGCAGATTTTCGAAAGCCGCTTCCGGCCGATGAAGCTGTCGCTGACAGACAATCAGGAGCGGACCCTGATGAAGCTGGTGGTGGATGCGCAAACTGATCGCGTGCTGGGTTGCCATATGGTGGGTCCGGATGCCGGCGAGATCATCCAGAGCCTGGCCATTGCCGTGAAGGCCGGGGCCACCAAGCAGACTTTCGATGACACGATCGGCGTGCATCCGACGGCAGCTGAGGAATTCGTCACCATGCGTACCGCAACGCGTTGATGTCTGAATCCCGGCCTCATGGATGAGCGCAGGGCCTGCAATCGTTAAAGGATGGAACCGCTTTGACCACTGAGAGTTTTCCGGCATCCATGCCCCTGAATCCCATTGCATCTGAAGATCGGGAAGCTGACGATCAGGGGGCCGCCCAAGCCGACGCCCTGCACGAAAGCGAGCGCCAGTTTCGCACCCTGGCCGACAACATGAGCCAGTTGGCATGGATTGCCGACCCCGCCGGAAAAATCTATTGGTATAACGCCCGCTGGTACAGCTACACCGGCACTTCCCATGAAGCGATGATGGCGCTGGGCTGGCGCTCGCTGCATCATCCCGATCACCTGGAACGCGTGGATTCACGCATGCGGCGCTGTTTCGCCACCGGTTCGATCTGGGAAGACACCTTCCCCTTGCGCGGCAAGGACGGCCTCTACCGATGGTTCCTTTGCCGTGCGCTGCCCATTCGCGACGAGCAGAGCAGCATTACCTATTGGCTCGGCACCAGTACCGACGTCACGGCCCAGGTCAGTGCTGAAGATGCCTTGCGCGAGCTCAACGAGAGCCTTGAACGGCGGGTGGCCGAGCGTACCCGTGAACTGGCCGAAATCAACGAGCGCCTGCAAGTTGAGATCAGCGAGCGCGCCCAAGCTGAAGAGGCCCTGCGCCATGCGCAGAAGATGGACGCCATCGGCCAGTTGACCGGCGGCATTGCCCATGACTTCAACAACATGCTGACTGGGGTGCTTGGGGCTCTGGACCTGATCCAGCGGCGAGTCGCGGCGGGGCGGGTGTCCGAGATTGATCGGTACATCGAAGCGGCCATGAACTCGGCCAACCGAGCGGCGTCCTTGACGCACCGCCTCCTGGCCTTCGCCCGACGCCAATCCCTGGACCCGCGCCCGGTGGACGTCAACCGGATGGTGGTGTCCATGGAGGAGTTGGTGCGCCGGACCATTGGCGAAAGCATCGAGTTGGAAATCGATCTGAACAGCGCCTTGCGCCTGACCAACACCGATGAGCATCAGCTGGAAAACGCCCTGTTGAACCTGGTGATCAATGCCCGGGACGCCATGCCCGACGGCGGGCGGCTGCTGATTCAGACCGAGATCATTCATATCGCGGGGCTGCACGACACGCTCTCGCCGGGCGACTATGTGCGGCTCAGCGTGCAGGACACGGGCGCGGGCATGTCCGCCGAAGTAATCGCGCGGGCGTTCGATCCGTTCTTCACCACCAAGCCGATCGGGCAGGGCACGGGGCTGGGGCTGTCGATGGTCTATGGCTTCATCAACCAGACCGGCGGGTACGTGCAGATCGACAGTGTCGAAGGTCGCGGCACGCGCATCGATCTTTACCTGCCGTGTCTCCTCGAATCCGCTCACCGGCATCCGCCGCCCGACCAGGATGCGGCGACTCCCAGGGCCGGGCAGGGCGAGCGCGTGCTGGTTGTAGAAGATGAGCCGGACGTGCGGATGCTGGTGGTCGATGTGTTGCGCGAGCTGGGGTATTCGGTGGACGTGGCCGCCGATGGTGCGTCTGCCTTGCCATTCCTGCAGGATGCCGGGCGCATCGATCTGCTGGTCACCGACGTGGGTCTGCCAGGCATGAACGGGCGGCAGTTGGCAGAGATTGCCCGCCAGCATCGCCCGGACTTGCATGTGCTGTTCATGACCGGCTACGCCCGCAATGCTCAGGTGCGTGGCGATTTCCTGGAGAAGGGCATGGACATGCTGACCAAGCCATTCAGCATCGACGACCTGGCGCAACGGGTACGCGGCTTGATCGAAGTGCCGTAGCGTTCTTGTGCTTGTAGTAGCACGGCTTGCCTACGGGAGCGGTAGTAACGGCGCGGCCAGCAAGCCGGGGTGCAGCTCATCATGTGGCCGTCGCAGGTTGCGCCGCTCGCAGATTCTCCAACGCCACTTCGGTCTTGATCAGAATCAGCTCCAGTACCCGATTCTGCTGGTCGCGTTCGGTCAGGCGCTCCTGCAGCTTGTCATTTTCGATTTGGGCATTGTGCAGGCGTTCCTGCAGCAGGGCGCATTGGGTGTGCGCTTGCAGATGGTGCTCTTTGAGGGTGCGGATCTGTTCGTCCTTGTCCTCAAGGCGTGACGCACTGTCTTGGGCGCCCTGAGTCAACCGCGCGTTTTCTTTTTGCTGGGTCTGTAATGCTTCCTGGGTGTTGAGCAGCGTCGCAGTCTGGGTGCCCAACTTGGTAGTCTGTGCGGCGTGGCGCTCGATGAGATCGGCAAGCCGGCGCTCTACGCTGCTCAGCGTGTCCTGCAGCTGTTTCTTTTCGGCGTCCAGCCTGGCCTGAGCCTCGTCGACGCGCGCCTGGGCCTGCCCCCGCAGGCGCTCCCCCAGTCTGGTCACCAGGCTGTTCAATTCAGCGTCGATCTGCAGCGGTGTCAGCTCACTTTCCGACGCATCAAGCTCACGCATCAGGCGATGTATGGTGCTCTTCGATCCGGTATTGCCCATTTCGATACGTACTGCATCAATGCTGGGATTTTCTCCCCGAGCGATCAATGCCATCCGTGCAGCCTGCACGTCAGCCCTGTTTATGCCACTGCGGGCCATGCCGCCTCCTGAATAATGCACCGCCTACGTATCGCGGATTACGTATCATCAAAACCGTTTATTCTGCGGGATTTTCAGGGGGGTGTCTGCTGCGGGTTGAACATCGACGGATGAAGTGGGTAGGCTGTCGGGCGGATCGATCAGGACGTTGTGCGCTTGGCTTCGTCATGGCGTCACGAATCCTTCTATTAATAGATTGCGTTTATAGCGAAAACCAATCATCAGCATCAGGTTTACCAATGAGCCGTTGCCGGTGATTGTGCGTAAGATCCTTCCTATCGAATTTCAAAACGTCATTTTCTACAAACCCTAAGGAGATCCACCCGATGCCTATCATTAACAGCCAAGTTAAACCCTTCAAAGCGACCGCTTTCAAAAACGGCTCTTTCGTTGAAGTTTCGGATGCTGACCTCAAAGGCAAATGGTCTGTGGTGTTCTTCTACCCAGCCGACTTCACCTTCGTCTGCCCAACCGAACTGGAAGACCTGGCCGACAACTACGATGCGTTCCAGAAACTGGGCGTTGAAATCTACTCCGTATCGACCGATACCCACTTTGCTCACGCTGCCTGGCACAACACTTCGCCAGCCATCGGCAAAATCCAGTACACCATGATCGGCGACCCAACCCTGACCATCTCCCGCAACTTCGACGTGCTGATCGAAGAAGCTGGCCTGGCTGACCGCGGTACTTTCGTGATCAATCCGGAAGGCGAAATCAAGATCGTCGAACTGAACGATGGTGGTGTTGGCCGTGACGCTTCCGAGCTGCTGCGCAAAATCAAGGCCGCTCAGTACGTTGCTGCTCACCCGGGCGAAGTCTGCCCAGCCAAGTGGAAAGAAGGTGAAGCGACTCTGGCTCCTTCCCTGGACCTGGTCGGCAAGATCTAAGTCCTCATGACAGGACCGGGGGCGTTCAGCCCGTAAGTCAGTAAGCCGCATCGCCCCCAAAAAACGCCCGGGCGGTTATCGCCCGGGCGTTGTTTTTTTCAGAACCTGTTAAGTAAAAAGGAAAGCCATCATGTTGGACGCCAATCTTAAAGCTCAATTGAAATCGTACCTGGAGCGGATCACTCGCCCGATCGAGATCGTCGCGTCCCTCGATGACGGCGCAAAATCCCAGGAAATGCTGGCATTGCTCAACGACATCGTCAGCAGCTCCAATCAGATCACCCTCGACACCAATGGCTCGGATGCACGCACGCCGTCCTTCGCCCTGAATAGCCCGGGCCAGGACATCAAGCTGCGTTTTGCCGGCCTGCCAATGGGTCACGAATTCACGTCGCTGGTACTGGCGCTGCTGCAAGTCGGCGGCTACCCATCCAAGGCCACTGAGGAAACCATCGAGCAGGCCCGTTCCCTGACCGGTGATTTCAAATTTGAAACCTATTTCTCCCTGACCTGCCAGAACTGCCCTGACGTGGTCCAGGCGTTGAACCTGCTGGCTGTGCTCAACCCCAATGTGCAACATGTCGCCATTGAAGGCAGCTTGTTCCAGCAGGAAGTGACCGACCGCCAGATCATGTCGGTGCCGAGCATCTACCTGAACGGCGAACTGTTCGCCCAGGGCCGCATGAACCTGGAAGAGATTCTGGCCAAGATCGACACCAGCGCCGGTGATCGTCAGGCAGAGAAACTCAACGCCAAAGAAGCGTTCGACGTGCTCGTCGTCGGCGGTGGCCCGGCTGGCTCTGCGGCGGCGATCTACGCGGCGCGCAAGGGTATTCGCACCGGTGTCGCAGCTGAGCGCTTCGGCGGTCAGGTGCTGGACACCATGGCCATCGAAAACTTCATCTCGGTGCAGCACACCGAAGGTCCGAAACTGGCCGTCGCCCTTGAAGAACACGTCAAGGAATACGAAGTCGATATTATGAACCTGCAGCGCGGTGATCAGCTGATTCCGGGCAAGGATGGCGCGCTGCATCAGGTCAAGTTCGCCAGTGGCGGTGTGCTCAAAGCCAAGACCGTGATCCTGGCCACAGGTGCGCGCTGGCGCGAAATGAACGTTCCGGGTGAGCAGCAATACCGCAACAAGGGCGTGGCGTACTGCCCGCACTGTGACGGTCCGCTGTTCAAGGGCAAGCGCGTGGCGGTGATCGGCGGCGGTAACTCTGGCGTGGAAGCGGCGATCGACCTGGCCGGTATCGTGTCTCACGTGACCCTGCTGGAATTCGACAGCTCGCTGCGTGCCGACGCGGTGCTGCAACGCAAGCTGCACAGCCTGCCGAACGTCACCGTGCTGACCAGCGCCCTGACCAGCGAAGTGACTGGTGACGGCCAGAAGGTCAACGGCCTGCGCTACAAGAACCGCATTACCAGCGAAGAAATCAACGTCGAGCTGGAAGGTATCTTCGTGCAGATCGGTCTGCTGCCGAACACCGAGTGGCTCAAGGGGACCATCGAGTTGTCGCCGCGTGGCGAGATCGTTGTCGACAACCGGGGTGAAACCTCGATCCCCGGCATCTTCGCCGCCGGTGACGTGACCACTGTGCCGTACAAGCAGATCGTGATTGCCGTAGGCGAGGGCGCCAAGGCCTCCCTCAGCGCATTCGATCACCTGATCCGCACCAGCGCTCCAGCGTGATACCGGGCTGAGTTAGCGTAGAAACGAAAAACCTCATGAGCGATCATGAGGTTTTTTTCGTGCCCTCAATTCAGTAGCCGTCCGGCTCGCTGGAAGTGGCGTCTTTGATATCGCTACTGGCGCCAAGCCGTGCTGCTGCTACCGGCGCCAGTGATTCTTCAGACGGGCGTTGGCTGAATGATCTCGACCCAGTAGCCATCCGGGTCCTTGATGAAGGCCAGGCTGTTCATGCGCCCATCGCTCAGGCGTTTCTGGAAGTCCACACCCAGCTCTTCAAAGCGCGCGCAGGCGACATGCACGTCGGGCACCGACACACAGATGTGACCAAAACCGCGTGGGTCGCTGTTGCCGCTGTGGTAGGCAAAGGCCGGGTCTTTTTCGGTGCCGTGGTTATGAGTCAGCTCGAGAATGCCGGGAATGCCTTTCATCCAGACCGTGCGCGCGGCGTCGTCAGCTGGAATCTGCGCCTTGTCCACCAGTGCCAGGAAGTACAGGCTGAATTCGGCTTCAGGGAAATCGCGTTTCTCTACCAGGCTGAAGCCGAGCACGCGGGTGTAGAAGTCCAGCGAGGCGGTGACGTCCTTGACCCGCAACATGGTGTGGTTGAACACGAATTGGGCAGTGACGGCGTCCGGCTGTGCAGTGACGCCTGGGAGGGTGTTCAGTTCGTGCAGACTCATGGTGACTCCGGGTAATCGTGAAAATGTTGCGCCATGATACGGGACGGCGCGCCCGAGCCAAACCCGAAAGTGTAGAACCTGTCCCGCAGCTCTTGTGGGCGGGGTCTGCGTGGCTCACACTTTCCGGCTCGACGTTCAGGTATCGGACATGGTTTTCTCGTTACGCAGTTTCTCTCTGGCAGGCGTCTGCCTGGCGCTTGGCCTGAACCCGGCAGCGGCTGCAGATGCAATGATCGTCTGGCCCGGCGACTGGGAAGTCGAGACCTTGCCGCAGTCACAGCCTGCCCCTGATCGTCCTTCGGTGCAGGTCCGGCAGAGGGCAGTGAAGAACGATGAAAACGGCGACCCGGCGATGGTCGTGGAGCTGACTCAAACGCGCTTACAGCCCGGTCATGACGTCAATGTGCAGAGTGTCCTGCTGGAAATGCGAAAAGCGGTGCAGATCAATTTCGTGCGCGGCGGATTTCAGAGCGTTTGCACGAAGATGAAGGAGAGCACGTTGAGCGAGATTCCTGCGATGGAAACCACCTGCACGATCACGCAGAACGGCGCCCACGTGATGACCCAGACGCTGGTCGCGGCGGCCAACGATGAGATGGCCTGGTCGCTGTCCTATGCGGGTTCGGCCGACGGATACGCCGCCAATAAGGCTGAAGTCCTGCGCATTAGGAACAGCCTGCATCTGAATACAGCGCCTTGAGCATGAGTCACCGGACATAAAGAAGCCCGCCGAAGCGGGCATGGGGCGCTAATCCTTTAGCAGTCTTCATCCTGTAGAAGTGCGTGTGAAAAAAATGTGAAGAACTTCGCGGCAGGCCAGTTACGGGCACTTTTTTAGCGGCTGTTCGTCGGTTCAACGAGCCACGAGAGTTTAGTCCGGGGCGTGCTGTCAATGTGAATAATAACGCGAACTCGTTACTGCTTTGTATTGATTTGATGTGCTGCGGGGGCTCTAGTTGCAGGGCCGGGTATACAGGATCGTCGACCCTTGGGAACGGTATGAACTTGAATGCCTTGCTTGTTCGGCGGGGCAGTGGCGAAATCCAATTTCCGATAAAATGCTGCGCGAATAATGCGGGGGTAAATACGCTTATAAAAAACCCCTGTAGTAGGGGCTTTTTTATAAGACTCTGGTATTGCAAGGCGAGCGATCAGCCTCGCAGCCAGGAATCAACGGTTTCAGCACCGTATTGCTCTTTCCATGATTTCAGGCCGCGATGATTGCCGCCCTTGGTCTCGATCAGTTCGCCAGTGTGTGGGTTGTGATAAACCTTGACCACCCGCGCCCGGCGGCGTTTTGGGCCTGCCGGGGCTGCGGTTGCGGTCGACGGGTTAGGATCGAGGATGGCGATGATGTCACGCAGACTCTTGTCGTATGTGCTCATCAGTGCCTGGAGTTTCTGCTCGAATTCGATCTCCTTTTTCAGTCCGGCATCATTCTTCAGATTCTCCAGCTGGGCCAGCTGTTCCTGAAGGGCTTTTTCTGCTGCGCGAAACTCGGCAAGTCTGGACAAATATAGTACTCCGGCGGTGAATGGCTGTTGTCAGCCCAACGCAAGCAACATAGACGCAAATAGAAGGCCTTGTGCTCATTTTGTCACTACCCCTCTGCGCCTTGACATTGACATCGCGGTGGAAACTAACGTCGTGCTGTCAGCTTCACGTCGATGGTGGGGGTAGTTGTGATTCGCTACGGGACAAATAATGCACGTTTTTTACGAGATGGAAAATAGGTGAGGGGCATTTGTTATATGAAACATGCAGGCCGAGATAAACACGTCTGACAAAAAATGCCGTGGCGGGCGCAAGCCCTTGTAAGTAATTTCTCAAACTAGGCGTCGCGCGGAAACTATCGATCTGCGCTGTACGCCACTGTTCCCGGTCTCTACAGCCCTTGTTGCAAGGCAGGATCATCCGGGTTCAGCTGTTCCAGCTCCGCGAGCAAAACCTGCACTTTCTGCAGCTGTCCGGCTTGCTTCCAGTAATTGATGAGCAGGATGCGGGCGCTGCGATTGGCAGGCTGTCGTTGCAGGATATCTTCCAGTTGGCGTTGCGCTGGCTCAAGTTGCTGAAGGTCGTGCAGGGCGACGGCCAGATCATAACGGTAAGCCGTATTCTCAGGCTCCAACTCCACGGCCTTGGCCAGCGCCAGTAACGCGTATTCATTCTGCTGGTGGTGCAGCAACCACATGCCAAGCGCGTGTTGCAGCAACGAAGATTGGGGATGTTTTTCCAGCAGTTGGGCTAGCTGTTGGCGTGAGCGATCGGTCTGGCCCTGTTGATCCAGCAGTTGCACCTGGGCGAGCCCGGCCGGAATGTTGTTGGGCTCCAATTTCAGGGCCAGGTCCAGCGCATCGGCGGCCTTGCGGGTATCGGAGCGGTTGACAAATAGCCTTGCCAGCTCTAGTTGGCTCTGCCCGCTGGGTGGTTGCGAGGCCAGGGTGCTTTCATATTGCGCGGCGGCGTCCTGGAGTGGGCCGTAATACAGTCCGACGTCATCGGGGGACAGGTCCAGCAACGCGCGGACCGCGCTGAAGCGTACGCCTTGATCGGGATCGTCCAGCAGCGGGCCGATCAGCACGCTGCGTTGCGCTTCCGGGACGATGGCGAGCACCGTGTCGATCGCGGCTTGCTGCACCAGGGGAGCAGGGCGTTTAAGGTCGCCGTCGAGAATTTTCAGCGCCTGCGCGCTGGGGTAGTTGCTCAGTTCGGCCAGCAGGCCGGCGCGGCGAATGTCCGAGAGATCGGTGCGAGTGAATTGCTGGTAGAGCACACGTGCGGCACCTGGCTTGCCGTTATGGGCCTGCTCCAATGCCTCGGCATAGCTGTGATTGACGACTGGCGCGGCGGGCGGGGCATGCCAGGCACGTACCAGTAATCCCAGCCCGAGCAACGCCAGCACCACGATCGCGGCGATCGCGATCTCCCTGCGGCGACGTGCTTTGGGTTGCGCTGGGGAGTTCTGCAAAGACGCTTTTGACATACCGATTTCCGTTTCTGCGTGGGCAGCAGCTTCGGGGAGTGCCGGCCGGGTGTCAAACGGCTTGAGTGCATTGGGCATGAATTTGCTGGCATCAGGCACCGAAAACAAAAAGCCCCGTCAACAGGACGGGGCTTTGAGCTATTGCGCAGTCGTGCTTACAACACCACGCCTTGACTGCGCAGGTAATCGTCGTACGTGCCGCTGAAGTCGGTGACGCCGTTCGGGCTCAGCTCGATGATTCGGGTGGCCAAAGACGATACGAACTCGCGGTCGTGACTGACGAAAATCAGCGTGCCCGGGTAGTTCTCCAGCGCCAGGTTGAGCGCTTCGATCGATTCCATGTCCAGGTGGTTGGTCGGTTCGTCCATCACCAGCACGTTCGGTTTTTGCAGGATCAGCTTGCCGAACAGCATGCGGCCTTGCTCACCACCGGAGATGACCTTCACCGACTTGAGGATTTCGTCGTTGGAGAACAGCATGCGACCCAGGGTGCCACGGATGATTTGCTCGCCCTGAGTCCACTGGCCCATCCAGTCGAACAGGCTGACATCGTCTTCGAAGTCATGGGCGTGGTCCTGAGCGTAGTAGCCCAGTTCCGCGCTCTCGGTCCACTTCACCGAGCCTGCGTCCGGGGTCAACTCACCCATCAGCGTGCGCAACAGAGTCGTCTTGCCGATCCCGTTCGGGCCGATGATTGCCACGCGCTCGCCAGCTTCGACGGTGAAGCTGAAGTTCTTGAACAGCGTCTTGCCGTCGAAGCCCTTGGACATCTGCTCGATGGTCACAGCCTGGCGGTGCAGCTTTTTGGTCTGCTCGAAACGAATGAACGGGCTGACGCGGCTCGATGGCTTGACCTCGGCCAACTGGATCTTGTCGATCTGCTTGGCGCGAGAGGTGGCCTGCTTGGCTTTCGAGGCGTTGGCCGAGAAGCGGCTGACGAAGGTCTGCAGTTCGGCGATCTGTGCTTTCTTCTTGGCGTTGTCCGACAGCAATTGCTCCCGGGACTGGGTCGCCGCGGTCATGTACTCGTCGTAGTTGCCCGGGAACAGGCGTAGCTCGCCGTAATCCAGGTCGGCCATGTGGGTGCAGACGCTGTTGAGGAAGTGCCGGTCGTGGGAAATGATGATCATGGTGCTGTTACGCGCCGTGAGAATGGTTTCCAGCCAGCGAATGGTATTGATATCCAGGTGGTTGGTCGGTTCGTCGAGCAGCAACACTTCCGGATCGGAAAACAGCGCCTGAGCCAGCAGCACACGCAGTTTCCAGCCCGGCGCGACTTCAGTCATCGGGCCGAAATGCTGTTCCAGCGCAATGCCCAGACCCAGCAGCAGCTCGCCAGCGCGGGATTCTGCAGTGTAACCGTCCATTTCGGCGAATTCGGTTTCCAGTTCGGCAACGGCCATGCCGTCGTCCTCGCTCATTTCCGGCAGTGAGTAGATACGGTCGCGCTCGGCCTTGACCTTCCACAGCTCTTCGTGACCCATGATCACCGTGTCGATCACGGTGAATTCTTCATAGGCGAACTGATCCTGGCGCAGCTTGCCCAGGCGCACGTTCGGCTCGAGCATGACCTGGCCACCAGAAGGCTCCAGGTCACCACCCAGAATCTTCATGAAAGTGGATTTGCCACAGCCATTTGCGCCGATGAGGCCATAGCGATTGCCGTTGTTGAATTTGACCGAGACGTTCTCGAACAGCGGCTTGGCGCCAAACTGCATCGTAATATTAGCTGTGGAAATCAAAGGGCTTACCTATCAATAACTTACGGAGCGCCGGTTTGAGCTGATACCGATTTGATACCAATCTGAACTTGAGTCAATCCTGCGCGCATACATAAACAGCAGCGTCCACGCTTCATGGCGGAGCTGCTGAGAAACTTGACGCGGAATCAAACCGGAATTTGCGCGCATTGTCGCATAAGTCGGACGACAGTTGTATGGCGGCCCTCTGGTCAATCGAAAATCACGTCGCTTGGCTATCCGATGTTTTATCGCCGGCGGTAGGCAGGGCCTAGGGCAGGAAATTTGGGATTTATTCAGCAATCCTACAAAAGGCTGGGAAATAGCTCGCATATCCGGCAAAGCTGCCATGCGGTTCGTAGCAACTGGTGGACCCGGGCTGGGCGGTGCGACGTGAGCTGACGAGTCAGAGTTTCATTACGAAGCTCGCTGAGCTTTGAAAGGGGAAAAAGCTGAACTAAAAACTGACTGGTAAGTCAGGATAGTCATCGGCATTTTCTCTCCCAAGGAATCATCATGCGCACCTACACCCTCGAGTACCTGTTCAACGACGAACCGCGGACGCATCGCTTCGAACTCAAACAGCCGCAGCTGCCCGTGCATGAGGCGGCCATGCACCTGCTCCAGCTGCATTTCGGCGATGCCGAGAACAGCTTGATCATGCCCAATGGCGAAGCGTCGCCGGAAGAAATTCTGGAGCAGGCCAAGCGCGATGGGCTGACTGAAATCAGGGTCGTCGATCAATCCGCCTGACGCAGTCGTCAAAACAGGTGCATTGTTGCGGTAGCATTTGAAAAGCCTCGCGTTGTCCCACAGAATCGCGCCCCGATCTGGCAGCCACTTGCCGGAAGGTTGAAGTGAATTGGGGCAGCAGTTGAACGAACAAACATTGTCCATGCGCCTGGAGCGCGTGGCGGCCCATGTGCCGATGGGGGCGCGACTGGCGGATATAGGTTCGGATCACGGCTATTTGCCGGTCGCGCTGATGCGTCGCGGCCTCATTGAGGCAGCGGTAGCTGGGGAAGTGGCAGTGACGCCATTCCAGTCGGCTGTGCGCACGGTGCATGAGAATGGCTTCGGTCGACAGATCACTGTGCGTCTGGCCAATGGACTCGCGGCGATCGAACCGCCCGACCGGATCACGGCGATCAGCGTTTGCGGCATGGGCGGCAAGACGATTCGCGACATCCTCGACAGCGGCAAGGCGCATTTGACCGGTCAGGAGCGTCTGATCCTGCAGCCCAACGGCGGCGAACAGCCCTTGCGCCACTGGTTGATGAACAATGATTACCGCATCCTTTGCGAGGAAATGCTGCGCGAGAAGCGCTTCGACTACGAGATCATTGTCGCCGAGCGCACGGGACCTGTGCCGTACACCGCCGAGCAACTGTATTTTGGCCCGCTACATATGCAAGCCCGTAGCCCGGCGTTCCTGCTCAAGTGGCAGCGTCTGTTGAGTCTGAAGAAACGGACCTTGACCAATTTCTCCCGCGCACGGCGGGCTGTGCCCCAAGAGAAACTGCAAGAGATGGCACGACAAATCGAGTGGATAGTCACGTTGCTCGACGGCCCGGCCGATACGCAAGCCAGCACCTGCGCAGAATGATCACTGACCCGCTTGATCCTCGTGCACGCCGTCGATCGTCAGCAATTGCGCGAGTATCTCCTTCGCCTGCGCGCCTGAAGTATTCACCAGTTCGATAGTGATGTTGTCGGTGTCTTCGTGGCTGCCTTTCTCGACGATGAACTGCTTGACCTTGCTCGAACGGTTGCCCATCACATCGTTGAGCTTGCCCATGGTCAGAATGTGCGACGGCGCCACCAGCTTCAGTACGTGCACCTTGATCCGGTTGCGGTATACCCGCTCCATGGGTTTGATCGCGACCAGAATCACCAGGATGATGAAGGTGGCGGCAGCGCCGACCGCATATAGGCCTCCGCCTACCGCCAGGCCGATTGCCGCCACGGTCCACAGACTCGCGGCAGTGGTCAGCCCCCGGATCACCTCGCCGCGCAGCAGAATCGAGCCTGCACCGAGAAAACCGATGCCCGACACCACTTGCGCGGCTACCCGCGAAGGGTCGAGTTCGGTGTGAGCCATTTGCAGCGCATCGTTGAAACCGAAGGCTGAGACGATCATCAGCAAACATGAACCCACGCACACCAGCATGTGGGTACGCAGCCCGGCCGCCCATAACAGCCGCTCACGTTCAAGGCCGATCAGGCTGCCGAGCAATGCAGCCAGCAACAGTCGAATACACATTTCCCAATCGCTGAGCATTGCGTTGTCCTGAACATTTGGTGTTGAGGATGGACCGGACGCGGAAGGTGTTGGTTCACTTTGCGGTGCTTGCTCTCACGCCTTTGTACCTTCACGACTTGGGGCAGCAGCGTCGCTGATGAAACAGAAGATTTTTTGTTCGGTTGCTTGACTTCTCTTTTTCAATCAGTAAGATAGCTCGCATTCCGCGATAGCTCAGTTGGTAGAGCAAGTGACTGTTAATCACTGGGTCCCTGGTTCGAGTCCAGGTCGTGGAGCCAAACATTTCAAGGTCGAGCACGCGTTTTGTTGGATTTTCCATCAGCTTCCATAGCTGCTCGGCTGCATCGAAGATACATTTCTCAACCCGCTGTCTCTTAATCAATCGATTCAGAGGCAAGCATCATGAAAATCGCGTCGATTAGCTCGACCAAAGGCGGCCCGGCAAAACGACGGTTACCGCAAATCCTGGCACATTCTGCGCCGACTCAAACATACGAACCCTACTGATCGATCTCGACACGCAGCCCTCGTTGTCGTCGTTTTATCGCATTGAAAACGAAGCAATCGGCGGGACTTACCCGCCAGGTCGCCAGCGAAACGTGGGCGCTAAAGGCGTCTGGGCCCGGAAAGGCCGCTTCAAGAGATGACCTTGGCCATTTCCGAGGTTCCCAGCCAGCCAATTTGTTCGTATACGGGTCTGCCAGCCTTGGTCGCGTGCAGTACGGCGAAGGTGATGCCTCGTCGAGCAAACTCGGCGTCAGCTGTTTGCATTAGCGCTGAGGCCAAACCACGGCGGCGGTATTCCGGCTCGACGAACACATTCAGCACGTAACCGCGCTGATCCAGGGTCGGGTGCGAAGGATGGGGCGGCCAGTCGATGGTCATCAGGCCGATGGCGGCAACAGCCCGTTGCGCATCGGACAGTACGAAACCGTAGTACCGGCCATCATTCAGTCGCTTCGTGAGCCAGGGGCGAAAGTGCTGAGTCATCACTCTTAGCTTTTCCGGATCCCCGCCGGCCTCAAGAAACATCGCTTGTCGGTGTGAACAAATCATATCGGCATCACCTGATTCGATCGGTCGGCACGTCAGGCCTGAAAACTCAATACTTCCTTGTCGCTCGGTCATCACAATGTCTCGGTGTTGAAGAGGAGCCGGCAGGATCGAAGGCCTACGTCACAATCCAGACTCGCTCGCTGGCCGCGCCAGGCCCAGGTGGTCGCGCAATGTACGTCCCGTGTATTCCCGGCGGAACAGTCCACGTCGCTGCAACTCAGGCACTACGCCGCTGACAAAGTCATCGAGGCTGTGCGGCAGATAGGGAGGCATGATGTTGAACCCATCGCAGGCCCGTTCGCTGAACCATTGTTCGAGGTCGTCGGCTATTTCGCTCGCAGTGCCTGCCAGTACCCGGTGAGAACGGCTGCCACCGAAACGTTTTCCCAGCTGGCGTAGGGTGAGGCCTTCACGCTGCGACAGTTCTTGCACGAGTTTGAAGCGGCTCTGATTGCCGCGAATGTCTTTGACCTCTGGCAACGGCTCGTCCAGCGGGTAGATCGACAGGTCGTGGTTCATGCTGTCTGACAGCAGCGCCAGGCCGGCCAGAGGGTGTACGTTTTCTTCCAGCGCGGCAAACCGTGCCAGGGCTTCATCCTTGCTTTTACCCACGAAGGGCATGACTCCCGGCATGATTTTCAACGAGCCGGCCGGTCGGCCCTGAGCGAGCAGGCGCTGGTTGACGGCCTGGTAAAACTCCTTGGCTTTTTGCAGATCCGGTTGTGCCGTAAAGATCACATCAGCGACGCTCGCGGCAAAGTCCTGGCCGGTGTCGGAGGAGCCTGCCTGGATAAGCACCGGACGGCCCTGGGGCGAGCGCGGAACGTTGAGTGGCCCTCGAACGTTGAAAAAATCGCCTTGATGGTTCAGATAATGAACCCGATCCGGGTGAGCAAATTCGCCGGTGGCCTTATCGTGAATGAATGGGTCGTCCTCCCAGCTGTCCCACAGTTTAATCGCCAGCTCGACGAATTCCCGGGCGCGGCGGTAGCGCAGCTCATGCTCAAGGATCGGCTCGGCGCTGTAGTTCAGCGCTTCGCCGTCGTTGGTGGAAGTGACGATGTTCCAACCGACTCGCCCCTCACTCAAGTGGTCGAGTGTGGCGAAGGTGCGTGCCAGGGTAAAAGGGTGATTGAAGGTAGTGGAGGCGGTAGCCGCGAGGCCGATGTGCGAAGTCGCGCCCGCCAGCAGACCCAGCAACGCCACCGGGTCAAGCCGAGAGCTGCTCAGATAGCGCAGGCTGGCTTCCAGGTTGTCGCCGTAACGGTCGGACAGTGCCAGTCGGTCGGCGAAAAACAGATAGTCGAACTTGCCCCGCTCGGCGGTCTGAGCCAAAGCTTTGTAGTAGGCGGGGCTGGTCAGCTGAGAGGGCTCGGCATCAGGCAGACGCCAGGCGCTGGCGTGGTGGCCGATACCCATGAGGAAGGCGCCAAGATGCAGTTGCCGACTCATTGCGGGTGCTCCAGATCGACGACTGCATCGGCGACATGCACGGCCTTGGGAAGTAACTGGTTGCGGTAGAACGTATCAGCCACCTGTTGCTGGGAGGCGATCACCTTGCTGGTGAGCGGAAAGTGCACGCCCCAGGGCTGCCGGGCCAGGGACTGAATCCATACCGGCACCGGCACCTTGGTGTCGTCGCTCAACAGTTTCGCCACTTCCTGCTGATGAGTCTGGGCATATCGCTCGGTGCTGTCGAGTTCACGCAACACGGTGGCGAGCGTTTCCGGATAGCGCTTGGCGAAGGGCCTTGGCGCTATGTAGAAGCTGTACTGGGTCGGCAAGCTGCGGGCGGTGATCAAAGGGCGGGCGCCACTTGACTGCTCGGTATCCGCCAGGCGTGGGTCCGGTACCACCCATGCTGCAACGTCCCCGCGCTCGAACGCAGCACGACCCTCGCTATAGCCCAAATACGCCTCTTCTACATCGCCGAGTTTCAGGTTCGCCTGCTCCAGTGCAGCAATCAGCAAGTATTGGCCCGCTGAACCCTTGGCCACAGCGATGCGCTTGCCGCGCAGATCTGCCAGGGATTTTGCCGTGGAATCCTTGGGGACGAGGATCGCGTAGTTGTCTTGATAGGGTTCGCTATAACCCACATACGTCACATCGGGGCCGGCGCCAGCCTGTGCGAAGACGGGCGGCGTCGCGCCAACGAAGCCGATGTCGATGTCACCGCTGTTGATGCCTTCGACCAGTGGCGGGCCGAAAGCGAACTCTTGCCAAACCACTTTGACGCCATGGTCGGCGAGGGCCTTTTCCAGCGTCCCGCGATTTTTCAGCACCACCAGGCTGTTGCCTTTCTGGTAGCCGACCCGAATGGTCTGCGGATATTGCGCCGCGGCCTGCGCTGTGCTCACACACAGAACTGCCAGATGGACTGCGGCAACCCATAGCGTTGCCTTGAATTGAATGTGCATTATTGACGCTTCATGAACGGGAGGGCCGTCAGGGTATCCAGTCCTGGCACTGCGCTATAAATATCCAATAAACATAAGCTTATACGTGCAAACAACGATTACCGGCCGGGTGTTACTCGAGAAAGAGTAAGAGGTCGGCCTCGGCCTTGCCCTGTCCTGGGCAGGCATTGGAGAAATTGACGGGGTTGCTACAGCGACAGGCATGATCATTCCGAGTGCAAGACGAAGGTCAGGCGATGGTCAAATCCATCCACATGACAGCTGGACAGGTCCTGACAGCGGAGTAATGGCTGCTGGAGCTGGACTCAACGTCCGCCGATGCGGACACGTTGATGAATCAGAAGTGATTTGCTTGCCGCTCGCGTGGACAGTGCCAGGGCAGAAGTTCCTAATCAGGCATCAGCAGAGCACCTGCGCTAGACGTTTCGCATGAAAAATATTTATTATAATTACGTATTTAATGAATACTTTTAATAACTGTTTCATCTAACGTTAGATCGTCGCGTGCGATGGCAGCGTCCCGATGCTGGATGCGTGCTGTGAGCGACGCGCGACGATCAGGTACTCGAGATCTTCATGAGTCAGACTCTTCAACACATGCGCCTTGGGCTGTTCATCCAGGCCGCCGGCCATCATGCCAGCGGCTGGCGGTACCCAGGTGCCCAAAGCGGCAGCGAAAACTTCGCGTTGATCAAACAGCTGACCCTGGCTGCCGAGCAAGCGTGCCTGGACATGGTGTTCTTCGGTGACAAGCTGGTGACCAGCCCGCAGGAGCATCCTTCGATGATCGTGCGTTTCGAGCCGTTGACCTTGCTCGGTTCACTGGCGTCGATCACGGACAAAATCGGGCTTGCGGCCACTGCGTCCACAACGTACGGCGAGCCGTACAGCGTCGCGCGCCAGTTCGGCACCCTGGACCATATTTCCGCTGGCCGAGCCGCCTGGAACGTCGTCACCACCGGTTACGACAGCGCCGCGAATTTCTCCCGCGCCACCCATCCCAATCACGATCTGCGCTACGAAGTGGCTGAGGAGTTCGTCGACGTGGTGAGGGGCTTGTGGGACAGCTTCGATGACGAGGCCTATGTGCGCGATGCCGAGTCAGGTGTCTATCTGGATGCCGACAAAATGCACCGGCTGGATCACAGGGGTAAGCATTTCAGCATTGACGGTCCATTGAATCTGACCCGCAGTCCTCAGGGCCATCCGGTATTGATTCAGGCCGGATCGAGCGGGCCGGGCATGAGCCTGGCCGCGCGGATTGCCGAGGTGGTGTTCACCGCCCAGCAGGATATCGAGACGGCCCGGCAGTTCTACGGTGACCTCAAGCGTCAGGTGATGGCGCAGGGGCGCAAGCCTGAGCACTGCCTAGTCATGCCTGGCATTATGCCGATCCTGGGCGCCAGCGCCGCCGAAGCGCAGGATAATTTCGAGCGTCTGCAGCAGTGGACGAATATCGATAACGCGCTGACTCTGGTGGGCGAGCGCTTGGGGCAGGACGTGAGCGGGTTCGACCTGGATCAGCCGCTGCCCGACCTGCCGCTGCCGGAAAACATGAAAAGCCGCGCCAGGCTGTTGCTCGACATGAGCCACCGTGACGGCCTGACCTTGCGCCAAATCTGTAATCTGGTGGCTGGCGCACGGGGGCATAAGATCGTCGTGGGCACCCCGGCGCAGGTCGCGGACGAGATGATTGCCTGGTTCGAGGGTGAGGCTGCCGATGGTTTCAACCTCATGCCGCCGCATTTCCCCGAAGGTCTGGACTCATTCATCAGTGGCGTTCTGCCGATCCTGCGTCAGCGCGGGGTGTTTCGTCACGAATACAGCGGGGCTACCCTGCGTGAGCATTTGGGCTTGCCGCGTCCGGCGCATCGTCGCTGGAACGGGCAGATCTGAGGCTCAAACCGATTTCTTCAATTGATAATGCCGGATGCTCTTCATGACCGATGTGACGCAAAAAAAGCTGGCCTCCCGCTACGGCGAGGCGGACATTCAGGTGCCTGGCAACTGGAGCCCAGTCCTCGACCACTTGCTTGATCATCGCAGCGTGCGCTCGTTTACCGACGCACCATTGCCAGAGGGAACGCTCGAAGCGCTGGTTGCGGCCGCGCAGTCCGCCGCCAGTTCGTCGAACCTGCAGGTCTGGAGCGTGGTTGCGGTTCAGAGTCAGGAGTGCAAGGCGCGCCTCGCGACTTTTGCCGGGAATCAGGCGCACATTCGTCAGGCGCCGCTTTTCCTTGTCTGGCTGGCCGACCTTTCCAGGGTTTCTCGTTTGGCGGAACGCGAAGGCGTGGCGCTTGAAGCGGTCCCCTATCTTGAAAGCCTGCTGCTGGGCACCATCGACGCGGCGTTGGCGGCGCAGAACGCGGTCGTGGCACTGGAGTCGCTGGGGCTTGGCAGCGTCTATATCGGCGCGATTCGTAATGACATCGAGGCCGTGGCGAAGGAGCTTGAGTTGCCGCCTCAGGTCTATCCGGTCTTCGGTCTGTGCGTGGGCTATCCCTCGCTGGAACGTCCTGCGCAGGTTAAACCGCGTCTGCCCCAGGCTGCCGTGCTGCATCACGAAACTTACTCTGCACAAACCGAATTTGCAGCGATCGAGCAGTACGACAGTCGTCTCGGCGCGTTCTATAGCCGGGAAGGGCTGAAAGCCGCGGGTTGGTCAGAGCAGGTCATTGCCCGGTTGCGCAGCGTGGCAAACCTTCATGGTCGCGAAGAGCTGGTGGATGAATTGAAACGGCTGGGTTTTGGCTTGCGCTGAGTGATCACCAAAGCGGGCAGGGCCATGAAGGCTGTGCCTGAAACTGCGCTCAACCCGACGCCATTTCGGCATAAACACGCCAGCCGGGGCGACGGTACAGCCCCGATACCCCAATGCCGATGACAGAAGCAACTGATCAAGGGCGGAGTTTCCAGATTCAGCGTCAGCGCCGATTAGGCGATCGCATTGTCGAGGAATGCTTTGACGATGGACTTCACCGAAGGGTTGACCTTCAGGTCGTTGAGTTCTTTGGCGGTGAACCAGCGGCAATCGGCTATTTCGTTTTTCGGCATCGGCGTGGCCATGAAGGTGACTGACACTTCGAACACGTGATGCACCACGCTGTCGCCCTCGAAACGCGTGACGTAAGCCAGTTCCTGCAGTATCAGGCCGGTTTCTTCGCGCAGTTCACGGGCCGCTGCCTGGGCTGGAGATTCGTTGGGCTCGACCTTACCGCCAGGCAATGTCCAGCGGGCTTTGGGCTTGCGCACGTAAAGGATCTGATTGTCCCGCCGGCAAATGACTGTGGCTCGTTCTTTCATTGGTGTTCCTCCGCCGTACACGCTGTGAGATGCGCAGTGATGACGCCTCGTCACGCGCTTGTCACAAAAGCTTCATAAAAAGCTTTGAAGCACTAACGGTGCCAATGTTCCCCATACGTTAAGGTTGGCGGGTACTGACTCGTCCTTAGTGACATGCAGCGTAGCCAATGTCGGAGTGGACAAGCTGCATCCCGTTACGGATTTTTAACCTCGTTTTTTTTATCAGGGTCGGAATGCTTGCGTTCGGTCCTGGGGGTTGTAGTGCCCCCAGATGACGAAGGTTCGGAAGCTTTTAGCTGCGTACCGGCTGGCGCGGGAGCAATCGGCTTTTTGTCGTAGCCCTGCGCGTCACTGCCATTGCCGCCGGCGGGCGAGGACGGATCGATGCCCGGTGGCAGACCTGATCCTGTCGACTCGGATGCCGCCAGCGCAAAGTTGCCCTCCAGAACGGGCGCGCTTGCCCAGATCAGTAGCGCGGTCAACAGCAGCTTCGACGTTGTGCGCGTGGTCATGATGTGCCTCCCCTCGAGGGTTGTTATCTGAATTTAGGCCAGTGAACGGGTGCCAATGTGCCGTCCGCATGACGAACGGTGGGTGCTGCACGCGTGCAGGGTCTTCGCTGAGGTTTACACCTGAAACCGAGAACCGCACGCGCTGCCCACTTTTGACGCGTCACGCACAACTGTGGGGCCGGGCTACACAGCTGTTGTGGTGATCGGTAGCGGCTTCAGGGGCCTGTATTTTCCGATTCGCTTGCACGTGCTTGTCGCTAACCCTTGATATTTCAAACTTTTCATTCCCTGTTTTTTTGCCGCCGTTGTGTGGCACACTTTCTGCTGTTAATTCCGTTGTTACATACTAGGTTCCGGTATAGCGGAATAAACACTTTCTCGGCGGAGTTCATCACATGCATCGCGAACCTTTTTTTCTTAAAGCTTGTGCGTTCGTTCTGGCGGCAGCAGCGACACTGGCAGCGACTGCTCAGGCAGCCGAAAGCAAGCTCGACAGCGTATTGCAGCGCGGCCATCTGGTGGTCGGCACCGGCAGCACCAACGCCCCGTGGCACTTCCAGGGTGCAGACGGCAAATTGCAGGGCTTCGATATCGACATCGCGCGCATTGTCGCCAAGGGCCTGTTCAATGACCCGAGCAAGGTCGAGTTCGTGGTGCAATCCTCCGATGCGCGGATTCCCAATCTGCTGACCGATAAGGTCGACATGAGCTGCCAGTTCATCACCGTCACCGCCAGCCGCGCGCAACAGGTCGCTTTCACCCTGCCGTACTACCGCGAAGGCGTGGCGCTGCTGCTGCCGGCCAACAGCAAGTACAAGGAAATCGATGACCTGAAAGCGGCGGGCGACGGCCTTACCGTGGCCGTGCTGCAAAACGTCTATGCCGAGGAATTGGTGCATCAGGCGCTGCCCACGGCCAAGGTCGATCAATACGACAGCGTCGATCTGATGTATCAGGCGATCAACTCCGGCCGCGCCGATGCCGCCGCCACCGACCAGTCTTCGGTCAAATACCTGATGGTGCAGAACCCTGGCCGGTACCGCTCGCCAGCGTTCGCCTGGAGCCCTCAGACCTACGCCTGTGCGGTGAAACGTGGCGATCAGGACTGGCTGAACTTCGTTAACACCGCGCTGCATGAGGCCATGACCGGCGTGGAATTCCCGACGTATGCCGAGTCCTTCAAGAAGTGGTTCGGCGTCGATCTGCCGACGCCGCAGATCGGCTTCCCAATGGAATACAAGTGATACGACCCGCAACTGACAGGGCAGGGAAGACCGTGGCGCCTTCCCATCCCAGGTACTACCGACCATGAATTATCAGTTGAACTTTGCAGCGGTCTGGCGGGATTTTCCCAGTCTGCTGGCGGGGCTGGGGCTGGGCCTTGAACTGGCCCTGATCTCCATCGCCATCGGCTGCGTGATCGGCCTGATGGCGGCGTTTGCGATGCTGTCGCGCTACCGCGCCTTGCGCGTGGTGTCGTCGGTATATGTCACGGTGATCCGCAACACGCCGATTCTGGTGCTGATCCTGCTGATCTACTTTGCCTTGCCAAGCTTAGGGATTCGCCTGGACAAGATTCCCTCGTTTATCGTCACCTTGTCGCTGTATGCCGGGGCCTACCTGACCGAAGTCTTCCGGGCCGGCCTTTTGAGCATTCACAAGGGCCAGCGGGAAGCGGGATTGGCGATTGGACTGGGGGAATGGCAAGTGCGGGCCTACATCATCGTGCCGGTCATGCTGCGCAACGTGCTGCCAGCGCTGTCGAACAACTTCATCTCGCTGTTCAAGGACACTTCGCTGGCGGCCGCCATCGCCGTGCCGGAACTGACTTACTACGCGCGCAAGATCAACGTCGAAAGCTACCGGGTCATCGAAACCTGGCTGGTGACCACGGCGTTGTATGTCGCGGCCTGTTACCTCATCGCCATGCTCTTGCGCTACCTCGAACAGCGCTTGGCGATTCGCCGCTAGGAGGCCCGGGACATGTACGAACAACCTACCTGGCTGCATGAATTGTGGATCGCCCGCGAAGCGCTGTGGAGCGGCTTTCTGACCAGCGTGCAGTGCGCGGGTCTGGCGATCATCTTCGGCAGCGTGATCGGCGTGTTTGCCGGGCTGATCCTGACCTACGGCAAGTTGTGGGCGCGTCTGCCGTTTCGTTGCTACGTCGACCTGATCCGCGGCACACCGGTCTTCGTGCTGGTGCTGGCCTGCTTTTATATGGCCCCGGCCCTTGGCTGGCAGATCAGCGCGTTTCAGGCTGGCGCCTTGGGCCTGACGCTGTTCTGCGGCTCTCATGTCGCGGAAATCGTGCGCGGCGCGTTGCAGGCGATTCCCCGAGGACAGCTGGAGGCGGGCAAGGCGATTGGCCTGACGTTCAATCAGTCACTGAGCTATGTGCTGCTGCCCCAGGCGCTGCGTCAAATCCTCCCGACCTGGGTCAACTCGTCCACCGAAATCGTCAAGGCCTCGACGTTGCTCTCGGTCATCGGCGTGGCCGAGCTCCTGCTTAGCACGCAGCAGGTGATCGCGCGCAACTTCATGACCCTGCAGTTTTACCTGTTCGCCGGATTCCTCTTCTTCGTCATCAACTACGCCATCGAGCTTCTTGGGCGGCAAATCGAAAAACGGGTGGCCTTGCCATGACACAGACTCAAACCGCGACTGCCACCCCGGCATTGCTGAGCATCGAAGGGCTGCACAAATCCTACGGCCCTGTAGAAGTGCTCAAGGGCGTGGACCTCACGATGAACAAGGGCAACGTGGTGACCCTGATCGGGTCCAGTGGCTCGGGCAAGACCACGCTGCTGCGTTGCGTCAACCTGCTGGAAGAGTTTCAGGGCGGCCACATTCGGCTGGACGGCCAGGACATCGGTTACAGCGACGTCAGTGGCAAGCGCGTGCGCCATTGCGAAAAGGTCATCGCGCAACACCGTGCCATGACCGGAATGGCGTTCCAGCAATTCAACCTGTTTCCGCACCTGACCGCATTGCAGAACGTGACCCTGGGCCTGCTCAAGGTCAAGAAGCTGCCCAAGGATCAAGCGGTCGCCCTGGCCGAGAAATGGCTGGAACGAGTCGGCCTGCTGGAGCGTCGCAATCATTACCCTGGTCAGCTTTCCGGTGGCCAGCAGCAGCGTGTGGCGATTGCTCGCGCCATCGCCATGAACCCAAGCCTGATGCTGTTCGATGAAGTGACCTCGGCCCTGGACCCGGAACTGGTGGGCGAGGTGCTCAGCGTGATCAAGGGCCTGGCTGAAGAGGGCATGACCATGCTGCTGGTGACCCACGAAATGCGCTTCGCCTATGAAGTGTCCGATCAGATCGTTTTCATGAACCAGGGCCGCATCGAGGAGCAGGGCCCACCCAAAACGCTGTTCGAGCAGCCGAAGTCGGCGCGCCTGGCAGAATTCCTCAAGAACATCCGTTTTTAAACGCTCAATCAAAGGAGATTTTCATGAGCATTACTCGTTACGGCGCAGGTAGCACTGCAGGTGGCGGCCAGCCACGTCCTTTCGCCCGCGCCGTGGAGGCCGATGGCTGGCTGCATGTGTCCGGCCAGGTGCCGGCGGAGAATGGCGAAATCATCAATGGCGGTATCGTCGAACAGACCCACAAGACCCTGCAAAACCTGGTCGCCATCCTCACCGAAGCCGGTTACGGCCTCGAAGACGTGGTGCGCGTGGGCGTCTGGCTGGAAGACCCTCGGGATTTCTGGAGCTTCAACAAGGTGTTCGGCGAATACTTCAAACCCCAACATGCCCCCGCGCGGGCCTGTGTGCAGGCGAACATGATGGTCGACTGCAAGGTAGAGATCGATTGCATCGCCTACAAGAAGAAGGCGTAAATGAGGACGGGCGCGGCCCTATAGGAGCGCGCTTGCCCGCGATGGCAATGTGTCTGCAAGCCAAATATTGCCTGACAGAACGCTATCGCGCGCAAGCGCGCTCCTGCGGTCGGTGCCGTGCTTGTAAACTGCGTACTTATTTCAGGATATAACCGCCTCAATGGACACCGTCACCATGACCGAAGACACCATCAAACGCCGGGCGCGAGGTCTGGATCGGGCGTTCGATATTCTCGATTTCCTCAAGGAGAAGGGCACGCCGTTGCGCCCGAACGAAATTGCCAGCGGCATCGGCAGCCCGAAATCGACGGTCTATGAGCTGGTTGGCTCCTTGCTGGAACGACGTATTCTCGAAGCCGTGGGCAAGGATGGCCACGTCTATCTGGGGCGCCAGCTGTATTTCCTCGGGCAGGCGCATTTGCGTCATTTCGACTTCACCCGCGAGGCCGAAGTGAGCCTGGTCGAGATCGTCGAGCAGACCCGCGAGACCGCGCAGATGTGCCTGCTCAACGGCCGTAAATACACCGTCGCGCTGATGAAGGAGGGCGCCCGGCATTTCCGCATCTCTTCGGACATCGGCGAGGACGCACCGATCCCGTGGACCGCATCCGGTCGCCTGCTGCTGGGGCATCTCAGCGATCAGCAGATCATCGACCTGATCGACCCTGAGGACTTCATTCTCCCGGACGGCAAACGCCTGCCGCTGGAGACGTTCCTTGGTGAGATTCGCAAGGCCCATGAAGAAGGCTTCTTTTCCTTCGACAGCATCGCCGACACCTTCACCCATTGCTTCGCCGCGCCGGTCAAGGACAAGCAGGGCATCTGCATCGCCACCCTGTGCATCGTCGCCCCTCGGGCCGACGCCACCGCGCACTACGACGACTACCGGCGCGTGCTGATCGACAGCGCCAATGGCCTGGCGCGCCGAGTCAATGATTAGCGCGATCACCGATTAACGGGATGGACGAGCATCGGTTCGATATCCCGTACCCACAAGAATTCTGGAGAACAGACATGACCACTGCCACAGTAAAAAAGGGCGCGGTAGTAGAAAAGGGCGGCGCCAACCCGGGCGACCAGCTTGTGCTGGATGTCAGCCTTCCGGCCCTGGTCATCCACAACAAGGCGCTGGAACACAATCTGCGCTGGATGCAGACGTTCGTCACCGACAGCGGCGCGGAACTCGCTCCCCACGGCAAGACCAGCATGGTCCCGGCGCTGTTCCTGCGTCAGTTGCAGCACGGCGCCTGGGGCATGACCCTGGCCACCGCCACGCAGACTCACGCGGCCTACGCCCATGGTGTGCGGCGGGTACTAATGGCCAACCAACTGGTCGGCGCGCCAAACATGGCGATCATCGCCGAGTTGCTCGCCGACTCGATGTTCGATTTCCACTGCATGGTCGATCACCCGGACAACGTGAAGGCGCTGGGCGAGTTTTTCGCCGCCCGGGGCCTGCACCTCAACGTGATGATCGAGTATGGCGTGGTGGGCGGCCGTTGCGGTTGCCGCAGCGAAGCCGAAGTCATGGCCCTGGCCGACGCCATCGCGGCGCAGCCAGCGTTGAAGCTGACCGGTATAGAAGGCTATGAGGGCGTGATTCATGGCGATCAGGCCGTCAGCGGCATTCGTCAGTTCGCTGCGTCACTCGTACGCCTGGCAGTGACCCTGCAGGACAAGGGCGCGTTCGCACTGGCTCG
The DNA here is from genome assembly GCF_002934685.1 of Pseudomonas bohemica. Taxonomy (GTDB): domain Bacteria; phylum Pseudomonadota; class Gammaproteobacteria; order Pseudomonadales; family Pseudomonadaceae; genus Aquipseudomonas; species Aquipseudomonas bohemica. The sequence continues at coordinate 101,297 of NZ_NKHL01000120.1, forward strand.
CCCGATCGTGACCGCGTCAGGTTCGGCCTGGTACGACCTGATCGCCGAAGAGTTCGACAAGCAGCAGGTGCGCGATCGCTTCCTCGGCGTGTTGCGCCCCGGCAGCTATGTGGTGCATGACCATGGCATCTACAAAGAGGCTCAATGCTGCGTGCTGGATCGCCGCCATGATCTGAGCGAAGGCCTGCAGCCGGCCATGGAAGTCTGGGCCCACGTGCAATCGATGCCCGAACCGGGTTTTGCCGTGATCGCCCTGGGCAAACGCGATGTGGCGTTCGATGCCGGCATGCCGAACCCGATCAAGCGTTACAAGGCAGGCGTGGTCCCGGCTCAGGGCGACGACGTCAGTGCCTGCAAGGTGACGGCGGTGATGGATCAGCACGCATTCATGACCGTGGCGCCGGGCTGTGAGCTGAACATCGGCGACATCATCTCCTTCGGCACTTCGCACCCTTGCCTGACCTTCGACAAATGGCGCACGGGCTGTCTGGTCGGCGATGACCTGAGCGTCATCGAATCGTTTGCAACCTTCTTCTGACAGGAGTCTGTGATGAGTGAGCTGGTCAGCCACAGTCATCCACGGGTCGCCCTGATCGGCGAATGCATGATCGAGCTGCAGCAGCACGCCAACGGCACGCTCAAGCAGAGCTTCGGCGGCGACACGTTGAACACGGCCGTGTATCTGTCGCGCCTGCTGGGTTCGGCGTCCCAGGTGGATTACGTCACGGCGTTGGGCGACGACAGCTTCAGCGACGCCATGTGCGCGATCTGGGCCGACGAAGGCATTGGCCTGAGTCGTGTGCAGCGTCTGCCGGGACGTCTGCCAGGTCTGTATTGCATCCAGACCGATGCCAATGGTGAGCGACGCTTCCTGTATTGGCGCAATGAGGCGGCGGTGCGCGAGTGTTTCACCACGCCCTCCGCCGAGCCGATTCTTAACGCGTTGCCGGAATACGACGTGCTGTATTTCAGCGGGATTACCCTGGCGGTGCTGGGTGAAGTGGGTCGGGCGCGGCTGTTGTCGAGCCTGGGTGATGCCCGTGATCGTGGCGCGCGGGTGGTGTTCGACAACAACTATCGGCCACGGCTGTGGCGCAATGTCGATCAGGCACGGCAGGCCTATCGGGCGGTGATGCATGAGGTGGACGTCGCGCTGCTCACCGAAGACGACGAGCAAGCGCTGTTCGGCTGCACCGACAGCGAGCAGATCATGACGACCTATCGGGATCTGGGCATTGCCGAAGTGGTAATCAAGCGCGGCGCGCAGAGCTGTCTGGTCTGCGCAGACAATCGTCGTTACGAAGTGCCCGCACAACCGGTGCAGAAGGTCATCGACACCACCGCGGCGGGGGATTCATTCAGCGCGGCGTATCTGGCCCGGCGCCTGCGTGGCAGCAGCCCGGAAGAAGCGGCCGAGGCCGGGCACCGCTTGGCGAGCCTGGTCATTCAACATCCAGGGGCGCTGATTCCGCGCAGTGTCATGCCGGTTTGATCGTGTAAACGCGCACCCACCTGGAGGAGTGCGCTTGCCCGCGATGTGATTTTCCTGTGCCGGATATTGTGACTGTCACACCGCTATCGCGGGCAAGCGCGCTCCTACAGGTTCGAGGCAAGTCGGCAGAGGCGGCGTTGAGAGCGCAACGTCAATCCCGATAAAACACTTGCACCAGGTGATACCCGAACTTGCTCTTCACCGGCCCATGCACCGTGCGCAGGGGCTTTTTGAAGATGATCTGGTCGATCGCACCGACCATCTGCCCCGGTCGCACTTCACCCAGGTCGCCGCCGCGCTTGCCGGACGGGCAGGTGGAATACTTCCTGGCCAGCACATCGAAGGCTTCGCCCTTGGCAATGCGTTGCTTGAGCTGTTCGGCCTCATCAAAGGTCTTGACCAGAATGTGACGGGCTTGAGCTTTCATGATGAATCGCCTCGATAAAAAAGCCGCGCATTATGCCCTTGTCGCGCGATTTCAGGTAATTTCCTTCACCTTGGACGGACGAGCGTTGCGCTAACCTTGAGCGAACGTTGGTACGGGTCGATGGTCGCACCTACAAGCTTGATGTATAGCGTCGACCTGCTGTCTTCTTAAACTTTTATGTGCGGTGCGAATTATGGATTTCCCGGCGTTATTGAAGGTTCTGGCCACCCAGGACGGATCGGACCTGTACCTTTCCACCGGTGCGCCGCCCTGCGCCAAGTTCAACGGCGTGCTCAAGCCGCTGGGCACCGAAGCGTTCAAACCCGGCGATGTCGCGCTGATCGCAGATGGCATCATGGACGTCGAGCAGCGTCAGGACTTCGAGCGCGAACTGGAAATGAACCTGGCGTTTTCCCTGTCAGGCGTTGGCCGGTTCCGGATCAATATCTTCAAGCAACGCAACGAAGTCTCCATCGTCGCGCGTAACATCAAGCTCGATATTCCCAGGTTCGAAGACCTGCACCTGCCGCAAGTGCTGCTCGACGTGATCATGGAAAAGCACGGCCTGGTCTTGTTCGTCGGCGCCACCGGTTCGGGTAAGTCCACATCGCTGGCAGCCTTGATCGACCACCGCAACCGCCACGCCAGCGGCCATATCATCACCATTGAAGACCCGGTGGAGTTCATCCACAAACACAAGAAATCGATCATCAATCAGCGCGAAGTCGGGGTCGACACCCGTAGCTTCCACGCGGCCCTGAAAAACACCCTGCGCCAGGCACCGGACGTGATCCTCATCGGTGAAATCCGCGATCGCGAAACCATGGAGCACGCCCTGGCCTTCGCCGATACCGGGCATCTGGCGATCTCGACCCTGCACGCCAACAACGCCAACCAGGCGCTGGATCGCATCATCAACTTCTTCCCCGAAGAACGGCGCGCGCAGTTGTTGCATGACCTGGGCAACAACCTCAAGGCGTTCGTTTCCCAGCGACTGGTCAAGACCAAGGACGGCAAGCGCCGGGCTGCGGTGGAAGTGATGCTCGGCACGCCGACCATCCGCGACCTGATTCATCGCAACGAGTTGACCGAGCTCAAGGGCATCATGGAGAAGTCCACCAATCTGGGCATGCAGACCTTCGATAACGCGCTGTACGACCTGGCGGTGGAAGGGGCCATCACCGAGGACGAAGCGCTGAAGAATGCCGACTCGGCGAACAACGTGCGTCTGCGCCTGAAGCTGCATGACGAAGGCCGCGTATCAGCGATCACTACGCCGCCTCCCGCGCCCCAGCCCGCCGTGCAGGTGGATGTGAAGGATTGGGGGCTGGTGGATGAGCGGGATGAGCCTGGGGCATGAGGTCTGATGTCTGCCCCGAACGTGCTGACACTCACCACTTACCCCCGCTCACACCGCCGACTCCTACAGGTCCAGCGGTGTTCGCGCATCTTCGACTCAGCGCAATTGCTGTGAAGACGCCGGAGTAGCGACGTCAGCGAAGGCGGTGCGTCAGTTTGTAACTAGGGTGACTGACACGCCGCATGTGTGAAAAAGCTCATTGCTGCAGGGGCGAGGTATCTGGAAAGTCTTTATCTGGCCAGCCACCCTCCATCGATATTCCACGCCGCGCCACGCACCTGGGAACCGGCCTCGCTGCACAGAAACAGCGTCAGCTCGCCCAGTTGCGAAGGTGTCACGAACTCCAGCGACGGCTGTTTCTCGGCCAGCAGGTCTTGTTTGGCCTGTTCCAGATCTCCCGTCTCGGCACCCCGATCATCGATCTGCTTCTGCACCAGAGGCGTCAACACCCAGCCGGGGCAGATGGCATTACAGGTGATGTTACGGGTGGCGGTCTCCAGGCCGACGACCTTGGTCAAGCCGATCACGCCATGCTTGGCCGCAACGTAGGCGGCTTTGCCCGTCGAGCCCACCAGGCCATGCACCGAAGCGATGTTGACGATCCGCCCCCAGCCCTTGGCGCGCATGCCCGGCAGGCACAGGCGGGTACTGTGGAACACCGAAGACAGGTTGATGGCGATGATCTTGTCCCAGCTTTCGACCGGAAAGTCCTCGACCGCATCGACGTGCTGAATCCCGGCGTTATTCACCAGAATGTCCACGCCGCCGAATTCACGCTCGGCGTAAGCGATCATGTCGGCAATTTGCGCCACGTCACTGACGTCGGCCGGGTGATGGCCGACCTTGCCGCCGAACTGCTTGACCTGTTCGATCACTGCCGACGCATCGCCAAAGCCATTCAACACCAGGTTGGCGCCGGCCTTGGCCAGGGTCAGAGCAATGCCCAGACCGATGCCGCTGGTGGAGCCGGTGACCAATGCGGTTTTGCCTTGCAGACTCATGTTGGGTTCCTCATACGATGCCGGTTGCATAGAAAGTGGCGATGACGACGAACACCGCCAGGGTCTTGATGATGGTGATGCTGAAAATGTCCTTGTACGCCTCTCGATGAGTCAGGCCGGTGACCGCCAGCAGCGTGATCACTGCGCCGTTGTGCGGCAGGGTGTCCATGCCGCCGCTGGCCATGGCCGCCACGCGGTGCAGCACTTCGAGCGGGATGTTGGCGGCATGGGCCGCAGCGATGAAGCTATCTGACATCGCCGCCAGCGCGATGCTCATTCCGCCCGATGCCGAACCGGTGATGCCCGCCAGAAGCGTTACGGTGATCGCTTCATTGACCAGCGGATTGGGGATCGACTTGAGCCCATCCGCCAGTACCAGAAAACCCGGCAGCGAGGCGATGACTGCACCGAAGCCGTATTCAGACGCCGTGTTCATCGCCGCCAGCAGGGCACCGCTGACCGCGCCTTTACTGCCCTCGGCCAGTTTTGATTTCACGGCGCTGAAGGCAAACAGCAGTACGAAAACGATGCCGACCAGCAAAGCAGCCTCAACCGCCCAGATCGCGGTGATCCTGGAAATCTCTGTCTGTACCGGGGCGGCCATGCCGGGCAAGGCAAGGGTGTGAGTCTTGCCATACCATTGCGGAATCCACTGGGTGAACAGCAGGTTCATCACCCCTACCAGCAGCAGCGGCGCCAAGGCGACCCAGGGGTTGGGCAGATGAATGTCGGCTGGGGTTTCCGGCTCGTTGCGCAATTCGCTGCCGTAACCTTCGCCCGCGCGCTGGGCCTTGTTGCGCTGACGCTGGAGGAACAGCATCCCGGCGCAGAACACGAACAGCGTGCCAATCAAACCCAGCCACGGCGCAGCCCAGGCGGTGGTGTTGAAGAAGGTCGAGGGAATGATGTTCTGAATCTGCGGCGTGCCGGGCAGGGCGTCCATGGTGAACGAGAACGCGCCGAGGGCGATGGTGGCCGGGAGCAGCCGTTTCGGAATATTGCTCTGGCGGAACATCTCGGCCGCAAACGGATAGACCGCGAACACCACGACGAACAGCGAAACGCCGCCGTAGGTGAGCAGGGCGCAGACCAGCACGATCACCAGCATCGCCTGACGGGTGCCCAACAGCCTGATCGCCGCGGCAACGATGGAGCGGGAAAACCCGGACAGCTCGATCAGCTTGCCGAACACTGCGCCGAGCAGGAAAACCGGAAAGTAGAGTTTGACGAAACCTACCATCTTGTCCATGAACACGCCGGTAAAGGCGGGCGCCACGGCGGACGGATCAGTGAGCAGCACCGCGCCGAGCGCGGCAATGGGGGCAAATAGAATGACGCTGTAACCACGGTACGCAGCAAGCATCAGCAGCGCGAGGGCTGCCAAGGCGATGATCACACTCATCGAGTGTCTCCTGTTGTTTTTGTTATGGACGCGGTCGAGCCGCTTGCCTAGTGATATAGCTAGTTTTGTGCCGCTCTTCTATGTCATTGATTTTTAGGAAAATAATTTAAATTTCGGAAGCGCCATACTGGGTTTGTCTCCATACAGAGACGTCTCGCGACGCGAAATTTAACCTTCGCCTCGAAGATGGGCATTCGTAGCAGCTGCTTGCCGGGGAATGCAGTGGGGATGCCGTTTGGCCATCCGCGTTCACCCAGGGCGGATGCTTAGGGGCACGGTCAAGAATGAATTCTGCGCCAGTCATGAGAAAGCAGTTAAGTCTCTATTTGTGGATTAAGTCTCTTTAACGAGACTCGGCAATCCCCAGCGCAGCCATCTTCTTGTACAGCGTCGAACGCCCCAGACCCAGCTGACGCGCCGCCAGGACCACGTTGCCTCGACATTGCGCAAGTTTTGCCTGGATAAACTCGCGATCGAACCGGTCGCGGGCCTCACTGTAGGTTTCGTTCGTCACGGGCTGCAGGCGCCGGCTCAGCGCGCCGCCTTCGTGGGGAATCAACGTACCGATGGCCGCGCGGATCTGGGCAGCGGTCAATTGCAAATCGTCGCTGAGCAGCGCAGCGCGTTCCAGCACGTTGCGCAATTCCCGGACATTGCCCGGCCAGGCGTGTTGTCCCAGCATCGCCATGGCACCGGGATCAAGCTCATGCTGGCTGTGCAAATCCTCCAGAATCGCTTCGCTCAGCGCCGGCAGGTCATCCAGCCGGTCTCGCAGGGGGGGTACCTCGATCGGCAGCACGCTCAAGCGGTAATACAGATCGGCGCGAAACTCGCCGCGTTTGATCGCCGCGTCGAGGTCCGTGGACGTCGCGGCAATCAGCCGGACATTGCTTTTGATCATCTGGTTGGAGCCTACAGGTTCGTATTCCTTTTCCTGCAACACCCGCAGCAATTTGCTCTGCAGGGCCAGGGGCATGTCGCCAATCTCGTCGAGAAACAGCGTGCCGCCTTCAGCCAGATGCAACTTGCCTGGTCGGCCGCGTCGGTCAGCACCGGTAAACGCGCCTGGTGCCGTGCCGAAAAACTCGGCTTCAAGCAGCGTTTCGGGAATGGCCGCGCTGTTGATGCTGACAAAGGGTTTGTGAGCCCTGGGCGAAGTGTTGTGAATGGCGTGGGCCAGCAGCTCCTTGCCCGTGCCGGTCTCGCCCAGCAGCAAGACGGCGGACTCGGTGCTCGCGCTGCGTCGGGCGCGACGCTTGACCTCAAGGCTCGCGGCGCTGGTGCCGATGAACTGCGCGAAGCTGTATTTGGCCTGACGGGCGCGCAGCAGCGAGCGGGTCGACGCCAGTTCCTGCTGCATGCTCGCGTAGCGCTTGAGTAATGGCGACAGCGCGTGCAGCTCGTCGAACAGGGCAAACCCAATCGCCCCGATCACCCCTCCGCTGTCGTCATGGATCGGCAGGCGCATGACCACCAGCGGGTCTTTGGCGGTGTCCATCATGTCCAGCAGGATCGGCTGGCCGTTGCTCGCGACCTCTCGCAGCAGACTTCCCGGAATGACTTTTTCGCACGGCTGGCCCACGGCCCGATCCGGATCTTCAAGGCCGAAGCGCCGTGCGTAGCGTTCGTTGATCCAGACGATCCGCGCATCCTTGTCCACGATCACAGTACCTTCACTGGACTGCTCGATGATTTCGAACAACGAACGGATCGCTAAGTGCCGCACGCGTCGGTAATCCTTGAGGCTGTCACTGTCTTTCATGCACTGTTCCGTGGTTCCCATACCCGGCATCTGGCCGATCAGACTGCAGGTTAAGCGCTTTCTCAATTGAACCCCGGGGCGTCAGTTAAAACCCGGGTGCGCCGCAGCCAGCAGCTCCCGGGTGTAGGGATGCTGCGGCGCGTCGAACACATCGTGGCTTGCGCCGCGCTCGACGACCTTGCCGTCCTTGACCACGATCAGGTCATGGGCGAGGGCCCTGACCACCGCCAGATCGTGGCTGATGAACAGGTACGTCAGGCCGTGTTTCTCTTGCAGCTGGCGCAACAGCGCCACCACCTGTTTCTGCACTGTGCGATCCAGTGCCGACGTGGGTTCATCGAGCAAAATCAAGGCAGGTTTGAGCACCAGGGCCCGGGCGATGGCGATACGCTGCCGTTGCCCGCCGGAAAACTCATGGGGGTACCGATGTCGGCTCAACGGATCGATGCCGACTTCCTCCAGGACACGAATCACTTCGGCTTCACAGCGCACCTTGTCCAGTTCGCTGTGTACTTCCAGGCCCTCGCTGATGATCTGCGCCACCGAGATGCGCGGGCTGAGGCTACCGTAAGGGTCTTGAAACACCACTTGCATCTGCTTGCGCCAGGGGCGCATCTGCTTCTGACTCAGACTGTCGAGTGCCTGACCCTTGAAGCGGATACTGCCACGGGATTCCAGCAAGCGCAGAATTGCCTGACCAAGTGTCGATTTTCCCGAGCCGGATTCGCCGACAATGCCCAGCGTCTTGCCGCGCTCGATGCTCAGGCTGATGTCATCGACGGCCTTGAGGTACTCCTGATGGCGATTGAAGATGCCGCCGCCCAGCGAGAACCAGACCCGCAGGTTTTCGACTTCAAGGACTTTCTCACGGGTGTCGCGGGGCAGAGGTTCGCCAGCAGGTTCAGCGTCGAGCAGTAGCTGGCTGTACGGGTGTTGCGGGTGCTTGAACAGGGTTTGGCAGTTGGACTGCTCGACGATCTCCCCGGCGCGCATCACACAGACCTTCTGCGCGATGCTGTGCACCAGATTAAGGTCATGGCTGATCAGCAACAGCGACATGTTCAGACGTTGCTGCAGCTCCTTGAGCAAAAACAGAATCTTGCGCTGAACGGTGACGTCGAGTGCAGTGGTGGGCTCGTCGGCAATCAGCAGCTCCGGCTCGCAGGCCAGGGCCATGGCGATCATCACCCGCTGGCGCTGGCCGCCGGACAATTCATGGGGGTAGGCCTTCAGGCGCTTCTTCGGGTGCTGAATACCGACCAGCTCCAATAATTCGAGAATGCGTGTCTGTGCAGCCTTGCCGCTCAAGCCTTTATGCAGCAGCAAGGTTTCGCCGATCTGCCGGGACACCGTGTGCAGCGGATTCAGCGAGGTCATCGGCTCCTGGAAGATCATCGCGATCTGGTTGCCACGGATGCGCCGCATCAGCTTGCCGTCGGCACCCAGCAACTCCTGGCCGCGATAGCGAATGCTGCCGCTGCTGACCGTACCGGCCTGAGGCAGCAACTGCAGGATGGAGTGCGCCGTCACCGACTTGCCGGAACCCGACTCGCCTACCAGCGCCAGGCATTCGCCGGCCGGGATGTCGAGACTGATGTGCTTGACCACTGTATTGCCGTTGAAAGACACCGACAGGTCTCGGATTTCAATGAGATGTTCAGACATGTCAGGACCTCGGGTCGAAGGCGTCACGCAACGCCTCGCCAATGAACACCAGCAGCGAAAGGATCAACGCCAGGGTGAAGAATGCCGTGAAGCCGAGCCAGGGTGCTTGCAGGTTCTGCTTGCCCTGGCCGATCAATTCACCCAGTGACGCACTGCCGGCCGGCATGCCGAAACCCAGGAAATCCAGGGCGGTGAGGGTCGAGATGGCGCCGGTGAGAATGAACGGCAGGTAGCTGAGGGTCGCATTCATCGCGTTGGGCAGAATGTGGCGCAGGATCACTTTGCGGTCATCCAGACCCAGCGCACGCGCAGCTTTGACGTACTCCAGGTTGCGTCCGCGCAGAAATTCGGCACGCACCACGTCCACCAGGGCCAGCCACGAGAACAGCGCCATGATGCCCAGCAGCCACCAGAAGTTGGGTTCGACGAACCCCGAGAGGATGATCAACAGATACAGCACCGGCAGTCCGGACCAGACCTCCAGCAGACGTTGACCGATCAAGTCGACCCAGCCGCCGTAATAACCCTGCAGGGCACCTGCGGCGATGCCGATCAAGGCGCTGATGACCGTCAGGGCCAGGGCAAACAGGATCGATACCCGCGCGCCGAAGATCACCCGGGCCAGCACGTCGCGGGCCTGATCGTCGGTGCCCAGCCAGTTGATTGCCGACGGCGGGCTGGGTGCGGGCTTGTTCAGGTCGTAGTTGGGGGTATCGTCGCTGAACGGGATCGGCGGAAACAGCATCCAGCCGTCGCCCTTGCTGATCAGCTGGCGTACGTAGTCACTGCGGTAATCCGGCTGGAACGGCAACTGGCCGCCAAACTCCTGCTCGGTGTGTCGCTTGAAGGCAGGAAAGTACAACTCGTGTTGATAACTGAGCACCAGGGGTTTGTCGTTGGCGATCAGCTCGCCGCACAGGCTGATGGCGAACAAGGCGCAAAACAACCACAGCGACCACCAGCCACGGCGGTTGTTGCGGAAACGCTCGAAACGCCGGCGAGCCACCGGGGACAGTCTGCGCATCAGGCGTTCCTCGCGCTGAAGTCGATTCGGGGGTCGACCAGGGTGTAACAGATGTCCCCGACCAGTTTTATCAGCAGCCCGAACAGGGTGAAGATAAACAGCGAGCCGAACACCACCGGATAGTCACGAGACACCGCGGCCTCGTAACTCATGCGACCCAGGCCGTCGAGGGAGAAAATCACCTCGATCATCAGAGAGCCCGCGAAGAACACGCTGATGAACGCCTGCGGAATGCCCGCTACCACCAGCAGCATCGCGTTGCGGAACACATGCCCGTAGAGCACGCGGCGCTCACTCAAGCCCTTGGCGCGGGCGGTGACCACGTATTGCCGGGTGACTTCGTTGAGGAAAGAGTTCTTGGTCAGGATGGTCAGCGTCGCAAACCCGCCGATCACCAGCGACGCGACAGGCAGGACCAAGTGCCAGAAGTAGTCGGCGAGCTTGCCCAGGGTGGTCATCTGATCGAAGTTTTCCGAGACCAGCCCGCGCACCGGGAACCAGCTCAGCGAAGTGCCGCCGGCGAACAGCACCACCAGCAGCATGGCGAACAGAAAGGCTGGCATGGCGTAACCGACGATGATTGCGGTACTGCTCCAGATGTCGAAATGACTGCCATGCTTAACCGCCTTGCGAATGCCCAGCGGAATCGACACCAGATACGTGATCAGCGTCGCCCATAAACCCAGGGATATGGATACGGGCATCTTCTGCAGAATCAAGTCGGTAACTTTGGCCCCGCGGAAGAAGCTGTTGCCGAAATCCAGGCTGGCGTAGTTCTTGAGCATCAGCCACAGGCGCTCGTGCAGCGGTTTATCGAAGCCGTACTGGTGTTCGATTTCCTTGATCAGCTTGGGGTCCAGACCGCGACTGGCACGGGACTGGCCGGTGTTCATGGTTTCGGTATGACCGGCGCCGATGGTGCCACCGGCCACGCCTTGCAGCTTGGCAATGGCTTGTTCCACCGGGCCGCCCGGCGCTGCCTGGACGATGAAGAAATTCACCAGAAGAATGCACAGCAGGGTCGGGATGATCAGCAGCAAACGCCGGGTCAGGTAGCCGAGCATTACTTCACCTCCGAAGGAATGGCTGAGGCGCCCCGTTGCTGGGCGAATTGTTCAGTGGTCAGCGGCTGCGGGCTGATTTCCCACCAAGTGTCGATGGCTTCGCTGTTGCTGGCCTGCACCTTGGGGATGCCGAAACGGTTCCACCAGACCGTGGAAGAGCCTGGCGGATAATAGTTGGGTATCCAATAGAAGCCCCATTGCAGCACGCGGTCCAGCGCGTGGGCATAGTCGATCATGGCGGGTTTGGTGTCGGCCTTGGCCAGGCCGTTGATCAGGGTGTCGACGGCAGGATCACGCAGCACCATGTAGTTGCTGGACCCCGAATCTCTGGCCACTTTGGAACCGAAGTTGTTGTACAGCTCCAGGCCCGGTGAAGTCGATACGCCGTACCCGGTGACGATCATGTCGTAATCACGGGCCATTACCCGATTCAGGTACTGGGCCGAATCGATGCGCCGGATTTCGAAATCGATACCGATCTGCGCAAGATTGCGCTTGTAGGGCAGCAGGATCTTCTCGAAACCGCTCTGACCGTTGAGGAAGGTGAAGCTCAGCGGCTCGCCAGCGGCGTTGACCAGCTTGTCTTCCCTGGGCATCCAGCCTGCTTCCTCCAGCAATGCCAGCGCTTGCAACTGCTTATCGCGGATGAAGCCGGTGCCATCGGTCTTCGGTGTCTGGAAAACAGTGGTGAAAACTTCAGAGGGAACCTGACCGCGCAAGGGCTCCAGCACTTTCAGCTCCGATTGTGTAGGCAACTGCGTGGCGGCCAGGTCACTGTTGGAAAAGTAGCTGTTCTGGCGCACGTACACGTTGCGCATCATCTGCTTGTTGGTCCATTCGAAGTCCCAGAGCATGGCCAGCGCCTGACGCACGCGGCGGTCCTGGAATTTGGGCCGATCGAGATTGAACACGAAGCCTTGAGAGCTTTGCACCGCACCCTTGGCCAGATGCGCGCGCTGCAGACGACCTTCGGTCAGGGCCGGGCTGTCGTAGCCGATGGAATAACCCGTGGCCGAGTACTCGCGGTTGTAGTCATAGCCGCCGCCGCGCAGCACCTGGCGAGCGACGTCGGTGTCGCCGAAGTATTCGACGCTGAAATGATCGAAGTTGTAGACGCCTCGGTTCACCGGCAGATCCTTGGCCCACCAGTTCGGATCGCGCTCGAAGGTGATGCTGCGGCCGGGGTCGACCTTGCCGATGCGATACGGACCGCTGCCCACCGGGACCTCGAAACCGCCGCTGTTGGCGAAGTCCTTGTCTTTCCAATAGTGCTCGGGAAACACCGGCAGGGATGCCAGGTCCAGTGGCAGGGTGCGGCTTTCGTTGCTTTTGAAGTCAAATCGAATCTGCGTCGGCGACTCGACTTCGACACCTTGCACATCACCGAACTCGGTGCGATAGGACAGGCTGCCTTGGGTCATCAGCAGGTTGTAGGTGAAGCGCACATCCTCGGCGGTGATCGGGGTGCCATCGGAGAACCGAGCCTTGGGATTGAGGAAGAAACGCAGTGACATGCCATCACTGGCGCGCTCCATCTTTTCGGCGATGAGTCCGTACACGGTGTAAGGCTCATCCAGCGACTTCACCGCCAGCGGCGAGTAGAGCAGACCATTGACCTGGGACACGCCTGTGCCTTTGTCCAGGTACGGCATGATGTGGTCGTACTGACCGATTTCCTGTGCCGAGCGCCGCATGCTGCCGCCTTTTGGGGCGTCCGGGTTCACGTAATCGAAATGCTTGAAGTCGGCCGGATAGCGGGGCGCTTCGCCATAAACGGTCAACGCGTGTTGAGGTGCTGCGGACAGGGATTGAAAACCTGAGACAAGGACGAGTGTTGCAACGATCAGCGATGAAAAAACAAAACGCATTACACGAATCCTGACTGACGTTGTAGCGCAACATCAGGGTTGAAGGGCGTGGACGGGCGGTTGCGGCCTGTCCTGTAGGTTGACTACCTGGTGGTTTCTTATTCGTTACCTCCGGTGGCAAGGTACCGCAACCCCGTGATCTTTGTAACCGCACACTATCTCTGGGTGATGACTTCTTGCCGTGATGCCCAAGCACGCTGGCGCTCAAGCACCTGCGCCCCGGTGAACCGGATAAAACGAAGCAATTTCTTTGCCGCAATGGATTGCGCGGCAATTTCCCGCGTTGCAAATGCAAACGGCCCGCTTTTCAGGGCGGGCCGTTCGAGGCGAGCATTCTGCAGGATCAGTCCTGGCGGCTGGTCACTTCCAGCAGGTGATAACCGAACTGGGTTTTCACCGGACCCTGCACGACATTCACAGGTGCGCTGAACACGACAGTGTCGAACTCCTTGACCATCTGGCCTGGACCGAACGAACCCAGGTCGCCGCCCTGGCGGCTGGAAGGGCAGCTGGAGTTGGATTTCGCGACTTCGGCAAAATCAGCGCCGCCTTGGATCTGAGCTTTGAGTTCGTTGCATTTCTCTTCGCTGGAAACAAGGATGTGGCGGGCAGTGGCTTTGGCCATGTGGGGGTACTCCTGTGAAAAAAAGGAAAGAGCCTACCGGATTAAGGAAGGCATTTCTCGAGAAAGTTCCAGCTCGCGGGCTGAGTGGGGTGATCCTGTTGGGTGCTACAGGCCTTTTCCGAGCAGCAAGGCTGCATGCTCGACATACAGCTTCACTGGATCGATATCTTTGCGCACCACCCCGGCCGTCTGGTTCACCGCATCGACGTGATCGAGGGGATAATCAGAGCGAATGACCTTGCCTAGGTGTGAGCTGTAGCGCCCGACGAGACCGTCGTTGTGAGCGGCTTCCCGCTCGAATAGCAGTGCGCAACTGCGCAGTGCCAAGTGTAGTGGGTCCAGCGCGTTTTGCCCTTCGACGTACAGCGAACTCTGGATGCAGCCGCTCCAGGAGTAATAATGCACACCGTCTACCCGTTCCGCCCCTTCGCCGCCCCATTCTTCAGGTAGGCCCTGCGGGTAGCTGCGATTGAATTTCGCGACGCCCTCAGTCGTTAGAGCGTCCAGCGCGCGCCGAGGATCCTGCGGCAATTCGGGGTTTGCACTGAGCATTGCCAGGAAACGGGCGAAGCCGCTCACCAGTCTTGTTGCCTGTCGCTCAGGCATCTCGCCAGGGGTAAACGCCTGTCGGACGCGATCGGCCACCTCCGAACCATGGTTCGGACCGCTGACTGACGTCACGGAAGCGACCCGGTCCGGACGAACGGCCGCGGCGTAGCGGGAGGTCAGCGCCCCTTGGCTGTGACCGATGAGATTGACCTTGAGGTAGCCTGTGCGCTTCAGAAAACGCTCGATCTGCACCAGCAATTGCTCGCCGCGAGTCTCGTTGTCGTGTACTCCCGATAGCACCGGCACATGGACGCGACACCCGGCTTTCTCCAGCGCCTGAACAATCCCATAAAACATGTCGAATGTGCCGATACGGTCGAATCCGAACAGTCCGTGCACCAGCAGGATCGGGTATTTGGTGGTGACAGATAGGTCATTCATGGTGAGCAGTCCCTCGCTTGATCTGAGCGGGCGAGGTTAACCAGCGTGATGAGGTCGTGTTGAGGGGTAACCTTCAGTGAAGGTGGACTTCGGGCTTCTGTTACAAAGCTGCGATGTCGAGTGAGCAGCCCGGATTTCGCTGGCTGCGCCGGTGGATCGACCAGAGCTGGCGATGGGTCTGAAGGACATCTGCTGGATGTCTTACAGCGTCGATCCACAAGTCGAGAGAGTCGCGCTGTCATGAGTGACAAGCGCCGGGGAAGCAGGCCGCATGAATCCGGCCAACTTCCCATGTGCGCATGTTACCTGTAACGCAGTTTGTGCACGGCCTCACGCAGCAAGCGTTCAGTAGCGTCCCAGCCCAGGCAGCCGTCGGTGACCGAAACGCCATAGCGTAACGAGTCACTCAAGGGCTGGCAGCCCTCGAACAGATGACTTTCCAGCATCATGCCGATCAGGGTGTGGTCACCCGCCAGGCGCTGGCGCAGGACATCATTGAACACGTGGGGCTGGCGCAGCGGGTCCTTGCCGCTGTTGGCGTGACTGCAGTCCACCATGATGCGCGCGGCGGTACGGTTCTTTTCCAGGCTGGCGTTGACCCTGGTCACGCTGGCTGCGTCGTAGTTCGGCCCGTTGTGCCCGCCGCGCAGCACGATATGGGTGTCCGGATTGCCTTGGGTTTCGATGATCGACGGATGCCCCTGCCGATCGATGCCGAAGTGACGGTGAGCATGGGCCGCGGAACGAATCGCGTCGCAGGCCACGGACACGCCGCCGTCAGTACCGTTCTTGAAGCCGACCGGCATTTGCAGTCCGCTGGCCATTTCCCGGTGAATCTGCGATTCGGTGGTCCGTGCGCCGATGGCGACCCAGCTGAGCAGGTCGTCGAAATAGCCAGCAACCATTGGCTGCAGCAGCTCGGTCGCAATCGGTAGACCGAGGCCGATCATCTCGCGCATCAGATGGCGAGACAGCGTCAGGCCTGCGGCCATGTCGTCACTGCCATCCAGATGTGGATCGTACGCCAGGCCTTTCCAGCCCACGGTGGTGCGCGGTTTTTCGACATAGGCGCGCATCACCAGCAGCATCTGATCGCTGACTTCGGTGGCGAGGCTGGACAGGCGTTCGGCATATCCGAGGGCGGATTTCGGATCATGGATGGAGCAAGGGCCAACGACCACCAGCAGGCGCGAGTCTTCACCGTTGAGAATGGCGCGCACCGATTGGCGGTGGGCTGCGACTTGCGCAGAAAGTGCGAGGTCCAGCGGCAGCTGGCTTTTCAGCGCCAGGGTGCTCGGCAAGCGTTGTGGGGCAGGGTGGCTGTCGATCAGGGTCACAAGGCTGGACGGCAGGTCAGACAGGTTTTTTGCAACGACGGACGAGTTCATGGGCAGGGCTTCCTGGTCGGCGGGCAATGTCGCGCGCGGACCTACTGGGGTGTTCGACAATTTGCCGTGAGGGCTGTGGGTGTTGATTTGCCACCTGTCAGTGACCGATCGGAGGCGGCAGGCTGGCCCGAACGGAGGGTGCTAAATCGCCATGCGAAGTCGATGTCGTTGCGGTAATAGGTGCTGTAGTTCATGTCGTGTTCCTCGATTCGAAGCGTTAGTCGCGGTATTTACGGGGCCCGGAAAAACAAAACCCCCGATCGGGAGGCCGACCGGGGGTAGAGTTATCTCTGGTTGGCGTCCCGTGATTCGTGGGCGCCGGTTGGGTATCAGGCGCGCCAGTGGCTAAACCAATACCCATAAAAATAAGAAGCAGGGGAGGCGCTTGTCATTGCTTCCCACGCAGCAGTTTCCGCCACCGGACGCGAGGCGTCGGCAGGGCGCTGAAGCTGGTGAAGGATGGAAAGCAACATGAGCGGTCTCCGTGGAATGTCGGCGAGCTTACTTCAGGGGCACGAAGTTATTCAATTGGAAATTCAATCGACGTGACGAATAGCGCTTTTCAGGGGGGTGAAGACGCAAATTGGCCGCGAGTCTGGTCAACCCCTCGGACGCCGGTAGAATGGCGCGCTGGGGCTTCGCGTGGCGAAGGCTGCCAGGTTCGGACGATTGGGAGATCTGCGATGCGGATGAGTATAAGGCCCGGCGCGATGGTATTTGCAGTGGCTCAGTCACGCT
Source organism: Pseudomonas bohemica (assembly GCF_002934685.1). GTDB lineage: Bacteria > Pseudomonadota > Gammaproteobacteria > Pseudomonadales > Pseudomonadaceae > Aquipseudomonas > Aquipseudomonas bohemica. Next base: position 118,103 of record NZ_NKHL01000120.1, read on the forward strand.
CGGTGGCAGGGGATATCGAGGCGAATGTGCAGCGTCACCTTCGTTTCATGGAGACTGCCGCTGGACATGGGGCAGATTTCCTGATGTTTCCCGAACTGTCGCTTACCGGCTACGAACCCACTGTAGCGCGCGACCTTGCACTCACGATTCATGACCCTCGGCTGCAGCCCATACGGGATATGGCGCGGGAACTGAAAATGGTAACGGTGGTGGGCGCGCCACTGCGTTCGGCAATCCCTGGCGAGGTATTGATCGCCGCACTCGTTTGTAGGCCCGATGGTGGGGGCGAACTGTACTCCAAGCAGCACCTGCACAGCGGGGAAGAGTCGGTTTTCAGTGCGGGAACCGGTGGTGCGCCAGTGGATATTGGAGGCGAGTGACTGGGGTTGGCGGTGTGTGCCGATTTCAGTCTGGCCAGCCATGCACGAAAAGCGGCCGAAGCAGGCGCCACACTCTACGCCGCAAGCGTGCTGATCTCCGGTGGAGGTTATGAACATGACGCAGGTTTGCTCAGCGGCTATGCGCGAACTCATGGGATGTCGGTACTGATGGCCAACTATGCGGGCGTGACCGGCGGCTGGACGTCTGGTGGGCGCAGCGCACTCTGGGACGAAAACGGCGAGCTTGTCGCTGAAATGCCGGGGGCGCAGGAGGGGTTGCTGTTCGCGCAACGCACCGACGATGGCTGGTCGGCCACCACCGTTGCGGTCGCGCTCTAGATGCCGGCGCTGACCGACAGCAAAGGCAAGGCGCTTCGACTGCGGCCTGCAACCGATCAGGACCTGACCTTCGCCCGGGAACTGACCCGCGTCAACATGCGCGACTATTACATTCGCTACGGTCTGGTGTGGCAGCCCGAAGCGTTCGATGCCGAGTGGCCCAGACGCGAAAGCTATCTGGTTGAACAGGCTGGCAGGGTGATCGGGTTTCTCGGGCTGACCACTGAAAGCCACTACCTCTATGTGCGGGATGTGCAGTTGGTTGAGGCTTATCGCGGCGAAGGTGTAGGGCAGTGGATCATGACCTGCGTGGTGCAGATGGCCAGGGACAGGGGATGTGAAAGTGTTCGGCTCAAGGTGTTCAAGAGTAACCCGGCAGCGGATCTCTATCTCAGGCTTGGCTACTTTTATGTGGGTGAAGAGCCTGCCCTGTTCTGGATGGAGCGGCCAGTGAATCAGTGACCGCGGGAACAAAGAAAGAGCGGCGGCATAGTCTTACCAACCCTGGGGTTAACAAGGCCATGTCTATTTATGCTCAGCGAAGAACTTTACTTCAGGTCTTACACAAGACTGGCCAACTAACTAATCGGTCGATGCATCGGTTTTAGTGGCCGGTGCCGCCGGTATGACGCCTACTTTCATGCCCAACAGCACCGCTACTTTATGTGACTCACCACGTCGACCTTTTTTTCGGCCAGAGAGAATCTGATAAGTCGTGGCCGGGTCTACGCTGTTTTCCCGGGCAAACTCTTGAACAGATTTACCCTGCTCATCCAGCCAGGCCTTGGCTTGTGCTGCCGTGCGTATTCCGGGCATAGTTCAAAACCGTTCAAGTTTGTTCAAATTTATCTGGATTCTACCATTCGTAAGGATGGGGTCAACAAGGTTATGCATTCAAATGAGTGGAATTGGTGCCCGAATTAGGCAGGAGCGCGAGCGCTTGGGGCTTTCACAGCGAGCGTTTGGCGAAATTGGTGGTGTTGAGCCTAATGCGCAAGGCAAGTACGAAAGCGGTGACCGTACCCCCAAGGCCGATTATCTGGCGGCCGTGGCTGCCAAAGGTGTTGATGTGCTGTATGTGTTGACCGGCGTGCGTACGCCTTCGCCTATCGAGCATCTGACTGAGGTCGAGGAGTGGGTGTTGGGGAGCTACAGAACGCTGGTCAAAGAAGATCAGGACGCCATTCTTCGCCTGACGACCACGCTGGCGGAATATAAGGCGACCTATGCAACGGAAAGAAATCAATAGCAGGGGGAGACCGACATTTCGTTGCGGATGCATGCGTGCGTTTGAAGATTTTTTGCAGGTTTTATGGTCGATGATGATAGGTTGTCGGTATCGTTGTAGATCATCTGTCAAGGCCAGCCCGACGTTGCTTCGCGCTAGGTCTTGCACTTTCTTTTTTGCTAAGGTGACGAGCTGTCGTCATTTGGATTGCTCCGTGAGGTGTCTGCTTGATTAGGGTGCTGGTTGTCGATGACCATGATCTGGTTCGGACAGGTATCACACGCATGCTCGCCGACATCGATGGTCTGCAGGTCGTCGGGCAGGCCGACTCCGGTGAGGAAGCATTGAAGAAAGCCCGCGAGCTCAAGCCGGATGTCGTGCTGATGGATGTGAAAATGCCTGGCATCGGCGGTCTTGAGGCCACGCGCAAATTGTTGCGCAGTCACCCGGAAATCAAAGTGGTCGCGGTGACGGTATGCGAAGAAGATCCGTTTCCAACCCGTTTGTTGCAGGCCGGAGCGGCAGGCTATATGACCAAGGGCGCGGGTCTGGCGGAGATGGTCCAGGCCATTCGCCTGGTGTTTGCCGGTCAGCGCTATATCAGCCCGCAGATTGCCCAGCAGCTCGCGCTCAAGTCTTTCCAGCCACAAACCAGCAATTCGCCGTTCGACCTGCTGTCCGAGCGGGAAATCCAGATCGCTCTGATGATCGTCGGCTGCCAGAAAGTGCAGACCATTTCCGACAAGCTCTGCCTCTCCCCGAAAACCGTGAATACCTACCGATACCGCATCTTCGAGAAGCTTTCGATCGGCAGTGACGTCGAGCTCGCCTTGCTGGCCGTGCGTCACGGCATGGTCGATGCCAGCGCCTGAAATGACCCAACCGTTCGATCCCAGCGCCTTTCTTGCGACCTGCAGTGGCCGCCCCGGTGTATATCGCATGTTCGATACCGAGGGCCGGCTTCTTTATGTGGGCAAGGCCAAGAACCTGAAAAAGCGCCTCGCCAGCTATTTCCGCAAAACCGGTCATGCGCCGAAAACCGGTGCACTGGTGGCGCGTATCTCTCAGATCGAAACCACCATCACCGCCAACGAAACCGAGGCGTTGTTGCTGGAGCAGACGTTGATCAAGGAATCACGTCCGCCTTACAACATCCTGCTGCGTGACGACAAATCCTATCCCTATGTGCATTTGTCCGATGGCGAATTCCCCCGCCTGAGCATCCACCGTGGCGCGAAAAAGGCCAAGGGGCGTTACTTCGGGCCATACCCGAGCGCGGGGGCGATACGTGAAAGCCTGAGCATCCTGCAAAAAACCTTTCATGTCCGACAGTGCGAAGACAGTTTCTACAAGAATCGAACGCGGCCCTGCCTGCAATACCAGATCAAGCGCTGCAAGGCCCCTTGCGTCAACTTCGTAGAGCCGCAGGTGTACGCCGAAGACGTTCGCCACTCTGTGATGTTCCTTGAAGGGCGTAGCAATGCTCTGACCGACGAGTTGAACATGCTCATGGAGAAGGCCGCCATGGCGCTCAATTTCGAACAGGCTGCCGAGTTGCGTGACCAGATCGGCCTGCTGCGTCGGGTTCAGGATCAACAGAGCATGGAAAGCGGCAGTGGCGACGTCGACGTGGTCGCCGCTTTCGTTAATCCGGGCGGCGCCTGCGTGCATCTGATCAGTGTGCGCGGCGGCCGGGTCTTGGGCAGCAAGAACTTCTTCCCCCAAGTGGGTATCGAGGAAGAGGTCGGGGAAGTCATGTCGGCATTCCTGGCGCAGTATTTCCTTGGCGGCGGCGAGCGCGAACTACCGAGCGAGGTGATCGTCAACGTGGTCAACGAAGACTTCCCTGCGCTGATCGAGGCCATCGACGCCTCTCGCGGCAAGGAAATCACCATCAGCCATCGGGTGCGCGGCACCCGGGCGCGCTGGCAGCAGTTGGCGGTGACCAACGCCGAGCAGGCGCTTGCAGCACGTCTGGCCAATCGTCAGCACGTCGCAGCGCGTTTCGAGGCCTTGGCCGAAGTTCTCAAACTGGATGAACCGCCGCAACGGTTGGAATGCTATGACATCAGCCATTCCAGCGGTGAAGCAACAGTGGCGTCGTGTGTGGTATTCGGGCCGGAAGGGCCGATCAAGTCCGATTACCGCCGCTACAACATTGAAGGCGTGACAGCGGGCGACGACTATGCGGCGATGCACCAAGCCTTGACCCGGCGCTTCGGCAAGATCAAGGACGGTGAGGGCAAATTGCCGGATATTCTGTTGGTCGACGGCGGCAAGGGGCAGTTGAACATGGCTCGTGACGTCATGAATGAATTGGCTGTGCCGGACCTGATCCTGCTGGGGGTGGCCAAGGGCACGACGCGCAAGGCCGGCTTCGAGACGCTGTACCTCAATGATGCCGCCAATGAGTTCACCCTGCGCGGCGACTCGCCGGCGCTGCATCTGATTCAGCAGATCCGCGACGAAGCCCACCGTTTTGCAATCACCGGGCACCGAGCGCGTCGGGGCAAGACCCGGCGTACATCGACTCTCGAAGGGGTGGCAGGCGTCGGGCCGACGCGGCGTCGTGACCTGCTCAAGCACTTCGGTGGCCTGCAGGAATTGTCCCGCGCGAGCATCGAAGAAATCGCCAAGGCACCCGGAATCAGTAAAAAGCTCGCAGAGTTGATTTATGCGAGCCTGCACAGCGAGTAGAATGCCCGCTCACCTCGTAGCCAGTTGTGCCGATGAATATCCCTAATCTGATTACCGTATTACGTGTCCTGCTGATTCCGATCTTCATTCTGTTGTTTTATCTGCCGTATCACTGGAGCTACATGGCCGCCAGTTCGGTCTTCGCTCTTGCAGCCGCCACCGACTGGCTGGACGGTTACCTGGCCCGTCGGCTGGAGCAGAGCACACCGTTCGGTGCGTTTCTCGATCCGGTCGCCGACAAGCTGATGGTCGCCGTGGCTTTGGTGTTGCTGGTGCAGGCCCACGCCAATTTCTGGTTGACCTTGCCGGCTGCGGTCATCATCGGACGCGAGATCGTGATATCGGCGTTGCGCGAATGGATGGCCGAACTGGGCGCGCGCGCTCAGGTAGCGGTGTCGAATCTGGGCAAATGGAAGACAGCAGCACAGATGCTCGCGCTGGTCATTCTGCTGGCCAACCCTCCGGCCTTCACCTTCTGGGTCGTGCTGGGTTACGTGCTGCTGATGATAGCGGCGGGGCTGACCCTGTGGTCGATGGTGCAATACCTCAGAGCGGCCTGGCCGCACCTGCGGACCACCACAGAGGAAAAATAAGTTTTTTTAAATCAAGGGGTTGACGCGATCATCTGAATCTATAGAATGGCGCCCACACCAAGCGGGAATAGCTCAGTTGGTAGAGCACGACCTTGCCAAGGTCGGGGTCGCGAGTTCGAGTCTCGTTTCCCGCTCCAGTTTACGATCTACAGACTTCCACTGATGTCTGTAAGCCATTGAAAAAAGGACCTTCGGGTCCTTTTTTCGTTCCGGCGTCAACCGCTGAAATCCAGCACTATTCGGTGCATTTAAATCCCGATTTGGGTCCCGAATGAGGATCCTGGATTTGGATGTGCACTGAATCGGATTTTTGCTGGAGCACCTTGGATAGCAAGACGAGCATTTGGCCCCGACTCAGTTCAGGAGCTCTCTATGGCACTCGCGGATACGACCGTTCGGCAAGCCCGGTTTGGGCAGTTATCCGCAAATCAGCCTCAAAGAAGCCCGTGCACTACGTGACGAGGCACGCGCTTTGGTCGCCCAAGGCATCAATCCCTATGAGTATCGTAAACAACTGCGGCTTGCTGTACGTTTTGCGACAGAGCATACCGTCGAGGCCGTGTTCAATCAGTGGGTGGAGTTCCGAAGGCTGAGCCTGAAAGAAGGACGCCAGAGTACGCTCTCGCAGATCTTGCGAATCTTCAACAAAGACGTCTTGCCCGTACTGAGTGGTAGGTCTATCCACGATATCAATCGTCACGATCTGCTGGATTTACTGAGCAGGATCGAACAGCGCAAGGTCTTAACGACAGCCGGAAATGCCGAACCTGATTCAATCAATTGTTTCGCTATGCGCGGGTGAAAATCCATGGGCTGGAACACAATCCGGCTTTGCCCAAATGTACCGCCCTACATCGTCCCGCTGTCGGTTCAGGCGCTGGAGATAGTGCGGTATATGCTTGGTCAGGTTGTCCCCGCGCAACGTTACTTATCTGCGCACCGAAGCGACCTTAGCAAGCGCGTCAGCGAAAACGTCCTTCAGAACAGTTTTTAACGTCCATAAGAAATAACAACAGGGCGCGTTACTATGCGATTGTATGATGTATAGGATTTCAGTTGATAAATTAAAAACATATTAGCTTAGCGCTCGAAGGCATTTCACAAGGACGATAGCAGCGCTTAAGGTCTTGCGCATACCGGCCAAAAGAGCCGCCAATCAGCAGGGAGAAAACGCGCATGGCACACCCGCGACAGCTTAAATTCGGCGCAATCCTGACCGGGGTCGGCACGGCCCAGAATGAATGGCTGCATCCTGAGATTCCCGGTGATGCCAGTGTCGACATCGACTGGTATCGCCAATTGGCGCAGCAAGCCGAGGCGGCCAAGTTCGATCTGGTGTTCATCGTCGACAGCCCCTACATCACCACCGATTCAGCGCCGCACTACCTCAACCGTCTGGAGCCGTTGACGCTGCTGTCGGCGTTAGCGGGCGCCACTTCGAAAATCGGCCTAGTGGCAACGCTGACCACGTCCTACACCGAGCCGTACAACGTCGCACGCCAGTTCGCTTCGCTGGACCTGATCAGCAAGGGCCGCGCAGGCTGGAACGTAGTCACTACCGGCCTTGAAGGCGCGGCAGGCAACTACGGCCGTGAAGAACACATTGACCACACCGACCGCTACCGTCGCGCCCGCGAGCACGTGCAAGTGGTGCAAGGTTTGTGGGACAGCTACGAAGACGACGCCTTCCCGCGTGACAAGCAGCGTCGGACGTTTCTGGACCCAAGCCGTCAGCATCGGCTGAACCACAAGGGCGAGTTTTTCTCGGTCACAGGACCGCTGAACATTGCCCGCTCGGCTCAGGGGCAGCCGGTGATTTTCCAGGCCGGGATTTCTGAGTCCGGGCGTGCACTGGCGGGGGATCTGGCCGAGGGTATTTTTGCTGGCGTGGATAACTTCGAGGACGCGCAGGCGTATTACCAGGACGTCAAGCAACGCGCAGTGGCGGCGGGCCGCAATCCAGATCACATCACCATCCTGCCTGGCATCTCACCGATCATTGCCGACACTGACGAACAGGCGCGCGAGATTGAGCGCGAGTTGCGCGGAGAACTCGATCTGGGCAAGGCCTTGGTGGCCTTGGGGCGGCCGTTCAACTACCACGATTTCAGTCAGTATCCGTTGGACGAGCCGTTCCCTGAACTGGGTGATCTAGGCTCAAACAGCTATCGCGGTCACGCCGAGCACATCAAAAACACCGCTCGGGAAAAAGGCCTGACATTGCGTGAAGCGGCCTTGCGTTTCGCCACGCGCTATTCCAGTTTTGTCGGTTCGCCGAAAACCGTGGCGGACGAGATCGAGCGCTGGTTTGTCGGGGGGGCGGTGGATGGCTTCAACATTCGTCTGAGTGCGCCGAGTGAGTTTGCGCGTTTTACCAATCAAGTCCTGCCGATCCTGCGCGAGCGCGGGCTGTTCCGCAGCGAATACAGCCACGACACCCTGCGTGGGCATTTGGGCTTGCCGGTGCCGGTCAATCGGCATGCGCGTCAGGTGCAGGTTGAGGTGCAGGAGCCGTTGGCGACGGCTTGATACTGGTCCTTGGGAGACTCTTTCTTCTGTGACCGGATCGCGGTTTTTTTAGGACCCGTGGGAGCGGATTTATGTTTGGTGCGCATAAAAAAACAGGCCGCCCCCTGCCAAAGGAGCAGCCTGTAAAAAACCTTGATCAAACACAAATCTGTTGGAACGAGGCTTGCGCGCGAAGAAGTTGGCACCTCGGTTTTACCTGACACTCCGTGTGGTTAACTTCGCGCGCAAGCCTCGCTTCAACGGGTCTGCGGCGACCGTTCTAAAAGGCCTGGTTTCACTTACCCCCAGTGCTGCGTAAATGGCGCCTTGCCCTCATTCAACAACACCACATCATTCTGCGGCGTATGCACACGCTCGCAGACCACGTTGCGGTATCGGCTTTGCAGCGGATTCTTGCGTGCCAAGCCCGGATTGCCCGCCGCTTCAATGGCCAGTTCCACGGCGCGAATCGCATTGTTGGTCATCAGGTATGCGATCTGCGCGGCATGCGTCGCCGGGGTCAGCCCTTGAGCGGCGGAGTCCAGGAGCGTGCGGTTGTTAAACAGCAATGTATCAATGTGACCGACCACTTCCTGAGAACGCGGCATCGTCCACAGCGACGCTCCGAGGTTGGACGGCGCGCGTTCTTCCAGCCATTGCACCAGCCACTGGCGGGCCGATTGTGCGATGCCGTCGTACACCGACGACAGCAACACCTATATCCACAGCATCCCCGAAGCATCGAGTTCCGGCTGAGGCGCGCTCCAGCGATTGACACTGACGGCGTGCTCCAACGGCAGCCAAACTTCCTCGAAAATCATTTCATGGCTGCACGTCGCGCGCATGCCCAGATGGTTCCAATCCTCGACGATGCGAATGCCAAGGCTGTCCTTGTACACCAGCCAACCGCCGACCAGCGGATCTTCGTCATCGCTGCGGCCCCTGACGTTGAACCAGGTCAAGCCATGGCTGCCGGTGGAGTAGATTTTGCGGCCACTGATGCGCCAGCCGTCCTCGGTTCTGCGCGCGATGGTGCCCGGCAAGCCACCGCGTGCCGGTGTGCCGAGGTCAGGCTCGCCCCGTAGCGAATTGATTGACGCGCCCTGGTGTACGGCCTCCTGGGCGACTTGAGTGTGCAGATGTTCGGGCCAGCTTTTGCTGTCTTGCAGGCGTGCGTGCTGGATGTACTGCATCACCAGAATCAAGGCGGTGGACGGCTCGCCACGGGCCACGGCGCTGATGAAATTCCGCGCCTGAACCAGGTTCGCGCCGCCACCGCCCTAGGTCTTCGGCACGGTAAAACCCAACAAGCGATGCTCATGCAGCAGGCTGAAGTTGGCATGAGGGAGCTCGATGAGGGAGCTCGCCGCTTTCGTCATAACGTTCGGCGCTGTCGGTCAGCGTCGCGTTCAGCGTCTCCAGGCGAGCGAGGAACTCAGGCTGGGATTCTGGCGCGGCATGGGACGGCCGCACCGGGGCTGAACGAAGGGTGAAAAGACCCATCGGGTGGTTCCTTCTCAATTGAAAAATGTGTCCAGGGCAGGCCCCCCGGTGGGGGCGGACCTGTCCGCGAAGAGGACTGTGAATCCGAAATATATTCGGCGTCTGACACATTGCATTCGCGGACGGGTCCGCTCCCACAAGGGAATTTTCTAACATGAGACCGCCTGTCTCTCGCAACACGGTGGTAGCTTCATAGGTCATACGGCTAATGAAACCTGCGGCCTTGGCGTCAAGGTTTTTAGCGCCTTGACCACGCCAATAATCGGGTCCGCCTCGGTGCGCACCAGCCAGTCCGGGCTGACTTCAGCAAACGCCACCCGGCCCGCGCCATCGATCACCAGCACCGTCGGTTGCGGCAATTCCCAGGTCCCGGTGCCGGTGATTTCACCGATGCCGTTGCCGCGGCTGAGCGATGCTCGTTTCGACGCCTCGTCGTAGCTGTAGAGAATCCCCAAGCGACGACCCAGGGCGTTGTCCTTGTCAGTCGCCACCTGCAATTGCAGTTCGTGTCGTCGCTTGATCTCGACCAGTTTCTCCGGCACTTGCGGGCTGACCGCCACTAACGGCACGCCCAACGCAGACAACTCGGGGAACAGTCGGCGCTGGTAATACGGCAGCGCGATGTTGCAGGCAGGGCAACCGGCGAAGCGGAAGAAAATCAGCACCGCCGGGCCTTTCGCGATCAAGGCGTCGCGTGTCAGTGTGGCGCCGTCGACTTCCAGCAATTCAAACGGCTCGAGGTAATCACCAGCCCTGACAAAGCGCTCGTGATCGGCGTTGTCCACCAGCGTCTGGCGCTGATCGACGTTGATTTTCAGGGCTTGCGGTGCCCAGCTCGCCACACGCTCGGCGTGCAGGTCGGCCAGCAAATGGTTCAGGGAATCGCTCATGCCAAGGCCTCCCGTACGGTGGGTTTTGCGCTGGTCGCAGCCTGCGATTCAACAGGCGATGAAGAGGCGCGTTCAGCGCTGTAACGATTGGCTGGCACAGCCAGACCGATGTTTTCGGTTGTGGCCGCCAGTGCTGAAAGAATGGTCAGCGGCTCGAAGCGATTTAGGTAATGCGGGCTGGATTTCCCATGAATGTGCAGGCTGTCGGCGATGAATACGAAGCCGAATTTCGCCGCTTCCGCCAGCTTCGCTTGGCCCTTGTACCAGCCAGAATTGACGCTGGCATCAGCCTGCGCGTTCGGGTGCCGCCACTCGCCCCAGCCGTGACCGACGCCGTGGACCATGGCGGCGAGTTTCAATTGACGTGTGTTGCTCATGATCATGCTCCTGAACGGTCAGTCGCCTGGCGCCCGAGCTGTTATCGGGCTGTTTGTTTATCGAGCTACCTGTTGAGCGGCTGCGGCGGCTGCCGTACGGACTGCGTTGAAGCTGGCGTCGAAGCCTTGAGACACATCGACGTGGCGCGTGAGGATGCCTTCCTGCTGATAGATGTCTGCGGTCTGTTGCAGGCCCTTGATCACGCTGTCATTGATGTTGACGCGGTCCATTTTGGTGTCGCGGGCAATGGCCAGATGCACCTCAAGCGGCAGGCCGGTGACCTTGGCTTGCGCGGCGGCGTATTCATCCGGGTGGGTGTTGGTCCACTGGTAGGCGCGGTCGATCCGGGCCACAAAATCGTCCAGTTGCGCGCGTTTCTCCGCGATGGCTTTGCTGGTGGCGGCGAGATAGAGATGGTTGGTCAGCAGCTTTTCACCCGTGGCAACAGGACGTGCGTCGTGCTGTGTGGCGATGGTGGTATAGGGCGCCCAAGTGGCCCAGGCGTCCGCGTCACCGTTGTTCAGCAAGATGCGCGACTCACTCGGCAGCAGGTAAACCCACTGCACGTCGGTGGTTTTCAGACCAGCTTCACGCAGCGCGCGGATGGCCAGATAATGGCCGATGGAACCGCGCCCGGTGACGATGCGCTTGCCCTTGAGGTCGGCCACGGTCTTGACCGGGGAGTTGTTGTTAACCAGCAGGGCTGTGGTGTAGCGCCCAGCGGCGTGAGTGATGCTCACCACCTTCAGCGGCGTGCCGGCGCCCAAGGCAAACACGTACGGCGCATCGCCCAAGCCGCCGATGTCCACAGCGCCGGCGTTCAGCGCTTCTCCCAAGGGAGAGGCGGCGGGGAATTCGGAAAACTGGATCTCGTAGGGGACGTTTTTGAGCTCGCCCGACACTTCCAGCAGCACCTTGATCGATGATTTCTGATTGGCAACCAGCAGTGGTTGCAGCGCCGCAGCGTGGGCGAACTGACCGAGAGAAAGACTCAGCAGGGTGCCAAGCAGCACATGTTTAAGCGTCGATCTGGCGTTGAGGCGAACAGCCATGTGGCGTATCTCCAGGCAATTGGGATGAGCGTTGGCAGCCTCCGCCTGAAAAGGGGTCGGTGACGGTTTGACCTTATGCCTATAAGAAATTCTTGGGAAGTATCGTTTGGTTATATGCTAATTATGTATTTTGGTGATTTTTTGGCGTGGTTAATATAAATAGTTGGTATTAAATTTTCCCGGCTCATGCACGAACCTGTAGGCGCCAACTGGTTGGCGAGAGGCCATCGCGTCGTGCTCGTTGAATCGCTTCGCGAACAAGTTGGCTCCTACAGGTTGTGCATAAGGCGAGGATCTGCCGGGATATATCAATTCCATGTGGGAGCGGACCTTTCCGCGAAGAGGCCAGTGAATCCGACAAATCTCCGGGGCCTGACGCATTGCTTTCGCGGACGAGTCCGCTCCCACGGCTACGCATCTGCTTTTAGAAGTTGTACGCCAGCCGCGTGTAGTAGTACGCGCCGCCAAACCCGAACGGAGAGAACTGTCCGTATTCGTAGGCGCCGGCCCAATCCTTGATACCTTTCTTGTCCGGGTACACATCGAACAGGTTGTTGGCCCCCAATGCCACGGTCAGCTGTTTGGTCAGGCTGTAGGCCACATCCAGATCGGTGATCCACTTGGCCGAGAACTTGCGGTCGTTGACCGGGTCGTTGTCGCCCTCGATGTAACTGCCAAAACGGGTCACCGCGAGATTGACGTCGTAGTCGTCGACCTTCCAGTTTGACGCCAGGATCAGTTTGGACTGCGGCGTGGCCACCGTCAGATCCTTCTGCAAGCGCCGGTCAAACAGCTGATATTGCGACCCCAGACTCGCCAGTTGCTGCGGGTTGTCCTGCAGTTTTTCGATCTTGGTCTGGTTCCAGTTGTACGCCGCGCTCCAGCGCACGTTGCCGTATCGCCCCAAGTCCTGGCGGAACTCGTTTACGACGTCGACACCTCGGGTACGCGTGTCCACCGCATTGGTGTAGTACTGCGCATACAGCGACGGCGACAGGCCGTTGGCGGCGAGGATTTGCGACACTGCAGACCCGCCCAGCAGGCTGGTGGACACGATGCGGTCACGAATTGCGATCTGATAGAAGTCGGTGGTCAGGCGATAGTTGTTCACTGGCTCGTAGGTGAAGCCAAAGCTGTAGTTGAGCGACTTCTCGGGCTTGAGCTTTTCCGCGCCCAGTGCCTTGGCCTCTGGCGTGTCCACCGGCAGTACCTTGACCGGCACCGACAGGCGCTAGCCATCGACGATCCCGCCGGAGGTAAACGTCGATGACGAGTAAATCGTCTGCGCCAGTGACGGCGCGCGAAAGCCATTGTTGACCGTGCCGCGCAGCGCGAACCCCGGCAGGATTTCATAGCGCGTCGAAAACTTTCCGCTCCAGGTGCTGCCGATGTCCTGGGTGTAATGCTCGTAGCGCCCGGCGACCCCGACGAACCATTTGTCCGTGACATCTAGCCCGAGGTCGAAGTAACTGGCGACGTTGTTGCGGCTGATGCTACCCGCATCGGCCTTGCTGGTGCCGTTATAAGACGCCAGTCCCGGTAGCGGCGTGGTGCCGGCAAAGGGTCCGCTGGGCAGCACGTAACTGCCCGACGTGTAGCTTGCGTAATCCCCCGCTTCGATTTCATAACGCTCGAAACGGTGCTCGAAGCCGAACGAGGTTTGCAGCGGATTTTTCAGGCCGATGTCGAAGCTGCGGTTGAAATCCAAGTTGTTGGTCCACTGATCGAAAATCTGTGAGGCCAGGTTGAACGATGTCGGGCTGGTAGGGCCCAGCGATGGGTTGATCGTGTTGTTGGCGTTGAGGGTTGAATCGTCTTCGCCCCAGGTCGAACTGACGTCGTAATTCCAGCCGCCGACTTCGCCTTTGAGGCCGCCCGCGAGTTGAAAGTCGATGGTGCGATTGCGCCGTTGGGCGTGGATGCCGTCGGGGTAGGGCGTGTCGGGGTCGCCTGCCAGTGAATTGATTTCATTGGGCCGATAGTTGCCAGTAACTTTGGTGGTTTCCATGTAGCTGACTGTCGAGAACGAATACAGCTTGAGGTCGTCCTGCAATGGGATTTCTAGGTTGTAGCTACCGTTGGTGACCTTCTCCCGTCCCAGCCCGTAGCTCGGGTTCCAGCCATGGCGGCTGACGGTTTGATCGCGGCTGTCGGGGTTGCCCGGCGTGCCGTACAACTGGCCGGTGGCGCTGCCGCTGCGGCTGTAGGGTTCCTGCTCTTTGGTGTCTAGCGCCAGATTGAGGAAACCATCGCCGGCCAGCGGCATGCCGTAGTTGAAGGTCTGGTGCGTAGTGTCGCCGTCGCCGCTGCCGTACTTGCCGAAACTGGTCTCGGCGCTGCCGCCGTTGTCGTTTTCCTTGAGGATGATGTTGATCACCCCGGCAATGGCGTCCGAGCCGTATTGCGCCGAAGCGCCGTCGCGCAGCACTTCGATGTGGTCGACGGCAGACACCGGGATCAAATCCAGGTTGACCGGCACGGCAGCAGTGCCGATCCGCGCCAAGTTGTTGATCAATGCGGTGTTGTGCCGACGTTTGCCATTGACCAGTACCAGCACCTGATCGCCGGACAGGCCGCGCATGGTCACGCCACGCACTGACCACGACGTGCCGCCGCCATTGATCGCCGGCAGGTTGAACGACGGCAGGAGGCGCGAGAGTACTTCTTTCAATCCGACCTTGCCGGTGGCCTGCAACTGTTCGGCGCTGATCACATCGATCGGCGACGGGCTGTCGGCCACAGTGCGCGGTTGGCTGCCGCGGTTGCCGGTGACCACCACGGTGTTGAGGGTCTGGTCGTCGCTGTCGGCGGCGTAGGTGTAAGCGCTGGCGCTCAGCAGGCTGAACGCGGCGTAGGCCATGTAGGTGTTTTTCGAGCGGATGTTTATCGCAGGCATGAATCGACGTCCTTGAAAAGTATTGTGCGCGTGCCAGCGTTCCCTCTGTAGGAGCGAACTAGTTCGCGAAGCGTCTGGCATGACACCCCACAAAAATGTCTCGTCAACAAGTTGTCTCCTACAGACGACGTGGTCGTTTCTGCAAGCGCGCACGTGCCCGCAACGACGCCGTGTCAGGCGTCGTCGTGTTCAGGGCTGAAAAATGAAGTGGGTGAATCACTGCGCTCAGACGTCGGCGCTTGCCGCTTTCCTGACCCGATGCGGAATGTCGTCGTAGGCGATCAGCACGCGTTCCATGCGCCGTGGATAGTCGCCGTAGTTGTAAACCGGATAGTGCAGGGTCGAGCGGTTGTCCCAGAAGGCGATGGAGTTCTTGCGCCACTTGAAACGCACCTGATGCTCGGGCTTGCTGAATTCTTCCAGCAGCCGAGTGACCAGTGCCTTGCTGCGCGCGGGTTCCCAGCCGATCACCGACGGGTTTTGCGAGAAGTTGATGAACAGGCTTTCTTCGCCGGTTTCAGGGTGGGTGCGCACTAGCGGGTGAGCGAGGATCGGATAATCGACGCCCACCAGATCCAGCGATTTCTTGAAGTCATGCACCACGTACAGCGTGTCGATCTCCTCGCGCAGGTCCTCAGGCAGCGCGCGATACACCGCGCCAGCGTCGGCCCACAGGGTGTCGCCACCAACCTGCGGCAAATCCACCGCGCGTAGCACGGCGCCCAGTGTCGGCTTGAGCATCCAGCTGGTGTCGGTGTGCCAACGGCCGCTGGTGCGCGGGCCATACAGCTTGCGATCGTCTTGAGCCTGAATCAGATGCGCCTGGGGTTTGTCCGGATCGTTCTGTGGCGTGGTCGGGTGCACGTACAGCTCGCCGAACGCTTGGGCGAAGGCGATTTGCTGTGCGGTATTGATGTCCTGGTCACGAAAGAAAATCACCTTGTGCTTGAGCAGCAACTGGCGAATTTCGTCACGGACAGCAGGCGTCAGCGGCTGGTTCAGATCGAGGCCGGAAATTTCTGCACCGATGGTGGGCTCCAGCTGCGTGACCTGCAGGGCCGTTTGCGTGTGTGGCTGCGAGTTTGACTGGGCATGGCTTTTTGCGATTTCAAGAACGACAGACATGGTGATACTACCTCTCTTGGTTGTTGATCATTAACCTCCGCCTGGAGAGGGGTCGGGTAGGGAAGTGTGGAACGTTGGAAAGGCGCGGCCATGGCGGCCGCGCCTTGAAGCATCAGATCACGAAAAAGCCGAGTGTGCCGTCGCGGCCAAGCTGTTCCACCAGGCCGAACTTGCAGTCCAGATACGCCTGCATCGCTTCGCGCGGTGCATCGGTGCCTTCATACGGGCGGCGGTAGCGGTCGATGCGAAGCGAGGCGAGCTGGCTTTCACCGGTTTCAGACTCGTAACCGGCGTCGCGCCAGCCCTGCAGACTACCTTGCAGCAATCCCACACCGCTGTAGCTCAGATCCTGCAAGCGTTGTTGCGCGATCTGCGCCAGCCCTTCGCCGCTGTCGTACAGGGTAATGGCCGTGTCGTGACACTGAACGCGCGACAGCACTTGCAGCTCCAGCTTCGACAGCGGGATGTTGACCGCAAACAGGGGGTGAGTTTCGGGGAACGGCGCCTCTTCGCGCACATCGAGCAACGCAACTTCTTCTTTGGCGAGCAACGCCCTGCGGATGTCAGCGAAGGATCGCATCGCGGTATCGTTATGACGAGCTTGAGTCATTGGGCTTGGTCCCCTTTGGATAGGTCCCAGATATTCGGGAGATAGGCGTTGGCGTAGCCGGAAATAAACAGTTTCTCAGTACCGTTAGGTTGATACACCGCGCGGCGGACTGCCCCGATATTCGCGCCAAACACGCTGATGCTGATCAACACTTGGTCGAAGGCGTTGCTCACTTGATGGATGTCGTTGCTGCGCGGCGACAGGGCTTCAACCTGGCCAGGCTCAAGACGAATCGCCGAGCCTTCTTTTTCCAGACGCCCGTCGGCGCTACGGGCATAGCCCTGTGAATATTCGGCGCCGCGCAGCATGCCGATCAGGCCCCAGACCCGGTGGTCGTGAATCGGTGTGCTCTGACCTGCCCCAAGACGAAACTCACGATGGAGAAAAGCGGACGCGAGTCCGCGTGCAGCAGAAACTGTTGATAACGGGTCGGGTCGGCAATGACGAACTCATCGGGCAGCCAGTCGTCGAAGCCGACCAGTTGCCCCAGTAGCTTGCCACCGCGGTGCAGCAGGTCGCCATTGCGAGGGTTGCTGTCGATCAATTCAGCGAGCGCGCCGATGAATTCACGCAGGCGCTCAGGGTGTCGGGTTTGCGTCATGTCGGTTCCAGCGCTTGATTGAGGCATGGATTAATATAAGCATAATGTTTCGAGATAATATGCTATTTTTTAATGATTAGGTTATAACCAAAATGTCTTTAATTTCTTTTTACGATCGTGGCGCCGCTCCAACTCCTTGGCGATGCTGTTCTGGAGCGTGTCAGGTCAAACGCCTCGCGAACAAGTTCGTTCCTACAGGGATCGGGTTTGGCTTGGGATTGATTAGACCTGTTGGAGCGGTGCTTGCCCGCGAAGCTCACGACGCGGGGATGTCAGGTAACGCTGAGGTGCCAGCTTCCTGAGAAAGCTCGTCCTACAGAAAATCTGTGGGCTATCCAGATTTCCGATTCGGAATGATGCTTTTTGCCTATCTTGTCCCCCATCTTCTATGTACGGTCCGAATGAAATTGATGATGTCGATGCCTTCGTGGCAGTTGTTCGTTGTCAGTCGATCGGCCATGCCGCTGAATCGCTGGATCTGACGCAGCCGGCGATCACGCGCCGGGTGCAGAACTTTGAGCAGGCGCTGGGCGTCGAGTTGTTCGACCTCAACACCAAGCCGCTCAAACCTACGCCCATGGGCATTCAGGTGTATCAGAAGTGCCTGGCGATTCTGCAGGGGATGGGCTCATTGCGTGAACTGGTTGCCACCGACACGCCGCCCAGCGGTTTGCTGCGCTTGGGCGTACCGCAAACCATTGGCGACGTGGTGTTACTCGACGCGCTCAAGCACCTGCGCGGGCAATTCCCCGTCTGCGGGAGCAGGTCGTGACCGGTTGGGGCAGTCACCTGATCGGCAAGATCGAGAACGGCGAACTGGACGCCGCAGCGGCGTTGTTTCCCGCTGGCAAGATTTTTCCGGAAAACATCGTCGGTGTATCCATCGGCAAGATGGAACCGGTAGTGGACATCGACGGCACCCTCATCGATGACCCGCCGGGCTTGGGACCAATCACGCGGGCTATGTGATCCACAGCGCTATTCATGCGGCGCGACCTGATCTTCAGGCCGTGCTGCACACCCATACGCGCGACGGCATTGCGGTGTCGGCGCAGAAGGGCGGGTTGTTGCTGATTTCTCAGCATTCACTGGCGTTTTCCGGGCGTATTGCTTATCACCGTTACGAGGGTGTGGCGCAGGACTTGGGTGAGCGCGAGCGGCTGGTGGCGGACCTGGGCGACAAGAGCGTGATGCTCCCGCGCAATGACAGCCTGCTCACGGCCGGCGTCAGTGTCCGGGCTGTTGGAATGAAAGGCCACCAGCGCCCGGTCAAAGCCGGCGTCTTCGTGGGCTCTGGAAACTTTCAACGTAGTCGGGCTGGATCGTCGGTCCACTGCGGTGAGGAATTTCCGACCCCGGCTACGTGGCGATGTAACCGGTGAATTCAACGCTCATGAACAACTCCTTCTCATCGTAGGCATGTTTCAGACGTGCCGTGTCGGCATCGCGCCCATGCGAACAAGCAACATAGGGTCAGGGCGCGCGGTTGTGAAATTCGATTCGGCGCTAAGCTAACTATAAAAAAACTGCATGTAATTAGATGTGCAAAATCAGGATATCGATTATTAGGTTATTCTTAAACGACCTTTCCCCAGCGTTTTTTATACGAATACGATGGGCTCCGCACTGATCGCGCATTCGGCTCGTTCAAGTCTTTCAGGAAGGATGCCCATGACCGAAACCACCCTCGAACCTTTGGCGGCTGATGCCGGTTTTCTCACGGTCAACAAACGTCCCACGGTACAAAAAGACAGTGCCGACAACCGCTGGCACATTCCCGCCTTCGTGCTTCGCCTGCTCAGTCCCATCGCCTTGCTGCTTTTATGGGAACTGGCGTCGCAGGCCGGGTGGATTCCCAGCCGGGTCATCGCCGCGCCGTCGCAGATTGGCGGCACGTTATGGGCGATGATTGTGTCGGGCGAACTCGGCAAGCACCTGTGGGTATCACTGCATCGTGCGCTACTAGGGTTAGGCATCGGCGTGACCATTGGCGTGGTGGCGGCATTGGTGACCGGCCTGTCGAAGCGCGGTGAGCTGATCCTTGATTCACCCATGCAAATGCTGCGCACCATTCCATCGCTGGCCCTGGTGCCGCTGTTCATTCTGTGGTTCGGCATCGGCGAATTCACCAAGATCGCGCTGATCGTCACCGGCACGACTTTCCCGGTGTACCTCAATCTGTTTTCCGGGATTCGCAACATCGACCCCAAACTCATCGAGGCGGCCAACACCCTCGGCCTCAATCGTCGCGAGCTGATCTGGCACGTCATTCTGCCGGGCTCGTTGCCCTCGTTTTTTGTTGGGTTGCGCTATTCGCTGGGGATCTCCTGGCTGGCCCTGGTGTTCGTCGAACAGATCAATACCACCGCAGGCATCGGCTTCCTGGCCAGCGATGCGCGGGACTTCATGCGCACTGACGTGATCGTGATCTGCCTGCTGATCTATAGCGTTCTCGGACTGGTCATCGACGGCATCATTCGCACGCTGGAGCGTTATGCGCTGGCGTGGCGCCCAACTTTCGTGAGGACTTGAACATGGCTGTTGATCTGGCTATTGATCGTAGCAACGGCGCATCGGGCGCCGACACATCACGTAATCCTGCACCGGTTCAATTGCGCAATGTGGTCCGCCAATTCGGTGAACAACGCGTGATCGATGAGCTGGACCTGGACATCGCGCCGGCGGAGTTCGTCGCATTGCTGGGCGCCAGTGGTTCGGGCAAGACCACGTTATTGAGGATGTTGGCCGGGCTGGACAGCATCGACAGTGGGCAACTGCGCGTGCCCTTGGCGCGGGCGGCGGTGTTTCAGGAGCCGCGCCTGATGCCCTGGAAAAGCGCCTGGCGCAACGTGGTGCTGGGCCTGCGCAATGGCGCAGGCAAACGTCACGCCGAACAGGCACTGACCGAAGTTGGTCTGGCCCATCGCGTTACTGCATTTCCGGCGACGCTGTCTGGCGGCGAAGCACAGCGTGTGGCATTGGCCCGTGCGCTGGTGCGTGAACCCAAGCTCTTACTGCTCGACGAGCCGTTCGCGGCATTGGATGCCCTGACGCGGATTCGCATGCACCAGTTGATCATCGACCTGTGGCGTAAGCACACGCCGGCGGTGCTGTTGGTCACTCATGACGTCGACGAAGCCATATTGCTCGCAGACCGGGTCATCGTCCTGGCGGACGGCAAAATTGCCGACGAGTTGCGCATTGAATTGCCACGCCAACGCAGCACTGCACAACCGGGATTTCAGGCTATTCGCACGCGTTTGCTTAGGCTGTTGGGGGTTGATGCGACAGCAGGGCATGCGCCGCAGGTGCCGCTGGACGCTGAGCCGGCGCATGCCGCCGCTGAGCAACGTCGACGTTTTGCCCGTACCTCACGCGTTTTTACAACCGAGTAACAAGGATGCATTGAACCATGCTGTTTCGTTCGTTGAACCTGGCCCGTGTCATGGCGCAGTCGGGTTGTTGGCCGTCGTGTTAGCGATGGCTGGCTGCGGCGCTGAAGCTGAAAACAAGCAATCAGTCGCCGCTACGGAGAAAGTCGACTGGTCAAAGGTCAAGTTGATTCTCGGTGATCAGGCCGAGGGTTCGCGTTCCATGGTGGAGGCGTCGAAAGCATCCGACGGCATCCCGTATCAAGTGGAGTGGGCGAATTTTCAGGGCTCCGCGCCGCTCTTTGAGGCATTGCGCCAGGTGCCGTCGCAGGAAAACGGCGCGCGTGAGCATCAACACCGGACTGACGTTCATTACCGCGTCGGATGATGTGCTGACTGACAAGGTCAAACGCCAAGCGCTCAACGATGTTTTGCAGCGTTTGGCCAAGGCCTCCGAGTGGGCCAAGACGCACCCGGATGAGTACGCGCAGGTGTTTGCGAGGGTCAACGACGTTCCGCTGCCCGTGTCCCAGCGTCTGCACGGTTGGGGGATCGAGTCGTTATTGCCGGTCGAGACGTCGGACGTCAACGCGGTGCAGGGGGTAGATGACCTGTTCGTGAAGAAGATCTTCCTGCACAAGGCCGAGTTACGAAGTTGATTGATCGGGAAGTGTTCCCGAAGGTGGATGGGGAGTTGCAACTCTTCCTTATCGAAGTCGTCCACATCAATAACTCGCGCCGTGTAGCTTCCGAAACTCGCTCGGGAGGTCGGTCTGCTTTCCACCTTTTCGAGGTTAGGGTCGCGTTATCGGTCAGGCTCCGTCGCACCGAGAACACTCGGCCAGCGATTGGCCGTATCTGCCGAAGACTATCAGATTGGCGAGGTGATTTTTTCAGATCCTAATCGCTCCAATTCGGTTGGCGCGCCCACATGTGGCTGATCTGCTCGAAAAGCCTCAGAAGCTTCTGCATCGATAAGCTGAGGCTGAGAGGAGGCATTCAAGTTGAGAACTGTAACCAAATGATAATTTGAAGCATTAAGATTTGTATGTTTTACTAAGCCTCTTTCTTCCTAGATCTGACCGTCGTTGCGTCGGCAGGGTTAAGAGGTTGAACGACATGTGCCAAGCCAACACAGACCTTGCTCGATTGATCGACACTGCTACCAAGGCGCTACCCCGAATGGCTGGTCGAGTGGGTGAGGCCCGTAGTGGTCAACTGGTTGACGGCTGTGCCAGCAACCCATTCAGGATCGCGGCATTGCATGCCCATTGGGTTTCTGCGCACCCCGAGGCCGGGCCGCATTACTGGGCCATTCACAGTTGGTCACTGGTGATCTGGCAGCCAATTTATTTGAGCCTGTTGGCGGTGCATTTGTCCCATCAGGTGCCGAGCCTGGCGAAGATGGGGCAGACCGTCAGCGAGGGACAGGTCGGTGGCTTCTGCTTGCCCCCTCACTGGCCGCGCGAAGGCCGTCAGGCTGATTTGATCCGCTTTGCGGCCGAGCAGTTGTGCCAATTTGTCGACCGGCAACTGAGCGACTTCAACAGCGTCTGCCAGATTTACCCGAAGATGGCCCGTCTGCTGGCCGCCGACTGCGCTCGGGCAGCATTATTGTGGGTCGACCGCTGCCAACCCATGGGCAATGCCCAGGTACGCGACCTGGAGGGACAATGGATGGAAGCGTTGGCCTTGTCGCCGGGCAGTTCGTTGATCGAGGTGCAGACCGATGATGGGCGCCAGTGTCTGGCGCTAGGCCGAAAGGTGTGCTGCCAGCATTTTCGCCGAGCCGATGGCGAATTGTGCAACACATGTCCCAAACACAAACAGGAAGAGCGTTTACAGCGTCTGCGCGAGGAGTTCACGCTGCAATGCTGAGTCTGCAAGGCATTGCTGTAAGGCGTGACGCGCGCACTATTCTAGCCGTAGAGCGGCTACATATCGCCTGCGATCAGTTCACTGTAATCCTGGGTCACAACGGCTCAGGAAAATCGACGTTGATGAACCTCATGGCCCGGCAGTTCACTGCCGACAGAGGTCATGTCGAGTTGCACAACAAACCGCTGGAACAGTACAGCGTGCGTGACTTCGCCCGCCATGTAGCCTTTTTGCCGCAACACTTTCCCGGAGCTCCGGGGCTGACCGTGCGTGAGTTGGTGATGTTGGGGCGTTACCCCTGGCGTGGTCTGTTTGGGCGGTGGCAAGCCGAGGACTACCGTTTGACCGAGCGGGCCCTGCAGCAAACAGATATCGGCCATTACGCTGAACACATGGCCGATAGCCTGTCTGGCGGCGAGCGCCA
This sequence comes from Pseudomonas bohemica, assembly GCF_002934685.1. GTDB lineage: Bacteria > Pseudomonadota > Gammaproteobacteria > Pseudomonadales > Pseudomonadaceae > Aquipseudomonas > Aquipseudomonas bohemica. The sequence continues at coordinate 140,576 of NZ_NKHL01000120.1, forward strand.
ACGGGCCTGGATTGCCATGTCACTGGCGCAGCAGGCACCGTTGATTCTGCTGGACGAACCGACCTCCGCATTGGACCTGGCCCATCAATATGAACTGATGTCGCTATTGCGCCAGCTCAACCGCTCGGCCGGGCGGGGTATCGTCGCCATCCTGCATGACATCAATCTCGCCGCCCGCTATGCCGATCGCATTGTCGCGCTGAAGCAGGGCCGGGTATTTTTCGATGGCAGCCCCGCGCAACTGCTTTGCACTGAGGTGTTGAGCGAGCTCTACGGTGTCGCTATCCAGTTACTGGATCAGCCCGACCATAGAAACAGGATTGCCGTTGTCAGCTGATGCGGTCGAGTGCGCGGCGCCGGATATTTGCCCCAGGAGTGGCTATACCGTGCTGCGACGTTACCTGCTCAGCCTGAGTTTGCTTGCCGTGCTGGTGCTGCTTTATTTGCAGATCAGCACGCCATTGAGCCTGAGCCAACAGTTGGCTCAGGCCCTGGCTCCCAGTGACGATAGCCTGGAAAACCTGACCTTTTCGCTCGCTGTTCTTCCACGGCTGCTTATGGCCTTGTTGGTGGGAGCCGCCATGGGCTTATCCGGCAGCTTATTGCAACAGCTGACCCAGAACCGCTTGGTATCGCCGATGACCATCGGTGTTTCGTCGGGCGCCTGGGTGGGGTTGCTGTGCTTGAGTGCTGTGGCGCCGACGCTGGTCACCAGTCATGGCGAGTGGGCTGCACTGTGCGGTGCGGTGCTGGCGGTCGGCGTGGTTTTGCTGATTGCCGGGCGCGACGGTATTGCTGGTTTGCCCATGGTCTTGGCCGGTATGGCGATGAATTTGCTGCTGGGCGCGGTGGCGGCGGCTATTTTGCTGATCGACCACCAGCAAAGCCGTGGGGTTTCCGTGTGGGGCGCGGGCGACCTGGGGCAAATAGACTGGTATTTTGTGAGCTGGCTTTGGCCCAAATTGGCGGTAGGGGCGCTGCTGATCATGTTTGCGCCACGGCCCCTGGCGTTGCTGCAACTGGGTAGTCGGGCCGCGCAAGCTCGAGGCTTGAATCTCTGGCCGGTGTTGCTGGGGCTGTTTCTGTCGGCCCTATGGCTAAGCGCGGTGTCGATCACCGCGGTGGGACTGATTGGTTTCATCGGCCTGATCGCGCCTAACCTGGCACGACTGCTGGGTGCGCGCACGCCGCGCGACGAACTGTTATACAGCAGTCTGGTGGGCATGCTGGTACTGCTGGGCAGCGATATCCTGGCTTTGCTCTTGACCAATTTCCTGGGCGACCTGGTACCGACCGGTGCCACTGCGGCGTTGATCGGTGCCCCAGCCTTGCTGTGGCTGTTGCGCCGAAAACTGGCGGCCAAAGACCTGCGTTCCCTGAGTCTGATGGGTACATCCACGCGAGGACTGGCGGTGCGGCTGCGCTGGACGCTGCCGCTAATGGTGTGCCTGACGTTGCTGCTGAGCCTTTGTGTCAATCGCAGCCTCGACGGTTGGCTACTGGAATGGCCGTCGTCCCTGGTCTGGTCGCTGCGTTGGCCAAGGGTGCTGACTGCGGTTGCCGCCGGTAGCGGGCTGGCGGTGGCTGGGCTACTGCTGCAACGGCTGTTACGCAATCCTTTGGCCAGTCCGGACATCCTCGGCATCACCGCCGGCGCTGCTCTGGCAGTGATGCTGATCTTGCTGGTGGCGGGTAACAACCTGTTTTGGCTCAAGGCACCGCTGGCGGCGTTCAGCGGCAGTATGATCGTGCTTGGCTTGTTGCTGGTGCTGGGCCGTCGCCATGATTATGCCCCTGGCGTGATGGTTCTGGTGGGGATTGCTCTGGGGGCGCTGCTCAACACAGGTCTACAATTCTGCCTGGTCAAGGCATCCGGTGACTCCTTGGCCTTGCTCGGCTGGCTGGCCGGTTCGACCTATCGGGTGTCTGCTGGTCAGTCCGTTGGGCTGGCTGTGGGCGTGGCGTTGCTATCGGTGCTGAGCTTGTCGTTCCAGAGGGCTTTGACCCTGATTTCCATGGACGAAGGTACTGCTCGCAGCCGTGGTCTGGAGGTGCGGCGGGTGCGTCTGGTATTGCTGGTGCTGGCCGCGCTGCTGTGTGCCCTGGTCACCAGCCTGCTCGGGCCGGTGGCTTTTGTCGGTCTGCTGGCACCGCATATGGCGGCACTGTTTGGCGCCCGCCGGGTGGTTGCCCAGTTGTGGCTGGCTGCTGTGCTTGGGGGGCTGTTGATGCTGATCGCCGATTGGCTGGGTCGTACTATGATTTTCCCCTTGCAAGTACCGGTGGGCATCGTCGCTTCAGTGCTTTGTGGTCTGTATTTCGTGTACCTGCTAGTTCGGCAGCGCTGGCTATGAAGCGGCTGCGCGCGGTGTGGCTGGGTTGCTTGCTGATGCTTTGTCCGCTGTTGGCCACAGCAGTTGAATCGCCGCGGGTGGTTGCGCTGAGTTGGGAGATGGTCGAGCACTTATTGAAACTGGGTATTACTCCCGTAGCGGTAGCAGAAGCGCCAGATTACCGTACCTGGGTGGTGCATCCTGAACTGCCCGATTCGGTGCCCGATGCCGGTAGCCGCAATGAGCCGAACATGGACTTGCTGGCGCAACTGAAACCTGATCTCATTCTGATCACACCGTTGCTTGAGGACATCCGCCCGCAGTTACAGCGCATCGCACCGGTGGTGGTGTATGGCGACTTCACCCAGGCTCAGAACAACCGCTTGCTGCAACGACGTAACTTTCTCGATCTGGCCTGGCGTCTGGGTCGTGTCGAGGTCGCGCAACAACAGCTGGCCGCCATGGACGCGCATATTGCCGGATTGCGCCGCTCTATTGCCGAGCGTTTCGCCGGTCAGCCACCCAAGGTCACAGTAGTACGTTTCGCCTCGCCCACGGCCGTGTTCATCATGGGGCCTAACTCCATGCCCGAGCACGCCATGCAGTTACTCGGGTTACAGCCGGCTTACCCGACTCCGGCAAGTCGTTGGGGGAGTGTGCAGGTTCCTGTTACCGAACTTGGGCAAATAAAACAGGGTGTCGTGTTGTATATCGAGCCGTTTGCGCAACGCGAGCGCTTGTTCAGCACTCGATTGTGGCAGCGGATGCCGTTTGTAGAAGAGGGGCGAGTGGCAGCAATTCGTTCGACCTGGACTCACGGCGGTATATTCTGTGTAGAAAACTTGGCGGTCGCCATTGCTCAAGCAATGCAGTTTTAAGTTGCGAGCAGTCAGGTTTTCCGGCTGCTCGCTGCTTAGCGTTTTTAGTATTTCCAGGCCAGCGTCACCATCGCGTTACGCGAAGGGGCGTAGTAGGACTGCGCCCAGTACAGGCTGGTCAGGTACTTTCGATCTAGCAGGTTATTAACGTTCAGCGACACGTTGAAGTGCGCGTCGATGTCGTAGCTGGCTAATGCGTTGGCTACCGCATAAGAGCCCTGTCGACTGATGATCGTTTCGCCACTCGTGCTGGTGCCTTGTTCGCGGAAGATATCGCTCTGCCAGTTCACGCTGCCGCCCACTTTTAGCCCTTTGACCTGCGGCACTTTGTAGGATGTGCTCAAATAGACCGAGTTTTGCGGTATGTAGGTGCGGGTTTTTTCGCCCTCATCGTTTTTCAATGAAAATAGGTGGGTCAGGCCACCGTTCACTTCCCAGCCTGGGGCCAGTTCGCCAGCCACGGTCAGCTCGTAACCCTCGGAAATGGTATCGACCGCGGTGTAGTAAGAGAAGCCACCGGTGGTGTCGTAGCCGCTATATTCGGCGGTGTTGTCCTGCTTGGTGCGGAACAGGGACATGCTGGCATTGAGCCGTTTATCGAACCACTCGCCTTTGATCCCGCCCTCGACGCTGTTGCCTTCCACAGGGGCTAACAGTTTTTGCGAGGCGTCGATTTGCGTCTGAGGATTGAAGATTTCGGTGTAACTTACATACGCCGAATAGTTGGGCAAAAAGTCATAAACGGCGCCGTAGTACGGCGTTACTTTCGACTTGCTGTAGTCATTGGCCGCACCCGTTCGCTCACCGCTGCTTTCAAGTTTGGTAAAGTTTGCGCCAGCGATCAGCTTCAAGTCGTCGGTAACGTTGAAGTGCCCCGCGGCGTAGTAGCCGTGACGGTAGGTTATGTAGTCTGCGGAGCTGGTGACATCGGCGAAGGCCGGTTTCGCGTAGTCGCCGTCGTATTCCCATACTGGCGGCAAGGCGATATTGAGAGCATCGTCGCGGGAGGTCCAGTGGGTGTCGTCACGGGACCAGTTGGCGCCCACCACCACCTCATGGGAACGACCGAACAGCTCGAATGGGCCCTTCAAGTAAATGTCGCCCAGCACTTGCCGTTCAGCACGATTGAATTTCGAAGCGTAGGTGGTCAGCCCCAAGCCAGTTACAGCGTCGGGCACGCCACCGGCCATGAGCATTTCGGCATCAGAAGTGATTTCACGGTAGTTGAGGGAGGCTTTGGTCTCCCAGCCTCCGCCCCAGTCAGTTAGCAATTCGCCGAAGGTCTGCTTGTCGTTGGTGTCCCAGTAACTCCAATCCGGCGCGGTGTTGTGCGAGCGGCTGTAGTCCACTTTGGAGCCGTCGGTGTTGTACAGCGTCAATGCGCTCCACATGATGCCATCGGGCCGGTTGCGTTGTTCCGAATAGCCCAGAGTGGCGGTGGTGCTGTCGGTAAGGTCGGCTTCCAGTACCCCGGAAAACACCGTTTTGCTGGTGGAGTAGCGGTCCAGGTAGGAGTTGCCTTCCTGGCCGGCAAACACCGCGCGCCCGCGGAGCGTGCCCTGATCGTTCATGGGGCCGGAGACATCAAACTCGCTGCGACGGTTCTGCCAGGAGCCATAGCCGATCGAGCCTTCGGCCTGGAATTCGTGAGTGGGGCGTTTGCGCACAAAGTTGATGGTCGCGGCCGGGTTGCCAGGGTTGGAGGTCAGCCCGTTGGCGCCCTTGAGCACTTCGATATGGTCGTATAGAAAAGTGTCGATGTCGCCCATCTGTTCTTCGGAGCTGAATGGCATTCCAATGCCATCAAGCTGGAAGTTGGACACATCAAAGCCGCGTACCGAGAAGTAGGTGCGGTCGGTTTCAACCCGTTGTACGCTCACCCCGCCCGCCTGCAGTGCGTCGTTTGCGCTATTGAGTTTGAAGTCCTTGAGTTGCTGACGCGTGAGCGTGGTGGTGGTTTGTGGTGTTTCCCGAGGTGAGAGATCAAGTCGCGTAGCGGTGCGGGTCGCGCCGATGGTGTACGAATCGCTTTGTTCGGTGATGCTGGGCACCGGCGCCTGCTCGGCATTTATATTCACCGGTGTGAGCACCAATCCGTTACTGTTCTCGGTTTGCCCAGTTTCGGCAGCCAGTACATACAGCGGCGTCAACAGACCAGCGACCGGGCCCACGCTTAATGCCAGTGCCAGGGTAAAAGAGCTTGAAGACGATTGAAAAGGTCGTACCCGTGAAAGTTGATCGTGTGGGTTGGGGTGTCTGTTCATGTGGATGCTTCTATTTATGTTATGGATTAGTGGGTTGGCAGATGTGCAAAGCGGTGTAGTTGGAGGGCAATCATGCGGAGCGTGAATGAATAGCGCCCCCCATGACCGCGCGGTACCAGCTGTGGAAGTGCTGCATGCCTTCTTCTAGTGGGATTTGGTAAGGGCCGCTGTCGTCGATCCCACGTTGGTAGAGCGCCCGGCGCCCAGCGTCGGTACGCTCGGCAATTTCGTCATCTTCAATGGCCGTTTCCATGTAGGCCGCGCGGTGGGATTCCACTAGTTCGCGGTTGTTTTCCATCAAGTGCTGCGGGTAGTAGAACTCGACCACGTTGATCGATTCGTGTACGCCCTTGGGGTATACCGTCGACAACACCAGGGCTTGAGGAAATACTTCGATCATATGGGTGGGGTAGTAACTGGCCCAGATCGCCCCGAACTCAGGCGCCCCATCGCCGTATTCAGCTATCAGGCCGTCGTGCCAGGCTTTGTAGGCATCTGTGCCGGAGCGCTCCAGGTTATTGGTGACATTGATCCGTTGCAGGCTGTACCAATCGTCGTATTCCCATTTCAGACCCTCACTGCGCACGTATTTACGCAGCCCCGGGTGAAAGGTGGCGATGTGATAATCGTCGTTGTATATCTCGAGGAAGGTTTTCCAGTTGCACTTGCATGGGTGCATTTCCACGTGGTCCATGGCGTAGCCGCTGAAGTCCATTTCCGGGTGGTTGAAGAGTTTGGCGATGTCGTTGACAGGGTCGCGCGGGCCTTCGAACAGGAAGCCGCCGACGTTATGCAAGGGGTACCGAGGCAAGTTGCGGCAGGGCCGCTCGGGAAACTTCGGCGCACCGACGATCAAGCCGGTGTTGTCGTAGGTCCATGCGTGGAGCGGGCACATGATGCGCCCCCCCGTCGCGCGCAGGTTGCCGCGGCGGATCATCGAATTCGGGGCGTCGGGGCTGAAGTCGCCGAGCATCAAGGCCTGTCGGTGACGGCAGACGTTGGACAGCAACTCGATCCCATTTTCATTGCGCACCAAAATTCGCGAATAGTCGTCGTGGGGCAGGGCGTACCAGTCGCCTACATTGGGCACCATCATTTCGTGCCCTATGTACCGAGCACTGTTCTGAAAAATCAACTCTTGTTCTATCTTGTAGATCTCAGGATCGCAATAGGTGTGAATCGGTAGCTGAGGTAACTCCTCATGGAGCTCTGCCAGCAGAGTTTCCTTTTGGGCTGTGCGACCGAAGTTGACCATTCAATTGCTCCTTGCGCTGATTTCACTGAGGCCATCTCGGCACGGGCCCCAGGGGCGCGGTATTGCAGGTGGTGTGGGGGCGTTTGGCCTCTTGTGAAGGCCAAACGTGGGGCTTTTAGGCTTGTAGTTTGTCTCGGCGGATGACCGCTGCGGATTGGCTGGGTAGCGGCGCGAAAGGGGCGACAGGGTTATCCAGGGGGGCGGCCATGATCAGGCTGCCGGCAGGGTTGGCCAGATCGACCATCTGCAGGTTGTTCTTCAACTGCAGACGGTTCAGGCAGGAATGCAGGAATGAGGGCGCGAAGAAGTCGTACCGATCAAAGCGGTGCTGCAATTCGGGATGAGCCTGCTGGTAGTCAATCACCGATTCGGCCACGGTGCGCCAGTAGGTCTCTTCTACCATGCAGCCGTTTTCCTCGAGGATCTGACTCATGTGGCGGAAAACGCCGTCGAACACGTCGATGAAAATACCGAGGATCTTATAGTCTTCAGGTACATCTACGGCCAGGCGTTCCAGGCCCTCGGGCATCTTGGCGTTCTTGTCGAGAATGGCCGATTCCTCGGCGATGTCCTTCATGAACACCCGTGTCGGTACATACCCTTCCAGTACCAGAATCAGGTTCTCGCCGTGTGGCATGAACACCAGATGGTGAGCATAGAAGCAGTGAATCAACGGTTGCAGGAAGGCTTTGAGGTATTGGCGCATCCAGGCCACAGGTTCCAGACCCGAGCGGCGCATCAGTTCAGGCAGCAAGGCATTGCCTTCAGGGTCGATGTGCAGCAGAGCGGCCATGGTCATCAGGCGCTCGCCTGGCTTCAGGCGTTTCAATGGGCTTTCGCGCCACAGTGCCGACAGCATTTTCTTGTAGGGGCTGTCGGTTTCCTGCGCCGCTTCGTAGTATCGGTTGCGATACCCCACCGAGGCCACTTCACGCAGGATGCCGAAGCCATAGTCGTTGAGTACCGGGTCGCTGGAAATCAGCTCGTGCAGATAAGCGTTTATGGCTGGAGTACCGGCCATGTAGTACGGGGAGAGGCCGCGCATGAAGCCCATGTTGAGGACCGACAGCGAGGTTTTCACGTAGCATTTGTGTGGATTGCTGGTGTTGAAATAGGTGCGCACCGATTGTTGAGCGACGTATTCATCTGAGCTGGTGCCCAGAGCGATGATCTTCTGGTTGGCAACATCAGCGGCGAACATGATGCTCAACTTCTCGTACCACTGCCACGGGTGGGTCGGCATGAAAATATAGGCGTTGCTATCCAGGCCCAGGGTCGTGAGTTGCTGGCGATACGCGTCGACGGTCGCGTTACCCAGTTCCTGGCGCATCAGCGTGTCGTGGTCCAGTCCGGGAATAGCGGCGAAATGGGCGTTATCGGTGTGCACGGCCAGCCAGATAACCGGAAAACGCGCGCCGGTCTCCGGGGTGTAGGCCTGATAGTCCAGCGCGTTGAAGCCCAGGCGGCCGTTGTTGGCGACGAAGCCTGGATGGCCTTCGGTCATGGCGCTTTCGAAGTCCTGATAGTCAGCATCGGCCAGCGCCTTGCTGGTCAGATAGTCGCGGCTGTGCTTATAGGCGGCGCCAAACAGGGTGCTACTGATTTCGTCCAGGTACACAGGCAGCTTGTCCGCCGGAATTCCCAGGGTGTGCTTGAAGTCGTTGATGAACGTCAGCGCGTCGATGGGCTGCTTCTGGCCTTGTAGCTCACGCACGATGCTGGCCGGATCGATAGCCCAGTGGCGCAGGGCCATGTTCCGCGCCTGGAATTGATAGCGGCACTGCTCGGTGTCGGCCTGCAATTCATAATGCGACCAGCCTTCACGTTCGGCGGCACCCAGGGAAGTGGGGCTAAAGACTTGTTCGTGAGCGTATTCGCTGATGGCCTTGCGTACCAGCAAACGATTGACTTTGGCCCACACCTGCGGGGTGAGGTGGGCGACGGCAGTAGCGGGAGAATTTGAAATTTGCGTGTTCATCGGTGGATTCATCCTCTCAGAGAGTTGGTGAAGTCTTCTGGGGTACAAAAAGCCAATTGGGCCGTTTTGCTGGGAAGTTCGATAACGGCCTGGTTGACGAAGCCGACCATGGCGTTGAGTCGATGCACTTTGGTGTTGCGGATGTCCGGCTCGACAACCACACGCCGGGCGTGCAGGTGGTCGAAGACGAAGGCCATGACCACGCGCAGAATGTCGCGGGTGAAATGGCGGATGGGCTGCTCACAGGGGCCGACGAAAAAGTGCATGCCCCTATCGCCGGTTTGTACCGGGTAGAGCTTGCCCAGCGCGTCATCGGCCGGGTCGTAACACTCCACCACGAACGCCGGGGTGTTTTGGTAGAAGCCCATGTAGGCATGCAGATGCCCACTGCTGGCACCGTCGGCATAAAAGTCGCGGGTGGCAATGGCAGTCATGTGCTGCATGTTCCAGTAGTGCGCGTAGTCCATCTGGTACCAGGGGTGAATCACTGCGATGTCGCTTGTCAGGTCCAGCGGTCGAAGGCTCAAGTCTGGGCTGAGTTCGGGACGGCCCTCGGCGGGCGTTATCAGGTCATATCGCATGGCATTCTTCCCTAGTTTCGCCTTCGAGCTGGGCGGGCACCTGGTGGTAGCGATCAACACGCAAAGACCAACGGTCGATGACCGCTGTGAGCAGCATGCCGGCGGCGGCAATGGCGAAGGTCATTTGCACGCCTACCAGGCTCACCAGGTAGCCGGCGCCGAATGACGACAGCAGCACGCCCAGGTTCTGGAAAAAGTTGGTGATACTGAAGTCCCGGGCATAGGCGTCGGGGGTGCTGATCTTGAACAGGGTGACCTCCAACTTGACGATCACCTGGAACATGGCCCAGCCATACAGGCAGCGGCCGACGATGATCAGCAGCATTGACGGCGCAGCCTGTAACAACAGCCCGACGGTGCCCAACAGCAGGTTGCCGAATGTGTGATCGAGCCAGGCCGGGGGACTCTTCACATAGTGTTTGATCATCAACGCCAGCAGGGCGACTATGCCGGGAATGGCAAAGATCACACCGGTCAGCATCTGGTTGTGCACCCCGGTGCTGGCTTCCCAGTACAAGGTGAAAAATGGCCGCACCAGGTAGGCGCTGAAATCGAAGATCAGCATCACTAGGCTGAGTTTGAGCAGCAGTGCCAAGGTGCCGGGTGCGCGCTTGAAGGGAGGCGCCTTTCGGTTCCTTTCTTCGTGCGTCAGGACCTTGACCACTTTGCCACTGCGGATCAGATACAGGCATAGGCCCATCTGGATGAAGTCGCCGGCGGCCATCAGGGCGATGCACAGGCGCGGTCCGTATTGCTGAAGCACCAGGCCGCCTACCGCCGCGCCAAAGATGGCGCCGATGTGCACCACGACCGACAGCAGGCCGATAGTAACGCTGTGCTGATCGGGCTTCTGCAGACGCATCAGATACGGAAACATCAACAGGTAGCTGGCCTTGGTCATGAACATGAGCATGGTCAGCAGCCAATAGGTCGGGGCGTTGGGTGCCCAGATCGACATCACGCAGAACAGCGCGGCGGCGAGCTGTGTATAGGCGAGCAGGTGCATAGTCTCGACTCGCCGAGCCACCCGTGCCCACACAGGCAGCATGCACATCACAGCGATGGAAATGGCGGCAATGTAGGCACCCACATGCACCGGGCTGGTGATGCCGTAGCGGTCCTCGAAAAACTGCGGGTAAAACGCGATCAGAATCGAATCACTGATAACGCCGAATGCCGACATGATCAGGATGGTAGTGCGCAACGTCATGAGAAAGTGCCTTGGCCGTCGAGAAGTTCGAAGCCGCTGTCCGCGGCCGGTGCGAAGTCCTGGAAAGCGGTATGTGGCTCGCAGGGGTAAGGGTCCTGGCCGGTCAGTTCGGCTAACAGACGGCTGTTTCGATAGCAGGCCAGGCCCAGGTCGGGGTTGGTCAGCCCGTGGCTTTGCAAGCCGACGTTTTGTACATAGATTTCGCGGTTCTGGTGGTCTACCGCCCAGCTTTTTGATGGATCGTAGCGGCCAGCCGAGTCCCAGCGAATCCGCTCGCGAATGCCTTCGATAAAGCTTGGTAACTGGTAGCGATAGCCAGTGGCGAACACCAGCCCGTCGGTGAAATGAATGTAGTGATGGCCCAGTTGGGTGTGCTCGAAGGTCAGCGCCCATTGGCCGCTGCCGCTCACGTATTCGCAGTGCTTGAGTGCCAGGTTGGTCATCTGGCGAGTCGCTGGCGCTTCACGGTGGCTGCGTTCGTCCAGCGTTTCGTAGATGCGTTCGATCAGTGATTGGTTGATGCCGTTATAGATGCTGCGCTGGTCGTCCAGCACCTTATGCTTGACCTCAGGCTTGAGGCCGTAGAAATAGTTGCCATAGTCGGGTGTGATCAGTTCCAGGGTCAGCTTGGCGTTCTCCATCTGGAAGAAGCGCGAGGCGCGGGTGACCCAGTTGAGCGTATAACGGTGGCGTTCGGACTCCAGCAGCAAGTCTTGATAGACCTCGGCGCCACTTTGCCCACTGCCGATGACCGTGATGTTCTTGCAACGTTGCAGGTTGGCCTTGTTGCTAAGATAGTTCGAAGTGTGTACGGCCTCGACAGCCCCCTCGGCCTTGGTGAAGCAGGCGGGTATGTATGGCACCCCGCCGATGCCGATTACAAGCTTTTTAGTCAGTAGTTGGAACGCGGTGTTGTGCGGCCCGCAAGCGCCGGCGACGACGTAGCAGGCACGTTTGGGGTCATGCCAGATTTCCTGCACGTTATGTTGGTAGCGCACGTTTTTCAGTTGCGCGGCGGCCCATTTGCAGTAACGGTCGAATTCCTGGCGGGTGAGATACCAGTTTTCGCGAATGTAATAGGTGTAAAGCCGGCCCTGCTGCTTGCAATAATTGAGGTATGACAGCGGGTTGGTGGGGTCGGCCATGGAAACCATGTCGGCCAGGAAAGGGTTTTGAAGGGTAGTGCCTTCCAGCAGCATGCCACTGTGCCACGCGAACTGATTCTTCTTTTCCAGAAAAAGGCTACGTACACCATCGAGCGGTTCAGCGAGGCACGCCAATCCCAAGTTGAAAGGCCCCAGCCCTATTGCGATGAAGTCATAAGGGGTGTCATTGGTCATGTCTAAGCCTCGTCCACGCTCTGCAAGTTGAGGAAATAATAGAGTGAACGAGAATGTATATCAAATGCAAATCTAAGTAACTAGTATTTGCGTTGTTCGGACATCAGGAGGTTATGGTGATGCTGCCACGCTTGTGGGCTCGACGAGGGTATGGGGCGTGCGTGAGATACGGGCGGGAGGAGAGGAGCACGGACATGTACCAGTTCTGACCTTGCTCTCGAGAAACGTAGCCCTTGGCTCGCATCATGGGAGGAGTCGCTGGTGTTGTAGCTGGGCTTGCCCTAGCAAACGGGACCTGCGCTGGTTTGTGTCTACGAAACCCGTGCGATTCATAATCCGTCAAATAGAAGGCGGGTTTGCTCGCCGAAGTCAAAGCGGTCCCCAATGAGGAAAAACGCATCGGCTGTCCCACAACTGGCAACGCCATGGACGGCATGGCGATAGATCGCATCCGAGTGGATGGCCGGAAATGACAAGTCGCTGCGCAGGGAAAACGCCCGCTTGCGTTGCAAAAGAAAGCAATCTCCGGCTGTCAATAGGATAGGTAGCTCCATGACTTCCACCGCTAGCCAACAAGTCCCTTCAAGTATTGCATTGAACTTGACGCCTGCGGGCGGCGGGAAGTCGATTGCAAGTCTCCACCAGCGTTCAGACCTGCAAAAAGAGAGCTATGAGTATTCATGGGGGAGAGAGCTTCGGACAGGGGATCCGTAGGTGTAGGACGATCTCGATAGATAACTGGACTTTGCTGCATTCACGGTCCTAATTCTAATCAAGATAATGGTCGCCGTGGGCTTTTCCCCTATTCCCTGTCAGATTTTCAAGGACACGCCATGAACGGTAAACAGTCTCCCATTCACTCCGGCTTTGGAGCGACAACCACCGCAGCGGAGGTACTCCAAGGACGCGATCTATCCAACACCACCGCCATTGTGACTGGGGGCCATTCCGGTCTGGGCCTGGAGACGACACGAGCACTGATCAATGCGGGCGCGCATGTCGTTGTCGCAGCCCGTGATGTTGAAGCTGCTCGCGCGAAGACTAGTGGAATCCCCAATGTGGAAATCGAGCGACTGGATCTTTCCGACCTGACCAGCGTGCATGACTTCGCACAGCGTTTCCTGGCAAGCGACCGACACATAGACATCCTGATCGGCAGCGCGGGAATCATGGCTTGCCCGGAAACCCGCGTAGGGGCAGGTTGGGAGGCACAGTTCGCTACCAATCATCTGGGGCACTACGCGCTCGTGAATTTGCTATGGCCTGCGCTCAAGGGTCATGCAAGGGTGGTAGTAGTGTCATCGGCAGGGCATCACCAATCGGGTATCCGCTGGAACGATGTGCAATTCACGCAGGGCTACGACAAGTGGTTGGCCTATGGGCAGTCGAAGACGGCCAATGCATTGTTTGCTGTCCACCTTGATCTGCTTGGTCAACGCGAGGGTGTCCGTGCTTTCTCCCTTCATCCCGGCAAGATTCTCACACCGCTCCAGCGTCATCTGGCGCAGAAAGAAATGATTGCCGCCGGCTGGCTAGACGTTAGCGGCCACCTTGCAGATCCGACTTTCAAGACGACGCAGCAGGGCGCGGCCACCCAAGTTTGGGCCGCAACAGCTTCGGAGTTAACTGGCATGGGAGGTTTGTATTGCGAGGACTGTGAGATCGCATCGCTAGACATAAGCGAACCACCATCCTTTGTCGGCGTCCGGCCCTATGCCGCAGACCCTGATCAAGCCGAACGCCTTTGGGCGCTATCTGCTCAACTTACCGGAATTGACGCTTTTGAAAGGAAATGAGTGATCTGACAATAAGGGCGATGATGTCCACGTATTTTGAGGCGGACACCATCGCCCTTACGTCCAGGATTGAGAAGGTGGCTTCGCCGGACGCTTAGAGCGCCAGTTAAAGCTGGCAGAGGATAGTCAATGAAAGTTCGATACTGGTAAGAAATGGCGAATCAACCAAGCCCCGAGTCATGCATGTTGCACCGCGAGGTGCAGGGTGAAGCGTTGACAGGGGAAACCGATTGGCCAGCCATTGAGTCGCGTAATCAGGAATTCGGGATGCCGCGAATATCTATCTTCACTACACGTTGGATTTATGGGCAAGGCAGTGGCGCCCGCGCCACGCCCGTGGCGATATGGTTATCGTGCGCTACGCAGATGACAGCGTGGTGGAGTTCAGGACGAAAGTGCAGGCTCAGCAGTTTCTGATGCAGTTGCAGGAACGGTTGGCCAGGTTCGGTCTATCGCTCAACGCCTCGAAAATACGACTAATTGAGTTCGGTCGTTTTGCTGTGATGAATCGCAGGAAGCGAGGTTTGAGAAAGCCGGAGACTTTTGATTTCCTGGGTTTAACCCACCGTTGTAGTGTCAGCCGACGCGGTGACTTCGAAGTGCTGCGACTGACTGTTTTTCTTTCCACTAAAAATGTATATGCAGGGGTTTTACGACTGGGCGCGCTAAGAGGGTAGCTCTGTGGATGGCATCAACTTCGTTGCCTGCCGCAACGCGATGCCGTGCTATCAGGTGTGTATCTGTTAGTTGGCGTAGCACGTCACCGGTACTGGTTGCGTATTAGTTGATCCAAAACGTTAAGGTAATCCATTTATACCTCTTCTGCCCTTTTAGGTTCAGTTAAACTGGCAGCATTGGCAAACACAACTAGAGATAAGCCGGCTAGCTGGAAGTAGGTCAGGGTCTGACCCAGCGTGATAACCCCGATAGCCAATGCTAATACAGGTTCTGCGCTAGTCAGCATTCCGAACGTAGAATGCTTGAGTGTTTTCAACGCTAGCAAGTCTAAAATGTACGGGGCAAGAGGATACAGCAGGGCGATCAGGAGAATTTGCGGGACTTCCTGAATGCTCAGGGTTGTACCTGGTTCCCATGCGCTGAATATCAGACTTGTACAGGCTGCGGTTAGCAATGCTGGGCAGATGCCATACATGCTCGAATTATTTTGGCTTACTCGCTTACCGAATACGATATAACCTGCCCAGCATGAAGCTGCAGCGAAAGCCGACCAGATATGCGTGGCTGGCTCATGTTCTTGAGTGTTAGCGAGCATGAGGTAGATTCCCAGCAATGCTCCACCCACTAGCATTAATGACCTTGTCGTTTTTTGGTATAAGCATACAACTGCCAGGGGGGGCATGAATTCTATGCACGTTGCAAGAGCCAAGGGCATATTGGCTATTGCTATCGAAAAAAAGATTGCCATCCCTGCCATGGCTATTCCTAAAAGAAAGGTGTCGGCATTAAATAACCGACGAATCTTCTTGCGTTTCTTAGAAGCACATACAACGGTGACAATAAGAGCTGCGACAGTCAAGCGATATGCAGATGTATGGATGGCCCCCGTTGAACGTATGATGGGAATCGAATACGCGAGGCCAACTTGCATGAGCAGCATGGACATAATACATAGGGCAAACGACTGCGTATTTTTGTGCTTTATCATTAGAACTTTCTCGGCTGCTTGTGCATGTGGAGTCGATCCACTTTCTGAAAATTCCGGAGATTTATCCGTGCTGATGAACGGTACACTGCGCTGCGATCAAGTCGAACTGGTGAAGGGGATACAGCATGGGATTGGAGGCCAGACCGCTGAGGTCGTTCGGGCAGCGGCTCCAGGTGATTATCGAGAGTTCGACACGTTCGTCTTTTTCTCAAGTTGTTGGCGCTGATTGAAAACTGACCCACCCTGCCGATTGAAAATTGACCCAGGGCAGATTGCCGATTTGTCATCAGCAA
>NZ_NKHL01000120.1:156179-194277 GCF_002934685.1 Pseudomonas bohemica
CGATGGAAAAATCACGTTCTGGAATCGCGCAGCCGAAAAGCTTTTTGGCTATTCAGCGAGTGAGATCGCGGGTAAGTCGGGCGCCGTAGTCGTTCCAGAAAGCTGGCGGGCTATCTATGACGCTGAACTGGAACGGCTGAGAAACGGCGAAAAGATAGAGCTTGCCGACCAGACTGTTGAGCTATCGGGTCTGCACAAAGATGGGAGCGAATTTCCTGCGGAATTTTCATTATCGACTTGGGGAGAGGGGGACAACACCAGTGTCGGAGCCATCGTGCGTGATATTACCGAACGCCGTCAGAATGAAGAGCGTTTGTTTCGACTGGCATCGCTTGACCCGTTGACTGATCTTCATAACCGAAGCGCCTGGCGCGCATCTCTAACAGCTACACTCGATGCCGGTGAGCCAGCGACTGTTCTCCTTTTCGATCTCGACAGTTTCAAGGAGGTCAACGATACACTTGGTCATTCCGCGGGCGACGCTGTTCTAAAAGATGTCGCGCTGCGTCTGAAGTCCATTTGTAAAGATGCCCTCATGTTAGCGAGGCTTGGGGGGGATGAATTTGTCGCTTTAATGGCCGGTGATAATGTACGAGCGGCTAAGACTTTGGCTGAGCAATTGGTGTTGGCCATTTCGAAACCGTATGAATTCGCTGGGGAATTAATTTCTATCGGCGTCAGTATCGGTCTGTCATTCGCCCCAATACATGGGCGTCGTTCCGAGGACTTGCTCGGTGCCGCGGATCTGGCACTCTATAAAGCCAAAGCCGCAGGTAAAGGGCGTTACGAGCTATTTGTGCCAGCCTTTCGCGAGGTCGCTATCGCACGGCGTACCTTTGAGCGCGAATTACGACTTGCCTTCGAAAACAGTGAATTCGAACTTTTTTATCAGCCGCAAATAGCGACAGGTACACATAAACTAACGGGTGCCGAGGCGCTGATGCGTTGGCGTCATCCCACCCGGGGTTTGCTTTCCCCCGCTTCATTCATGGACGTGTTGAGGGAGAAGCCTTTAGCAGCCGCTGTGGGCGAATGGGCCTTGCGTACCGCCTGCAAGCAAGCTGTCAAATGGCGGGTGGAGGCTCCCGATTTTCGCATCAGCGTCAACTTGTTTGAGGCACAACTGCGTTCAGGGCGACTCCTCGCTGTAGTCAGAGAGGTGCTCGCCGAGACAGGACTCCCGCCCGAGGCGCTTGAACTTGAAATTGTTGAGAACATCCTCTTGCGTCGGGATAAGTCGACAGTGCGGCTTTTGAATGGGCTGCGAGAACTTGGGGTCGGACTCGCCTTTGACGACTACGGTACAGGCTTCGCCTCACTGAGCTTATTGAAGCAATATCCTGTTACGCGTCTGAAAATTGATCGCTCCTTTATTCGCGACCTTAACACCAACCCAGGAGATGCTGCGGTCGTGAAGGCTGTCATCTATCTCGGCAAAAGCTTTGGTCTGGGAGTCATTGCTGAAGGCGTAGAAACTCAGGCGCAGGTCGATTTCCTCACCGCCAACGATTGTTTGGAAGCACAAGGGTATTTGTTCGGGAAGCCCGTACCGAGTGCGGAGTTCTCGCTTCGATTCATTTTCCAGAAAGCGTCTAGGGATTGAGGGTGAACGAGACTGCGAATATTTCCAAGTGCTGCTGAGCCGCAGGGCGGTAAGACTGTGCTGCCTCGCCCTTAGACGCTAAAAGTCATATTGATCGAATTTATCACCGTTCATCGGGCTAATTCTAGGGGCCGAGATTTAGCTCAGCCGGAATCGGAGCGCCCACTCGACTTCGAGGTGGTCAAGGCAGGAAGAACCTGCGCTATCGCCAGACCGGCGAGCCGTGCCGTAGCCAGGAGCCGGTCCAGGCTTTGTCCATGGCGCGCGCTGGCCGAAAGTCCAGCCATGGTGGTGCTGACAAAGTCTGCCAGCCGATCAGCTTCCAGTGGATAGTGCTCGGCGATGCTGTTTCGAATGACGTCTTGCGCAGCAAGATGAAAGCCGCAGGCTGCCTCACGCGCCTCCAGATCGTTACTTCGCGTGCCCTCCAGAACCATACAACCCGTGGCCAAGGGATCGGCTGCATAGCTGCGCGCAGCCTGCTCGAGTATTTGCGCAAGCGAGATGGCCAACGGCCGGTCAGCCCTGAGGATCTGCACTAAAGGCACAGCCCCGGTTAGCGCATACCGATCAAGGATCTTCGCGTACAACTTCGCCTTGCTGCCAAACGCCGCATAGAAGCTGGGGGGATTGATACCAAGTGCCTTGGTCAGATCGGTAACGCTGACACCGTCGTAGCCTTGAGCATGGAATAGGCGCTGGGCAGTGACGAGCGCCTCATCCGGATCGAACCGGCGTGGTCGGCCACGAACAGAAGATGTTTTTGTAGTCATGATTACAAAAGTATTTGACAGGGGGGTGATTAATTATTGTAGCATTCACTACATTAATCGGGAGCATGATCATGTCAGATTTCAAAAATAAATCAGTACTGGTGCTTGGTGGAAGTAGGGGGATCGGTGCGGCGATCGTAAAACGATTTACAGCCGATGGGGCGAAGGTGGCATTTACCTACTCGGGCTCGCCTGAGGCGGCACATCTGCTTGCCACTGAAACAGGTGCCAGCGCGCATTCGACCGACAGCGCTGACCGCGATGCGGTTATTGCCAGGGTCCGAGATAGCGGTCCTTTGGACGTCCTGGTGGTCAATTCCGGCATAGCTATCTTCGGCGATGCGCTTGAACAGGCCCCTGACGCGATCGATCGCTTGCTCCGCATCAATGTGCATGCGCCGTACCATGCATCGGTGGAAGCGGCGCGGCAAATGCCTGAAGGCGGACGCATCATCGTAATCGGGTCGGTAAACGGCGACCGTATGCCCTTGCCGGGCATGGCGTCCTATGCCTTAAGCAAATCCGCGTTGCAAGGAATGGCGCGAGGGTTGGCTCGGGATTTTGGCCCGCGCGGTATCACGATCAATATCGTGCAGCCCGGACCGATCGACACAGATGCCAATCCAGCGAACGGCCCGATGAAGGACCTGATGCACAGCTTCATGGCAATCAAACGTCACGGACGTCCTGAAGAGGTGGCCGCAATGGTGGCCTGGTTGGCCGGTCCAGAAGCAGGCTTTGTGACAGGAGCAATGCATACCATTGACGGTGCGTTCGGCGCCTGACCGAATGGACGTGGCCGGGGCTTGCCCCCGGCTTTGATTAAGGCCTGTGTCATTGAGGACAAGCCCGCGCAGCTACCGATGCTCGGTAACCGTTGTAGCTGTGGGGCATGGTGTTGTTCCAGCGCGGAACGAATCGCTGCACATCTTCAAGGCCTTCAGACACCGATTCATAACTCGCCTTTGGTGCCCATCCGACTTTTGGCTTCCGAAGCCTGGCTCGTGGGCAACTTGCACGGATAGGCACATTGCCCAGTCCGATAAGCAGATTACCCGTTCGCCAAACTATTTCCCGGCACTCGGTGCATCCTTGAAATGCAGCTGATTACACTCGGGGGGCACTCACATTCTGATAGAGTTTTTGTGTGCGTGCTGCTACGCCTATTGGGGTGTATGGGTCAAAACCCGCGCCCATAATAGCTCCGTCACAGCTCGCCTTATAAACCGCATCGCGGAGGTCGTTTTACCGATCATGGGGGGCCTTCTTCTTCTCTAGCTTCCCGACCTGGCAGCGGCTCCACGCTGGTTACTTGAGGCCCACGCGCCGACGCATTTCGGCGGTGATGGTTTGTCGTGTTTCGCCGAGGTCAGCCCACGGGTCGCTGTCCAGCTCCCCCAATCGTTCGTGGATGTTGTGGATGTTCCAGACATTTGCGGCTTTGATCTCAAGCAGCTCCTCGCGAAAGATCGGCACCGAAACCGGAAGGCCTTCGCGCGTACGAACCGAGTAGGCGCTGATGGTGGTGGCGCCGAGTCCGTTGCGCAGGTAGTCGATAAAGATGCGTCCCACACGATTCTTGGGGCCGGAAACCGCCGAGAAGCGATCAGGCAAGAGCTTGGCGATGTGCTTGACGATCGCGTGGCTGAAGTCCTTTACCGCGTCCCAGTCGGCTTTGGGGGTAAGCGGTACCACCAGATGTATTCCTTTGCCGCCGCTGGTCTTGAGGAAGGTTTTCAGGCCCAGCTCTTCAAGCACCGCCAAGGTCAGCTGCGTCGCTTCGACCATGCTTTTCCAGGGCAGGACGGGATCTGGATCGAGGTCGAGAATGAAACGATCCGGACGTTCCAGATCATCTGAGACTGCATTCCACGTGTGAAGCTCCATGGCGCTCATCTGCACCGCGCCAACCAGCGCCTCGATATTGTTGATGAGCATGACCGGGTGCCCCGTGTATTCCTTGCCCATGGTCTCGATGCCGGGAATCGCAAGGCGATCAGCGTTTTTCTGAAAGAACAGCTCGCCGGTAATGCCCTCGGGGGCTCTAACCAACGCCACTGGCCGATTTGCCAATTGGGGTAGCAACCAGTCTGATATGCCGATGTAGTAGTCGGCCAGGTCGCGCTTGGTGGCGGAACTGGTGGGGTCGATGATGCGCTCGGGATGGGTCAGACGGATCTTTCCGCTGGTCGTGGCGGACTCTGTTCCGACCTTTGCGCGGGGGGAGGCCTTGGCCCCCTTTGACTTGGCGCTTTTTGCGGTTGCGGGCTTTTCGGCGGCGGGAGGCGGAGCGGGGTGCTCCTCGATGATCGACTTTGCCGGTTTGTCGGTGCGCAAGCCCTGGAAAACCGCGTGCCTGACCGACCCCTCCTTGGTAATCTCGGCAAAGGCGACCTCCGCCAGCAGTTCCGGCTTGAGCCAGTGCACGCCCTTGGCCTCGAAACCCGTAGGTGGATTGACCACGGCAGCCTTCTTGATCTCAAACGGCAAGAGCTGATCGTAGATGGTGTTCAGCGTGACTTCGTTGAAACCCGTCCCCACCTTGCCCGCGTACCTCAGCTCACCGCTGTCCGCGTCGTGCAGGCCCAGCAGCAGCGCACCGAATTTGCTCCGCGCGCCCTTGGGGTCACTGTAGCCGACCACCACGAACTCCTGCCGTCGTTTGCACTTGAGCTTGATCCAGTCGTCGCTGCGGCGGGACACATAGGCACTGCCGACCCGTTTGCCGATCAGCCCCTCCATCTTCATCTGGCAGGCACTGTTGAGCAACGCGTCAGGGGTTTCGCCAAAGTCTTCCGAGAACCTGAGGACCTCGTCCTCACTGCGTTCCAGCACTTTGGACAAGGCCGCGCGGCGCTGTTCGACAGGCACTTCACGTAGATCCATGCCGTTGAGAAAGGGCAGGTCGAACAGGTAGTAGACAATGTTGCCGCTGCGCTGGGATTCAAACGCATTCTGTAGCGACTGAAAGTCAGGAACGCCGTCTTCATTGGCGACGACCATCTCGCCGTCCAGCCAGGCGGACTCCAGTCCCAACCCTGCGATGGCTTCGGCCTGACGCGGAAGCTTGTGTGTCCAGTCGTGCCCATTACGCGTGAACAATTGCACCTTACCGCCGTCCACACGGGCCATTACCCGATAACCATCGAACTTGATCTCGTAGCGCCAGTCACCTTCGGGGGCCGACTCGACAAGGGTCGCTAGCTCAGGTTTGATGCTGTCAGGCAGTTCCGCCGACTGGGCTCCGGTGAGCTTACCGTTGGCAGGCTTCTTTCTTGGGGCCGGTACTTTTTCCACGGGTTTCGGGGAGGCTGCCTTGCCGCCGCGTTTTTTCGGCACAATCGTCCGTTCACTCAGCACGCTGTCGGGCTGTTCCTTGACGATGTCATATTCGGATTCGGGCCTGGCAAATTCATCCTGATGTTTGATCAGGAACCATTGCTCCTGTTTGCCCGGAATGTGTGTTTTGACCAGATTCCATTCACCGTTGAGTTTTTCGCCTTGAAGCTCAAACTTGAGCCGGCCTTTGGCATAGGCCTGCGCAGGATCGGACAACGGTTTCCAGATGCCGCGATCCCAGACGATGACGTCACCAGCCCCATAGTGCCCCTCAGGAATGTTGCCCTCGAAGGTTGCGTAGTCGATCGGATGGTCTTCGACATGCACGGCCAGGCGTTTTGCTTGCGGATCAAGGGATGGGCCCTTGGGCACCGCCCAGCTTTTCAGCGTGCCGTCGAGTTCCAGGCGAAAGTCGTAATGCAAGCGCGTGGCATCGTGCTTCTGAATGCAAAATTGCAGTGCGGCGGTTTTCGCGGATCGCTTGGTTTTCGCTGCACCGGATGGCTCCGGTGTGGCCTCGAAGTCACGCTTGCGGTTGTATTCGTTCAGGTTCGCACTGGGTTCTGCCGGTGCCGTCTCAGCAACTTTGGCTTTCTTTTTAGCCTTTTTCTGCGGATCGGCCTGCGGTTTGCCGATCTGGATCCAGGTAGGGGCGTGATCACTGGGGTGGGCTTCTCCTCGCACCCAGGCATCTACTCCAGCATCCTGGAGGCGAGGGGCAAGCATCGGATTGAGCAGCAGATGATCGATACGCAAGCCGGAATTCTTCTCCCAGTGCTTACGGAAATAATCCCAGAAGGTGTAAACACGCTCATCTGGATACAGGTGTCGCAAAGAGTCCAGCCAGCCCTGCGCGAGCAGTCGCTCATAGCACTCGCGGCTCTCGGGCTGTAGCAGCGCATCCTTGAGCCATGAGCGTGGGTTGTAGATGTCCTCGTCGGTTGGCACGACATTGAAGTCGCCGGCAAGAACGACGGGATGATCACTGGCCTGCAAGGTTTTGGCGTGCTCGATCAGGTGCTCGAACCACCTGAGTTTGTATTCGAATTTCGGTCCCGGCTGCGGGTTGCCGTTAGGCAAATACAGGCACCCAACGATGACACCGTGAGCAGCCGCTTCCAGATAACGGGCCTGAGTGTCTTCCTCCTCCCCTGGCAGACCTTTTCGGATCAGCAGTGGCTCGGAGTCACGGGCCAGGATAGCTACACCATTCCACGATACCTGGCCCAGGTGCAGCGAGCCGTAGCCTGCAGCCTCAAGCTCACGTGCCGGGAAATCCTTATCCTGTGCCTTGAGCTCCTGCAGACACACAATGTCAGGTTGCTCACGTTCCAGCCATGCGATCAGATTGGGCAGCCGCGCACCAATCCCGTTGATGTTGAACGTCGCTATTTTTAGCGTTTGCATACCCTCATTCCTTCGAAGCGCCGGAAGCATGTTCATGTGAAACCTGCCATCGGGAGGAGTTCGGGGAAATCACACAGAACCAGGCACGCACACAAGGACGCATCCTTCTGCAATGACGCCTTCCAAAGACCCGGCACGCGAGGCCCGAGGACGATCAAGCGAAACGGGTTCGGCTGGCATAAGATACATATCCTTTTTGTTATCCAGGTTTTCAAAGATGCGGCGTTTAGTTCTCGTGACGGGGGTGCTCCTCTGCTTCAGCGCGTTGGCCGATAACGCGATCCAGCCTGTCAGGAAGTGGACATTGCTGGACCAGAACGACAAGGCCTATACGCTCGATGACGACGCGCAGGTGCTGCTGGTGGCCCGTAGCATGTCGGCAGCGAAGCTGGTGAACGCGGCGATCGAAGACTCGCCAGCGGGCTATCTGGAAGCGCGACATATGATTTATGTCGCGGATATCGAGAAAATGCCGTCGCTGATAAAGCTGGTGGCCGTGCCCGCGATGCGTTCGGCCAAATACAGGATTCTGCTGGATCGCGATGGCCGGGTCGCAGGTGAGTACAACGGCGACCGTGAATCGGTTCAATGGCTGACCTTGAACAATGGCGCGGTGGTGCAGGAGAAGCGGTTCACCGACGGGTCGCAACTCAAGCAGGCCGTCGCTGAACGCGCGCAGCCTTGATCAGGCCGTGAGCGCCGCTTTGTTGAAGACCATCTTCATGTAGCTCGCGATCATGTCGGCATCACGGAAGACTCTGCGAAGGTTCAGTTCGGCGTTGGAAAGATGCACATGCAGCTGCTCCCTGACCTTGTCTTCGCCATAGAGCGAAATGAACGTGGATTTGCCTGCATCCTTGCCTTGATCCTTATCGCTGTCCGGGCATCTGTCACGCAAATCGTCATACATCTGGAAGGCCTGCCCCAATTCCATGGCAAAGGTCTGCAGCGTGGGCCTGATGGTCTCTTCGCTACTGGTGATCAGCCAGGCCATGTCGAC
The DNA here is from genome assembly GCF_002934685.1 of Pseudomonas bohemica. Classification (GTDB taxonomy): domain Bacteria; phylum Pseudomonadota; class Gammaproteobacteria; order Pseudomonadales; family Pseudomonadaceae; genus Aquipseudomonas; species Aquipseudomonas bohemica. The sequence goes on from NZ_NKHL01000120.1 coordinate 164,302, forward strand.
TATCGCGCCAAATAAAACGCCGGTCTTGAGGTTGTTGGTCATGGCGATTTCTTCAGGGCTGCGAGATTGCTGGCCATCGCGCAGATCCTGAAACTGGCCGCGCACAAGGCCCTGCATGCCGACCGCATTGGCCGCCAGCTCAACGAGTTGGGTTTTGACCACTGGCGATAAATCGCTGATAGAGGCAATGACGCCGAACGCACGGCTCAGCAGCGCGACGGCGGTCAGAATCGCAACGTCCTCACCGAACTTCAAATGCACAGTGGGCCGACCGCGTCTGAGCGATGCGTTGTCCATGCAAGGCATGTCATCGAGCACCAACGACGCGGCGTGTATCAGCTCCACGGCGCAGCCCAGGTCCAGCCCCCAGGTGCCCTCGTGCCCCAGCCCTTCGGCAGTGAGCATCAGCAGGATAGGGCGCATGCGTTTGCCGGGTGCCAACGTGGATTCGCGCATCGCCAGTGCGACCAGATCCCGCTCATTGCCACTCTCGGGCAGCAACTCCTCCAGGCGCGTCTCGATGGAAGCGCGCACTTGGGAAAGACGCTCGGCGGAACCTTGATCGATGGTGGCGTCTGAGTCCATTGTCATCGGGATGTTTACCTCTGCGGTAGCGATTGACCGTTTGGATCGGTTCCTGTGACCTGCGCACGCCAAAAACGCGGAACGACTCCGCGTCATGGGTGCCTCAGTTTGAGTCAATCTTGTACAAAACCTGTGTGAGTTGCCTTTGTTGTACAAGTTTGCTCAGGTAGATGACCACGCCGCCTATCAAATGATTCAAGCAATCTGGGGCTTGTAATGAGTGAAAGCGATCTGAGTCGACGCAAGGACGATCACCTGAACATCGTGTTGGACAGGCGCGCGGTCCGCCATGGCGTGGGTACCGGGTTCGATGCCCTGCAATTGGAGCACTGTGCGCTGCCCGAGCTGGATCTGGACACCATCGACCTGCGCAGTGCCCTGGTGGGCAAGGCGCTGAGAGCACCGTTGCTGATCAGCTCCATGACCGGCGGTGCGGATCGGTCCGCTGCGATCAACCGCCATCTGGCTGAGGCCGCTCAGGCGCTGGGCATCGCGATGGGTGTCGGTTCGCAGCGAGTGGGACTCAGAAGCGGAAACGACCAGGGCTTGACCCGCGAGCTGCGCCGCCTGGCGCCTGATGTCCCGTTATTGGGCAACATCGGTGCCGCTCAACTGCTGGAACGCGATGGCCTCGATCTGGCGCGTCGATCTGTGGATTCACTGCAGGCCGATGCGCTGATCATCCATTTGAATCCCCTGCAGGAAGCGGTGCAGGCGGAAGGCGACAGAAACTGGCGCGGCGTCCTGGAAGCCATTCGTCGTACCGTCGAGTCTGTCGGCGTGCCCGTCATCGTCAAGGAAGTAGGCGCCGGGATATCGGCACAGGTCGCTGTGGCGCTGGCCCGCGCCGGGGTGCAGGTCATCGATGTCGCGGGACTTGGCGGCACGAGCTGGGCCGCTGTCGAGGCCGAACGCGCAGTGCGGCCCATCGATCGGGAGGTGGCCGTCGCGTTTACCTACTGGGGCATTCCCACCGCCACCAGCCTCAGGATGGTCCGGCAGGCACTCCCCGATATGACCCTGATTGCGTCCGGGGGGATCCGCAACGGCGTTGACGCCGCCAAGGCCATTTGCCTGGGTGCCGACCTGATCGGCCAGGCGGCGGGCGTTCTTCGTGACGCAACCCTGTCGACGGCAGCGGTCATCGAGCACTTCGAGATCGTCATCAGGCAACTGAGGATCGCCTGCTTCTGCACGGGATCGGCGGATCTGGCGGCATTGCGAAACGCGCGCCTCTTACCAACCGAACCATCGTTGCCACTTCATCCATGAGTCATTTCGGCGTCGTCGCGCCCGCTTTCTACAGCCATTTCCAGGCGTTCCAGGCGCTGGCGTCGGAGTTGATCGAACGTGGCCACAAGGTCACGTTCTTTCAGCAGGCCGATGCCCGGCGCTGGCTGGCGGATCCGCGAATAGGCTTTCATGCCGTCGGTGCCGTCAGCCATCCACCCGGCAGTCTGGACCGGGTGTTGCGGAGGGCCGCCACCTCGAACAACCCGTTGCGCCTGCGTGGCGTCATCCGTGATTTATGCGCGACCAGCACAATGCTGTGCACGGAACTGCCGGGTGCATTGAGTCAAAGAGGTATCGATGCGCTGCTGTGTGATCAGATGGAGGCGGCCGGTGGTCTGGTTGCAGAGGCCCTGGATCTGCCGTTCATTTCTGTCGCCTGCGCGCTGCCGGTCAACCGCGAACCGCAGATTCCCCTGGCCGTCATGCCATTCCCTTATCGCCTTGATGAACGCAGTCGCCGGATGTACGAAGGCAGTCAGCGGGTGTATGACTGGCTGATGCGGCCTCTGCGCGATGTCATTCGCGAAGCCTGCCGACGATTTGCCCTCGAGCCGCGCGATGGCCTCCACCAATGTCTTTCACCTTACGCCCAGATCAGTCAGACGATTGCAGGGTTCGATCTGCCCCGCCGTCAGCTGCCGACTACCTTTCACGCTGTCGGCCCCTTGCGTACGCCGAGCCGGCTTTTGGCAGGCGAGTGGGAGATCGACCCTCAGCGCCCCTTTATCTTTGCCAGCCTGGGAACGCTTCAGGGCGGGCGCATGGACATGTTTCGTCGTGTGGCCAAGGCATGCGCGCGTCTCGATGCGCAGTTATGGGTCGCGCACTGCGGTGGCCTTGGTCCTGCGCAAGAGAACCGGCTCAAGCGCCTCGGCGCCACGTGGGTTACCGATTTCGCGCCACAACAGTGGGTGCTTGAAAAGGCCGACGCGGTGGTGACCCATGGCGGCCTGAACACGGTGATGGATGCGATCAAGGCAAGTACGCCCATGCTGGTCATGCCAATCGGGTTCGACCAACCCGGCGTTGCAGCCAGGGTCATTTATGCCGGTGCAGGGTTGCAACTGAGCCGTCGTGCCCATGCCGGAAAAATTCACGATGCGCTGGTTCAGCTTCTCGATTATCCCGTCGCGCCGCTACAGCGGCTGGCGCAGGAGCTGGAACAGGCTGGCGGCACCCCACGCGCGGCTGACATCGTCGAAACGGTTATCCGTAGCGGCAAGCCTGCAATGGCGGGTGGAATCCCATGAAGCATGATCTGATTCTTGCTGGAGCAGGCTTGGCCAACGGTCTGATCGCCTGGCGGCTCAAACAATTACGGCCCGAGCTGCGCGTGCTGTGTATTGAGCAGCAGGCGGGAATCGGCGGTAATCACACCTGGTCGTTTCACGATGGCGATCTCAACCCGGCGCAGCATCAGTGGATCGCGCCGCTGGTGGTGCACCGATGGCCTTGCTACGACGTGCATTTCCCGGCGCGCTCGCGTCGTCTTTCTTCGGGCTATGCCAGTGTTACCTCCGAGCGCTTTGTGAAGGTCATTGGTGCAGCATTGGGTGATGACTTGCGCACAGGCCAAACCATTGTGCAGGTAAGCCCGCGCTCGGTATCACTCGCAAGCGGCGAGCGGCTTGTAGCCGACGCCGTTATCGACGGTCGCGGGGTGAAAGAAAGCCGGCACCTGGTGCTGGGACGTCAGGCATTTCTGGGCCAGCTCCTCCAGTTACAAGCGCCCCATGGACTCGAAGCGCCCATCATCATGGATGCGCGAGTGGCCCAGGGAGAGGGTTACCGCTTCGTCTACGTCCTGCCGTTTACGCCGGATACCGTACTGGTAGAAGACACGCATTATGTGGATCGGCACGCGCTCTCGGGCGAACGACTGCGCGCCAATATCAGCGAGTACGTACGCGAGCAGGGTTGGACAGTGGCTGCCTGTCTGCGCGAAGAGCAGGGGGTGTTGCCGATCACCCTCGCGGGCGATTTCGCCAGTTTCTGGGACGAGGCTGAGGGGCAGCCGCGTTCTGGATTGCGCGCCGGGTTGTTCCATTGCACCACCGGCTATTCATTGCCTCATGCCGTACGCCTGGCGGACTGGATCGCGCAGCGACGCAATCTGGATGCAGAGTCACTGGCCACGGGCATGCGCGCATTCGCTCATCAGGCCTGGCGCCGCCAGCGTTTTTATCGCCTGCTCAACCGCATGCTGTTTCTGGCCGGGCGACCTCAGGATCGCTGGCAGGTGATGCAGCGTTTCTATGGTCTGTCCGAGGGGCTGATCAGCCGGTTCTATGCTGGCGACAGCAGCTTGTGGGACAAGCTGCGCGTGGTCTCCGGCAAACCCCCCGTACCCGTCAAGGAGGCCATGCACGCGATGCTCCGTTACTTGCCCAGACACTACGAGAACCGAGAATGACCGACGCAAAAAAAGCCATCGTGATTGGCGCGGGATTTGGGGGGCTGGCGTTAGCGATCAGGCTTCAGGCCGCCGGCGTTCAGACCACGTTGCTGGAGAAACGTGACAAACCCGGTGGTCGCGCTTACGTGTACCACGACGAGGGTTTTACCTTCGATGCCGGGCCCACGGTGATCACGGACCCCACCGCGATCCAGCAGCTGTTTACCGCAGCAGGGAAGCAGATGAGCGACTACGTCGAGCTGCTTCCCGTGTCGCCGTTCTACCAGTTGTGTTGGGAAGATGGCTCGCGATTCGACTACGCCAACGACCAAATAGCGCTGGATCGGCAGATCGCAGCCTTCAATCCCAACGATGTTGCGGGTTACCGGAGGTTCCTGGCCTATTCGAAAGCGGTCTTTCGCGAGGGTTACCTGAAATTGGGCGCTGTCCCGTTCCTGTCGTTTCGCGACATGATCCAGGCTGGCCCGCAGCTTGCGCGGTTACAGGCTTGGCGCAGCGTCTATTCGATGGTTTCGAAATTCATCGAAGATGACAAACTGCGCCAGGCATTTTCCTTTCACTCGTTGTTGGTGGGAGGAAATCCATTCTCGACTTCCTCGATCTACACCCTCATCCATGCGCTGGAGCGGGAGTGGGGCGTCTGGTTTCCCAAAGGCGGCACGGGCGCGTTGGTGAACGCGCTGGTCAAGCTGTTCGAAGACATTGGTGGCCGGGTGGAGCTCAACGCCGATGTCGCGAGCATTGAGATCCAGGAGAGCAGAGCCACGGGTGTTCGTCTCGCGGACGGTCGGCAATTTCAGGCCGACAGCGTCGCCTCAAATGCCGATGTGATGCACACCTACGCCAAGCTGCTCGGTGCGCACCCCAGAGGCGTGCAGGAAAGTACCCGGCTCAAGAGCAAGCGCTACAGCAACTCGCTGTTTGTCATTCACTTTGGTCTCAAACGACCACAGCCCCAGTTGCAGCATCACACGGTGTGTTTCGGGCCACGCTATCGGGCGCTTATTCAAGAGATCTTCAAGGGTGACGCGTTGGCCGAGGACTTTTCTCTGTACCTGCACGCGCCATGCGTCACTGACCCGAGCCTGGCGCCGCCGGGCTGCTCCAGCCATTACGTCTTGTCGCCGGTGCCGCATCTGGGCAACGCGCCCATCGATTGGTCGATTGAAGGACCTCGTTATCGGGACCGGATCTTCGACTACCTCGAAAAACATTACATCCCGGGCCTGCGCGAGGACCTGGTGACCTGTCGCGTTTTTACGCCCGATGATTTTCAGAGCGAGCTGAACGCACACCTCGGATCGGCGTTTTCCCTCGAACCGATCCTCAGCCAAAGCGCCTGGTTCCGACCGCACAATCGCGACGCGAGCCTGGGCAACGTCTACCTGGTCGGTGCCGGCACGCATCCCGGCGCAGGGGTGCCGGGGGTGATCGGCTCGGCCAAAGCCACTGCGGGCCTGATGCTGGAGGACTTGCACCTGTGAACGTTATCGACGCGCACGATCAGCGGTTGCTCGATCATGCGACGAGAAGCATCGCGGTAGGCTCGAAGAGTTTTGCAGCGGCGTCGCGCCTGTTCGACCCGGCGACACGCCGCAGTGCGGTGATGCTCTATGCCTGGTGTCGGCATTGTGACGACGTGATCGACGGCCAGGAGGCCGGGCATTCGGCAACGGTCGTCGGGCAGCAAGAGGTCAACCATCGACTCGCGGGGCTGGTCGCGCAGACTCAGGCGGTCTACGCAGGGTTTCCCGTTGAAACCGAGGCATTTGCGGCGTTTCGCGACGTGGTGATTCGCCACGGAATTCAAGAGACTTATGCGCTGGAGCACTTGTCCGGTTTTGCGATGGATGTTCAGCAACGGCGATACGATTACATCGACGACACCCTGGACTATTGCTACCACGTGGCGGGCGTTGTCGGACTGATGATGGCCCAGGTCATGGGTGTCAGCGATGAACCGACGCTGGATCGCGCGTGTGATCTGGGGATGGGATTTCAACTGACCAACATCGCCCGTGACATCGTCGAAGATGCCCGCGTCGGCCGTTGTTATCTGCCGCGGGACTGGCTCGAAGAGTTGTCGATTCCCGAACAGCATCTCGCTGATATTCAGTATCGAGATTCTTTGGCCGTGCTGGCGCAGCGACTGATTGATATGGCGGAGCCCTTCTACGTCAGCGCGCACGCCGGGTTGTCTTCCCTGCCTTGGCGCTCGGCGTGGGCGGTGGCCACGGCCAGCGGCGTTTACCGAGAGATCGGCATGAATGTCAAAAAACGCGGTGCGCATGCCTGGGACACGCGGGTCTCTACCACGAAACTGGATAAAGTACGTTTGGTGCTTGCCGGGCTGTGGCGCGCCGTCAGTTCGCGTGGTCGTCGCTGGCCTGAGCGTCGGGCTGACCTGTGGCAGCGTCCCCGTCACGCTTGTGCAGCGGGCCGTCATGCAGTTTCCGCAGTTGCTCGCGAAGCTTGGAAATAGTCGGTGCATAGAGAAAACCGAAGGAAACGCAGCGCTCTTTTCCCGAGACAGCGTGGTGCATCAGGTGCGCCTGATAGAGCCGCTTGAGATAACCGTTTCGCGGCACATACCGCAGAGGCCAGCGCTTGTGCACCAGTCCGTCGTGAGCGAGAAAGTACAGGAAGCCATAGGCCGTCATACCCGCGCCGATCCACTCCAGCGGGTGCATCCCTTGGCTGCCGAGGGCGATCAGCACAATGGCGAACAGCGCAAAGACCACGGCGTACAGATCGTTCTTCTCAAACCAGCCGGCTCTGGGCTCATGATGGGAACGATGCCAACCCCAGCCCCAACCGTGCATCACATATTTGTGCGCCACGAACGCAAAGCCTTCCATGCCAAGGAGCGTGGCCAGAAAAACCAGTGCGTTCACCATCATGCCTGCCACCCCCAAGAAGACAGGCATGAGACCCCGCGGCGCTGATGAACGTTCTCGTTTTCTGGGCAATAGCGGCAAACGGCCCGGATCACAATTAAAACCGGCATTCTTACCTTCATGCCGAGGACACCTCAAAGCATCTAACGCGGATTCGGCTGATCATCGAACTCGGCATTAGCAACGTCCACATCAGCCATATTTTCCTGTCTCAGGGCCTCTTCGTCGGTATCGAGCGGTGTTTCTCCATCGTTGTCGGGCAATTCGTCCACGCCGGCCTCGTCATCCGGCTTGAGGTCGGTACGGCGGGGTGAGAGGGGCTCTGGTGAGGTAGGAAGCGGATCATCCCCGCCCATTCCACCTTGAAGCTTGATTTGTGTATTCATCACAACCTCCTGACGCAGCGTTTTGCCGCGCATGAGGCATTGGAAACAGGTATGTTGGCTCCGTTCGTCTCGACTGACTGACGGCGCTTAGGGACTACAGCTTGCCAACCTCACCGGTCGCCTCTGCGACCGTCGCCAACAGATTTTCCATCTCTTCTATCGAGGTCTGGAGGCTGGAAAAGCATTGCGACAAGGACTGCTTCGAGTCGACCGTCTGATGACCTTTCAGGGGTTCAACCTGGGTCAGTTCCAACTGCTCAAGCTCATCCACCGCTTTACGCAGCGCCCGTAGCATCGCCGCAATGCCGATAATGTGTCGTTCGCTGGCCCTGGTCATAGCGTCTCCACCCTTTGCGCGTCGCCGAATTGTTTGGACACCTTGCAACGCCGCCCGTGCACTGCAACTCCAGATCCTAGTGGGCCAGACCTTCAAAAAAATGACCATAGCCTGGATAAAGGTGCAGCGCCCATCGATCCTTGAACCACTTTGGAATTGCAAAGCGAGAAAACCATGACTACCGCTCAACCCACGCTTCCTGTTTTTCAAGATGTGCTTGACGCTGCCGAACGGATTCGCGGCCACGCTCACCGCACACCCGTGTTGACCTCACGCACGCTCGACGGGCAAACGGGCGCGGAAGTGTTTTTCAAGTGTGAAAACTACCAACGCATGGGCGCTTTCAAGTTTCGTGGGGCGTTCAACGCACTCGCACGGTTCGACGAACGCCAGCGTCAGGCAGGTGTCGTGGCATTTTCATCTGGCAACCACGCTCAAGGTATCGCGTTGTCGGCGCGTATCCTGGGTATTCCAGCGACTATCGTCATGCCGCACGACGCCCCGGCCGCAAAGATGGCGGCGACACGGGAATACGGCGCGACCGTGGTGCTCTACGACCGTTACAGCGAGGATCGGGAAGCGATTGGCAGGAAACTGGCCCAAGAGCGTGGTTTCACTTTGATTCCTTCCTACGACCATCCAGATGTGATTGCCGGTCAGGGCACCGCGACGCTGGAGTTGTTGCAAGAAACCGGACCGCTAGATGCGTTGTTCGTCTGCTTGGGGGGCGGTGGCCTGTTGGCTGGCGCGGCGCTGGCGACGCGTGCGCTGTCGCCCGATTGCACACTCTATGGCGTGGAGCCCAAGGCTGGAAACGACGGCCAGCAGTCATTTCGCGGCGGAAAAATCGTGCATATCGACACCCCGGATACCCTGGCCGACGGGGCCCAGACCCAACATTTGGGGCATTACACGTTCCCGATCATTCAACGCGATGTCGACGACATCCTCACCGTGAGCGACGAGCAATTGGTGGCCGGCCTGCGGTTTTTCGCCGAGCGAATGAAAATGGTCGTCGAGCCTACCGGCTGCCTGGGACTGGCCGCCGTGCGCGAGATGGGCGCGGCACTTGAAGGTAAACGGGTGGGCGTCATCGTGAGCGGTGGCAACATTGACCTGGATCGGTACGCCCGGTTGCTGAGCTGATAGCAAGTGCGGACTGGCTCTGGTCTTTTTTGGGGCTGGCCGCAGTGATGCAGTCAAACCCTGAGTGGCCGGAAGAATGCCCTGATTTCTTGAGCAAGCAGTTCGGGCTGCTCCAGTGCTGCGAAGTGACCGCCGCGCGGCATGTGTTCCCACCGTTGGACGTCGAACACCCGTTCAGCCCAGCTGCGCGGTGGCATCGGCAGCTCTTTTGGAAACAGCGCAACCCCCAATGGCGTCTCGACGTGCTCGCCGGCGTCGAACACCAGCGGGTTTTGCCGGTTTTCCTTGTACAGCCTCAAGCTGGCCTGAATGCTGCCACTGAACCAGTAAAGGGCTATGTCACTGAGCAGGGTGTCGAACGGCACCACCTGTTGCAGATCACCTGGATGATCGGCCCACGCATGGAACTTCTCGACGATCCACGCGGCAAGCCCCGCTGGCGAGTCCGCCAGTGCAAACGCCAGGGTCTGGGGTTTGGTGCCGTGCAAGGCAGCGTACGCACCTTCGGTCGCTGCGAATTGATCGATTCGCTCCAGAAAGTCCTGTTCATCTTCGGTCACGGCCGGTTGGTCATTCCCCAGAGGCGGCCTGAAACTACCGGGGATGTAATTCAGATGCACACCGGTCAGATGGGGACCGTGATTACGCGCGAGCCACATCGACACCCCAGCGCCGATATCTCCTCCCTGAGCGCCGAATCGGTCGTAACCCAGTTCACCCATCAGCAATATCCAGAGATCAGCGATCTGCCTGGCACTGATACCGGCTCTGGTCGGGGCAGGCGAGCAGCCGTAGCCGGGCAGCGATGGGACGACCACATCAAAGGCATCCGCGGGGTCACCGCCATACTTTTCCGGATCGGTGAGAAGCGGTAGCAGCCGTTCCATTTCCAGAAACGAGCCAGGCCAGCCATGGGTGATGATCAGCGGCATCGGCTTGGGGCCAACGCCGCGCTGATGCAGGAAGTGAATCGCCTGGCCGTCGATGTCCGCCATGAATTGTGGCAGCTGATTGATACGCCGCTCCTGGTCGCGCCAGTCGAACTGGTTCTTCCAATAACCCAGCAGGCGTTGAACAAAGCCCGTTGCCGTACCGTCTTCCCAGCTATCTGTGGCCAGCGTGTCGGGCAGGCGCGAGGCGTCCAGGCGTCGATGAAGGTCGTCCAGCTGCTCGTGAGTGATCGCCAGCGTGAAGGGGCGGATTGGCATGACGATTCCTCTGCGATGAGACACGACAGGGTAGGGCAGCATTTTGCGATCCGGCAATGGTCAGTGAGTCACGGTCATTGATATGTATCAACGCCGGCTTGAAGATCGCCATGTGGTCGTTCCCACTCTGTAGAACGCTGCTGTTGGTGGTCCGGCCCGGCGCTGCAGCGGGTACTATCGAGAGGGTTGCGGGGGGGGATGAAAAAGGCATGACCAGAGCCCGACCTTTACGAACCGGCCTTCAAGTAGCGGCGCTCGTGGTCCTGTGGCGGCACGCGACAGGCGTCATATCGGCCAAACAACCGATAACGGTTCAGTGCGATGCGATCATAGAGCCAGTCTCGGAAAGCCCCTGGAATGATCCGCGCGAGCCGTATCCAGCGCCAAGGCGCAGGCATGATTGCCAGAATCCTGAACATGGCTTCGGAGCGAATGCTGAACTGATTGTCTTCTATAAACACAATCGTGTTGAAACGGTCGGTGGGTAATCCGGCCCATCTCAGCAGTTGCTGACCTTCAGCGGACTGTACGGTGACCAGTTGAATCCGACCCTCGCGATCATGGCGGATGACGAATTCCGCCCAGCCGTTACACAGCTTGCAGGTGCCATCGAAAAGCATTGCGCGCGCGCGAGGCGCGAGCAGCGGCGCCGGTTTATCACTGTATTCAGCCATGGAGAATACCTCTGCAAACCTAATGACACACTCATCCCGCCTGCCCATCGCGAACGATGGACAGGCGGGTATGACCTTTCCAGGCGGGTCTAGCCCTTGCTGTGTTCTTTCGAAGACGGCGGTTCTGCGACGCCGCGCGGGCCAGCGATGCCCCAGATGCCGAAGCCGATGACTGGCAGCACCAGAATCAGCACTGCCCACCCCAACTTCGTCCCTTGAGATTTCGTAGTACGCCAGACGCTGGCGATGGCCCATAGATCGATTGCCAGAACGATCACCACTGCCGCGACCCAGAAAAAGGTAATCTCCATTGCCTTCACCTTAATGTGAAAAACGCTTATATGGCGGGCACGCCGTTGACGACTTCCGGCTCCACGGCAGGGATTTCACTGGTGCCCGGTGTCAGGATGACCTTGCGGCAATCCTCCTGCTTCTTGTCGAAAATCTTGTAGCCCTCAGCCGCCTGCTCCAACGACATGCGGTGCGTGATGATGGCTTCGGGAGACAGACGGCCAGCTTCGATGTGCTCGAGCAATTCCGGCAGGAAACGTTGAACGTGGGTTTGTCCCATCTTGAAGGTCAGGCCCTTGTCGAAGGCATCGCCGAACAGGAAACCGTGGATAAAGCCTGAGTAGACGCCCGGTACGCTGACTGTGCCGCCGCGACGCACCGCAGCGATGCACTGGCGCAAGGCCTTGCCGCTGCTGCCTTCGAGCTTCAGTGTCGCCAGAATGGTTTCTGTAGTGCTGCCCTTGGCTTCGAAACCAACGGCATCGAGCACACCGTCAACGCCGCGCATGCCAGGGGTCTGGCGAATGATCGTGTCGGCAGGGTCATCATCCTCATCGAAGTTGATGGGGATGACGCCGTAGGTTCGTTGGGCGTAGGCGAGGCGGTAGGGGTGATGGTCGACCATGAAGATGCGTTCGGCGCCGAGCATGCGCGCAACCGCTGCGCAGAGCAGACCGACGGGGCCTGCGCCGTAAATCGCGATGCTCGAACCTTGCCCGATGCCCGTATTGGTCACCGCCTGATAGGCCGTCGGCAAGATGTCCGAGAGGAACAACACTTTCTCATCCGCCAGGGTTCCGGGGACCTTGAAGGGACCGGTATTGGCTTTGGGCACTCGCACGTATTCGGCCTGCCCCCCAGGAATGCCGCCGTACAGGTGGCTGAAGCCGAACAGCGCAGCACCCGGTGGAATGGCCTTCTTGTTGATGATCGCGCCGCGGCCGGTATTGGTGGTTTCACAGGCGGCGTAGAGGTCCATCTGGCAGAAGAAACAGTCGCCACAGGCAATAACGAACGGAATGACCACGCGATCGCCCGGCTGAACCGCTGTCACCGCCGAGCCAGTTTCTTCGACAATGCCCATGAACTCGTGGCCGAAGATGTCGCCATGTTCGACGGTCGGGATCTTGCCTCGATACAGGTGCAGATCCGATCCGCAGATGGCCGTCGCGGTGACCCGCAAAATGATGTCATCGGCTGCTTCGATGACTGGATCGGGAACGGTGTCGACTTTTACGTCATGGGCGCCGTGGTAGGTGAGTGCTCGCATCGTGGTATCTCCGGCTTTATTGAGGGGCTATTCAGCGGAGTGAGCAACACACTGTTTAGTTCAGGACGTCTGACCACCGTTACATCGGCGGACCTTTCATCGGTTTATTCATGTACAGCGCGAACGACGTCCGCGCGCAGCCAGTCCGTCAGCCATACCTTTGAGCATCGATGGCTGTCGCCCTGTCTTTAAAAGGGCATAGCTCATCGCTCAAGCACACAGCTAAATCATGGAGAGACCCATGCGCCAGAAAACCTCGTTCATTTTTGACCTGGACGGCACGCTGACCGACAGCGTTTATCAGAATGTCGCCGCCTGGAAGGAGGCCCTCGACTCAGAGCACATTGCGCTGGCGATGTGGCGCATCCATCGCAAGATCGGCATGAGCGGCGGGCTGATGCTCAAGTCCCTGTCCCGTGAAACCGGCCTGGATATCAACGACGAACAGGCCAAGCGGCTCAGCGCCAAACACGCCGAAGCCTATGAGCGGCTGCAGCATCAGATCACCACACTGCCGGGCGCCATCGAGCTGCTCAATGAGCTCAGCAGCAGCGGCCTGCAATGGTGTATCGCCACGAGCGGCGGCAGTGACACCGCTGAAATCAACCTGAAAGCACTGGGATTGAAAACCGATGACGTGAAGCTCATCACTCGCGATGACGTCAAATACGGTAAGCCCGATCCTGACTTGTTCCTCGCGTCCGCTGAGCGCATGAACGTGCCCATCGAAGACTGTCTGGTGATCGGCGACGCCATCTGGGACATGCTCGCGGCCCGCCGTTGCAAGGCGACTGGCATCGGCGTGCTCTCCGGTGGATACGACATAGGCGAGCTGGAGCGAGCGGGGGCATTGAGGGTGTACGAGGATGCTGCTGATTTGCTGGATCATCTGGACGAGATAGCCTCTCGGCCTTGAATTCTTGCTCGTTCCCGCGATGCGGACACCGGTGAGACCCCGCTAGCCCAGGCGCTCAAGGTAAGCACAGAACATGTCGGCCATGGCATTCGCGTATTCCGCGATCTCGGTCTCGCTTCGTGGCATTTGTGAAAAGTCTTTGCCCAACGCGCTCATCGTGGTCTTGATCAGGTCTGCTGCTCGTAGCCTCACGGTGTCGTCCGCATCAGGCAGCACCTCTTGCATGAACAGCTGGGTGGCTTTTTCTCCCGTCTCCCGAGCCTGCCTGGCTTCGGGAGCATGGCGATAGAGCGGCGCAGCGTCGTCGAGGGCGATGCGCATGTCGGCCTCCTCGCACTCCGAGCGAATGAACGTGTGCACCAGGTTACGCAATCGTTCGAAGGGCGGTGTCGTCGTGTCGCCGAGAATACGGCTCAGCAGCTCGGTGGTTTCCTTCCATTCATCGCTCTGCAGGCGAAACAGGATCGCTGCCTTGTTGGGAAAGTACTGATACAGCGAGCCGATGCTGACCCCGGCTTTTTCGGCGACCCGCGCGGTGGTGAAACGGCTGGCGCCTTCCTTGGCCAAAACCTGAATGGCTGCCTGAAGAATGATGGAAACCGACGCTTCGGAACGTGCCTGTTTCGGCTTCTTACGCAGGGAAATCGCGGGGTTACGGGAATCGTTCATGGCGGCTCGGCAATGCGATTATTAAATGTGAGGGATTGGTCGCATTCTATTCCGGCGTTGAGATTTACGCATCTTTCAATCCGGAGACAACCCATGAATACCCTCACCACACCGCCTGTTGCGCCTCTGCTGGAACGTCTGTTCGACGCCGCTGCCGCACAGTCGCCGATGCACAGCGCCGAGTTCGCCAGCCTGTCGCAGCAAGACCTCGAACGCTTGATGCGCAGCAAAACCGAGTACCAGGACTTTTACGGTCGCCTCAAGGACTTCCCGCTGGCGGTATCGCAAGACACCGGCGCGCTGCTGTACATGCTGGCGCGCAGCTGCAAGGCGCGAACGGTGGTCGAATTCGGCACCTCGTTCGGCATCTCGACATTGCACCTGGCCGCGGCCCTGCGTGACAACGGCGGCGGATTGCTGATTACCAGCGAGTTCGAGTCATCGAAAGTCGCGCAGGCCCGGGACAATCTGATAGCGGGTGGGCTGCTGGATCTTGTGGAAATCCGCGAAGGCGATGCATTGAAAACCCTGGGCGAGGACCTGCCTGAATCCATCGATCTGGTCCTGCTCGATGGCGCCAAAGCGCTGTATCCAGAGATTCTGAGCTTGCTGGAAAGCCGTCTGCGGCGCGGCGCGTTGATCATCGCTGACAACGCCGACTACGCCCCTGACTATCTGGCCCGGGTTCGCTCGCCAGCCCAAGGCTATATGTCGATCCCGTTTGCCGAGGATGTCGAGCTGTCGATGCGCCTTGGGTGAGGCGTGGCCGTCGGTAAGTGATCGCTCAACAGGTTACGTGATACATTCGCCGCCGCTTTGCGCCAGCCCCCGCTCCGGTTTGTCGAAAACGATGGCTGGCCTGGGGAAAGCGCGCGGCGACCCCGTATCGATACATGCACAACGATGCGTGTACAGGGCTGGAAACTTCATGACCGTGAGGGTTTCTGGCTTCATCCGTTGCCTGTTGCTCAGGTGTAAACTCGACGTTCGCGCTCACGCGCATTCAGGTCCTGCGAACATGACACAGATTTCCGAACGCCTTCTGGTGCAGGCGCATCTAGACGCCAAGCAGCCCAAGCCACTGACCGCGCAAGAAGAAGCCGAATACCGCCGCCTTATTGCTGCCGAGCTCAAGGCTCAGGACGCGGTGCTCGTCGCTCACTACTATTGCGACCCGGTGATTCAGGCGTTGGCCGAAGAAACCGGCGGCTGCGTTTCGGACTCCCTTGAAATGGCCCGTTTCGGCAGGAACCATCCGGCGAAAACCGTGTTGGTTGCCGGCGTACGGTTCATGGGCGAAACCGCGAAGATCCTGACCCCTGAAAAACGCATTCTGATGCCGACCCTGGAAGCGACCTGCTCTTTGGATCTGGGCTGCGGCGTCGACGAGTTCACGGCATTTTGCGACAAGCATCCGGAGCGAACCGTCGTGGTCTACGCCAATACCTCGGCGGCGGTGAAGGCGCGCGCCGATTGGGTCGTGACCTCAAGTTGCGCGCTGGAAATCGTCGAAAGCCTGATGGACAACGGCGAAAAGATTATCTGGGGCCCGGACAAACATCTGGGCCGCTATATTCAGCGTGAAACCGGGGCCGACATGCTGCTGTGGGATGGCGCATGCATCGTTCACGAGGAATTCAAGTCGCGGCAGCTGGAGGACATGAAGGCGTTGTACCCGGATGCGGCGATCCTTGTGCATCCTGAGTCGCCCGAGTCGGTGATCGATCTGGCTGATGCGGTGGGGTCTACCAGCCAGTTGATCAATGCCGCGCAGACACTGCCGAACAAGACTTTCATCGTGGCGACCGACCGCGGCATTTTCTACAAGATGCAGCAGTTGTGCCCGGACAAGATCTTCATCGAAGCGCCGACCGCTGGCAATGGCGCGGCCTGCCGCAGTTGCGCGCACTGCCCGTGGATGGCAATGAACACCCTGGCGCGCACCCTGCAATGCTTGCGTGAAGGCACCAATGAGATTTTCGTCGACCCGGCGATCATCCCCCACGCCGTCCGACCGTTGCAGCGGATGCTGGATTTCACCCAGGCCGCCCGGCTCAAACTCTCAGGAAATGCCTAGTTACCAACTGTAGGCGCGCCCTTGCCCGCGATTAGGGTGCGTCAGCTACCAAAGTGGTCCAGACACACCGCAATCGCGGGCAAGCGTGCTCCTACAAAATCAGTTCATCATCTCTTTGACCGCCCGTTCCTGAGCAATGATTTCCTGCTGCCGCGCATCGATACGTGAGGCCAGCTGGAAATTGTTGTTGGCGCGGCGCTTGGCGAATTCCAGCTGTTGCACGGCCTGTTTGAAGTCGCCCATCAGGGCAAAGTACTCGGCGCGGGCCTGATGCGAGCCAATGGTGTTGCCCGAGAGCCCGCGTGTGTCGGCGACCTGGTTCCAGATGTCCGGATCGTCCGGGCGGCTTTTGAGCAGGGTTTCCAAAGACTTCAGCGCCTCGGGGGCCTTGGACTGCTTGAGTAGCACGTCGACCTTGGCCTGGTTCAGGGGATAGTTGTCCGGGTAAAGGTCGAGCATCCGGTTGACCCGTTGCTGTGCATCGGGAAACCGATTGTTGGTGATGTCCAGATTGATCGCTGCCAGGTTGTAGGTGACGTTATCTGGTGCCTTGTCCAGCAAGGGCTTGAGACCCTCGCGCGCTTCATTCAATTGCCCGGCTTTGGTTTGCGCCAGGGCCAGACCATAGCGAGCCGCGTCGTTTTTCGGATTCTCGGCCAGTTGGGCGCGGAAGCGTTTGGCTGCCATGCCCGGAGTCTCTTCGTAGATCAGCACGACCCTGGCGCGCATCAGTTGATATGAGAGGCTGTCTTCCTTGCCACCCGGTTTGGCCTGCTCGGCGCGGTTGCGGGTGTCGGCGATACGCGATTCGGTCACGGGGTGACTCATGAGGAATTCAGGCGGTTTGGCGTCGTAGCGATACTGACGAGCCAGACGCTCGAACATGGTAGGCATGTTGCGCGGGTCGTAACCGGCCTTTTCCAGGTTGAGGATGCCGATGCGGTCGGCCTCGGCTTCGTTCTGTCGGGAAAAGCGCGCCTGCTCCTGAATCGCCGCGGCCTGTGTCCCGGCAATGGCGGCGATACCCGCGTCACCCGCACCAGCCGCCGCCATGACGATACCGGCGAGCATCGCGGCCATCACCGGCACCTGCATGCGCTGCTGTGCCTGCACGCCACGGGCGAAGTGGCGTTGCGACAAGTGAGCCAGTTCGTGGGCGAGCACCGCGGCGTACTCGCCTTCGCTCTCGGCATGCAGGAACAACCCGCCGTTGACCCCGATAATCCCGCCGGGCGCCGCGAAGGCGTTGATTTCCGGCGTGTTGATCAGGATGAATTCGAGCCTGCGATCCTGCACCTGGCTGGTTTCGGCCAGACGATAGACCGACGTCTCGACGAAGTCCTTGAGTTGCGGATCCGACAGCTGAGGCACTTGTGCGCGCAACAGCCCCAGCCATGCGCGGCCCAGGTCGTGCTCCTGTTGTGGCGAAACGATGGACGAACTGGCATCGCCAAGCGACGGCAGGTCGTCCGCGAACGCCGGGGCAGCCAGCAGGCATGCAAGCGTCAGCAGTGTGGGGCGCAGAAAATTCATGCACGAAACTCTGAGGCAGAAAGTCGTTACTGTAGCTGGCTCAATGGCTTGCTGACCAGAGTGGGGTATTCTTGCAAACTTGTAAGAAAAATCTTCGTCCAGTGAGCTGTTTCTGTGCAATTGGATGTGCCTACCCGGAGAGAAACGATGTCTGACGCTGTAGGGCGGCCCGCGACGTGCGATGCCGAGCTGGACGCCAGTGGTCTGAATTGTCCGTTGCCCTTGCTCAAGGCCAAGATGGAACTCAATCGCCTGGCCAGCGGCGCGGTGCTTAAAGTGACGGCGACCGATGCTGGCTCACAGCGTGACTTCCGCACCTTTGCCAAGTTGGCCGGCCATGCGCTGTTGCATGAAGAAGCCGTCGATGGCATTTATCGGTATTGGTTACGCAAGGCCTGATGGCTTTTCATTTCTTCGCCTTTCACCCCTTCGCCTCAAAGGTTGATTGATGTTCAAAGTGCTTCGCGACTGGATGCAGCGCTACTTCTCGGATGAAGAAGCCGTGGTGCTGGCGGTGCTGTTGGTTCTGGCGTTCACGATCGTCCTGACACTGGGCGGCATGCTGGCACCCGTGCTGGCAGGGCTGGTACTGGCGTTTCTGATGCAAGGCGTGGTGGTGCAGCTCGAACGTCTGCGCATGCCGGAATGGGCGGCGGTCGGGGTGGTTTTTGCGCTGTTCATGGGCGCACTGGTGGTGTTTCTGCTGGTGCTGGTGCCGTTGCTCTGGCACCAACTGATCACCTTGTTCAACGAGCTGCCGGGGATGCTCGCCAAATGGCAGTCGCTGTTGTTGCTGTTGCCGGAGCGTTACCCACATCTGGTATCCGACGAGCAAGTTCTGCAGGCGATCGAAGCGGCCCGTGGCGAGATCGGTAAATTCGGGCAGTGGGCGCTGACGTTCTCCCTGTCGAGCCTGCCGCTGCTGGTCAACATGATGATCTACCTGGTACTGGTGCCGATCCTGGTGTTCTTTTTCCTCAAGGACCGTCGGATGATTGGTCGCTGGGCCAGAGGTTATCTGCCCAAGGAACGTACGCTGATTACCCGCGTCGCCGAGGAAATGAACCGGCAGATCGCCAATTACATTCGCGGCAAAGTCATCGAAATCTTCATCTGCGGCGCGGTGACCTACATCGCTTTTGTGACGATGGGCCTCAATTATTCGGCGCTGCTGGCGATGCTGGTAGGTATTTCCGTGGTGGTGCCTTATGTGGGCGCCGTGGTGGTGACGGTGCCAGTGGCGTTCATCGCGCTGTTCCAGTGGGGCTGGAGTGACCAGTTCATCTACCTGATGGCGGTCTACGGCATCATCCAGACCCTGGATGGCAACGTGCTGGTGCCGCTGCTGTTCTCCCAGACCGTGAGCCTGCACCCCGTCGCGATCATCTGCGCGGTGCTGCTATTCGGGGGGCTGTGGGGATTCTGGGGGATCTTCTTCGCGATCCCGCTGGCGACGCTGTTCAAGGCTGTGCTGGACGCCTGGCCGAGAAATGAACCGACGGTTGCGCCTTTGTTATAGGAAGCGCTCGGCAATCTGCTTTTGTAGGTGCGCGCTCGCCCGCGATAGCATTCCGTCAGCCACCATATGCTGAACAGATAAACCGCAATCGCCGGCAAGCGCTCCTACAGGGCGCAGGCATCAGGCTTTATCGAGCGCCTGAGCCGCTTCCAGCACCGCCGCCACATGCCCCGGCACCTTTACGCCACGCCACTCTTTGCGCAGCACGCCGTTCCTGTCGATCAGGAACGTGCTGCGATCAACGCCCAGGTATTCCTTGCCGTACAGCTTCTTCAACTTGATCACGTCGAACAGTTGGCACAGTGATTCATCCTTGTCGGAAATCAGCTCGAACGGGAATTGCTGCTTGGCCTTGAAGTTCTCGTGGGATTTCAGACTGTCGCGGGACACGCCGAAGACCACGGTATTGGCGGCCTTGAACTCGGCGTGATGATCGCGAAAACCCTGGCCTTGAGTGGTGCAGCCGGGGGTGCTGTCCTTGGGGTAGAAATAAATGACCACTTGCTGGCCCTTCAGCGCAGACAGGCTGACGGCCTGCTCGCTGGTGGCCTGTACCTGAAAGTCGGCAACGGGTTTGTCCAGTTCTACAGCCATTCGGGTTTCCTTACATTGGAGCTTGCGGGCGCCATGGTTCGATCAGCGCATCGAGGTTGAGGGCGTCGGCGAAATCCAGAAACTGGTCGCGCAGCCAGCTGATCTGGGTGCCAGCCGGCAGGGTCACGGTGAAGGTGGCATTGAGCATCGTGCCGCCGGTCTGCGGTGCCTGATAGGTGTCGCAGATCAGGTTTTCCAGCTCGACGTTATGATCGATGAAGAACTGGCACAGCTCATTGATGATGTCTGGGCGATACGCCGAACTGACGTAAGCCACGTAAGGCAGGGCCTCCGGACGGCTTTCCAGCGAAGCACTGCGCACGACGTTGACCGTGAAGGCGTGTTTCTTGGCCAGGTTCGGCAGACCGGTCTCCAGGCGCGCCAGCGCGTCCCAGCTACCGGAAACCTGCAGAATCAAGGCACTGCATTCGCCGTGGCGAGTGAGGCGCGAGCTGACCACCGAGCAACGGTTTTCATGACTGGCGCGGCACAGGACGTTGGTCAGCTCCATTGGGTTGGCGCCAAGGGCACTGATGACAAGGAATTGTTCGCGAACTGTGGGGATGGACGACATGCAGCATTCCTAAGCGATGAGCGGTCGGTACATTCTTGGCTTGTGCGGCGGGTTCGGTGATCGAAACACTCGCAACTTCGACCCGGACCCTTGCCGTTCGCTGTTGATGTGAGGCAGTCACATCGAGTGAGAGCGAGGCTGGCGCGGGGTTTGCGACGACGAAAACGATCAGTCGAACGAGCTGCGCAGATGACCAGTACCGATCAAAGACCGAAGGGTAGCGAAAACCGTCGCTCAGGGGAATGCTCGCCTTGTGCAAGGATCATGGCGCCAGTACCATTACCGCTCTCTTTTTCCGGCAGGAGCGGTTTGCATGATTGCGGGCAGTATGGTGGCACTGGTCACACCTATGGATGCACAGGGTCGTCTTGACTGGGACAGCCTGAGCAAACTGGTGGACTTTCACCTGAAAGAGGGCACTAACGCCATTGTTGCCGTCGGTACTACAGGTGAGTCTGCAACGCTCGACGTCAATGAGCACATCGAAGTCATCCGCCGCGTGGTCCAGCAGGTCGCCGGGCGCATCCCGGTCATTGCCGGCACGGGTGCCAACTCCACCCGCGAGGCGGTCGAGCTGACCACCAACGCCAAGAACGCCGGTGCAGATGCCTGCCTGCTGGTAACGCCGTACTACAACAAGCCTACCCAGGAAGGCCTGTACCAGCATTTCAAGCACATCGCCGAAGCCGTGGACATCCCGCAGATCCTCTACAACGTGCCAGGTCGTACCTCCTGCGACATGAAGGCCGAGACCGTGATCCGCCTGTCCACGGTCAAGAACATCATCGCCATCAAGGAAGCCACCGGTGACATGCAGCGCGCCAAGGACATCCTGGCAGGCGTGAGCAGCGATTTCCTGGTGTACTCCGGTGATGACGCCACCGCGGTCGAGCTGATCCTGCTCGGCGGTAAGGGCAACATCTCGGTCACCGCCAACGTCGCTCCGCGTGACATGGCCGACCTGTGCAAGGCTGCCATTGCCGGTGACGCCGCCACGGCCCGCGCAATCCACGAAAAACTGATGCCGCTGAACAAGACCCTGTTCATCGAATCGAACCCTATCCCCGTGAAATGGGCCCTGCATGAGATGGGTTTGATGCCGGACGGTATCCGTCTGCCGCTCACCTGGCTCAGCGAGGCCTGCCACGAGCCGCTGCGTCAGGCCCTGCGCCAGTCCGGTGTATTGGTTTAATGAGGAAGCACTACGCAATGAAGCGACTGGCCGGACTTTCCGCACTAGCCTTGATTATCTCCAGCACCAGCGGTTGCAGCTGGTTGTTTGGTCAGGACGGTTACTTCCGTGATCGCAGCAGCGATTACCTGGAAGCCACCCAGAAACCACCGATGCAATTGCCTGAAGGCGTGCAGGAATCCAAACACCTGGACCCGCTGCTGCCTATCCCGCGTAACGTGGCGGACGACACCCAGAAGGGCGAGTTCAACGTGCCGCGCCCACAGCCGCTGTCCACCGTTCAGGACTCCGGCGACTACACGCTGCAGAAGAGCGGCGACAACCGCTGGATTCTGGCTCAGCGTGCGCCGGCCGAAGTCTGGCCTGTGGCACACCAGTATTTCGAAGACAACGGTTTCCGCATCGCCGAAGATCGGCCGCAGACCGGTGAGTTCAACACCACCTGGCAGCGCATGGACGAGCTCTCCGCCTCCGTTGCCAAGCGCATGGGCGGCACCGGCGACACTGCGAGCGCCGAGACCCGCGTTCGCGTTCGTATCGAACCGGGCGTGCAGCGCAACACCAGTGAAGTTTATATTGTCAGCGTTCAGCGCCCGGCCGGCAGCAGCGACGAGCCTGCTTTCCCGTCGCGCAGCACCAACGTTGGCCTGGACTCGGTCCTGACCGACGACATGCTGGCAAGCCTGACCCGCACTGCCGAGAAGGGCGGTTCGGTGTCCCTGCTGGCCGCGCGTGATTTCGACACTCCAAGCCGTGTTGCCCTCAGCGAAGACGGCAGCGGCAACCCGGTACTGAACCTGGGCGCCGACCTCGATCGCGCCTGGTCCAGTGTCGGTCGCGCGCTCAACCAGGGCGACTGGCGCGTTGAAGACATCAACCGCAGCCTGGGCCTGTACTACATCAACCTCGCGGAAAAGGCCGACAAGCCCGAGAACAAGCCTGGCTTCTTCGCCCGCATGTTCGGCAGTGAAGAGACCAAGGAACAGAAAGAAGCCCGTGCCGAGCGCTATCAGGTTCGCCTGAGCAAGGTCGGTGACAACGTTCAGGTCACGGTCGAGAAGAACATCAACACCGTCGCGCCGACCGAAGTCGCCCGCCGCGTGTTGAGCGTCATTCAAGACAACCTCGGTTAAGTGCGCTTCGCGGTTCTGGGCAGCGGTAGCCGGGGTAACGGCACGTTGGTCGCGAGCAACGACACGTACGTGCTGGTCGACTGCGGTTTCTCCCTGCGAGAAACCGAGCGTCGGCTGGACAGGCTGGGCGTCAACGGTCAGCAGTTGAGTGCCATTCTGGTCACCCACGAACATGCCGATCATGTGCATGGCGTGGGTTTGCTGTCTCGGCGCTACGACGTGCCGGTCTACCTCAGCGACGGCACCTTGCGCGGCATGCGCAAGCCGGTCGAAGCGGGTGTCAGGCTGGCGGGCGGGCAGGGCGTGCGGATTGGCGGCTTGAGTATCGACGTGGTCTCCGTGGCTCACGACGCGCTGGAGCCGACGCAGTTCGTCTTCGATGACGGGCGCCGGCGCTTTGGTCTGCTGACCGACCTGGGGTCGTATTGTCCGTCGGTGCTGGACAGCTATCGTGGTCTGGATGCCCTTATGATCGAGTCCAACCACTGTCGTGACCTGCTCGCTCGCGGGCAATACCCCTACTTCCTGAAACAACGGGTTGGCGGGGAATACGGACACCTGAACAACCATCAGGCCGCAGGGCTGGTGAATGAACTGGGATGGCACGACCTGCAACATCTGGTGCTGGCCCACCTGAGCAGCAAGAACAACCTGCCGCATCTGGCCCGGCAATGCTTCGTCGACACCCTCGGGTGCGACCCGGACTGGCTACAATTGGCCGATCAGGATTCAGGGCTCGACTGGCGCGAAATCGCCTAGCGTCCCAAACCCAACTATTAATGGGCGTCTGGCCCAAGTATTTCGCAAGCGGAGCCCATCATGGAAAAACGTGAAGAACTCTACCGCGGCAAAGCCAAGTCGGTTTACAAGACCGATGACGCTGACCGCTTGATCCTGCTGTTTCGCAACGATACCTCGGCATTCGACGGCAAGCGCATCGAACAGCTTGATCGCAAGGGCATGGTGAACAACAAGTTCAACGCCTTCATCATGCAGAAACTCGAAGCGGCTGGCATCCCGACCCAGTTCGACAAGCTGCTGGCGGACAACGAAGTCCTGGTCAAGAAGCTCGACATGATCCCGGTCGAATGCGTCGTGCGTAACTATGCCGCCGGCAGCCTGGTCAAGCGCCTGGGCGTCGAAGAGGGCATCAAGCTCAACCCTTACACCTTCGAACTGTTCCTGAAAGACGACGCCAAGGGTGACCCGTTCATCAACGATTCCCACGTGGTGGCGTTCGGCTGGGGCACCGCCGAGCAACTGGCGCGTATGAAAGAGCTGTCGCTCAAGGTCAACGAAGTCCTGAGTAAGCTGTTCGACGACGCAGGCCTGCTGCTGGTCGACTTCAAACTCGAATTCGGCGTGTTCAGAGATGGCTCCATCGTCCTGGGCGACGAATTCAGCCCGGACGGCTGCCGCCTCTGGGACAAGGACACCAAGAAGAAAATGGACAAGGACCGCTTCCGTCAGGGCCTCGGTGACGTCATCGAAGCCTACGAAGAAGTGGCCCAGCGTCTGGGCGTGCCTCTCTAATTCAGGTATCGGAATAGAGAAACCGCCGCAAGCATCTGAAAAAACGCGAAAAATCCCAAAAAAGGATTCGCGTTTTTTATACAAGCTGTTATGATGCGCGCCGTTGGAGAGATGCCGGAGTGGCCGAACGGGACGGATTCGAAATCCGTTGTACTGGCGACAGTACCTAGGGTTCAAATCCCTATCTCTCCGCCATTATTGAATACGACTAAACCCCTGAAATTGTTAGAGATTTCAGGGGTTTTTTCGTTTTTATCACTTATTTAGGGCAAATCTAGGGCAAAAACTGACGGCCTTATAACGGTTCAGGACGCTCCTGGCCAAAAGACTACGCCCGGTACCCATGCCGCTACTTGCCTTTGCGTACGTCAAGTCAAGAACAGCGCTATGGTTATAGGTCGATTCGCTCCTTCCGAATGCGCCAGCTACCAACCCATGATAGTCTCGTGAAACAGCTTATTTAGATGGAATTAATGATGCTTACCGAAGAGATTCTCAACGCGCAGCGGCAAGTCCGTACTGATGCATACCAAATGTCGATAGGCGAGGTCGTCGGCATGTATGACACTAGAGAGATCATCATTGACCCGGAATTTCAGCGTCTTTTCCGGTGGAACATCGGTCAGAAGTCTAAACTGATTGAGTCGTTGTTGCTGGGAATCCCATTACCATCGATCTTCGTTTTTGAGCGGGACGACGGAGCCTGGGAGTTAATCGATGGTCTTCAGCGGATGTCGTCCATTCTTGAATTCATGGGGCGCTTACGCCATCCGGACGATGGGTTGATCGCGCCTTCGGTCTTAGAAGCTACTAAATATTTGCCTTCGCTACACAACGTAGTCTGGGAGTACTCGGACTTCGCTGAACTCCCCCCGGCAGACCAGAACCCTCTCGATAAAACGCAGCAGCTGGCCATTCGCCGGGCTAGGCTCGGCGTTGAAATACTGAAACGCCCTAGTGATGACCAGACCAAATACGATCTGTTTCAAAGGCTGAATGCGGGAGGAACTCAAGCAAATGCTCAAGAGCTTCGAAACTGCATAATGCTAATGATCAACAGAGACTATTTTCGGTCTGTGAAAGCCTCAGCGGACCAAAACGCTTTTCGGAATGTTGTTTCTGTGAGTGATGAGCAGGCTGAAAAGCAAAGGCATATGGAGATGGCAGTTCGTTTCCTGGTCCATACCCACGTGCCGTACGATGGCCGGCTCGACGTCGAGGAATATATAGATGAGGGGATCGTGACGCTGTCGCAAAATGGAGATCCCGCCGGTGCAGCGCTTCTGATAAATCAAACGTTCCAGCTCCTTGACGAGGTTGCTGGCAATAACGCGCTTCGACGCTTTCAAAATGGTGGACATGGTGGCAAGGTAGGCCTCGTCGGTTTAGAGGGGATAGCAGTAGGCATCGCTAAAAATCTTCCTGCGATCCTTGCTCTCGGGCCAGTGGAGTCTCGAAGTTTCGTGAGAGAGCGGATGGAGACGTTCTGGTCACAGCCGGACACCGCCAGCTTTACATCACTCGGCCTCCGCGGCACTGTCCGTATTCAACGTACCGTCCCATTTGGGGAGGTTTGGTTCCGTCCATGAGCAAGCCATATTCCGAGACGGACTTTTCTGAGCAAATAACAGAAGACCGCAGCTGGCGCATCAAGGAAATCTCCGACCTCAAGACGGCAATCAGGGTAGGCGATGAAGGCTTGCGTAGGGTATTGCTGCGAGCTCTGATTGCAATCTGTTACGCCCACTGGGAGGGATATGTCAGGTTTGCTGCTAAGAAATACCTTGAGCATGTGGCATTGAGAAAATTTCAATACGGTGAGCTCAATAGACAGTTCTTCCGAAATTACTTTCTGCCGAAATTGGCAGCACTCTCCACGTCCCGAGCTAGCATTGCAGAACGCAGCGCCCTAGTTGATGAAATTCTGAACTCCGCGGACCAGCGCTTCAGCCGGGTGAACGACGACTTGGTCAATACAAAAGCGAACCTTAACTCGGAAGTATTTACGGATATTTGCTTAGTATGTGGCGTTTCTCCGGAGCTTTTTGCAGACAACGCTACTTTTATAGATGTGGTGCTCCTAAAACGAAGGAATGCCATCGCTCATGGCGAAAACACCTTTGTGGCGCTCGCTGACTTGGACGAGATCACCAACGAGTCTATTGGACTAATGCGAGCTTTCGGAGACGCCTTGGAGAATCACGTGGTGCTGCAAACTTACAGAGCCGTTTAGCTGGTGCCGCGTCATCACCTGCATAGGGTGGCGAATCAAAGCATAATCGGCCAATATCCGTCGGTTGCACCAACCGTTCTCGTTCCAAGCAGACGTTTATGGCTGGGCAAGTGAGGAATTTAGCGGCTTCTTTGCGGTGTTGGTAAACCCCATCATTTCCGAAACGATGCCTGCCATGCTTTTGGTGTCTGCTGGTATCCATCTACCGTAATGCTTTTTCACCATGTTGGTGTCGCTGTGGCCGAGTTGGCGGGCTAACCACTCCACTGGTACAAAACTCGATAGCGCTTGGCTGGCAAAAGTGTGGCGGCATTGATTGGCGCCCCGGTGCCGCACTCCAGCTTTCACCAAGTGGGCAGTAAACCAGTTGCTGACAGTTTTACCATTCCATAATAGGCCACTGGTTGAGCTGCGAAACAGGAAGTGCAGTCGCTCTTTACGTTTGGTGATGTTGTCCCGCTGAACGACTTCAATCTCGGTAGGTGTATTGCCCGCGTCGTCCTCCATCAGTTGTTGCAGCAATTCAAGGGCGGGGTTGATCAGTTCTACCACGCGTATGCGCGAACGTTCTTTAGGTACCTTGAACTGGCCAACAACCAAGGCTCGTTTCACTGAGATGGTTCCATTTACCAGGTCAACGTCCTCTCTGGCAATGGCGATCAGCTCCGACGGCGAAAGTCCTGCCCAGCAATTGAACAGGATCATCTGCACATCTCTTGCCCTTGCGGGATCCGCTTCGGCGATAAGCCTGAGCTCCTCCCGGCTGAAGGGATCGGCTGTCTCATTGTTTGCATCGATCTGGATGTTGGTGATGCGGTCCAGTGGGTTGTTCTTTATGACGCCGTCTTCGAAGGCGTCCGCCCATATTCCTCGAACGATGGTGAAGACGTCGTTGACAGTCTTCGGGGCGAGCTCCTGTTTCAAGAGCTGGACCTGCCAAAGCTGGAGTTCGCTTCTGCTGATGTCCACGAAACGCCGTTTACCGAACTTCGCCTCGACGTGATTCGCCTTGCTGACGTAATTGTCGAAAGTGCTCTTTGCCTTTCGGACCTCTTGTAATTCCAGCCACTTTACCAGTCCCTCCTTCACCGTACGCTTGAGCGAGACGCCGGGGCTTAATGACCAAGTAGCTGCCCGTGGGGAGTCTGGGAAGTGCGCCGCGTAGTCGAACCGGTTTTCCTTGATCTCGGCGAGGATCGTGCGTCGCTTGTTGTCGGCATAGGCGATTGCGGCCTTGTTGATTTTAACAATGGCGGTCAGCGGCTCGCGACAGCGCTGGCCGTGCAGCTGGAATACGATTCGCAGCTGCTTGCCATTCAACTCTACGCCGGTGGGTAGCTTCTGGGTCACAGCTGCCCACCCATCCAGCGTTCAATTTCCTTGCGGTTGAAGACGATCACGTTTGCCGGGTCGCGGCGCCAGTGCTTGTTTTCCAACCACAGCCCACGGGTACGGTATTTGCGCGCGGCTTCGGGGGTAAGGCCAAAGACGGGTTGAAGTAGATCCTGACGAAACCATTCGCCAGACATGATTTGAACGTCGAGTTTCAGGGCAGCGCTCATGTGTGAATCCTCATGCATCTTTCTGTGTTTCAGCCGCGAGCCGAGCGACGCGGGCTGCTCGTCTTTTCTTACTGCACTTATCGTGTCGGCCCTTGTTGCGGGAAATACCGCACTGGTCGCAGATCACATTGCAGTCAGTGTTGAGGCCTCGTCTGTTCAGACGGGCCTTTCGGCGGAGTGGGGCGTTCACGCCGCTTTCTCCTGATCCCCCAACGTTTGGCCTTTTGTCTGCCCCTGTTGCTGAATGCGAGTGGCTATCCGGTTCAAGGCTTTCAAATGCTCAACTACACGGCGGCGATACGGTTCGGTGCCGGTGATGGGCGTCCAGAACTTGTGCGCCACATGCAACGTGGTCGAGACGTCGATGAGTGTCTGTAGGTCGGCCTGTTGCAGCGCGTTGTGTTCGCTCAACTTCTCTGACTGGCCTTCAATTCGCCCGGCTGCTATGCCTTGGGCGAATTGAAAGCGACGGTCCTTGGCGAGAGCTTTGGTCGTGATGCGGAACAGGACGAATGCGAGTGCGACGCCGAGTGCCAGAATCAAAAGGTGTATAGGTTGCATGTGCTGTGCGTCCTGTATGGGTGCCACCGCCGTGATTGAGTGGTGAGAGGCCGGCGGTGGGCTTATGACTGGGTGCCAGTGGCCGGGTTATTTGCCGAGCTGGAAGGTGCCGATGGTGAGTTTCGCGGCGCCGCCAATTTCAGACGCAACGACCTGTTTGAACTCCTGCGCCAGGTCTTCGCGCAGCTGGGCTTCGCCGATCCAGCGCAGGCGCAGCATCGGTTTATCGCCGCCGGTTAGCACGGCCACACGCAGCTGGATTGTTTGAGCCTGCAGGCCTTCGTATGGGATGACGCGGAACAGCAACTCTGCTGGCAAGCCGTCTGCCGATTTGGCCTCGATCTGGTCCATAGCCGAGCGGGACGCGCTCATGTCGCCGACAACGTGTTCGCTTTTGCGAGCCTGCTCGATGGTGATGGAACGGATTGCACCAGCTGCTCGGCGCAGGTCAATGTCTGTCCCGTCAGGGGTGATGGCCGCGAGGTTTGGCGCCCAGTCTTCGATGAAGTCGCTGAGGTCTTTTTGCGTGTGGGCACGGCTGGACGCACTCTCAAGGGCCACAAACCCCGCGGTCTTCTTCAGCACCAACCTTGCGCAGAAATCGCCATGCCCTGCGAGATCCTGATCGCCTAGGTTGAACAGCACCGCGCACGTCATATCGTCGCTGTTGACGAAGCCTGCGCTGTCGCTCCCGGCGTGGGTGAGGGTGTAGTCAGCAAAGTCCTTCAGCGAACTGGTGGTCATGACGCCCCTGAAGCGGCTGCGATGCTCCTGGTATGCCTCCAGACTGTTTGCCCGTGCGCCTTCTGGCAGCACGATGACCGGCGTGTGGGTGTCGAGTTGCTTCGCGTGAGCGAGAACTGCAGTGTCCTGAATCAGCTGAAGAGCTTTGGCTTCCATTGAATCGTGTTCCTTGTGGTGAGAGGAATGGAGTAGGGGGTTATGACTTCGCGTGAACAGGCGCAGCGTTCCGATCAAACAGCTGATCGGCTGCTGGTGTTTCCGGGAACAAGGTCAGCCGTCCGCCCTCGCCGACGTACATCGGCGTTTCCAGGGCGGTGTCTTCGGTGCGGCTGCCACGCTTTGTCGGGACTTTGTAAGCAAGCTTGTGATTGATCGCGACCTGGTGACTGCTCGCAATCTGTTTCATGGTGAAGGTCACTGTTACTGTGCCGACTTTGCTGTTATCCACTACGCCTGCCGCCACTTCCGACAGGGCATGACCGATCTGGTCGGCAAAGACGCCCGCGTTGAGTTCGCCGATAAATTCGGCGGTGTTGGTTGCTTTCATGTGCTGTGTGTTGCCGCTGACCGAAAACTGACCCATTAACGGCTGTTCTGCCGACTGAAAACTGACCCAGGTGTTCAACTGCTTCT
>NZ_NKHL01000120.1:194287-199399 GCF_002934685.1 Pseudomonas bohemica
CGCAGGTCTACATCGAGGGCAAGCTGCAAACCCGCGAATGGGAGAAGGATGGCATCAAGCGCTACACCACGGAGATCGTGGTGGATATGCAGGGCACGATGCAGTTACTCGGCGGCACGCCGCAGGACGGCCAGCAGCGGCAGGCGCATCCGCAGGCCAGCGCCGCACGACAACCACCGCGTCAGCAGCAGGCGGCGCCCCAGCAGAGCCAGCAAGGCGCGCCGCCTAACTTTGACGACTACGATGACGACATACCTTTTGCCCCTATGCCCTACCTGGCGGGAGCCTGACCATGACCACCACTTTCCGTAACCCTCAAGAAAGCTATTCCCACATTTACCACATGCAGCAGAGCATCGACCGACTGCTTATTGCATCCAAAGACTGGAAGCCGGACGATGCCGCGCGTGGCGAGGCCACCATTCAAAAGCTGCAGCGGCAGATTGCTCAGGTGAAGGCTGAGATGCTGGCGAATCGATGAAGCGCATCACCAGACTCGTCGCCCAGCGCAGACGGCAGGAACATCTTCAGTTACTCGTCCGGATTATGGTCAGAGAACGCTTTATTTAGCAGTCCCTCAACCACGCTATCTGGATCGCCCAGAAGGTACTTGTTGAAACCCTTGGCTTCTGCTTTACGAGTCGCTATCAGCCCCCATGACTTTTTGCCATCGCCGCTGAAGACAACAATTAACTGATTGTCCGCACAGTCGTGGGGCTTACACATATGCCCCACCGTGAAATCTTTACCATCAACTGAAACTTTCTCCACCGGTGTTGCTGTTCCCCGAGCCTTAGCAACCCAATCTGGAAAGGCCAGCATCTCTGTATAGGCTTTTTTGTAAGGAGCCTTGCTGGCAATTTCCGGCAAATACTGATCGGCAGAAGCGACGGTGGCGATTAAAACCATCGGGACTGCCACCAGCGCCGAAAAACATAATTTACTCATCGGTCATCTCCTTGATAGCCGTTGCTCGAATTTTGCGACCAGCGACCAGCGCTGGCTGAGATGGATCGGACCCACCCAGCACGCGTGAAGTTTCACCCACCACCAACCTATTCGCCACCGAGCTTTCGGAGGCTTTCGCATGGAGAAACCACATGCCGCAGATTCCGCCGCGTCCAACAGCAGATAAAGCAATGGTCCTGAGTGTGGCCAAGATAATCGCCGCGAAGCTTGATGGTGCAGATGCCGAGACGATAGCTCAGCACTACAGCCGACACATGGATGGGTTCGACCTCTGCATTAAGCTCAGCAAGTATGCAGGCTGGGTCGTCACGCGCGACGACATGGACATTCTGGACGAGCTTGATTACTTGGTAGATCAGGCCGAACGTGATGCGGTGCGGGAATGGGTAGGGAAATTTGACCCGCAACCCATGCTGCCTATTGGGACCCGGATCAAGGAGGGCGTTATAACCGGCCTCAGCGATGGATATTATCCCGCCTGTTACTTGGTCAAGGTGGATGGAGAAACGAACGACAACAGTCGTCGGATCATTAAGTTTGAAGCCGCTGTGCCAACCTGATCGCCCCACCACCGCATCAGCCGCCACCTCAATACCAATGACAGCCTTACCCAGGGTAATGCAGCCCATCTGCAGCAACCTCGATGGCAATGACTGCATCAGCTGCCAGTCCAGATGCTACAGGGTCTCTTATTAGCCGATCGGATACCGCATCAGCCAAGGCGTCGACGTCTAGCCCTTTGCTGCGAACCTCAATCAGCACATACCTCAGCGCTATCTCAAGCGCTTTTGCCCTGTCTCCGCTCATGACTTTCTCCCTTTCAGTGGAGGGGTAAGCGTAGGCCATTT
This sequence comes from Pseudomonas bohemica, assembly GCF_002934685.1. Classification (GTDB taxonomy): domain Bacteria; phylum Pseudomonadota; class Gammaproteobacteria; order Pseudomonadales; family Pseudomonadaceae; genus Aquipseudomonas; species Aquipseudomonas bohemica. The sequence goes on from NZ_NKHL01000120.1 coordinate 196,105, forward strand.
CCAACTTTGAATCACGCCACTGGCGAGGATCAGCATGAACCCGTATCTAATCACCGGCCCACCGCGGGAGGCTTGACTTTATCCGCACCCTCCTGAGAAATTTGTGCGTATCACATAAGACCTCGCCGTCAAACGTGGGGCCGTGTGCGCAGAAGAATAATTCCTAGGAGCTCGATGAAAAGCTATCTCATGATGTTGATTATTTTGGCGTGTGCTGGCGTCGTGCTATACGCGGTCGGATGGGTAACATGGGCTATCTATGTGTTTTTCACCTGCTCACCAGGGCAGGGCTTGTCCAGTTGCTTCATCCACGGGAAATGGTGATGGACTAACTGGTAGCAGAGTTCAATCTGGGCCATGTTGAAATCGCTCGATCCGGCTTCCCCACCAATCAGGTCAAATTACTAAGCCGAAGAACAGCCCTCCAAACCCCAATACACCGGGAGTTACAGCGGCGAGCCAGAGAGCGGTGCTCCACCCTCTGCTCTTGATGCAGGCCCCCCAGATGGCCAGGCATATCGAGAGCGCTATTGAGATTGGCCAGTAGACGCCCGCCATCACGATAATCAAGCCAAACCAGGTTAGCTCTGGCTCCATTGTCCTCAACTCCCAGACAGTTAAAAGGCCGTCACTTTACGACGCGTGATCCGTAATAAACAACACCACCAACCTATTCGCCACCGAACTTTCGGAGGCTTGATTCTGCATGGAGATAACTCATGAAGGTCGCAACCGACGTTATGGCGCTGCTGAGCGCGTCCCGCACCGAAGGCAACAAGCTGTTCATCACTGGCGGACAACTTGAAAAGAGCCTGTATGCCCGCCTGGATAAAACGCTGAAAGCTGCCGGCGGCAAATGGAACACGAAAGCCAAGGCCCATTTGTTCGATGGTGATGCGGCGGAGGCGATTGAGAACATCATCATGACGGGCGAGGTCACCGTGCCGCAGGATTTTGGGTATTTCCCGACTCCGGCCCCAGTCGTGGCAAAACTGCTTGAACTCGCTCATGTCGGTGTCGGCATGTTTGCGCTTGAGCCGTCGGCCGGTCGCGGCGCGATTGCTGAGGCCCTGATCGTCGAGGGCGTTGACGTGGACTGCATCGAGCTCCTGCCGGAAAACGCCAAGCATCTGATCGACGCAAAGGTCTACCAGTCAGTTGTCGTCGGCGACTTCCTATCTGTAGAACCTGCTCAGAAATACGACCGAGTGGTGATGAACCCACCGTTCGACAAGAAGCGCAGCGACATCCATCACGTCTTGCACGCCCTCAAGTTCCTGAAACCCCGCGGCCTGTTGGTAGCCGTAATGCCAACCGGCGTCATGTTTCGGGAAGACGCCTTGTCTCGCGACTTCCGGGGAATCGTGTCTTCCCACAACGGCAGCATCGTCAATCTACCTGATGCGTCATTCAAGGCGTCCGGGACGCTGGTCAGCACCTGCATTGCGGTTATTCCAGCCTGATCACTCCACCACTAGCGCATCAACCGCCTTCTCAATCTCAAAAATTGCTTGTGATACGCCCCAGCTCCCATAGGCCGGATTAACGACCAGGATTTGCGCAGCTTCGTCTGTCAGTTCATCGACATCAATTCCTCGCTTCTTGGCAGCCATCAGTATGGCCTTGAGAGCGATATGCAGTGCCAATTCTCTACCTGCGTACATCTCTGGACCCTCCGCTGTGAAGTGGTAAGCGTATACCAGAGACTTTGACTGGGCTCGTCAGGAAATGCCTGCCTCATCCACCAACTTGATACCCAGTTCCTTACCTGCCTTCTGTGCGTAACCACGATCAACGTAACTGTCTGTGCCTACCACTACCGGAATTACGATTTCTTCGCCGCGCTTGATCTCAACGTTGATCCGCCAAGTTTCCCGGCCTTCCTCGCTCTTCTCGCAGGTCATGTAGTTCCACATTCTGAAGCCTTTGTACTCATCGTAGATATGGTGCTCGGTCATCGCATGCCTCCTTGAAAAACGGTGATCGTAACCCCCCCTCTTCCCAACTTTGAATCACGCCACTGGCGAGGATCCCGCATGTCTCCCTACAAACTATCCGGGATGACGGTCGTCAGCTTTTCTGGCGGCCGCACCAGCGCCTTTATGCTGTTCATGGTGCTACTGCACAACACGGCAGAGGACATCGCTAAGTATTTGCTGATTATTTTCGCAAACACTGGCAAGGAACACCCCGCCACTCTGGAGTTTGTCCGGGAGTGCGCCGAGCGCTGGGGGGTGCCGATCATCTGGCTGGAGTTCCGCGACGATGACGCGGGGTTCGCGGTGGTGGATTACGCCACTGCCAGCCGCCACGGCGAGCCGTTTGAAGCGCTGATCCGAAAGCGCAAGTACTTGCCCAACCCAGTAACCAGGTTCTGCACCATCGACTTGAAGATCAGGATCATCCACAAATACCTGCGTAGCCTGGGCCTATCAACCGAAGACGAGCCGGTCGACATGATGACGGGCATCCGGGCTGATGAGCCGCGCAGGGTCGCCAAGATCCGCCAGCGCAAGACAACAAGCGAAAGCAAACACGCCACCATGGTGATGCCGCTGGCAGATGCCGGGGTCGGCGTCCAGGACGTGACCGAATTCTGGGCGGCTCAGCCCTTTGACCTGATGCTGCCGACCATCAATGGCCGAACGCTCGAAGGGAACTGCGACCTGTGCTTCCTGAAGGGGGCGTACCAGGTCTATTCGATCATCGCCAGCGACCGGGGGTCACCAGTTCGCAAGGCTGAGTGGTGGGCGCGCATGGAGCGCACTGCAGTTTCCAGCAGCGGTATCACCGGGAACGGCGCCCTTTTCCGCTTCGACCGGCCGAGCTATCAGGAGATGCTCGACTATTCCGAAATCCAATTCGACATGTTCGCCGATCAAGACGAGGCCATTGCCTGTTTCTGCGGCGACTGACCAACCCCTCCGTAACCTCTATCGGTTACATCTCGAAAAGTAACCTGTATGGGTTACAGGGATATCGCTATGCCCGTATACGTCGATAACGAACCGATCCCCTAAGTGTGTCCAAATATTTGGGGAAATTCGTTGTCTGACGCGGTTCGTGAAGAAATCAATGCATTTCTGTCTCATCTCCGCGCCAGCAGGTACGAGCTAAGCACAATGCCCAAGTGTGAACACTGCACCACTAAAAACGAACACCATCACTTCGACTGCCCCAACCACCCGTTGCGGCTAATAGGAGTACATCCAAAAAACAAGGAGAAGCGGCATGCACAGCCACGCAGAAAACGTAGTGATTCCACGTGAGTTGCTACAGGACTTAATCGATTCGG
>NZ_NKHL01000120.1:199409-402255 GCF_002934685.1 Pseudomonas bohemica
TGGTTGGCGTAGTAGGTCGACTGCTGATATTTGCGAATGCTTTCGGCGCTGGTCTTCAGCTCCCGCGCATACCAGTCATCGAAACTGCGATCCGGCACGCCCTTGGCCTTCCAGTCTTCAAGGCCGATCGGGTTGACCAGCAGCAACTGATCCACCTGATCCGGATACATCAGCGCAAAACGCGTCGCCAGCATGCCGCCCATGGAGTGGCCGACGACGGTCACATGATCGATACCTAAATCGGTCAGCAGCGCCTTGGTGTTCTGCGCCAATTGCTCGAACGAATACGTGTAGTCCGCTGGCTTGCTGGAGCGACAGAAACCGATCTGATCCGGCGCCACCACACGATAGCCTTCGGCCGTAAGGGCCTTGATGCTGCCCTCCCAGGTCGCGCCGCAGAAGTTCTTGCCATGCAGCATCACCACGCTTCGGCCGTTGGGCGTGCCGGTCGGCTTGACGTCCATGTAACCCATCTGCACCTGCGCGCCCTGGGACTGGAAACTGAAGTTCTTTGCCGGAAACGGGTACTGAAAACCTTCCAGCTGTGGGCCATAGGACGGGGCCTGTGCCGCCATCAGCGGCAGGCTGACGCTCATCAGCAATGCGGGTAGCCATTTGGTCACGAAAACGCTCCAGACAGAGTGGGAATCAAGAGCAGACCAACGCCGCCCTCGGAAAAGTCCCTCGAATGGAGTCTGATTCAGGAAGCATTTTCAATGTTGCAGCGATTAACGGTGCTTGCATGGGTACAATAGGCGCCTTTCCCTTCTGTTACGGCTTCTCTCATGACTGACCCCATTCGCCTTTCCAAACGCCTAATCGAGCTGGTCGGCTGCTCCCGTCGCGAAGCCGAGCTGTTCATCGAAGGCGGCTGGGTGACGGTGGACGGCGTTGTCGTCGATGAACCGCAATTCAAGGTCGAGAACCAGATCGTCGTGCTCAGCCCCGAGGCCAAGGCCGATACCCCGCAAGCCGTGACCCTCCTGTTCAACGCGCCCGCTGGCATGAGCCCGGAACATGCGCTGCCATTGATCACACCCGGCACCTTGTCGCCCGAGCACAGCATCGGCAAGCGTCCGCTCAAAGGTCACTTTCTGCGTCTGGAAGCGATTTCGACCCTGCAAGCCAACGCCAGCGGCCTGATGGTGTTCAGCCAGGACTGGAAGATCCTGCGTAAGCTTACCGATGACCGCAGCAAGATCGAGCAGGAATACGTGGTGGAGATTGACGGCGAGATGGTCGCTCACGGCCTCAACCGCCTTAACCACGGCCTGATGTACAAAGGCAAGGAATTGCCGAAAGTCAAAGCCAGTTGGCAGAACGAAACACGCCTGCGCTTCGCCATGAAGAACCCGCAGCCCGGCGTCATCGCCCTGATGTGCGAGGCCGTGGGCCTGAAGGTCGTCTCCGTGCGCCGGATCCGCATCGGTGGCGTTTCCATCGGCAAGGTGCCGGAAGGTCACTGGCGCTACATGACCGACAAAGAAAAGTTCTAACCCTCTTTTTCAGCGCCGCGCGGGACTTCGCGCGCGCTCATACCGATTGATCAGGAAATACGCATCATGATGAACAACGACGTACTGCGTAGCATTCGCTACATGCTCGACATCAGCGATACCAAAGTGGTGGACATCATCAAGCTGGGCGGCATCGACGTCACCAAGGCGCAGGTCACGGCCTTCATGAAGAAAGACGAAGAAGACGGCTTCGAGCCCTGCAGTGACGAGGTCATGGCGCATTTTCTCGACGGCCTGGTGTTCTTCAAGCGCGGCAAGGACGAGAGCCGTCCACCGCTGCCGATCGAACTGCCGATGACCAACAACATCGTGCTGAAAAAGCTGCGCGTGGCGTTCGAACTCAAGGAAGAGGACATGCACGCAATCCTCAAGGCTGCCGAGTTTCCAGTGTCCAAGCCGGAGCTGAGCGCCCTGTTCCGCAAGGCCGGCCACAACAACTATCGCCCGTGCGGCGACCAGCTGCTGCGCAATTTCCTGCGCGGTCTGACCCTGCGCGTTCGCGGTTGAGCGCTGTGAGGCGTTGGATGAGCCAGGCTGCATGAACCAGCGCTACAGCGTGACCCCCATCGGCTTCGTGCGCTCCTGTTTCAAGGAGAAGTTCGCTATCCCGCGTCAGCCACAGTTGGCGCCCGCGGCCCGTGGCGTGCTGGAAATGGTTTCACCGTTCGATCAGGGTGATGCGGTCCAGGGTTTGGAGCAGGTCAGTCATGTCTGGCTGCTGTTTCTGTTTCATGAGGCACTGGAAGAAAAACCGCGCCTCAAAGTGCGCCCTCCTCGCCTGGGCGGCAATCAATCTATGGGAGTGTTCGCGACGCGGGCGACCCATCGCCCCAACGGCATAGGCCAATCGGTGGTCAAGCTGGAAAAGGTCGAGGCAGGTCGCTTGTGGCTGTCGGGGATCGACCTGCTGGACGGCACGCCGGTGCTGGACGTCAAACCCTACGTGCCTTACGCCGACATTATCGCCAATGCCAGCAACGGCATGGCGGCTGGGGCACCTGGGCTGATCCCGGTGTCCTGGGATGAAAGCGCGCTGTCACAAGCCCGCGAAAATGCCCTGCGTCTCGGCGAACCGTTGGTGGAACTGATCGAGCAGTGCCTGGCTCAGGATCCGCGCCCCGCCTATCAAGTGCCTGCGCCAGAACGCCGCTACGGCGCGCAATTCTGGGATCTGGACGTGCGCTGGCATTACCCGCGTCCGGGCCACATATGCGTGCTGGAAGTCGTCGCTGCTGCCAGCTGACACGGTAGGGGCTGTCCGTCGAACGGCGCACCATGCGAGCTGCGTACTGTGCGCCTGATAAATCTTGGGTGAAGCAGCCACTCCCACCGTCGAGCTTCAATGAACGGGCGCTTGCGAAACTTGCTTAGCCTCTGGCCTATCTTCGATAATCCGCCGCTCACGCCAACCAGTGGCCCACAGAAGATGCGCTCACGCATCGGGGCGGAGGCTCAGCATGGATGCACAAGCCGCAGCGCGGCTGGGCGATGAAGTCGCCCATGGATTCGGCGTCGCGGCCATGCTCGCTGGCGCAGTCGCCGGTGCTCTTGTCGGCGCCGCCATCATTGCGGCGACAGCGGCGACCGGTGGCCTGGCGGCAGTGATTCTGGCGGGGTCCATCGCTGCTGGTGGGTTGTCGACGTTCCAGGTGGTCAAGGGGCTTTCGACCATCTTCAATCTGCCCGAACCCACCACGGGGTCGCTCATCAGAGGCAGCCCCAATGTCTTCATCAACCTGCGCAACGCCATGCGTGCCAGCGAGGATATCTCAACCTCGTGCAGCGGATTTCCCATGGGCCACCCCTATTGGCCGTTTCCGGTCACCATCGCCGAAGGCAGCGCCACGGTTTTCTTCAACGGCAAGCCGGCGGCGCGACTGAAAAGCAAGATGACCTGCGGTGCGCACATCAAATCCGGTAGCCAGGACACATTCATCGGCGGACCGACGCTGCGTATGGAATTCGTGCTGGATATCGAGGGCTGGATGCACTCCGGGCTTGAGGCGTTGGGCCTGGTGGCGGCCGCAGGCGCTCTGGTTCTGGCGGCGGTGGCCGGGCTGGCAGTCCTGTTGACCGGCGCGGCATTTGGTGTGGCGGTCTACCGCGGCATGGAGCTGCTGGGCCAGTTGGGGGATCGGCTCGGCCCTGGTTATCGCGATCTGTTGCAGGGCATCGCCGGGTTGGCGCTGCTCGGTGCCGGGCCGAAGATGGCCCGACTGAGTGCCGAGCGCAATGCCGCGCGCCTGGCCAGCCAGATCCAAGTGCTGGAAGTGCGCACTGCCGCGCAGGTAAACGAGGCCTGGGCCGCCGAGGGCAACCTGCCAGCCTGGCTTGAGGGCACCATGGTCAACACCGAGGTGGTGCCGGCCGGTACGCGCTACCAGATGGTCGTCGCCAAGGGCCAGGCCGAAGCCCTCGTTCGAGGTAAGCCCGCGTTCGGTGCTTTCGGCACACCCGACCCCGTTCCCAGCCAGGCCTACGCACGGGACAAACTCGTCATCCTCGAGCGATTCAAAGAGGACGTGTCGCATGTGGTAACCCTCGAAACCACCGCCCCCCAGAAGGTGTACAGTGGCATTACCGGCCCCCTGGAAGACTTCGGCGGCGGCGTCCGTCAGGTGCAGTTCGTCGGTGACAAAAATCTAAAAGTGGTGGGCGCACCCCGCGTGCTGCCGTCGGAGTAAAAATCTGTGATATCTGATTTTGAGGAAGTCCGGGAGGACAGCAAGGTCATCGACGAAAGCATGACCGTAGACCGCATCATCGCTCAGGGATGGGCGCCATGCCGGGTAGTCGACGTGCGCTGGCGCTGGCAGGGGCAGCCTCTAAACATTGCCCATCGCCTGGGGTTGCTGGCGATCGTGGTGCCGGATCGGCAACACCTGGCCATCCTGTGGAACACCGACGAGTCGGGCGTGAATGCAACCCTCTACGTGATCTCCGGCGACCGTCAACAGCAGGTGAAAGTCAGCGATCAACTGCTGATCAATGGCAAGGTCGAACCGGGCGTTTACAGCTGGTTCGAGTACTTCCCCCATGACTCGCCCAGCATTTTTACCTGCATGTTCACCCGCCAGCGCGATCAGGCGATGTTCAGGGTGGATATCGATGCGGCACGCGGCACGGTGATAGCAGTGCTGCCGTCGCGCTGAGCATTAACCCGTAGCCGAGGATCCGAGACGCCGCTGCCCGTCCTCCAACCCTCCTGCTGTGCGCTGGCGGAGAAACAAAAAAACCGCCTGGTCCGTGACCTCCAGGCGGTTTTTTTCAGACGCCAAGTTGCTGTCGCCTGTACTGACTTATTCGCGGATGAATCAGCTCCCACAGTCTATGTGAGAGCAGTTCATCCGCGATTGAGTCCGATCCGAGACCTACTGTCGCCAGCAGGTTGAGTGTCATTTCTCGACGAATGCGCGCTCGATCAGGTAATCACCCGGCTCGCGCATACGTGGCGAAACGGTCAGGCCGAAGCTGTTCAGCACTTCGCTGGTTTCGTCGAGCATGCTCGGGCTGCCGCACAGCATGGCGCGGTCGTCCTGCGGGTTGATCGGCGGCAGACCAATGTCGCTGAACAGCTTGCCGCTGCGCATCAGGTCAGTCAGGCGGCCTTCATTCTCGAACGGCTCGCGGGTAACGGTCGGGTAATAGATCAGCTTGTCACGCAGCGCTTCGCCGAAGAATTCGTTCTGCGGCAGGTGCTCGGTGATGAACTCGCGGTAGGCGACTTCGTTCACGTAGCGCACGCCGTGGCACAGGATGACCTTCTCGAAACGCTCGTAGGTTTCCGGGTCCTGAATGACGCTCATGAAAGGCGCCAGGCCGGTGCCGGTGCTGAGCAGGTACAGATGTTTGCCAGGCTTGAGGTCATCCAGTACCAGCGTGCCGGTAGGCTTCTTGCTGATGATGATCTCGTCGCCTTCCTTGAGGTGTTGCAACTGCGAGGTCAGCGGGCCATCCGGCACCTTGATGCTGAAGAACTCCAGATGCTCTTCCCAGTTGGGGCTGGCGATGGAGTAGGCACGCATGAGCGGGCGCCCGTTTGGCTGCTGCAGACCGATCATGACGAACTGACCGTTCTCGAAGCGCAGGCCTGGATCACGGGTGCACTTGAAACTGAAGAGGGTGTCGTTCCAGTGATGAACGCTGAGGACACGCTCGTGATTCATGTTGCTCATGGTACGTGGGAACTCCTGAAATTTGCATGCGCCAGTCACGGCGCCATTGCGCGATATTCTAGTGGCAGACACAATATCTGTTAACTGGATTATCAAGATATGGGTTATCGGTTATATAGATATGCGATTCACTCTCCGTCAACTGCAAGTGTTCGTCGCTGTGGCCCAGCAGGAAAGCGTTTCCCGCGCCGCCGTGCAGCTGTCTTTATCGCAATCTGCGGCCAGTACCTCGATCACCGAACTTGAGCGACAGTCCAGTTGCCAGCTGTTTGATCGCGCCGGCAAACGCTTGAGCCTGAACGCGACGGGGCGGCAATTATTGCCGCAGGCGGTCGCCCTTCTCGATCAAGCCAAAGAGATCGAGGACTTGCTCAACGGCAAGTCAGGCTTTGGTTCGCTGGCGGTCGGCGCGACGCTGACCATCGGTAATTACCTGGCGACCCTGCTGATTGGCAGCTTCATGCAGCGTCACCCGGAGAGCCAAGTGAAATTGCATGTGCAAAATACCGCCAATATCGTGCAGCAGGTCGCGCACTATGAAATCGACCTGGGTCTGATCGAAGGCGACTGCAGCCATCCCGATATCGAAGTGCAGACCTGGGTTGAAGATGAGCTGGTGGTGTTCTGCGCCCCCCAGCATCCGTTAGCCAAACGCGGTCATGCGACGCTGGCTGAGTTGACCAAAGAGGCGTGGATTCTGCGGGAACAGGGTTCCGGTACGCGGCTGACCTTCGACCAGTCGATGCGTCATCACCTCAATAGCCTGAATGTGCGCCTTGAGCTTGAGCACACCGAGGCGATCAAGCGTGCGGTGGAGTCAGGTTTGGGAATTGGCTGTATTTCTCGACTGGCGCTGCGCGATGCTTTTCGGCGGGGGAGTCTGGTGGCAGTGGAAACCCCCGAGCTGGACCTGGTGCGTCAGTTTTATTTCATCTGGCACAAGCAGAAGTACCAGACTTCGGCCATCCGGGAGTTTCTCGACCTGTGCCGCGCGTTCACGGCCGGGGTTCGCCGCAGTGACGAAATTGTGCTGCCCAGTATTGCCTGAAAGGCTATCGGTATTAGAGAACGCTCAACCCAGCAAAATCAGCGCCCATACCACCGCGATCATGCTCAAAGCGACGAACTGCGCCGCGCTGCCCATGTCCTTGGCGTTCTTGGACAGCGGGTGGCGCTCCAGCGATATACGGTCGATCGCCGCTTCAATGGCCGAGTTCAGCAACTCTACGATCAACGCCAGCAGGCATACTGCAATGAGAATCGCCCGCTCGCCGCGGCTGACGTGAAACACGAACGACAGCGGGATCAGGATGACGTTGAGCAACACCAGTTGACGAAACGCTGCTTCGCCTTTGAAGGCGGCGGTCAGGCCATCGAGCGAATAACCCGAGGCATTGAGAATACGTTTAAGGCCGGTCTGGCCCTTGAAAGGCGAGGTCATAAAGGAAACTACTGATCGATGAAGACGGTGGAGGCTAGTTCAGCGGCGGTCAAAAAAATGTGAAGAGCAGCCGCTGAACGCCCTTGGAAAGTGCCTAACAGACACATCAGTTCGGCGAAATCGATTCCAGTTGTTGCAGCAGCAACGCCGCCTGGGTGCGAGTGCGCACGTTCAGCTTGCGAAAGATCGCCGTCACGTGGGCCTTGATGGTGGCTTCTGACACGTTGAGTTCGTAGGCGATCTGCTTGTTGAGCAGCCCCTCGCATACCATCGTCAGCACGCGAAATTGCTGCGGGGTCAGGCTGGCGAGCCCCTCGCTGGCGGCCTTGGCCTCCGGCGAGACGCTCACAGCTTCATTGACTTGCGCTGGCCACCAGACGTCGCCGTCGAGCACGTTGCGTACGGCCTGCTGGATGATCTCCAGTGAGCTGGATTTGGGAATGAAACCGCTGGCGCCAAATTCGCGGGATTTGACTACCACGGCAGCCTCTTCCTGGGCCGAGACCATCACCACCGGCACCTGCGGATACTGACCGCGCAACAGCACCAACCCCGAGAAGCCGTACGCGCCGGGCATGTTCAGGTCCAGCAGGACCAGGTCCCAGTCGGCTTTTTCGGTCAGGCGCGCTTCCAGATCGGCGATGCTTTCCGCCTCGACCAGCCTGGCGTCGGGCCCCAGGCCAAGGCTGAGGGCTTGATGCAAGGCACTGCGAAACAAGGGATGGTCGTCGGCGATCAGGATTTCGTAGGTCATTTCATGATCCTGTTTATAAGTGGGCGCCGACGGATTCAGCCCCCACGACGGCATCCGGGAATGCCAGCCTGTAAACACGGCACATCAGCGCCAAAAACAGACAACGCAGGCCGTTCGAACGCCCGTGCGGCGCCAAGGATGCCCAGCGAAGCCGGGGTGGTCAAGTTTGACGCTTTGCGGCACAGTCCGCGGCCCTGATTTTGCCGATGTTGACGCTGGAACGGTTGCGGCCAATGGGAGGCCCATGCCCGAGCGATACTTGGCCGATAGGCCGCGAAACCCGTAGGTGGCCTCACCTCAACTCAGCTGGAGAAACGCTTTCAAATAGGTATGTGGAGCATCGTCCGGGTCGATCGGCAGCTGAAACTTCGCCCCCAGGTAGTGCGCGCTGAACACATCCAGATACGCATCCAGTACCCCGGCCGCCTGCCGATCGTCTGCCAGCTCCAGGCACAACGCCGCGACCTCGGCGGTGCAGAAGTGATCGTCGCGTTTCGAACGGCGCAGGCGATAACGCGACATCTGCTCCGGCGCGAGACTCAACACCGGCAGTCGATCCAGATACGGGCTCTTGCGGAACATCTTGCGCGCTTCCGGCCAGGTCGCGTCGAGCAGGACAAACAGCGGGCGCTTGCCCGACTCCAGCTTGACCTCGGTCACCACGCGTTCTGCGGCGACGAACTCGCCGGGGAACACGATATAAGGCTGCCACCGCGGATCGTTCAGCAGTGCGGGCAGCTTTTCATCCACCTCGGTGCGTGACCAGCTGAAGGCTTCGGTGTCCTTGATCACGTCGGCAATCAACCAGCCCGTGTTGGTGGGCTTGAGCGGCTCGGTGTCATACATCAACAGGCAGACCGCCGACCTGGCCGCAACAGTCGGTTTCCACGCGCATAGACAATAACTTTCAATCACCCGACATCCGGAGCAACGCGGTGCACGGGAGCCACGGGCGACGAAAGGCCTGGTGCTGCGGGCCAGCCGTTCGGCTCGCAGACGCGAGACAGCGTGGCTCATGAGGCGTAGCACCTGCACGACGGCATCGGGCAACAGAGAGGAAGCGACACGAGAAACATCCGGCGGCAAAAAGACGGCGCAGTCTATCAGAGCGGCCGAGTCTCTGGTCTCCGCCAAGGCGACTCACCTATACTGCTTGGCCTTGAAAGCCCCAAGTCACCAGTGAACGCCAGCGGTCGCAACCGGTCCAACGACGTTCACTGCCCCAGGAGAGTCTAATGCTGCGCCTTATCGCCCCTACCCTCACGCTTTTGCTCGTCGCTCCGCTGTGCGCCCACGCGGCGTCCAAACAGGATTACGAACTGAATAAAGAGCTGGAACAAGTCGCGGCGAAAAGCAACGTCGGAAAGCCAAACGCAATCAGTGAGGACATCCTCGACCAGGGCTACACCGTCGACGGGAAAATCCTGATCAACCACCTCAGCGTGCAAGCCGGTCAGGCCGAGCAGATGCGCGAGAACCCTGAGCTGGTCGGTCGTCAGTTGGGCACCAGTGTCTGCCGCAACTCCGGCTATCGCCAACTGATGGCCAAGGGCGCGACGCTGCGTTACGAATTCCGCGAATACAAGACCGATCGCCCGATCACCACTCAGCAGATTACCGCAGCCGATTGCGCCGCCAAACCACCTGTGAAGAAGAAGTAACCCGCGCCGTCACGACCCAGTGCGCCGTTGTTGATCCTCGGCGCAACTCGGCAACCAGCGCCTGAAGATAATAAGAACGCCTGCCGTTCTGACTCAGGCGCCTGATGCACTCCTGCTCCAAAGTCGAATGCCTTCTGCATACAGAATCGCTCAGGGAGCGATAAAGACCCTGATCGACTTCCAGTCTGACGATTTCCATTTCATCCCTCCATGAGTTGGCTGCATTCAACGAACGCTTCGCGAGCTCACCTTGATGACTTCCAGCCGACGCCTTTCTGAAAGCCTGGATCTCAAGGCTTCAGTACGCGGTAACGCTATCCAGGTTGCAATGCCGTTTACCTTGCCATGTCATTCTGTAAATCATAGGCAGGCCCGTAGACGGAGCGGGCCGACGGGCGGGATAACATTCGCCACCTTCAGTAAATTCGCATTGCCAGCATTGATGTTTCGGGCACATCATCAAGCCATTGGCTTTTTACTAACAGTCATGTTTTCGAGGCAAAAGGGGGTTGCCTGTCACTGTCGCTGCGCTCAATATTTTTTCTTTTCAACCAAGGACATAAGCAGAATCAGTGTGGCGTCACCCTGTCGCCAACCGAACCGGACCCTCCGCAGAGAGGGGCTAGCAGCAGCGATGCAGGACGCATCGTGACCTCGTCTTACAGGACAGGGTCGTTGATTCTGCAAAAGGAGAAAGTCTGCATGCCTTACGTACCCAATGATGTGCTGTCCCGTCACTTCCAGAGCAACGGAATCGACCTCAGCAAGATTGATGAACAACTCAACCTCATTGCACCCAACAGCCCCAACCTCCCGCTTTACCGCGACATGATGCTGACCGTCCTTCGCATGGCCCAGGACGATCGCAACCGCTGGAATGCCAAGATCACCCTCCAAGCCCTGCGCGAACTGGACAATGCCTTTCGCGTGCTCGAACAATTCCGCGGCCGTCGCAAGGTCACGGTGTTCGGCTCTGCCCGCACGCCGATCGAACATCCGATGTACGCTCTGGCCCGCGAGCTCGGCAGAAAACTCGCCGCAGCCGAGCTGATGGTCATCACCGGTGCCGGCGGCGGGATCATGGCCGCCGCCCATGAAGGCGCGGGGCTGGATTACAGCCTTGGGTTTAACATCACATTGCCCTTCGAACAGCATGCCAATGCCACAGTCGATGGCACCGGCAACCTGCTGCCCTTCCACTTCTTCTTTACTCGCAAGCTGTTCTTCGTCAAGGAAGCCGATGCACTGGTGCTGTGCCCCGGTGGTTTCGGCACGCTGGATGAGGCGCTGGAAGTATTGACCCTGATCCAGACCGGCAAAAGCCCGCTGGTGCCGATCGTTCTGTTGGATGCACCGGGTGGTACGTTCTGGCAGGGCGCACTGAGTTTCATCAAGAATGAGCTGGAGACCAATCGCTATATCCTCGCCACCGACATGAACCTGCTCAAGCTGGTCTATAGCGCAGATGAAGCGGTAGCGCAGATCAACCAGTTCTACAGCAACTTCCATTCAAGCCGCTGGCTGAAGAACACCTTCGTGATCCGGATGCATCATGCGCTTAGCGAAACAGCCTTGGCCCATCTGCAGCATGCATTCGCTGATCTGCGTCTGAGCGATGATTTTCATCAGTACGGGCATCAGGACGCGCACGATGAAGAGCAGTTCAGCCACTTGACCCGACTCGCATTCAAGTTCAATGGCCGCGATCATGGGCGTCTGCGGGCATTGGTTGATTACATCAATCTGAGCGAGAACTGGGCGAAGCCGGTTCAGGCTCAACAGGCCCATGGGCGCGAGCCGTTGCAGACGACTTGCCCTTAATGTTGCAGATCCCCTGTAGCCGCACGGCTTGCCGACGGTGGCGGTGTGTCAGCCATATCTTCATAGCTGACACACCACCACCGTCGATAAGCCGTGCTGCCACAGGTATTTACAGTAATCGTTAGTAATCATCCCCACCCTTGCCACTGAGCAACCGGCTAATGAGCTCCGGCGGGTAGCCGCGATAGCTCAGAAACCTCATCTGCTGACCTCGCTCGCGCGCATCCTTGGGCAACTGCCCTCCAAACTTGCGCTGCCAGGACTCTTCCAGCTTTTCTCGCCAGTCAACTCCGCATTCGCGAAGCGCCAGTTCAATATCCGCCCGCTGCAATCCACGCTGACCCAGCTCTTCGCGAATACGCAAAGGACCATAGCCAGAACGGGCACGGTAGGAAACGAAGCTTTCGAGGTAACGGGATTCGGACAGCAGCCCCTCGTCCGTGAGACGGTCGAGAGCGGCTTCGATCAATTCAGGCGGAGCGCCGCGCTGACGCAGTTTACGCGTCAGCTCGACTCGACCGTGCTCGCGACGTGCGAGCAGATCCATTGCGGTACGCCGTACGGCGACAGGCGTATCAAGCACTATCGACATGACTGCAAGGTCAGATGTCGGCGTCTTCGACTTCAGCTACGTCGTCTTCGGCTACGCGAGACGATTGAGCTTTGACATCAGGTGCTGCAGTCAGCAGTTTTTCGCGGATTTGCTTCTCCAGGGTCGCGCCGATTTCCGGGTTGTCCTGCAGGAACTTGGCCGAGTTGGCTTTACCCTGACCAATCTTGTTGCCTTGGTAGCTGTACCAGGCACCGGATTTCTCCAGCAGACCGTGCAGCACGCCCAGGTCGATGATCTCGCCGTTACGATAGATGCCCTTGCCGTACAGAATCTGGAATTCAGCCTGACGGAACGGAGGAGCAACCTTGTTCTTGACGACCTTGACGCGAGTTTCGCTGCCGACCACTTCGTCGCCATCTTTAACCGCGCCGGTACGGCGGATGTCCAGACGAACCGAGGCGTAGAACTTCAGCGCGTTACCACCTGTGGTGGTTTCCGGGCTGCCGAACATGACGCCGATCTTCATACGGATCTGGTTAATGAAGATGACCAGGCAGTTGGCGTTCTTGATGTTACCGGTGATCTTACGCAGCGCCTGAGACATCAGACGAGCCTGCAGGCCGACGTGCATGTCGCCCATTTCGCCTTCGATTTCAGCTTTTGGTACCAGCGCGGCCACGGAGTCTACGACGATGACGTCGATGGCGTTGGAGCGCACCAGCATGTCGGTGATCTCCAGAGCCTGCTCACCCGTGTCCGGCTGCGATACCAGCAGGTCGTCGACATTGACGCCCAGTTTGCCGGCGTACTCAGGGTCGAGGGCGTGCTCGGCGTCGACGAACGCACAGGTGGCGCCCATCTTTTGAGCTTCGGCGATGACCGACAGAGTCATGGTGGTTTTACCGGAAGACTCGGGACCGTAGATTTCAACGATCCGGCCTTTTGGCAGGCCGCCGATACCCAGCGCGATATCGAGCCCCAGAGAGCCGGTGGAGATAGCAGGAATAGCCTGGCGGTCATGGTCACCCATGCGCATCACGGCGCCTTTGCCGAATTGACGCTCGATCTGACCCAAGGCCGCAGCCAAGGCTTTCTTCTTGTTGTCGTCCATTGAAGTCCTCTCGTAATCGGTTAGGCCTGACGGCCGATATAACTGTATAAGTAGACAGTATTATTCCACAGGGTTGCGCGCGCGCCTACCCCCGATTTGGTATTTCTCCGCGAGTGAGCTGGACCAGCCCTTCTAGCGCGGCCTTCACCGTTTGTCGGCGTACCGCGTCGCGGTCTCCGGCGAACTGGAAGCGCTCGGCAATCAGCTGTGCGGCTGCACCCCAGCAAATCCATACGGTTCCGACTGGTTTGTCCGCGGAACCGCCGTCAGGGCCAGCCACGCCGCTGACCGCAACCGAGTATCGCGCCGTGCTCTTGGCCTGAGCGCCACGCGCCATGGCCTCGACCACTTCCCGACTGACGGCACCGACTCGATCGAACAACTGCTCCGGCACATTCAGCTGCTGCGTCTTCTGCCGATTGGAATAGGTGACGTAACCGGCTTCGAACCAGGCCGAGCTGCCGGGGATACGCGTGACGGCTTCAGCGATGCCGCCACCGGTGCAGGATTCGGCCGTGCTGACCTGCGCCTGGGTTTCCAGCAAGCGTTGACCCAAAGTAGCGGCCAGTTGAGTAATGTCGTCCACAGAACCCTCCGTAACATTCAAACGCTGCGTAACATGCAAGCAATAGACACACGCTACACGAGCGCAACGCATGCGCAAGGCAGGGCGGTCTGGATCGGGACCGCGCCTGCGGCGTGATCTATGCGGGCTCCGGTTGTTTTTCAGGCTCCGGCCTCTCTTTAGGGCAGGGCTTTCTGACTGTTTCGACGATGGTTTCCCGAGGACGCTTTTTGGCCTCCTCAAGCGTGATGAAACGCCCGTTGGTTGAATCCCTTCCGCGTTTACGTCGCATAAAAAGCTCCTGTTTAGAAGATGCTGCCCGGAATCGGACAGTTGCCCCGACATCCTAGACAGCTAAACGGTCTTTTTGTCGATCCGGAAACGAGCGGTGACGAATAAGCCGGAACTGCGGCCAGCGAACGTGCGTGGTAACCTTGCGCCCATCGCAAAAGCAATCGGATCTGACGTCGGCCCACGTAGGTGGTATTCCACGCAGCACTCTCCCACTTTCCCAAACCTCCCAACGAATTTGCCTAAATAACTGATGAATAAAGCAATTTCCGATCTCTCTTCACACACGCCGATGATGCAGCAGTACTGGAAGCTGAAAAACCAGCATCCGGACCAGTTGATGTTCTACCGCATGGGCGACTTCTACGAGATTTTCTACGAAGACGCCAAAAAGGCCGCCAAGCTGCTGGACATCACCCTGACCGCGCGCGGCCAGTCCGCAGGCCAGAGCATCCCCATGTGCGGCATTCCTTATCATGCCGCCGAGGGTTATCTGGGCAAGCTGGTGAAGTTGGGCGAGTCGGTGGTGATCTGTGAGCAGATTGGCGATCCGGCCACCAGCAAAGGCCCGGTCGAACGTCAGGTGGTGCGCATCATCACGCCAGGTACCGTGAGCGATGAAGCACTGCTCGACGAACGTCGCGACAACCTGATCGCCGCCGTGCTGGGGGATGAGCGCCTGTTCGGCCTGGCCGTGCTGGACATCACCAGCGGCAACTTCACCGTCCAGGAGATCAAGGGCTGGGAGAACCTGCTGGCCGAACTCGAGCGCATCAACCCGGTTGAATTGCTGATTCCGGATGATTGGCCACAAGGGCTGCCTGCCGAAAAGCGCCGTGGCTCACGTCGTCGCGCGCCATGGGATTTCGAGCGGGATTCGGGGCACAAGAGCTTGTGTCAGCAGTTTTCGACCCAGGACCTCAAAGGCTTCGGCTGTGAAGCCCTGACCCTTGCCATCGGCGCAGCCGGCTGCCTGCTGGGTTACGCCAAGGAAACGCAGCGCACCGCCCTGCCCCACTTGCGCAGCCTGCGTCACGAGCGCATGGATGACACGGTGATCCTCGACGGCGCCAGTCGCCGCAACCTGGAGTTGGACACCAACCTGGCCGGCGGGCGCGACAACACCCTGCAATCGGTAATGGACCGCTGCCAGACTGCCATGGCGACTCGTCTGCTGACTCGCTGGCTGAACCGCCCGCTGCGCGATTTGAAAGTGCTGCAGGCCCGCCAGGAATCGATCGGCTGTTTCCTCGAACGCTACCGTTTCGAACATCTGCAGCCGCAGCTCAAGGAAATTGGCGATATCGAGCGAATCCTCGCGCGCATCGGTCTGCGCAATGCTCGCCCGCGCGATCTGGCGCGCCTGCGTGACGCCCTTGGCGCGCTGCCGGAACTGCAAGTGGCGCTGGCCGAACTCGAGGCCCCGCATATTCAGCAACTGGCGAAAACGGCCGGTACTTACCCGGAACTCGCCGATCTGTTGCAACGGGCGATCATCGACAACCCACCTGCGGTCATCCGTGACGGCGGCGTGCTGAAGACCGGTTATGACGGCGAACTGGACGAACTGCTGTCGTTGAGCGAGAACGCCGGTCAGTTTCTGATCGACCTGGAAACCCGCGAAAAGGCCCGCACCGGCCTGGCCAACCTCAAGGTCGGCTACAACCGAGTACACGGCTACTTCATCGAATTACCGAGCAAGCAGGCCGAGCAGGCGCCCGCCGATTACATTCGCCGCCAGACCCTCAAGGGTGCCGAGCGGTTCATTACCCCTGAGCTCAAGGAATTCGAAGACAAGGCGCTGTCGGCCAAGAGTCGCGCTCTGGCTCGGGAAAAGATGCTTTACGAGGCGTTGTTGGAAGACCTCATCGGTCATCTGGCGCCCCTGCAGGACACCGCTGCTGCGCTGGCCGAACTGGATGTACTGAGCAACCTGGCCGAGCGCGCGCTGAATCTGGATCTGAACCGCCCGCGCTTCACCGATGAGCCTTGCATGCGCATCGAGCAAGGTCGTCATCCGGTGGTTGAACAGGTCCTGACATCGCCCTTCGTGGCCAATGACCTGGACCTGAATGACAACACCCGCATGCTGGTGATCACCGGCCCCAACATGGGCGGTAAATCCACCTACATGCGCCAGACCGCGCTGATCGTGCTGCTGGCTCACATCGGCAGTTTCGTTCCGGCTGCCAGTTGCGAGCTCTCACTGGTCGACCGCATCTTCACCCGTATCGGCTCCAGCGACGACCTGGCAGGCGGGCGCTCGACGTTCATGGTGGAAATGAGCGAAACGGCGAACATCCTGCACAACGCCACGGACAAGAGCCTGGTGCTGATGGACGAAGTCGGGCGCGGCACCAGCACGTTCGACGGCTTGTCCCTGGCGTGGGCTGCGGCAGAATGTCTCGCCCAGCTACGCGCTTACACGTTGTTCGCCACGCATTATTTCGAGCTGACCGTGTTGCCGGAGAGCGAGCCGCTGGTGGCGAATGTGCACCTCAATGCCACCGAACACAACGAACGCATCGTGTTCCTGCACCGGGTGCTGCCGGGACCTGCCAGTCAGAGCTACGGCCTGGCCGTGGCCCAGCTGGCGGGGGTTCCAGGCAAGGTGATCACCCGTGCCAAGGAGCATCTGCAGCGCCTTGAAACCACCAGCCTGCCCCATGAGCAGCCCAAACCCAAGCCCGGCAAAGCGTCGGCACCGCAGCAGGCCGACATGTTCGCAAGCCTGCCGCACCCGGTGCTGGAAGAATTGTCGAAGCTGAAGATCGACGACATGACGCCTCGTCAGGCGATCGAATTGTTATATGGACTGCAAAACCGGATCTAACGGTATCGGCAACAAGCTGTTAGAATCCCGCGCGGTTTGGGAACGGTACGGCCGCTAGCCTGGCTGTATGAGATCCGAGCCGCGTTCGAACATGGCGAACCAAGCCAGCTTTCGTGTCCTTTCGATAGAGGGCTGGAGTGACTGTGTTCTGAATGGCCCGGGAACGATCCCAACCGAGCAACCCTGACGTGAAGGGCTCTGCTGCCGCCGCCTGAGGAGAAAATTAGAAATGACCTTCGTCGTCACCGACAACTGCATCAAGTGCAAGTACACCGACTGCGTAGAAGTCTGTCCGGTGGACTGCTTTTACGAAGGCCCGAATTTCCTGGTGATTCACCCGGACGAGTGCATCGATTGCGCGCTTTGCGAGCCTGAGTGCCCTGCTACCGCAATTTTCTCGGAAGACGAGATTCCTGCCGGCATGGAGAACTTCATCGAACTCAACGCTGAGCTGGCTGACATCTGGCCCAACATCACCGAGCGCAAAGATGCGCTGCCGGATGCTGAAGAGTGGGATGGCAAGCCTGGCAAGATCGCTGATCTGGAGCGTTAAGCTCCCGCGCGATGCCAGTACACGCAAAAAGGCCCTTCGGGGCCTTTTTGTATGCTGCGTGGATAGATGTCGCTGACTTTCTCGCACTCAAAAAAAAGGGGCGGTTTGACCCGCCCACATTTTTTCCGTAATCCCTTCAATCCTTTTTCATCATCCTGATGAATCGCATCCTGCGATGTCCTTGAGCAGTCTTCCTTGACCGCCTGTACCCATCCGTTGGTACAGTTCTGATCTTAGTGAAATATCGGAGCAGAGCAATACCCCTGAGTTTGCAAAAAAATACAGGGATGCGCGATCCGCTTAAAATAAATCCACTATGAATCAGTAAGATAAATAATATCTCTCATCTGTGAAGGCCTCTCACTGTCAGAAAACAACGTGATCGCTGACAACCTGGGTAAGAAATGTCTTACAACGAAAGCTAGATAACCTCACGAGCACTAAACATATTAAAACCGACATCCATGTACGATGTTTGATCGATAATTCATGATTCAGACTGTAAACCGCGACAATAAAAAAGCCCCAACTAGTCGGGGCTCTCTGAAGCTGTCAATTCGCTACTCACCGTAGCGGGAACATGGGGCACTCACTGAAACAATGACTCGCTGGAGAGACCATTCTTCTCGAGAATTTCCCGCAGTCGTTTCAACCCTTCGACCTGAATCTGCCGCACGCGCTCACGGGTCAGACCGATTTCCAGACCGACGTCTTCCAGCGTACTGCTCTCATGCCCGCGCAACCCAAAGCGACGTACCACCACTTCACGTTGCTTGTCGGTCAGCTCGGACAGCCACTGATCGATGCTCTGGGAAAGATCATCGTCCTGCAGCAGTTCACAGGGGTCAGTGGGACGATCATCAGTCAGCGTATCGAGCAGCGTCTTGTCCGAGTCAGGACCCAGGGATACGTCTACCGAAGACACGCGCTCGTTCAGGCCGAGCATTCGCTTGACCTCGCCCACTGGTTTTTCCAGCAGGTTGGCGATTTCTTCAGGAGAGGGTTCGTGGTCGAGTTTCTGGGTGAGCTCACGTGCAGCCCGCAGGTAGACGTTGAGCTCCTTGACCACATGAATCGGCAGGCGGATGGTCCGCGTCTGATTCATGATCGCGCGCTCGATGGTTTGACGAATCCACCAAGTCGCATATGTGGAGAACCGGAAACCGCGCTCCGGATCGAATTTTTCAACCGCTCGGATCAGGCCAAGATTGCCTTCCTCGATCAAGTCCAGCAATGACAGGCCACGATTGACGTAACGTCTGGCGATTTTGACTACCAAGCGCAGATTGCTTTCAATCATGCGTTTGCGTCCGGCCGGATCCCCTTTTTGCGATAGACGCGCAAAGTGGACTTCTTCTTCCGGAGAGAGCAAGGGGGAAAAGCCGATTTCATTGAGATACAACTGCGTGGCGTCCAATGCCCGCGTGTAGTCGATGTACTTGTGTTGCTTGAGTGCTGTGGAGTTTTTGGTCTTCGCACGAAGAGAAGGTGTAGCTGGCTTCTCATCCGCTGCAGAATCCAGGACGATCCCGGGCTCCATGAGGAGAACCTCATCGTCTATGTCAAACTCCGGCACTTCTCTGTTGAGAGCCATTGTTATAGTCCTTTGGTGAGTTCGACCTCAAGCTCCAGTGGCGCCTTTTTCCTTGGCATCACGTGAGCCTGTCCCCTCTACGGCAGGAACAGGCTGGTAACCGATCAACGACGTGGCAAGAATTCCAGTGGATCTACCGGTTTGCCCTGACGGCGAATCTCGAAGTGGAGTTTCACCCTGTCAGTCCCCGTGGACCCCATCTCGGCAATCGCCTGCCCTGCCTTGACCTGTTGCCCCTCCCGAACCAAAAGCCTACGGTTGTGACCGTAAGCACTGACGTAGGTATCGCTGTGTTTGATGATTACTAATTCGCCGTAGCCCCGTAAACCACTCCCGGCGTAAACAACCGAACCATCAGACGCGGCTAAAACAGGCTGTCCCAAATCACCGGCGATATCAATGCCTTTATTCAAACTACCGTTTGAGGAAAATCTGCTGATCAAAACGCCGCTTGTAGGCCATGCCCAACCGCTCGCCGAGCGCGCGCCAGCGACCACCGGTGTGTTCACTGGCGTGTTTATCGGAGTAGTCGCAGGCGGCCCGTTACTGCCTGATGGGGCATCAACAGGACGTGTAATGACGGTGGTCTTGATCGACCCGGACGGCGAGCTGGAAGTGCCGGTTGTCGTCTGCGGAACCACGACAGGCGCGGCCGCTACCGCGGTGGATGTTGAATTCGAACGTCCATCGAAGCGGATCGTCTGCCCGACATGGATGGTGTAGGGCTCGGGAACATTGTTGCGGGCAGCCAGTGCTTTCCAGTCCCAGCCGTAACGAAAGGCAATGGAAAACAGCGTATCGCCGCGTTTGACGACATACTGGCCGGTCGTCACGGGCTGACGGGCGGGCGCAGCCGGTTTGCCGCCGTTGCGGTCGACGACACGCACGCCGCCCGACGGCGTGCTGGAGCAGCCGACCAGAAGGACACTCAGGGCAATGCCAATCACCAGACGTGGAAAACTTGCTGAAAACGTACGCTGCCGAATGACTGTGAGACTCACCCGCCACTCCCTTTACCGGTGACTGAAATAAAGCTGCCTATTGTGTCTTGATGATGACGGGCAGCCATGGGGAAACTGGTTACGAAAAACTTCATGACACTGTGCAGCGAACGGGCCAGGCCCACATCACAAATCGCCAGCCTGTAGACAGGTGGCGCCTCGCGGAATTCATTGCAGCTGCAAAACAGTGCTCAGGCCAGCGGGCCGTTGAGCAAGGGCACGAATCTCACCGCTCCCAGAACGTGCCGGGAGAAGCCATTGTCTTCGCGGATGATCAACATCAGTTGCTGCACTTCGCCCGATCCCACCGGGATCACCAGACGTCCGCCCGGTGCCAGTTGGTCTAGCAACGCCTGAGGCACATCGGTCGCCACCGCGGTGACAATGATGCCGTTGTATGGCGCCAGAGCCGGCCAGCCTTCCCAGCCGTCGCCCCAGCGAAACACCATGTTGCGCAGGTTGAGTTCGACCAGGCGTTCCTTCGCCCGGTCCTGCAACACCTTGATGCGCTCGACTGAGAACACGCGCTCGACCAGTTGCGCCAGCACCGCCGTCTGATAACCCGAGCCGGTGCCGATCTCCAGCACCTTGTCCAACGGCCCCGCCGCCAGCAGTAGCTCGCTCATGCGCGCGACCATGTAGGGCTGCGAAATGGTCTGGTTGTTCCCAATTGGCAGCGCGGTGTCTTCATAGGCGCGATGCGCCAGCGCCTCGTCGACGAACAGATGACGAGGTGTCTTGCGAATAACGTCCAGCACCTGGGTATTGCTGATGCCTTCTTCGTACAGCCGCTGAATCAAACGCTCGCGGGTACGCTGGGAAGTGAAACCCACGCCGCGACGCAACAGGTCATCTTGTTCACGCGACATCAGGCCATTCCCTCCAGCCATGCGTTCAGGCTGTTGAAACCGTCCTGATAGGTTCGATCCAACTGCAACGGCGTAATCGACACATAGCCCTGCATCACGGCGTGGAAATCCGTGCCTGGCCCGCCGTCCTCGGCGTCGCCGGCAGCGGCAATCCAGTAACCGGCACGGCCACGCGGGTCGACCACGCGAACCGGTGCCGCAGCGCGCGTGCGATGCCCCAGGCGAGTCAGTTGAATACCGCGCACGTGTTCGAGCGGCAGGTTAGGGATATTCACATTCAGTACGGTACGCGGTGGAAGATCGAGCTGCTCGTGCGCTTCGACCAGAAGCCGAGCGTAATGCGCGGCGGTTGCCAGGTTATCGACCTGACGCGACAAAAATGAAAAAGCGAACGATGGGCGTTGCAGGAACCGCCCCTCCAACGCTGCGGCCACGGTGCCGGAATACAGCACGTCGTCTCCCAGGTTGGCGCCCAGATTGATACCCGAGACCACCATGTCCGGCTCACGCTCCAGCAGGCCGTGGATGCCCAGATGCACGCAATCGGTAGGGGTGCCGTTGATACTGATGAAACCGTTGTCCAGCCGGTGAGGATGCAGCGGGCGGTCGAGGGTCAGCGAACTGCTGGCCCCACTCCTGTCTTGATCCGGTGCGATGACCGCGCACTCGGCATAGTCTGCCAGCACTCCGTGGAGCGCAGCGAGCCCGGGTGCCGAGACCCCATCATCATTTGAAATCAGAATACGCATGAGCTGTCCGTCTGTCCTGCGGGCGCCAGATCGATGAGTTCACGCACCAATGCGGTGGCGAAACATCCGGCTGGCAGGACGAATTCCAGTTGCAGAATGTCAGGCTCGGGATAATGCCACGTCAACCGCCCGATGGGCAGTCGCAGGATGCGACGTTCGTGTTCCATTCCCGCTTTTATCAACCAGTTACATAGCGACGACTCGCGCCGGGCGATGCCGTTTTCAAGCTCGGCGGTTTTGCCTGCGGCCGGAGAGTCGCCCTCGCCCCACTGGGGACCTGTGGGATGCAGATCGAGAATCGCCAGACGCGGGTCGCTGCACTCGGCCTCATCGGCGGGAAAAAAGCTGCGGCTGTCGGTGAATGCCAGCAGATCACCGACCTGCGCCCGTTGCCAGCTGCCATCGGCGACCCGTGCGGCCAGCACCTGATTGAACAGATAACTGCGCGCCGTGGAAAGCAATCGGGAGCGCACATTGCGCTGCTCGGGCAGGGCCTGGCGCTCGGCATAGTGACGGGCTTCGCCGACGTTGCCGCCTTCGTAACCAAAACGCTGGGCGCCGAAATAATTGGGAATGCCCTGCAGCTTGATGGCTTCCAATCGCTTGTCGAGTTCGGCTCGGTCAGCCTTCAGTTGGATCAAGCGCAGGGTGAAGCCATTGGCAGCATGGGCGCCGCGCTGCAATTTACGCTTGTGACGCCTGCTGTCGAGGATCTTCAGCGTCTCATTTTCGGCCGCCGACATGTCCGGGTCGGCCTTGCCCGGCAACTGGATGCTGAACCATTGCCTTGTCAATGCCTGGCGGTCTTTCAAACCTGCGTAAGCCACGGTACGCAACGGCACGCCGGCAGCCTTGGCCAGACGGCGCGCGGCCTCTTCGGTGTTCAGCCCGCGCTTCTCGACCCACAACCACAGGTGCTCACCATCGCCGGACAGCGGAATATCCAGCACTTCGTCGACCTGGAAATCTTCGGCGGTGGCCTTGAGCACTGCCGTGCCCAGCGCAGCGCCATAGGCCCGGGGGCCCAAGAGTTCGAATTCGGTCATGCGGCGATCAACAATGCGACGGCGTGAACTGCGATGCCTTCCTCACGGCCGGTAAAACCCAGCTTTTCAGTGGTCGTGGCCTTGACGTTGACCTGATCGAGTTCGACCTGCAGGTCTTCGGCGATCATCGCGCGCATGGCATCGATGTGCGGCGCCATTTTCGGGGCCTGGGCGACGATGGTGGCGTCGACATTGCCGACCTTCCAGCCCTTGGCCTGCACTTGTTTGAGCACGTGACGCAGCAATACGCGGCTATCGGCGCCTTTGAATTGCGGGTCGGTATCGGGGAAATGCTTGCCAATGTCGCCCAAGGCAGCGGCGCCGAGCAAGGCATCGCTCAGCGCATGCAACAGGACGTCGCCGTCGGAGTGCGCGAGCAAACCGAATCTGTGCGCGATCCGCACCCCACCCAAGGTAATGAAATCGCCTTCAGCGAAACGGTGCACATCATAGCCGTGGCCAATACGCATAAAAAAACGCCCTGAAAAAGTCAGGGCGTGATTCTACCTACTTTGTCAGACATTAGGGCCTGATGGCGCTCGATTGCACGTCCGCTGATTGCGATTGAATGCCTTTCCTCAGCCCGCCAATGCCAGGGCGTGATAGCGCAGGTGATCCTCGATGAAGCTGGCAATGAAGTAGTAGCTGTGGTCGTAACCGGGCTGCAGACGCAGCTCCAGAGGATGGCCAGCCACCTTGGCCGCCTGCACCAGTGCTTCGGGCTTGAGCTGATTGGCCAGGAAGTCGTCGCGATCGCCTTGATCCACCAACAGCGGCAGACGCTCGGCCGCATCGGCAATCAACACGCTGGCATCCCATTCGCGCCAGCGCGAGCGGTCTTCGCCCAGATAACGGGAGAAGGCTTTCTGCCCCCAGGGACAGTCCATCGGATTGGTGATTGGCGAAAACGCCGACACTGATTTGTAACGGCCCGGATTGCGCAATGCGCAGACCAACGCGCCATGACCGCCCATTGAGTGGCCGCTGATGCTGCGTTTTTCTGAAGCCGGAAAGTGCGCCTCGATCAATGCAGGCAGTTCGCTAACCACGTAGTCGTACATGCGGTAGTGCCGGGCCCAGGGTTGCTGGGTCGCATTCAGATAGAAGCCCGCGCCCAGACCGAAGTCGTACGCGTTGTCCGGATCGCCCGGGACATCGGCGCCACGGGGGCTGGTATCCGGCGCCACGATGATCAAACCCAGTTCGGCGGCGATGCGCTGCGCGCCGGCCTTTTGCATGAAGTTCTCATCGGTGCAGGTCAGGCCTGAGAGCCAATACACCACTGGCAACTTACCGCCCTGCTCGGCCTGTGGCGGCAGATAGACCGCGAATACCATGTCGCAACCGAGCACATCGGAGTGATGTTTGTAACGCTTATGCCAGCCGCCGAAGCTTTTCTGACACGAAATATTTTCCAGACTCATGGGCCGTACCTCCTCGCGACGACGTTCGAGCCACAAGCTACAAGATAGGACGGTGGCGCGCCTGCTTGCCGCTTGCAGTTCGAAGCTTGCCGCTGCTCCTTAGAAATGGATGACCGAACGAATGCTTTTGCCTTCGTGCATCAGGTCAAACGCTTCGTTGATCTTGTCCAGGCCCATGGTGTGAGTGATGAAGGTATCCAGCGGGATCTCACCCTTCTGGGCTTTTTCGACGTAGCTTGGCAGCTCGGTACGGCCCTTCACGCCGCCGAACGCCGAACCGCGCCAGACGCGACCGGTAACCAGCTGGAACGGACGGGTAGCGATTTCCTGGCCTGACGGCGCGACGCCGATGATGATCGACTCGCCCCAGCCTTTGTGGCAGCACTCCAGCGCAGCGCGCATCAGCTGGACATTGCCGATGCACTCGAAGCTGTAATCGACGCCGCCATCGGTCAATTCGACGATCACGTCCTGGATAGGCTTGGTGTGGTCTTTCGGGTTGATGAAATCGGTGGCGCCCAGTTCACGCGCCACGTCGAATTTCGCCGGATTGATGTCGATAGCGATGATGCGCGAAGCCTTGGCCATTTTTGCGCCGATAATCGCCGCCAGGCCAATCCCGCCCAGACCGAAGATCGCTACGGTTGCACCTTCTTCAACCTTCGCGGTGTTCAGAACCGCGCCAATGCCGGTGGTCACACCACAGCCGAGCAGACAGACTTTCTCCAGCGGGGCTTCCTTGGGAATTTTCGCCAGGGAGATTTCCGGGACAACGGTGTACTCGGAAAAAGTCGAGCAACCCATGTAATGGTAGATCGGCTGGCCGTTGTAACTGAAGCGGGTAGTACCGTCCGGCATAAGCCCCTTGCCCTGGGTGGCACGGACTTTCTGGCACAGGTTGGTCTTGCCGGATTTGCAGAATTTGCACTCGCGGCATTCGGCGGTGTACAGCGGAATCACGTGGTCGCCCACGGCCAGCGAGGTCACGCCCTCGCCCACGGCTTCAACAATACCGCCGCCTTCGTGGCCGAGGATGCACGGGAACACGCCTTCGGAATCCGCGCCGGAAAGGGTGTAGGCATCGGTATGGCAAACGCCGGAAGCAACGGTGCGGATCAACACCTCGCCAGCCTTCGGCGCCTCAACGTCCACTTCGACGATTTGCAGCGGTTGGTTGGGCGCGAAAGCAACGGCAGCACGTGACTTGATCATCATCATCTCCAGCGAAGTAAAAACGAGTACAGAAGTGTAATACAGTGCGTTTTGATTAATAATCCGTCAAAAAGCAAAACATTAATGCCTTACAGGGATAATCGATGTACACCAATCGCTGGGATGGGCTGGATGAATTCGTCGCGGTGGCCGAATGCGGGCAGTTCACTGCAGCGGCAGAACGTATGGGGGTTTCGTCCTCACACATCAGCCGACAGATCGCCCGGCTGGAAGAGCGTCTGCAGACTCGTCTGCTTTACCGCAGTACCCGCAAGGTCGCGCTGACCGAGGCTGGCCAGACGTTTCTGCATCATTGCCAGCGTCTGCAGGATGGCCGCGAGGAAGCGTTGCGCGCGGTGGGTGATCTGACCAGCGAACCGAAGGGCCTTTTGCGCATGACCTGTGCAGTGGCATACGGCGAGCGTTTCATCGCGCCTCTGGTCACACGGTTCATGGACGACTACCCACAACTGCGCGTGGATATCGAACTCACCAACAACACGCTGGATCTGCTGCACGAGGGGATGGATCTGGCGATCCGTCTCGGCCGTTTGCAGGAATCACGACTGGTGGCTACGCGCCTGGCGCCTCGCCGCATGTACCTGTGCGCCTCGCCTTCTTATCTGGAGCGATATGGTCGGCCTCATAGCTTGTCGGAACTGAGTCGGCACAACTGCTTGATCGGCAGTTCCGACAGTTGGCTGCTGCAACAGAACGGGCGGGAATTTTCCCAACGAGTACATGGAAATTGGCGCTGCAACAGTGGGCAGGCAGTGCTGGACGCGGCGCTGCAAGGCGTGGGGTTGTGTCAGTTGCCGGATTATTACGTGCTCGGGCACCTGAAGAGCGGCGCGCTGATCTCTCTGCTCGACGCTCACCAACCGCCAAATACGGCGGTGTGGGCGTTGTACCCACAACAGCGGCATCTTTCGCCGAAGGTCAGGAAACTGGTGGACTATTTGAAAGCGGGGTTGGCGTCGTGGGATGAATATCAGTGAAGGCAGGAAACCTGTAGGAACGCGCCCGCCCGCGATTGCAGTACGTCAGCAAGATTATTGTGTTGTCGTCTGACATTCTGCTTTCGCGGGCAAGCGCGCTCCTACAACATCAAGAACGTCAACGGCTGAACTCGGCCCGTCGCTGCCGCAGCCACTCCAGATCTTCTGGGCGAGTCACCTTAATGTTGTCGGCGCGCCCTTCGATCAGGCGCGGCGACTGGCCGGCCCATTCGATGGCAGAGGCTTCATCGGTAATCGAAACATTCGACACCAGGCTGTCCGCCAGCGCTCGATGCAGCGCGCCCAGTCGAAACATCTGCGGCGTGTACGCCTGCCAGATCAGGCTACGATCAACGGTTTCGGTCACGCGGCCATTGGCATCTGCGCGCTTCAAAGTATCTTTGGCCGGAACGGCGAGCAAACCACCGACCGGATCATCAGCCAATTCACCAAGCAGGTTGTCCAGATCCGAGCGAGCCAGATTCGGACGCGCGGCGTCGTGTACCAACACCCAGTCGTTGTCATCGGCACCACTGGCGTGCAGGTGCAACAAAGCATTGAGCACTGAATCCGCCCGCTCCTTGCCGCCGGCGACCTGCAGAATTCGCGAATCCAGCGCGCAAGGCAAGGTAGGCCAATAGGGATCGTCCGCAGCCAGGCTGATCACCAATCCCTTGAGACGGGGGTGATCGAGAAAGCAAAGCAGGCTGTGTTCGAGAATCGTAAGCCCGCCCAGTTGCAGATATTGCTTGGGACGGTCTGCCGCCATGCGAGCACCAACACCCGCTGCGGGAATCACTGCCCAGAAGGCAGGAAGGGATTGTGTCATTTACGCCAACGTCACTGTGCCAACTGATAAAGGGTCTCGCCGTCCTTGACCATGCCCAGTTCGTGACGGGCACGCTCTTCAACGGTCTCCAGGCCTTTCTTCAGCTCCAGCACTTCCGCGTCCAGGACTCGGTTGCGCTCAAGCAAAGCATCGTTTTCGGCATGTTGATCGGCGATTTGCTGGGTCAGACTGGCAACCTGCGCGAGACTGCCGTTACCCACCCATAGGCGGTATTGCAAGCCGGCGAGCAGCAAGAGCAGAACGAGGAACAACCAGTTAGGACTGCGCATTGTGAATATCTGTTACCCGGTGGAGAAAGACAGCAAAACCGACCATTTCAAATGCCCAAGAGCCCGGTGGTCACCGGGCTCATGGATCAGGACGTCAGGATAAAACGCTTTCAGCGAATTTCCCTACAGCGCCTGCTGCCTTTTTACCATCTTGCAATCAACCGCGAAACTCGCCGCGACCACGGTATACAGCTTTGGCGCCCAGTTGCTCTTCGATACGCAGCAACTGGTTGTACTTGGCGATACGATCGGAGCGGCTCAACGAACCGGTCTTGATCTGACCGGCAGCCGTGCCCACGGCCAGGTCGGCGATGGTCGAATCTTCGGTTTCACCGGAACGGTGGGAGATCACGGCGGTGTAACCGGCAGCCTTGGCCATCTGGATGGCTTCCAGGGTTTCGGTCAGGGTGCCGATCTGGTTGAACTTGATCAGGATCGAGTTGGCGATTTTCTTCTCGATGCCTTCTTTCAGGATTTTGGTGTTGGTCACGAACAGGTCGTCGCCTACCAACTGGATCTTCCCGCCGATCTTGTCGGTAAGGACTTTCCAGCCATCCCAGTCGGATTCGTCCAGGCCATCTTCGATGGAGATGATCGGATGCTTGCTGACCAGGTCTGCCAGGTAATCGGCGAAACCAGCGGAGTCATACTCGCCCTCTTCGCTCAGGGTGTACTTACCGTTCTTGTAAAACTCGCTCGCGGCACAGTCCAGCGCCAGGGTCACGTCGGTGCCCAGTTTGTAACCTGCGTTTGCAACGGCTTCGGCGATCGCGTCGAGGGCGTCGGCGTTGGAGTTCAGGTTCGGCGCGAAACCACCTTCATCACCCACTGCGGTGCTCAGTCCACGAGCCTTCAATACAGCCTTCAGGTGGTGAAAAATCTCGGTGCCCCAGCGCAGGCCCTCGGAGAAGGTCTTGGCGCCGACCGGCTGAATCATGAATTCCTGGATGTCGATGTTGTTATCGGCGTGCTCGCCGCCGTTGATGATGTTCATCATCGGGACCGGCATCGAGTAGACGCCCGGCGTGCCGTTCAGGTTGGCGATGTGCGCGTACAGCGGCAGATCCTGATCCTGTGCAGCGGCCTTGGCAGCGGCCAGGGACACAGCCAGGATCGCATTGGCGCCCAGGCTGGCTTTGTTGTCGGTGCCGTCGAGCTGAATCATCGCCTGATCCAGCGCCTTTTGATCAACCGGGTCCTTGCCCAGCAGCAGGTCGCGGATCGGGCCATTGATGTTGGCCACAGCCTTGAGAACGCCTTTGCCCAGATAACGGCTCTTGTCGCCATCGCGCAGCTCAAGTGCTTCACGCGAGCCGGTGGAAGCACCGGACGGCGCGCACGCACTGCCGATGATACCGTTGTCGAGGAGCACATCTGCTTCCACGGTGGGATTGCCACGGGAGTCGAGAACTTCACGACCTTTGATGTCGACGATTTTTGCCATTGTTGTTAACACTCCAAGATTGACGAAAACGACGCAGCTGGGAAAAACGACTGGCATCACGGGGCACTAGACAGCGGGCAGGCCCGAGATGACAGAATTTCCCGATCCATTGGTCGGGAAACAAACGAGCGGCACTGTACCGGAGGCTATCGTGCCGGAGAAGCGGGTTTTATGCCGTTTCTATCGTTGGGAAAGCCTTGACCAGATCATCGAGCGCCTTGAGCTGGGTAAGGAACGGCTCCAGCTTGTTCAGACGCAGCGCACACGGACCGTCGCATTTGGCGTTATCCGGATCCGGATGCGCCTCGAGAAACAGACCCGCCAGACCCTGGCTGATACCGGCCTTGGCCAGATCGGTTACCTGTGCACGACGACCACCAGCGGAGTCGGAGCGACCGCCGGGCATCTGCAGTGCGTGGGTCACGTCGAAGAACACCGGGTATTCAAAAGTTTTCATGATGCCGAAGCCGAGCATGTCCACCACGAGGTTGTTATAGCCGAAGCTCGAACCGCGTTCGCACAGGATCAGTTGATCGTTACCGGCTTCTTCACACTTGTTCAGAATGTGCTTCATTTCCTGAGGCGCGAGAAACTGGGCCTTCTTGATGTTGATCACCGCTCCGGTTTTCGCCATCGCCACCACCAGATCGGTCTGGCGCGAGAGGAAAGCCGGCAGTTGAATGATGTCGCAGACTTCAGCCACGGCGGCCGCCTGATGCGGCTCATGCACATCGGTGATCACCGGCACGCCAAAGGTGCTTTTGATCTCTTCGAAGATGCGCATGCCCGCTTCCAGGCCCGGACCGCGGTAGGAAGTAACCGAAGAGCGGTTGGCTTTATCGAAGCTGGCCTTGAACACGTACGCAATACCCAGTTTCTGGGTAACCCGCACGTATTCTTCGCAGACCTGCATGGCCATGTCTCGCGACTCCAGGACATTCATGCCGCCGAACAAGACCATTGGCTTGTCGTTGGCGATGTCGATAGAGCCGACGCGGATGATTTTCTGTGCCATGTAATGAATTCCCTGTCAGCCGTTCTTCTGGTGTTGAGCGAGTGCTGCCCTGACGAAGCCACTGAAGAGCGGGTGACCATCGCGAGGCGTTGAGGTGAACTCAGGGTGGAACTGGCAGGCCACGAACCAAGGATGGTCCTGCGATTCGACCACTTCCACCAGCGCGCCGTCACCGGAGCGACCGGAAACCTTGAGGCCAGCTTCGATCAGTTGCGGCAGCAGCTTGTTGTTCACTTCATAACGATGACGATGGCGTTCGACGATCACGTCGTTGGCGTAGCAGTCGTGCACGAGTGAGCCCGGCTCCAGTTGGCATTCCTGCGCGCCCAGACGCATGGTGCCACCCAGGTCGGAAGTTTCGGTACGGGTTTCGACAGCACCGGTGGCGTCTTCCCACTCGGTGATCAGGCCGACCACAGGGTGCGGACTGCTGCGATCGAACTCGGTGGAGTTGGCGTCTTTCCAGCCCAGCACGTTGCGTGCAAATTCGATGACCGCCACTTGCATGCCCAGGCAGATACCCAGGTAAGGCACCTTGTTTTCGCGAGCGAACTGAACGGCTGTGATCTTGCCTTCGACGCCGCGCAGACCGAAGCCGCCCGGAACCAGAATAGCGTCCACACCTTCGAGCAGGCCGGTGCCTTGATTCTCGATGTCTTCGGAGTCGATGTAACGCAGGTTGACCTTGGTGCGGTTGGTGATGCCGGCGTGACTCATCGCTTCGATCAGCGACTTGTAGGCGTCCAGCAGCTCCATGTATTTGCCCACCATGGCGATGGTGACTTCGTGCTCCGGGTTGAGCTTGGCATCGACGACCTTTTCCCACTCGGACAGGTCGGCGCCTGCGCACTGGAGACCAAAGCGCTCAACGACGAAATCATCCAGGCCCTGAGAATGCAGGATGCCCGGGATCTTGTAGATGGTATCGGCGTCTTCCAGCGCGATGACCGCACGCTCTTCAACGTTGGTGAACTGAGCGATCTTGCGGCGCGACGATACGTCGATCGCGTGGTCGGAACGACAGATCAGCACGTCAGGTTGCAGACCGATGGAGCGCAGTTCCTTGACCGAGTGCTGAGTGGGTTTGGTCTTGGTTTCGCCAGCAGTAGCGATGTACGGGACCAGAGTCAGGTGCATCAGCATCGCGCGCTTGGCGCCGACTTCGAAACGCAGCTGGCGGATGGCTTCCAGGAACGGTTGGGACTCGATGTCACCCACGGTGCCGCCAATTTCGACCAGGGCCACGTCGGCATCGCCGGCACCCTTGATAATGCGACGCTTGATTTCGTCGGTGATGTGCGGAATCACCTGAATGGTCGCGCCCAGATAATCACCACGGCGCTCTTTGCGCAGGACGTGTTCGTACACACGGCCAGTGGTGAAGTTGTTGTTCTGGGTCATGGTGGTGCGAATGAAACGCTCGTAGTGACCCAGGTCCAGATCGGTCTCGGCGCCGTCGTGAGTGACGAACACTTCACCGTGCTGGAACGGGCTCATGGTGCCCGGGTCGACGTTGATGTAGGGGTCCAGCTTGAGCATGGTGACCTTAAGTCCCCTCGCCTCCAGGATGGCCGCCAATGAAGCCGAGGCAATGCCTTTCCCCAATGAAGAAACAACACCGCCCGTGACGAAGATGTAGCGCGTCATGAAAAACCCTAGAAGTCTGCGTTAAAGCGGTCAGAGCCGCCGGGGAAAGCGAAGGAAGGCCGAAGCCCCCGATGACCTGCGTATCTCACAGTGCGTTTCCGAATATGCCGCGCCAGAAAAGGCGACCGACCGAAAGAAGGTCTGTCCATTGCTCGCCACATTTTGAGAATCGCCCAGTAAAGACTGGCTGGTAATCGGCAACTTGCATCGTTCCGAAAGGATCGACATAAGCTGTATCAAGAAGGGAGCGTAGTCTACCGGAAACGGCCTCTCATCTCAAACTGTGGTCATTCGTCGGTGGCTGCCAGTGCAATCGCCAGTCGCCATGGGGGTCGGCGTCCAGTCCGGGCAGGTTAGCGACCGCCAGCAGTTGCTCGCCGCGGTACAACAGCGGCAATCGGCCGCGCAAAAACACCGGCACGCCCTTTTCATTGAGCAGACGCTTGAGATCCCGCCGCCCACGGTCAGGCACATCCAGCACTTCCCCGCCCTGTCGATAATGGACATGCAGCCCGCCGCGCGGAATATCTCCCAGAATCTGCAACATGCCATTGCCAGGCAAATGCAGCGGCTGTGAGGCCGTGGACCAATGCTGCGAGCCGGCGACATCCTTCAGCCAGATGCCGGACAGCCACCAGATCCGCCCTTCGGCGCGATGCAGTTGGCCATCGGCAAGCCGCCATATCGGGCGACCGTCAGGCCCGGCATCTCGCAATGAATCCCAACCGGCCCAGTGGTCACTGTCCGGCAAACGCGTCAGTGGCCCGAGCCAATGGCGTAGGGCATTGCGTTGCCGAGCGGCAGACAACACCTCAAGAGGCGCCAGTTCCAGTGAGGGCAGGTCAAGCCAAGGCCAGGGACAAGGTGTATCGGCGAGCGAGAGATCCTGCAGCGCCAGTTCATCCAGCAAGCCCTGAGCTTCGGCCAGATGCGCGGCGCTGCGGGTCATACTGGCAACTGCTTGCGGCCAGCGAGCGGTCAACATCGGCAGCACATGGTTGCGCAGGTAATTGCGCGAAAAACGGCTGTCCTTGTTGCTTGGGTCTTCAATCCAGCTCAGCCCCTCCTCTGTCGCATAGCGCTCGAGCAGCGCCCGCGGTTCGTCGAGCAAGGGCCTGAACAGCTGCCCTTTGCCCAGCTCGCGCTGCGACGGCATCGCTGCCAGCCCGCGCACCCCGGCTCCGCGCAGCAGACGGAACATCAGGGTTTCGGCCTGATCGTCGCGGTGCTGAGCGGTGAGCAGCACTTCGTCCGCCTGCAGGACTTCATTGAACGCGGCGTAACGCGCATCCCGGGCGGCCTGCTCAAGACTCGCTCCGGGGCGCACGTGAACGTCAATGACCTGCAATGGCACGCCCAGGATCTGACAGACCTGACGACAATGTCCCGGCCACGACGCAGCAACGGCTTGCAAGCCGTGATGGATATGGATAGCGGTCAGAGGAGGAAGACGCTGGTGCCGGGAAAGCTCGGCCAGCAGATGCAGCAGAACGGTGGAGTCGAGCCCACCCGAGAAGGCAATGCGCCAACCGACTGCGCCGCGCCAAGGGTCGAGGCGCGACAGCAGTCGTTGGGTCAATTCTTTCTTGAAATGGTCCGGCCTGGTCATGCGCAAAGACCCTAAATGTGCCGGACCTCTAAAAAAGACTCCGGTTAAATGCCGTAGCTCATCAAGCGGTCATAGCGACGCGCCAGCAGTTCGTCATGGCTGAACTTCTTGAGCATGGCCAGTTGGCTGCTCAGTGATTCACGTATCGAGGCCGACGCCGCAGCCGGATCACGGTGCGCGCCACCCAGCGGCTCATCGATGACCTGGTCGACGATGCCCAGCCCCTTGAGGCGTTCGGCGGTGATGCCCATCGCTTCAGCAGCGTCCGGCGCCTTCTCTGCGGTCTTCCATAGAATCGATGCGCAGCCTTCCGGCGAAATGACCGCGTAAGTGGAATATTGCAGCATGTTCAGTTGATCGCAGACGCCGATGGCCAGCGCGCCCCCCGAACCGCCTTCGCCGATTACGGTGGCGATGATCGGGGTCTTCAGACGTGCCATGACCCGCAGGTTCCAGGCGATCGCCTCGCTCTGGTTGCGCTCTTCAGCGTCGATGCCGGGGTAAGCGCCTGGCGTATCAATGAAGGTTAGGATCGGCATTTTGAAACGCTCGGCCATTTCCATCAGACGGCACGCCTTGCGGTAGCCCTCGGGACGCGGCATGCCGAAGTTGCGACGTACTTTTTCGCGCACTTCACGGCCCTTCTGGTGACCGATCACCATCACTGGCTGTTCGTCCAGACGCGCGATGCCGCCAACGATTGCAGCGTCATCGGAGAAGTGGCGGTCGCCATGCAGCTCGTCGAACTCGGTAAAGATGTGTTCGATGTAGTCCAGTGTGTACGGACGACGCGGATGACGCGCCATGCGCGCGATCTGCCAACTGGTCAGGTTGCCGAAAATGCTTTCGGTGAGCGTATTGCTCTTCTCTTGCAGTCGAGAGATTTCATCGCCGATGTTCAGCGAGTTGTCATTGCCAACCAGACGCAGCTCTTCAATTTTGGCTTGCAGGTCAGCAATCGGCTGTTCGAAATCCAGAAAATTCGGGTTCATAGGCATCCGTCTTGGGTCGACGGCCAAGAGGCCGGCCGGTTGATCCGTAAGCGCCATACCTTAATGGAGCAGGCGCCTTGCGGTCGAGTTTAAATAATTCGTAAGGTCAGCTTTCAGCGATACTGCAGGAAGACGTTCTCTCGTCCGAACTGGTCACGCAGCGCCTGAATCAGGCTGTCCGCGGGATCGATCCGCCACGCTTCGCCGAACTGCAACAACGCGCGGGCCTCCTGCCCGGTGTAATCGAGTGTGATCGGGCACGCTCCCCGGTGCTTCCTGCACAAGTCTCCCAGCCAGCGTAAACGATCGCCCTTGAGCGCCTCGCTACGTACCGTCAGGCGTAAACTTTCGGCCAGCCCCGTGCGCGCCTCCTCCAGACTCATGACCCGCTTGGCACGCAAACGCAGGCCACCGGAGAAGTCATCGGAGCTGACCTCGCCCTCCACGACCACCATCGCGTCGGTCTGCAGCAGCGACTGAGCGGCCTGGAACGAGTCAGCGAACAACGACGCCTCAATTCGGCCAGAGCGGTCATCGAGGGTGATGAAACCCATCTTGTCGCCCTTCTTGTTCTTCATTACCCGCAGCGCGATGATCAGGCCGGCAACGGTCTGGGTGTCGCGGGCCGGTTTCAGATCGACGATGCGTTGACGGGCGAATCGACGAATCTCACCTTCGTATTCATCGATCGGATGACCGGTCAGGTACAGGCCCAGGGTCTCCTTCTCGCCACGCAGACGTTCCTTGAGAGTGACCTCTTTGGCTCCGCGATGGTTCGCGTAAACATCCGCATCGGCTTCGACGAACAGCCCGCCGAACAGGTCGGCGTGACCGCTGTCATGGCTGCGCGCCGTTTGCTCGGCGGCCTGAATCGCTCCTTCCAGAGTGGCCAGCAACACGCCGCGATTGCGGTCGATGTTGGCCTGATACTGTTTGGGCTCATCGAAGAAGAACGGACCGAGACGATCCAGCGCGCCGCTGCGAATCAGGCCATCAAGGGTTCGTTTGTTGACGCGCTTGAGGTCGATGCGCGCGCAGAAGTCGAACAGATCCTTGAACGGACCCGCCTGACGCGCTTCGGTAATCGCTTCGACCGGGCCTTCACCCACGCCCTTGATCGCGCCAAGGCCGTACACGATGCGACCGTCGTCGTTCACGGTGAACTTGAATTCAGAGTTGTTCACGTCCGGTGCGTCGAGGCGCAGCTTCATGGTCCGCACTTCTTCGATCAAGGTCACGACCTTGTCGGTGTTGTGCATGTCCGCTGACAAAACCGCCGCCATGAACGGCGCCGGGTAGTGCTTCTTCAGCCAGGCGGTTTGGTACGACACCAGCCCGTATGCGGCGGAGTGGGATTTGTTGAAGCCGTAACCTGCGAATTTCTCTACCAGGTCGAAAATGTTACCCGCCAGATCCGGGTCGATATTGTTGGTCTTGCAACCTTCGATGAAACCACCGCGTTGCTTGGCCATCTCCTCGGGCTTTTTCTTACCCATGGCTCGACGCAGCATGTCTGCGCCACCGAGGGTGTAACCGGCCATCACCTGAGCAATCTGCATCACCTGTTCCTGATACAGGATGATGCCGTAGGTCGGCGCCAGGACCGGCTTGAGGCCCTCGTACTGGTAATCGACGTGCGGATACGACAGCTCGGCGCGACCGTGCTTGCGGTTGATGAAGTCGTCCACCATGCCCGATTGCAGCGGGCCGGGACGGAACAGCGCCACCAGTGCGATCAAGTCTTCCAGGCAGTCGGGCTTGAGCTTCTTGATCAGCTCCTTCATGCCCCGCGACTCAAGCTGGAACACCGCCGTGGTTTCGGCCTTCTGCAGCAGGTCGTAGGTCGGGGCGTCATCCAGCGGAATAAACGCGATATCCAGCGGTTCCTCGCCCACCTTGGCGCGGTCGCGATTGATGGTCTTCATCGCCCAATCGATGATGGTCAGCGTCCGCAGGCCGAGGAAGTCGAACTTCACCAGGCCCGCCGCTTCGACGTCATCCTTGTCGAACTGGGTGACCAGACCGCTGCCTTCCTCATCGCAATAAATAGCGGCGAAGTCGGTAAGCTTGGTTGGCGCGATGACCACACCACCGGCGTGCTTGCCAACGTTACGCACAACGCCCTCGAGCTTGCGGGCCATCTCCCAGATTTCCGCGCCTTCCTCGTCAGTCTTGAGGAAGTCACGCAGGATCTCTTCCTGCTCGTAGGCCTTTTCCAGGGTCATGCCGACTTCGAACGGGATCATCTTCGACAGACGATCAGCCAGGCCGTAGGACTTGCCCTGCACCCGCGCAACGTCACGCACCACCGCCTTGGCCGCCATCGAACCGAAGGTGATGATCTGGCTCACCGCGTTGCGGCCGTATTTCTCGGCCACGTAATCGATCACGCGATCGCGGCCATCCATGCAGAAGTCGACGTCGAAGTCGGGCATGGAAACCCGCTCGGGGTTAAGGAAACGTTCGAACAGCAGGTCATATTGCAGCGGATCAAGGTCGGTGATCTTCTGCACATAGGCCACCAGGGAGCCGGCACCCGACCCACGGCCGGGGCCCACAGGCACACCGTTGTTCTTGGCCCACTGGATGAAGTCCATCACGATCAGGAAGTAACCGGGGAACCCCATCTGGATGATGATATCCAGCTCGAAATTCAGCCGATCAACATAAACCTGACGCTTGGCCTCGTAGTCGGGCGTGGTCTCTTTCGGCCACAGCACCGCCAGGCGTTCTTCCAGACCTTCGAAGGACACCTTGCGGAAATACTCGTCGATGGTCAGGCCATCGGGAATCGGAAAGTTGGGCAAAAAGTGCGTGCCCAGTTTGACTTCAATGTTGCAACGCTTGGCGATCTCGACGGTGTTGGCCAGCGCGTCGGGCAGGTCGCTGAACAGCTCGGCCATTTCCTCGGCGCTTTTCAGGTACTGCTGATCGCTGTAGTTGTGCGAGCGTCGAGGGTCGTCCAGCGCCCGGCCTTCGCCGATGCAGACGCGGGTTTCGTGAGCTTCGAAGTCTTCCTGCTTGATGAAGCGCACATCGTTAGTCGCCACCAGCGGCGCGCCGTGACGCTCGGCCAGGGCAACGGCGGCGTGCAGATGCTCTTCGTCATTGATGCGACTGGTGCGCTGGACCTCGACATAGAAACGGTCCGGGAACACCGACATCCACTCCTTGAGCAGCTCATCGGCCTCAGCCGGATTGCCACCCAACAAGGCCATGCCGATTTCGCCTTCCTTGGCCGCCGACAGAGCGATCAGCCCTTCACTGGCCTCGGCCACCCATTCGCGGTCGATGATCACCAGCCCATTGCGTTGACCGTCCATGAAGCCGCGGGAGATCAGTTCGGTGAGGTTCAGATAGCCTTTGGGATTCATCACCAACAGGCTCATGCGACTCAGCGGCGCATCGCGATCGCGACCTGCCAGCCAGATATCAGCACCGCAGATCGGTTTGATACCGGCGCCCATGGCGGTCTTATAGAATTTGACCAGCGAACACAGGTTGTTCTGGTCGGTCACCGCTACCGCAGGCATGTTCAAGCCGGTCAGCGCCTTGACCAGCGGTTTGACCCGGACCAGACCGTCAACCAGGGAGTATTCGGTGTGCAGGCGTAGATGAACGAAAGAAGCCGGCATGTTGATCCTATAGCGCACAGAAAACGAAGGCCGGATTGTACCGGCCTCTGAGCAAAACATCAGCCCGCGTTCAGTTGAACGGCAATGGTGTAAACCCGGTGGAGATCATCAT
Organism: Pseudomonas bohemica; assembly: GCF_002934685.1. Lineage (GTDB taxonomy): Bacteria > Pseudomonadota > Gammaproteobacteria > Pseudomonadales > Pseudomonadaceae > Aquipseudomonas > Aquipseudomonas bohemica. The sequence continues at coordinate 237,151 of NZ_NKHL01000120.1, forward strand.
CTCGCGAGCCTCATGGGCGGCGCGCACCGGTGCGAAGGAGCGTCGGTGAATCGGCGTCGGCCCCAGGCGCGCCAGTGCTTCCAGATGAACCGGCGTCGGATAGCCCTTGTGGCCCCCGATGCCATATCCCGGATAGACCAGCTCCAGCGCGCCCATTTCCCGATCACGGGCAACCTTGGCGAGAATCGACGCTGCGGCGATGGCCGGCACTTGAGCGTCACCCTGAATCACCGGAGCGCTGGGCACCGACAGCTGTGGGCAACGGTTGCCGTCGATCAACGCCAGCCTGGGCGTGATCAGCAAGCCTTCGACTGCGCGCTTCATCGCCAGCATCGTGGCGTGCAGAATGTTCAATTCGTCGATTTCGTGCACTTCAGCCCGCGCGATGTGCCAGCAGAGGGCCTTTTCGCAGATCTCGTCGAACAGCTTTTCGCGCTTGGCTTCGGTGAGTTTTTTTGAGTCGTTCAAACCCAGAATGGGGCGCTTGGGATCGAGGATCACCGCAGCGGTCACCACGGCGCCACACAGCGGGCCACGGCCCACTTCGTCGACACCAGCGACCAGATCTTCGACCAGATTGAAATCCAGACCCATTTGCATTGTTTACGCGCTCATCGTGAAGGCGACGGGCCAATCAGGCTCAATACCGCATCGGCGGCCTGATTGGACGCATCGCGACGTAAGGTACGGTGAATTTCGTCGAACCCGACGGTCTGCTCCGCGCCATTGTCGATCAATGGCAGCAGGGTTTGCGCCAGGGCGTCGGCAGTCGCCGCGTCTTGCAAAAGCTCCGGAACCAGCAAACGCTGGGCCAACAGGTTCGGCAGCGACACGTACGGGCTTTTCACCATTCGCTTGAGTATCCAGTAGGTCAGCGGTGCCAGACGATAGGCAACCACCATTGGTCGTTTGTACAGCAGTGCCTCCAGCGTCGCGGTGCCCGAAGCGATCAGGACCGCATCACAGGCCGCAAGCGCGACCTGGGAGCGACCGTCGAGCAAGGTCAGCGGCAGATCGCGGCCTTGTAGCAGTTGTTCGATCTGCGCACGACGCTGGGGACTGGCGCATGGCAGGACGAAACGCAGGTTCGGACGCTGCGCCAGTAAACGTTCTGCGGTGTCGAAGAACAACGCGCCAAGACGGCCAACTTCACCGCCACGGCTGCCGGGCATCAGGGCCACCACGGGGCCATCACCCAGGCCCAGTTCAGCGCGGGCAGTCTGACGATCGGTTTCAAGCGCAATGGTGTCAGCCAGCGGATGCCCGACGAAGCGCACCGGCACGCCTTTCTCTTCGTAGAATCGCGCTTCGAAGGGCAGCAGGGTCAGCATCAGATCGCAGCCTTCGCGAATTTTCAGCACTCGCTTCTGCCGCCACGCCCATACGGACGGACTGACGTAATGCACAGTCTTGATCCCGGCCTGACGCAGCTTGAGTTCGATGTTGAGGGTGAAGTCCGGGGCGTCGATGCCGATGAAAACATCCGGCTTTTCATCGATCAGGGTCTGGATCAGCAGCTTGCGGCGTGCCACCAACTCCTTCAGACGTCCCAGCACTTCCACCAGCCCCATGACCGAAAGGCGCTCCATGGGAAAGTAGGACGTCATGCCTTCGGCTTCCATGAGCGGGCCGCCAACACCAATGAATTGTGCATCAGGACGTCGGGCCTTGATGGCGCGCATCAGACCCGATCCGAGGATGTCGCCGGAAGCCTCGCCAGCGACCAGCGCAATACGCAGGACACTCATGATTAACGCGTGATGCCGCGGGTCGAGTTCTGGATGGACTCAAGGAACAACGCGACTTCCGAAAACTGCGCAGCGGGTTCGGCGAGTTCGACTACCGCCTGCTCCACGGTCAGGCCCTGACGATACACCGTCTTGTAAGCTCGACGCAAAGCGTGAATCGCATCATCGGAGAAGCCACGACGGCGCATGCCTTCGAAGTTCATGCTGCGCGCTTGCGCCGGATTGCCGAATACGGTGACGAACGCCGGAACGTCCTTGCCTATCGCCGTGCCCATGCCGGAAAAGCTGTGAGCGCCGATGTGACAATACTGGTGCACCAGCGTGAAGCCGGACAGGATCGCCCAGTCAGCTACATGGACATGGCCGGCCAACGCTGTGTTGTTGACCAGGATGCAGTGATTGCCGATGACGCTGTCATGCCCGATATGGGCATAGGCCATGATCAGGTTGTGATCACCGATCGTGGTTTCGGCGCGGTCCTGAATGGTGCCACGGTGAATCGTGACGCCTTCGCGGATGACGTTGTGATCACCGATGACCAGACGTGTCGCCTCGCCCTTGTACTTGAGGTCAGGCGTGTCCTCACCTACCGAGGAAAACTGGTAGATGTGGTTGTGTTTGCCGATTCTGGTCGGGCCGCGCAGGATCACATGGGGACCGATCACCGTACCCTCGCCAATTTCCACACCGGGTCCGACGATCGACCATGGGCCGACCTCCACATTGTCGGCCAGAACGGCCGTCGGATCGATGATTGCGCGAGGGTCAATCAAACTCATAGTTTACGTTCCGCACATATGATTTCTGCGGAGCATACCGGCTTGCCGTCTACCGAAGCCTGGCACTCGAACTTCCAGATCTGACGCTTGCAGCTCAGGAACTTCGCTTCAAGGATCAGTTGGTCGCCCGGCAGCACTGGCTGGCGGAAACGCAGCTTGTCGGAGCCCACGAAGTAATACAGGGTGCCGTCAGCAGGCTTCACGTCAAGCATTTTAAAACCGAGGATGCCCGCAGCCTGCGCCATCGCTTCGATGATCAGAACGCCCGGCATGATTGGATGCTGGGGAAAATGACCATTGAAGAAGGGTTCATTGATGCTGACATTCTTATAGGCACGAATGCTTTTATTCTCAACATCCAGCTCCACCACACGATCCACCAGAAGGAACGGATAACGGTGGGGCAGATATTCGCGAATTTCGTTGATGTCCATCATTTCGAGAGCAAGCCTGTAGTAAAGATTGGGAGTGCGCGACAAATGCGCAGCACTCCTCTAGCAAATCAAGGAGGCAGTTTATCGGCTGTGCACACTTGATAAGAAAAAGGTATCAGCCATCAGATGACGCTTTACCGCCTGAGGTCACTGCCTCGACAATCTTTTCTAGCTGTTGCAGCCGCCGCGACATATCGTCGAGCTGGCGAATACGTGCTGCGCTTTTGCGCCATTCTGCAGCCGGCTGCATCGCGGTCCCGGAAGAATAGGAACCAGGCTCGGTAATCGAACGGGTCACCATGGTCATGCCGGTAATGAACACGCCGTCGCAGATTTCGATATGCCCGACCAGCCCGACACCGCCGGCGAGCATACAGTGTTTGCCGATCTTCGCGCTGCCGGAAATGCCGACACACGCCGCCATCGCTGTGTGATCGCCAACCTGGACGTTGTGCGCGATCTGAATCTGGTTATCCAGCTTCACGCCATTACCGATGCGTGTGTCGTCCATGGCGCCGCGGTCGATGGCCGTGTTCACGCCGATCTCCACGTCATCGCCGATGGTCACGCCTCCGATCTGCGCGATCTTCTGCCAGACGCCCTTTTCGTTGGCGAAGCCGAAGCCCTCGCCACCGAGCACCGCGCCAGACTGAATCACCACACGCTGACCGATGCGCACATCGTGATACAGCGTCACGCGAGGCGCGAGCCAGCCGCCTTCGCCAATGACACTGCGGGCACCGATATAGCAGTGAGCACCGAGGGTGACTCCTGCCGCGATCCGCGCACCGCTCTCGATGATCACATAGGGTCCGATGCTGGAATTCGGATCGACCACAGCGTCTTCGGCCACGATTGCGGTCGGATGAATACCGGCAGCAGCCTTGGGCTTGGGATCGAACAGATGGGAAATACGCGCGTACGCCAGGTAAGGATCGGCGATCAGCAGTGCATCCCCCGCGTAGCCTTCGGCATCTGCGGGCTTGAGGAGCACGGCGGCGGCCTGGGTCGTGGCGAGGAATTTTCGATACTGGGGATTGGCCAGAAAGCTGACCTGACCGGGGCCCGCCTCCTGTAAGGTGGCCAGTCCGGATATTTCCTTGTCCGCCGGGCCACGCAGCGTGGCCCCGAGGAACTCGGCCAGATGGCCGAGTGTGATGGGCGCGGTCATGAAGTTACTTCAGCTGGTTCATGCGCTCGATGACCTGGCGAGTGACGTCGTACTGTGGCTTGACGTCAATCACGGCACCGCGCTCGAACACCAGGTCGAAACCGCCTTTCTTGATCACTTCCTCGACAGCCTGGTCCAGCTTCGGCTTCAGCTGCTTGAGCATGTCGCGGTCGGCAACGGCCTTGGCTTCGTTCAGCTCCTTGGACTGGAACTGGAAGTCGCGGGCTTTCTGTTTGAAGTCCAACTCCAGCTTCTCGCGCTCAGGCTGGGCCATCTTGTCGCCACCGGCTACCAGACGGTCCTGAATGCCTTTGGCGCTGCTTTCCAGAGCCTTGAGTTTGGTCAACTGAGGACCGAATTTCTTTTCAGCGTCGACTGCGTACTTCTTGGCAGCATCCGATTCGAGCAGTGCCATCTGATAGTTCAGTACGGCGATCTTCATGTCAGCGAATGCGGGGCCCGCGACCAAAACGGTTGCCAGCAGTGCCAATTGGGTCAACTTACGCACGTTGTAACTCCTACAGAATCCGTTGTCGTGATCAATGATCAGACCCTTAGAAGGTCTGACCGAGAGAGAATTGGAAGATCTGGGTTTCGGTGTCGTTGTCCGGTTTCTTGACCGGCATGGCCAGCGCGAAGCTCAGCGGACCCAACGCAGTGATCCAGGTAACGCCCACGCCGACAGAACTTGCAAGACCCGATAGTTCAGGCCCGTTGCACTGGATCTTCTCACCGCTGAGGGTGGTTTTGGCGTTATCACAGTTGGTGTTGAATACGTTACCCACGTCCCAGAACAGAGAGGTGCGCAGCGAGCGCTGGTCCTTGACGAACGGCAGCGGGAACAGGATCTCGGCACCACCGGTGATCAGCACGTTGCCACCAAACGGCAGCGGATCCTGATCCGGGTCAGCGATGGTGCCAGGTTTGCCACCGTTGGCTTCACCGCGGCTGGGGGTACTGCGCGGACCCAGGGTACTGTCCTTGAAGCCACGAACCGAGTTGAAACCACCTGCGTAGTAGTTCTCGTAGAACGGCAGACCGGAGGTCGAACCGTAGCCGTCACCGTAACCCAACTCGGAGTGCAGACGCAGCGTGGTGTTGGTGGTGATCGGGTGGAACAACTGACCGCGGTAATCAAGTTTGTAGAACGACAGGTCGCTGCCAGGAATGGTGGTTTCCAGGGTCAGGCTCTGAGAAGAGCCACGAGTCGGCAGGGTGCCTTTGTTCAGGGTCGATTCGGACCAGCCGACAGACGCCTTGAAGTTGGTGAAGCTGTCGCCTTCCTTGTCGATGAAGTCGAAAATCTCGTCGACGGTGTAGGTACCGGTGCTCAGGGAGTCCTGCTGTACCGACAGACCGAAGTTCAGACGCGATGTTTCGCTGATCGGGTAGCCCATGTTGATGCCGGCACCCAGGCTGTCTACCGAGTAGCTTGCCACGTCCACATCGAGGTCATCGTAGTCGGTCTTGCGGTAGAAGGCGCTGTAACCGAGGCTGACACCGTCCGGGGTGAAGTACGGATCGACGTAGCTGAAGTTATAGCGCGTCTGGTATTCACTTTTGGTCAAGCCGATGCTGACCTTGTTACCGGTACCCAGGAAGTTGTTCTGGCTGATCGAACCGCCGAGGATCAGACCGGCGCTCTGCGCGAAGCCGACGCTGGCGGTGATCGAGCCGGAGGCCTGTTCTTCCACGGCGTAGTTCACATCAACCTGATCGTCGGTACCCGGCACGGCAGGCGTCTCAACGTTCACTTCCTTGAAGAAGCCCAGGCGGTCCAGACGAGTCTTGGACTGGTCGATCAGGTAGGTAGATGCCCAACCGCCTTCCATTTGACGCATCTCACGGCGCAGCACTTCATCCGCGGTCTTGGTATTGCCGCGGAAATTGATGCGGTTCACGTAGGCACGTTTGCCGGGATCGACTGCGAAGGTGATGTCCACGGTGTGGTCTTCATCGTTCGGGGTCGGTATGCCGTTGACGTTGGCGAAGGTGTAGCCTTCGTTACCCAGACGACGGGTGATCAGTTCAGACGTAGTGGTCATGACCTTGCGCGAGAACACTTGGCCCGGCTTGACCAGCAGCAGTGACTTGACCTGATCTTCAGGCACTTTCAGATCGCCACTCAGCTTGACTGACTTGACGCTGTACTTGTCGCCTTCATGGATGTTGACGGTGATGTACACGCTTTTCTTGTCAGGCGTGATCGAGACCTGAGTCGAGGCGATATCCATGTTGATATAGCCGCGGTCCAGGTAGTACGAACGCAGACGTTCCAGGTCGCCAGAAAGTTTTTCCCGGGCGTACTTGTCGTCGTTCTTGAAGAAGGAAAGCCAGTTGGTGGTTTTCAGTTCGAACAGGTCAACCAGATCCTGCTCGGGGAACACCGAGTTACCCACCACGTTGATGTGCTGGATCGCGGCGACTGCGCCTTCGTTGATGTTGATCTTCAGACCTACGCGGTTGCGCGGTTGAGGAACGACTTCGGTGGCGACTTCTGCCGAGTAGCGGCCTTGAGCCACGTACTGACGCTGCAGTTCGTTACGAACGCCTTCGAGGGTTGCACGCTGGAAGATCTCGCCTTCGGCCAGACCCGACTGCTTCAGGCCCTTCATCAGGTCTTCTGTGGTGATCGCCTTGTTGCCTTCGATCTCGATGCTCGACACCGATGGACGCTCAACCACGGTAATGACCAGAACGTTGCCGTCACGACCGAGTTGAATGTCCTGGAAAAATCCGGTTTTGAACAGTGCACGCGTTGCGTCGACCAGACGCGCGTCATCGGCCTGTTCACCCACATTCAACGGCAACGCGCCAAAGACACTGCCAGCGGACACCCGCTGCAGGCCGTTGACACGGATATCGGAGATAGTGAAGGACTCGGCGTGAACTTCGGCGATCATCAGTACGGCAAGAACCGCAGTTAGCAGCAGACGTTTCATGAAGTCCTTTCTTATTCCAACTGGCAATAAACAAACTGCCGCAAAATGCGGCAGATTCACAATTCGGCGTAGCTTTTACAGTCGTCCCAGATCGTTGACCAGTGCGAGCAACATGACTCCAACCACTAGACTTATCCCGATCTGAACCCCCCAGCCCTGCACCTTTTCCGACAGCGGACGACCACGCGCCCACTCGATCAGATAAAACAGCAAGTGCCCCCCGTCCAGCACTGGAATGGGCAGCAAATTGAGAACTCCCAGGCTTATGCTCAGATAAGCAAGGAAATTCAGGAAGTCACCTACACCTGACTGGGCCGAAGCGCCCGCCACTTTAGCAATGGTTATCGGTCCGCTCAAGTTTTTTACCGAGAGCTCGCCGAACAACATTTTCCTCAGCGAATCGAGCGTCAGCACGCTCATGGTCCAAGTTCGCCTCGCGCCCTCTGCCACGGCGGCCACAGGCCCGTAGCTGACCTCGCGAAGCATTTCTGGAGGCCAATCGATACCTTTTACCCCGGCACCGAGATACCCGGTTGCCGTCTTGCCTTCCCCGTGAGCGATCAGCGTGACCGGCACGTCGATTTTGGCACCATCGCGCTCGACACTCAGCGAAATTCGGGTATCAGGACGGACACGAACCCAGTCCACCACTTGCTGCCAGTCATTGAGCGGCTGGCCGTCCAGCGCCAGGAGGCGATCACCTGTTTTCAGACCGGCGGCCTGCGCGGGGCCGGCGGGATCGAGTTCCGCCAGCACCGGTGGCAGCGCTGGACGCCATGGGCGAATCCCCAGGGAGCGGATAGGGTCAGGTTCTGAGGAGCCCTTGAGCCAGTTATCCAGAATCAGGGCGTGCGGGGTGTCCACGTCAGAGCCCTGCTCGCGAACCTGCAGCGCAATACTGCCGGTCTCGCCCAGGCGACGTACCAGCTGAAGATTGACAGCGGACCAGCCGGTGGTGGCTTCGCCATCCACGGATACAATTTCCTGCCCGGAAGTCAATCCGGCCTTTTCCGCGATGCTGCCCGCTTCGACACCGCCAATGACCGGCCGCACCTGCTGGCTGCCCAGCATCGCCAGTACCCAGAAAAATACAATCGCCAGAAGAAAGTTGGCGACCGGGCCTGCGATGACAATGGCGATGCGCTGATAAACGGACTTGCGATTGAAGGACTGATCGACCAGTTCGGCCGGGACCTCACCTTCGCGCTCGTCGAGCATCTTCACGTAGCCGCCCAGAGGGATGGCGGCCACGACATATTCGGTGCCTTTACGGTCCTGCCAGCGCAACAGCGGCATACCGAAGCCCACCGAGAAGCGCAACACCTTGACACCACAACGCCGGGCCACCCAGAAGTGGCCGAACTCGTGAAAGGTCACCAGCACACCCAGGGCAACCAGGGTGCCGACAATCATATATAGCGCACTCATCGCAGTTCTCCGGATACCGGTTTGGCGTCGCAGGCTGACACCCATTGAGTGGCAACCCGCTTCGGTGAACCTGTGCCGAGCGTCATTTGCCGTTTAACGGCCATTACGACCAAGCCACTGCTCAGCCAGTGCTCGCGCTCTGGCGTCGACTTCGAACACCGTTTCCAGCTCGCTCACCGCGACAACAGGTTCAAGGTTCAGAATTTCGTCGATCATACTCGCGATTTCCGGAAAGCGAATCCGCCGTTCCAGAAACGCCGCGACCGCGACCTCGTTCACAGCGTTCAAAACCGCAGGCGCGCTGTCGCCGACCTCCGCAGCTTGCCGCGCCAGACGCAGGCAAGGGAAGCGCAATTCGTCTGGAGCCTGAAAATCCAGGCGCGCGATGCTGAATAGATCCAGCGGCGCGACGCCTGAATCGATGCGCTCCGGCCAGGCCAGTGCATGGGCGATCGGCGTGCGCATGTCCGGGTTGCCCAGTTGAGCCAGCACCGAACCGTCCACGTAGTCCACCATGGAATGAATGACGCTTTGAGGGTGAATCACCACTTCGATGCGCGCCGGGGCGGTATCGAACAACCAGCAGGCCTCGATCAGCTCGAGTCCTTTGTTCATCATGCTGGCGGAGTCGACGGAAATCTTGCGTCCCATGGACCAGTTCGGGTGCGCGCACGCCTGCTCGGGTGAAGCATGTTCGAGTTCCGGCAGCGGCGTCTGGCGAAACGGCCCCCCGGACGCCGTGAGCAGAATCCGCCGCACGCCCACCGCCCCAAGCCCGCCTGCGTAATTGCCCGGCAGACATTGAAAGATCGCGTTGTGTTCGCTATCGAGCGGCAACAGGACCGTGCCACTGCGTCGCACAGCCTGCATGAACAAGGCGCCCGACATGACCAGGGCTTCCTTGTTGGCCAGCAGAACCTTTTTGCCCGCCTCCACTGCCGACAGCGTCGGGCGCAATCCGGCCGCACCGACGATGGCCGCAAGCACCGTGTCCACCTGCGGATGGGCGCTGACTTCACACAGACCGCCCTCCCCCACCAGGACGCGGGTGTCGAGGCCGGCGGCGCGCAGGTCATCCTGCAACTGACGCGCGGCTATGGTCGTCGGCACCACCGCGAACTGCGGCGTATGACGAACGCACAGGGCCAACAGCTCAGCCAAACGCGTATAACCGGTCAGCGCGAACACTTTATAGCGCGCGGGATGACGAGCGATGACGTCAAGAGTACTCAGGCCGACCGAGCCGGTCGCCCCCAGAACGGTAATCTGCTGAGGCTGGCTCACATCATGCCCCAGTCTTTGGCAGCCCATAGCAGCAGAGCGAACACAGGAATCGCGGCAGTCAGACTGTCGATACGATCGAGCACCCCACCATGACCGGGCAACAGATTGCTGCTGTCCTTCACGCCGGATTTTCGCTTGAACATGCTCTCGGTGAGATCACCAACAACGGAAACCAGCACCACGATCGCCGCACCCACCAGCGCGAACAGGATTTCGGAAACCGCCCAGCCTCGGTAAATGCCGACCACAAGGGTGATCAGCAGGCATGCCGCCAGGCCGCCAAAAAGGCCTTCCCAGCTTTTGCCCGGGCTGACTTTGGGCGCCAGCTTGCGCTTGCCGAATGCCTTTCCGGAAAAGTAGGCACCAATGTCCGCGCCCCACACCAGGACCATGACCGAGAGAATCAGCCAGTTACCCATTGGCGCAAGTTTGATGAGAATCAGGCCCTGCCAGGCCGGCAACAGGATCAACAGGCCGATGACCAGCTTGCAGAGCACACTTGACCAGTGCTCGCTGGACTCAGGGTAGGTCAGCACCAACCATGTCGCCGCGATCCACCAGATCAACGCCGCCACCAGAATCCACGGCGCCAGCCCCGGCAGCAGGTACAGCACGAACAGCAGGAGAGCCACCACCACCGCGTATGCCACGCGAATCGGCTGACTTTCGAAACCGGCCAGACGCGCCCATTCCCAGGCTCCGAGCGCGACCACTGCACCGATGAACAGCGCAAAGCTGCCGCCGTCGAGCAGGAAGAAGCCGCATAGCGCCAGGGGCGCGAGAATCAGCGCGGTAATGATTCGTTGTTTGAGCATTACGCACGGGCTCCAGCTTCTACCTGCTCGCTGGTTTTCCCGAAGCGGCGTTGGCGCGAAGCAAAATCGGCCAGCGCGTGGCGCATGGCATCGTGTTTGAAGTCCGGCCAGAACAGGTCGGAGAAGTACAGCTCGGCGTATGCCAGCTGCCAAAGCAGGAAATTGCTGATGCGGTGCTCGCCACCGGTGCGTATGCACAGGTCCGGCAACGGCAGATCACCCGTTGCCAGGCACGTCTGCAACAGCTCGGGCGTGATGTCTTCCGGGCGCAGATGCCCGGCCTGAACCTCACGCGCCAGGCGTTGCGCGGCCTGGGCGATATCCCACTGACCGCCGTAGTTGGCGGCGATCTGCAGGACAAAGCGGGTGTTGCCGGCAGTCCGGGCTTCAGCCTCGCGAATGGCAGCCTGAAGCTCGGGGTGGAAACGCGAACGGTCGCCGATGATGCGCAGACTGATGCCGTTTTCGTTCAAACGCTTGGTCTCGCGGCGCAAAGCGGTGAAGAACAGCTCCATGAGCGCCCCCACTTCTTCGGCCGGACGCTGCCAGTTCTCGCTGGAGAAGGCGAACAGCGTCAGTACCTCGACCTTAGCCTCGGCACACACTTCGATAACCGCACGGACAGCATCCACGCCAGCCTTGTGACCCGCCACACCCGGCAACAGACGCTTTTTAGCCCAGCGATTGTTCCCATCCATGATGATCGCGACATGACGCGGTACCGCCGACGGCACTGCCAGCTTTGTCTTTTCCATGAAAGCTTCCTGACCCTTATACGGCCATCAGGTCTTTTTCTTTCTGCGCCAGATCCGCGTCGATTTTAGCCACGAACTTCTTGGTCAGATCGTCGATCTCGCCAGTGGCACGGCGCTCCTCGTCTTCGCTGATTTCTTTTTCCTTGACCAGGTCTTTCAGCTGACTGTTCGCATCTCGACGGATGTTGCGAACGGCAACACGGGCGTCTTCGGCGACATCACGAGCCTGCTTGGTGAAGCCCTTGCGGGTTTCTTCAGTCAGTGCAGGCATGGCGATCAGCAGCAACTCACCGAGGTTAGTCGGGTTGAGGTTCAGACCGGCGCTACCGATTGCCTTGTCGACGGCGCCCAGCATGTTGCGCTCGAACGCCACGACTTGCAGGGTGCGGGCGTCTTTCACAGTGATGTTGGCAACCTGTTTGATCGGGGTGTCAGCGCCGTAGTAAGGCACCATTACACCTTCCAAAATGCTCGGGTGAGCCTGACCGGTACGAATACGACCGAAGTTGTGGGCTAGGGATTCCACGGATTTCTGCATGCGCTCTTGAGCGTCTTTTTTGATTTCGTTGATCATTGCTCGCCTTCCTCGATCAAGGTTCCTTCCGCGCCGCCATGCACGATGTTCAGCAGGGCGCCGGGTTTGTTCATATTAAAGACACGCAGCGGCATCTTGTGGTCACGACACAGGCAGATGGCCGTCAGATCCATTACGCCCAGCTTGCGATCCAGCACTTCATCGTAAGTCAGATGATCGAACTTCTCGGCATGCGGGTCCTTGAATGGATCGGCAGTGTACACACCATCGACCTTGGTTGCCTTCAACACGACATCAGCGTCGATTTCGATCGCACGCAAACAAGCGGCCGAATCAGTGGTGAAGAACGGGTTGCCGGTGCCTGCGGCGAAAATCACGACTTCCTTGGCGTTCAGGTGACGCATGGCCTTGCGACGATCGTAGTGATCGGTCACGCCCACCATGGAGATCGCCGACATCACGATGGCGGAAATGTTGGCACGCTCCAGCGCGTCGCGCATGGCCAGGGCATTCATCACAGTAGCCAGCATGCCCATGTGGTCGCCGGTGACCCGGTCCATCCCGGCAGCACTGAGTGCCGCGCCGCGGAACAGGTTGCCACCGCCAATGACCAGCCCGACCTGCACACCAATACCTACCAGCTGACCCACTTCAAGTGCCATGCGATCCAGCACTTTGGGGTCGATACCGAACTCTTCGGACCCCATCAGGGCCTCGCCGCTAAGCTTGAGTAGAATGCGTTTATAGCGAGCTTGATAACCACTGCCCTGCTGAGCCATTGCGAATCTCTCCTGCGGCGTTAAAAAAATCTTCTGAGCCTGCGGGGCCGTTTCAGCCTGCGCTAACTCTAGGCTACTTCGTCAGGATTTCGCAGCCTCATGAGCCGCGCTTCCTGGAAAAATAAATTCCTTCTGCCGTTTGACAAAGAGGCTGCGCGCGTGAGCGGGCAGCCTCTTTGGTCGACAGTTGGAGAACCGTCTTATTGCTTGCTGGCAGCTACTTGAGCAGCGACTTCTTCAGCGAAGTTGTCGACTGGCTTCTCGATGCCTTCACCCACTTTGAAGTAGGTGAACGAAACGATTTCAGCGCCGGCTTTCTTGGCCAGATCACCGACCTTGATTTCCGGGTTCTTGACGAACGCTTGCTCAACCAGGCTAGCTTCAGCCAGGAACTTGCTGATGCGACCCTGAACCATCTTCTCGGCGATCTCGGCAGGCTTGCCTTTGATCTTGTCTTCGTTCAGTTGCAAGAAGACGTTCTTCTCGCGCTCGATCGCTTCGGCGGAAACGTCCGAAGGCAGCAGAAACTCGGGATTGCTGGCTGCGACGTGCATAGCGATGTCTTTGGCCAGTTCAGCGTCGCCGCCTTTCAGGGCCACAACAACGCCGATCTTGTTGCCGTGCAGGTACGAACCCAGTACGTCGCCTTCAACACGCGCCAGACGACGGATGTTGACGTTTTCGCCTACTTTGGCAACCAGAGCGGTACGCTCGGCTTCCTGAGCTTCGATCAGTTGCTCAACGGTGAGCTCCGACTGATCGAATGCTTTTGCGACGCTGGCAGCGACGAAGTTCTTGAAGTCGTCCTGCAGGGCCAGGAAGTCGGTCTGCGAGTTGACTTCGATCAGAACAGCGCGCTTGCCGTTGTCCTTGATTGCAATAGCGCCTTCAGCAGCAACGTTGCCTGCTTTCTTGGCTGCCTTGATTGCGCCTGAAGCACGCATATCGTCGATTGCTTTTTCGATGTCGCCGCCGGCCTTGGTCAAGGCCTTTTTGCAGTCCATCATGCCTTCGCCAGTACGCTCGCGCAGTTCTTTGACCAACGCTGCAGTAATCTCTGCCATTTCAAAATCCTCTTGGATAGGTCTTCAACCATTCCACCCGCCGGGCGGGCGTTCAAATTCTTGAAAATCCATGGTGACGGCTGCGCATGACAATAATGATCGATGGCAACGCCAGATGGTTTTCGAGGTGGCAAAAAGGGGGCCAAGCCCCCTTTTTGCGTACTGAGTAAACGCTACGTGTTTGCTACTCAGCCTTCAACGGTTGCCGCTGGAGCTTCTTCAACGTAAACGTCGGTGCCGCCAGCAACGTTGTTGCGACCACGGATAACGGCATCAGCCATCGAACCCATGTACAGCTGGATGGCGCGAATGGCGTCATCGTTGCCTGGGATGATGTAGTCAACACCTTCCGGGCTGCTGTTGGTATCGACTACGCCGATAACCGGGATACCCAGCTTGTTGGCTTCGGTGATCGCGATGCGCTCGTGATCAACGTCGATAACGAACAGTGCGTCTGGCAGACCGCCCATGTCCTTGATACCACCCAGGCTACGATCCAGCTTTTCCAGATCGCGAGTGCGCATCAGCGCCTCTTTCTTGGTCAGCTTGGAGAAAGTGCCGTCTTCAGCCTGAACTTCCAGCTCGCGCAGACGCTTGATGGAGGCACGGATGGTTTTGAAGTTGGTCAGCATGCCGCCCAACCAGCGGTGATCGACATACGGCGAACCGCAGCGTGCTGCTTCTTCAGCAACGATTTTGCCAGCGGAACGCTTGGTGCCGACGAACAGAATCTTGTTTTTGCCCTGAGCCAGGCGTTCAACGAAAGTCAGAGCTTCGTTGAACATAGGCAGGGTTTTTTCAAGGTTGATGATGTGAATCTTGTTACGCGCGCCGAAAATGTACTTGCCCATTTTCGGATTCCAGTAACGGGTTTGGTGACCGAAGTGCACACCGGCCTTCAGCATATCGCGCATGTTGACTTGGGACATGATAGTTCCTTGATAAGTCGGGTTAGGCCTCCACGTATCCCAATGACCAACCAACGGCTTGAGCCGAGGGCACCCAGGTCATCGTGTCGACACGTGTGTGGGTTTGAGCTTTCGGGGTATACCCCGTAAAGCGGCGCATTTTATATCACAAAAGTATGAATAACGGAACCGGAAACAAGATCCTGTTTTTTCGACGCTTTGCTCCGCTCAGGGCACCGTACTACACGCCCTGTCGGCTTCTATATAAGGAAGCGATGATAACCCGCCCGGCGGCGGTCTGGTAGAATCGCGTTTTCCGTGTTTTAGCTGCGGCCCTGCCGCGCCGAGAGAGCCTTGTATGACCGTTACCATCAAAACCCCTGAAGACATCGAGAAGATGCGTATCGCCGGTCGTCTGGCCGCGGACGTACTGGAAATGATCGAGGCATACGTCAAGCCAGGCGTCACCACCGACGAGCTGGACCGCATCTGCCACGACTACATTGTCAACGAGCAAAAGGCCATTCCTGCCCCGCTGAACTACAAGGGCTTTCCCAAATCCATCTGCACGTCCATCAACCACGTTGTCTGCCACGGCATCCCGAACGACAAGCCGCTGAAGGCAGGCGATGTGTTGAACATCGACGTCACCGTGATCAAGGACGGCTACCACGGCGATACCAGCCGCATGTTTCATGTAGGCAAGGTGCCGGAGTGGGCCGAACGTCTGTCGAAGATCACTCAGGAGTGCATGTATAAAGGCATCGAGCTGGTCAAACCAGGCGCCCACCTGGGCGATATCGGCGAGGTGATCCAGAAGCACGCCGAGAAAAACGGCTTCTCGGTGGTCAAGGAATACTGCGGGCATGGCATCGGCAAGGTGTTCCACGAAGAGCCGCAGGTCCTGCACTATGGTAAGGCCGGCACTGGCATGGAACTGAAGGAAGGCATGACCTTCACCATCGAGCCGATGATCAACCAAGGCAAGGCCGACACGCGCTTGCTGGGCGACGGCTGGACGGCCATCACCAAGGACCGCAAACTCTCGGCGCAGTGGGAACACACCATTCTGGTCACCGCTACCGGTTACGAGATCTTCACCCTGCGCAGCGATGACACCATCCCCCGCACATCGGCGTGATCCCACACCCTTGACGCGTAGCTGGCCGATATAGATAGAAGGAAAGCAGTTCCATGCCGCAGGTGGACCCAGATTTGTTCGATCGTGGCCAGTTTCAGGCCGAGCTGGCATTGAAGGCGAGCCCCATCGCCGCCTTCAAGAAGGCCATTCGTCACGCCCGTGAGGTGCTCGACGAACGCTTCAGGTCGGGCCGGGAAATTCGTCGACTGATCGAGGACCGCGCATGGTTCGTCGACAATATCCTGCAGCAAGCCTGGGAACAGTTCGACTGGAGCGAGGACGCCGATATCGCCTTGCTCGCCGTCGGCGGTTACGGCCGCGGTGAACTGCACCCTTACTCCGACATCGACCTGCTGATTTTGCTGGACAGCGCCGACCATGAGATTTTCCGCGATTCCATCGAGCGCTTTCTGACTCTTCTGTGGGACATCGGCCTTGAGGTCGGTCAGAGCGTGCGCTCCGTCGACGAATGCGCAACGGAAGCCCGCGCCGATCTGACGGTGATCACCAACCTGATGGAAAGCCGCACCATCGCCGGCCCCGAGCGTCTGCGCCAGCGCATGCTCGAAGTCACCAGCCCGAGCGAGATGTGGCCGAGCAAGGACTTCTTCCTGGCCAAACGAGCCGAACAAAAGACCCGCCATCACAAGTATTTCGACACCGAATATAACCTGGAGCCCAACGTTAAAGGCTCGCCGGGTGGCCTGCGCGACATTCAAACCATCCTCTGGGTCGCCCGGCGTCAATACGGCACGCTGAATCTGCATGCGCTGGCCGATCAGGGGTTTCTGCTGGAAAGTGAAAACGCGTTGCTCGCCTCCTCCCAGGAGTTTCTGTGGAAGGTGCGCTACGCCCTGCACATGCTCGCCGGCCGTTCCGAAGACCGTTTGCTGTTCGACTACCAGACCAGCATCGCCGGGCTTCTGGGGTATCAGGACAGTGATGCGAAACTGGCCATCGAGCGCTTCATGCAGAAGTACTATCGGGTGGTCATGAGCATTGCCCAATTGAGTGATCTGATCATCCAGCACTTCGAGGAAGTGATTCTTTCGGACGATGAACACGCTGTCACCGAATCGATCAACTCCCGGTTCCAGTTGCATGACGGCTACATCGAGGCGGCCAACCCGAATGTCTTCAAGCGTACGCCGTTCGCAATGCTGGAGATTTTCGTGTTGATGGCTCAACACCCGGAAATCAAGGGCGTGCGCGCGGATACCATTCGCCTGTTGCGCGAGCATCGGCATCTGATCAACGACGATTTCCGTAACGATATCCGCAACACCAGCCTGTTCATCGAGCTGTTCAAATGCGAGATCGGTATTCATCGCAACCTGCGCCGAATGAACCGCTACGGCATTCTCGGTCTTTACCTGCCGGAGTTCGGGCATATCGTCGGACAGATGCAGCATGACCTGTTCCACATCTATACAGTCGACGCCCATACCCTGAACCTGATCAAACACCTGCGTAAGCTTCAGTACACTCAGGTGTCAGAGAAATTCCCGCTGGCCAGCAAGCTCATGGGCAAGCTGCCCAAGCCCGAGCTGATTTATCTGGCCGGTCTGTACCACGACATCGGCAAAGGGCGCGGCGGCGACCATTCCGAGCTTGGCGCAGCCGATGCCGAAGCGTTCGGCGTTCGCCACCACTTGCCCAACTGGGATACTCAACTGATCGTCTGGCTGGTGCAAAACCATCTGGTGATGTCCACCACGGCCCAGCGCAAGGATCTGTCCGATCCGCAGGTGATTCACGACTTCGCCCAGTTCGTCGGCGATGAAGTGCACCTGGACTACCTTTATGTGCTGACCATCGCAGACATCAACGCCACCAACCCGACATTGTGGAATTCCTGGCGTGCCAGCCTGTTGCGTCAGCTCTACACCGAGACCAAGCGCGCGCTCAAACGCGGCCTGGAGAATCCTGTGGATCGCGAAGAGCAGATCCGCCGCACGCAAAGCGCCGCACTGGATATTCTGGTGCGCAACGGCACCGACCCCGACGATGTCGAGCAGCTCTGGTCGCAACTGGGCGATGATTATTTCCTGCGTCACACCGCAGGCGACGTGGCCTGGCATAGCGATGCGATCCTGCAGCAACCGGCCGATGGCGGGCCTCTGGTGCTGATCAAGGAAACCACGCAGCGAGAGTTCGAAGGAGGCACACAGATTTTCATCTATGCGCCGGACCAGCATGACTTCTTCGCGGTGACCGTTGCGGCGATGGATCAGCTGAACCTGAACATTCATGACGCGCGGGTCATCACCTCGACCAGCCAGTTCACCCTCGACACCTATATCGTGCTGGACAGCGATGGCGGCTCGATCGGCGAGAACCCGGAGCGCATCAAGGCTATTCGCGAAGGTCTGACCGAAGCCCTGCGCAATCCGGACGACTACCCTACGATCATCAAACGGCGCGTGCCGCGTCAGCTCAAGCATTTTGCCTTTGCCCCTGTGGTGACGATTTCCAACGACGCCCAACGCCCGGTGACCGTGCTCGAACTCAGCGCGCCGGACCGCCCCGGGCTGCTGGCGCGCATCGGCAAAATCTTCCTGGAGTTCGACTTGTCGCTGCAGAACGCCAAGATCGCCACCCTTGGCGAGCGCGTGGAAGACGTGTTCTTCCTCACCGACGAGAACAACCAGCCGCTGTCCGACCCGCAATTGTGCAGCCGTTTGCAGGATGCGATCGTTCGCCAGCTCAGCGTCAATGCCGAGCCCAGTGGCGAACTGCGCATCAGCATTTGAAACAACACCTCTGCAAGATATTCAATGGCGCCTGCTTCCCCGCAGGGCAGGCGCCCCGTTCCTTGAGACCGATTGCCCATGAATAACGCTCTGCTACAGCTTCAGCCTTACCCGTTCGAAAAGCTCCGCGTCCTGCTCGGCAGCGTCACGCCCAACCCGGACAAACGCCCGATCGCCCTGTCTATCGGCGAGCCCAAGCACCAGTCGCCGGCGTTCGTCGCCAAGGCCCTGGCTGACAACCTGGACCAGATGGCCGTGTATCCAACAACCGCAGGCATTCCCGCCCTGCGTGAAGCCATCGTCAACTGGTGCGAGCGTCGTTTCAGCGTTGCGCAAGGTTGGCTGGATGCGAGCAAACATGTGCTGCCGGTCAACGGTACCCGTGAAGCGCTGTTCGCGTTCACCCAGACCGTGGTCAATCGCAGCGATGACGGTCTGGTGGTCAGTCCGAATCCGTTCTATCAGATCTATGAAGGCGCGGCGTTGCTGGCCGGTGCCAAGCCGCATTACCTGCCCTGCCTGGCCGAACACGGCTTCAACCCGGATTTCGATGCGGTGCCTGCGGACATCTGGAAACGCTGCCAAATCCTGTTTCTCTGCTCGCCGGGCAACCCGACCGGTGCGCTGATTCCGCTGGAAACCCTGAAAAAACTCATCACTCTGGCGGACGAGTACGACTTCGTGATTGCTGCAGATGAGTGCTACAGCGAGCTGTATTTCGACGAAGACACGCCACCACCGGGCTTGCTGACTGCCTGCGCCGAGCTGGGTCGCGAGGATTTCAAGCGCTGTGTGGTTTTCCACAGCCTGTCCAAACGCTCCAACCTGCCAGGCCTGCGCTCGGGTTTTGTCGCCGGTGACGCCGACATCCTCAAGAGCTTTCTGCTGTATCGCACCTATCACGGTTGCGCGATGCCGGTTCAGACTCAACTGGCCAGCATCGCGGCATGGAGCGACGAAGAACACGTACGCGCCAACCGCGACTTGTACCGTGAGAAATACGATGCTGTGTTGAGCATCCTGTCTCCGGTAATGGACGTGCAACGCCCGGACGGCAGCTTCTATTTATGGCCGAACGTCGGCGGCGATGATACGCAGTTCTGCCGCGATCTGTTCGAAGCCGAACACGTGACGGTAGTGCCCGGTTCATACCTGTCTCGGGATGTCGATGGCTTCAATCCGGGCGCTGGCCGGGTGCGCATGGCGTTGGTCGCTCCGCTGGCAGAGTGCGTCGAAGCGGCGCAACGGATTCGCGAGTTCGTCACCAGCCGCTGATCGGTGCAGAAAGCGAATCAGCATCAGGCGGGCATATCCATGTAACGCCTTGCCGCTCACCAAACTGCATATCCTTTCGTGAGTGTTGGTCTGGGCAACAGACCCGGCCCTCTCACGAACGGAATCGATGTTGAAAACGCCACTGCACTTCTGTCATGCGCGGCACCACCCTGGCTTGCAAGCCGCAACGTGCCTCAAGAGCATACCCAGGGCGACTTCGAGATCGATAATACAGGCATGACGCCGAGCGCTCGGGACCAGGCTTTCATGCGCAGATGTATGGTGATCGCCAGAGTTCATGAGGGTCATTGAGCTGATTGACGTTCATTTCACCACGCCCAGGTTGGCCTCACTCAGGTCCAGTTCGGCCAGTATCAAACGCAGTACGTCATCACCGATCCTGCGATGACGATGCATGCTGTAAAGCTCCAGCCGCTGGGCCCTCAGAGCGTTGATGCGCATGCGCTTTTCCAGCTGGTCCATCTGGAACGCCAGCGCCTGGGCCTCGGCGGTGTCGTTGAATATATCCAGCCGATGTCGGTACTCGGTCATGATCCGCGACTTCACTTCGGTGGCCAGTACCGCCTGCGCGGCGTCCGTCGATTGGCTGGCACCCGGAATGTCCTCGTTCTCCAATGCCTGGATCGCCGCCTGCGCCGTGAGCTTCCAGGCCTCGCGCACTTCGCGTTTCAAAATCAGATCCGGCTCGCTGACCGTTCCCCGCAGCAGAAGCGGCAAGCACACACTGGCCACCACCAACGACAGCAGAATCACTCCCGCGGCGATGAAGATCAGCAAATCGCGTTCGGGGAAATCGACCCCGGCGGCGATCAACATCGGCACCGACAAGATACCGGCCAGCGTCACCGCTCCGCGCACGCCGCCGACCGTCAGCAGCAGCGAAGAGCGCGTCGACAACTCCAGTGAGCCATCGCCACGCCCGCGCCAGCGTCGTATCCGAGTCATCAGGCGCCAGACACTGCGCACCCAGACATACCGCAGCACCACAAGCACCACGAAAATCGCCAGCACATCCAGGCAGCGCCAAACCAGCGTCGGCCACAGCGTGACTTCATGATGGGTTACAGCACTGACGATATCCGGCAGTTGCAGGCCCAGCAGCAGGAAGATCAGACCGTTGAACGCGAACTCCAGCAGCGTCCAGACGCTGCGATTGAGCAATCGGGTGCTGGTCTGACGCGGCAAAAGATCGACCCAACTCTGCATCATCCCTGCCGCCACCGCCGAGAGAATCCCCGACGCTCCAAGCCGTTCCGCCAGCACATAAGCGGCGAACGGCAGCAACAGCATGAACACCACGTGCGTGGCCGGATCGTCCCAGCCGCGGGTAATCATCCAGCTGCGAAAACGCCCCACCAGCCAGCTCAACACCACCCCCACTGCCAGGCCGCCCACAGCAACAAGAAGGAACGTCAAGCTGGCGTCGGTGAGCGAGAACACGCCGGTAATGGCAGCCGCCAGAGCGAACTTGAACGTCACCAGACCCGAAGCATCGTTCATCAATGCCTCGCCTTGCAGCAGGCGCATGATTGGCGCCGGCAGCCGATCCTGCGCGATCGCCGATACCGCCACGGCGTCTGTAGGAGAAAGCACCGCAGCCAAGGCGAAAGCAACCGGCAGAGGAACGCTCGGCAACAACCAGTGAATGAAATATCCTGCGCCGATGACCGTGAAGATCACCAATCCCACAGCCATCGTCAGGATCGGCCCGCGATACCGCCAGAAATCACGCTTGGGCATGCGCCAACCGTCCGAGAACAACAGCGGTGGCAAAAAGAGGAAGAGAAACAACTCGGGGTCGAGCGCCACATGCAGCCCCAGGGTCGGCCAGGCAAGCAACGCACCCGCAGCGATCTGGACCAGCGGCAACGGCAGCGGGATCACCCGGGCCAGCAATCGTGAGACACCTACCAGCGTCAACAAGATAAGGACGGTATAGGCTGTCTGCATTGTGTATTTCCCCAAAACGAGAGACTTTTGACTGACACCCGTAACGGACCCGGGCGAAGCGTCTAAGTGCCATATTAACGGCTTAATCGGTCACTCTGTGTCGCTACATGGGTCTTAAGCCGCGCAAAAATGCCCGCAAACGGACACAAAGCATTCGCAGGCGTGCGCCCACGCGACTCGTCCGTGGCATAATCCGTCACCGTTTTTTCCGCAATCCCAGAGGGGGCAAGCTCATGAGCAGTACCAATAAGTTGCACCTGTACGGGATCAAAGCCTGGGATACCACAGCAATTATATGAATTTCGTTATGTATCAAGGTGATACGCACAAAACCCTCTATAAAAAACTGTATCGAAACGCCCCTTGCTACGTCAACCAAATCAAATAGTTATGGTTGTATTTTGGGGGAGATTTTGCGCCTCTGTCGACCAGTTCTGGCTGCAAATCCCACCGCAAAATATTCCAGAAACTAATCCTGACCCGCCCCGCGAATGACACCAGCTTGCGATTGTGCGCAAGTTGACAAATCGGAGAATCAGCAAGGAAGTCCGGTTGACAAATCGCTGAATCGCCATGTTGGTTGACAAAGGTCGTGTCAACCAGATTTCCATATGCCTTCAATGGTGGTGCCGCTGGTTTCGGCCTGGTACCGGCGATCTGCGATGCGGTGCTTCCAGTAGGCGGCCTTCTCAGCGGCAGTCATTTAGTCTGCCGATATATCATTAATATTCAATGGATTAGACCAATATCGTTTCAGCAATAGCGCCTATTATACGGAGCTACATCCCAAGCGCTACGCGGGGTGACATTTTCGTTGCGGAAACGATTGGCGGCATTTCTGCCGTACCAATATAGAGGAAGAGACTACCGATCGGACGCCCCCGACCTAGCGCGCGATACTCTGCTGCTATTCGGGGAATCGGACCTACTCAGGCTTTACCAGCAATCATCAGATTCTTACTGATCTCCCCTAAATTTCTCCAAGGAAACGCAACATACCGTGCCAAGGGACAGCATTGAGAATGTTCGAAAGCCAGCGCTGCGCTTGCCTCCTCCTGCTCCGCGAGGCAAATTCGACAATAGACGTAATCACCCTGAACCCCCACAGCGTTAGCCACTTCAGCAACTTATCTAAGCTACTCACATCAGCTGCCTCTAAGTCAGAAAATCGTCATAGCAAGCTTTTGTCGGGCCCCGTCCCCGCTAGAGGTGGAGATTGCTGGCAAGAATCCGATGCGTTGATGAAACCGGGTCTCCAGTCATGGTGGATAGGTTTAATAATAAGCACTGCAAGGCGTCGGACGGTACGTGATGGCCACTTGACATAAATAACAATAGATTGCACATTCTATGCAATATTTGAACACATCCCTTTTTCAGAAATGAAAGAGAAAAAGGGATTGATAGCTCCCGGAGACATGATGTCCATCTATCATCCGCCCATACGGCTCTTCATTATGTCTCCAGTGGAAACGCTGGGTTCAGCAAACAGATTCTGTAACGTCGAAAGAGCATAGCTTTCTATGATGCATCGTGTGCTGGAGGTGTCGGGCCCAATGAGAACTTTTAAAATATCGGACATTTCAATCCCCAAGGCCAGTCTACATGGCAAGCTCGTAACTGGATGTTTGATTCTTTTAGGGCTATCCCTTTTCCTCGCGTGCATTTTATTATCAACCATTGGTGCCGATTATAGACGCGCAAAACTAAGCTATGAAAACCTGAAGTTTTATCAATCAGTAATAGCCGCAGCTAACGCGGTATCAGCAGAAAGAGGACCGACAAATACATTACTCGGGGGAAATTTCTTATCATCTTCAGACGCATGGGCACGCTTACAAACATTCCGAAACGCAAGTGACGAAAAGTTAGAAACAGTTATCCAAATCTCCAAACCAATTACTCAGATCACTAGCACTCCAATTTTAAACTCGAAATCCGAACTTCAAAAAGCGAGAAATGCCGTCGACAAAGAGCTAGCAATAGATTTTAATTCTCGTACCTTACCCTCGATCCAAGAACCGATAGATCGGATGTTTCGTGCAGTCGATGCAATCATGCCTCTTATCAACGCCACCGCATTAAACTCCAATGGCCCGCAAGGTGACTTTGTTGATGAGGCATTGATAGGTCAGAAGCTGTTTGAAATTCGAGAGTATGCAGGCCGAATTGGCTCGATACTGACACCCTATATTGCGATGCAAAAATCTATATCCAACTCTGACCAAGCCAAAATAGAGCAGATACGCGGACGCATTACCCAACTTTGGGAATTGACAAAACCGTACCTGTTAAGATATCCGAGCCTGCTGGACAAAGTAAATGATGTCGAACTTAAGTTTTTTGGAGAAGGGATCAATCTGATAAATACTTTACAATCCCAAGGGATTACAGGAAGGTTTCTGTTTTCGACCCAGACCATGACTGATGCTATTGTCCCCACCTTTCTGCCACTAGAAGTCATTCGCGTTTCTTATCTTAACTTAATGGCAACGCAATCAAGCAACAACCTTGCTAGCGCTTCAGCCTACCTTTTCGCTATAGTATTTTTGGTCTGCATTGTCATCTCTATTAATATAATTTTAATGATCTGGACGCAAAGAGTAATATTTGTGCCACTACTCTTAGCGAAGGAAGCGATAATTGCGCTATCCGAAGATCGGGAAATAGATGACAAGAGAAATGATCATACAGGCAGAGAAATCAATGATGTTTTTCGAGCGATCTCTATTCTTCAGGGCAGACTCATTGAGAGAAGAAACCTCACACAAGAGCTAAAAATGCATGCACTCACCGATGGTCTAACCGGGTTACTGAATCGGAGAGCGTTCGATGAGCTAGGCAACGGCCACGTTTTTTTTAGTCACGTTGGGTTAAATGTAGGCCTAATTGTGATTGACATCGATAATTTCAAATCGATAAATGACTCGTTAGGCCACCCGACTGGAGACATTGTACTGAGATCTCTCGCTGACACCTTACGCGCGCATGTACGTTCGAGTGATTTAATAATACGTCATGGGGGTGAAGAGTTCGCTATAGTAATGAGCGAGGTATCTCTAGAACAATTGAAAGCGAGCGCTGACAAACTTCGTGCAGCAGTCGAAACGAGTAAAATTTCTATAAGCGACGGAAATGAGATATCAATAACGGCGAGTTTCGGAGTTTCAATTGGTGAAAGACTCGGAGCGAAATGGCTGGAAGTTATCAATCAGGCGGACAAGGCTCTCTACTTAGCCAAGCACGCGGGGAGAAATTGTGTCCGCAGCATCCAATAGCCCTTGAAACGGTTCAGAAGCAAGCGGTCTTCACAAGACGTAATTGAGGAAGATACGATGGCCCAGCGTTAGGGTCTGTTTCGCCCCGGCCGCCCACTCTGGCGCCGACGGCATCATGGTCGCGTAGTAGTGAGTTGCGCCGTTGGTAGGGTCCAGCATCTTCCCATCGATTACCTAGTCAGCAGCAGCCGGCACTGGGCGAGCTCTCGGAAATGAAGCAGTTAACCCGTGCTAATTTAATCCAGAACACGTTTCTGCTATGGAGAAATCACATGGACAGCGTCGAAGAAACCCTTGCAGTCCTTCGCCTTTTGGTCGAATACCAAGCAGCCGCGGCGTTAGAACTCGGCCAGATCGCGCACCAGTTCAAAAGCGAAACGCCCCCGGATGTAGCTGGAACTAACCTGGCAGCAATCGGACGCACTCAAGTGTTTGTCGCGGCTTGCCTCGAATTGCTGAAATCTGAGGAGGCGCTGAACTACCCAATCCCACCTGCTCCCTGATACAGCCAGCAGCTAGTGGAACGCTCAGGACGCTATATGCGAATTAGCTGGTGTATTGGGAAAAGGGCTTTTAGGGGCTTTGCGGGGCCATAAACACCCCTAAAATCCCCTCGAAAAACATCATTTGTACAAAAAGTGGTACAGCAGAGTCGGTCTTTCAAGCAGGGGCCGGATCCCGGATAGAACACTCGGCTTCTGGTTTAGCCGGGCGCCGGCTTGGCGATACAGCTCCGTCCTCGGCCTTCCTGCTTGGCAACATATAATGCTCGATCAGCCTGTTTAAGCAGCTGGTCAAGAGTTGTATTGATTATGAACCCTGTAATGCCAGCAGAAAAATCATAACTAATTTCAACCCCTTCAAGAAAAACGGGCGTAATTGTCTGCCTGATGTTTTCCAAGATGGCTTGTGCGTCGACACTGGAGCAGCCAGGGAAGATAACTAAGAACTCCTCGCCCCCATATCGACCTAATAGGTCTTTACTCCTAATACGCGCCTGCAAGTGTTCGACGAGGTGACGAAGAACCGCATCACCAGCGGGATGGCCATAGGTGTCATTAACTTGTTTAAAATAGTCAATATCAAGCAATGCGAGCGCAAATCCGGCCTCATTCTGCCGAGTATCCATTAGACTGGACAATGCTGCCAAAACTCCGCGCCGATTCATGCAACCAGTTAATTCATCAGTGGTCGAGGATCGGATGGCTATATCCCGGGCTAGACGCATAGTACGTTCGTCATCTGCTTGTAGCTGGGAGATATCCGGGGCCATGCTAATGCTCCAGCCCTCTGCCTCGAATGTCTCCGTCATCCATAACCAGCGACCATCGTTGAGGTTTGTTTCAAACGCTCGGAATGGCTGTTTTCCTCGACGACTCTTAGTGGACATCAGCCATTGTTCAAAATTTTCCGTTTGGACATGAGTACCTGCACCTTTAGATCGGGCTATGCGCACTAGCTCCGTCCAACTAACAAGCTCGTCGCTCGTCAAGCCGAACACCCGTCGAAACGCCAAGTTAGCGAAACATAAGACGTCATCCTGGTCATACACGGCAACAGGGACGGGGCTGATTTCAAGAAGTTCTATGAGTTTTCCGGCCCACTTTGGCAAAGCGTCGCTTTCCATATCCCGAATCTCCCTACATCGAAGGATAATTTAAGACCCCGTCTGTTGACGCTGCCACGCCAGACCTGTGGCGTCTTAAAGGACATCGGCTGTGGGTGCCAAATCTTAACTGGCGGACGACAGCTGGCGGCTCAAGACTGTGCGCACGGGTACTCACTGTTCGCCCGGCCTGCTCCTTGGCCAATACCAGGCAGACCGGGGCCGATGTCGCATGGGCAATCAGCGTCCGATCGGCGTGGTAATTAGCTTCATTGGGGCAATGACCTTACTGTAACTATTGGCCTGCCACCGCCAAGCTATGGCGACCGATACGGCGCATAGGGCGATGGTCAGACTACAACTGCTCACACCCAAATCGGGCAAGCTTCAGGGCCACGACCATGCTGCACTCAAGAACATCGCGCTCATCACTCCGGCGCTTCGTCAGTCCAGCCAATTCCTTGCCGCCCGCCTTGGTTCAGCGGAGGAACTGGTCAGCATCACTAGCGTAGTCGCCAGCGTTCAGCAGTTTGAGCAGTGTAGACCAAGCCAGACCTACCGATCCGGCATCGGGGGGGCCCACTGCTCTGGCTCAGTGCAAGCGTCACCAGACGCTAAGTGTCAGGTTCAAATCCGGGCGATGTCGTTCAGCAGCATTCCGCGCAGCGCTTTGGAGAGATCGATAGCCCAGCAAACAATGTACTCCCCTCCAGTATTCAACTATACTCCCATGGGGTATCTCGCTATACTCACCTCCAGTACCTCGGTAGACTCCCCACCTAAAGCACTGGAGGAGTATTGCGATGCCACACAGCCCTGAAGAGAAAAAACGCGTTCTGGCAAGAGTTCGACGAGTCAAAGGACAACTGGCCGCGCTAGAGGCCGCGCTTGAAGAAGGAGCGGAATGCGGTCCGGTTTTGCAACAGATTGCTGCAATCCGTGGCGCCGCTAACGGCCTGATGGCAGGGGTACTCGAGAGCCATCTCAGAGAAGAATTTACGAGCTCGGCTGAAACAACTGAGGCGCAGCGGTCATCGATTAATGAGGTTATTTCTCTCGTGCGTACGTACCTGAAATAGCATCCATTATCACGACACCCGATCGACGGCAGCGCGGCTCAAATGAAACTATCCACTGGAGAAAATCGCATGAAATCTCGTGCTGCAGTCGCATTCGAGTCAGGTAAACCGCTACAAATCGTGGAAATCGATGTCGAGCCGCCTCGCGCAGGTGAAGTGCTGATCAAGATAACCAATACTGGGGTATGTCATACCGACGCGTTCACACTGTCCGGGGATGACCCGGAAGGCCTCTTCCCGGTCGTGCTTGGTCATGAAGGTGCAGGTGTGGTGGTTGAGGTTGGCGACGGCGTAAGCAGCCTCAAGCCAGGCGATCATGTCATCCCGCTTTACACCGCAGAATGCGGCAAATGCCTCTTCTGTAAATCAGGGAAAACTAACCTGTGCATAGCTGTACGTGCCACGCAAGGCAAAGGTGTGATGCCGGATGGCACCAGCCGCTTCTCCTACAATGGTCAGCCGCTCTATCACTACATGGGCTGCTCTACTTTCAGCGAATACACTGTTGTCGCCGAAGTATCCGTGGCAAAAATCAATCCGCAGGCCAATCCTGAGCACGTGTGCCTGCTAGGATGTGGTGTGACCACTGGCATCGGCGCAGTTCACAACACTGCAAAGGTTCAGCCGGGCGACACGGTAGCCGTATTCGGCCTAGGTGGTATTGGTCTTGCGGCGATCCAGGGTGCACGCCAGGCAAAGGCCGGGCAAATCATTGCTATCGATACGAATCCTGACAAATTCGAACTGGCCCGCTCATTCGGTGCTACCGACTGCGTCAATCCAAAAGATCATGAGCAACCTATTCAGCAGGTGATCATCGAGATGACCGGCTGGGGGGTTGATCACTCCTTCGAGTGTATCGGGAACGTAAACGTCATGCGCGCAGCACTCGAATGTGCGCATCGTGGCTGGGGTCAATCGATCGTGATAGGTGTTGCTGGCGCCGGTCAGGAAATTTCGACCCGTCCATTTCAGCTAGTAACCGGCCGCACCTGGAAAGGCTCAGCATTTGGCGGAGTCAAAGGCCGCTCTCAGTTGCCAAGAATGGTGGAAGACGCCATGAAGGGCGAGATTGAACTAGCGCCATTCGTCACGCACACCATGCCGCTGGAGCGTATCAATGAAGCCTTCGACCTCATGCATGAAGGCAAATCGATCCGGACGGTAATCAGATACTGAAGTAGATGCTGGGGCGTAAGCCCTAGGTATCGATTCACCCTTCCCCCCGAGCTGGAGATACAAAATGAGCGAAGTAAAACTTCATCCATCACTGGATAACGGTATCAAACCGCCTGAGTCAGGCTTTGCTGGTGGAACGCTTGAATGCCTGTGCTCAACGGACAAGGTTGAGATCACAATCGGCGCTCAGACACTGCATAATCACGCGTGCGGCTGCAGCAGATGCTGGAAGCCTAAAGGCGCAAAATTCGCTGTCATTGCAGTCGTCCCCCGCGAGAAGTTAACCGTGACTGCAAACGCTTCGAAGCTGGCCATCGTCGATGAGAATGCACCTATCCAGCGTCATGCATGCAAAGAGTGCCATGCTCATCTTTTCGGTCGTATTGAGAACAGGGATCATGCCTTCTTCGGCTTGGATTTCGTCCACACCGAGTTGTCCCCACAGTCCGGTTGGGCCGCGCCAGGGTTCGCCGCTTTTGTATCATCCATTATCGAGACAGGCACGGCACCGGAGCTCATGACGGAGATCCGTGGTCGCCTCCGCACCATCGGCCTTGAACCTTACGACTGCCTCTCACCTGATTTGATGGACGCGTTAGCCACCCAGGTTGCCAAGCTCAACGGCGTGCATCCCAACTAGCATTCAACATCTGTTTATTAGGCCCGGTCGTTTTCGGGGATTTACGCCAACTGGGTCGCCCCGAGGCCGCGCAAATCTCCGATCAACTCCGACCGACACTCCTCGGGCGTTCTGCCGACTACAAAACCCACTCCAAAATATTCGAGAAACTATTCTGACCTAGCGCTTAACCCCGGCCTGTTGCCGCTGACCGAAAACTGACCCATTAACGGCTGTTCTGCCGACTGAAAACTGACCCAGGTGTTCAACTGCTTCTGCTCACTTTCCGAGCAGGAGAACACAAGGTGATCAGCATGGAAATGATGGGAAAAATTCGGCGGATGTACTTGCGCGACAAGCTGTCGCTGCACCAGATAGCCAAGCGTACCGGGCTGTCCAGGAACACCATCCGAAAGTGGATCAGAGCCCCCGAAACCAAACTGCCGATGTACCAGCGGCAAGCCGCTTTCAACAAGCTCAGTCCTTTCCACGAAACGCTGGAACAGGCACTCAAAGCCGATTCGCTTCGGGCAAAACACAACCGCAGAACCGCCAAGGCTCTTTTCGAGCAGATCAAGGCCGTGGGCTACGACGGCGGCTACAGCCAACTGACCGCCTTCATCCGCGCGTGGCGCGGTGAGCAAGGAAAATCCTTGCGAGCCTTTGTGCCGTTGACGTTCGCGCTGGGCGAGGCTTTTCAGTTCGACTGGAGTGAAGAAGGTCTGCTGATTGGCGGGCTGTACAGGCGGATCCAGGTCTCCCACATGAAGCTCTGTGCCAGCCGCGCATTTTGGTTGGTGGCCTATCCCAGCCAGGGGCACGAGATGTTGTTTGATGCCCATACGCGTTCGTTTGGAGCATTGGGTGGCGTGCCGCGTCGCGGTATCTACGACAACATGAAAACGGCTGTCGACAAGGTAAGCAAAGGCAAAGGTCGAACGGTCAACGCTCGTTTTGCAGTGATGTGTTCGCATTATTTGTTCGATCCAGACTTCTGCAACGTCGCCTCGGGTTGGGAAAAGGGGATCGTCGAGAAGAACGTCCAAGACAGTCGGCGGCGCATCTGGCTGGATGCTCAAGACTGCCTGTTTCATAACTTCGACGAGCTGAATGTCTGGCTCGGCCAACGCTGCCGAACTCTCTGGAGTGAGCTGCCGCACCCGCAATACAAGGGGCTTACGGTGGCAGATGTTCTGGCGCTGGAGCGGGTGGAAATGATGCCGATGCCTAGCGCTTTCGACGGCTATGTCGAGCGCACTGTGCGGGTCTCCAGTACCTGCCTGATCAGCGTGGCACGCAATCGTTACTCGGTGCCTTGCGAGCGCGTTGGTCAGTGGGTCAGCAGCCGCTTATATCCCACACGGGTTGTGGTCGTTGCTGATGAGACAACTATCGCCAGTCACGATCGGCTCTTTGATCGAGACCAGGTCAGCTACGACTGGCAGCACTACATCCCACTGATCGAGCGCAAGCCTGGCGCACTTCGCAATGGCGCGCCGTTTGCCGATTTACCGAAACCATTACGCCTGCTCAAGCGTGGCCTCCGGCGTCACGTCAACGGTGATCGAGTCATGACACAGGTGTTGGCTGCGGTGCCCATTACTGGTCTCGACGCCGTTCTGGTGGCCGTGGAACTGGTGCTTGAGTCTGGCAGTTTGAGTGCCGATCACATCCTGAATGTTCTGGCCCGACTGACTTCCAGCGCACCGCCACCTTCTGTGGAAACAAGTCTTCAGCTCAAGGTTGCGCCGGCGGCCAATACGGCCCGGTATGACCAACTGCGTACGACCGATGAGGAGAGTCGAAATGCGTGACTTGATGACAGAACTCAAAGAGCTGCGTCTGCATGGCATGGCGCACGCCTGGGAGGAATTGGCTGCTCAGGGCGAAGCGTCGACAGCATCCTCAAAATGGCTGCTGGAACATCTGCTCCAGCAGGAGCGGGCAGATCGCGTCGTGCGATCCGTGAATCATCAGATGAACATGGCCAAACTTCCCATGCATCGTGATTTGGCGGGCTTTGACTTCAGCGCTTCCAGCGCCGATGCCCGTCTGGTCAAGGAACTATCCAGCCTGGAGTTCACGGCGACGGCCCAAAATGTGGTGTTCATCGGTGGGCCTGGAACAGGCAAAACACACTTGGCCAGCGCACTGGCTGTGTCCGGGATCACCGTTCACAACAAACGAGTCCGTTTTTTCTCCACGGTAGACCTCGTCAATCTGTTGGAGCGTGAAAAGTACGACGGAAAAACAGGCCGGATGACACAAGGACTGCTCCGCACAGACCTGGTTATCCTGGATGAACTGGGCTATCTGCCCTTCAGCCAAAGCGGTGGCGCGCTGCTGTTTCATCTCCTGTCCAAGCTCTACGAGCACACCAGCGTGATCATCACGACCAACCTCAGTTTCTCGGAATGGTCGAGTGTTTTCGGCGACGCCAAAATGACCACTGCGCTGCTGGATCGACTGACGCACCATTGCCACATCGTCGAAACGGGTAATCAATCCTACCGTCTGCAACACAGCACCCTGGCTGACCAGACAAAGATCAAGACACGTGAACGAAAGCGTAAGGAAGAAGATGCAGTTGAGGACGACGAGCCATTTTGATCCTGATCGGAAAGTGCCCTGCCACATACGCCCATGTGGTGGGGCTTTCGGTCTTTTGAGATCGGACAGGGCTGCTACGCTAATTCACAATTGCTGATGACAAATCGGCAATCTGCCCTGGGTCAATTTTCAATCGGCAGGGTGGGTCAGTTTTCAATCAGCGCCAACACGCTGGGGTTTTGTTTTCACATAT
Source organism: Pseudomonas bohemica (assembly GCF_002934685.1). Taxonomy (GTDB): domain Bacteria; phylum Pseudomonadota; class Gammaproteobacteria; order Pseudomonadales; family Pseudomonadaceae; genus Aquipseudomonas; species Aquipseudomonas bohemica. The sequence goes on from NZ_NKHL01000120.1 coordinate 269,497, forward strand.
TTTTCACAAAACTCGGCATTTCTTCCTTCATGTGGACTATCCTGTTAACGCATTCATGTTTGCAGGACATCGATATTTGTATGGAGAAGCGCAAAAACGTTGGCGGAAGTGACGCCATTAGAATAAATGTTGGTGACAGTAGCGAGCTGAAATACTGGGCCAAGTACTTTGGAATTTCCCCCAAGGAGGTCCGATCTGCGGTGGAGGCAGTGGGCGACTCGCTCACTGCGGTCAAGCAGCACCTTGAGGTGAGGCGCTAGCAACGCTGTTCATAGCGCACAAGCCTGGCCTTTGCGTCGGGCTTTTTTATGAGCGATCGTTATATGATCTGATCTTCATCACTAGTCTCAAGGAAGGTCAGATGCACAGAAATTACGAAGCGGCCAGGCGAGTCTTGGAAGCGGTCCAACAATACGCTGGCGTCAACGGAATTGATTTCCACGCTCTGCAGGAGCTTTCATCGAGACACGGATTTTCCGGCGACGACTGGCATTACGCCGTCAGGTTGCTGACGGACAGCGGGTTTCTGATTTCCGATGATGGACAACTCCAAATGACCTGGTCGGGACATAATTTGCTCGAAACGCTTTCAGACCAGTGATTCTGTCCAAGCTCTAAGCCCCGCCAAGTGCGGGGTTTTTTGTTTCTGCGAGGTGGAGAAGTGGTCTATCTCGCCGGGCTCATATCCCGGAGATCGCTCGTTCGAATCGAGCCCTCGCAACCAGAATGCGGCTTTAGCTCAACTGGCAGAGCTCTGTCCTTCCAAGTCAGAGGTTGCGGGTTCGAATCCCGTGAGCCGCTCCAATCACCTGACGGTGTGCATTGCCATAGCCAGGGTGGCCCGCGAGGGATGGCCTGGACGCGGTATAGCCGGAAGTCACGCGTACGGAAAGAACACCGGCAGTTGAAGCGCCTCAATCCTCGTGTGTGCTGGAGGCGGCTTGGGCGGACAGGGGAGAAAGATCCTCAACCTATTCCAAGGCTCGCCATCCGGTGGGCCTTTTTCATTTTCCGATCCCGAAAGGGTGGACAGTCGGATGCACGTCATGCCCGAAAAGAATCCCGACTTCTGGGCCGCGATCTGGCTGGCCTTGAGTAACCCGCTATGGCAGGGCTCAATCATGGCAGCTGTTATTTCAGGTCTTCGTGTGCTGTACGAGGCGAAAGAAACCAGTAAGCGCAGGATTATCCTTGAAGCGCTCATGTGCGGCGCGCTGAGTCTTTCCGCGAGCAGCGTCATTGAATGGATGGCCTGGCCCTCGAGTTTGTCTGTTGCAGCCGGCGGCACCATCGGGTTCATCGGCGTGACCGCGATTCGGGAACTGATCATCAGGTTCCTCGGGCGCAAGGCGGATTCAGCATGAGCGGACTGAAAGCGTTCGCCCTCGCCGTTGTCATTGCCCTGGTAGCAGCCCTTCTGATTGGTATACAGCAATACCGCGTGATCGCCCTTCGCGGCGAAGTGGCCGTCGAGACCAAGGCCAAGACAGACGCCCTCGACGCCAACAAGGAAAGCCAGGCCACGATTACTACGTTGCGGTCCGAGCTTGAACGCAACAAGGCGTATCAGCTCGACCTGGACAAAAGGCTGAAAGCCAGCGAACAGAAAGCCCTGAAGGCGAGGAAAGACTTTGAAGACCTCAAGCGCAAGAGCCCGGCTGTTCGTAAGTGGGCTGATCAGCCTTTGCCTGACGGCCTGCGCGGGAAGCCAGCCAGCACCGGTAAAGACAACAACGGTAAGGCTCGAAGCCCCTGAGCTGGTCCCGTGTGAGCGGATCAGTACCAGTGACGATGACCTGGCGCTGAATGGCGACCTCTGGGCGCTGAAGGATCGGGCCATCAACCTGCTCGACACATGCGCTGATCAGGTCGACGCGCAGATCCAGCGGAGCAAGAGCAAATGAACCTACTGAATCGACTGTTCGCCTATCTGGCGAGTATCTACACCAAGGAGCCGACCATGGCCACGACTACAACAGAACCAACCGTTGACACCCCTACTACCGCGACGGTCGACACGAACAAGCTCAAAGCTTTGCTCGTTGCCCTGGGCCACGACATCGAGGCCGAATGGGAGCATCTGGTAGCGCTGGCGAAGAAAGCGCTGTAGCTGACTGCGCTGAGTCACGGAAGAATCACTTGAATCAGTCTGTGTGAGGTTCCAATGAAGCTGATCCTGAAGCGTGTCGCCCGCGAGATCGAAGTGACCGCGCTAGGCGATGAATCAAGGAAATTCGTAGCGGGCAAGGCGAGCAAGCATTCGCCGTTCGCGCTGCATACGGAGGCGGGTGAAGTACTTCCCTGCCAAGTGAGCACAAACATGGCCAGCGAGGCCGGTGATCTGGTCAGGCTGACCGTGGTGTTCACCGTCGATGGCGAATCGCTTCGCGTGGAAGGTGATGACGCTGAGTAACGCACCACGAAATCAAATGCGTCCGTTTCGTGGCGCGAAACCCGGAGATCCGTCATGACCCTGGCCACCACTCTTCAATCGACCGTTTCGGCCCAACTGAGCCGTATGACGCCCGAGCAGTTCGCATACTGGCTCCAAGGGTTCGCAGAACTCAGCGGCGGTGAACGCCCAACCCCTGAGCAATGGAAGTCCATCACTGAACACCTGCAAGCAGTGTTCGTGAAAGTGACGCCGTCGCTTCTCTATAGCGGTGGGCTGGTTGGCCAACAAATTACGCCCTTGACAAGCAGAGTGTCGGATCAGGACTCGCTCATCACCTCGGCGGTCTGCTGACTCATCAATCACGTTCACTATCGAGGTCGCCCATGGCCAGAAAGCCCGCTGCAAAACAATCGGTCATTGATCCACCAATCGAACCAGTTGCTCTGTCTCCCGAAGCCAATGAGGTCGGCAAGCTGTATGTCGCCATTACCGCTGCACTGGATACAGCAAAGGCTGGCGGCCTGCCTCAAGGCTTCATCGTCGCAGTGCTCCACGCTCTCGCGCTGAAGGAAACTCAGCGGTTGCTCGGACAGTAGCGCCATGAAGATCACCGTCAACAACGTGTTGGGCGCTGTCGTCATTGAGCTGCTGTCTGGTCGCCGTGTTGTTCACCGCGAGCGGTTCGAGGGGAAGACCACTTCGCCTTACACCAGATCGATACGCGCGTCTGTCGCGTTCGATTCACACCGCGCCGTGACCAACCTAAACCGTGATGACGGCTTCTCCTATCAAGTGGAGGCCTGAATGGCGAAGGTCGAGATGAAGATCACCATCAGGCGCGCTTGGTGGGTGATGCCGTACCTGCAGGCCGTTATCTGGTTCAGCGATCTGACTGGCCTTCAGCCTGACATCGACAAGGTCGCAGGGACAGTGCTGCGCGGCTTCACCTGGAGCATCGAGTGATGTCCTGCACTGGTTGCGCAGCACGTCGAGCACGCGCGGTGAAGTGGCTGGCCATTGCCAAGGAGCGAGCATCGACACTGTTCAAGCGTCACGAGAAGACATATGCCAACCCGCCCGAAGAGACACCAGCCATCAGCACCAGTGACACCCCAACACAAGACGCCTGAACAGCAGCGTGGTACCAGCAGCCAGCGTGGGTACAACTACCGATGGCAACAGTCACGCAAGGGCTACCTTGCCAAGCACCCGCTCTGTACTGAATGCCAGCGGCAGGGCCGAGTGACAGCGGCCACCGATGTTGATCACATCATCCCGCATCGAGGCGACAAGGACCTGTTCTGGGACCGCTCGAACTGGCAGGGCCTGTGCCACCCATGCCATTCAGTGAAGACGGCGGCAGATGATGGCGGCTTCGGCAATGCCAGACGTGGCTGATGTAGCACGTCAAATCCCCATATGGAAAAGACCGCTCGTCGGCAGTGAGAAGAGATCTCATTCAGTTCGCACCGAAATGGTGCGTTAGGCTGTCTCTATCGATGGGGGGAGGGGTGAAAGTCTGGGCCTTTTGGCTTCCAGACCGCGCCCGAGGCTTTTTTTCGCACAGTCAAAATTGGGATTTGAAAATAGAAGGTTGAAATATGACCCGAGGACGGAAGCCGACGGCGCCGCACCTCAAGGTTCTGGCCGGTACCACGCGCCCAGATCGCGAGGAGAAGGACGCGCCAGAGTTCGACCTGATTGAAGATTTTCCAGAGCCGCCCCAGCACCTGAACTCGGATGGCGCCGAAATGTGGCGCAACCTCGGGCGACAGCTGGTCAGCGCCAAGGTACTGCAGGTCGTCGACCTGTATTCGCTCGAACAACTTTGCCACGCCTGGCAGTGCTTCCGAAAAAAAGCCAAGGCCGACATGGAATCTACCGCGGCTGAAACGACCGCTCTGAAAGCGCTGTTTTCGGAATTCGGCATGACCCCAGCAAGTCGTCGCAAGGTTTCTTCGGGCGGAACAGAGAACAAGGGCAATGCTTTCGCCGGTAACGGCCGTAAGCAAGGTGCCAAATAATCGATTCACCCGGTCGTTGGAGTAGGAATGCGTGACTTCGTAAAGATCGCGACTGACTACGCCAAGGCCGCAGTAGCTGATAAGAAGCGAAAAAAGCACGGAAAGCTGATACGCCAGGCGGCACAGCGCTTTCTTGATGACCTCAAACGGGCGAAAAAGAAAGACTGCCCGTTCATGTTTGACCCGTGGCACGCGAACGATCCTTGCGACTTCATCGAAAAACTGCACCACGTTGAAGGCAAGTGGGAGAAACCCACGATCGTGATGCACGCGTCCCACGTTTTCTTCGTCGTCCAGCTCTTCGGGTTTCGAAAGCGCGAAGCCGTCTTCACCGAAGGCTGGGGCGGCGACGGGATGTTCCACCCGCGTCGATTCACCTCGGCCCTGTTCGCTGTTGCGCGGAAAAACGCGAAGAGCACGCTGTCGTCGGCCATCCTGCTGTATTGCGAGTGCTGCGAACCGGAAGAAGGCGCGCAGATAGTCAGTGCTGCAACCACGTTCGGCCAGGCCGCGATCATCTTCAACGCTGCCAAGCGGATGACAGAAAAGAATGCGGACCTGCGCGAGTATTTCGGTCTTGAGGTATGGGCAAAATCGATCAGCCGGGCCGAAACCGGTGCCAGTTTCAAGCCGATCCATGCAAAGGCCTCCACCCAGGACGGCCTGAACCCCTCGCATGTGGGGCTCGACGAGATCCACGCGCACAAAACAGCGGACCTGCTCAACGTATTGCAGTCGGCTGCCGGCGCCCGGGGCAACCCGCTGTGGCTGTTCACGACCACTGAGGGTTACACGAACCCTGGGCCGTGGGCTGAGATCAGGATGTTCGCCAAAAAGCTGCTCGCTGGGCTGTTCGGCCACACGGCTGACCATTACCTGGTCGTCTTTTACGCGGTCGATGACGAGGACAAGACCCTCGGGATCAAGGCCGATGAGGAGTTCGACGAACGCTGCTGGATCAAAGCCAACCCGCTGATGGATGTGAACCCGCACCTACTCGCGGCGATTCGAAAAGAGGCGGTTGAGGCGAAGCAGATGCCGTCGAAGATGGCAGAGTTTCGAATCAAGAGGCTGAATCGGCCGGCATCAACTGCTGACGGCTGGATCGACCTCAATAAGTGGCAGCAATGCGGCGGAGAGGTTGACCTCGACTGGCTGGCTGATTTCCCTTGCTGGGGCGGGCTCGATCTTGCGTCGACAACCGACCTCACCAGCTTCCGCCTGATCTGGAACGTTGACGGTGTCATCTATACGTATGCCTGGCGCTGGGCGCCGGAAAGCGCGGTCGCGTTCCGTACAGAGCGCGGCACCGTTCCTTACGCATCGTGGGTTGAATCTGGACTGCTCAAACAGACCGAGGGCGACGTCACCGACTATGCCGTGATCGAAGCGGACGTAAAGGCGGCGAACGAGCGCTTCAACAGTCAGGCAATCGGCTACGACAAATGGAACGCTTCAGACCTGGTGAACCGGCTGGTCGCCGGCGACGTTCCGATGGTCGAGTTCATCCAGGGGCCTAAGTCCTACCACCCCGCAATGCAGGTTTTGGAGCGTGCCTACATCTCCGGCCAGTTTGCGCACGGCGCTGACCCGCTTTTGAACTGGTGCGCCTCGAACCTGATCGCACGTCGGGACGACAACATGAATATGGCGCCGGATAAGAAACGATCCGCAGACAAGATTGACGATATGACCGCTTTGCTGATGGCAATTGGTGTCTCTGGCGCCAGTCCGGACGACGTCAATGTCGATGACTTCCTCTCTAGACCAATGAGTATGTAATGGCCGATACCGACTACAGCATCGACTTGCGTACGCGCAGTCCCTTCTGGGCGCGTATGGCGAGCTTCTTCGTCGGCGGCCGCCTAACCTCCCCGGATAAGGGGTCGCAGACGGGCCCGGTATCGGCTTCCGGCGTCGTGGGCGATTCGGTCGTCAACGACGAGCGCTCGCTGCAGATATCCACTGTTTTCGCTTGCGTGCGGCTGATTTCCAGTGTCACCGCCTGCATGCCTCTGGACGTATTCGAGACCAAGGGAGACGACCGGACCAAGGCGCCCCTGACAAACCCGCTGGCGCGACTCCTGCGGTACATGCCAAATCAATATATGACGGCTTTCGACTTCCGTGTCGCCATGACCATGCAGCTCTGCTTCTACGGAAACGCCTATGCCCTTATTGAGCGCAACGCGGCGGGGGATGTGATCAGCCTTATTCCGCTGCTGTCGGTGAACATGGACGTCAGGTTGGAAGGTAAGCGAGTGGTTTACCGCTACAAGCGCGACACGGAGTACGCCGAATTCAGGCAAAGCGAGATTTTTCATCTCAAGGGATTTGGCTTCAACGGCTTGGTCGGGCTTTCGCCGATTGCATTCGGGGCCAAAACCGCCGGTGTCGCGGTCGCGATGGAAGACCAGCAGCGAGACTTTTACGCCAATGGCGCGAAGTCGCCGCAGATCCTCTCGACCGGCGACAAAACCCTGAGCGATAAGCAGCGCAACCAACTGGATGAGAACTTCAAGGAGATATCAGGCGGGCCGGTGAAGAAGCGCCTCTGGATCCTCGAGGCAGGATTCACTACGCAGCCGATCGGGGTCAGTCCTCAAGACGCAGAGACGATGGCGGCTCGAAAATTTCAGGTTAGCGAGCTGGCGCGGTTCTTCGGCGTACCGCCGCACCTGGTGGGCGACGTCGAGAAATCGACGAGTTGGGGATCTGGCATCGAGCAGCAGAATCTCGGCTTTCTCCAGTACACACTCGACGCATACCTGGAAATTTGGGAGACCTGCATCGTGCGCTGGCTAGTAAAACCCACCGATCTGGGCAAGGTCCACGCGGAACACAATCGCGACGGGCTGCTCAGCGGTGACTCTACGGCACGGGCGAACTACATGAAGACGCTGGTCGACACCGGCTTGCTCACCATCAACGAAGGACGTCGAGTGAACAACAAGCCTCCGCTTCCAGGTGGTGATGTGGCTACGCGTCAATCCCAAAACGTGCCCCTTGATCAACTTGGCAAAACGAACCCCGCCCCTCGCGGGGTTTAGTTTTTCTGGAGTCAGCAAATGTCCAACATTCAAAAGACCATTGCGTTCGAGCAGGCCGAAATCAAATTCGCCGGCGGTGGCACGCAGGGCATCTTCGAAGGCTATGCCAGCGTCTTCAATAAAACAGACGCGGACGGTGACATCATCTTACCTGGAGCCTTCGCGAAGGCTCTCACCGGCCAGTCCCGCGCAGTCGCGATGTTCTTCAACCACCAGCGCAACGCCATTCCCGTAGGCAAGTGGCTGCACCTGGAGGAAGACAGCAAAGGATTGTTGGCGCGTGGCGAGCTCACCCCCGGAAACCCCCAATCCGAAGCATTGAAATCAGCCATGCAGCACGGGACGGTCAACGGCCTTTCGGTGGGCTTTCTGGCTGGTCCGTCCGACTTCGACCGGATTTCCACAGGCATGGCGTTCAAGTCCATGCAGCGGCTGCGTGAAATCAGCATTTGCACTGAGCCGGCGAACGAGGATGCATCCATCTCCTCGCTGAAAAGTATGGATGCCATCGAATCCATTCGCGATGCGGAGCACTGGCTGAGAGATTCAGTCGGCCTTTCCAAGTCCGAAGCGCAGGCGTTAATCGCCCGCATCAAGTCCGCAGTTCGGAGCGATTCCGAAGGTGGCGAATTATCAGCGCTACTCCAGCGCATCAACTCTTTCACCCCCGCAGGAATTTAATCATGACCGAATTGGCCAAAATCGAAAAAGCCATTGAAGACCAACAGACTCGCATTCAGGGCCTGTTCGACGAGCAAAAGAAGGAAATCTCAGCGACTGGCGAGGTCAGCAAAAAGCTTCAGGATGACTTCATCAAGCTGCAAGAAGAGCTGAAAACTTCGGGGGCGCGTCTGTTCGATCTGGAATCCAAGCTCGCCGGTGGCGAACTGGACAACCCAGAGCACAAGAAAAGCTTCGCCGAGCGTGCAGCGGAAGACATCAAGAAAGGCTGGAACGGCTCTACTTCCGGCAAGGTCGACGTCAAAAGCTTCAGCAAAGCGCTGGGTAGCGGCGCTGGCTCAGCTGGTGCGCTGGTGCAGGCCCAACGTAACCCGGGCATTCTGATGCCAGGTCTGCGTCGCCTGACCATTCGTGACCTGCTGGCGCAAGGCCGAACCACCTCGAACGCCATCGAGTACGTGCGTGAGAACGTGTTCACCAATGGCGCCGCACCGGTCGCGGAGGGCGCGCTGAAGCCTGAGACTCAGCTCACTTTCACCAAGGAAACGGCGAACGTCAAAACCATCGCTCACTGGATTCAGGCCGCCCGCCAGATTATGGACGACGCGCCGATGCTGGAGTCCTACGTCAACAACCGTCTGCTGTTCGGCTTGGATCTGGTCGAAGAAGTGCAGTTGCTCAACGGCGACGGCACCGGTGACAACCTGCTGGGCCTGAACCAGGTAGCCAGTGCATACGACGCAGCGCTGAACGCTACCGGCGACACGCGTGCAGATCAGATCGCGCACGCGATCTTCCAGACCAGCGAATCTGAGTTCGAGGCTTCCGGGATCATCCTAAACCCACGCGACTGGCATGCCATTGCGCTGTTGAAGGATGGCGATGGTCGGTACATCTTCGGTGGTCCAGCTGCTTTCGCGGCGAAAGTCATGTGGGGCTTGCCAGTTGTGGCGACCAAGGCCCAGGCACAAGGCACCTTCACCGTCGGCGGCTTCGATCTGGCGTCCCAGATCTGGGATCGCATGGACGCAACCATCGAGGTCAGCAATCAGGACCGCGATAACTTCGTGAAGAACATGCTGACCATCTTGTGTGAAGAGCGCCTGGCGGTGACCCACTACCGTCCGACCGCGATCATCAAAGGCGCATTCGCCCCAGCGGCATAACGACAGGAGCGGGGCGGGCAACCGCCCCGGTTTCACCATGAAAACTATTCGCGCATTGCGGCAGTTCTCGCACTATCACGCGGGGCACTTCGACCAGCACGAGAGCCGCCCGGTTGCTGATGATATCGCTGAGGCTCTAGTCGACATGAAGCTTGCGGAGCTCGTCGATGGTGAGCAATCCGCCCCGGTTGATGGTCCGGCCAAGGCGAAGGAAAAGGTTAAAAAATGACCGTAGTCCTTGCCGATCTACTGGCTATGGAGCTCATCAAGAAGCACCTTCGCGTCGACTCGCCGGATGAGGACGATCTGATCGAGCTTTACGCGGAGTCGGCGCTGGCTTGGGCCTTGTGGTACTGCGACAACCCGCTGTTGGCTACCGCCGCGGACATCCCAGCCAGTTTCAAAGCTGCGCTTCTGCTGCTGATCGGCCATTCCTACACGAACCGTGAGGCTGTGCTGGTCGGTACCGCAGCGGAGGCGCTGCCGATGGGGGTCGTATCCCTCTTATGGTCGTCCCGCAGCTTGGCCGATTCTAAACCGGTGGAGGAATACCCATGCGCGCCGGAGATCTGCGGCACCGTGTGACGTTCGAGCAGAAAGTCACGACCAACGATCCGGTTTCGAATGAGCCGTTGGTGGCGTGGGCTGAGTTCGCCACGGTTTGGGCGGCAATCAGTGACCTGAGCGTGCGTGAGTTCATCGCAGCGCAGTCGACTCAGTCGGAAGTCACCTGCAGGATCGTGACGCGCTACCGTGACGGGTTCGATGCGACCATGCGAGCTCGTTGCGACGGCAAAACGTACAACCTGCACGGCATTCTTCGCGATCCGGTCTCCGGGAAGGAGTATCTGACCTTTCCAGCGAGCGAGGGCGTGAACGATGGCTGATTGGGTCGACTACAAGCTGACCGGTGCAGATGAGCTTTCAGCCCGTTTCCGCAGCCTGACCGAGGAAATGCGCCGCAAGGTCGTGACGCCGGCAGCCAGGGATGCGATGGAAATCGTCCTAGCGGATGCGAAAGACCGCGCCGCGCGCATCGACGATCCGGAAACAGCCAACTTCATCCCTAAAAACCTCGCGATCGTTGAGCGGAAGGCCATTGGCGTCGAGGTTGGGGCGGTCGTGATGTCTGTCGGCGTGCGCAAGCGCAGTCGGGGGCAGGGCGGCGGTAACACGTTCTATTGGTGGTGGGTTGAACTCGGCACTGAGAAGAATCGGGCTAAGCCCTTCCTTCGTCCAGCGCTGGCGAACAACCGCGAGGCCTTGTTCAAGGAGTTCTTGAGCTCGGCGAAGTACCAGCTGATCAAACTTGGGGTGAATTGATGATTGCTCCAATCTTGGCTGCCTGCAAAGCGGCGCCTGCCGTCACAGCGCTGCTCGGGGAAAGTCCGATACGCCTCTACCCGCATGGTGAGGCTCCGCAAAACGTCGCCAAACCATACGCAGTCTGGCAAGTCGTCAGCGGGTCGCCGATCAACTACATCAACGGTCAACCACAAACGGACCGATACGGTCTGCAGATCGATGTCTATGCGACGACAGCGGTCTCTGCCGACGCAGTATTCACTGCGCTGCGTAAAGCCATCGGCAAGTACGCCTATATCACCGGTTTCGGTCTCGACGCCGTGGACAGCGTCACGAAGAACTATCGAAAAGGTTTCGATGTTGCCTGGCTGGTCAGCGCTTAGCCGGAAAACCTGAAAGAACTGCCCGCTTCGGCGGGTTTTTTTATGCCCGCTAATCAGTGATTTCTAAGGAAATCGGGGAGTACAAATTGACCATTAATGTCCAGGGCACTGAGCTTTTCGCCATCGACCCGGCCGACAACAGCGTTCTCAACGTGGGCTGCTTCACGACTTTGGACGGCATCGACACCTCCGTCGCCCAGGTTGACGTGACCTGCACCACCTCGAAGGGCCGCGAGTACGAAGCGGGCCTTGCCGAACCCGGCTCTGCTTCTTTCGGCCTGAACATCGATCCGAAAAATCCGATCCATCTGCGTCTTCACCAACTGAAGACCGCCGGCACCAAACTCAAATGGGTTGTTGGCTGGTCGGACGGATACAACTTTGAAACCGAGGAAGGTATTCAGCCTCTGATCGGCACGCCGGGCGCATTGGCGGCATTGGTGCTGAATTCGGCAGGCACGGGCTATACCTCTGCACCAACGGTCGCGATCACTGGCGGCGGTACTGGTGCCACAGCAACGGCCCAGATCGCAAATGGCAAGATCACCGGCTTCACGATCACCAATCCAGGCACTGGTTATACCAGCGCTCCAACCGTTGCCCTGACAGGCGGCGCTGGTACCGGCGCAACGGCTAGGGCGGTGGTGGAAGACGAAATCGACTTCGATCTGCCGAACACCCGCACATGGCTCACCTTCGAAGGCTACATGAACAGTTTCCCGTTCACGTTCGGCCTGGGCGACGTCGTCAAATCCACGGTCGGCATTCAGGTATCGGGTGAACCGGTACTGCTCGCCAAAACCTCTGTTTAAGGAACGTCCATGGATCTGAGTATCGCTTCGTTGAAGGCTGCGGGCGCGTTCATCGCGCCTCCGGTCAAGAAGGAAGTCACCTGGCATGCGGGCGGAAAAGCGCAGACAGCGACGGTTTACGTGCTGCAGGAGTCTTTCATCTCATTGACCCAGCGCTGGGATGCGCAGGACCGCGGTGGCGACCTTGCCGCGCAGCGTATTGCGTCATGCATCACCGACAAAGACGGCGTGCCAGTCTTCACTGTGGATGACATTGTCGGTGGACCGGAAAGTGGTCACGGCGCGCTGTGTGCGGAGCTGGCCATCGTGCTGCTGGCGGCTATTGGTGAGGTCAACCAGGTGCCGCAGGCCGTTCTCGAAAAAAAATCGAACCCGAGGAAGAGCTCTGGCACGAAATCGCCATCGTCCTCGGGGCAACAATCGCAGAAGCCAAGCAAAGGATGACCTACGTCGAGGCGATGGACTGGATGCGGTACCGGCGACAAACCGGGCCGTTGAATCTGGGACTTCGCCTTGAGGACGGTTTCGCGATGTTGGCCACCGCGTTTAACAACGTCATGGGCGGTAAAGCCAAGTTCTCGGACTTTATGCCGGATCGTGGCTTCAGCGCGTCGCCGAAGGAAGCCACGCCGCAAGACCTGTTGGCGCTGTTGAACCGTGTGAAGGGGTAATTTATGGCGGTTGATTCGCTCGGCCAGTTGACGGTTGACCTAGTAGCCAACACCGGCGGCTTTGAAAAAGGGATGGACCGGGCGCAGCGCGCGCTGAAATCAGCTACGAAGGAAGCGGCCTATCAGGCTGGCCAACTCGACAAGCTCGTCGGCCAGATCGATCCGGTGGTGGGTGCGTACGGCCGCCTCGACAAGATGGAAGAGCAGTTGCGCAAGCACCGCGCGGCTGGGCGACTCGAGGAGCCTGATTTTCAGGATTACCTGAAGAAGTTGGATCAGCAGCGCCAAGGAGTTTTGAAGGTTGACAAGGCGTTTTCCGCTGCAGGTATATCAGCGGCACAAACCGCAAATGCTTTCCGTCAGCTTCCATCACAACTGACCGACGTTTTTACAAGTCTGGCTGGTGGCCAAAACCCGCTTCTAGTGCTTATGCAGCAGGGCGGACAGATTAAAGACTCCTTTGGTGGCGTTGGCGCTGCGTTTGATGCGATAGGTGCCAAGGCCAAGGCATTGTTCACTAGTGCATTCCAAGGCTCACGATTGGGTGCTGCCATTGGTGACGCAGCGTCGCAGTCAGACCAACTGGCTGAGAGCGCATCGAAAGCAGGTGGTGGGCTTTCTGATCTTGCCGAACAATCCAATAGTGTCGCTGAGTCGACCGAGAACGCAAAAAAGGCTATTCAGGCCGTCAATTCTGCTACAGCTGGCGCGGCATCCAGCCAGCTAGCACTTGTTGGCGGGTTTGCTGCGGCGGCGGCAGCGGCCGCTGCCTTGGCTTATGGATACTACAAAGGCAGCAAGGAGGCGGACGAGTATAACAAGGCGATAATTCTTACCGGAAATTATGCGGGTACGTCAGCGGATCAGTTGAGCTCTTTGGCGCGGCGGGTTGGAAATGCCACCACGACCGTCGGTGACGCCGCTGCGGCGCTGGCTCAGCTTGCTTCACTTGCAAAAATCCCTGCGTCATCATTCGAAATGATCGCGACTGCAGCGCTTAACATGCAGGACGCAACCGGCAAGGCTACAAGCGAGACCATCGCCGAGTTCGCAAAAATTGCGGATGATCCAGTAAAAGCAATATCAGCGCTGGACGACCAATACGGATTTCTTACCGCCTCCGTTTACGCGAATATTAGATCGCTGCAAGAGCAGGGCGACAAGCAGGACGCTGCTGGGCTCGCCGAAGAGGCATATACAAAAGCTCTTGACGCCCGTTCCGCAAAAATCAAGCAAAATCTGGGCACCATCGAGGGCGCGTGGGATTCGTTAAGCAGTGCTGCCAAAAAAGCTTGGGATTCGATTCTCGATGTAGGCCGCACCCAATCGCTCGACGAGCAAATCAAAAATACCCAAGATCTGCTGGATAAGCGTAAAACGAGTTTCGCAGCGAAACTCTTTCCCGGCACCCTGGGCGAAGGCAGTGAATCAACGCGATTCCTGAAAACCCGTCTCGATCTGCTGGTGAAGCAGCGCGATGCTATTGCCGCATCAAGCATCGCGGAAGGCGAAAATACCAAAGTCCAGCGCGAGGGGAGAATCGCGTTCGAGGAGTATCAAAGGGCGCAGGAATCAAACTTCACCAAAACTCAAAAGATGAACAAGGCGCTGGAGGAAGAGCAGCGCCGGATCACCAAGGCGCGGGCGGCTGGGTACAAAATCTCGGCTGAGGATGAAACCGCGGCTTACCAGGCTATCCGGGATAACCCTATCTACAAGGAGTCGACGCCGAAGAAGGCCAAGGCGTACCAAGAAGACGCTGGCACCAAAGCGCTGGACGACGCCCGGCAGCAGTATGCCGTACTTCAGCAACAAAACGCGCTGATCGGCGATCAGTCGGCTGCCAGTCAGACCTTGGGTGCCAACGCCAAGAAGTTGGTCGAGTGGGAGCAGCAGCTCGCCGATATCAAGACCAAGAAAACGCTCACTGCCGATCAAAAATCGCTGCTGGCCAGCCAGGATCTGATCACCGCCCAACTCAAGCGTAACGCCGCGCTCGAAACCCAGAACACGCTCTCCGAGAAGGCGCTCGAAACCCGGCGCAAGCTCGCCGCATTCGATGAAAACCTGCAAAACCAGCTTGCGGTCGATCAACAGAGCTTGAGCAACCGACTCGCGGGTACCGGCCTGGGCGACGTCCAGAAACAGCGCTTGCAGGAGCAGCTGGGCATCCAGCAGTCCTATCAATCCAAGATATCCAGCCTTACGGATGCCTATAACAAGAGCAACAAGGATCAGTTCACCACCGAGCTCTACGACAAGGAAACAGCCTCGCTGAAAAGCGCGCTCGACCAGCGCCTGGCGATGCAGCGGCAGTACTACATCGACGTCGACAAGGCGCAAAGTGACTGGAGCAATGGTGCGTCAGCGGCATATGAGGATTACCTGCAGAGTGCCAAGGATGTGGCCGGGCAGACGAAAAGTCTGTTCTCCAGTGCGTTCAGCGGCATGGAAGACTCGCTGACCAACTTCGTTACGACCGGCAAGGCCTCGTTCGGCGATCTCACCAAATCAATCCTTGCCGACCTGGCGCGCATCGCGGTTCGACAGGCCGAGTCTCAGGTGCTGTCCTCGCTGTTTGGCAATCTGTTTTCTACAGGCGCACAAAATGTCGGCTCTGCAGCCGCCGCAAGCGGCTATTCGACCACTAGTTACGCCGGGGCGTATGGCTTTGATACTGGCGGCTACACCGGTGACGGTGGCAAATACGATCCAGCCGGTATCGTCCACAAGGGCGAGTACGTTCTTCGCAAAGAGGTCGTTCAGCAGCCAGGGATGAAGGAATACCTTGGCTCCCTGAACAAGCGTGGATATGCCGATGGGGGGTATGTTGGGCTGGCGCCGGGTAGTTCTTCTACGACCGGAACGTCTGCTAGCGCTGCGCCCCAAGTGACCATCCACATCGACAGCGGCGGAAACAGCCAGGTCACTACCGATACCAGCGGGCTGGAGCAGTTCGGTCAGCAGATCGGCGAAATTGCTGCGCAGAAGTACCGCGAGCTAGAGACGCGGTCGCTGGGATCAGGGGGCAACATCCGTAGGGCCATCAACGGGAGACAGTGATGCCTGAAACATTCACTTGGTGCCCGATCATTGAACCGACTGGCACAGGAACGCTGCGAGTCAAGTCGGCGCAGTTCGGTGACGGTTACAAACAGACCGCTGCCGATGGCATCAACAACCAATCGGAGAGTTGGCCACTGACGTTTCGCGGGTCCGCTGCGTCGATTAAGCCTATCAAAGACTTCCTGGTGGCTCGCGGCGGGGCGCAATCCTTTTACTGGACGCCGCCACTCGGCGACCAAGCCTTGTGGACGTGTGAAACCTACGGTGTCACTCCACTGGGTGGGGGCATGTACACCCTGACCGCAACCTTCGAACAATCCTTTCAGCCTTGAGGTGACCCATGGGCATCAATTCCGATATCCAGACGCTGGAGCCGGGCGCGCGCGTGGAGCTTTTCGAGCTTGACGCTACTTCGGTCGGCGCCGAACTCTACCGGTTCCACGGCTACAACCAGCTCGGATCGATCTGGTGGCAGGGGCTGGAATACTCCCCCTGGCCCATTCAGGCGACCGGGTTCGAGATCACTGCGGATGCACAGCAGCCCAACCCATCACTGCTGGTGGGCAACGTCTCGGGCTTCATCAGCGCGCTCTGCCTGGGCTTCGAGGATTTGATCGGCGCCAAGCTTACTCGCCGCCGCACGTTGGGCCGCTATCTGGACGCAGTGAACTTCCCGGACGGTAACGGTGAGGCGGACCCTGACGAAGAGTTTTCGCCTGACATCTGGTACATCGAACAGAAGCTCGGCGAGGACAAGGCGAAGGTCGAGTTCTCCCTGGCATCGCCGATCAACCTCAACAACAAGCAGTTGCCAGCACGGCAGATCGTCGCGAACTGCTGCCAGTGGCTGTCGATCGGCGGCTACCGTGGCTCGTACTGCGGCTACACCGGTGGGCCGGTGGCGACGTCCGACGACATCATCACCACGGATGCAGCGAACGACATGTGCAGCGGCACAGTGAAAGGCTGCAAATTCCGATACGGTGAGAACGGGCAACTGCGTTTCGGCTCGTTCCCGTCGGCGGGGAGGGTGGGATGAAGATCACCAAGGCAACGCTCGAGCAGATCCAGCGGCAAGCGATCGAGTGCTACCCGGCCGAGGCGTGCGGGCTGATTATTCGCGCGGGGCGAGCGCAGTTGTACGTGCCTTGCGAGAACGTCGCCGCATCGACGAGTGAGCATTTTCGGCTCGCTCCCACAGACTACGCCGCAGCCGAGGACCGCGGGGAGGTGCTGGCGGTCGTGCACAGTCACCCTGACTATTCGCCGCAACCCAGCGAGGCAGACCGGGTCGCATGCGAAGCCAGCGGCCTACCGTGGCACATCATCGAGGTGCGCAAGGGCGATGACGGGACGATTGCCGCCGGTGAGTTGGTCAGCTTCGCTCCCACGGGCTACCAGGCCCCGTTGATTGGCCGACCGTTCCATCACGGCACGCTCGACTGCTACCAGATGATCGTCGACTACTACCAGCGCGAGCTGGGTATCACGCTCAAGCAGTACGGCCGCGAGGATGACTGGTGGAGCAACGGCGGCAATCTGTACATGGAGAACTACGCCGACGCGGGGTTCTCACCGGTGAACGACCTGCAGCAGGGTGACGTGATCATCATGCAGGTGCGGTCGCCGGTGCCCAATCACGCCGGGATCTACCTGGCCGACGGCATCTTGAAGACCGAGCCAGAGCACTACCCGGCGCCCGGTTCGATCCTGCACCACCTGTACGGTCGAGACGGTCGGCGCGATGTCTACGGCGCGTTCTGGGCTGAAGCAACCCGTTTGATTCTCCGACACAAGGACATGATGCAATGAGCGCGATTAACTACGCCCCCAACGAACGCCTGCGCACCATCAAGCTGTACGGCACGCTTGGCGCACGCTTTGGCCGCGTCCACACCCTGGCCGTGAACAGCGCCGCCGAAGCCTGCCGCGCGTTGGGCGTTCTGTTCCCCGGCTTCGAGCAGTTCATGATCAACTCGAAGGACAAGGGCATGGCCTTCGCTGTCTTCCACGGCAAGCGCAACATCGGCAAGGAAGAGCTGAACGATCCGCCTGGGCGCGCCGAAATCCGGATTGCGCCGGTGATCCAGGGAAGTAAGCGGGCTGGGATGCTGCAGACAGTTGTAGGCGTGGCGATCATCGCGGCAGCAAGTTTCCTCTCTGGTGGGGTAGCTGCTGGCGCGGGGTCAACAGCCCTCTTTGGCACGGCCTCAGGTGCGCTTGCCGGCTCAATTGGTATCTCGCTCGCTTTGGGGGGCGTGGCGCAGATGGTCGCTGGTACGCCCAAGGGGCTTGGCGCCCAGGATCAAGCGGATAACAAGCCGAGCTACGGCTTCAATGGCCCTGTTAACACGCAATCTCAAGGAAACCCAGTTCCGTTGGGTTATGGCCGTATGATTGTGGGGAGCGCGGTGATCAGCGCGGGAATTTATGCAGAGGATGCACAGTGATACGCTTCCCGCTTCTTTTTGAGGGATCAACATGAAGGTAATGGCCGTTTTGATCGCGTCAGTCTTGCTTGCAGCCTGCGCGTCCTCCATGCAAGAAATGAAAGATCGAGGGCCGGTGGAGTCTTTCTCCACGACGAAAGCGAGCCAAGGGGTAGGCGAGTGCATCCTTTTCGCTTGGCAGAACCAAGCCATTGCAGGAGTGCATGATGCTGTCGTTATCCAGCCACGGCAGGGCGGAGGTCAGTCAGTTGTAAATGACTCCCTGAGAGAAGTAGCGGATGTCTATAAATCTGGCGAAACGACTAAAGTTGATTTCTTCACCAATGGCGGTGGGAGAAGCTGGGTGTCCGAAAAAAGATTGACCGCTCTAAGAACCTGCCTTTAAAAGAACATCACATCAAACCCGCCCCGGCGGGTTTTTTTACGCCCGGAGAAAAGTGCATGGGTTCGTTTCAAGAGATCGGCGGCGCTAAAAGCAGCAGCGAAAGCACCAAGTCGCCAACCGAAACCCCGGACAGCCTGATCAGCATCGCCTATGCAAAAGTGCTCGACGCGATCAGCGAAGGACCGATCGCTGGCCTGGCCAACGGCAACCAGTCGATCTTCTTGAACAACACGCCGCTGGCCAATGCCGACGGCAGCCTGAACTTCACCGGCGTGACTGTGGGGACTCGTACTGGCGAAGCCGATCAGGATTACATTCCCGGCTTCCCCTCGGTCGAAAGCGAAACGGCTGTGGGCGTCGAGCTGAAGTTTGCCACCCCCTGGGTGCAGACCATCTCCAACACCGAGCTGTCGGCTGTACGCGTGCGCCTGGCGGTTCCGTACCTGACCTACACCGACAGCAATGGCAACATCAACGGCTACAAGGTGGACTACGCCATCGATTTGGCCACCGACTCCGGCGCCTATGTCGAGGTGATCAACTCGTCGTTCAACGGCAAGACCACCAGCACCTATGAGCGCACCCATCGCATCGATCTGCCCGCATCGTCTACTGGATGGCGTGTACGTGTTCGGCGGCTGACCGAGGATTCGACCACTTCGAATATCCAGAGCACCACCAACATTGCGTCGTACACCGAGATCATCGACGCCAAGCTGCGCTATCCCTACACCGCGATGGTCGGCCTGACTGTAGACGCCTCCCAGTTTTCGAGCATTCCGTCGCGGGCGTTCGACTGCAAGCTACGCATCGTCCGCGTGCCTTCGAACTACACCCCGGAAACCCGCACCTACGGCGGGACATGGGACGGCACGTTCAAGCTGGCGTGGACCGATAACCCGGCGTGGATCTACTACGACCTGATCCTGAACGACCGGTATGGCCTGGGCCAACTGATCACCGCCGCGCAGGTCGACAAGTGGGGCCTGTACCAGATCGCCGGGTATTGCGATGAGATGGTGTCCGACGGAAAGGACGGCACCGAGCCACGCTTCGCCTGCAACCTGTACCTGCAAACTCGCGCCGATGCGTTGCAAGTACTTCAGGACCTGGCGAGCATTTTCCGTGGGATGGCGTACTGGGCGGCCGGTTCGGTCGTGGCCTCGGCAGACATGCCCACCGACCCGGTCTACACCTACACGAACGCGAACGTCATCGATGGCGTGTTCACCTATGTGGGCAGCGCACGCAGCACCCGTTTCTCTGTAGCTCTGGTCAGCTGGAACGACCCGACCAACTTCTACGAGAAGAAGGTCGAGTACGTCAGCGATCAGAAGGCACTGGCGCGCTATGGCGTCCAGCAAACCGAGTTGTCGGCATTCGGCTGCACGTCGCAAGGCCAGGCGCAGCGCCTGGGTCATTACACGCTGCTGACCAACTTGCTGGAAAACGAGACCGTCAGCTTCTCTGCAGGCTTGGACGGCACCATCGCGCGTCCTGGGCAGATCATTCGGGTCGCGGATGGCGACCGCGCTGGCCGGCGCATTGGTGGACGAATCAAGGCAGCGACCGCACGCACCATTACTCTGGACGCCGATGCGTCAGTGGCCGCTGGTGATTCGGTGACTGTGATCCTGCCTACTGGCGTTGCACAGACCAAGACCGTCACCGGCTATGCAAACCGTGTGGTTTCCGTCGGCTCGTCCTGGGACAGCATCCCCGTGGCTCAATCCGTCTTCGCGATCGAGAGCAGCACTCTTGCGGCGCAAACCTTCCGCGTGCTCTCGGTCGCCGAGAACTTCAGCGACACCGAGATGAAGTACGACATCACGGCCGTGAAGCACGTCGCGGGCAAGTACGCTGCGATCGACAACGGCGCGCAGATCGTCCAGCTGCCGGTCACTGTGATTCCCGCCAGCGTGCAGGCGCCGCCGACGAACATTCGGCTGTCGTCGTTCACCGTTATCGATCAAGGCATCGCTGCGACCACCATGCGCGCTGAGTGGGATGCCCCGGCCAATGCTGTTTCCTACGACGTCTGGTGGCGCCGTAACAGCAACGATTGGGTTTATGCAGGCCGGACCTATTCGGCGAGCATTGAGGTGTCCGGCATATACGCGGGCACGTACCTGGTGCGCGTGGCCGCGTTGAACTCGCTCAACGCAGCGTCGATTTGGGCATACAGCGACTCGACCGACCTCGCCGGCAAAGTCGGCCTGCCGCCTGCCGTTACTTCCCTGACCACCGAAAGCCTGATCTTCGGCATCGGCCTGAAATGGACTTTCCCACCTGGTGCGGAAGACACCCAGCGCACGGAGATCTGGTACAGCGAGACGCCGCAGTTGGATAGCGCGACAAAGTTGGCGGACCTGGCTTACCCGCAATCCGACTACACCATGATGGGCCTGCGCGCGGGGCAGCAGTTTTTCTTCTGGGCGCGGCTGGTCGACCGTACCGGCAACGTCGGCCCATGGTTTCCAGCAGACGGGACCGTCATTGTCGGCCAGGCCAGTGCCGATGCCGATGACATCCTCGATTACCTCACCGGCAAGATCACCGAAAGCGAGCTCGGTCAGGAACTGCTGGGTGAAATCGGCAAGATCGGCGGCGAAGGCCCAGGCTCGGTAAATGAGCGTCTGGACGAGGTGCGCGGCGAACTCGCGGACGTACAGACCAACCTCGGCGAGCAGATCACCGGCGTCAACAACACCGTGTCCGAAGTGCAGAGCGAGCTGCAGGCGCAGATCGACCACATCGCCGATCTGGCCGACTCGATGCCGTACAAGGAGGATGAGACTTACACGGCCGGGCAGGGCGTGCTCGGGGCCGACGGGATCATCTACCAGGCCACGCAGGACGTGCCGGTCAACACGCCACCACCGAACGCCACCTACTGGCTGAACGTTGGCCAAGCGGTGCAGACGGCAAATGGCCTGGCCGCGCGCGTCACCGCCGCCGAAACCAAGATCACCAGCATCGAGGGCGTGAACACCGCGCAGGCCAATCAGATCACCGGTCTGCAAACTTCGCTGGATGGCAAGGCCGATTCTTCCGTGGTCAGTAGCCTGTCGAGCCGCGTCACGACTGCCGAAAACACCCTCAGCAGTCAGGGCACGGCGATCACCGGCCTGAATAACAGCCTGACCACGACGAACACCAATGTCACCGCCGCGCAGAACGCAGCCAACGCGGCCAATACGCTGGCGGGCGGGAAGGGCAAGGTCATCGTTCAGTCGGCGGCGCCGGCGACGGCTGACCAACTGGCGCAGAACCTGTGGATCGACACCACCAACAACGCAAACACCCCCAAACGCTGGACGGGGAGCGCGTGGGCGGCAGTTACCGACAAGGCGGCGACTGATGCTGCTGCGGCCGCTGCAAGCGCGCTGGCGCAGGTAGCGACCAAGGCCGAAGCTTCGACGGTGCAGGCGCTGAGCAACACCGTGACACAGCAGGGCACGGCAATCACTGCTAACGGCGCAGCGGTCACTACCATCAATGCGAACCTATCAAGTGTTGGCGGCGAAAATCTCGTCTATAACCCGTCTTTCGACATAGCCAGTGGTGTGGTTGCCGATGGTTTTGCGCTCGGTATTCCCTCGGGGGCGAGTGCTACAGCCAGCATTGTTGCCTCGACGCTTGACCCCAAGGGTAAAGCACAGCACTTGGAAGTCACGACCACTTCTACGACGTATGCTGACCTGACCCCCTCGGGGGCTCGTCGTCCGTCAATAGCAGAAGGCCAGACCATTCAATTGTCTGTGTATGTCCGGGGGACGGCGGGTATGTACGCCAGGATGTATATGCAGCCGGTCAATTCGTCTGGCGTCGTGATCGCAACTCGCAACAGTGCGGCTTTTATATTGACTGCAGACTGGCAGCGTATAACGCTTGATTATCCGAGTCTGCCAGCAGGGACTGTTGGCTTGAACTTTATCCTGCGCTCTGGGGGCAGCAGCGGAGTACTCACCGGCTTCACGGAATGGGACCGTGTGCAGGTTGAGCTGGGCAACATCGTTACCGGATGGAGGGACAATCAGCTGGCTTTGACTGTCGCTGACGCGGCAAATGCTGCTGCAACAACAGCGCTTACCGCACGCGTCACGCAGACAGAAACCAGCCTCACGAGCGTGAGCGGGCAGCTGACGCAATTGAGTAACAACATCGGTCAGACTGGCGGCGACAACTTGCTAGCTAATAGCTCATTCGAGCAGACCGCTACCGGGGATACTGGCCGCCCTATGTATTGGCGAGTAGGTAGCAGTGCCAACTCTCTGCCCACCCTGACGTTCGTTGATTCGACTCTGAGTTCCAGCATCAAGGCCGTTCGCCTGACCCGTGCAGCACTCGCTAACGGAAGCTATATCGACCTCAACTGGAACGTCAGTGATGGCGATCAGCCGAAGGTGACGGGCGGGCAGACATATACATTAAGCATCTACGCGCGCCTCTCCAGCTCCACCGCACGTTTCGCTATGTATATCCAGTGGATGAATGCAGCGGGAACCGTGCTTTCTACATCTCAGACTGCCGAAACGGCTGTGGGCACCACCTTTACACGGCTGAGCCTAACTGCAACGGCGCCTACCGATGCAGTAAAGGCCCATGTGTTCGCCGGGCGTCTGTTGAACCGCTCCGGCGCTGCTGCTGACATGTGGATCGAGTTGGACAATGTTCAGCTGCAAGAAGGCTCTACGTTGACGGCCTACAGCCCGTCAGTTCAGGCCGTAGCCGCTGCGCAGAGCGCAACTTCAGCCGTCGTTGATTCACTATCGTCTACCGTCACCCAGCAAGGCAACACGCTGACCAGTGTTGCGGCGCGAACTACCACGCTTGAAAACAGTGTCAACAGCACCACTGATGGACTTGCCACCAAGGCAAGCGCTTCAGCTGTCAGCGCGCTGACAAACCGCGTGACGGGGGTGGAAGGGACGCTTACGTCGCAGAGCTCGGACATCACCAGCCTGAAAAATTCAATCGGCAGCGCCGCGCCTTTTGTTGCTGGTTATTCCTGGGAAATGACCGGCTCTACACGAGGATGGATAGCTAACGTTACCGGGGCAACCATTACGGCGGGCGCGTTGTTCGCCACCGTTTCTAAATACACGCAAATCCAAGCCACAAGTTCGTTCGGCAATATCAATGGATCTGAGAACCCATTCCTGCGTATCAGGTTGCGCCGCAAGAACACGACGCGGGCGAGCGCTGCAATGTATTGGGCAAACGAAGACGGAGGGCTCGCAGAAGCACGGCGTTTTAACTGGCCCATAGACATAACCACAGAAGATTGGCAAGACATCGAGTTTGATTTGTCTGCCAATACGGCATGGAATGGCAAAACCGGTATTTATGCCATTCGACTCGACATGACAAATTCGGCGGATACCGCTGCTGTTATCGATATCGGCTATATCGCGGTTGGCCGCAGGTCTGCGGCAGGCTCAGCACAAGCGCTTTCCGCGCTTTCTTCCACTGTAACGCAGCAAGGGTCGGATATCACGAGCGCATCGTCCCGCGTGACATCGCTCGAAAACAGCGTGAATAGCACCACAACTGGGTTAGCCACTAAAGCCAGTAACACTGCCCTGAGTAGTCTTCAATCGACTGTGACCCAGCAGGGCAACACGCTCACCTCACAAGGAACGTCGATAACAGGGCTACAGTCAACTGTGGGCGACCACACCGCCCAGCTACAGCAGCAAGCGACAACGATTGCCGACTCTGCGGGGAAAATCTCCAGCTCTTACACAGTGAAGCTGCAGGCCGCTCAAAACGGCACTCAGTACGTCGCTGGATTCGGTGTTGGCTTGAGCAATGAGAGCGGCGTGTTTCAGTCACAGTTTGTGGTCGCAGCGGATCGGTTCGCCGTAATCACAGACGTCGCAGGCAACGTCACATCGCCGTTCATCATCGAGAATGGACAGGCTTTCATAGCTGATGCGGTGATCAAGAAGGCGACGATTACGAATGCGGTAGTGGGGCAGTATCTGCGCTCTCAGGCAAAAACATCAAACGGAGAAGACGTTATGACGTTAGACCTTGTATCTGGCCAAACTGTAACCAGGCATAACACTCGCGCAAATACTTACTCTCAACTAAGCGCTGCAGGACTTGCCGTCGTCGTTGACAACGTTTTGCGCGTAAGAATGGGGACTTGGTAATGCCGCAAGGGATGCAGGTCTTTGCTGCCGATGGCAGCCTTGTGATGGACATAACCGATAACCTCCCGAGGTTTATCGGTTCTATAAACACTGGAACTACAGCGGGTTCTATAAACATTCCAGAGTTCGCAGGTGGAAGGGGGTTTGCCTATAGCACGGACACGGCAGACTCCCAGCCCTTCGAGGCTTACAACAGGCCGATCTTCCAGGTCAGTACCAGCGGGTTGTCGTGGTCCTGGGGGAGCGGTCCACCGACCTATAGAGCTATCACAATTCTTTATGGGGTTTACTGATGGGAGCCGGATTTCAAGTATTTAATGATTCTGGAAATATACAAATTGATGCCGATTATTCTAACTATGTAATGACCGGTAAAGGAACCTCAACCACAGGAGCCGGTTCGGAATTTACGGGGAATTATGCAGCCATTGGTAGTGGAAAGAAAAACAGCATCATCGCAATCAGGTCTTCCACTTTCGCCTATGTTTTCAACAAGCTCGATTCGTCTGGAAATGTAGTTCACTACGTTTTTACATTTGGTGGGGCAGGCAGTTTTGATTGGTGGGTATTTGCCGCTGATCCCCCGGCCCCGACCAACAGTGGTTTCGAGGTTTATAACGCCCAGGGGCAGGTAGTCTTTTCGGCAAACGGCAAATACCTGAAGCTCCTGAGGTTTGACACCGTAGCCGTCACTGCCGGTACAAGTGGTAGCGTCTCTACGCCTGGCAAGAATCCGGCCTGGGTTTCCGCTTCATTCTGTGCCCTTCTTGAGGGTGTCACCGTTGCAGTTCCTGGCGGTGTGCAGTCACAGGGGATACTTAGAACACTGATGGGAAGAAGCGTATCCGGGGGAATTGAGTATAAGTCGGATACCATCTATACCTTTGGTTCCAATAGGGGCACGTCAGATAACGCTTATGCTTCCTTCATGACGATTGACGTTGACAATCTTTAAGCGAGTGCATCTCGCGAACTTGTCTACTGTCGCGCTTTAACAAATATCCGTAAACCACTCG
Source organism: Pseudomonas bohemica (assembly GCF_002934685.1). Classification (GTDB taxonomy): domain Bacteria; phylum Pseudomonadota; class Gammaproteobacteria; order Pseudomonadales; family Pseudomonadaceae; genus Aquipseudomonas; species Aquipseudomonas bohemica. The sequence goes on from NZ_NKHL01000120.1 coordinate 295,062, forward strand.
CACTATTTTTAACCAAAAGATGGAGATTCAAATGCCTTATATCGTGATCAATTCGAGCAATTCGTTCGACCCGAACAACCAGGTCGAGTACGCCACCGCCGACGAGGCCGACGCCAAAGCGCGGGAGATCCTGCAAGCCTATCCCCAGTCCAGCATCCGAACCGCGCAACTGCTGAACAGCTACTCGGCGAAGGTGACGGTCACCTCGAAGGCTGTTCCTGAGACGCCAGTTGAGACGGATGCGGCCACTGCTTAACAAACGCCGCTGTTGACCATGCCCGCCTAGTGCGGGCTTTTTTTCGTCTGGAGAAAAGTGAATGCCATCAGTGACCCGAGGGGTACGGAACAACAACCCCGGCAATATCGACTACAACCCGCGCAACCAATGGCAGGGCCAGCTCGCGCCGGATCCGGCGATCGAGAAACGGTTCGCGCGATTCGACACCGCCGAGAACGGCATCCGTGCGCTGGCCAAGCTGCTTTTGGCGTACCGAGGCAAGGACGGGATGCCTGGCGTCGGCGGCCCAGGCATCGACACCGTACGCGAGGTGATAAGCCGGTGGGCGCCAGGCGGGGAGAACGACACTGAGTCGTACATCAAGGCCGTGGCCGCTGGTGTCGGCGTCCAGCCCAACCAGCCGATCGACCTGCGCAACTTCCGCACGCTGATCGCGCTGACGACCGGGATCATCCAGCACGAGAACGGCGGCGTTCCATATACCGCCACGGTGATTGCTGAAGGCGTGCGGAGGGCACTGACATAGGCATCGCAACTATAGGCCACTGCATTGGCCAGGCCCTAGGCATATCTGTATTGCATCCGGGCACTCTGTTAGTGAGGCTTCGACTCAGAGGGCATCAGTCAGGTCTTCGAAATCCCATTCCACAGGTGGACGGATTGTTCTCGCAAGGAACATCCCGTGCACCGCTTGAACTCCGTTCAACTGGCTCAAGATTCCCTTCGCAGCGGCAAAACTGGCTCCTCTCGTAATCACATCGTCAACGACTATGATTATCGGCCTGAGAGGTAATGCTAGACACCGCTGATCAACGCTCAATGTGGATGCAATGCCGGCAGGATCCGAGCGATTTCCCTGGTGTTGAGCATCACGAGCAGCTGTCTGCCTGAGTAAAGGTCGAACGTCAATTCCCGCTCTTCGCTGCGAGACGTGCGTCATGACCCTAAACATACGGTCGTCATATTCCGGATGTCCCTGCGGTTTCGAACAGGGAATCGGTACGAACGTTACGTCTCTTGCGCAGCGGTCTAAATCCAACCCAGCAGAATTTAGAATGACGTCTCCCCAGTAGGCCACGGCTCGCGTTTTCCATCGAAGCTCCGCTTGTGATGCAGTGGGACCTTTCTTGAGATTCAGAATCTGTTGGTTGGTTTCGCTGGCTCTGAAGCCTCCACCCGCTGTGTAGTCGCCGTAGTGTGCACAGCTGTCGGCCGGCGTTAGAAAACGGAAATGGGTGCAGTCAAGAGCAGATAGCCGCATCTTTTTTCAACTCATCCATGAGGTGGGAGACGTTTCTGATTCGGACAGCCCCGAGCTTTTCAAAGCGTTCGGGCCAAGTCAGCTCAGGTTTCCGAAAGCAGCTTTCAAGGATGAAAAGCTTTCTACCTTGAGCTAATGCAGCTCGAGCTTGCACCAATGTCCCGGACGTATTTCCGGCCTCTACGATCACCGTGGCCTGCGTGAGCGCGGACATCGTCACATTTCGGGCCGGAAAGAAGAGTCGGTTGGTTTTGTAGTTCTGATTTTTGTAACGCAAGAATGGTACTTGCGAGATAACCAGAAAGCGTTTTGCAATTTCATCCTGCAGGGGACGGTTTTCCTTCGGATAGTAGTCAATAAGAGACGTCCCTATCACGGCGATGGTCTTTCCGCCTGCTGCAATTGCGGCAGAATGCGCGGCTGTATCGATCCCTTTAGCCAAGCCAGACACTACCGTGTACCCAGCCTTAGATAACGCGTGGGCGATCCTACCCGCGTTCAAGGCACCCTCGGAGCTCGGGGTGCGAGTGCCAACAATCGCAACGGAAGGCGTCTCAACGAGTTCCCAGTTACCCTGGTAATAGAGGACCTCGACAGGGTGATCAGCATCTCGGAGTTTTTTGGGATACTCACCCGCGCCGTTGATCCTGACGCCAATGGTCCGTAAGCGATCTTCACCCACCAAACCTACCAATTCAGCCCAAGTACTCTCTACCTCTGCCTCGGGAACGAGCTCAGACGGCAGCGCCTCTGGATTTTGCCTGAAGAGATCAGCGATGTTAGCGAACCAAGCACCGTTGCCCTTCCATAAGGATTCATACGCGGACATTTCTGTCTGCGTCACGATGGGGGCGGCCTTAAATAGGTCTGCGAAATTGAAACTAGTCTTATTCATCTGATATGCGGTATCGACTCGCATCAGCGGCTCATCCGGTGAGTGATTTGTGAGAATCAGTCGGACAACCCTGCCGACCGATCTTTAATAACATCATACGCCGCAGATTAGCTCAAGCTAGGGCGCCGCCTGATAAAACCACCCGAAGGTCGACGGTGAAGCGACCGGCAGGCCAAAGCTGTCATTAAGCTGGCATTTCGGAGCCAAAACGGCCCCATAAGGCATAAAAAAAGCACTTGCGATGATCGCTAAGTGCTTGATTTATAACAATTGTATGGTGGAGCCGGGGGGAACATAACCTTACACAGCCGCTAGGTTTCCGCCCCCAATCTGCCTGCCCCCATGCCTTCCGCTGCTACCGTCAGTGTCACACCCTGGTGAGCGGGTTAATGGTTGAGGGGCCAGAATACCGCCGTTGCTCTCCTTGGACAACCCGCTCGCTGGAGATAAATGCCTGAAGGGGAACTGAACCGGCATCCTCCGACCACGAGATGCCTATTCGATTAGCAGGTCTGATGCCTTTACGTCCAAGGCACAGGCAAGCCGCCAGATGTTGTAAATCGTGACATTTTTCTCACTCCTTTCCAGCATCCCGATATAGGTCCTATGAACCCCGGCATGCTCCGCTAATTCTTCCTGCGATAGCCCAAGCGCCAGCCTTCTCCGACGCACATTGGTGGCGAAAATTGCTACGAGCGGGCATTGATCTGGTGATATAGGCATTCACCAAATTTCGCTTTTTGCATACCATGATTCGACATACTATGATTAGCACTTTCAAGCGCGCAGTACCTAATCTGCTCGCAGAATCCAATCATCGAAATGCAAGGAGCTGCATGTGCTAACCCTTCGGTCACTCTTGGTCCCGTTTATCCCACCACCTGATCCGTCACGTGAATCAAACGAAAACGCGCGAGGCGTTCAGGTATGAACGGCTGGAGGAGGCTTTGGGTCGTAGGTTGCATGGCGCTACTCCTTGCACCGGTGTATGGGTATCGCACGTACATACCAAGTGATGAAAAGCTGAATCGGGACCATCAGGAACGCATTGAGGAGCAGCTAGCTGATATCAAGATCATTGAGGAACCCGTGCAGGGTTCGAACCGCCTTGTTCGTGATGCTCTGATGCAGACCCCGGTTTCTGAACGCCTAGCCAAAATCGATGAGAGCAATGCTCAACACGCTGAGTTCATGGCGAAGGTGAGCAAGCAGCGTCCGGTTACTGTCGCTCAGCTCGCTGGAGCTTGGATCGTTTTATGTGGGCTGCTCTATCTCTTTGGATGGAGCATCGCTTGGTTAACTAGGGGTTTTAGTAAAGGGGCCGCCGCATGATCGCTGATTCAAATGGGCATAAAATACCTGACGGTCGCGAAGTGCTTGACTCGATGAGCCCACGCAGAGCGAGAGGATTCTCATTTGACGCATCTCTGAGATGTATTGCGTTGCTGATCACTACTGCCGCTATGGTCACTGGATGCAGCTACGGCCTCACTCAGAAGGGCATCGACAACTCGCCCGAAAGTAGCACGGTCACAGTCAAGGGCTCAGCCCGTCAGGTTTACCAGTCGCTCGCTCAGGAGATGCAGGGACCAGGTTGTCCACCGATTCATTCAAGTAAGCTCTACGGCAATGGAGACGGTTTCGTCGTTTATTTTGGCGAGAACTTCATAGGCCATAGCTACATCTGGAGCGGTGCCTACGGAAAGCTGGATGGGAATACGGTCAAGGTGACGATACGGGATCAAAGCTACACGTCCCAGACTGATTTTGTAGACGAGATCGCATCCTTCTTGAGAACTGGTTCGTGCCGATAGGCACAACTCGCTATTTGTGAATGGAAGCTCCTGGGATGAGTCGCCGCAGGAGCTTTAACCTAGCTGAAAGCTTAGATAGCTAATACGATGCGAATGTAGATTTTGCATATGCCGAACCCATGGTAGCCTCAAGCGCTAACAAAATGCGGATTGACTTTCGCATACCGCTTGCCTGTACTCATAAAAAGGAATTTATGCCGATGTGGCTCCCCGATCACGAAGATTTGCAACGCATTCACCAAGAGCTGACGGTGATTTTTGAAGCGGAAGACGACCCTATATCTCCTCCGGGGGTCAAGTCTCTCCCCCTTCTTGAGTCAGCATGCAATCGCCCTCTTACTGGAATGGGGGGTGTGGATAAGTATGAATCGCCCGAGGAGAAAATAGCCGCCCTGTTCCATTCGCTTACCAAGAATCACGCTTTTCACAACGGCAACAAACGCACTGCGTTGGTTAGCATGCTTACGACGCTTAGTCGGAACGGAAAACGTCTCGACGCAAAGGTCTCGGATGATGAGATTTATGATTTTGTCGTGGCGGTAACCGCTGATGAATATCCTCATCTAGATCATGGTTTGGACGCGGATGGTATTGTCGATGTGCTAGCCACCTGGATCAGGCAGCATTGGGTAACCGTGAACGCTCGCCCAAGCGCGATGAAACTTTCCGAGTTCATCGCCAAGTGCGAACAAGCGGGCGGGAGTTGCAAGGAGGCTAGCGGCGGAGCGTACGTCATCCGCTACAACACAAAAAGCATTCGTGTTAGCCAAGATACCCGCCAGTTAGATGGTATGGCAGTGATGTCGTATCTTAGAACGCTTGGGCTGAGTGAGTCGAATGCCGGCATTTCTTTCAGCGAGTTCCAGGACGGATACTCTGGTGACCGGGAACAAATCTATCGGTACATGGCTGCGCTAAAACGCCTGGCAAAGACCTAATTTGGAAGCCATTTCACAGTTTCCCGTGACAATCAGTCATCCTGCCGTGCTCATTCTGATCTATCGGTCGCCTCTGGGGCACGCAGTTGAAAGGCGTACAGAGCCTGTAAATGCCTCTATGAGCGCAGCCAGGCTCTCATAGCTTCATAAAGTTCTCGACCTGTAGAGGTCGCGGATCGGCTGGCGTATTCCGGACTGGATTGCAAACTGTGGGCGGTATAGTCGAACTCTTTACCGCTGTAGGATAGCCACGTGCCTGGGGTTTGAAGCTTAGTCACTGCGATGGCCTTATTGCTCCAGCGTTGGCGATAACCTCTTGTCGGAGGTGATGCGCCCAGATCGGGTTCCGGCGCAAGTAGCCCTCGAATAGCTTGCGTAGAGATCCTATCCGGGATGCGGGCGATGCCATGAAGGTGTAAGGGATGGTTCTCTTCGCTGTCACTGCTGGCAAGCTCCAAGACAAAAACCAGGTCTACGATGCCAAGTGTTCTGAGGAGGGCCGAAAGGTAATCGGTCGGTCCTTTCTTGGCTGACAAGGCGGCTTCAGCTACCTCGTGGCTTAAACGGAAATTTATTACCTGAGCGTCAGATTGCAGAGAGAATCCTAGAAAGCTAAACGCTCGCTTTGTGTCAGCCGACAATCTCCTTTTCCAGTCGTGAAGGGATACACGAGAAGCATAGTTTTGCGCGATTGCGTTTAGGTGCTCGTTATTGACTTTCAGTCTATCTATGCGTGCTTGGTCTTTTGTTTCCTGAAGGTCCAATTCCCCTAATACTGCTAGGTTCTTCACATGGGACGTATAGAAACCGGCCAAGACACCCGCGATAGCTGGTGTGCAGCGCTTTTTTGCTGAGGGTGTAATAGCAGCCTTTTTTGGAAAAGGGCCGCTCGCCTCGATTGCGTCGCCCTCAACAAAATTGCTCCCGCTGAGGTCCCTGTGCTGGTACGTCATGGTTTTACTCTGCACCGATCCGATAGATTGGATTTTCAAAATCGCCATCCCGGCAGAATCGCCAGTGTGTTCGGTCCTTACACCTATTTCTAGGGTTTTGACACTTTGACTGTTCACGTCCCGGTCATGTGTAGGTCAAAGCCTTCACACACCACATCATCATCTTCATCCGTTTGATCTGACTGCGCGAGCCTGCGGCGCTCCATCCATTCAAGGTTCGCGATTTCATCCTCGATTCCTTGAGCGTCTCCATTCATCTCTGCTTCCTCAAGGCGCTGTTTTGCGCGCATCTCAGCTACATCTTGTTCAGACAGAATATGAATCTGAAGAGTAGGAAGCTCTTCGATGTCCTGTGCCTGATTGAGTTTCTCGATAGGCAGAGATCGTCGGGTCACATCTTGGGTTAGCTTTAGCGCCGTTGATGCAGCTGCGAGCCCCCTGAATGCAACCGGGTCCGTCGGGTCAAGCGCCTCCAAGGCGTTACCGATCTTGGTCCTGATCAGATAACTCAGTGCCAGCTCATCAGCTACCAGTGTCGCTACTGTCTGTTGTACTGCTTCGAGTGAGAAAGCAGAGCTGAGCAGCTCTTCCCTCGCTTTGTCGATGAGGGCCCTTGTTCCTGCGCCCGCGACAGCCTTGTTGGTCTTTATGATGCGTTGCACAGTGCTGATGCTGAGGTCCAGGCGATCCGCAATCACCGGGAGCGTGTATCCAGCTTCCCGGAGAATGACGACCTGGGTATTTTGATCTGGAGTGGACTTTTTGCCGGGCATCTCACACCTCGTCTTCAAGGGAGGGGATGACAGTCGGCTTTGGAGGCAGCTTTGCTAGGGCTAACAACTCGCATTCAAGTCGGCCCCAGTTGCCTGTAACGGTGGCGAGCGGAAAACCGGACAAGCGAGCGACATCGTTGGTTTGAAAGGGCGCTAGCGAGGCGAGCAGGGTGCCGGATGCTCTAAGCCCTTCTATGAGAGCTTCGGTGATGGCCTGGCGTGTATGGCGGCGTTGCGTGATCGCCGCAGCGGGTTGGTTCCTGCATGGTCTGGGCGAACGGATGCCATTCTTACGGCAGAGATGGTAGGCGGAATCTTTCGTCCAGCGAACCCCGTCGGTTCTGGGATTGCTGTTGTTCAGATGTTGCGCTAGTCGGCGGTATGAGCTGAGTGAGTTACTGAGGAAATCACGAGCGTTTTCTTCTATTGTACTCATCGAGGCGTATCCTTCGTTTAGGGTATTGGTAGCGGTTCATAAATGAGTCTCTCGTCTGTTTAATGGTTAATCTGCTTCTATTGAGCAGTGGGTTAATGATAAGGCGTTGAATGCTTAGCGTCTAGCGTTTGATTTCAGGTAGTCTCTTGATTTGCAAGCGTTTTTTCGACATTTATCACTGGAAGATTGGCTGGCTCAAAGTCTTGGTTTCTTGATCCATGCGCCTGAAATTCACGCTACCGACTCCGGACAAAATTCGTCCGTGGGCGCTGACATAATGCCAGGAAGCACAAAGCCCGCACGAGGCGGGCTAGGGGACCTTACAGCTAGCTCAGGCGATCAGCGCCCGCTTGATGCGGTACACAGTCGCAACGCCGCACTCGGCCATCTTGGCGACCTCTTCAGCAGACGCCTGCGGATGTTTTGCGAGGATGCTTTCAACCTTCTTCCACTTGGCCGCGTCCTTGCTCTTGCCGGTAGGCTTCCAGTCAGGGTTAGCGGCCTGCTTGTTCTGGATACCTTGGCGGATACGCTCCACGCGTTTTTCTTGATCGAGACGAGCCATTGTTGCCATAAGATCGATCAGCATGCCGTTGACCACTTCCATGATCTGGCCGGTGATACCGCTGTCCTGTACAAGTAAGTGGCTGGTTGGTAGGTCAGCGATGACCAGCCGCAAGCCCTTAGCTTCAATCGTAGCTTTTAGCGATCTCCAATCCGACTGAGAGAGGCGAGTAAGCCTGTCTACGGATTCACATAGACAGATGTCACCGGGTGCTGCTGCTTCGAGCATGGCGAGCAACTGAGGGCGATCAAGCTTAGTCCCGCTGATGTTCTCCGCGTAGAAGCCCGCGATATCGAGCCCTTTCTCTGTGGCAAAGGCTTCGAGTGCAGCTTTCGCTCTGTTGGCGTCTTGATCTTTGGTCGATGCGCGGAGGTAGAGATGGGCGAGCATTAGCGTTTATCCGTTAGACTAAAATTTGATAGGTCTATGATAATCTGATCATATAGCTATTTACGAGAGCTATTTGATAGATGGCGACAGATGGTCGGCTGACTATCAAACCTGTCTACTCCTCTGATATCGCTTCGGTAGTGATTCCGAACACCCGCTGTCAAGATTAGGGCTAGGACCCTGGCCTTTCGCAGTGAGAGCAATGAGGCTCAGTTCGCTGATGAGGAAGCCGCAGTGACAAACTATTGCTCGGCTGCAAGGCAAAGGCCGGTGGCGTGACTCTGATCTGATTGCTCGTGCAGAAATGGTCTGCATTTAGGCAGCGATACAGCGCTATCGTCGATTGAAGGGTTATGTCGCTGGCTTCAGAGCGGTTCGCATGGCACAGTCACACATTTGCCACCCTGCCGGTAACGGTGGCGCATATGCATTGTGAGAGCCTTTCCCAACATGGTTGAAACTGTCAAAACCTTCCCAACTGCGGTCATAGTCCAACAAGGACGGGTCCTCGATTTTATCGACGGTGCCACCCAGCGCGTGGAAACACCTGAAGAATACGTTCGGCAAGAAATCGCAAAATCACTTGTCCGTGAGTACGGTTATCCAAAAAGCGACATTGCGGTCGAATTCACTCTCAGGCTGGGCAGTCGCAAGCCTAGAGCTGATCTAGTGATCTTTCTAGGAGGTGAAGCTCATCAGCAAGAGAACGCCTACGTCATCGTTGAATGCAAAGAGCAGCGCGTGAAGTCGGCGGATCGAAAGGAAGGGGTTGGTCAGCTACAAAGCTACATGGCAGCTAGCCCAAATGCCGTCTATGGGATGTGGACCAATGGCGTCGAGCGTTTCTGTTACCGCAAGGTTGAGATGTCGGGCACGGTGAGGTTTGAAGAAATCCCGGATCTTCCAACATTTGGCAAGACTGGTGATGAAGCAGAACGTCCCCGTTTCGATCAGTTGAAACCGGCTTCTTCTGATGCGTTACTTTTCGCATTTCGTCGATGCCATAATTACATCGCTGGGAACCAAGGTTTGCAAAAGCCCCAAGCATTTTGGGAGCTACTGAAGCTTATTTTTTGCAAAATTCATGACGAGCGTAACAGCGCAGAGGTAGAGTTCTTCGCTGCTGCCAATGAACGGACCAACATGAATGGTCAGTTGAAAGTTAAGAAACGAATAGAAGAGCTGTTTTCAGCCGTTAAAGATGATTATACCGCTATCTTTCAAGCGAACGATGTCATTGCTCTAAATCCTCCTGTGTTGGCGTACATCGTTTCTCAGCTTCAGATGTACTCACTTTTGGAAAGTGATGTCGATGTGAAAGGCCATGCCTACGAAGAAATCGTAGGTTCAAATCTTCGCGGCGACCGTGGAGAGTTTTTTACACCCAGAAATATATGTGAAATGGCGGTCAAAATGTTGGACCCGGTTGAAGGGTTAACAATATTAGACCCAGCATGCGGTACGGGCGGATTTTTAATTTCTGCGATGAATCATGTAATTGAAAAAATACGATTTATTGAGATTGATAAGTGGAAAGGGGATTTGGCACGCGCTGAGTCCAAAATCACTGCGCGCATCGCTAAGTTTGCCGGCTCGTCTATCGTTGGGCTTGACTTCAACCCTGAGTTGGTCAAGGCGACCAAAATGAATATGGTCATGAACAACGACGGTGCCGGTGGCTTGTATCAAGCAAATTCCTTGGCTAGTCCGGCGACTTGGGAAGAGAAACTTCGTGAGCGTAATCTGATAAATAATGTCGATCTCATTTTCACGAATCCTCCGTTTGGATCAAAGATCCCTATCGATGATCCTGCTATTTTGGAGAAATACGATTTGGGTCATTCTTGGACCTACAATCGTGAGCAGGACACATGGACGATGAACTCTGCCGTGCAGAAGTCTCAACCCCCAGAAATTCTCTTCATCGAGCGTTGTGTGAAGTTTCTGAAGCCTGGGACGGGACGTGCAGCGATGGTGCTACCTGATGGCATCTTAGGCTCGCCAGGCTTGGGGTATGTGCGCGAATGGATACTTAAAAACACAAGGGTGCTTGCCTCTGTTGATTTACATCCTGATACCTTTCAGCCCAATGTCAGTGTTCAGACAAGTGTGCTGATTGTTGAGCGCAAAACGGATGCGCAGATATCGCTGGAGGAAGCAGCAGGTCGTGCTAATGAATATTCCGTCTTTATGGCTGTCGCGGATCACGTCGGGCATGACAAGCGCGGAAATCGTACGTATGTGCGAGATGAAAAAGGTAATGAAATCGTCGAGGAAGTAGATGAGACGGTGAAAGAATATGTTGAGGGAAGACCAGTTTACAAAATGCAAAAGACCCTGAAAAAAGTGGTCGACGACAACACCCTTCAGATCGCGCAGGCATTCCGTAAATGGCTATCAGAGCAAAACTAAGCGCGCCGCGCGATGAGCAGCAGTCTTGGCGTTGGCACGAGGCCAAATGGACCTCCATCTCTGCCTCGATTCTGAAGCGTGGTGATCGTCGGCTGGAAGGTGATAACTATCTTCTAGGTGGCTATGGCGTGCGTCTGGCATTCGAGTCGCAGCACGTTCCATTACCTACCCTTTCGAAGTTGGCTACAGTATGGCAGCCCTCTCGTTTGAAAGGCATTCAGTTAACAAAAGAGCATGGCACCCCGTTTCTGGCGGCAACGCAGGTATACGATCTACGCCCCAGCCCGCGTAAATTCCTTTCTTTGGACCGAACAGCTGGTAGTAGTGAGCGATTCATTGATAACGGAACTATCGTGGTCACCTGCTCCGGCAACGTAGGCCGTGTGACCCTTATATACAATGCCCATACAGGGGTGCTCATTTCTCACGACCTCTTGAGAATTACGCCAAAAGACAATGCTGCCTGGGGTTGGCTGTACGCCTTCCTACGCTCCAGTCAGGGCGCTGCGATGATGACATCCGCGCAGTACGGGCACATGATCAAGCACCTTGAGCCTAGTCATCTTCACGCGCTGCCTATCCCGGTTCCGCGTGATGACGTTTTATCTGAGTTTCAAGCACAAGTTAGCGAAATTCTTGACGCAAGGAATAAGGCTTGGGATTTACAGGTACAAGCGGAGAGTATTTTCAGTGCGGCGATTGATCAACAGGCGATCAGCTCTGAAAAGGCTTCTGTTGGATTTTCAGTTCGCACCACTGAATTGTTTGGTAAGCGCCGACGTTTTGAAGCATCTTATCATTCGCCGGTAGCAACCGAAATTCTTCGCCAGTTTGAAAGAGTAGGGCTTAAGACTGAGCCTCTACGGGATGTCACCGAGAAAGTGTGGTGGATGACTCGCTTCAAGCGAGTTTTTGGTGAGGCGGGTGTCAGATACATGAGCGCCGACAATCTGTTTTCTATCAATCCATCGAATATTAAAAAGGTAATGATTGAGCAGGCCGAAAATCCAGATTCGTATCGAGTTAAGTCCGGCTGGATTATAATGGCATGTTCAGGTCAGACCTATGGTCTTAACGGAAGTGTTGCATTGATGACCGAGCCGCATGAGAATGCGTTTTTCTCTCACGACTTGGTTCGCATAATTGCAGATAAAAGCAAGATTCGGGCTGGATACCTTTTTACGGTGCTTGGTCATCCGCAGCTAGGTCGTCCGCTTGTAATTCGCAATGCTTACGGAACTTCGATCCCTCATCTTGATCCTGAGGACGTCGCGGCCATTCCGGTAGTTCGTTTAGCTGAAAGCGTGGAAAACAAAATTGCTGATTTAATGGAGCGGGCCGTTGCTCTGCGTGCAAGTGCGGATGTTCTTGAGAACCATGTTACGAAACGAGCATCCGATCTGAATGATAAGTTCCTGGCTGGCGATACAGCGGAGTTCAACATAGCCTTTCAGTGAATTATATGCCCTTTTCACTCGTTGAAAAGGGCCTTCCTCTCCCAGTTCGTCGGTAGAGAATTCTACTACTCCCCCTTCATAGGGTCCTTGAGCGCTTTTTCCTATGGTTCGCGATACTGTTGACTAATACTTCTCCAAAACGACTTTCGAAATCGACTTTGTAAGAGGTCAGTCGTTCGATTGCTGCCGGAATAGGTAAATGCATTAATGCCTTCAGCTTTTGCTCGTTAGTAGCTCCGGCATCATAATGTTTGCCAGCAATAGTTTCGGCAACATGGCCGGTGATAGCATCGATAATGCTTTGATCGACGGGGTTCCCATCTCGACGAGCATTCCGCAGATTGGTTTCCAGCGTATGTCTGAAGGAGTAGATACTTTTGCCGTCGTACGGGACATGCACGCCAATCTCAACGAGATATCCTTTCGGCGCTTCATTAAAGAATTTCCCGGCTGCCTTTGCCCAGCCCTCTTTATTGTGATCTGCTTCATCATCTCGCCCTGGAAGGTAAGACAGTCCGTCTCCGAGCAGCTTTTTCTGGTTCTCTTGGCGCAAGCTCGCGACGTAATCTAGAAAACCTAGCTCCAATAGTTTCGGGTGAATAGGTACATGTCTCGCTTCGCCCGTTTTTATCCTTTTTGCTTCATGGCTTTTGGGCGCATCCGGGCAGAAGTCTATGCATGGAAGTCCATCGATTTCTCTGATATCAGCGGTATCGAGCTGCGCGATCTCGTTGGTTCGTGCGCCTGTAAAATACCCAATAAGTGGAACCCAAAACCAAAACGGATACGCTTTGCTTCTGTTGGTTGGGAGGGCGCCGACATAAATATAGCCGGAAAAAATCTTTTCCACGTCCGACTGAGAAAAAGGAACGCCCTCGCGAGTTCTGGCGGAATCACGTTTTTCCACATTGTTGATGACCAAATCGTCTGGGCGTACATCGGTTAGATCAAGGATACGGCGAGCGTGTTCCTGGATTTGCTTCATAAAGCTCAGTAGCGCACTGAGACGTTCATGCCCGATCATTTCCTCCGGCTTGTCAGTCATGAGTTCGTCGAAGTCTGTTGGATCAGGAGCTATAGATGCTTTGGCTCCGCTACGGACGTTCAGGGCGGCGTCGTAGGCTTCCTGCCAATCGCGCTTCGTAAGTTTGCGTACTGGAGTGTGCCTAGTGAGGATGGTCATCACCCGGGCTAGTCTCTCGCGCTCTTCGAGCGTGCCGCTGTGCCTTGCCTGGCCGCCCTTGGACGATAGGTTTTTCCGATCTCGATCTAGTTGATGCTCCCAGACCTGATAAAGCGTCCACTCTGACGTCATCGGATCGTATGCTTTCCGTTGCGCGGCTTGGGCTGGAGTTGCCGGCAATACGTCGCCTCTGACTAATTCATCACGTACGCGCGGCAGTGCCTTGCGCAGCTCCGTAGGTAAATAGCTTTCGGTTGAAGCTAGCAATCGTTTTGCCAACGGTTCTAGGCTTTCAGGTATGTCACGTCCATATGCGCCCGTCAGAAGTCGGCCGACCTCGCTGCGGCGCTGTCGAGCCTCAAGCTCCGCGTCTGAGAGAATCTCAGGAGGCTCAGTAGCGTCGCTTTCTGAGCTCCCCCAAACCCCGTGCTGCGGCGAGGAGGAAGTAGCCTTGGCTAGCTGCTCAAAAATCTCGTAATCCTCTTCAGAGGGCTCATAGTCGTCTTGTGAGGACATCATCAATACCCGGTCGAAAACTGATTCGTAGCGGACAGCATGCTGCCTTGCACGCTTTAGAGCTAGCTTTTGGCTGTCAGTTTTTAGTGACCGCCGAATTTCGCGTTTGCCCTTAACAATTGATCGTATTGATGCGGGGATGACTATCCGAAAATAGTATGTGCCGTGGCGGTTTCGTGAGAGGTACGAGGGGACTTGTTTCATGGGAGGCACCGGCTGATGCCTCACCAGAGTGTCACGCCTTGGTGGCGCACAAGCTAAAAATACTAGCTTCTGACAGCACAACGCCCCGAAAACGGGGCGCTGTGTAAGGATATGGTGGAGCCGGGGGGATTTGAACCCCCGTCCGCCAGTACTCCGCTTTCGGGCCTACATGCTTAGCCGTGTCTATTAAGTTAACCCTCAGCGACCCGACGGGCAGGGTGCTTTGGGCGAGCTGTGTAAGTTTTAGCCGATTCGTCCACAGCGTACTGCACGGCGATCCTGTTCTGTATGACAATCATTTCGGGTTTACAGGCATCCCCTGATGATTGCTGGAGCCGAAGCTACCAGAAGGAAGGCTAGCGCCGCTTACGCAGCGAGAGCTTGTTCCCCGTAGGTTTCGTCATTGGCAACTATAGAAAGTTGCAACAGTGGATTTACGACTTCTGTTACCAAGTCGGCATGCCCCTAAAGTTTCATCACCGGCGTCGAATCCTAATCGGCCCCAATTCTGCTGCTCTAGCAGTCAGGCCGCGGAGTGTACCCGAATCAATGGGATACGTCACCTCACGCGTCGCTGCAGATTGATGGGTCGGCTCAAGGCCGACCCCGACCAATCATTACTTGGCGGTGCCGCCTTCGCTACCCGAACCAATGTTTTTCAGATTTTGGATAGCTTTGGTGGTGATCTCGATACATTTTTTGTCATCGCCCGCTTTCTGAGCCGCGAGCGCTTGTTCCTGGGCGGTGTCGGTCTCACTCTTGGTGTCTGCGCTCAGGTTGGAGGCAGAGGAAGTCTGCGCATCTTTCAGGGTCTGCAGGTTGGCGCCGCAAAGGTCGTCGGCAGCGAATACCGGGGAACCCAACAGTGCAGCGGTAAGAAACAAGCCAGTCAGTGCGGTGCGCTTCATGTGTATCTCCTTAAGCCTGTGGACTCGGTATGGCCGCTCTACGGGGCCGGTTTCCGAGATAGAGGTATAAGCGCCGACTGGGTCGTGGCGCTTAAAGAGATGGACTGTGCGCTATCACAGGGGTTCTATTTATTTTGCAAATGGTGTGAAAAAGCCATGTTGCAGCATGTGTCGGCAAAAATGGGGCGAACGTCGCCCCATTTGTGTGCATCAAGCGGATCTTGGTCGGGTGACGCGATCCACTAGATAGACCAGCCCGTGATAGTCGATGCCGCCATGCTGGGTGAGGCCGATCTCGCAGGTGCGACTGGTTGAAATCCCCTCGCTGCAATGCTGCACGGCATCGTTCAATGTGCGCAGCGAATGGGCGTTCAGCTCCGGTGTGGTGAAACCCTTGTCGCCGGCGAAACCGCAACAGTGGATGCCTTCGGGAATGACGACGTTGACGCTGCACAGCCGCGCCAATTCGATCAGCGCCTGGCTTTCGCCCAGATGTTGAGTGCTGCATGTGACGTGGACTGCGATGGCTTCTTGTTGCGGGGTGAACACCAGTTTGTCGAGCAGATGAGTGCGAATGAAGCGCACCGGATCGTAGAGATCAAGGCGGCTTTCCTTGAGATCTTCAACGAGGCGCAGGGTGCAGGGGCTGGTGTCGCAGTAGATCGGGTCGAGGCCTCCGCGGCTGGCCTTGGTCAATGCGGCGAGCAGTTGCTGACGCTTTTCCTCGGCCTGCCCGTTGTAGCCTTTTGACGCGAAGGGTTGGCCGCAGCACAGGCTGTCCTGATCTTCGGGAAAGACCACTTGATAGCCCGCTTTTTCCAGCAGCCCGCGGGTCTTGTCCATCAGTGACATCTGCTCGAGATCGGCCGCTGCAGGGCCCATCACTCGCGACACACACGCAGCGAGGTACACCACACGCGGCCGCTGATCTTCGATCGGTGGGGTGAAGCGAATGGCGTTTTCCGCTTGCGGCATCGCCGGTGTCCACTGCGGGACGCGACCGGATGAAGCCTTGGTCAGCACGGCAGAAAGCTTCGCCAGTCTTGGCGCCCCCAATAACATGCGCGCGCCGTTGGCAGCATGCAGGGTAAATCGGGCACCTTTCAGCGCACTGGAGAAATGCTCGGCCAGCCAACCTGCGGTCTTGCCATGAGTGGCTCGCTGCGCGCGCAGTTTCTTCACCAGCTCGCCGGTATTGATGCCTACCGGGCAGCGTTGCGCGCAAAGCCCGGTGGCGGCGCAGGTGTCGATGCCCTGGTACTGGTAATTGCGCTCTAGCTCGGTGGTGTCGGTGCCTGCACGTTTTTTCGCCTGAATATCGCGCCACATGACGATGCGCTGGCGGGGGCTCAGGGTCAGGCCTTTCGAGGGACAGACCGGCTCACAGAACCCGCACTCGATGCACTTGTCGACGATCTCGTCGGCAGCTGGCATCGGCTTGAGATGCTTGAGGTGGATCTGCGGGTCTTCGCTAAGCACCACGTCGGGGTTGAGGATGCCGTTGGGATCGAGCAGGCGCTTGAGTTGCCACATCAATTGATAGGCGTCGCTGCCCCACTCGAGCTCGACGAAGGGTGCCATATTGCGGCCGGTGCCGTGCTCGGCCTTGAGCGATCCGTTGAACTCGACCGCCACCAGTTGCGTGACGTCATCCATGAACGCCGAATAGCGGGCGACTTCTTCCGGGTCGTTGAAGCCCTGGGTGAAGACGAAGTGCAGATTGCCTTCCAGCGCGTGGCCGAACAGGATCGCTTCGTCGTAATGATGCTTGTCGAACAGTTCGATCAGGCGGCGGACGCCGATTGCCAGTTGTTCGACGGGGAAGGTCACGTCCTCGATGATCACCGTCGTGCCGGTCTCACGTACGGCTCCAACGGCAGGGAATGTGTCCTTGCGAATGGCCCAGAGGCGTGCGTTTTCAATGGGGTCTTCGGTGAAGTCGACCTGCTTTTCCACCGGGAAATGTGCGATCGAGCCCATGATCTGCGCCAGCTGTTCGTGCAGCAGCGGTTGAGTGGCTGCCCGGGCTTCGATCAGAAGGGCGCAGGCATTTTCCGACAGCTCGCGTACGAAAGGCGGCATGCCGGGTTTGTTCTGTACCGAGCGCATGCTGCGTCGGTCGAGCAATTCGACTGCAGACACCGGCTGGGTTTTCAGCACGGTCACTGCGTTGCAGCAGGTTTCTACATCCGGGAACACAATCAGCGCCGAGGCTTTGTTCGGATGGTCGAGCACGGTGTCGTAAGTCACTGCGCTGATGAAGCCAAGTGTGCCTTCGGAGCCGACCAGCAAGTGGCTGAGGACATCCAGCGGCTCTTCGAAGTCGACCAGGGCGTTGAGCGACAGGCCCGTGGTGTTTTTCAGGCGATATTTGTGGCGAATCCTTGCCGCGAGTTCGGTGTTGGCGCGGGTCTCGCGGGCCAGTTGAGCCAGGCGCTCCAGCAGCTCGCCGTGGCTTGCCCGAAAGGCCGCGACGCTGGCGGCGTCTTCGGTGTCGATACGGGTGCCATCGGCCAGCACCAGGCGCATGCCGGCCAGCGTGTGATAAGTGTTTTGCGCCGTGCCGCAGCACATGCCACTGGAGTTGTTGGCGACGATTCCGCCAATCTTGGCGGCGTTGATCGATGCCGGATCAGGACCGATCTTGCGTCCGAACGGGACCAGCCAAGCATTGGCCTGTGCGCCGATGACCCCAGGTTGCAGGCGGATCTGCTCGCCCTCGTGGCGAATCTCCCGACCGTTCCAGTTATCGCCGAGGACCAGCAACACCGAGTCGCTGATGGCCTGGCCCGAGAGACTGGTGCCTGCCGCGCGGAATGTCACTGGAACACGGTCGACCTGCGCCAGCTTAAGCAGCGTCACGACTTCGTCTTCGGATTCGACGCGGATCACCAGCTTGGGGATCAGCCGATAGAAGCTGGCGTCGGTGCCAAAGGCGAGGGTCGACAACGGATCATCGAAGCGACGCTCGGCGGGGATCAGGCGCTTCACGTCGGCGAGGAAAGCGGTGGGCAGGCTCATGCTGTGTTCCATGCTGTCATCCTGGTGGCGCTGCGGCATCTGACATGCCGCGTGCGGTATGGGCGGTCGCTCAGGCCAGCTGTTCACGGACCAGCAAATCGCGGGTGATTTCGTTGACGGACTTGGCGCCGGTCAACACCATCGCCACGCGCATTTCCTTCTCGAACAAGTCGAGCAGATTTTTCACGCCCGCTTCGCCATGAGTCGCGAGGGCGTAAATGAAAGCGCGGCCAATCAGCACGGCGTCGGCGCCCAGGGCGATCATGCGCACCACGTCCAGCCCGCTGCGAATGCCCGAATCGGCGAGGATCTTGAGCTCGCCCTTCACCGCATCTGCGATGGCTGGCAGAGCACGGGCGCTGGACAGCACACCATCGAGCTGACGACCGCCGTGGTTGGAAACGATGATCCCGTCAGCGCCGAAGGTCACGGCGTCGCGGGCGTCTTCGGGGTCGAGAATGCCTTTGATCAGCATCGGGCCGTCCCAGAATTCGCGGATCCACTCCAGGTCTTTCCAGGAAATCGACGGGTCGAAATTGTTGCCAAGCCAGGCAATGTAGTCGGTCAGACCAGTGGGGTTGCCACGATAGGCCGAGACGTTGCCCAGATCGTGGGGGCGACCATTGACGCCTACGTCCCAAGCCCACTGCGGATGGGTCATGGCTTGCAGGACGCGGCGAATCGGGCCGTTCTTGCCGCTCATGCCGGAGTGAAGATCCCGATAGCGGGCACCGGGTACCGGCATGTCGACGGTGAACACCAACGTCTTGACTCCTGCGGCCTTGGCGCGCTCGAGGGCGTTGCGCATGAAGCCGCGGTCCTTAAGCACGTAAAGCTGGAACCACATCGGGCGGTCGATGGCCGGGGCGACTTCTTCTATCGGGCACACCGACACTGTGGACAGGGTAAATGGAATGCCTTTGGCCGCTGCCGCGCGCGCAGCCTGCACTTCGCCGCGACGGGCATACATGCCGCACAGGCCGACCGGGGCCAGTACCACCGGCATGCTCAACGTTTCATTGAACAGCGAGGTTTGCAGGCTCAGTTCGGACATGTTCTTCAGCACGCGCTGACGCAGGGCAATGCTGGCCAGGTCCGAAACGTTGTGGCGCAGGGTGTGTTCGGCGTAGGCGCCACCGTCGGCGTAGTGGAACAGAAAGGGCGGAAGCTTGTGCTGCGCGGCTGCGCGATAGTCGGTGGAGGCGGAAATGATCATGGGGTCTCGCAACATTGAGTGAGCGGGGGCAGCGACCGGGCGCCTATCAGCACGCCCGGCGCTCGTCTCGTTAATGAACAAGCATGCCGGTCAGCCAGTACGCCTGGACGTACGTGATACAGCCGACGATGGCGGCGAAAAAGATGCTGTGCTTGAGGGTGAAGCGGAACAGGTCCGACTCTTTACCAACAAGGCCGGAGGCCGCACAGGCGACGGCGATCGACTGTGGCGAAATCATCTTGCCGGTCACGCCGCCGCTTGAATTGGCGGCCACCATCAACACGTCACTGACGCCCACTTGATGCGCGGTCGTGGCTTGCAGCGAGCCGAACAGCGCATTGGACGAGGTGTCAGA
Organism: Pseudomonas bohemica; assembly: GCF_002934685.1. Lineage (GTDB taxonomy): Bacteria > Pseudomonadota > Gammaproteobacteria > Pseudomonadales > Pseudomonadaceae > Aquipseudomonas > Aquipseudomonas bohemica. The sequence continues at coordinate 314,597 of NZ_NKHL01000120.1, forward strand.
CCCGGTCAGGAACACGCCCAACCAACCGAGGAACGGCGAGAAGAACGGGAATGCCGAACCGGTGGCCGCCAATACCAGCGCCAGCGTCGTGGACATGCCCGAGTAGTTCATGACGAAGGCAAAAGCCAGCACCATACCGATGGACGCGATGGCCCAACGCAACTCGGTCAGCGTCTCTTTGAACGTGGTCAGACCGGTTTTAACGCCTATGCGCAACACGATCATTGCCAAAATTGCCGAAACCAGAATCGCGCTACCCGTCGCAGCGAGCAGGTCCAACTTGTAAACGGCCGGCATTGCGGTGGGATTGGCCACGATCGGCGCAACCTTCATCACCAGGTTGTCCAGGTGCGGCACCGAGAAACTCATGGTCAGCGCCTGCAGCGCACCTCCGGCGGCGAACAGGGCCTTGAACGGCTTCAGGGTCCAGATCGTCACCACCACTGTGAGAATCAGGAACGGGGACCAGGCTTTGAAGATGGTGCCGACCGAGTGCGGCGATTTCGTAGTGGTGCGTGGTTGACCGAAGCCCCCAGGCCCACCCCCCATCAACACCGCGCTGCCGCCTGCGCTGGCCACTTGCACGTCGGCCGCGCGCGCCGGTTGCCAGACTTTCAGGAAAAAGGTCAGGCAAACGAGACTGACCAGCGCCGAGGTGATGTCTGGCAGTTCCGGGCCGATGAAGTTGGAGGTCAGAAATTGCACGATGGCGAAGCTGCCGCCTGCAACCAGCGCGGCGGGCCAGGTTTCTTTCACGCCTTTGACGCCGTCCATCATGAACATTAGCCAGAACGGCACGAACATCGACAGCAGCGGCAACTGGCGGCCTGCCATGGCGCCGATCTTGAACGCATCGATTCCGGAAACCTGCCCAGCCACGATGACCGGAATTCCCAGGGCGCCGAATGCGACCGGCGCGGTGTTGGCGATCAGGCACAGCCCGGCTGCGTACAGCGGGTTCAGACCCAGGCCTACGAGCAAGGCGGCGGTGATGGCCACTGGCGCGCCGAAACCTGCCGCACCCTCGAGGAAGGCACCGAAGCAGAAACCGATGAGCAGGACCTGCAGGCGTTGGTCGTCAGTGATCGACATGATCGAGCTTCGAATGATCTCGAACTGGCCGCTTTTGACTGTGAGTTTGTAGAGGAATACGGCCGCTACGATGATCCACGCGATGGGCCAGAGGCCATAGAGGAAGCCATAGACCGCCGCGGCGATTGCCATATCGGCGGGCATCTGGAATGCGAAGATCGCGACCAGGACAGCAAGCACCAGGGTGATGGTGCCCGCGACATGTCCCTTGAGCCGAAACACCGCCAGGGCCAAAAAGAAGAACACGATGGGAACGACTGCAACCAACGCCGAAAGGCCCAGGCTGCCGAGTGGTGTGTAGAGCTGTTGCCAGGTTTGCATGTAGGAGGCCCCTAGTTGTTTTTGGTTAGGCCCGGTGTCCATGTCTTACGTGCGCGGCTCCTGCAAGCGACAACTGTTTGTCTGTCGTCTTACCGGCGCTGACGAACGAATCGCACAGCTCACCAGCTCAAGCCTTTCACCGTCGTGAATGACTTGCGGCGTTCGTGGAGGATGACCACTAATCGCCGGCATCGAAAAATTGGTAATACCAATTTACAATGTCTTGGCGCTAAGTTAAAAGCCTTGGCCATGGTGTGTCAATTTATGACGCTAAAACTTTTGTAGTACATGGCCCGCTTATTTGCTGAGTTGGCAATTTGTCCTACATCTGCCGGGTGAATGTCTGAGCGCTATCAGCGAGAATATGCGCCCCCGCTGTTATGTCAGACGAGGGGCACTGGGATGTGGAGTGAGGGGTATGGGCTTTGATCAGGTGCGTCAGCGCCGCTTGTCTGATGATATCGTCGAACAGCTCGAACGAATGATCCTTGAGGGCACGCTCAGGGCAGGCGGGCGTTTGCCGGCCGAGCGCGCGCTGGCCGAGCAGTTCGGTGTATCTCGCCCCTCGTTGCGCGAAGCCATTCAGAAACTCACTGCCAAAGGGCTGCTGGTCAGTCGTCAGGGCGGGGGCAATTACGTGGTCGAGAACCTGGGGTCGACATTCAGCGACCCGCTGCTGCATCTCCTGGAGAGCAGCTCCGAGGCCCAACGCGACCTGCTGGAGTTTCGCCATACCCTCGAAGCGTCCTGCGCCTATTACGCCGCGATTCGCGCGACAGATGTCGATCGCACCCGCCTGCGCGAAGCGTTCGATGCCTTGCAGGATCGCTACAGCCGGGTCGATGAAGTGAGCCGCGCGGAAGAGGGCGCGGCCGATGCGAACTTCCATCTGGCCATTGCCGAAGCCAGTCATAACGCCGTCTTGTTGCACACCATCAGAGGCCTGTTCGATCTGCTCAAGCGCAACGTCGTGACCAACATCGGTGGAATGTACAAGCAGCGCGCAGAGACTCGCGACATGCTGATCAATCAACATCGTGAGTTGTACCAGGCGATCATCGAAGGCCGTGCGGACGATGCTCGCGAGGTATCGAGCCGTCATCTGCTGTACGTGCAGGAAGTGCTGGAAGAGGTGCGTCAGCAGGTGCAGCGCACTGCCAGGGCTGAGCGGCGTAACGGGATTTAGAGGCTATGCAAGCACTGTGGGAGCGCGCTTGCCCGCGATGACGTTGCGTCAGACGCTATAGATGTCTCTGACGCAACGTCATCGCGGGCAAGCGCACTCCTACAGATAAGGCGCCTGAAGAGTCAGTCTTCCTTGCCCTTGGTCCGCACGGCGCGTTGCAGCTCGCGATCGGAATCGCGTTCGCGCTCGGTGTGGCGCTTGTCGTATTCCTTCTTACCCTTGCCCAGAGCGATTTCGCACTTGATCAAGTGCTGTTTCCAGTAAAGGGAGAGGGCGACGGCGGCATAGCCTTTCTGCGAAACAGAGGTGATGAGCTTGTCCAGCTCGCGCTTGTTGAGCAACAGTTTACGGGTGCGTGTCGGGTCAGCGATGACATGGGTACTGGCTGTCGTCAACGGCGAGATATGGCTGCCCATCAGCCAGGCCTCACCGTCCTTGAGCAGCACGTAACTGTCCACCAGCTGCACCTTGTTGGCACGCAGGCTTTTTACTTCCCAACCGGCCAGGACCAGACCGGCCTCGAACTTGTGTTCGATGAAGTAATCGTGTCGCGCCTTCTTATTCTGCGCGATGGTCCCTGTGGGATGTTTCTTGAGCTTGGCCATAGGCGACGCATTATAGGGATCAACGGGCCTCTCGGCTATGGGCTCCGATAGCGTGAAGCTGTGCGCTTGAGCACGTGGAGTGAATCCCGGACAATGCGCGATCTTTTTTGGTGTTGGACGTGTCAACGATGTCGACGGACAAGGTTTCAGTCCACGGTAGCTGGGCGAGTCGCTGGGTGTTCATTCTGGCCGCCACTGGCTCCGCGGTGGGGTTGGGCAGTATATGGAAATTTCCCTACATGGTCGGCGTCTATGGCGGCGGCGCATTCGTGCTGGTGTTTCTGACGTGCATCGCGCTGATCGGCATTCCGGTGATGATGGCCGAGACACTGATCGGTCGGCGCGCCCGGCAAAGTCCGGCCAACGCCTTGAAGGTGCTGGCGCGGGAAGCCGGTCATTCGGGCAAATGGTCCTGGGGCGCATTCGCCGGGATGATCACTGCACTGTTGATTCTTTCTTTTTATAGCGTGGTCGGCGGCTGGTCGCTGGAATACATCATCGATGTCGGCAAGGGCGATTTTCAGGCAGTGACGCCTGACGGGGTCGGCGCGTTTTTCGATGCGATGATCGCTGACCCCTGGCGTCTGGTGGCCTGGCATACGGTGTTCATGCTGCTGTCGGCGATCACCATCGCCAAGGGCGTGAATGCGGGGCTGGAGCGCAGTTTGCGTATCCTGATGCCGCTGCTGTTCGTGTTAATGGTGATTCTACTGGGCTACAGCCTGACCACCGGGCACTTCATGGAAGGCGTGCATTTCATGTTCGACTTCAAGCCCGAGCAAATCATGGAAGGCCTGCTCCCGGCGATGGGGCATGCGTTCTTCTCGCTGAGTGTCGGCGTGGGGTCGATCATGATTTACGGCGCGTACATGACCAAGGAAGCCTCGATCAGTGCGACCGTGGTCGGGGTAGCGCTACTGGATACTTTCGTTTCGCTGCTGGCTGGCCTCGCTTTGTTTCCAATTGTTTTCGCAGCAGGCCTGAACCCGAGCGAAGGGCCGGGCCTGATGTTCGTCACCTTGCCTTACGCGTTTGGTAACGTAGCGTTCGGCACCGTGATGGGTGTGGTGTTTTTTATCCTCGTTGCCGTGGCTGCGTGGAGTTCGGCTATTTCGCTGTTGGAACCGATGGTGGCGTATCTGGTTGAACGCACCAAAGTACGCCGCGGCTGGGTGACATTCTGGCTATCGTTTATCTGCTGGTTCGTAGGTCTGGGCACGGTGTTTTCGTTCAACATCTGGAAGCAGGCCAAATTTTTCGTGAACGAAGGCGGCGCGTTTCACCTCTACCAGTGGGGTGCGACGGCAGGCCTGGACTTCTTTGGCGTGATCGATTTCTTCACGTCGAGGATCATGCTGCCGCTGGGTGGTTTGTGCTTCGTGATTTTCGCAGGTTGGGTGATGGGGCGTGAGGCGGTGCGCGACGAGTTGTCGGTACGCGGCCCGGTCCTGTTCGCCTTGACGTTCTTTTTGATGCGCTATGTGGCGCCGATCGGCATTCTGATTGTCTTTGCCGCTCAGCTTTGGAAATAACGCTGACATGACTACGCATATTCAACGCTCGGCCCTGTTGCCCTATCCCGCAAAGGCCCTGTACGACCTGGTCAACGATGTAGCTCGCTATTCGGAATTCCTGCCCTGGTGCTCCGGCGCCACGGTGCTCGAACACAGCGATACCTCCATGCGCGCTCGGGTCGAAGTGGCAAAAGGGGGGCTGAGTCAGCATTTCGTGACGCGCAACACGCTGACGCCGGGGCAGACCATCGAGATGAACCTTGAAGAAGGGCCGTTCAGCCAGTTGCATGGCGTCTGGACCTTCAAGGCGCTGAATGAGAAGGCCTGTAAGATCAGCCTCGATCTGTCCTTCGATTACTCTGGCTCCATCGTGCGAGCCACACTCGGCCCATTGTTCAATCAGGCGGCCAATACCCTGGTGGATGCTTTCTGTCAGCGTGCCAAAGAGCTCCATGGTTGAGTCGACGATTCGCGTTGAAGTGGTCTATGCCACTGCTGAACGCCAGGAGCTGATCGCGCTGGAAGTGCCTGTGGGTAGCACGGTGCTTGAGGCTATGGAGACGTCTGGCCTCGCTCGACGCTTTGGGTTGGACCTGGCTCGGTGCCCTGTCGGAATATTCGGCAAGGTCGTAGCGTCTCCTGAGACGCGTCAATTGGGGGAAGGTGACCGGGTAGAAATTTACCGCCCGTTGCTGGCTGATCCAAAAGAGGTGCGCCGATTGCGTGCGCAGAAAGCGGCATTGGCGAAAAAGCAGTCCAAACCGATTTAAATTTTGCATCGCTTCGATTTGGCGGACGTAAAAAAGCCCGGTATCGCCGGGCTTTTTTGTGCTGCCGATTTGAGTGCGGCGAAGAGGATCAGCGTGGATCGGTATCCAGCGGTTCCTGAGTCGGGACGGGAACGGTTTCGACCTTGTCGACGTCGTTCTGGATCTGCTCGAGCAGGGAGCCAGGCTTCGGCGGCTCTTCCTTCTGAGGCTGATCGCCTTTGTTTTCGGGGGTGACGTTGGTGTCGCTGCCTTTTCCGAGGATCGCCTCGTCGCGGCTTACACCTGGCTTGAAGTCACCGGAAAGGCTGGCCAGTTGATCGTTACCATTGAAGATCAGGCTGATACGTTCCTGTTGGCGCTCACCGCCACCTGGCTGCAGGCTGTACAGGTAGTCCCAGCGATCAGGATGGAAGGTGTCGGTCAACAAGGGGTTGCCCATGATAAACCGTACTTGCCGTCGGGTCATTCCCGGGCGCAACTGGTCTATCATGTCCTGCGTGACGACATTGCCCTGTTGGATGTCGATTTTATAAACCCCGGGGAATGAACAACCGGCGAGTGCGAGCAGTCCCACGAAGGTGAAACTGGTTAGCAAGAGCTTGGTGTTTTGCATCGGTGGGCGACTTCCACTATCTTGGCTGGGACAACGTAAACCCCGATCATACCTGCATTAAGAGAAGCTGCGAAGCAGCGTCTGCGAGAAAGCTGACCATGGTTGAAAATAGCGAACTACGCAAAGCTGGACTTAAAGTGACCCTGCCGCGGGTCAAAATCCTTCAAATGCTCGATTCTGCAGAGCAGCGCCACATGAGCGCGGAGGACGTCTACAAGGCGCTTATGGAGGCCAACGAAGACGTCGGTCTGGCGACGGTTTACCGTGTTTTGACTCAGTTCGAAGCAGCCGGGTTGGTGGTTCGCCACAACTTCGACGGCGGTCACGCCGTGTTCGAATTGGCCGACGGAGGCCACCACGACCATATGGTCAACGTGGAGTCCGGCGAGGTGATCGAGTTCTTCGACGAAGAAATCGAGAAGCTGCAGAAAGCCATTGTGGTCAAGCACGGCTTCGAGCTGGTGGATCACAATCTGGTGCTCTACGTACGCAAGAAAAAAGCGTAAGTTTTTTTCCGGTACAAAACAAAGGCGACCTCAGGGTCGCCTTTGTTGTCTCAGCGTATCTGCCGAATGATCGCGAGTGAAACGCGCCGTCAGGATTTCGTAGCCACCACCATCTTCTTCGCGTGGGCCAGCGATTCCTTGGTCAGATCGATCCCGCCCAGCATTCGCGCCACTTCTTCCACGCGTTCGCTCTTGCTGAGTTTGGAAACCGCGGTACGCGTGGCTTCTTCCTCGCGAACCTTGTGCACGAACAGATGCTGATGACCTTGTGCAGCAACCTGCGGCAGGTGGGTGACGGTCATGACCTGACCGCGTTCGCCCAGTCGGCGCAGCAACTGCCCGACAATCTCTGCAGTCGGGCCACCGATGCCAACGTCCACTTCGTCGAACACCAGCGTAGGAATGCGAGACGTCTGCGCGGTGATGACCTGAATGGCCAGACTGATCCGCGACAGCTCACCCCCTGACGCCACCTTCGCCAATGCCTTGAGCGGCTGACCGGGGTTGGCGCTGACCAGCAGTTCCACCTGCTCCAGGCCGTTGGGTGACAGCTCCTTGTCGACGTTTTCCCGCAGCTCGATATTGAAGCGCCCGCCCGGCATGCCCAGTCGCTGGATTTCATGCTCCACCGCATGCGCCAGTTGCGGTGCTGCACGCTGACGCAGGTCGCTCAGTTCGCGGGCCTTTTCCTGATAGTGGCGAGCGTAAGAGCCCAACTCATGCTCCAGACGTTCGATGGCTTCGTCGTTGGCATTCAGCGTTTCAATTTCGTCCAGCAGCTTTTGATGCAATGCTGGAACTTCGGTCGGCTGCACCCGGTGTTTGCGCGCCAGCGTGTAAATGGTGTCCAGGCGTTCTTCGATCTGTTGCAGGCGTGCCGGATCAGCCTCGAACCGATCCAGAAAACGATTGATCTCACCGACCGCTTCCTCGACCTGAATCTGCGCGCTGGAGAGCAGATTGGTCGCCTCATTCAGTGCGTCCGGCGAATTGTTGACGCTGGTCAGGCGATTGAGGCTCGCTGTCAGCGCATTCAGCGCATTGCCTGAATCGCTCTCGCTGCACAGCTCGACTACCTGTCGGCAAATGCCCAGCAGGCTTTCGGCGTTGGTCAGGGTAGTGTGTTCCTGCTCCAGCTGTTCCAGCTCGTTTTCGCCCAGGCTCAGGCCTTCGAGCTCCTCGAGCTGATAACTGAGCAGCTGGTGTTTGGCGCGCTGTTCGTCGCCGGAATTAGAGAGCCGCTCCAACTCGTAACGCGTCTGACGCCAGCGTTGAGCCGCCAGATGAACCTGGCGCGCGAGATCGGTGGCGCCGGCGTATTCATCCAGCAGTCGGCGATGGGTGTCGGTCTTGAGCAGCGACTGATGTTCGTGCTGGCTGTGGATGTCGATCAGCAGCTCGCCCAGGGCTTTCAGATCGCCTTGGGGGCAGGGCGTGCCGTTTATATAGGCGCGGGAGCGGCCTTCAGCCGTGATGACCCGACGCAGGATGCACGGGCCGTCGGTTTCCAGATCGCGCTCGGCGAGCCAGGCGCGGGCTTCAGGAATGTCGGCAACGTCGAACGTGGCCAGGATATCGGCCTTGTCGGCGCCCGGTCTCACAACGCCGCTGTCGGCACGATCGCCCAGCGTCAGGCCCAGAGCGTCGAGCATGATCGACTTGCCGGCACCGGTTTCCCCGGTGATGACGCTCATGCCGCGATCCAGTTCGAGATCCAGATGTTCAACGATGGCGTAGTTGTGTATGGACAGGTGCACCAGCATAAGGGCGGCTCCCAAGCGATTTGTCTGGTTATTTATACAGTCTTTTGCTTTCGGCTGACAATGCCCTGACCTGCCTCGATTTGACAGGCGGCAAACAATTTTCAGCACCGATCCCGGCGATGGACAGCTTCAATTACGATTCGACCCATGTCGGAAAATTTGTAGGGTTATTCGCGTTCTCATGCAACCAAACCCCTTGAAGCGGGAAATTACGGCCCCATATAGCCGGGCAGAAGCGTGAGTTGAGCTCACGGACGTAATTGGAAGGAGAGAACTATGGCTGACGAACAGAACCCGGATACGCAGGCTCAGGATCAAGCTGCAGATGCGGCGAACTCCGGAGAAGATTTGGCAACTCGCGTGCAAGTGCTGGAAGAGCAACTGGCTGCCGCCAAGGATCAGTCTCTGCGTGTGGCTGCGGATCTGCAGAACGTCCGCCGCCGTGCAGAGCAAGACATGGAAAAGGCTCACAAATTCGCATTGGAGAAGTTCGCTGGTGACCTGCTGCCAATCGTCGACAGCCTGGAGCGTGGCCTGGACCTGTCCAACCCGGATGACGAGAGCATCCGTCCGATGCGTGAAGGTATCGAGCTGACTCTGAAAATGTTCAGCGACACGCTCAAGCGCTATCAGTTGGAAGCCATCGATCCGCATGGCCAGCCATTCAATGCCGAGCACCATCAGGCAATGGCGATGCAGGAAAGCGCTGACGTCGAGCCGAACAGCGTGCTGAAAGTGTTCCAGAAGGGATATCAGCTCAATGGTCGCCTGCTGCGCCCGGCCATGGTCGTGGTCAGCAAGGCGCCGTCGCCTGTCGCACCGTCAATTGACGAGCAGGCTTGAAATCAGCTGAGTGGCCCCCATTTACAGGCCATGCGTTTAAAGAATTACCGCAATTTGTAAACGCAGTTGCGGCAACCTAATTTAAGTTTCGGGAGAGTCAAGACATGGGCAAGATTATCGGCATCGACCTGGGGACCACCAACTCCTGCGTTTCGGTTCTGGAAAACGGTGTTGCGAAGGTGATTGAGAACGCCGAAGGCGCGCGTACCACTCCTTCGATCATCGCTTACGCCAACGACGGCGAGACCCTGGTCGGTCAGTCCGCCAAGCGTCAGGCGGTCACCAACCCGCATAACACCCTGTACGCGGTGAAGCGTCTGATCGGTCGCAAGTTCGACGAAGAAGTCGTGCAGAAAGACATCAAGATGGTGCCTTACACCATCGCCAAGGCTGACAACGGCGACGCATGGGTTTCGGTCAACGACAAGAAGATGTCGCCTCCTCAGATTTCCGCGGAAATCCTGAAGAAAATGAAGAAGACCGCTGAAGATTATCTCGGCGAGTCCGTGACCGAAGCGGTTATCACCGTGCCGGCCTACTTCAACGACAGCCAGCGTCAGGCCACCAAAGATGCCGGCCGTATCGCAGGCCTGGACGTAAAACGCATCATCAACGAGCCGACCGCAGCCGCACTGGCTTACGGTATGGACAAAGCCAAAGGTGACCACACTGTCATCGTTTATGACCTGGGTGGCGGTACCTTCGACGTTTCGGTCATCGAAATCGCTGAAGTAGACGGTGAGCACCAGTTCGAAGTCTTGGCCACCAATGGCGATACTTTCCTGGGCGGTGAGGACTTTGACATTCGTCTGATCGATTACCTCGTCGACGAATTCAAGAAAGAAAGCGGCATGAACCTCAAAGGTGATCCGCTGGCGATGCAGCGCCTGAAAGAGGCTGCCGAGAAAGCCAAGATCGAGCTGTCTTCGAGCCAGCAAACCGACGTGAACCTGCCGTACATCACCGCAGACGCAACCGGTCCCAAGCACTTGAACGTAAAGATCTCCCGCGCCAAGCTGGAATCGCTGGTTGAAGACCTGGTTCAACGCACCATCGAGCCTTGCCGCATCGCGTTGAAGGATTCGGGTATCGACGTCGGTTCGATCAACGACGTGATCCTGGTCGGTGGTCAGACTCGTATGCCGCTGGTTCAGAAAGCGGTCACCGAGTTCTTTGGCAAAGAAGCCCGCAAAGACGTCAACCCTGACGAAGCGGTCGCCATGGGCGCTGCGATTCAAGGCGCGGTATTGGCTGGTGACGTGAAAGACGTTCTGTTGCTGGACGTCAGCCCGCTGACCCTGGGTATCGAAACCATGGGTGGCGTGATGACTGCGCTGATCGAGAAAAACACCACGATTCCTACCAAGAAATCGCAAGTCTTCTCGACTGCCGACGACAACCAGAGCGCCGTGACCATTCATGTGCTGCAGGGTGAGCGCAAGCAAGCCACTCAGAACAAGTCGCTGGGCAAGTTCGACCTGGCGGAGATTCCACCTGCTCCACGCGGCGTGCCTCAAATCGAAGTGACCTTCGACATCGACGCCAACGGTATCCTGCACGTCGGCGCGAAAGACAAGGCCACCGGCAAGACCCAGTCGATCGTGATCAAGGCCAACTCGGGTCTGTCGGATGAAGAAATCCAGCAGATGATCCGTGATGCTGAAGCGAACTCGGAAGAAGACCGCAAGTTCGAGGAGTTGGCCTCCGCTCGCAACCAGGGCGACGCGCTGGTCCACTCGACTCGCAAGCTGGTCGCTGACGCGGGCGATAAGGTGACGGCCGAGGAGAAGACCGCTATCGAAGCTGCCGTGGTGGCTCTGGAAGCGGCAGTGAAGGGCGGCGACAAGGCTGAAATTGATGCCAAAGTCGAAGAACTTTCGAAGGTCTCCGCTCCAGTGGCTCAGAAAATGTACGCCGAGCAGGCTGAAAAGCCTGAAGGTGGCGCGCAGGCCGCTCAGGAAGAGAGCAAGCCAGCCGATGACGTCGTCGACGCTGAGTTCGAAGAAGTGAAAGACCATAAGTAACGGATCATTAAGTAGGCGCAGGCTCACTTGATCGCCGGTCGACCGCTTTCGGGTGGTCGCTGGTAGGATGTCGCCGCGCGGGAGCTTGCTCCCGCGTTGGCGTGTCTGGAATACAGGAATTTTTCAGGTTCGCGGCGCTTCGTCGCGGGCTTTGTGGCAAAGCTGGACGCTCCTGCAGTCCGGCTTGTTCTGCCGCATTTCGGTCGATCGCAGGCCGTTGAACCAAGACCAGGATCGTTGAATTGACGTGAGTTGGGTCCGGGCCTGAAAGGGGCTCAACGAGTTCGGCAAACTCAGGAGGGTTTTGCCGGGCGTCCTCAAGAGTGCAGAAACTTATGTCAAAGCGTGACTATTACGAAGTATTGGGGGTGGAGCGTGGCTCCAGCGAGGCGGATCTGAAAAAGGCATACCGTCGCCTCGCAATGAAATTTCACCCTGACCGCAACCCGGGCGACAAAGCCTCGGAAGATGCGTTCAAGGAAGCCAACGAAGCGTATGAAGTGCTTTCCGATGCCAGCAAGCGCGCGGCGTACGACCAGTATGGTCATGCCGGTGTCGATCAGGGCATGGGCGGTGGTGGCCCGGGCTACGGCGGCGCGAACTTCTCTGACATCTTCGGTGATGTCTTCAGTGATTTCTTCGGTGGCGGTCGCGCAGGTGGCGGTGGTCGTGGCGGCGCCCAGCGTGGCAGCGATCTGCGTTACACCCTGGAACTGAATCTGGAAGAAGCTGTTCGCGGCACTACCGTCAGCATTCGCGTGCCGACGCTCGTCAACTGCAAGCCATGTGATGGCAGCGGTGCCAAGAAAGGCTCCTCGCCTATCACGTGCCCGACCTGTGGCGGCATTGGCCAGGTGCGCATGCAGCAGGGTTTCTTCTCCGTACAGCAGACCTGTCCGCGTTGCCACGGCAACGGCAAGATCATTTCCGATCCTTGCGATTCCTGCCATGGCGAAGGTCGTGTCGAGGAATACAAGACCTTGTCGGTCAAGGTGCCGGCGGGGGTCGATACCGGCGATCGCATTCGCTTGTCCGGCGAAGGCGAGGCGGGTGTGCAGGGTGGGCCAACGGGCGATCTGTACGTCGTGATCAACGTGCGCGAGCACGCGATCTTCCAGCGCGACGGCAAGCACCTGTACTGCGAAGTACCGATCAGCTTTACCGACGCTGCATTGGGTGGCGAGCTTGAGGTGCCGACCCTGGACGGCCGCGTCAAACTGAAAATCCCGGAAGGCACTCAGACCGGCAAGCAGTTCCGTCTGCGCGGCAAGGGCGTTGCGCCGGTGCGTGGCGGTGGCGCGGGCGACCTGATGTGCCGTGTAGCGGTGGAAACGCCGGTCAATCTCGGTCGTCGTCAGCGTGAATTGCTCGAAGAGTTCCGTGCTTCGCTTGAAGGCGACAGCTCGCACTCGCCAAAAGCCAGTGGTTGGTTCGAAGGCGTGAAGCGTTTCTTCGGCGATCTGTAAGGAGCAGGGCATGCGACGTATTGCTGTGATGGGTGCTGCCGGGCGCATGGGCAGGCATCTGGTCGAAGCCGTTCAGGAGCGCGCGCCGCTGACCGGGCTGACGGCGGCGATCGTTCGTCCGGGTAGCACCATGATTGGTGCTGACGCCGGCGAGCTGGCTTCGCTGGGCAGAATTGGTGTGCAACTGACGGGCAACCTGGAACAGGTCGCGGACGAGTTCGATGTCCTGATCGATTTCACCTTGCCTGACGTGATGCTGAAAAACCTGGCGTTCTGCCGCAAGGCAGGCAAGGCCATGGTCATCGGCACCACCGGCCTGAGCGCCGAGCAGAAGCATCTGCTGACAGAGGCAAGCAAGGAGATTCCGATCGTCTTTGCGTCCAACTTCAGTATTGGCGTGAACCTGTCGTTCAAGCTTCTGGAGCTGGCCGCGCGGGTGATGGGTGAAGATGCGGATATCGAGATCATCGAAGCGCACCACCGTAACAAGGTCGATGCGCCTTCGGGTACGGCCGTCAGCATGGGCGAGGTGATCGCTAAAACGCTGGGGCGCGATCTGAGCAAGGTCGCGGTCTACGGACGTGAGGGCCACACCGGGGTTCGTGCGCGCGACACCATCGGCTTCGCCACCGTACGTGGCGGTGACGTGGTCGGTGATCACACGGTTCTGTTTGCTGCAGAGGGCGAGCGTCTGGAGATCACCCATAAGGCGTCCAGCCGCATGACCTTCGCCAAGGGGGCAGTGCGTGCCGCGCTGTGGCTCGATGGCAAGGAGGCGGGTCTGTACGCCATGCAGGACGTGCTCGATCTGCGCTAAGCTGCTGCAGGATCCGCGCAACAACGCGGGCGGGATGGGTGTTTTACCTGTATCCTGCCCGCGGTTTCACACCGCCACGCGATGTCCTGTCGCATTCTCCAGCCTTAAAGGCGTTTTAGCGGTGGATTAAAAAAGCCTTTTTCTGTAAGCTACAGCTTTAGTGTGTCCACTAAAAGCGCGCAGATAATTCGATTAATGAAGCGGGGTGACGTGTCTATACGTCATTCCGCTTTTTTACAACCTGCGATCGCCCTTTCAGGCTTTATTACGGGAGGTCTTCTTGACTAAGCCAGCCATACTCGCCCTTGCTGATGGCAGCATTTTTCGCGGCGAAGCCATTGGAGCCGACGGTCAGACCGTTGGTGAGGTGGTGTTCAACACCGCAATGACCGGCTATCAGGAAATCCTTACCGATCCTTCCTATGCCCAGCAAATCGTCACTCTGACTTATCCTCACATCGGCAATACCGGCACCACGCCGGAAGACGCCGAGTCGGATCGCGTGTGGTCGGCGGGTCTGGTGATTCGTGACCTGCCACTGGTAGCGAGCAACTGGCGTAACAAGTTGTCCCTGGGTGACTATCTGAAGGCGAACAACACCGTCGCGATCGCGGGTATCGACACTCGCCGCCTGACCCGCATCCTGCGTGAGAAAGGGGCGCAGAACGGCTGCATCATGGCCGGCGACGACATTTCCGAAGAAGCAGCCATAGCCGCCGCGCGTGGCTTCCCGGGCCTCAAAGGCATGGACCTGGCGAAAGAAGTCAGCACCAAAAAGAGTTACGAATGGCGCTCCAGTGTCTGGGGTTTGAAGACTGACAGCAGTCCTGAAATCGCTGCAGCGGATCTGAAATATCACGTGGTCGCCTACGACTACGGCGTCAAACTGAACATCCTGCGCATGCTGGTCGAGCGTGGCTGCCGCGTGACGGTTGTACCTGCGCAAACCCCAGCTGCAGAAGTCCTCGCGCTCAATCCTGACGGCGTCTTCCTGTCGAACGGCCCGGGGGATCCAGAACCTTGCGACTACGCCATCCAGGCGATCAAGGATGTGTTGGAAACCGACATCCCGGTATTTGGCATCTGCCTGGGCCACCAACTGCTGGCGCTCGCTTCCGGCGCGCGGACCATTAAAATGGACCTGGGCCATCACGGGGCAAACCACCCTGTGCAAGACCTGGATACCGGCGTAGTCATGATCACCAGCCAGAACCACGGTTTCGCGGTAGACGAAGCGACCCTGCCGAACAATGTTCGCGCTATTCACAAGTCGCTGTTCGACGGCAGCCTGCAAGGCATCGAGCGTACCGACAAGGATGCGTTCAGCTTCCAGGGGCACCCTGAAGCGAGCCCGGGTCCGACAGACGTCGCCCCGCTGTTTGATCGCTTCATCACAGCCATGGCCAAGCGCCGCTGAGCGGCTGACTTGCGACTGTAGCGAGCAGGTGACTGCGGCAGGCCGGACTTGATCCGACTGCCCGCCCAGGCACCTCAGAGAATGTTCAAGACGGCTTGCCGACTGACACAGGATTCGAGTGACAACCCATGCCAAAACGTACAGACATTAAAAGCATCCTGATTCTTGGCGCTGGCCCGATCGTGATCGGCCAGGCCTGCGAATTCGATTACTCTGGCGCCCAGGCCTGCAAGGCTCTGCGCGAAGAGGGCTACCGCGTCATCTTGGTGAACTCCAACCCGGCTACCATCATGACCGACCCGGCGATGGCCGACGCCACCTACATCGAGCCGATCAAGTGGGCGACCGTCGCCAAGATCATCGAGAAAGAGCGTCCGGACGCACTGCTGCCGACTATGGGTGGCCAGACCGCGCTGAACTGCGCACTGGACCTGGAGCGTGAAGGCGTTCTTGAGAAGTTCGGCGTAGAGATGATCGGCGCCAACGCCGACACCATCGACAAGGCCGAAGATCGCTCGCGTTTCGACAAGGCCATGAAGGCCATCGGCCTGGAATGCCCGCGCTCTGGCATCGCCCACAGCATGGAAGAGGCCAATGCGGTCCTCGAAAAGCTGGGCTTCCCATGCATCATCCGTCCGTCCTTCACCATGGGCGGCACCGGTGGCGGTATTGCCTACAACCGTGAAGAATTTGAAGAAATCTGCGCCCGTGGTCTGGATTTGTCACCGACCAAAGAGCTGCTGATCGACGAATCCCTGATCGGCTGGAAAGAATATGAAATGGAAGTTGTCCGCGACAAAAAGGACAACTGCATCATCGTCTGCTCCATCGAAAACTTCGACCCAATGGGCGTGCACACCGGTGACTCGATCACCGTGGCCCCGGCGCAGACCCTGACCGACAAGGAATACCAGATCCTGCGTAACGCCTCGCTGGCGGTCCTGCGCGAGATCGGCGTGGAAACCGGCGGCTCCAATGTGCAGTTCGGCATCTGCCCGGACACCGGGCGCATGGTCGTGATCGAGATGAACCCGCGCGTATCCCGTTCATCGGCACTGGCCTCCAAGGCCACTGGCTTCCCGATCGCCAAGGTCGCTGCCAAGCTGGCAGTGGGCTACACCCTGGATGAGCTGCAGAACGACATCACCGGCGGCAAGACCCCGGCGTCGTTCGAGCCTTCCATCGACTACGTCGTGACCAAGTTGCCACGCTTTGCCTTCGAGAAATTCGCTAAGGCCGACGCACGCTTGACCACTCAGATGAAGTCGGTCGGCGAAGTCATGGCCATCGGCCGCACCTTTCAGGAATCCCTGCAAAAAGCCCTTCGTGGTCTGGAAGTGGGTGTGAGCGGTCTCGATCCGAAACTGGATCTGAGCAACCCTGAAAGTGCGAGCGTCCTCAAACGCGAGCTGACCGTTCCGGGCGCAGAGCGCATCTGGTACGTGGCTGACGCTTTCCGCGCGGGTATGACCGTCGAGCAGATCTTCGGCATGAATATGATCGACCCTTGGTTCCTCGTGCAGATCGAAGATCTGATCAAGGAAGAAGAGAAGGTCAAGACCCTTGGCCTGTCCGCCATCGACCGCGACCTGATGTTGCGCCTCAAGCGCAAGGGCTTCTCCGACGCGCGTCTGGCCAAGCTGTTGGGCGTTACCGAAAAGAATCTGCGCACGCATCGCCACAAGCTCGACATCTACCCGGTCTACAAGCGTGTCGATACCTGCGCGGCCGAGTTCGCCACCGACACTGCGTACATGTACTCCACGTACGAAGAAGAGTGCGAAGCCAACCCTTCCACTCGCGACAAGATCATGATCCTGGGCGGCGGTCCCAACCGTATCGGTCAGGGTATCGAGTTCGACTACTGCTGCGTGCACGCGGCGCTGGCGCTGCGTGATGACGGGTACGAGACCATCATGGTCAACTGCAACCCGGAAACCGTATCCACCGACTACGACACGTCCGATCGCCTGTACTTCGAGCCAGTGACCCTGGAAGATGTGCTGGAAATCGTCCGCGTTGAGAAGCCGAAAGGCGTGATCGTCCAGTATGGCGGCCAGACCCCGCTGAAACTGGCCCGCGCTCTGGAAGCTGCAGGCGTGCCGATCATCGGTACCAGCCCTGACGCCATCGACCGTGCCGAAGACCGTGAGCGCTTCCAGCAGATGGTCGAGCGCCTGAACCTGCGTCAGCCGCCGAACGCCACTGTGCGCAGCGAAGACGAAGCGATTCGTGCCGCCGCCAAGATCGGTTATCCGCTGGTCGTTCGTCCGTCCTACGTACTGGGTGGTCGCGCGATGGAAATCGTCTACGAGGAAGAAGAACTCAAGCGCTACCTGCGTGAAGCGGTTCAAGTGTCCAACGACAGTCCGGTGCTGCTGGATCACTTCCTGAACTGCGCCATCGAAATGGACGTAGACGCGGTCTGCGACGGCACCGATGTGGTAATCGGCGCGATCATGCAGCACATCGAACAGGCGGGCGTTCACTCCGGTGACTCCGCGTGCTCGCTGCCGCCCTACTCGCTGCCGGCCCGCATCCAGGACGAGATGCGTGAACAGGTCAAGAAGATGGCGCTGGAACTGGGTGTCGTCGGCCTGATGAACGTGCAGCTCGCGCTGCAAGGCGAAGACATCTACGTCATCGAAGTGAACCCGCGTGCCTCGCGTACCGTGCCGTTCGTTTCCAAGTGCATTGGTGTCTCCCTGGCAATGATCGCGGCCCGCGTCATGGCTGGCAAAAGCCTGAAAGAGCTGGGCTTCACCAAGGAAATCATCCCGAATTTCTACAGCGTGAAAGAGGCGGTGTTCCCATTCGCCAAATTCCCTGGTGTTGACCCGATCCTCGGGCCGGAGATGAAATCCACCGGTGAAGTCATGGGCGTCGGCGACACCTTCGGCGAAGCCTTCGCCAAGGCGCAAATGGGCGCCAGCGAAGTCCTGCCGACCGGTGGTACCGCGTTCATCAGCGTGCGCGATGACGACAAGCCGCTGGTCGCTGGCGTTGCGCGTAACCTGATCGACTTGGGCTTCGAGGTCGTCGCAACGGCGGGCACTGCACGCCTGATCGAGGCAGCGGGCCTGAAAGTTCGTCGCGTGAACAAGGTGACCGAGGGACGCCCGCATGTGGTCGACATGATCAAGAACGACGAAGTCACTCTGATCATCAACACCACCGAAGGCCGGCAGTCGATCGCCGATTCCTACTCCATCCGTCGTAACGCCCTGCAGCACAAGATTTACTGCACCACTACCATTGCCGCAGGCGAGGCTATCTGTGAAGCGCTGAAATTCGGTCCTGAAAAAACCGTACGGCGCTTGCAGGATCTACACGCAGGATTGAAAGCATGATCAAGTACCCAATGACCGTCCAGGGCGCCAAAGCCCTGGAAGATGAACACGCCCACCTGACCAAGGTCGTCCGTCCAAAGCTCAGCCAGGACATCGGCACGGCTCGCGAGTTGGGGGACCTGAAGGAAAATGCCGAGTACCATGCCGCCCGTGAGCAGCAAGGTATGGTCGAAGCGCGTATCCGCGATATCGAAGGCCGCCTGCAGAACGCACAGGTCATCGACGTCACATCGATTCCTCATACGGGCAAAGTCATCTTCGGCACGACCGTGGAGATCGCCAACGTCGAAACCGACGAACGCGTGGTCTACCAGATCGTGGGTGAGGATGAGGCCGACATCAAGCTGGGCAAGATTTCCGTCGGCTCACCAATCGCTCGCGCGTTGATCGCCAAGGAAGAGGGTGATGTGGTCGTCGTGAAAACGCCTGGCGGGGTGATCGAGTACGAGATCGTAGAGGTCAAGCACGTCTGACGGAGTCAGTGGATGCCATGCTGACGGGTGGCTTCCACTGGAACGCAGGATTCAGAAGGCAGGTTTATGAAGGTTCTGCGCTGATTTCTGCGGGCCCGGCCAGGGCGCGAGTTGCGCCGCTGGCCAGGGCACGGTTACTTGTAGCGATGAATGTTGGACAGTTGTTTGTTAGGCTGCGGATTCTTGCGGTAGATCAGCGCCATCTTGCCGATGGTCTGCACCAGTTCCGCGCGGCCTTGTTTGCACAGTTCGTCGATCACGGCGCGACGATCGTCGCGGTCTTCCAGCTTGATCTGAACCTTGATCAGTTCATGATCCACCAAAGCGCGGTCCAGCTCGGCCAGCACGCCCTCGCTCAGACCGTTGCCGGCAACCATCAGGACCGGCTTCAGGTCATGTCCAATGGATTTGTACTGTTTCTTCTGCTCGTTAGTGAGCGGCATAATCTGACCCTTTTCGTCTGATTCTGTAAAATTGGCGGCCATTTTACCCGAGGGCCCGTGGCTCCGCCCAGTTAATCACGACGCATATCATCGAGGTGCCCCGTGGCGCAGCGTTCCAAGAGCAGCCATAACTGGCTGAGAGAACATTTCGACGACAAGTACGTCAAAATGGCACAGAAAGATGGCTACCGTTCCCGTGCCAGCTACAAGCTGCTGGAGATCCAGGAGAAAGACAAAATCATTCGTCCCGGCATGACGGTTGTCGACCTTGGTGCAGCCCCGGGAGGTTGGTCGCAGGTGACCAGTCGTCTGATTGGTGGTAAAGGTCGCCTGATCGCATCCGACATTCTGGAGATGGACAGCATCCCCGATGTGACCTTTATTCAAGGGGACTTCACGGAGGACGGCGTCTTCAAAGAGATTCTGGCGGCGATCGGTAATACGCAGGTAGACCTTGTGATTTCCGATATGGCCCCCAATATGAGTGGATTGAGCGCTGTGGATATGCCACGCGCCATGTTCCTTTGTGAGTTGGCGCTCGACCTGGCGGGTCGGGTACTGCGCCCCGGTGGTGATTTTCTGATCAAGGTCTTCCAGGGCGAAGGCTTCGATGTGTACCACAAGGAAGTGCGCAAGATGTTTGACAAGGTACAGATGCGCAAGCCGCTTTCCTCCCGTGACCGCTCTCGCGAGCAGTACCTTCTAGGCCGTGGGTTCAAGGGCGGTTATGAGGCCCCAAGCGATTTTGAGTAAAGGCAATAGCTTTTTTCAAATGGCTTTATTCATGAAGCGTAACGAACATCTTGTAGTCAAAGTTTCACAAAGGGTTACAGACGCCGCCTGCCACACCTGTAGGATCTGTAGTAAGTTAGGCCGGTGAATATCATGCGAGGCACGCTCCAGCGTGGAGCTTGCTTCAGAGGGTAGCTAATTGAACGATATGGCAAAGAACTTGATCCTGTGGTTGATCATCGCTGCGGTCCTGGTGACCGTGATGAACAACTTCTCCAGCCCGAACGAGCCGCAGACCCTCAACTATTCTGAGTTCATCCAGCAGGTGAAGGATGGCAAGGTCGAGAAGGTTGCCGTGGACGGTTATGTCATCACGGGCAAACGCAGCGACGGCGACACCTTCAAGACCATTCGTCCGGCGATTCAAGACAACGGGCTGATCGGTGATCTGGTCGACAACAACGTCGTGATCGAAGGCAAGCAGCCTGAGCAGCAGAGCATCTGGACTCAGTTGCTGGTAGCCAGCTTCCCGATTCTGGTCATCATTGCCGTCTTCATGTTCTTCATGCGCCAGATGCAAGGTGGCGCGGGAGGCAAGGGCGGGCCGATGAGCTTCGGCAAGAGCAAGGCGCGTCTGCTCTCCGAAGATCAGGTGAAGACCACCCTGGCTGACGTCGCAGGTTGCGACGAGGCGAAGGAAGAGGTCGGTGAGCTTGTCGAATTTCTCCGAGATCCGGGCAAGTTCCAGCGTTTGGGCGGCCGTATCCCGCGCGGTGTGCTAATGGTCGGTCCTCCGGGTACTGGTAAAACCTTGCTCGCCAAGGCGATTGCCGGTGAGGCGAAAGTGCCGTTCTTCACCATTTCGGGTTCCGACTTCGTTGAAATGTTCGTGGGTGTTGGTGCAAGCCGTGTCCGTGACATGTTCGAACAAGCCAAGAAGCACGCGCCTTGCATCATCTTTATCGACGAAATCGACGCCGTCGGTCGCCATCGTGGCGCTGGCATGGGCGGTGGTCATGATGAGCGTGAGCAGACTCTCAACCAATTGCTGGTAGAGATGGACGGCTTCGAAATGAACGACGGCATCATCGTGATCGCTGCGACCAACAGACCAGACGTTCTCGACCCTGCGCTGTTGCGTCCAGGTCGTTTCGACCGTCAGGTGGTGGTGGGTCTGCCGGATATCCGCGGCCGTGAACAGATTCTGAAAGTGCACATGCGTAAGGTGCCAATGGGTGACGACGTCAATGCTGCCGTCATCGCTCGTGGTACCCCCGGATTCTCGGGTGCCGACCTGGCCAACCTAGTTAACGAAGCCTCGCTGTTTGCAGCTCGCGTCGGCAAGCGCATCGTCGAGATGAAAGAATTCGAACTGGCAAAAGACAAGATCATGATGGGCGCCGAGCGCAAATCCATGGTCATGTCCGAGAAAGAGAAGCAGAACACTGCTTATCACGAAGCGGGCCACGCTATTGTCGGTCGCGTCGTGCCTGAGCACGATCCGGTGTACAAGGTTTCGATCATTCCGCGCGGTCGTGCACTGGGTGTCACGATGTTCCTTCCTGAGGAAGATCGCTACAGCCTGTCCAAGCGTGCGCTGATCAGCCAGATCTGCTCGTTGTACGGTGGTCGTATCGCTGAAGAGATGACTCTGGGCTTTGACGGGGTCACTACCGGCGCGTCCAACGACATCATGCGAGCGAGCCAGATTGCTCGGAATATGGTTACCAAGTGGGGCCTGTCCGAGAAGCTTGGCCCGCTGATGTATTCCGAAGAGGAAGATGGCGGTTACCTGGGTCGCGGTGGTGGCGGTCAGAACGCCAGCCTGTCGGCCGATACTGCTCGCCTGATCGATTCGGAAGTTCGTAGCATCATTGATCAGTGCTATGGCACGGCGAAACAGATCCTCACCGACAATCGCGACAAGCTTGACGCGATGGCCGATGCGTTGATGAAGTACGAAACCATCGACGCCGAACAGATCGACGACATCATGGCGGGACGCACCCCTCGCGAACCGCGCGATTGGGAAGGTGGCTCCGGTGCTTCCGGCACGCCAACCGCTCCGGTCGGTCCGCGCCCGGAAACACCGATCGGCGGTCCCGCCGCTGACCACTAAGGCCTGACATGACTCCTGCGCTGTACCCAACCCGGTTGCCTTGCGGCAACCGGGTTCTTGATTTATCCCGGACACATGTCATGGGAATCCTCAATATCACCCCTGATTCGTTCTCCGATGGTGGTCGTTTCGCCCAGCGCGATCTCGCCTTGAGCCATGCCGAGGCGATGGTGGCGGCGGGCGCGACTCTGATCGACGTGGGCGGTGAGTCCACCCGTCCTGGTGCGCGTGCGGTTTCTCCAATCGAAGAGCTGGAGCGCGTTGCGCCTATTGTCGAAGCGATCAATCGCGAACTCGATGTGGTCATCTCGGTGGACACTTCGACACCTGTGGTCATGCGCGAGAGTGCTCGGCTCGGCGCGGGCCTGATCAATGATGTGCGCTCTTTGCGTCGTGATGGCGCGCTGGACGCAGCGGTGGCGACCGGCTTGCCGGTCTGTCTGATGCACATGCGCGGCGAACCGACAGATATGCAAGACGATCCGCGCTACGACGATCTGGTGGGCGAGGTGACTTCATTTCTTCGGGAGCGAATGGACGTTTGCATCGCCGCCGGTATCCCGGCTGAAAAAATCGTCCTTGATCCGGGCTACGGCTTCGCCAAAACGCTTGATCACAACTTGAGCCTGTTCAAGCATATGCAAGCCCTGCACGTGCTGGGCCGGCCGCTGCTGGTTGGCGTGTCGCGCAAAAGCATGATCGGCAAGGTGCTCGACAAACCAGTAGACCAACGCCTTTACGGCGCGCTCGCTCTGGCCGCGATGGCCATGATCCAGGGTGCAAGAATTTTACGCGTGCACGATGTTGCGGAAACTGTCGACGTGGTGCGGATGATTGCCGCCGTCGAATCGGCACAATAAGAAGTTGGGAGTACTCATGACCAAGAAAAAATATTTCGGAACCGACGGCATTCGCGGTCGAGTCGGTCAATTTCCGATCACCCCCGATTTCATGCTCAGGCTCGGCTGGGCGGCAGGCATGGCGTTCCGCAAGATGGGCGCCTGTCGGATCCTGGTCGGTAAGGACACGCGCATCTCTGGGTACATGTTCGAATCCGCGCTGGAGGCTGGCCTGTCCGCCGCCGGTGCCGACGTGATGTTGCTCGGCCCGATGCCAACTCCTGCAATCGCCTATCTGACGCGTACGTTCCATGCCGAGGCAGGAATCGTCATCAGCGCATCGCACAACCCGCATCACGATAATGGCATCAAGTTCTTTTCGGGGCAGGGCACTAAGCTGCCGGACGAAATCGAGATGATGATCGAGGAACTGCTGGACACGCCGATGACTGTCGCCGAGTCCGAAAAGCTCGGCAAGGTCTCGCGGATCAACGATGCGGCGGGTCGCTATATTGAGTTCTGCAAAAGCAGCGTACCGAGCAGCACTGATTTTGCCGGCCTCAAGCTGGTCGTCGACTGCGCGCACGGCGCGACCTATAAAGTCGCGCCGAACGTGTTTCGCGAGTTGGGTGCGAAAGTCACGGTGCTCTCCGCCGCGCCTAACGGCCTTAACATCAACGATGACTGCGGCTCGACCCACATGGGCAACCTGCAGGCGACAGTCGTGGCGGAGAGGGCCGACCTGGGCATCGGTTTCGACGGCGATGGCGACCGAGTGCTGATGGTCGATCACACCGGTGCGATCGTCGACGGTGACGAGTTGCTTTACATCATCGCCCGTGACTTGCATGAGCGAGGACGCTTGCAGGGTGGCGTCGTCGGGACTCTGATGAGCAATCTCGGTCTGGAGCTTGCGCTGGCAGAGCTGAATATTCCGTTCGTGCGAGCCAATGTCGGCGACCGCTACGTCATTGCCGAGCTGCTGGACCGTAACTGGCAAGTGGGTGGCGAGAACTCCGGTCATGTCGTGTGTTTCCAGCACACTACTACGGGCGATGCGATTATCGCCGCGCTGCAGGTGCTGTTGGCGCTTAAGCGCTCGGGACAGAGCCTGGCCGAGTCGCGTCAGGGGTTGAAGAAATGCCCGCAAGTGCTGGTCAACGTGCGTTTCGAAGGCGGTGGTGTGGACCCGGTTCAGCACCCGGCGGTCAAGGAGGCTTGTGATCGCGTGACGGCGGCCATGGGCGGTCGTGGTCGTGTGTTGTTGCGCAAGTCCGGCACAGAGCCTCTGGTGCGCGTTATGGTCGAAGGCGAGGATGAAACCGTGGTCGCTGGCTATGCCGATGAACTGGCAAAACTGGTCGCTGAAGTTTGCGCCTGATTTCGGCTTGCCAGTGTTGAAACTGTTGGGTAACATCTGCGCCCACTTTGACCGACGAGGTACAGCATGCGTCGCCCTATGGTAGCTGGTAACTGGAAGATGCACGGTACCTGCGCCAGCGTCGCTGAGCTGGTCGAGGGCCTTGCGAACATGGTCCTCCCGAGCGATGTCGACGTAGCGGTGTTTCCGTCAAGTCTTCATATCGGTTTCGTCGTCGACTGCCTGGAAGGGCATTCGATTTCGGTCGGTGCGCAGAACAGCGCACATGAAGCGGGACAGGGTGCGCTGACCGGTGAGATTTCGCCGACTCAGCTGGCCGATGCGGGTTGCAAACTGGTGCTTGTGGGTCATTCGGAGCGTCGCCAGATCATGGGCGAGCGCAATGAAGTCCTGAACCGCAAATTTGCGGCGGCCCAGGCCTGTGGCCTTACGCCGGTGCTGTGTATTGGTGAAACCCTTGAGCAGCGCCAGGCCGGCAAAACGCTTGAGGTCGTCGGGCAGCAGCTCGACAGCATCATCGAAGAGCTGGGTATCGATGCTTTCGTGAATGCGGTAATTGCTTACGAGCCGGTCTGGGCCATTGGCACCGGACTGACAGCCTCGCCGGAACAGGCGCAGGAAGTGCACGCAGCCATTCGTGCGCAGTTGGCGAAAGAGAATTCTGAAGTCGCGCAAGGTGTGCGGCTTCTATATGGCGGCAGCGTGAAGGCGGCCAATGCGGTCGAACTGTTCGGCATGCCGGATATCGATGGGGGGCTCATTGGTGGAGCTTCCCTGAATGCAGATGAGTTCGGTGCGATCATTCGCGCCGCGGGAAACTGAAAAAATGCTGGAAACAGTCGTAGTCGTTCTTCATCTGCTGGGTGCGCTGGGCGTTGTTGCTCTGGTATTGCTGCAGCAGGGTAAAGGTGCGGACGCTGGCGCGTCGTTTGGGGCAGGTGCATCAAATACTGTCTTCGGAGGCCAAGGTTCCTCTACCTTTCTTAGTAAGTTTACTGCTATACTTGCCGCCTGTTTCTTCATAACCAGCTTGGGGTTAGGTTACTTTGCTAAAGAGAAAGCTCATCAGCTGACTCAAGTAGGTTTGCCAGATCCAGCAGTGTTGGAAGTTAAACAAAAACCGGCGACAGATGATGTTCCGGTTCTGGAAGGGCAACAGAAACCAGCCGCTGCTCCAGCTGACGTTCCTGCCGCTCCAGAACAGAAGTAACACAGGATTCGCAGTCGGTATTGGGGCTGCAAAAAGAGTTGTAATGCCGAGGTGGTGGAATTGGTAGACACGCAACCTTGAGGTGGTTGTGCCCATAGGGTGTAGGGGTTCGAGTCCCCTTCTCGGTACCAATTAACAAGTCAGCCCGCAGTAGCGGGCTTTCTTGTAGGTGGGTGTGGTGGATTGACCCAAATCGGGATCGGTCGTATACTTCCGCCCCAGCTTTGTCGCGGGGTGGAGCAGTCTGGTAGCTCGTCGGGCTCATAACCCGAAGGTCGTTGGTTCAAATCCAGCCCCCGCAACCAGTTTTAGCCGAGCCCCTTTTCAGGGGCTTTTTGTTAGCTGGACACTTTATTACGCCGCTGTTCAACGGCGTTTTTTCATGATGGGCGCTTTGCCCATTTTTTATTTGCACAGCATGCACGAGGGGGTTCAGGTGTCGAGCAAGCTAGAACAGTTGCAGGCCTTGCTGGCCCCGGTGGTCGTGGCCCTTGGCTATGAATGCTGGGGTATCGAGTTCTCGGCCCAGGGTCGTCACTCAATGTTGCGCGTTTATATCGATAAAGAGGGCGGCGTGCTGGTGGACGATTGTGCCATCGTCAGCCGTCAGATCAGCGGTGTTCTGGACGTAGAAGATCCGATCAGCTCCGAATATACACTCGAAGTTTCTTCTCCTGGCATGGAACGCCCGCTGTTCACGATCGAGCAGTTTGCATCCTTTGCCGGGGAACAAGTGAAGATAAAGCTGCGTTCGCCCTTCGACGGTCGACGCAACTTTCAAGGCCTTCTCCGCGGGGTGGAGGAGCAGGACGTCGTGGTGCAAGTGGATGACCACGAATACCTGTTGCCGATCGATCTGATCGACAAAGCCAACATTATTCCCACGTTTGACTGAGACGCGGATCCCGCGGATCCAATGGCTTGCGAAAGGCGAGGCGTACGATGAGCAAAGAAGTACTGCTGGTTGTTGAGTCGGTATCCAATGAAAAAGGCGTACCGGCCGGTGTGATTTTTGAAGCGCTTGAAATAGCTCTGGCCACGGCCACTAAAAAGCGTTTCGAAGACGAAGTTGACCTTCGTGTGGAAATCAATCGCCACACGGGCGCATACGAGACTTTCCGTCGCTGGACAGTCGTTGAAGAAGACGATCTTGATGATCCGGCCATCGAAACCTGGCCGAGCAAGGTTGCCGAGACTCATCCGGGCGCCAACGTTGGCGACGTCGTAGAAGAAAAGATCGAGTCCATCGAGTTCGGCCGTATCGCTGCCCAGACTGCCAAGCAAGTCATTGTGCAGAAGGTTCGCGAGGCCGAGCGCGCCCAAGTCGTGGACGCTTATCGTGAGCGTCTGGGCGAAATCATTTCCGGTACTGTTAAAAAAGTTACACGAGACAATGTCATCGTCGACTTGGGTAACAATGCCGAGGCTCTGCTGGCGCGTGAAGACATCATCTCTCGGGAAACTTTCCGCGTAGGTGTCCGCGTTCGTGCATTGCTCAAAGAGATCCGCACTGAAAACCGTGGCCCTCAGTTGATTCTGTCGCGTACAGCGCCGGAAATGCTGATCGAGCTGTTCCGGATTGAAGTTCCGGAAATTGCCGAAGGTCTCATCGAGGTGATGGCTGCCTCTCGTGATCCTGGTTCGCGTGCAAAGATCGCAGTTCGCTCCAAGGACAAACGCATCGACCCGCAAGGCGCTTGCATCGGAATGCGCGGTTCGCGTGTCCAGGCTGTTTCCGGCGAGTTGGGCGGCGAGCGTGTGGATATCGTGCTGTGGGACGACAACCCGGCACAGTTCGTTATCAACGCCATGTCGCCTGCCGAAGTGGCAGCGATCATCGTTGATGAAGACGCCCACGCCATGGATATCGCTGTAGGCGCAGACAACCTGGCCCAGGCGATTGGCCGCGGTGGTCAAAACGTGCGTCTGGCGAGTCAGTTGACTGGCTGGACCTTGAACGTGATGACCGAGTCGGACATCCAGGCCAAGCAGCAAGCGGAAACCGGTGACATCCTGCGCAACTTCATCGACGAGCTGGAAGTCGACGAAGAACTCGCTCAGGTACTGGTAGACGAAGGCTTCACCAGCCTGGAAGAGATTGCCTACGTACCGTTGGAAGAAATGCTCAACATCGACGGCTTTGACGAGGACATCGTCAACGAGCTTCGTGCTCGCGCCAAGGATCGTTTGTTGACCAAAGCCATCGCTACTGAGGAAAAGCTGGCAGACGCCCATCCGGCCGAAGACCTACTCTCGCTTGAGGGTATGGACAAGGATTTGGCGATGGAACTGGCGGTGCGCGGCGTAATTACCCGCGAAGACCTGGCCGAGCAGTCTATTGACGATCTGCTCGACATCGACGGCATTGACGATGATCGTGCCGGCAAGTTGATCATGGCCGCCCGAGCCCATTGGTTCGAGTAAGTAGATGCGGCCTGAGGAGAGAAGTGCATGACGCAAGTCACGGTGAAAGAACTGGCCAAAACGGTCGACACACCGGTAGAGCGCCTGTTACAGCAGATGCGTGAGGCAGGTCTGCCGCACACCGCCGCCGAGCAAGTTGTGACCGATAACGAAAAACAAGCCCTGTTGACGCACCTGAAAAGCGGCCACAAGGCTAAAGTGGAAGAACCGCGCAAGATCACTTTGCAGCGTAAAACCACCAGTACCCTGCGCGTTGCTGGCAGTAAAAGCATCAGCGTTGAGGTGCGTAAAAAGAAGGTCTTCGTACAGCGCAGCCCGGAAGAAATCGAAGCCGAGCGCAAGCGTGAGCAGGAAGAGCGTCGTGCGGTAGAAAATGCCGCGCGTCAAAAGGCTGAAGAAGAAGCCCGTCAGCGTGCCGAAGAAGAAGCGCGCCGTCAGCCTGCTGCTGCCCCGCAAGCTGCCGACGCTGTCGCTGCCAGCGCGCCTGTTGCCGAACCGGCTCCGCAAGTCGCTGCCCAGCCTGTCCAGGAGGCGCCTGTCGCTGCACCTGCACCGGTTGCCGAGCGCAAGAAGGACGAACCTCGCCGCCCTGACAAACCACGCAACGATGACAACAATCGTCGCGGCGGTGGTGGTGATGGCGAGCGTAAGAACGCTCCGCATCGCGCTTCGGTCAAGGAAAAGGCGCCTGCGCCACGGGTTGCTCCACGTACTACCGACGAAGAAAGCGATGGCTTCCGTCGCGGTGGTCGTGGCAAGGCCAAGCTGAAGAAACGCAATGCTCACGGCTTCCAGAACCCTACCGGTCCTGTGGTTCGTGAAGTGAAGATCGGCGAGACCATCACTGTGGGCGATCTCGCTCAACAGATGTCGGTCAAAGCCGCTGAAATCATCAAGTTCATGTTCAAGCTGGGTACTCCAGCCACCATCAACCAGGTACTGGATCAGGAAACTGCCCAGCTGGTCGCCGAAGAACTGGGCCACAAAGTGACCCTGGTCAGCGACACCGCCCTGGAAGATTCCTTGGCCGAGTCCCTGAAGTTCGAAGGTGAGACGGTTCCTCGTGCGCCGGTCGTGACCGTCATGGGTCACGTTGACCATGGTAAGACCTCGCTGCTCGACTACATTCGTCGTGCCAAGGTCGCCGCTGGCGAAGCCGGTGGTATTACCCAGCACATCGGTGCGTACCACGTGGAAACCGATCGTGGCATGGTGACCTTCCTCGACACCCCTGGTCACGCCGCGTTTACCGCAATGCGTGCTCGTGGTGCCAAGGCGACCGACATCGTGATCCTGGTTGTCGCTGCTGACGACGGCGTGATGCCGCAGACCATCGAAGCCGTGCAACATGCACAGGCTGCTGGTGTTCCGCTGGTAGTGGCCGTGAACAAGATCGACAAGCCGGGCGCTGACCTGGACCGCATCCGCAGTGAACTGTCGGTTCATGGCGTGACGTCCGAAGAATGGGGTGGCGATACACCGTTCGTACCTGTTTCGGCGAAAGTCGGTACCGGTGTAGACGAGCTGCTCGAAGCCGTGTTGCTGCAGGCTGAAGTGCTTGAGCTGGTCGCTACGCCATCGGCTCCTGGCCGTGGTGTCGTGGTTGAATCGCGCCTGGACAAGGGCCGTGGTCCAGTTGCGACCGTTCTGGTTCAGGACGGCACGCTGCGTCAGGGCGACATGGTTCTGGTCGGCTCCAACTACGGCCGCGTTCGCGCCATGCTCGACGAAAACGGCAAGCCTATTAAGGAAGCCGGTCCGTCCATCCCGGTCGAGATCCTCGGCCTGGACGGTACACCGGACGCTGGCGACGAGATGAGCGTTGTGGCTGACGAGAAGAAAGCCCGCGAAGTGGCTCTGTTCCGTCAAGGCAAGTTCCGCGAAGTGAAGCTGGCCCGTGCTCACGCCGGCAAGCTGGAAAACATCTTCGAGAATATGGGTCAGGAAGAGAAGAAGACGCTCAACATCGTCCTCAAATCCGACGTCCGTGGTTCTCTGGAAGCTTTGCAAGGCGCTTTGAATGGCCTGGGCAACGACGAAGTACAAGTACGTGTAGTGGGCGGCGGCGTCGGTGGTATCACCGAGAGCGACGCCAACCTGGCGCTGGCTTCCAACGCGGTCCTGTTCGGCTTCAACGTGCGTGCTGATGCTGGCGCGCGCAAGATCGTCGAGCAGGAAGGTCTGGACATGCGTTACTACAACGTCATCTACGACATCATCGAAGACGTCAAGAAAGCCCTCACCGGTATGCTTGGCAGTGACGTCCGGGAGAACATCCTGGGTATCGCCGAAGTTCGCGACGTATTCCGCTCGCCGAAATTCGGTGCGATCGCCGGTTGCATGGTCATCGAAGGTGTCGTGTTCCGTAACCGTCCAATCCGTGTACTGCGTGAAGACATCGTTATCTTCGAAGGCGAGCTGGAATCCCTGCGCCGCTTCAAGGATGACGCTTCCGAAGTACGTGCCGGCATGGAATGCGGTATCGGCGTCAAGAGCTACAACGACGTCAAGGTCGGTGACAAGATCGAAGTCTTCGAGAAGGTCCAAGTGGCTCGCAGCCTCTAAACCGCGAGCTTCAGGAGTCATGGCAGGCGTCGCATGCAAATGCCCAGCGCCCGTCATGGACTCTAAACGCAACGCCCGGTCCGGCTTCTGCCAGGCCGGGCGTTTGCCGCTTTCAGACCGCACGGCTTTTGCAGTGGGTCAGTGACAGGTAACAAGACATGGCAAAAGAATACAGCCGTACTCAACGTATCGGCGATCAGATGCAGCGCGAATTGGCTCAGTTGATCCGTCGCGAAGTGAAAGACCCGCGTGTGGGTCTGGTCACCATCACCGCAGTCGATGTCAGCCGCGACGTGGGCCACGCGAAGATTTTCATCACCGTGATGGGGCAGGACAACGCCGAAGACATTGCTCAGACCATCAAGGTACTGAACTCGGCAGCCGGTTTCCTGCGCATGCAACTGGCGCGGGAAATGAAGCTGCGCAGCGTGCCTCAGTTGCACTTCCACTACGACGAAAGCGTTGTTCGTGGTGCGCATCTGTCGGCGTTGATCGAACGCGCGGTGGCCGAAGACGGTCAGCACGACACTTCTGCCAAGCAAGACGGCTCGGAGGAGTAACGGCGTGGCCCAGGTCAAGCGTATTCGCCGCAACGTCAGCGGCATCATCCTGCTCGACAAGCCATTGGGGTTCACGTCCAACGCGGCCTTGCAGAAGGTTCGCTGGTTGCTCAATGCGGAAAAGGCCGGCCACACCGGTAGCCTCGATCCGCTGGCCACCGGCGTGCTGCCGCTGTGCTTCGGCGAGGCAACCAAGTTCTCTCAGTATCTGCTCGATTCCGACAAGGGTTACGAAACCCTGATGCAATTGGGCAAAACCACCACCACGGCGGATGCCGAAGGCGAAGTGTTACAAACTCGTCCGGTGACCGTTGGTCGCTCTGATATCGAAGCTGTATTGCCCGATTTTCGTGGGCAAATCAGTCAGATACCACCGATGTACTCCGCCCTCAAGCGTGATGGCCAGCCGCTGTACAAGCTGGCTCGAGCAGGGGAAGTGGTGGAGCGCGAAGCACGTTCTGTTACTATTGCGCGCCTGGAATTATTGGCGAGCGAAGGCGAGACCGCACGCCTGGCCGTTGACTGCAGCAAGGGCACCTATATTCGTACCCTGGTGGAGGATATCGGTGAAAAACTCGGCTGTGGTGCATACGTTGCCGAATTGCGTCGTACACAAGCGGGTCCTTTCGGTCTTGCCCAGACGGTAACGCTGGAAGAGCTGGAAGCAGTACACGCCGAAGGCGGTAACGAGGCGGTTGATCGCTTCCTGATGCCTTCCGACAGCGGCTTGCAGGATTGGCCGCTGTTGAAGTTTTCCGAGCACAGTTCGTTTTACTGGTTGCATGGTCAGCCAGTTCGGGCCCCCGATGCGCCGAACTCCGGCATGGTGCGGGTGCAGGATCATGAAGGACGCTTCATCGGGATCGGTGAAGTGAGCGAAGACGGACGCATTGCGCCGCGTCGGCTGATTCGGTCAGAGTGACCGAAGCTGTCGTGACAGGGTTTCCTGGCATGGCAGTATGAGGATGGCTGTTAACAGGCATGGTCACTCCTCACTTTTTAATACGAGAGTCTGCTCTCGGCCTGTTGAAACCTCTCCCTGGATTGGTTTCCTGATAAAAGGAATGCCCACATGGCACTCAGCGTTGAAGAAAAAGCTCAGATCGTAACCGACTACCAGCAAGCTGTTGGTGACACTGGTTCGCCAGAAGTGCAAGTTGCACTGCTGACCGCCAACATCAACAAACTGCAAGGCCACTTCAAGGCCAACGGTAAAGATCACCACTCCCGTCGTGGTCTGATCCGTATGGTAAACCAGCGTCGTAAGCTGCTGGATTACCTGAAAGGTAAGGACGTTAGCCGTTACAGCGCCCTGATCGGTCGTCTGGGTCTGCGTCGCTAATAACGACTCAGATAGAGGTTGGTTGTCTGTCATGTTCCATCGATTCAATCGACGGTTCCTGGCAGGCTCCCAGCCTCTAGTTGTATCTGGACTGCCGAAGGGTCCGATTCCCCTCGCTGCCCAAGAATTCGCAAGAAACCAGTTCCCCCAAGAGCCACAAAGAAGGTAGGAAACCGTGAACCCGGTAATCAAGAAGTTTCAATTCGGTCAATCGATCGTAACCCTGGAGACAGGCCGCATCGCCCGTCAAGCCTCTGGCGCAGTATTGGTCACCGTTGACGACGACGTCACCGTGCTCGTGACTGTGGTCGGCGCCAAACAAGCGGACGCCAGCAAAGGCTTCTTCCCACTTTCCGTTCACTACCAAGAAAAAACCTACGCTGCCGGCAAGATCCCAGGCGGTTTCTTCAAGCGTGAAGGCCGTCCTTCCGAAAAGGAAACCCTGACTTCGCGTCTGATCGACCGTCCGATCCGTCCACTGTTTCCCGAAGGCTTCATGAACGAAGTGCAGGTTGTCTGCACCGTCGTTTCCACCAGCAAGAAAACCGATCCGGACATCGCTGCGATGATCGGCACCTCGGCCGCTCTGGCGATCTCCGGTATCCCTTTCGACGGCCCGATCGGCGCCGCTCGCGTAGCTTTCCACGAAAGCACCGGCTACCTGCTGAACCCGACTTACGAGCAACTGAAGGCGTCGAGCCTGGACATGGTCGTTGCCGGTACCGAAGAAGCGGTGCTGATGGTTGAATCCGAAGCCAAAGAGCTGACCGAAGACCAGATGCTGGGCGCCGTATTGTTCGCCCATGACGAATTCCAGTCGGTCATCAAGGCCGTTAAAGAGCTGGCCGCCGAAGCTGCCAAGCCAACCTGGACCTGGGCTCCTCAGGCTGAGGCCACCGAACTGCTGGGCGCTATCCGTTCCGAATTCGGCGCTGCCATCTCCGAGGCCTACACCATCACCGTCAAGGCCGACCGTTACGCTCGCCTGGGCGAGCTGAAGAATCAAGTCGTTGCCAAGCTGGCTGTTGAAGAAGGCAGCCCGACGGCTTCCGAAGTCAAAGCAGCCTTCGGTGAAATCGAATACCGCACCGTTCGCGAAAACATCGTCAACGGCAAGCCACGTATCGATGGTCGCGACACCCGCACTGTGCGTCCGCTGAACATCGAGGTTGGCGTTCTGCCCAAGACTCACGGTTCGGCACTGTTCACCCGTGGCGAAACTCAGGCGCTGGTGGTTGCCACTCTGGGTACCGCGCGTGATGCACAGCTGCTCGACACCCTCGAAGGCGAGAAGAAAGACCCCTTCATGCTGCACTACAACTTCCCTCCGTTCTCGGTGGGCGAGTGTGGTCGCATGGGTGGCGCTGGTCGTCGCGAAATCGGTCACGGCCGTCTGGCCCGTCGTTCGGTTCAGGCCATGCTGCCAGCCGCTGACGCGTTCCCGTACACCATCCGTGTCGTATCGGAAATCACCGAGTCCAACGGTTCGAGCTCCATGGCTTCGGTCTGCGGCGCTTCCCTGGCTCTGATGGACGCTGGTGTGCCGATGAAGGCGCCGGTTGCCGGTATCGCCATGGGTCTGGTTAAAGAAGGCGAGAAGTTCGCTGTTCTGACCGACATCCTGGGTGACGAAGACCACCTTGGCGACATGGACTTCAAAGTGGCCGGTACCGCCAATGGCGTCACCGCGCTGCAGATGGATATCAAGATCAAGGGCATCACTGAAGAGATCATGGAGATCGCCCTGGGCCAGGCCCTGGAAGCTCGCCTGAACATCCTCGGCCAGATGAACAAGATCATCGGTCAGTCGCGCACCGAGCTGTCGGAAAACGCTCCGACCATGATCGCGATGAAGATCGACACCGACAAGATCCGTGACGTCATCGGTAAAGGTGGAGCAACCATTCGCGCCATCTGCGAAGAAACCAAGGCTTCGATCGACATCGAAGACGATGGCTCGATCAAGATCTTCGGCGAAACCAAGGAAGCGGCTGAAGCGGCACGTCAGCGCGTTCTGGGTATCACCGCAGAGGCCGAGATCGGCAAGATTTACGTTGGTAAGGTCGAGCGCATCGTCGACTTCGGCGCTTTCGTCAACATTCTGCCGGGCAAGGACGGTCTGGTTCACATCTCCATGCTGAGCGATGCTCGCGTCGAGAAAGTGACCGACATCCTCAAAGAAGGTCAGGAGGTCGAAGTACTGGTACTGGACGTCGACAACCGTGGTCGCATCAAGCTGTCAATTAAAGACGTGGCAGCCGCCAAGGCGTCGGGCGTTTAATCGCATATCGCTCAGGCGGTAGAGAAAAGGGCCCTTCGGGGCTCTTTTTTTTCGATTGCAATTAATGGTTTACGGCTCGGGCGCCCCTTGGTCAGATGGCCTGAACATGCATCTTGCAAGCGGAACTTTTCGTAAACGGGCAATCTGCACGATGGAAAACGATCCGTTATTGATTAACTATCTGATTTATATAGTAAAAGTATTAAGCCAAGGTTTGGCACAGCGCTTGCGATATATCAGTAACCCTGCAGCCAACCAGGTTGGCGCAGTTTCTGAGAAAAACAGGAGTTACTCGTATGAAGAAGTTCGCTATTGCTGCCGCTACCGCCACTGCTCTGACTCTGACTATGGCTAACGTAGCCATGGCTCAAACCTCTGCTCAAGCTCCAATGGTAGTCGCCGCCAACGAAGTCGCCAAAACCAAAGAAGCAACTTCGGATACCTGGATCACCACCAAGGTCAAATCGGACCTGCTGACTGAAAAAGGCATTCCAGGCTCGGACATCAAGGTCGAAACCAACAAGGGTGTTGTTTCCCTGTCCTCGACTGTAGCCATCACTGACGCTCAGAAAACCACCGCTGTTGCCATCACCAAGAAAATCAAAGGCGTGAAAGCCGTTTCGGCTGACGGCCTGAAAGCCGAGTAACCGATTTTCTCCAAGAACCATACGAACGGACGATTGACGGCCAGGGAGGCTGTTGATTGATCGATTGAAGGTTCATGCGAAGGCCACAAGGATGTGGCCATTACAAGCCTCGGCCTTTGTGTCGGGGCTTGTTCTATTCAGGGGATTTGTTCAATCGTGGCTGACTAACGCTTGTACCAGTGAGCCAGGTCAACTATCCGGTTCAGGGCTCTGGATATAATTCAGAGCAGCGTATAAAAAATCATATAGATCATGGCGTTGCGCCGTTATCCCTTTAAGAGCGGATCTGAAGTCCAGGGTCTATTCTTTAAATACAACTTACACCCCCATTTATCTGCTCAAGTTGATAAGCACCGTATTGGTTCGCCCTTAAACCGCCGACGCACCGTCGATGAGCTTCGTCTGCACGCACAGCCTGGGCGGGCGAGCGCTGCCCCCCGCACTCAGCGTTCTGCCGAGGATTGGACTTGGTATCCGGACCCTGAAGCCTTGTCATCAAGCGTTACTGCTCACGTAAACTGGACAAATAAAGTTGTTTGGCTCGCTTGCAGAGGGGGCCCTGCTGCTGTTTCGTGAACGGTGGCATGATCTACCCGGGTTAACCAATCCATATGCGTGATTATTGACGCCAGAAGACAAGCGATGGATATTTTATTCATTCGTTTGAGTGTAAATGGGCTTGTCCCTGAGCATAAATATTGCATACTGCCATCACTTATATAAACCAGTGATGATTCAACTCACTTTGTCTGCTGATCCTTGACTGAATAACTTTTCAGTTCCCGGTGGGCTCAAGTGTTGCCACACAAATAATTGCACAGATATTCCGGGCCAGGCCTGAAACTCTTTTGCCGTGAGATTGAAAGCAATGCCCACGATTCCGCTGCTGATTTGCGATGACTCCAACATGGCGCGCAAACAGCTGATAAGGGCCTTACCTTCCGATTGGGGGGTGTCGGTCACGACAGCGACCAATGGACATGAAGGTCTGGAGGCTATTCGTCAGGGTCTGGGCCAGGTGGTGTTACTCGACCTGACCATGCCGGATATGGACGGCTACCAGGCACTGGCCGTCATCCGCGCAGAAAACCTGCAGGCCAAGGTCATCGTGGTGTCGGGCGATGTCCAGGAAGAGGCTGTGCGCCGAACTTTTGAATTGGGTGCCTTGGCATTCCTGAAAAAACCGGCGGACCCCCTCGAACTGCAGCAGACGTTGCAGCGCCTCGGACTGCTGGGTGAGCCGACCGCCGCTGTGGCTGTCTCGCCAAAGGTCGAGCACGCCGCTATCAGCTTTCAGGACGCGTTCCGCGAAACCGTCAACGTCGCCATGGGGCGTGCCGCTGCCTTGCTGGCCCGGGTGCTCGGTGTGTTCGTGCAGCTGCCGGTGCCCAACGTCAACATGCTGGAAGTCGGTGAGCTGCACATGGCGCTCGCCGATGCCCAGGCCAGCGACCGATTGACTGCCGTCTGCCAGGGATATATCGGTGGCGGTATCGCCGGTGAGGCGCTGCTGCTGTTTCACGATTCCGAAATCGCCGACATGGCTCAGTTGATGAAGATCGACGACAGCGACTATTCCGAGATGGAGATGCTGCTGGACCTGTCGTCGATCCTGATCGGCGCCTGCCTCTGCGGCATTGCCGAGCAGATCGACATCGCATTTTCCCAGGGGCATCCACAGGTCCTTGGCGTGCACAGCGGGATCGAGGAACTGATCCGGATCAATCAGCAGCGCTGGAGGAAGACCCTCGCTGTGGAGATCAGTTACAGCCTGGAAGGCCACAATATTCATTTCGATCTGTTGATGCTGTTCACCGAAGACTCGGTAGAGCGGCTGTCGCGAAAACTCGCCTACCTGATGAGCTGATTCATGAACGATCGTATCGACATCAAAGAACTGCATTGGCTGCTGACCATCACCCAGAGCATCGACGTCGGCGTGGTGGTGCTGGATCAGGACTATCGGGTACAGGTGTGGAACACCTTCATGGAAAACCGTTCGGGGGTGTTGCCGTACGAGGCAGCCAATCGCTCGTTCTTCGAGCTGTTCCCGGAGGTCAATCGGGACTGGCTGAAAAAAAAGATCGACAGTGTGATGACCCTGGGCACGCCGGCGTTCACCATCTGGGAGCAGCGTCCGTACCTGGTGCGCTTCAAGAGCTATCAGCCAATCACCGGGCTGGAAGACTTCATGTATCAGAACACCACGATGTTCCCGCTGCGTTCCACCAGTGGCGAGGTTTCCCATGTGTGTCTGGTGATCTACGACGTCACGGATGTGGCGACCAACCGGTTGCAATTGCAGACGGCCAACAAGGAACTGCAGCAACTCTCCAGCACCGATCGCCTGACCGGGCTCTACAACCGCGGGCACTGGGAAGAGGCGTTGCGCCTGGAGTATGCGCGGCATTTACGCTACGGCACGACGGCAGCCTTGGTGATGTTCGACATCGATCACTTCAAGCGCGTCAACGACACCTACGGTCATCAGTGTGGAGACAAGGTGATTCAGCGGGTGGCTGACGTGATTCGCGAACACATTCGCGACACCGATATCGCCGGTCGTTATGGCGGCGAGGAGTATGCGGTGCTGTTACCGGACACCGACAAGTACGGTGGAGGGATGTTCGCCGAGCGCCTGCGGGTGGCCGTCCAGGCGCAGGAAATCATCCATGAAGGCGAGGTCATCCGCTGCACCATCAGCCTCGGCGTCGCAGACATGAACACACCGCTGAGCGAGCACAAGACCCTGATCGAATGGGCCGACCAGGCGCTATACGCCTCGAAGAAGAATGGGCGTAATCAGGTGTCGTTGCATGGGGCGGGGTGATTATGTTTTGCTGACTCAACGCAGACCTATGGGAGTGAGCCTGCTCAATGATGCGTCCACTCAGGCAACATCTGTAGCGATTGACAGGCTGCCTTCGTGACCAAGCTCACTCCCACAGGTGTACTGCGAACGCCAGAATTAACCGCTCTTAACTACTCAAGACAACTCCGCAAAATCGCTCAACACATCATCGCGCAGCGCAATGAATCGCGCATCGCTGCGGTTACGTGGGCGGGGCAGGTCAATGTCGACGATGCGACGAATCCGCCCCGGATGCGGTTGCATCACCACCACGCGATCACCCAGATACACCGCCTCGTCGACGTCGTGGGTGACGTG
The DNA here is from genome assembly GCF_002934685.1 of Pseudomonas bohemica. Classification (GTDB taxonomy): domain Bacteria; phylum Pseudomonadota; class Gammaproteobacteria; order Pseudomonadales; family Pseudomonadaceae; genus Aquipseudomonas; species Aquipseudomonas bohemica. The sequence continues at coordinate 353,069 of NZ_NKHL01000120.1, forward strand.
CACCATGGTGATTTTTTCCTGTTGCCAGATGTTCTGCAGCTCACGTTGCAGGCGCGTACGAGTCAGGGCATCGAGGGCGCCGAAAGGCTCGTCCAGCAGCAACACGCTCGGGCGATTGACCAGACCGCGAGCGATCGCCACCCGTTGAGCCATACCGCCGGAAATCTGATGCGGGTAGGACTCGGTAAAATCCTGCAGACCCACCAGCTGAATATGCTCGCGCACGGTCTCACGTTTTTGCGCAGTCGTCAGGGGCGCGTTCTTCAAACCCACCGCCACGTTCTGCTCCACGGTCAGCCACGGGAACAGCCGATGATCCTGAAACACGATGCCGCGCTCAAGACCGGTGCCCTTGATCGGTTTTTCGTCGAGCAGGATGCGTCCGTCGAACTCCTCGTCGAGACCGAGGATCAGTCGCAGCAACGTCGACTTGCCGCAACCGCTGGCGCCGACGATGGTGATGAATTCGCCGGGGGCGATGTCCAGCTCAATGTTGTCCAGCACTTGCAGTTGGGTGTCGGTGCTGGCGCCGGAGAAGCGTTTGCTGATGTTCTCCAGACGCAGCCCGTTGCCTTGCTGTGTTGAAAGGGGGAGCGGTTGACTGGCGGACATGGTGAATTCCTTTGAATGCTTGAAATGTCAAAGTAAGAACTAGCGAGGTGTGATGCCGTAAAGGCGCTGCATGCGGCGCTCCAGTCGGCGTGCCAGAACGTTCAGGCCCCAGCCGACCAGGCCAATGATGACCATGCCGAACAGCACCAGATCCATCATGAAATGCTCGCTGCCGTCGATCAGCGTGTTGCCGATACCGTCGCCGGAAACCAGAAGGTATTCAGCGCCAATGGTCGCGAGCCACGAGTACACCAGCGCCAGATAGATCCCGGTAAAGATCGAAGGCAGTGCGGCAGGCAACATCACCCCGATGATGGTCTGCCAGCGGCTGAAGCCATACACCTTGGCTACTTCCAGAAAGGCGTTAGGCACGTTGCGCAGACCGTCGCAGGTGTTGACCACCACCGGGACCAGCGCCGCAAGGGACAGAAACACCACTTTGGCCACGTCGCCCAGGCCGAACCACACCGAGATCAGCGGGATCCAGGCGAACAGCGAAATCTGCTTGAACGTATTGAAGCTCGGCCCCACCAGACGCTCGAACAGGCGCGAGAAACCCAGCAGGCAGCCGAGGATCAGCCCCAGGACAGTGCCGATGAAAAATCCACTGAGGTTGCGCGCCAGACTCGACGAGATCGCCCGCCAGAACTGGCCGGAGGTCACTTGTTCCCAAGCCGTGACGGCGACCTTTTGCGGCGAGACCAGAAGGCCCGAATCGCTCCAGCCTTGACTCGCCGCCAGCCACCAGATCGCGACGCCGACCACCGGCACGACCCAGCCGCGATAGCGATGCTGACGGGGTGCGTGTGTTGCTGCCAGTGAACTCATGCCAGTCTCCCCGGCGTAATTGCCCGACCTTTGTTGAGCCGACGCTCGATGACTTCGAAGCCGCGATCGATCAACAGCCCGACCGTGCCCACCACGACCACCGCCGCCATCACCAGATCCAGCTGAAACAGCTGACGTCCGTAAGCAATCAGATAGCCCAGGCCTTCACTGGAGGCGAGCAGTTCGACCACCACCAGCGACAACCAGGCTTTGGTGAAGCCCAGCCGAAGCCCGGTGAAAATCGGTGCGACCGCAGACGGCAGTACGATGTCGGTGACGATCTGGCGCTGACTGAAGCCGTAGGCCTGACCGACTTCCAGCAGGCGCTTGGGCACCTGATGAAATGCCTGCAAGGTACACAGGGTGACCGGCACCAGCGCCGCGTGAGCGATGAGCACGTATTTCAAAGGCTCGCCTATGCCGAACAGCAGCAGGGCGAAGGGCATCCAGCCCAGCACCGGGATCTGCACCAGCGCGTTGAAGGTTGGCAGCAGATAGTCTTCGACGGTTTTCGAAAGCCCCATGAACAGGCCCAGCGTCACGCCTAGACCCGAACCGATCAGAAAGCCCACCAACACCCGCTGCAGACTCGCCGAGGCGTTGAGCCACAGGTCGCCGGTGGTGATCAGGTCGGTGAGTGTCTGGTAGACGTACGCCGGTGGCGGCAGTACTTGCTCCGATAGCCAGCCGCGTTCGGTGCCCAGGTACCACAGGCCAAGCAGCGCGATGGGCAGCAACCAAGACAGGGCGATGTTCAGCGCGCGGCTTTGCCAGCCTGAACGGGGACGCGTGGCAGCTGCGACCTGGCGTGGCGCGCGCGCCGGAAAGTTGGGCAGACGTTCTACGGGCGCCAGCTTTTTCGCTGGCGACGGTTGTTGATCGAGCGCGGTTGCGGTGGCTCTGGCCATGACATCAGCCTCCGTTGTTGACGGTTTTATCCGATGACGCCGTCGCGGTGTTCGCCGTCGCCTTGCCGTCCGCGCCATAGGCGGTCCAGTAATGCTCCAGGCCCTTGGCCTTCAGCGCGGTTTCCAGGTATTTGGTTTCGAACCAGCCGTCGATGGTCACCGGGCGACGAATCATTTTCTCGTCCTTGGCCTGATCGGCGACTGCCTGATAACGGGTGCGCAGAAATTCATCCACCAGCGGCGAGGCGCTGTCACGCAAGGTGATGTGTTCGAAGTCGGCCTTGAGCGAGGCCAGCGGCTCGTTGGTCTTGGCCCATTCGTTGAGCACGGCGTCGCGGTTGCTTTCCTCGGATTCCCACTTCGCGGCGTCGACCAGCGTATCGACCACTTTCTGTACGTTGTCGGCATGTTCCTTTTCATAGGCGCCACGAACCACCAGGGCGCACTGGCGGGTGTAGCGCACGTCGTTGTTCGGGTTATCGAAGATGATGTCGACCAGCCCCTGATCGCGCAGCTTGAACAGCTCGCGGCCACCGAACGCGGCATCGACGCCCTTGGAAGCCAACGCAGCCTGGCTGCTGCCGCTGTCGAGGTTGATCACTTTCAAGTCGCGTTCTGTCAAGCCGTGGTCAGCCAACAGGTTGATCGACACCAAATGGCCGTTGGTGCCGCGAAAAACGGCGACTTTCTTGCCCTTGAGGTCTTCGATGGTCTTGATGTCGGAGCCTTTTGGCACCGCCAGATACACGTTGGAGCGCACGCCGATCGCGGCCAGCAGTTTGGTGTCCAGCCCGTTGGCGCGACCGACCACTTGCGGCAGGTCGCCTTCATAGGCGAAGTCCAGCTGCTGGTTCGACAGCGCCTCGTTCACAGCAGGCCCTGCGCCCTTGAAGAAGAACCATTGAATTTCGGTGCCAGTGCCTTCGAAGGCCTTTTCCAAGAGTTTCTGGTTGCGCACGATGCCCAATGGCGAGCCGCTGAAGGTCACGGGGTCACCGCCCCCTGCGCTGGCCACGCCGATACGCAGAACGTCCGCCTCGGCCAAGGGCATCAGCAGCAGCGCCGCCAGTGCGGCAGCTACGCTTGTCGTGCTGAATACAGATGTTCGCTTGGCCTTTGCCATGACGTTTTTTCCTTGAAATTGAGTGACGAGGATCAGGCGGCCAGATGTTTTTTGTCGGCTTCTGTCGACGGGGAAAGGGTGTCGGGTGTCGGCTTGATCGCCTGGCTCGCGCGTCCATCGACGCCGACCGGGATGTCGCCGGCTACGGTTGTGCGACGAACGATACGTTCGGCGTTGCCGTAGTCATTGATCGCGATGTGCTGCGTGGCGCGGTTGTCCCAGATCACCACGTCGCCTTCGCTCCAGCGCCAGCGCACGGTGTTGTCCAGGTGAGTGATGCGGTCGTGGAACAGGCGGATCAGTTGCTTGGAGTCGTTGCTGCTCACGCCCTGAATCTGTTTGACGAAGTGGCCGAGCAGCAGGCTGCGCTCACCGGTTTCCGGATGCACGCGCACCAGCGGGTGTTCGGTTTCATAGACCTCTGCGGTGAACTGTTCGCGGTAGCGTTTCACGCCCGCATCGCCGGTATCGCGCGGCGCTGCGTAATCATAGAGATTGGTGTGCAGGGCGCGCAGATTGTCGGCCAGCGCTTTCAGCGGAGCAGGCAGGTCGGCGTAGGCCGAAGCGGTATTGGCCCACACGGTATCGCCACCATAGGGCGGAATGACCACGCCACGCAGAATAGAGATTTTCGGGTAGTTGGCGACAAAGGTGACGTCGGTGTGCCAGGAGTTGGCGCGAGTTTCCTTGGCATCAAGGTGCAGGATGGCATTGCTCTGCTTGGCAGAAGGCACGGTCGGATGCGGCACCTGATCGCCGAAGCGCAGGGAGAAGCTTTCGTGTTGCTCATCGGTCAGGAACTGTTCACGGAAGAACAGCACCTTGTGCTTGAGCAGCGCCTGATTGATGAAGTCGAAGTCTTGCGCGGAGATATCACCGGAGAGTTTTACGCCGCTCAGCTCGGCGCCAATTCTGCCTGCCACGGGTTTGATCTGAATCGCCATGTCCTGAACTCCTGTTTAGGGTTGTTGTGGCTCAGATCATAAAGATATAAATCAGCGATTCGCTAATCACCTTTTGTCATAAATATAGAAGGAGAGTTTATGCGGGGTGTTTATGAAGATAACCAGATTTCATAAGGTTATTACGAAACGGTGGTCCCCGGATTTGGCTGGCAACGACATGCGGCGGGAATGGGCCTGCTCACGAATAGGCAGGTAGAGCCGCCCCTTCGTTGGCATTTGAACCACTGCATTCGTGAGCAGGCTCACTGCCACAGGCTATCGCTGCGACAGTTACCGGGTTGGCATTTTACGTTTGCGGAACATCGTCCTGAAGATCCGGTCCCTTCAATGTCCCCAGCGATTTGCGCAGCCGGCTCGCCAGAGAGCTGCTGCCATGCACGTTGTGGTAATGGAAAACCGCCGTGGCGCGCAGGGCGTCTTCGGCCACCGGCATGTTCGTATGCAGCGAGCGGTAACCCCAGAACAGATAGAGATGCCCAGGTTGCATGGCAATCCGGGTGAAGGCTTGAGCATCGCGCTCGAGCCGGTTTTTCAGGTAGCGCTGTACCCACTTGTTATCCACCAGCACCTTGTCGATGAGATTGCGCAGGTAGCTGTGCCTGATCGGACGACGATTGGGCAGCATCAGCAAATCGCCGCGCTCGCCGGTTTGCGGCATGCAAACCGGCATGATCGTGGTCAGCACGAACGAGTCGTAGTGGAAGATCAGCGATTCCCTGCGCCCGCCGTTACCGGTCAGGCAGCGCAGTGTCTGGGTCAGCGTGGTATCGCTGGAGTGGTCGCCGGTGGCACCTACAACGATGCGACGGCACAGGTCGATGAAGTCCCGGGAGTTGCCCCAGTCGCACATGGGGGTTCCGGCCACGGCCCTTCGACCGGAAAGGGCAACGTATTCGTTGCCGTTGGCGGCCACTGTTTCTGCCACCAGTGCCTGCAGCTCCTGCAATTGCGCCGGACTGGCCCAGTCCGGCAAAACAGCGTATCCGTCACTGTCGATGGCCTTGATCAGGCTGTTCACCTGGGCGTCCGAAAAGGTCGAGTAGGGCATCGGAATAACCTCATTGCGGGGTCGTTGAATCGTTCTTTTTTTGCCCTCGGACCTAATGCCTGAGATGTGCCGCTCCTGCCGGGCGAAGCGACAGACTAGCAGCTAGCACGACTTTATCGTCATGCACGGAATAAATATTTCGAAATATGTTTTTTGCCATCAAAAACACCGATTTTGTGTCAGTTTTTGAAACAGATCGACGCAGAGTGGCGTTTTTGTACGGGTTGGCAACTGTAACGATTTTGTGTCACATGCTTTTTCAAGGCTCATGTCGACAGGTCACTACGAAAAACCGGTTCTTGCAGGCCTTTGACTCCAGGACGCAGGGCGAACACCCCGCCGGCCAATGGCTGATCACCGAGATCGCCGCCAGGACGGATCGAGGTGACGAATAACGTGTCCAGGTCGCGACCTCCGAAAGCGCACATCGACGGCTTCTTCACGGGCACCGGCATCGAACGATCCAGCTTCCCGGCAGGCGTGAAACGATGGATCAAACCTTCATCGTTGCCGCAGATCCAGTAGCAACCCTCGGCATCCACCGCAGCGCCATCGGGGCGGCCTGGGTAGTGCTTCATGTCGACGAACAGGCGGCGATCGTGCGGCGTGCCGGTGTCGACGTCGTAATCGAAGGCCCAGATTTTCTGCACGGAGGGATGCGAATCGGAGAGGTACATGATGTTGCCGTCAGGGCTGAAGCCCAGACCGTTGGGCACGATCATGTTGGTGACGTATGCGTTAAGCGGTTCGCGCTGGCCGCTGGCGTAACGGTACAGCTTGCCTACTGCGGACGCTTCGGCCATGTCCATGAACATCGTGCCCGCCCAGAAATGCCCCTGGCGGTCGCAGCGGCCATCGTTGAAACGCATGCCGGGGCGAGCGTGCTCGACATCGATCAGCCGCTGCGAGGCGAGTGTTCCATCGTCCCGGGGGGTAACGTGGAACAGGCCGTTCTCCATCCCGGCCAGCCAGCTGCCGTCGCCGTAGCTGGCGATGCAGGCCAGCATCTGCGGCGCCTCCCAGCGCTGCACACGATTGTCCATCAAGCTCAGGCAGTTAAGTGTGCGCGCCGGAATATCCACCCAGTAAAGCGCTTGTTCACGTGCGTCCCATACCGGGCACTCGCCCGTGGCATTGCGCGCGTCGAGGACCAGTTCAGCCTGCATGGTGACCATCCGGGAGTTTGAAGAGGGCAGGGCGGCCAACCGAGCGTTGGCCGTTTTCAGCGTGGCATCACTGGTCGCCAAACGGACCCGATGCGACGAATGCACCACCCTGATAGACCAGCAGCGGATCGTCCGCAGCCGGCATCGGTTGGGCTTCGACCTTGGCGCGGAATTGCTCGGAGCTGTCTTTGGGCTGGTAGTCCAGATGGCTGGCCAGACGGTTGTCCCACCACACGTTCGCGTTGTCGGAAGCGCCATACACCACGGTATGGCCGACATTGGGCGTGAACAGGCCACGCTCGATCAATTGCGTCAGGTCGTCGTAGCTCAGCCAGGTGTCCAGCATGCGGCGGTTTTGCGCTTCCGGGAACGAGGAGCCGATGCGAATGCTCACGGTTTCGATGCCGTAGCGATCGAAGTAAAAGCTGGCGACGTCTTCGCCGTAGGACTTCGACAGCCCGTAATAACTGTCGGGGCGTCGCACGGCGCTGGCGTCGATGGTCTCGTCCTGACGATAGAAACCGATCACATGATTGGAACTGGCAAACACCACGCGCTTCACGCCATGCCGACGGGCTGCTTCGTAGATGTGAAAAATGCCGCAGATGTTAGGCCCGAGAATTTCTTCGAAAGGGCGCTCGGTTGAAACGCCGCCAAAGTGCACGATGGCATCGACGCCTTCGACCAGTTGATCAATGGCAGCCTTGTCGGCCAGATCACAGATCTGCACTTCTTCGTGCGCGCCCGCGGCTGGGGCCATTTCGACGATGTCGGAAAGACGCAATATTTGGGCATAGGGCCGCAGGCTGTCGCGCAGCACCTTGCCAAGTCCGCCAGCGGCGCCGGTCAGCAGAAGGCGATTGAATGGGGTGTGGGCACTGTATTGAGTCATCGTGAGAAGCCCTGCTTCAAATGTTGTTGTTATTGGTGTCATCCGTCGTCGTATGACATATCGCCGGATTATCGGCAGCGGTAACAATTTTTGTCAACGAGTGCCATGTGTGTAGACGCGCCCTTGCCCGCGATGAAGGAACACGCGGTGAATCCGGCACATCGCGTTGTTCCTGTCGCGGGCAAGCGCGTCCCCACAAAAAGCGATGAGATGATCCCCGACCAGCGTCTGCTCCTGGCTGTTGCGAACCCCCGATTTCTCTGCTAGTTTCGAAAATGTTAACGATGACATTTCCGCTTTAACAATAAAAACAACGGGATTTTTCGCTATGACAACTCGCCTAAAGCAGGGCTTCTCCGCCGTCCTCTGTTCGCTCGCCGTCGCTGTGGCCTGTGCCAGCTCCTTTGCCGTTCAGGCGGCCGATGCCAAAAGCGGTCCACTGAAGATCGGGGCCTCGTTTCAAGAGATCAACAATCCCTATTTCGTGACCATGAAGGACGCGCTGCAGGACGCCGCTGGCAGTATCGGCGCGACCTTGCTGGTGACCGACGCTCGTCACGATGTCTCCAAGCAGATCAGCGATATCGAGGACATGCTGCAAAAGGGCATCGACATTCTGATCATCAACCCGACCGATACAGTGGGCGTGCAGTCAGCAGTCAAGCAAGCCCATGACAAAGGCGTCGTGGTGGTCGCGGTGGATGCGCAGGCCGATGGCCCGCTGGATGCGTTCGTCGGCTCGAAGAACTTCGATGCGGGCGTTCAGGCCTGTGATTACCTGGCCAGGAACATCGGCGGCAAAGGCGACGTCGGCATTCTCGATGGCATCGCGGTAGTGCCGATCCTCGAGCGCGTTCGCGGTTGCAAGGAAGCGCTGGGCAAGTACCCGGACATCAAGATCGTCAGCATTCAGAACGGCAAGCAGGAACGTGATCAGGCGCTCAGCGTGACCGAGAACATGCTTCAGGCGCAGCCGAATCTCAAAGGCCTGTTCAGCGTCAACGACAACGGCTCGCTCGGTGCGCTGGCGGCTATCGAATCCAGCGGCATGGACGTCAAGCTGACCAGCGTCGACGGCTCGCCGGAAGCGATCAAGGAAATCCAGAAGCCGAACACCAAGTTCATCGCCACCTCCGCGCAATACCCCCGCGATCAGGTGCGTCTGGCGCTGGGGCTGGCGCTTGCCAGGAAGTGGGGCTCGCAAGTCCCGGCGACCATTCCGGTGGACATCCTGCTGGTGGATCAGGCCAAGGCCAAAACCTTTTCCTGGTAACGGGCCTGTCGTTGCTCGCTTGACCTTCTCCGGGTCACGCGAGCACCACCGATTCGAGCGAGTTTCTGCTTTGGCGAGGTGCGCATGAGCTGCCTTCTGCAACTGGAAAACATCTGTAAAAGCTACCCCGGCGTGCATGCGCTCAAGTCGATCAATCTGCAGGTCGAACGCGGCGAGATTCATGCACTGCTCGGCGAAAACGGCGCGGGCAAATCCACGCTGATGAAGATCCTCGCCGGTGTCGAGCATCAGGACAAAGGCAGCATTCTCATCGATGGCGCCGAACAGCACTTCGCGACGTACAACGAAGCGATTGCGGCGGGTATTGGAATCGTCTTTCAGGAGTTCAGCCTGATTCCTTACCTCAACGCCGTGGAAAACATTTTCCTCGGTCACGAGATCGTCAACGGCTTCGGTCTGCTGCGCAAGAACGAGATGCGTGAGAGAGCCATCGCGCTGTTCGATCGTCTGGGCGTGAAGATCAATCTGGAGTGTTCGGTACAGCATCTGAGCGTCGCCGAGCAGCAGTTCGTGGAGATCGCCAAGGCGCTGGCCCTCGAGGCGCGTCTGCTGATTCTGGATGAGCCCACCGCGACCCTGACGCCGTCCGAAGCCGAACTGTTGTTCGACATCATGCGCGAGTTGAAAACTCAGGGCGTGGCGGTGATCTTCATCTCTCATCATCTTGAGGAAATTTTCCAGGTCTGCGATCGCATCAGCGTGCTGCGCGACGGCGCCAATGTCGGCGCGCTGACCGTGGCCGACAGCGATATCGATACGCTGGTGGAGATGATGGTCGGGCGGCGTCTGGAGGCGAGCTTTCCGCCCAAACCCACCCATGCGCGCGGCGAAGTGGTGCTGCAGGTGCGCGACATTCAGTTGACCCGCAACGGCCCACACAACAGTTTCGATCTGCATGAGGGCGAGATCCTCGGTTTCGCTGGGCTGGTCGGTTCCGGGCGTACGGAGCTGGCGCTGGGGGTGATCGGCGCGCTGCCGGTGGTGAGCAAGAACGTTCTGCTGCGCGGGCAATCGGTCAGCCTCAGCGACCCGGCGCATGCATTGGCCAACGGCATCGGCCTGCTGCCGGAAAGTCGCAAGAGCGAGGGGTTGATCGTCGATTTCAGCATTCGTGAAAACATCTCGCTCAACAACCTGGGCAAGTACGAAGGCGCAGCGCGCTTGCTCGATCGGCACAAGGAAGACACCACCACTGTCCAGCTGATGAAGCAGCTGTCGATCAAGGCACCGACCTGCGAAAGCCGGGTGCTCAACCTCAGCGGCGGCAATCAGCAGAAGGTGGTGATCGCGCGCTGGATCAACCACCACTGCGACATCCTGATCTTCGACGAGCCGACTCGAGGCATTGACGTCGGCGCCAAGGCGGAGATCTACAACCTGATGCGCAAACTCACCGAACAAGGCTTCGCGATCATCATGATCTCTTCGGAATTGCCGGAAATCATCGGCATGTGCGACCGCGTAGCCGTCTTCAACAAGGGCACCATCGTCAACGTGCTGGAGTCAGCGGCCATCAATCCACAAGAAGTGATGCGCCATGCCACCGGGAGTCTGAACAGTGAACACTTCCATTAAAACCATGACCAGACAACCCGGCCAGATGAAGCTCAACTTCGCCCGACTGATCCGCTCACCTGCGTTCTATCCCTTCGTCGGGCTGGTGGTGGTAACGGTGTTCATGATCTTCGCCAGCGACAAATTCCTCACCGGCGCCAACCTGGAGAACATCGCGCGACAAGTGTCGATCAACGCGATCATCGCCGTGGGCATGACCTGCGTGATTCTCACCGGCGGTATCGATTTGTCAGTGGGGCCGGTGATGGCGCTGTCCGGCACGCTGACCACGGGCTTGATGGTCGCCGGTGTTCCGGCGCCGGTTGCGATTCTCATCGGTCTGCTGGTTGGCGTGGGCTTTGGTGTCGGCAACGGCATCTTCGTCGCTTACCTGAAGATGCCGCCGATCATCGTCACCCTCGCGACCATGGGCATCGCCCGCGGCTTGGGCCTGATGTACACCGACGGCTACCCGATCTCGGGCATGCCTGACTGGTTCGCCTGGTTCGGTCGCGGGACCCTGTTCGGGATTCAGGTACCGATCCTGATCATGCTGCTGACCTACTTCGTTGCCTGGGTACTGCTGCAGCACACGCGCATCGGTCGCTATGTGTATGCCATTGGCGGCAACGAGGAAGCGGTGCGCCTGTCTGGCGTGCGTGCCTCGCGGTTCAAGCTGCTGGTGTATTCGATCAGCGGCCTGACCGCGGCGATTGCCGGGCTGGTGCTGTCGTCGCGCCTGATGAGCGGCCAACCCAACGCCGGGGTCGGTTTCGAGCTGGATGCAATTGCTGCCGTTGTACTCGGTGGCGCTTCGATTGCTGGCGGACGTGGCGTGATCATCGGCACGCTGGTTGGCGCGCTGTTGCTGGGCGTGCTCAACAACGGGTTGAACATGCTCGGCGTCTCGCCGTATGTGCAGAGCGTGATCAAGGGCGCAATCATTTTGCTGGCGATTTTCATCAGTCGGCAGCGGCATAAATAAGACAGGTGATGACTGTTCCGGCGCCTTCGTGAGCAAGCTCACTCCCACAGTTGGTCTGTGGTGTGGCCACTGCTTGCAGCCATATGCAGGATTTGTAGAGGTGGAGACGCACTTGTTTTTGATCAGGCACGAAGCCGGTGGTGTGGCGACTATTTGTAGCCATGCGCAGGATTTGTAGAGGTGGCGAGCACGCTTGCTTTGATCAGGCACGAGGCCTGTGGTGTGGCGACTGTTTGCAGCCATGCGCAGGATTTATAGAAGGGGCTACACACTGGTTTTTGATCTGGCAAGGCCTGTGGCGTGACCACTATTTGCAGCCATACACAGGGTTTTTAGAGGTGGCGAGCACGCTTGTTTTTGATCAGGCACAAGGCCTGTGGTGTGGCGGCTATTTGTAGCCATGCGCAGGATTTATAGAAGGGGCTACACACTTGTTTTTGATCAGGCACAAGGCCTGTGGTGTGGCCACTGTTTGCAGCTATGCGCAGGATTTTTAGAGGTGGAGACGCACTTGTTTTTGATCAGGCACGAAGCCGGTGGTGTGGCGACTATTTGCAGCTATGCGCAGGATTTGTAGAGGTGGCGAGCACGCTTGCTTTTGATTAGACACAAGGCTTGTGGTGTGGCGACTGTTTGCAGCCATGCGCAGGATTTGTAGAGATGGAGACGCACTTGTTTTTGATCAAACACAAAGCAAGTGGTGTGGCGAATGTTTTCAGCCATGCGCAGGGTTTATAGAAGGGGCTACACACGTGTTTTTGATCAGGCACAAGGCCTGTGGTGTGGCGACTATTTGTAGCCATGCGCAGGCTTTGTAGAGGTGGCGAGCACATGTGTTTTTGATCAAGCACAAGACCTGTGGGAGTGAGCTTGCTCACGAAAGGGCCGGTCCAGCACCAACGAATCGAAAGTGAAATCAGCGGCCAAATCAGCCGCCCGAACAACAACAGGTGAACCGACATGGAACAAAACACAAAAACCACCATGCAAGCCGTCGTCTGCCACGCGCCGAAGGACTACCGACTCGAACTCATCAGCAAGCCCGTGGCCCGCGCCAATGAGCTGGTGATTCGCATCGGCGCCTGTGGCATCTGTGCCAGCGACTGCAAATGCCACTCGGGCGCGGCAATGTTCTGGGGGGGCGAAAACCCGTGGGTCAAGGCGCCTGTCGTGCCTGGTCACGAATTCTTTGGCTACGTGGATTCGGTTGGCGACGGCGCTGAAGAGCACTTCGACGTGAAGGTCGGCGACAAGGTTATCGCTGAGCAAATCGTGCCCTGCGAGAAGTGCAAATTCTGCAAATCCGGCAAGTACTGGATGTGCGAAGTGCACAATATTTTCGGCTTCCAGAAGGACGTGGCCGAAGGCGGCATGGCGCAGTACATGCGCATTCCGAAGACGGCCATCGTGCACAAGATTCCCGAGTCGGTTTCGCTGGAAGACTCCGCGCTGATCGAGCCGATGGCCTGCTCGATCCATACGGTCAATCGTGGCGACGTGCAGCTCGATGACGTGCTGGTGATCGCGGGCGCAGGCACGCTGGGCCTGTGCATGGTCCAGGTCGCCGCGCTGAAGACGCCGAAGAAACTGGTGGTCATCGACATGGTCGACGAGCGTCTGGAGTTGGCGAAGAAATTCGGCGCCGACGTGGTGATCAACCCCAGCCGCGACAATGCCAAAGAGATCATCAACGGCCTCACCGATGGCTATGGCTGCGATGTGTATATCGAGACCACCGGCGTGCCGGTCGGCGTGACTCAGGGGCTGGACCTGATCCGCAAACTGGGCCGTTTCGTCGAGTTCAGCGTGTTCGGTGCCGAGACCAGCGCCGACTGGTCGATCATCGGCGACCGCAAGGAACTGGACGTGCGCGGCGCTCACCTGGGTCCGTACTGCTACCCGATCGCCATCGACCTGTTCGAGCGTGGGCTGGTGACGTCCGAAGGCATCGTCACCCATGATTTCGGGCTGGATGATTATGCCGAGGCGTTCGAGCTGGCCAATTCGACCAAGTCGATCAAAGTGCTGCTCAAGCCGGTAGCCGGGGCCTGAGTTGGGGTGCTGGGGATGACGCTTTCGTGAGCAAGCTCACTCCCACAGTAATCGGCGGTGTGGCAGATTTTGTTGCCATGCACTGAACCTGTGGGAGTGAGCTTGCTCACGAAGGCATATGCCCTGGCATCGCCGATTCCAAAGCCTGAAAGCCAATAACAAGAGAGCGCACCAAGATGGAATACGTCATCGGGGTCGACATCGGCACCCAGAGCACCAAGGCATTGCTGGTCGATGCTCAGGGTCGGATCGTCGCGCAGCACAGCCACGGCTACAAGGTCGACACCCCCAAACCGCGCTGGGCGGAGCAATGGCCGCAGGTCTGGCTCGATGCCGTGGAAATCTGCGTCACCGCCTGCATGCACAAGAGCGGCGTGCCCAGAGACAGCGTCAAATCCCTGTGCGTCAGCAGCCTGTATGGCGGCTCCGGCATCGCCGTAGACGCCCAGATCAAACCGCTGTATCCGTGCCTGATCTGGATGGATCGGCGTGCCGAAGAGCAGGTCGAGTGGGTCAATAAGAATGTCGATATCGAGCGCCTGTATTCGATCACCGGCAATTCCGTGGACAGTTATTACGGCTTCACCAAGATGCTCTGGCTCAAGGACAAACAGCCGCAAATCTGGGCCGATACGCGTTATTTGCTGCCGCCCAACAGCTACGTCAACTACTGCCTCACCGGCGAGATAGCGGTCGATCACAGTTCCGCTGGCAACATCGGCGGCGTCTACGATATCGAGGCACGCAGTTGGTCGACGCAGATGCTCGACGCACTCGGCATCGCGTCATCAATGATGCCCGAGCGGCTGGTGCACTCCGGCGAGGTGGTCGGCGGGTTGCTGGCTGATTGGGCCGAGCGTCTGGGCCTCTCGGCAGGCATTCCTTTGCTCGGCGGTGGCGTCGATGCGGCGATGGCGACCTTCGCGGCGGGCGTCACTCAGGCTGGCAACCACGTGGCCATGATCGGCACCAGCATGTGTTGGGGCTACCTCAATCAGCAGGTCGATGCACGGCATGGCCTGGTGAGTTTCCCCCACGTCTTCAACGGCGCCAAAGACCTCTACATCTTCGGCGGGGCGATTACAGCGGGCGCCTCGGTCAGTTGGTTTCGCGAGCAGTTCTGCCAGGCTGAAGAGCAACAGGGCCGCGAGACGAATGAAGACAGCCACGTCATTCTCGAACGCGCCGCGACGCAGATTCCCGCAGGCAGCGACGGCGTGCTGTTCCAGCCCTACCTGATGGGCGAACGCAGCCCGATCTGGGATGCCAGGGCCAGCGGCAGTTTCGTCGGGCTCAACCTCTATCACACACGCATTCACCTGTACCGCGCGGTATTGGAAGGCGTCACCTTCGCCCTACGCCACAACATCGAAGCCGGTGCCAGAGGCGCGCAATCCCTGGACCCACGATTGATCGTGGTCGGCGGCGCGAGCCATTCGGATCTGTGGATGCAGATCATCGCCGACGTCACCAACTTCCCGGTCTACACCATCGTGCAGGAAGTGGAAGCAGCGCTGGGTGCGGCACTGCTCGCAGCCCACGCCGTAGGGTTGGTGGACGAGGCGCAGGTACATACAGGCTGGGTGCAGCTGGAGCGCAGGGCCGAACCGCAGGCCGAGAATGTGGCGCTGTATTCGCGTTTGTTCGCCGATTACGTGGCGCTGTATCCGGCGCTCAAACCCATCATGCATCGTCTGCAGGGAGCTTGAATGTGAACACTGCCCACTTCGATTTCAGCGGCCAGCGCATTCTGGTGACCGGGGCCAGCAGCGGTATTGGCTGGGAAGTCGCACAGCAATTGCTCATCAGCGGCGCCGAGGTATACGCCCTGGGGCGCGACGCGCTGGCACTGCATAAACTGGAAGCTCAAGGCTGTCACGTGCTGCGCGCGGACATCGGCGAGGCACCGCAACTGGCCACTGTGCTCGCCGGGCTGCCGGTGATGCACGGCCTGGTCAACTGCGCGGGGATTTCCATTCTCGAAGCCGCGACAGAGGTCAGCGCCGCTGCGTTCGATCAGGTCATGACGGTCAATGTGCGCGCCGCGGCGATGGTCGCGGCGAGCGTGGCGAAGGCTATGATCGGCGAGGGCGTGGCGGGCAGCATCGTCAACGTGTCGAGCCAGGCGTCATTGGTGGCGTTGGACGATCATCTGAGTTATTGCGCATCCAAAGGCGCGATGGACGCCATGACCCGCGTGCAATGTGGCGAGTGGGGCAGGCACGGAATCCGCGTCAACAGCGTCAACCCTACGGTCACGCTGACGCCTATGGCGCAGATGGCGTGGAGCGAACCGAGCAAGCGCGACCCGGCGTTGGCGGCGATTCCGCTTGGGCGTTTTGCCCAGACGTCCGAAGTCGCCGCACCGATTCTGTTCCTGCTCAGTAGCGCGGCGTCGATGATCAGCGGGGTGTCATTGCCGATCGATGGGGGGTATACGAGTCGTTGATTCATGAGTCCGGCGCGATATGGCTGCTGGTCGCATACCCCTGTGGGAGTGAGCTTGCTCACGAAGAGGTGGGTACATCCGCCAAATTTTCAGCGGCTGAAGCTTAGCCTTCGTGAGCAAGCTCACTCCCACGGGTCGGGTGTTGATCTCGCCTGAAGTGCCAGGTCGCTTGCGACGCGTCGTGAACGAGCGCTGGCGTCATCCTGCCACCCCATTCTCCAGCTCCCCCACAATCACTACTTTCGCTTTAGGCAGATATCGATCCTGGATCCGCTCCAGCAGCATCTTCACCGCGCTGCTTCCCGCCAGCGAGGCGTCATGGGCAATGCAGGCGATGGGAATGCCGAAGATGTCAGCGAACGGCAGGCGGTCGATGCCGCAGATCGGCAGGCTTTCGTGGGCGATGTCCCGGTCCCGCAGGGCCTTCATCGCGCCCAGTGTGATCAATTGATTGAATCCGAAAATCGCATCTGGCAGTTGGTGCTGTCGCAGGTAATCCAGCGTTTTTTTATAGGCAGGTTCGAGGGTGTAATCACCGGCGAATACAACCAGCTGCACCTGTTTGCCGCTTTGCGTCAGCGCGGCTTTCACGCCCTTGAGACGCTCCTGGGAAATGCGCGAGTGCGCAGGCCCGGTCAACACCAGCAGGCGCTGCATCTGCGGATTTTTCGCCAGCAGATAACCCGCCCCTTTCAAGCCGCTGTGATAGTTGTCCAACACTACGTGGCTGAACGGGCTGTTGTGCAACGCACGGTCCAGTTGCACCACGGGAATGTCGCCATTGCTCAGACGACTCAAGTAGTTGGGCTGATAGTCCGGCTCATCCGACACCGGCGACAAAACGATCCCCGCCACGCGATAGCTGAGCAGTGTATCGACTGCCTTGCGCTCCAGCTCCTCCGAGCCGTCGGTGTCCACCAGCATGATGGTGTAGCCGTGCTTTTTCGCTTCGCGGGAAATAGCTTTGATCATCTCGCTGTAGAAGGGGTTGTCCACGGACGCTGTGATCACGCCAATGATCATGCTCTCGCTGCGCTTGAGGCTGCGGGCAAAGGCATTGGGAACGTAATCGAGTTCCTGCGCCACTTCCAGAATGCGCGCCAGCGTCGCGGGCTTGACCAGATCGGGTTTGTTCAACGCGCGGGAAACGGTGACCGGGGTCATGTTCACGCGTCGGGCGATGTCGGAAATGGTGACGGGAGTCTTTTTGCTCATGGACTTCTGGCGGCCTTGAATCGGGACAACATGCGGGGCGGCCACATGATTGCTGAATTGCGCAAGGCTAGCACGGCGAAGGGTAAAAGCGGTGCGCGGAGCACTCTGAATGTTATCGTTTTCATCGCCGGTCGGCGTGGCTTTACAAGCGGCTCGGCGTAAGGCGTCGAACGCAGGGGTTCACACTGTGGTCCACTCGGTAGCAATTATTCCGACGCGCTGTGCGCAATGGGCCAATAATGTGTGCCCATCTCAACTGGTCTGGAGGATTCATGACCTCGCCTGCTTCATCCTCTTCTCGCGACTTCTTCATCGCCGCCGCGGCGCTGTTGATCGCCATGCTCGGCACCACACTGCCGACGCCGCTGTACGCGATCTATCAGCAAAAGCTGGGGTTCGACGCGAGCTGGCTGACGATCATCTTCTCTATCTACGCGGCGGGGGTGATCGCGGCTCTGTTGGCTGTCGGGAGCTGGTCCGATCAGTTGGGACGTCGGCCATTGCTGCTGGCGGGGCTGTGCATGGGAGCGATCAGCGCCCTGATTTTTCTGTTCTCCGACTCGATTGGCGGCCTGCTGATCGGTCGACTTTTTTCAGGATTCTCGGCCGGCATCATGACTGGCACCGCAACCGTGGCGGTGATTGAACTGGCGCCGAGAACCTGGAAGAACGCGACCCTGATGGCGACCGCGGCAAATATGCTGGGCCTGGGGGTTGGGCCATTGCTGGCGGGGTTCACGTCACAGCATCTGGCCGATCCCCTGCACCTGATTTTCTACGTACACCTGGCGCTGCTGTTGTTGGCGGCGGTCGGCGTGGCGGTGATTCGCGAAACGGTGCAGCGCCCTGCACAGCTGAAACTGAGCATCCAGAAGCCGTCTGTTCCAGCCTCGGTGCGCGGCGTGTTCATCTCGGCCTCAATCGCGGGTCTGGCCGGGTTCAGCGTCGCTGGTCTGTTCACCAGCATGGTGCCGTCGGTGATGATCCACATCATGCAAGTGCATGGCAGGCTGTTGATCGGCGCGGTGATCGGGCTGTTCTTCGTCGCGTCGATCATTGGCCAGGCATCGCTGCAATGGCTGCCGAAGCGCCTGCACATGACCCTGGGCTGCGCGGGTTTGATCGTCGGGATGGTTTGCCTGGGCCTGAGTATCGCGACCGCGCAGTTGCTGCTGTTGGTCGGTGCCGGTCTGCTGGCGGGTATCGGGCAAGGCATGATCCTGCGGGCGGGCATGGGCGCGGTGACGGCCAGCAGTCCGCCGCATCAGAAGGCGGCGGTGACTTCGGCGTTCTTCGTGGTGCTCTACATCTCGATTTCAGTACCGGTGGTGGCGGTCGGTTTCAGTGTGCAGGCATTCGGTTTGCCTCATGTTGGTGAATTCTTCGCTTCGCTGGTAGCGGTGGTGGCGTTGTTGGCCATGATCAGCATGAAGCGCGTGCAGGCTCGCCAGGCGACGGTTGCGCCGTCCGGGAGTTGATCGATGGTGGTGAAGGTCGGCCTGATTTCAGATACCCACGGCTTGCTGCGTCCCCAGGCAGTGGAAGCCTTGCGCGGCTGTGACTATCTGATTCATGGCGGCGATATCGGCAAGCCGGAGATCCTCGACGCGTTAAGGGAAATCGCTCCGCTGACCGTGGTGCGCGGCAACAATGACACCGACGACGCCTGGGCGGCTGACGTGCCGTTCGAGGCTGTGCTGCGGGTTGGGGCGCTGGGGATTTACGTCACCCACATCCTCGCCGACGTGCCGGAGACGTTGCCGCCGGATATCGGCGTGGTGGTGACCGGGCATTCACACAAGCCGCTGCAGCAGACGCGCCACGGCGTGCTGTTCATCAACCCCGGCAGCGCCGGACCTCGGCGATTCAAGTTGCCGATTACCGTGGGTGTGTTGCACATCGATGGGCGCAATGTGCGGTGGGACTTGGTTGAGTTGCAGGTTTGACCAAAGCCGCCCTCGTAGTGGTCCTGCTTGCCGGCGGTGGCGTTTTTGAAACCGCGGCCGCCGGCAAGTCGTGTGGCCACAGAAACGGCGGGTAGCCGACGCTGAGTACCACCCGCCCCGACGTTTTACTTCGCAATCGGGTCCAACCCACTGGCCTTGATTGCCGGCGCGGCAGCCGATGAACTCAGGAAATCCAGGAACTGCTTTGCCTGCTCCGGGTGTTTGCTCTTGGTGACGACGCCGGCCGAATACAGGGTCATCTGCTGGGCCTGGTCGGGGATCAGGCCAATGATGTCGATGCCGTCCACCGGCTTCAATTCGCTCAACTGCTGGAAGCCGATTTCCGCTTCTCCGCGCGCGACCACTTCGCCCACAGGTGTCGCCTGGATCATGTGGCTCTTGCTCTGGATGCGATCGGCGATATGCATCTGGTTGAACAGCACGCGGGACAGGTAGACGCCGCTGGCGCTGTCGGAATAGGCGATGCTCTTTGCGTCGAGCAGCGTCTGTTTGAAGGCGTCCATGGTGCTGATGTCAGGGTGCGGCGCGCCCTGTTTCACCGCCATGGCGATATAGGATTTGCCCAGATCCACACGGGTTTTCGGATCTACCTGGCCGTCCTTGATCAGCTTGTCCAGCGCAGCGCCCACCATCAGCACTACATCGGCAGGCTCCTGGCGAGCGAGGCGATTGGGGATCGCTTGCGGGGTCGTCCCCATGGAAGGCGCCACTTCGCCCTGCAATTTGACACCCACGCGTTGTTCGTAATCCGGGGTGACCGCCTTGAACGCGCCCATGATGCCACCCGAGCTTAGTACGATCAGTTGTACCGGAGCTGGAGGCGTTGCGGCGTGAGTGAAAGCCGCTGGAATGAAAGTGACAGCGGCGCTCAAAAGATAAGGCAGAATTTTTTTCATGAAGACGAACCTGACATTGTTAAAAGAATGGCGCTGACGAAATAAAAACAGCGCGGGCAGTATGTGGCAATTGTGCGATGAGTAAATCCCTTTGTTGAATTCATCGTTTCACAGACGGCTGTTCCGGGCGCAGGTTCAGTCTGCCGCCGATGACCTGAGACGCCGCCAATACGACCTGAGAGGACGCCCTATCGGTTAGGCACTCAAGAAAACACTGGCCGGGCCGATGCTCAAGGCGACCCCTTTCCTCTCTTTGGAAGTTCGCCGTTCATGTTCAATAAACGTCTCAAACAAGAGTTGGCTGTCCTGCGTGAAGAACTTTCGTCAGTGGAACAGGTGAAAAGCAGCCTGGACAGCGAAATGCTGGGCATGCGTCTTGATCCGCAGGGCCGTATCGAGTCGGTGAACGGTAACTTCGAAACGGAAATGCATTATCGAAATGCCGATCTGGTCGGGCGGTCGATCGAGGATCTGGTCCCGTCTCATGTCAAAGGCCTGGATTTATACCAACGCCTGAAAACCGCGATCAGCCGAGGCGAACACCTCAGCGGTGCCCTGCGTCTGCTACGGGGCAATGGTCAGGAGGCGTGGCTGCGCTCGATTCTGCAGCCGGTGCGCGACAGCAGTGGACGGGTGACTTACATCACGGTCCACTCCAGCGACCTGACCCGCACCATCGAGAACTCCCGCGAGCACGAAAACCTGATCGAGGCGCTGCAACGTTCCACCGCCGTGATCGAGTTCAACCTCAACGGCGAAGTGCTGACCGCCAACGAGCGTTTTCTAAGCTCGATGGACTACTCGCTCGCGAAGATCCAGGGCCAGCACCACCGCATATTCTGCGAACCAACGGAGTACAACTCGCCCGAGTACCAGGCGTTCTGGGACAAGCTGCGCCGGGGGGAATTCGTCGCCGGCCGCTTCAAGCGCATCGACAGCCACGGTCGCGTGGTCTGGCTGGAAGCATCCTACAACCCGATTACCGATGCCCATGATCGGCTGTACAAAGTGGTCAAGTTCGCCACGGTCATTACCGATCAAGTCAATCGTGAAAACGCCGTGGCCGAAGCCGCGAACATCGCCTTCACCACCTCGCAGCAGACCGACGGCAGCGCCCAGAAGGGTGCCGCGGTGGTCCAGCAGACGGTTGAGGTCATGCGTGAGTTGGCCGGGCACATGGAACAGGCGGCCGACCGCATCGCCGCGCTGGACGAGCAGTCGCAGCTGATCGGCTCGATTATCCAGAGCATCAGCAGCATCGCCGATCAGACCAATCTGCTGGCGCTCAATGCCGCCATCGAAGCGGCCCGCGCCGGTGAGCAGGGTCGCGGTTTTGCCGTGGTCGCCGATGAAGTCCGGCAGCTCGCTTCACGCACCAGTAAAGCCACGGTGGAAATCGTCGGTGTGGTCAAGCAGAACCAGCAACTGGCCGAGCAGGCGGTGAGCGTAATCATCAGCGGCAAGGAACAGGCGCAACAGGGCCTGGAACTGGCGGCAGAGGCGGGATCGGTGATCGTGGAAATCCAGGATGGCGCGCAGAAGGTGGTCAGCGCGGTGGGGCAGTTCGCCAATCAGCTGTCGAGCTGATCGTTCAAAATCGTTAGAGAAGCCGTTCGGCGTGCCAAACGCTGAACGGTTTCTCAGCGCAGAAAACGGGTTACCAACGCGACTATCTCTGTTCGAATGTGCGCGTTTTCCAGCAGCGGGTCTGGCTTGAACAGCTTATTGCCTACTTGCCCTATTGCCGGATGAATCGAGCGGATAGTGCGGTTGATGTCTGCATCCGGCCCTTCAAGTACATTCTTTATGGCGTCTGGCAACAGCAAAAAGCCGTGCCGAGGTGATTAATCCCCCCGCACGGCTTTTTTGCTTTACACCCTGAAGTGGCTGACCAGCATCTGCAACTGGTTGCCCAGGCGGGCCAGTTCGACGCTGGAGGCAGCGGTTTCTTCGCTGGCGGCGGCGGTCTGTTCGGACACATCGCGCACGTTGAGAATGCTACGGCTGATCTCTTCGGCCACTGCGCTTTGTTGTTCGGCGGCGGTCGCGATTTGCTGATTCATCGCCTGGATGTTGGATACGGTGTTGGTGATGCTTTCCAACGAAATACCGGCCTTGCGCGTCAGGGCGACGCTGCTGTCAGTCAGGCCGCGGCTGCTGAGCATGATGTCCGATACTTGGCGCGTGCCGTTCTGCAAAGCGGCGACCAGGCCTTCGATTTCCTCGGTCGATTGCTGGGTGCGTTGGGCCAGGCCACGCACTTCGTCGGCCACCACGGCAAAACCGCGTCCGGCTTCACCCGCGCGGGCCGCTTCGATGGCGGCGTTGAGGGCCAGCAGGTTGGTCTGCTCGGCAACCGCCTTGATCACGTCCATCACCTTGCCGATCTTGTCGCTTTCCTGCTCCAGCACGCTCATGGCGTTAGTGGAGCGTACGACTTCGCTGGCCAGTTTCTCGATCTGCGTGATCGCTTCACCGACTACCTTGTCGCCGTCGCGGGCTTGCTTGTCGGCATCGGATGCGGCAACCGACGCCTGCTCGGCATTGCGTGCGACTTCGTGCACCGTAGCCGACATTTCGTGCATGGCCGTGGCGACCTGGTCGGTTTCCACTTTCTGGCTGTTGACCCCGGCGCTGGTCTGTTCGGTGACTGCAGACAGTTCTTCGGCAGCGCTGGCGATCTGGGTGACGCTGTCGCGAATCCCGCCGATCAGGTCGCGCAGGGTGGCGCCCATGCGCTGGATGCCGGTTTGCAGCACGCCGAGTTCGTCGCGACGGGTCACGATCAGGTCATGAGTAAGATCGCCGCTGGCGATGCGGTCGACCACTGTCAGGGTTTCCTGAAGCGGACGGGTGATCTGGCGCGTGATGATCAGCGCCGCCAATGCACCGAAGACCAGCGCGAGCAAGGTGCCGCCGATCTGCAGCGTGCGAGCCTGACGGGTATCGGCGTCGCCCAGCGAGGTCTGCAAGTCGACCAACTGCTGGTTGAGTTTGACGATGGCCGCGCCTTCGTCCGTCATCTCTGCGCGTGCAGTGTTGATGTTGTCGTTGGCCACCTTGAAGCCCTGCACTGACGTGCGATAGCCGATCAGAGAAGTTTCCAGTTGCTTCAGACGTTCGGCCTGGGAGCTGCCGAACATGGCATTGAGCGGCTCCAGACCGCTGATGGCGCTGGCCAGCTGACGTGAGGCGGCGTCCTCGGTCTTGGCGTTGGGGTTGGCGGTGTAGCCGCGAACTTCGTAGCGCACCAGCATCACGTCTTCCCTGGCCTTGATGGCGGCCTGGTACTGGGCGAAGCGGCGCTCGTCGGTCGGGTCCAGCTTCATCACGTCATCGTTGATGGCCGCGATCAGCTCGGCAGCCTTCACGGCGTCCACGCCCATGTCAGCGCGCACCTTGGTGCTGGTCCGGTAGCCGTCACGCATTTTGTTCAGCGAAGTTTCGTAAGCACGGATCTGCTCGCCCAGTGCCCTGATTGGTTCAACGTTTACCGGATTGCTGAACGTGCTCTGCAGGTATTGCTGCTGCGCCTTGAAGGCGTCCAGAGCGGTCTGCACGTTCTGCGCAACGGCTTCGTCACCGTTGCTGATCATGTACTGCAAGCGCGTGATGCGCAGGTCGGTCAATTTGTTGCTGAGCTTCATGATGTCCGCCACGCGATCGCTGCGGAAAGTCATGTTACCCAGGCTGGTCCAGCCGATAAGTGCAAGCAAGGCAGTAAAAACAAGTACAACACCGAACCCTAAGGCCAGTTTCATATTGACGCTGATATTCGCGAACCAGCTCTTCATTTCAGTTCTCCAGAAGGTCCATTTTTCGAAGTCGTCAGCTGGAGGGTTGTTTTTATAGAGGCCAGCGAAACTATTAAATGCAGGAGTGCATCGGCCAGAGCGCGGAAATCTGAAACGAATGTCGGGAAATGGCGGTCGCGGCAACGGGGGGCTGGGCAAGGGAAATCTTTTGGATAGAGCAGGGGTCTGCTCCTGCGAAAGCGGATAGCCATTTTCTTGACGTTACAGGACTTGGGGGTCCGTTGGTGACTGTTAAGTCACTGTCGTGAAAAGCTGGCGTCAACTTTCCCGCCTTATGTGTATCACGGATGAAATATTTCAACTGTCTAGGGCGCAGCGAACGAAATACCGTGTACGGGCTCCATCCTCGACCATCAGGGCGGGATTTTTTTAACCAGAACGGAAGTTGCGTTATGAAACCTGTTCAGCGATTCACCACACTCGACAGTTTCAGGGGGATCTGCGCATTGCTGGTCGTGTTCTTTCATCTGCATGTCGTCGATACGTTCATCCAACTGCCATTCTTTCGACGAGACGAGGTGTTGCTCAATTTCTTCTTCGTGCTCAGCGGGTTCGTTCTGGCCCATACCTACGGCATGAAACCGAATCTTTCATTCAAGTCCTTCTTCATCTCTCGCGTCTTCCGCCTCTATCCGCTGCATCTGGTCATGCTCGCATTCTTCATCCTGTTCGAAGCGGCGCGCTGGATCGTCTACGAAAACGGCTTTCAGCTGAACAACGTGCCATTCACCGGAACGTTCGCTCCCGAGGAAATCCTGCCTAATCTGCTGCTGGTGCAGGCGTGGACCACGCTCACCGACACCATGTCGTTCAACTACCCGTCCTGGACCATCAGCATCGAGTTCTACATCTATATGCTGTTCGGTGCCTTGTGCATGTTGTCCATGAGGAATCGTTTTCTCGCCTTCGCAGCCATATCGGTGGTGGCCTTCGTGCTGATCTTTTCCGAGAACGAACCGCTGGTGGAACGCGCGATGCTCGGGTTGTCCTGCTTCTTCGCGGGCAACATCACCTACGTGGTGTACCTGATGATTCGTGATAAGTGGGCGGCCAGGCCCTGGCTGGCGACCCTGCTCGAATGCGCCATGATGTACGCGACGTACTGGATCGTGATGAATGACTTCGATAATCGCTCGCCCATCGGCAGCCTGGCGTTTTGCGTGCTGGTGCTGCTGTTCGCGTTCGAGGGTGGGCTGGTTTCGACGTTTCTCAAGACTGGTGTGTTCGTTCTGCTGGGCAAGCTCTCGTACTCGATCTACATGACTCACGCGGCTTTGCTGTTTTGCCTGTCGACGGTTTTCATCGTGGGGCAGAAAGTGACCGGCCTGACGTTGGCACCCATGATCGCGGGGCAACGATTCATGGATACCGGCTCGATGCTGGGCAATAACGTTTATGTAGTGTTCGTGACGGTGCTTTCGGTGGCGGTGGCAGCGTTCGCCCACAAATACATCGAGATGAGGGGCTACGAACTCGGTAAGCGCTTCGTGAGCAAGCCGACCATAGCCAAGCCGCCTGTGGAAAAACCGGAATCGGTACAGGCGCTCGAGCCACGGATTGATCGGGTGGCGTGAGTCAGCGGTTAGATCCTGCAGGAGCGCGCTTGCCCGCGATCTGCCAGGAACTGGCAGCAGACCCGGTGCATTCGGTGTGTCTGATGCAACCGAGGTGTCCGGGTTTACTGCTGCTTTGCAGCAGATCGCGGGCAAGCGCACTCCTGCCAGTGGCTACGCGGCTGGCAGACCGCGCAACCATTCCACCGTCCCCAACCCCGCCGCGCGTCCGCTGGCGAAGCAGGCTGTCAGCAGATAGCCCCCTGTGGGCGCTTCCCAGTCCAGCATCTCGCCGGCGCAAAACACGCCAGGTAGCGCCCTGAGCATCAGGCGTTCGTCCATCGCCTCGAACGTCACCCCGCCAGCGGTACTGATCGCCTCGTCCAGCGGGCGCGGTCTGATCAGCGTCAGCGGCAGAAATTTAACGGCCTTGGCAAGCAGTGTCGGATCTGCAAATGCCCCGGCAGGCGCCAGCTCGCGCAACAAGGCGGCCTTGACCCCGTCTATGCCCAACTGACTGTGCAGATGCTTGGATATCGAGCGCGAGCCACGAGGTTTGCCGAGCGCCTTCTGTACATCGGCCAGAGGTTTGCCCGGCAGCAGATCGATCTCGACGGTGGCCGAGCCAGATTGGTTGATCGCTTCCCGAATCTGCGCCGACAACGCATAGACCAGACTGCCCTCGACACCTGTCTGTGTCAGCACGCACTCACCCAGCCGCAGCTGCTGGCCTTTCAGGCCCATGGCAATGTTTTTCAGCGGGGCGCCTGCAAACTTGCTGCGCAACAACTCGCTCCAGGCCGAAACTTCAAACCCGCAGTTGGCAGGTTGGAGTGGCGCGATCTGCACGCCGTGTTGTTCGAGCAGAGGCAACCAGGCGCCATCCGAGCCGAGACGTGCCCAACTGGCGCCACCGAGCGCCAGCAAGGTGGCGGCGGGCGCGATGCTCAATTCGCCTTCGGGGCTGGCCATGCGCAGGCTGTTGTCCGCGTTCCAACCCAGCCAGCGATGACGGGTGTGAATAACCACCCCGGCATCACGCAGACGCTTGAGCCAGGCACGCAGCAGCGGCGCGGCTTTCATATCCGTCGGAAATACCCGGCCTGAACTGCCGACGAAGGTTTCGATGCCCAAGCCATGAATCCACTCGCACAAGGCCTCGGCGCCGAAGCCACGCAGCAGTGGGGCGATGATCGGCGCGCGTTCGGCGTAGCGCGACAGAAACGCAGGGTACGCCTCCGAGTGGGTGATATTCATGCCACCGACCCCAGCCAGCAGGAATTTGCGACCGACCGAGGGCATGCTGTCGTAGAGGTCGACCTTGAAACCCGCCTGACTCAGCACTTCGGCCGCCATCAACCCGGCCGGACCCCCTCCGATGATGGCGACTGTCTGTACGAGCGGGGAGGAGGCTGAAGTCATGGGCAAGCTGCGGATCATTGAAGTGGGTCGCGCATTCTACCCGAGCCTCGTGACGAACGAGCGACCTGTGGAAAACTATTGAGCAAAAAACGTACAGCTGCCTGCAGGCCTTGGGTTATATAGGGTCTGTAGCCTTGCGCTCAGGTTATCCACAGGTGGTTCCACAGCGAATGTGGGTAACGTCCAGAGTCGATCAACCGCTCATCCACTATGGGAGTGAGCTTGCTCATGAAGGCTGAATGTCGGGCATTCAACATGTTTGGGTTGTACCCCCATTCGCGAGCAAGCTCGCCCCAGGCTGCGCATCACCTTTAAAGTCCTTCCGTCACCCAGACCCGCTGCGCACTGTGATGCAAGATCCCGTGCCGCCGCGCCAGCGCCTCCCGATCCTTGCTGTACCCGCCGCCAATGACCCCCATTACCGGAATGTCTCGCCCCAGACAATGCCGCATGACTGCTTCGTCACGCCGTGCCACGCCTTCGTCGGTCAATTGCAGATAACCCAACGCGTCATCCTTGTGCACATCGACCCCGGCGTCATACAGCACCAGATCGGGTCGGTACAGCGGCAGCAGGTAATTGAGCGTGTCATCGACTACTTTCAGATAATCATCGTCACCCATGCCCCTCGGCAGCGGAATGTCCCAGTCGCTCTGGGCCTTGCGCGCGGGGAAGTTTTTCTCGCAATGCAGCGACACGGTGATCGCATCTTCGGTGTGTTCGAGAATCCGCGCGGTGCCGTCGCCCTGGTGCACGTCGCAGTCGAAGATCAGCACCCGGTCCACCTGGCCGCTCTGCAGCAAGTAATGGCTGATGATGGCCAGATCGTTGAAGATGCAGAACCCGGCGGGGTAGTCGTAGTGCGCGTGGTGAGTGCCACCAGCAAGGTGACAGGCCAGCCCGTGTTGCAGGGCCTTTTCCGCCGTCAGCAACGAACCGCCCACGGCGCGCACCGTACGTCGGGCCAGATCCTCGCTCCAGGGCAGGCCCAACCGGCGCTGATCCTCGCGGCAGAGCTCGCCGTCCATATAGCGACGGATGTAGGAAGGGTCGTGGGCCAGCGCGAGAATGTCGTCCGGACAAACCTGTGGGCGAAACAGTTGAGCATCTGTGGTCAAGCCGCTGTCGATAAGGTGGTCATGCAGCAGGCGGAATTTATCCATCGGGAAGCGATGTTCGGGTGGAAACGCCGGGCTGTAATCTTCATGGTAGATGAGCGGCAGGGACATAGTGCGTACGTATTGGGTTCGAAGGGCAATCTTGCCAGCAATGGCTGCCTGGGCACAGCGATTTGACTGGGCCTTGATATGGGCGGCGCTGTTAAAGCTGGCGAGCCATTTGAGGAGCGGGGCAGGGGAGATGTTCAATGGAACCGATACTTGAGCTCAACAGCCCACGCTTGTTGATGCGTCAGTGGCGGGATGATGATTTGCCAGCTTTTGCGCACATGTGCGCCGATCCACAGGTCATGCGTTACTTCCCGCATCCACTGACACGCCTGGAGAGCGCCAAGCTGATCGGACGCGTTCGCGGCCATTTCGCCGAATACGGTTTTGGCCTGTGGGCGCTGGAGCGCAAGGACACCCGCGAGTTCATCGGCTTCACCGGGCTGTGTATGGTGGGTTTCAACGCAGCGTTCACCCCGGCAGTGGAAATCGGCTGGCGCCTGGCGAAAGAGCATTGGGGGCTGGGTTACGCCAGCGAAGCGGCTTGGACCGTGATGGGCTGCGGCTTCGAACACCTCGAGCTGGAGCAGATCGTCTCCTTCACGGCGTTGAGTAATCTGCCCTCGCAAAAGGTCATGCAGGCGATCGGCATGCACACCGATTCGGTCGACGATTTCGACCATCCCAATCTGCCCGAGGACCATCCGTTGCGGCCGCACGTACTGTACCGCATCAACCGCAAGCAATGGCTCGCGACCCTGTGATTGGCGGGAAGCGAGCGTCAAAGACCTGTATTATCTCGCCCAAACCCCTGTGCGCCGCCGTTCGGCGCCGTGGTGGGACTTTGTGTGTGATTGCCGTGTGTGAGGAACCCTGAATGAGCCATGTGCTGGATGATCTGGTGTCGCTGTTGAGCCTGGAGCCAATCGAAGAAAACCTCTTCCGTGGACGCAGCCAGGACCTTGGCTTCCGCCAGCTGTTTGGCGGGCAGGTGCTCGGACAGTCGCTGTCGGCGGCGAGCAAGACCGTCGAAGACGAGCGCCATGTTCACTCGTTGCACGGCTATTTCCTGCGCCCGGGCGATGCGCATCTGCCGGTGGTCTACCACGTCGATCGCGTGCGCGATGGCGGCAGTTTCAGCACCCGCCGCGTGACGGCGATCCAGAAGGGCAACCCGATCTTCACCTGCAGCGCGTCATTTCAATACGACGAGGAAGGCTTTGAGCATCAGAGTCAGATGCCGAAAGTCGTCGGGCCTGAGCATCTGCCATCGGAACTCGAACTCATGCGTCAGCGCGCGCACCTGATTCCGGAGCACCTGAAAGACAAGCTACTGTGCCCGAAACCGATCGAGTGTCGCCCGGTCACCGAGCTCGACCCCTACAACCCCAACCCGACCGATCCGGTGAAGTACGTCTGGTTCCGCGCCGACGGCGCCCTGCCGGACATCCCCGCGCTGCACAAATACATGCTCGCCTACGCCTCGGACTTCAACCTGCTGCCCACCTCACTGCTGCCCCACGGCAAAACCGTCTGGCAGAAAGACATGCAGATCGCCAGCCTCGACCACTCACTGTGGTTCCACGGCGAACTGCGCGCCGATGATTGGCTGCTTTACGCGATGGACAGCCCGTGGGCCGGTAACTCTCGTGGGTTTTCGCGCGGCAGCGTCTACAATCGCGCCGGCAAGCTCGTGGCGTCGGTGAGTCAGGAAGGTTTGATCCGCCATCGCAAGGACTGGGAATGAGCCTGACGCAACTGCGCCACTGGGTGTTCGACATGGACGGCACCCTGACCATCGCCGTGCATGACTTTCCCGCCATCAAACGCGCGCTGAGCATTCCGCAGGAAGACGATATTCTCGGTCATCTGGCCGCGTTGCCTGCCGATGTCGCCGCGGCCAAACACGCGTGGTTGCTGGAACACGAGCGCGAACTGGCCGTGGCGTCCAAACCCGCCGTCGGTGCCATCGAGTTGGTGCGAGAGCTGGCCGGGCGCGGCTATCGGCTGGGCATCCTCACCCGCAATGCCAGGGAACTGGCCCACGTCACGCTTGAGGCTATCGGCATTGCCGATTGCTTCGATGTGGAAGATGTACTGGGTCGCGACGAAGCACCGCCGAAGCCTGATCCGGGCGGCTTGCTTAAACTGGCCCATGCCTGGAAGGTGGAACCTGCGCAGATGGTAATGGTGGGCGATTACCGGTTCGACCTGGCGTGCGGAAAGGCCGCCGGGACCCACACCGTGCTGGTCAATCTGCCAGAGAACCCATGGCCCGAGCTGACCGATTGGCATGCAGACGATTGTGTGGCGTTGCGCAAGATGCTGCAGGACGGCAAATCGACCTGACTGAAACACCGAACCTTTGGGAGTGAGCTTGTTCACGAATGGGATGTCAGCCAGCACATTCGTGGCTGACGCTACGCCTTCGTGAGCAAGCTTGAATCAACCTGATTGGAACACCGAACCTGTGGGAGTGAGCTTGCTCACGGATGGGATGTCAGCCAGCACATTCGTGGCTGACACTACGCCTTCGTGAGCAAGCTTGAATCAACCTGATTGGAACACCGAACCTGTGGGAGTGAGCTTGCTCACGAATGGGATGTCAGCCAGCACATTCGTGGCTGACACTACGCCTTCGTGAGCAAGCTCGAATCAACCTGATTGGAACACCGAACCTGTGGGAGTGAGCTTGCTCACGAATGGGATGTCAGCCAGCACATTTGTGGCTACCACTACGCCTTCGTGAGCAAGCTCACACCCCCAAGCCTGTGCGTTGCATCGTGCTTGTTCACGAATGGGATGTCAGCCAGCACATTCGTGGCTGACACTACCCCTTCGTGAGCAAGCTCACTCCCACAGGCCTGTGCGTTGCGTCGTGCTTGTTCACGAATGGGATGTCAGCCAGCACATTCGAGGCTGACACTACGCCTTCATGAGCAAGCTCACTCCCACAGGCCTGTGCGTTGCGTCGGGGAAGCTGTTCTCAGTCCCCCTTGAACAAGGCGGTCTGCCCTTCAGGCGAGGTGAACATTGCATCGCCGTTGTGGCCTACACCCTTGACTTCGATCAGACGCTGATTCAAGCCTTCCGGATGGCGCTTGGTCAGGTAATCGAAGAAGTTATGCCCGCGCACCAGGCGGTACGGCCCCTGCGCTTCGGCGCCACAGTCCTTGTCCAGCGCCGGATGGTTGGGGTCGGTGTCCTGCTCACCCAGCAAGTAAGTGATGTCCCGCTTCACATAGGCCGCTTCCAGCTCCGCTGGCGTCTCTTTGCCCGCATACGCCGGAAGTTTGTTCATGCCGTACTTCCAGGTGTCGAAGCCCGGACAGGTCGCGGCGTCCACCGGCATGGGGCGGGTTGCGTCGAAATATGCATACGACGAGGGGTTGGCGATCACGTAACGCAGCTTGATGCCTTCCTTCTTCAGCAGCGCATCTTCCTTGCCGCCGATCATCGCGTAGCGCTGCACCACCTGCGCACCGCCAGAGTGACCGGCAATCACGATCTCTTTCAGGTTCGGGAACAGCTTGCTGTCGCTCAGGCGCTTGAGGATATGGTCGATGACCACGAACGAACTGATCGGCTTGGCGCCCAGGGATTTGTCGCCCGCCATCCAGTCATTGGTGTGCCAGCGCAGCACCGTTTCCGGCAAATGATGCGCGGTAATGTCCTTTTCATCGAGAAATTGCGGTGCTATCAGCAAGGTCTTGGGTCGTTGCTTGGACTGGTTGGCTGCGCGCTCGACACTGCGCAGGTAGGTCTGGGCATTGCGCAGACGGCCATGGAAAACAATGACAACCCGCTGAATCTGCGGGCTGGGTCGTACCCAACTCTGGCTCAGGCCCAGCGTGGCCTGAGACGTTCCGTTGATCAGCAGCCGGTCGGGGCTGATGGATTTGACCGCCTGATCCGCAGCATGAGCAGTGACGCTCATCAGGGTGCCCAACAACAGGATCGGAAGCGGTTTCATCATGTGATCAGAGGCTCTTGGCGGCGAATGTATCGCATTGGTTGATTTGTCCCTGGGCAAAACCTGTCTTGAACCAGCGAACCCGCTGGGCAGACGTGCCGTGAGTGAACGAGTCCGGCACTACACGCCCCTGGCCTTGTTGCTGCAAACGGTCGTCGCCAATGGCATTCGCCGCATTCAGCGCCTCTTCAATATCACCGGGCTCGAGCCAGTTCAAACGCTTTTGTGCGTTATTGGCCCAAACGCCGGCAAGGCAGTCAGCTTGCAACTCCTGACGCACCAGCAGACCGTTGTCACCCTCCATGCGCATACCGCGCTGGCGGGCGGCGTCAACTTTAGCCGAAACCCCGAGCAAGGTCTGCACATGATGGCCCACTTCATGCGCAATCACGTAAGCCTGGGCGAAATCCCCGGCCGCCTTGAAGCGCTGGCTCATCTCGCGGAAGAACTCCATGTCCAGATACACGCGTTGGTCGGCCGGGCAATAGAACGGTCCGCTGGCAGAGGAGGCAAAACCGCAGGCCGACTGCACCTGGCCGCGGAAGAGAATCAGCGTCGGGTTCTTGTACTGCCGCCCACCCTGCTGAAGGATCTGGCCCCAAGTGTCTTCGGTATCGCCGAGAATCGCCCGCACGAAATCTGCCTGTTCGTCGTTGGCCGGCGGCGCCTGGCGCGTCTGAGGACTGACTGCGCTGGTTTGCTGCGTGCCCATCTGGCCGGCGATTTGCCCGAGAATCTGCATCGGGTCCTGCCCGGTCAACAGACCGATCGCGACGATGATCACAATCCCGCCAATCCCCAGGCCCTTGCCGCCAATACGCATCCCGCCTCCGCCACCGGCGTCGTCGCGCGCATCGACGACGTTGTCACTGCGACGTCCTTTTTTCCAGAGCATGGGGAGAATCCTCTTTTAGTCGTGTAGGAAGTGTAGACGTTGAGGGCTTTTGGACGGTTTAAGGCGGCCGTAGTTCTGCGATGCGCATCACGAAGCAGTCCGGCTTATCAGCGGAGTCGTTTTCATGATCGCGACCCTCGGCAAGCCAGACTGTTACGGTCTCTGCTACAAATGCCGAGAAATGGCAAAGCCGAATAGGGCGAAAACAAGACGATCTCTGAAAACCAGATAAAGATGACCCAGAGTCGTACGCCGGTGGGGAGCTTTTCAATTTGATAACGGGGGATGATTTCTTGTTTTTTGAAACGACCAGGAAACATCACGATCATTGCAATGAAGGATCTACGCATTCTCCTCCCGAAGCGACTATCCCCCCAAAACCATTGATGAATACAAATAGTGTCTATCTCGGCAAGATAAAATTCTATCGATGTCAGGCGTTTTTTGAAAAAGAAGTGACGCTGATGCTATGAACTAACAGCGCAGTTACGATGGAAAACAGTGCCCAGGTTTCAGAGTCAGATCGTTTCGGTTGCATGGCTATGTCTAATGCTGTTGTTGCGTTTGACTGGAGTTTTGGCTTGACGACCGTGAGGCGCGATGCCCTGTATCAGCAATCGAGCAGTCTAACTCATGGATTCATCAGGTTCCTTGGTGGGCGCTTGGTTGGCTCGCCAATGAAGCGATATTCAATTCCTAAGAAAATAAAAACATGCCATTCCCAGGCAGTTTGCGAAAGTGAGGAAATATAGAGCACGTATTTGTAGTTTGAGTGAGGTGGGTAATCTCAAATACGCTTCGCGTGAGATTTCGCCGCGCCTCTGCATAACGTTGGGCATCATGATAACCATTGAGATTGCGTTCAGTCTGGCTTGCCTGCCGAACAAACTTCCTCCGAAGAAGCTTGTGAGCCGGGAGACGAATTTTACATCGTGCAGAAGCGCCTCGCTCTTCTCGAGTGGAGCGTGTAGACAATAGATTCCGAAGAACATGTTTATAAGCAAGCTCCCCATGTTGATGAATGCCCACCATACTTCAATCCGCATTGTTACCCCTCCATTCATAGAGGGTCGTGCCAATTAATTCCCCGAACTTTTCACCGCCCAGGCCGCCGCCGTACCCTACAACTGCCGCCCCTACGATCATGCAAGCTAATGCGCCAGGCCCGGTTAAGGCGCCCAATACCAAAAAGCAGGCATACGTACCTGCAAGGCCTCCTGCATACCCCCCGCCAACACCGCCCACCAACTTCGAGCCTTCTACAAACTTAGCCCGCGTACACGCGTCCTGCCGCGCCAACGAACAAGCCTCCTGTATCTCCAGATAAGACGACCACGCATTCAACCCAACCCCAATCGGCGTCCCCGCTCTCAGCAACTTCGAAGCTTTGGCAATATGCGCCAGCCGCTGCGTATACCCGCGAATTTCCTGATTGTGCAGATAGCTCTTCGTCGATATTCCCAGCATTTTCCTGATAGAGCCGTCGTTGCGCAGGCCGGTGCCCCAGTGGGCGATGCCTTTGAGTTGAGTGTCGAGTTTGGCGAAGAGCACGCGGCGTTGGTTGATGAACTCCTGCCGTGCGATAGGGGTGCCGCGTTTGAGGGCAAGTTGATACAGCTGTTCGATGTCTTGCAGGGTGGCTTCTACGCCTCTGAGGTGTTTTTCCCAACTGCCAGTGGCGGCGCCGATTCCCAGTGAGCCGTAGCCAAGCATGTGTTGGAGGAGGTCGTAGTTCTTGATGATGTCGCCGTCGGCCCGGGCCTGGTTCTGGAACAGCGAGTGATGAGTCCCGAAAGCGAGCCTCATCATTTCCGCTTCTTCGGGCGACACTCGCGGCGCCGATTCGTCGCCAACCACCATGAGTTGGCCCGGCATGACCATGGTGTTATACAAATGGCGATTGAGGTGGTCGAACTTGGCGCCGCCGCCTAACTGCGCCTTGATGATCGGATAGTGCTGAAACTGGTCGTTGATGAACACATACGGCTTGCCTGCGGATGCCATTTTCCTGTCCCTGAACATGCGTGAGGGCGCGAGGATAGGAAAAGGGCAGGGGGCTTTCGATGGGTGGAGGGAGGGTTACAGCGAATTCAGAACGGCCCTACGTCGTGGGCGTTTATTTCCTACAAAACTGGCGCATATTAGAAACCGGAAAAACCTGCCGAGTGCAGCCGCTGCTGGACTATGTGGCTGCCCGACTCACGCCGTCGAGCAACATACGACCGGACGGCTCAGGGGATTGGTCATACCCGCACTGTCTGCTTTTCGGTCACTTGCGCAGGTGAAGCATCGGCAAAGTGGTTTACCTGGCGCAGCGGTTTGAAGCCCCACATCCAGGTACCCACCACCCCCAACGTACACAACCCGCCGAGAACCGCAGCCGGTACTGCGCCGAACAGTGCAGCGCTGCTGCCGGCGCGGAATTCGCCCAGCTCGTTTGAAGAACCGATGAACAGCATGTTCACCGCGTTCACCCGGCCGCGCATGTCGTCGGGCGTGGAGAACTGCACCAGTGTCGAGCGAATGTAGACACTGACCATGTCCGCCGCGCCTGCAATCATCAGCGCCAGCAACGACAGCCAGAACAGCGTGGACAAGGCGAACACCAGGTTGGCCAGACCAAACACCGCAACGGCGATGAACATCACCATGCCGACGTGTCGGTCGAATGGCCGCACGCTCAGGTACAGACCGGTGCCGACTTCACCCAGACTCATGGCACTGCGCAGAGCCCCGAGACCCTGGGGCCCGAGGTGCAGCACTTCATGGGCATAGATTGGCAGCAGCGCCACCACGCCACCCAGCAGTACGGCGAACAGGTCCAGGGAAATGGTGCCAAGGATGATCGGCCGCGAGCGGATGAAGGCGATCCCCGCAGTGAAGCGTTTCCAGGCCGTGGATTCGAGAATCTGTTTCTTCCCGGCGTAGAGCACCGGCACACGGATCAGCAGCAGCACGCCTGCGATGAAGCTGGCCATGCACACTGCGTACGTCAGCCCGCCGCCGCCCGCCGCGTACAGTCCGCCACCGACCAGCGGCCCGGCGATGGTCGCGATGCGCATGATCATGCTGTTGGTGGCGATTGCCGAGGCGAGCTTTTCCCTCGGTACCACCTGGGGCAACAGGCTTTGCAGGGCCGGGCCGGTGAAGGCGCGGGCGCAGCCGAACAGGGCCAGGGTCGCATAGATCAGTCGGGTGTCCTGGTGATGAGTGACGGAAAACAGCATCAGCATCAGGCTGCACACCGCTTGCACGGTCCAGCTGATGGTGAGGATCAGTTTGCGGTCGTAGCGGTCGATCAGATCGCCGGCAGGCATCAGCAACAACAGCATTGGTATGAACTGCGCCAGCCCCACATACGCCAGGGAAATCGGGCTGCGGGTCATGTCATAGACTTGCCAGGCGACCACGACAGCCTGGATCTGCATGGCAAAGACGGCAGCGAGACGAGCACTCAGAAAGGCAAAAAAACCGGGCTGCTTGAGGGCGCTTCCAGATGCAGATTCGGAAGATGAGGCAGGCGTTTCGGAGCTCAAGGCGGGACATCCATCGGAGCGAAAGACGGCCGACTGTTATACACGTGTAAGGAGGTATATGCCTCTTACTGTCAGAAATTTAATGATGAGCGGTGGGAAATATTACCGTTGTGCGTGGATGAATGACATTCATCGTTCCCACGCTCCGCATGGGAACGCATTGGTTGACGGTCTGCGTCACAGCGCACTGGACTCGGGGCATCTGGGCGACGCTCTTAGCGCTCAATCCAATGCGCGCTGCAAAACCTGTGGGAGCGAGCTTGCTCACGACAGCGACATCACACATTCACGAACCATGTTGAACATGCCGACGCCTTCGTGAGCAAGCTCACTCCCACAGAGGTTGATCGTTCCCACCCAGGGCGGGAACGATCAGGCGTGGTGTTGCGGGTGTCGGTTCAGCGCCGAACCAGCAACACCCCCGACTCCATATGGTGCGTATACGGAAACTGGTCGAACAGCGCGCAGCGCTCGACCCGATGGGTGTCGTGCAGTTGAGCGATGTTGGCGGCCAGCGTCTCCGGGTTGCAGGAGATGTACAGGATGCGCTCGAAACGCCGGGTCAGCTCGCAGGTATCCGGGTCCATCCCCGCCCGGGGCGGATCGACGAACACGCTGCCGAAGTCGTAGCTTTTCAGATCGACACCGGCCAGTCGGCGGAACGGACGCACGTCATTCAGCGCTTCGGTCAGCTCTTCGGCCGACAGGCGCACCAGCGAAACGTTATCCACAGCGTTGTCCGCCAAGTTGCTCAGGGCAGCGTTCACCGAGGTCTTGCTGATCTCGGTCGCCAGCACTTTGCGCACGCGGGTCGCCAGCGGCAGGGTGAAGTTGCCGTTGCCGCAATACAGCTCCAGCAGGTCATCGTCCCGCTCGCCCAAGGCTTCATAGGCCCAGGTCAGCATTTTCTGGTTCACGGTGCCGTTTGGCTGGGTGAACGCGCCTTCCGGTTGGCGATAGCTGAAGGTGCGCCCCGCGACTTCCAGCTTTTCGGTGACGTAATCGCGACCGATCACCAGACGCTGGCCCTTGGAGCGACCGATGATGCTGACGTCGAGGTCGGCGGCCAGTTGCTCGGCTTCCAGCTGCCAGGCGTCGTCCAGTGGACGGTGGTAGCACAGGGTGATCATGCCATCGCCCGCCAGGGTGGTCAGAAAGTCCACCTGGAACAACTTGTGATTGAGCGTCTTGCTGGCCTCCCAGCGATCACGCAAGAGCGGCATCAGCGCGTTGATCTGCACGCTTGCGATAGGGAAATCGTTGATCAGGATCGGCGTGTACTTGTCGCCCGGCGTGAACATCGCGTAATGGCGCTTGCCCTCGTCGCGCCATAGGCGAAACTCCGCGCGCAGGCGGTAATGCTCCTGCGGCGAGTCGAAAACTTCAGGCTCTGGTGCGTCGAATGGCTTGAGCAGCTCGCGCAAACGCTCGGCCTTTTCATCGAGCTGCTGGCTGTAGTTTGCGGGGTCGAACGTAGAACTCATGGGTAAAAGCCCAACTTGATCACGAACAGGATCGACAGCACCACCAGCGCCGAATTCAGCTCACGGCCGCGGCCCGACATCAACTTGATCACTGTCCAGGAAATGAAACCAAAAGCGATGCCGGTGGCGATGGAATAGGTAAACGGCATGGCCAGTGCGGTGATCACCACGGGAGCGGCTTCGGTAATGTCGTCCCAGTTGATTTCCGCCAGGCCCGAGGCCATCAGCACCGCCACGAACAGCAGGGCAGGGGCCGTGGCGAATGCCGGAACGCTGCCTGCCAGTGGTGCAAAAAACAATGCGAGCAGGAACAGCACGGCCACCACGATGGCGGTCAGACCGGTGCGACCCCCGGCGCTCACGCCCGCAGCTGATTCGATGTAACTGGTGGTCGTCGAGGTGCCCAGCAGCGAGCCGGCCATGGCCGCGGTACTGTCGGCGATCAGGGCGCGGCCCATTTTCGGCATGTGGCCGTCCTTGCCCATCAGGCCCGCGCGCTTGGCGACGCCGATCAGGGTGCCCGAATTGTCAAAGAGATCAACGAAGAGGAAGGAGAAGATCACGCTCACCAGGCCGATGTTCAGCGCGCCCGCGATGTCCAGCTGCAGGAATGTCGGCGCCAGCGATGGCGGCATCGAGACCACGCCGCCGAACGGCGAAAAGCCCAGCACGATCGACACGATGGTCACGGCGAGGATGCCGATCAGCACCGCGCCACGCACTTTCAAGGCTTCCAGCGCAACGATCAGGGCGAAACCCAGCGCCGCGAGGATCGGTGCGGGCTTGGCCAGATCGCCCAGACCGACCATGGTCGCCGGGTTGCTGACGACGATTTCGGCGTTGTGCAGGGCGATCAGCGCCAGGAACAGGCCAATACCGGCAGCGATGGCCGAACGCAGCGGCAGCGGGATGCTGTTGATGATCCACTCGCGAATGCGAAAGATCGAGAGCAGGAAGAACATCACCGCCGAAATGAACACCGCACCCAGCGCCACTTGCCAGGTGTGACCCATGTGCAGGACCACGGTGTAGGTGAAGAAGGCGTTCAGGCCCATGCCGGGTGCCAGCGCGATCGGGTAATTGGCGATCAGGCCCATGACCGCCGAGCCAATCGCAGCTGCAAGACAGGTCGCGACAAAGATGGCGCCCTTGTCCATGCCGGTCTCGCCGAGGATGCTCGGGTTGACGAACAGGATGTAGGCCATGGCGAGGAACGTCGTGACCCCGGCCAGGATTTCGGTGCGCACATTGGTGTCATGTGCCTTGAGATGAAACAGCCGCTCCAACATGTGTGGCTCCCCGGTGACGCATCGCGCCATTAATGAAATCGACTGGTAACAGCAAAGCACAGCCGCCGAAACACTCGCATAAATTCGCTGCACATAGGCTGCCAGTCGCAAAAAAGCCGCGCATCATACCAGCGTCCCGCCGCAATGGCTGCTGGCGTTGATCGGTGAGCGGTCATCGACAACCGATCCCCACACCAAACTCCCGCGTTCGCTCATCAAAATCCCTGAACGATTGCCAAAACCCGCCAGTCGTAACCCCATAGACGCGGATCAACTGCGCTGATGAGTACCAACCGTGAGGCTTTCCCATGAGTGCGACGAACCCACAGGCTTTCGCAGAGCATTCCATTGCCCTGACGCTCAACGGCCAACCCCGACAGCTGGATGTACAGCCCTGGACCACGCTGCTGGACTTGCTGCGCGAACAGCTGGATCTGGTCGGCACCAAGAAAGGCTGCGACCACGGCCAGTGCGGCGCTTGCACCGTATTGCGCGACGGCAAGCGCATCAACGCCTGCCTGACCCTGGCGATCATGTGCGACGGTGCTGAACTTACCACTATCGAAGGGCTGGCAGACGGCGATGCTCTGCATCCGATGCAGCGGGCCTTCATCAAGCACGATGCATTTCAGTGCGGTTACTGCACGCCGGGGCAGATCTGCTCGGCGGTGGGGCTGGCGAATTAGGGTCGGGCGAAGACTGACGACGAAATCAAAGAGCTGATGAGCGGCAACCTCTGCCGTTGCGGCGCATACAGCAACATTCGCGCAGCAGTGGTTGAGGTTCTGCCGCAATTGGACTCCGCACCTGACCAGGGAGGGCGCCAATCATGAATCCGTTCAGCTACAGCAAGCCTGCCGACGTCAGTCAGGCGGTCAATCTGGTCGGTCCGGCCAGCCGTTTCATAGCCGGCGGCACCAATCTGCTGGACCTGATGAAAGAAAACATCGCCCGCCCAGAACACCTGATCGACATCACCGGCCTGCCTCTCAAGGAAGTGCGAGAAACCGCCAGCGGCGGCTTGATGATCGGCGCGTTGGTGAGCAACGCCGACCTGGCCTGGCATCCTCTTGTGGAAAGTCGCTACCCGTTGTTGTCCCAGGCGGTACTCGCCGGGGCCTCGCCACAGCTGCGCAACATGGCCAGCACCGGCGGCAATCTGCTGCAGCGCACGCGTTGCTATTACTTCTATGACTCGACGGTGCCCTGCAACAAACGTGAGCCTGGCTCCGGATGCCCGGCGAAAGACGGGCTGAACCGCATCCACGCGATCCTCGGCGCCAGCAGCGAATGCGTCGCGACCCACCCCTCCGACATGTGTGTCGCCCTGGCGGCCCTCGAAGCGGTGGTTCATGTGGAAGGGCGCGCGGGCAAGCGCACCATCGAGTTCGCTGACTTTCATCGCCTGCCCGCCGACGCGCCCGAGCGTGACAACCAACTGGCTGACGACGAACTGATCACCGCCATCGAGTTGCCGTCTGCGCGATTCCGGCAGCACAGCCATTACCTGAAAATTCGTGATCGCGCTTCTTACGCCTTCGCGCTGGTTTCGGTGGCTGCCGCTCTCGAACTGGACGGCGATGTCATCAAGGACGTGCGTCTGGCGCTGGGCGGGGTGGCGCACAAGCCGTGGCGCGACAAGGCGGTCGAACAGTTGCTCAAAGGCAAACCGGTGTCGCGGGAGAATTTCGTCGCCGCAGCAGATGCCATGCTCCGCGACGCTCAACCCCTTGAGCACAACGCTTTCAAGATCAAACTGGCACGCCGCGCGATCGTTCGCGCCTTGAGTGACGCCGCTGTGGGAGGGAATGCCTGATGAATGCGAAAATGTTTCCGCCGGGCAAAAACTCACCGGTCGGTCAGCCGCTGGATCGTGTGGACGGCCTGCTCAAAGTGACTGGCCAGGCCCGCTATGCAGGTGAGTACCCGCAGATGGGGCTGCTGCAGGGCAGCGTCGTCTCCAGCACCATCGCCTGTGGCCGCATCCTCAGCATCGACACCTCGGCAGCGCTGCAAGTGCCGGGGGTGGTGGCGGTCATCGATCACACCAATCGCCCACACGTTGCCAGCTACGACAAGAATTACGAGGACGCCGACTCCGCCGAAGGCTCGCCGTTTCGTCCTCTTTTTTACAACGACCGTGTGCTGTACAGCGGGCAGCCATTGGCATTGGTGGTGGCCGATAGCCTGGAGCTGGCGCGCTATGCGGGTTCGCTGATCCGCGTCGAGTATCAGGCTGACGCACATGAGACCAGTCTGACTGCCGCTCAGGCCACTGCCCACACGGCACCGGCTGAAACCCCCAAGCCAAGGGGCAACTTTCAGGCAGGGTTTGCGGGCGCGGCGTTCACCGTCGACGCGCATTACAGCACGCCCAACGAGCACCACAACCCGATGGAGCCCCATGCCTCGACCGTGATTTATCAGGACGACGGTAGCCTGCATATTCATGACAAGACCCAGGGCCCGCAGAACTGTCAGGACTATCTGCACAAGGTGTTCGAGCTCGACAAGGAGAAGATTCGCATCTTCGCCGCGTTCGTTGGCGGCGCATTCGGCTCGGGCCTGCGTCC
Organism: Pseudomonas bohemica; assembly: GCF_002934685.1. Classification (GTDB taxonomy): domain Bacteria; phylum Pseudomonadota; class Gammaproteobacteria; order Pseudomonadales; family Pseudomonadaceae; genus Aquipseudomonas; species Aquipseudomonas bohemica. Next base: position 394,729 of record NZ_NKHL01000120.1, read on the forward strand.
GCAATATCAGCTGCCACTGGCGGTAATGGCGGCGTTGCATCTGAAGCGTTCGGTGCGGGTGACGTTGACCCGCCAGCAGATGTTCACCTTTGGCTATCGGCCGAACACGCTGCAGCATTTGAGACTGGGCGCGACGGCAGACGGCAAATTGGTCGCGGTCGGTCACGATGTCATTGGCCAGACCTCGCGTTTCGAGGATTTCACCGAGCACGTGGTCGAGTGGAGCGGCATGCTCTATCAATGCGACAACGTGCAGCTGACTTATAAGCTGGCGCCCCTCGACGTCTACACCCCGCTGGACATGCGCGCGCCCGGCGCCGCCTCGGGCATGGTCGGGCTGGAATGTGCCATGGACGAATTGGCCAGCGCGGCAGGTATCGATCCGGTGCAACTGCGGGTGATCAACTTCGCCGAACGTAACGGCAACGAAGACAAACCGTATTCCAGCAAGGAGTTGCGCGCTTGCTATGAGCAGGGCGCCGGGCGTTTTGGCTGGAGCCAGCGCAATCCCGAACCCCGCAGCATGCGCAACGGACGGCAGTTGGTCGGTTGGGGCATGGCGGGCGGCGTATGGGAGGCCATGCAGATGAAGGCCAGCGCCAAGGCCAGCATCGACGGCGACGGCAAGCTGACCGTCAGCAGCGCAACGACGGATATCGGCACCGGCACCTACACGGTCATGGTGCAGATCGCTGCCGAAGCGGCGGGTGTGATGCCGGATGATGTGACGTTCGTGCTGGGCGACTCTTCTCTGCCTACCGCGCCGTTGCAGGGCGGTTCATTTACCGTGTCGTCGGTCGGTACGGCGGTACAGCAAGCCTGCCGTGCCCTGCGCGCCAAACTGCTGGACGCGGTGCGCATGGCCCATCCGCAGTTTGCGGTGGTAGACATGGCAGAAGTGGGTTTTGGCGACGGCTATCTGATCGTTCAGGATCAGCGGTTCGCGTACGCCGATATCGTCCGCGAGTCTTCCCACGAGATGCTCGAAGTGCAGATCGATGCCGAACCCGACGAGAAACGTAACGGCTACGCCACGGCGACCCACTCGGCGGTATTCGTCGAAGTGCTGGTCGATGAGGATCTGGGCAGCATCCGGGTCAATCGAGTAGTCAGCGCTGTGGCAGCGGGTAGGGTGGTCAATCCCAAGACCGCTGGTAGTCAGATTCTCGGTGGTGTGGTGTGGGGGATCAGTCAGGCGATGCAGGAAGAAACCCAGACCGATCACAACCTGGGGCGGTTCATGAACCACAGCCTGGCGGAATATCACATTCCGGTGAACGCCGACATTGGTGACATCGACGTGGTATTCGTCGAAGAAAATGACGAAATCGTCAACGAACTGGGCTCCAAGGGCGTCGGGGAGATCGGCATCGTCGGGGTGGCGTCAGCCATTGCCAATGCGATCTACCATGCCACCGGCAAACGCGTGCGGGAGTTTCCGATTACCTTGGATAAGGTGCTCTGAATGGTAAAACCGGTTCGGTTGCGTCTGGTCGGTTGACTCCATCCTGTGGGAGTGAGCGTGCTCATGAAGAGGCGAGTACATCCGCAGCATTTTTTGTGGATGCGCTTCAGCATTCGTGAGCAAGCTCACTCCCACACAGGCTGTGTGACAAGCTCCGCAGCTAAGTGATTGCCTAAAAATGAACTGTAAATTGCGCCGCTACGTAAATTCCAGGTCCGCACACCGGCCGATCTGTTCGGGAGTTTCCGATTACCTTGGATAAGGTGCTCTGAACGTTAAAACCGGTTCGGTTGCGCCTGATCGTTGACTGCAACCCTGTGGGAGTGAGCTTGCTCACAAAGCCTGTGGGAGTGAGCTTGCTCACGAAGAGGCGAGTACATCCGCAGCATTTTCTGCGGATGCGCTTCAGCATTCGTGAGCAAGCTCACTCCCACACAGGCTGTGTGACAAGCTCCGCAGCTCAGTGATGGGCTAAGAATGACTGTAAATTGCGCCACTACGTAAATTCCAGGTCCGTACGCCGGCCGATCTGTTCGGGAGTTTCCGATTGATAAGGTGCTCCGAAGGAAAGCGGGTCGATTGCGCCTGGTCGGCTGACTGCAATCCTGTGGGAGTGAGCTTGCTCACGAAGAGGCGAGTACATCCGCAGCATTTTCTGTTGATGCACGTCAGCATTCGTGAGCAAGCTCACTCCCACACAGGCTGTGTAACAAGCTCCGCAGCTCAGTGATGGGCTAAGAATGACTGTAAATTGCGCCACTACCTAAATTCCAGGTCCGCACACCGGCCGATCTGTTCGGGAGTTTCCGATTACCTTGGATAAGGTGCTCTGAACGTTAAAACCGGTTCGGTCGCGCCTGGTCGGTTGACTCCATCCTGTGGGAGTGAGCTTGCTCACGAAGAGGCCGTTACATCCGCAGCATTTTCTGTGGATGCGCTTCAGCATTCGTGAGCAAGCTCACTCCCACACAGGCTGTGAGAAAACCTCCGCAGCTCAGTGATTGGCTAAAAATGAACTGTAAATTGCGCCTCTACGTAAACTCCAGGTCCGCACGCCGGCCGATCTGTTCGGGAGTCTCCGATTAACTTGGATAAGCTGCTCTAAACGTTAAAACCGGTTCGGTCGCGCCTGATCGTTGACTGCAACCCTGTGGGAGTGGGCTTGCTCACGAAGAGGCGAGTACATCCGCAGCATTTTCTGTGGATGCGCTTCAGCATTCGTGAGCAAGCTCACTCCTACACAGGCTGTGTGACAAGCTCCGCAGCTCAGTGATGGGCTAAGAATGACTGTAAATTGCGCCGCTACGTAAATTCCAGGTCCCTACGCCGGCCGATCTGTTCGGGAGTTTCCGATTGATAAGGTGCTCTGAAGGAAAGCGGGTCGATTGCGCTTGGTCGGTTGACTCCATCCTGTGGGAGTGAGCTTGCTCACGAAGAGGCGCGTACATCCGCAGCATTTTCTGCGAATGCGCTTCAGCATTCGTGAGCAAGCTCACTCCAACAGGTCATTTACTGTCAGTGCTATTGCGGCGTGGCGCGCTGCTCGCATGTACAAAACTTTCAATGTCGCTCCAGTGCAACCATAGGTCGCGCTGGTGCGCTTCATGCACAGTGCTGCTGCGTAATTTGCTGCAACGCGGCAGCATTCGCATTGCCGTGGGTCTTGAAGACTTTGAAAACTGCCGAAAAGAGCTGATTAATAACAAGCCGACCCGAGGAGCACGCATGAAGAGATTTATTTGTCAGATCAGTTGCGGTGTGTTGATGCTGGGCAGTACCGCCCTGATGGCAGCCGAACCGGCCAAATGTCAGAACGTGCGCATGGGGGTGGTCAACTGGACCGACGTGATCGCTACCAGTGCAGTGGCCGAGGTGCTGCTGCAAAACATCGGTTACGAGGTCAAGCAGACCAGTGCCGCGCAACAAATCGTCTTTGGCGGTCTGCGCGATGATCGTCTGGATGTGTTCCTGGGGTACTGGAAGCCGGCGATGGACAAGAACATCGCCCCGTTCGTGGCCGCCAATCAGGTCAAGGTGTTCGACACACCGAGCATGAGCGACGCGCAGGCGACCCTGGCCGTTCCGCAATTCGAGGCTGACGCCGGGCTGAAAACCTTCGCCGACATCGCCAGGTTCAAGGACAAACTCGGCGGCAAGATCTACGGGATCGAGCCGGGGACCGGGGCCAACGCCAACATCAACGGCATGATCGACAAGGATCAGTTCGGCCTCAAAGGCTTCCAGTTGGTGGAGTCCGGTGAAGCCGGGATGCTCGCTGCAGTGAAACGCGCGGTGGATCGCAAGGAGTGGGTGGTGTTCGTTGGCTGGACCCCGCACCCGATGAACATCAACATGAAGATCGCTTACTTGACCGGCAGCGAAGACGTGTTCGGTCCGGGCGAAGGCGCCGCGACCGTTTCCGTGGTCACCGCACCGGATTACGCGACCCGTTGCCCGAACGTCAGCAAGCTGCTGAGCAACCTGAAGTTCACCGCAGCTCAGGAAAGCCAGCTGATGGTGCCGATCATGGACCGCAAGGCGCCGAACGACGTCGCCAAGCAGTGGCTCAAGGAGCACCCGGAAGACACCAAGCGCTGGCTCGAAGGCGTAACGACCTTTGATGGCAAGGATGCGGCAACGGCGGTGCAGGTGGCGGTGAATAAGTAAAGTGGTGAAATAGAGCGGCAGCGTTTCGGTGACTCGCGATCTCTGTAGCAGTCTGGCTTGCCAACGGTAGCGATCTCATAGACGCCAACGCCGGCAAGTCGTGCTACAGAGTTTGTGCGTAACACCGGTTATGTCCATTTATCAGATCCCGGGTTTCAACGGGCTGGAGCCGTCGATGCCTACTCAATACTCCCTGTCGCCAGAAATGGCCCATTTCATCGAGAAATCCCGGTCGTTCAGTGTCGATTCGTTGGAGATCGACACGCAACGACGTTCCTATTCGCGCATGTGCCAAGCGTTCACCCCGACCCGTTCGGCAGAACTTGAGGTCAAGGATTTCAAACTGGCTGGCGTGTCAGTGCGCAGCTATCGACCTCATCGGCTGTCTGCTGACCAGCCAGTGCCGTGCGTGCTGTACCTGCATGGCGGCGGCTGGGTGGTGGGCGATCTGGATTCCCATGATTTTCTGACGGCGGCGCTGGCCGTAGACCTCAATGCCGTGGTGATAGCCGTGGATTATCGATTGGCGCCGGAGCACCCGTTTCCGGCGGGTTTGCGTGACAGTCTGGCGGTGTGGCACGCCCTGCAGATTCAGGCGGGACGGCTCGGCATCGATCCGCAACGGGTCGCGATTGCCGGTGACAGTGCGGGGGGCAACCTGGCTGCGGCGGTGTGTCTGGCCTTGCGCGATGCAGGCGAGCGACAGCCGGTGGGACAGGCGCTGATCTACCCCGGTCTGGGCGGCGCCGATGACCTGCCATCGCGCACTGAGTGTTTCGATGCACCGCTGCTCAGCACGGCGGACATAGCGTTTTATCAGCAGCTGTATTTGCCACAGGGCGAGCGCTCGCCTTATGCCCTTCCGCTCGATGCAACCGATTTCCGGGGGCTAGCGCCGGCATTCGTGGCCGTTGCGCAGTTCGACCCGCTGCGAGATGACGGCGTCTGCTATGAAAGGGCATTGCGTGAAGCGGGCGTGGCGACTGAGTTCGATTCGGGCCTCGGGCTAGTGCATGGCAGCCTCAGAGGCAAAGGGCGGGTGCCGGAGGTAGATGCGGTTTATTGGCGGTTGGTGGCTGCGCTTCGTGGGTTTATTTACCCGCAGTGAGCCATGACCCGTTTGTCCTGCAAGTGCGGACCTGTGGGAGTGAGCTTGCTCACGAAGACGCATTCCTGGTCCTGAAATATTACGAATGTACCGATCGCCCCGTGAGCAAGCTCCTTCTCACGGAAGGGCAACCGTTTCACGCAGCGTCCCGCTTCCCCTGATCCGCTTTTCCCCATCTGCACCGCATCCTCGGGTGAGACAACTCGTCACGCGACAAAAGACCACGCGGGTCATATGCCGAAATGGGACTACTCTTTCAAGGTCGGTTGATCCAGGTCAATCAAGCCACGGGCTTCGATTGGTCGGGCGGCTTGACACAACTCCCGCGTCCTGAAACTGAGCGCGAACTAAAAAGAACGATTGCACACAGTCGTACTCGATACACCGTAGGGGCTGGCGCTGAAGCCCCTGTCTGCAGCCGGTTTCACCTGATAGAGGAAGACCTATGTTCGGTTTAGAGGCGCTCGATCTCGCCCGAATTCAGTTCGCGTTCACCGTTTCGTTTCACATTCTTTTCCCTGCCATCACCATCGGTCTGGCGAGCTTCCTGGCGGTGCTCGAAGGCCTGTGGCTCAAGACCCACGACAACACCTACCGCGATCTCTATCACTTCTGGTCGAAGATCTTTGCCGTCAACTTCGGCATGGGTGTGGTGTCCGGATTGGTCATGGCTTACGAGTTCGGCACCAACTGGAGTCGCTTCTCCGACTTCGCCGGTGCCGTGACCGGGCCTTTGCTGACCTACGAGGTGCTCACCGCATTCTTCCTGGAAGCCGGTTTCCTGGGTGTCATGCTCTTCGGCTGGAACCGCGTGGGCCGTGGCCTGCACTTCTTCGCTACGGCCATGGTGGCCATCGGCACGCTGATTTCGACCTTCTGGATTCTCGCCTCCAACAGCTGGATGCATACCCCGCAGGGCTTCAATATCGTCGATGGACGGGTCATCCCGGTTGATTGGCTGGCCGTGATCTTCAACCCTTCCTTCCCTTATCGCTTGACCCACATGGCGATTGCCGCTTTCGTCGCCACTGCCTTCTTCGTCGGCGCTTCGGCGGCCTGGCATCTGCTGCGCGGCCGCGATAACCCGGCGATCCGCAGAATGCTCTCGATGGCCATGTGGATGGCGCTGATCGTCGCGCCGATCCAGGCAGTGGTCGGCGACGCCCATGGCCTGAATACCCTGGAGCACCAGCCCGCCAAGATCGCGGCGATCGAAGGTCACTGGGAAAACGTCGGTAACGAGCCGACCCCGCTGATTCTGTTCGGCATCCCTGACATGAAAGAAGAAAGGACCAAATACGCGCTCGAGATTCCCTACCTGGGCAGCCTCATCCTGACTCACAGCCTGGATAAACAGATCCCCGCGCTGAAGTCATTCCCACCCGAGGATCGTCCGAATTCGCTGATCATCTTCTGGTCGTTCCGGGTGATGGTGGCGCTGGGCATGCTGATGATTGCGGTGGGCCTGTGGAGTGCCTGGCTGCGCTGGCGCGGGGGGCTGTACACCAATCGTCTGTTCCTGAGGCTGGTCATGTGCATGGGACCTGCTGGCTTGATTGCGATGTTGGCGGGCTGGTTCACCACGGAAATCGGGCGTCAGCCGTGGGTGGTCTACGGGCTGATGCGCACGGCCAACGCGTCTTCGAGCCATAGCGTGGGGCAACTGACGATCACCCTGGTGCTGTTCGTGGTGGTGTATTTCATGCTGTTCGGCACAGGCTTCGGCTACATGATGCGCCTCGTGCGCAAAGGGCCGAAAACCCACGAAGGTGCTGACACGCCGCACGGTGGACCCGGCCAGAAACGGACCCCGGCACGTCCTCTTTCCGCTGCCCACGAGGGCAGCGAAGAAGGCCAACACGACAGCCTGACGGAGAGGAACTGAGTCATGGGTATCGATCTTCCGCTGATATGGGCCGTGATCATCATCTTCGGCATCATGATGTACGTCATCATGGACGGCTTCGACCTCGGCATCGGGATTCTCTTTCCGTTCATGAAAGACAAGACCGACCGCGACGTGATGATGAACACGGTAGCGCCTGTCTGGGACGGCAATGAAACCTGGCTGGTGCTGGGCGGCGCTGGGCTGTTCGGGGCCTTCCCGCTGGCCTATTCGGTCGTGCTCGAAGCGTTGTACCTGCCGCTGATTTTCATGCTCATCGGGCTGATCTTCCGCGGCGTGGCGTTCGAATTCCGCTTCAAGGCAACCGATGCCAGACGTCATCTCTGGGACAAGGCGTTCATCGGCGGTTCGCTGGTGGCGACGTTCTTCCAGGGCGTGGCG
>NZ_NKHL01000097.1 GCF_002934685.1 Pseudomonas bohemica
GTCTGACCCACCGCTTTCGCTGCCGTCGTAACCTCCGACGTCTCCTACAGGGATCGACAATGCGCAGCTGATGCTGAACCTGTAGGAGCTTCTGGATCTGTGCGACAGTGGCGAATGCGCTGTGTCAGGCACCTTCCAATGTCTGACCCACCGCTTTCGCTGCCGTCGTAACCTCCGACGTCTCCTACAGGGATCGACAATGCGCAGCTGATGCTGAACCGTGGGAGCTTCTGGAGCTGTGCGACAGTGGCGAATGCGCTGTGTCAGGCACCTTCCAATGTCTGGCCCACCGCTTTCGCTGCCGTCGTAACCTCCGACGTCTCCTACAGGGATCGACGATGCGCAGCTGATACTGAACCGTGGGAGCTTCTGGAGCTGTGCGACAGTGGCGAATGCGCTGTGTCAGGCACCTTCCAATGTCTGACCCACCGCTTTCGCTGGCGTCGTAACCCGCGGCGCCTCCCACAGGGTTCTGTGGGGTGCGTCAACCTTACTGTGCGTACCTGCCCGCAATCAGACCAGCCTTAATTCCCGAACTGCCGACTCAAGCCCGGCGGAACGCCGCTGGAATCGGTATCCTGCCACGGTCCGGCTGGCGAGGTGGCCCAGCTCCAGCCGTTATTCCAGCGGTAATAGGTACGCTGGCGGTAGAAGGTGTTGGGCACGTTATCCAGCACATGCACGCCCAGTTTGGCATCCCAGTGGCTGTTGCCGCCTGGCGGCGGAGCGAAGTTGGCGGAGGTTTTCGGGACGGACGGGATCGAGGTCGACGGCGGGGTCTGTGGCGTGGTGCGAGGGGTGCCCGGCTGAGGAGTGGGCTGCGGGTTCGGAGAACTGCCCGGAATGGTTGGAATCGGCTCCGAACTTTGCGGGCCAGGATGCTGGACCGCACAGGCGGCGCTCAAGGCTACCACCACGCTCAACAAGGCAAATCGTGCGACGCGATACATAGGTCTCTCTACTGTGTCTGGGCCGCACGATCCGGCTACTGATCGGGGCTATCGATAGTCAGGGCCTGACGGGCAGTCACGTTGCTGGGCAACGGCTGGCTGCGACCGATCCACTCTCCGGAAGTGGGCTGGCCTGCGCGGGATACCCGAGCAACCAGTTGGACTTCCGGAAAGTTCGACAGTTTCAGCTGCGGCATCATTGCGTCAGCATCGGTCAACTCGACCTCCACCGGAAGGTCGGCCACGGTCACCCGCTTGACCGCCAACGGCGCGGGCGGCCCGGAGACCGCACGAGCGAAGACGAACACGGTGTCACTGGGCTGGACCTTGTCTTTCAACGCATCGGACAGGGTCACATGCACTTTCAGATGCGCACCCACAGCCGCTACCAAAGGCGTGTCCCGCAACGTTCCGCCATTCTGTACCAGCTTGTCGCTGGCCTTGGCGATGCCGCCTTCCAGCGCCGAGCGTGACGGATCGTTCGGCGGCAATACCGCCAGCAGACGCTTCCAGTAGTCCACCGCCTCCTGAAAATGCTGACTCTCGAACGCGTTGATCCCCCTGAGGCCCAGGCCGGTGACTTCGTTGGGATCGGTCTTCAGCGCTTCATCTGCAAGCCCCTGAATCTGCGGGGTCCAGGCCTTGTTACTGGCGAAATACAACGCTTGCGCCCACTGACCCAGCAGTTGCGGTTGGCGACCGGCCAGCGCAACCGCACGCTCGAACATCTGTGCCGCATCGGCGGGACGGTCCTGGGCCATGTAGGTGCGCGCCAGGAAGTAGAGGCTTTCGGCCGAATCCGGCTGCGCCTTTACAGCACGCTCCAGGCGGTTGGTCATCTGCGCCAGCGAACCTGGCGGCTGGGAGAATTCGCGGGTCAGCTCGACCTTGTCGCTGGCGCCGAAATGCAGGTAAAGCGCCAGGCCCAACGCGGGTACCAGCACCGCCACCAGCAACGGCAACGGTTTGCCCAGATGCGAAACCCGTTCGGCGGAAGAACCCTCGGTGTCCGCCAACAATTCACGGGCAGCTTCGGCGCGGCCGCTGTCCATCTGCGCGGCGGACAACATGCCCTCGGCCTGCTGCTTCTGCAGTTCTGCCAGACGCTCCTGATAGAGCGCGACATTAAGGGCGGTGCGATCTTCCTCGCTTTGTGCGCGACGACCCCGCAACAGCGGGATCAGCAGGAAACTCAGGGCCACCAGCAACAACAGGCCGGCGGCTAGCCAGAAATCGATCATTCGTGGTTTTTATCCAGCAGGTGGGCGAGGCGCTGACGCTCCTCGTCGGAAAGCACATCGGCCTCTTCGGCTCGCGGGCTTCGGCGGCGCACAACGATCACGCCAATCAGCAGCACACCGCCGAGCAGCAGACCGGCAGGGCCGAACCAGAGCAGCCAGGTGTGGGCATTCAGTTCAGGCTTGTAGCGCACGAACTCGCCATAGCGATCGACCATGAAATCGATGATCTGCTGATTGCTCTGCCCTTCGCCGAGCATGCGGTAGATCTCTTTGCGCAGGTCCGCGGCGATCGGCGCGTTGGAATCGGCGATATCCTGGTTCTGGCATTTCGGGCAGCGCAGTTCGCGGGTTAGCTGCGAGTAACGCGCGCGTTCGGCGTCGTCCCTGAAGGTGTAGGCGTCGATGGCGGCGTGCGCGATGCCTGTGCAGCTCAGCGCAAGGACGGCAGCAGCGAGCAAACGCATCATGGCTTATCCTCATCGACCAGCCCCTGATACAACCCGGCAAGCTTCTCCCGCCACACCGTCTCGTCGATGATCCCGACGTGCTTGTAGCGAATGATGCCCTTGCGGTCGATCAGGAAGGTTTCCGGCGCGCCGTAGACGCCCAGATTCAACCCCAGGCTGCCCGCTTCATCGTTGATGTTCAGCTGGTAGGGGTCGTGGAAATCCTTGAGCCACTTCAAGGCGTCAGCATTGACGTCCTTGTAGTTGACGCCGTAGATCACCACGCCCTGCTGCGCCAGCTTTGTCAGCACCGGATGCTCGACGCGGCAGGCAACGCACCAGGTGCCCCAGACGTTGACCAGCGCCGGTTTACCCAGCAGATCAGCGCGGGTCAGCGGCTTGCCGTCCTGCACCGCAGGCAAGGAAAACTCCGGAAAAGGCTTGTCGATCAATGCCGACGGCAGCTCCGACGGGTCCAGGTACAGCCCTCGGTAGAGAAACACCGCCATGCCGAGAAACAGCACCAGCGGAATCAATAACACCCAACGCTTCATACCACCGCTCCCGACAGGCCCAGTGCATCGCGCACCTTGGCTCGGACCTTGACCCGATAACGTTTGTCCAGCGCCGCGAGCAAGCCGCCCAGCGCGGTGATCAAGCCACCGAACCAGATCCAGCGCACGAACGGTTTGACGTGAACGCGCACCGCCCAGGCGCCGTTGTCCAGCGGCTCGCCCAGTGCAACGTACAGATCGCGTGAGAAGCCGCCGTCGATCCCGGCTTCGGTCATCATTGAACGTTGCACGGTGTAGAGGCGTTTTTCCGGGTACAGCACGGTGACCTGTTTGCCATCGGCGAGCACACGAATGGTGCCCTCGTCGGAGGTGAAGTTGGGGCCTTGAAGGTGCCGGGCGCCGTCGAAGACGAACGTGTAGCCGCCCAGCTCGACCGAATCGCCAGGGGCCATGCGCAAGTCCCGCTCGGCGCTGTTCTGACTCGACAACACCACGCCCAGGGCGACCACGGCGATGCCGATATGCGCCACCTGCATGCCCCAGTAACTGCGGGTCAACGAGCGCATGCCTTTGAGCAGGCCCTTGTGACGCGTCTTGTCCAGCAGATCACGCACTCCGGCCAGCAGCACCCAGGCGGCCAATAAAACGGTGGCGAGCACCGCCCAATGGAAGTCGGCCATGGCGAAACCTGCGATTACCGCCAACACCGCGCTGCCGACCAGTACCGGGGCCAGCATGCTCAGCAACCATTTGACGGGGGTGTCTTTCCAGCGCACCAGCACGCCGACAGCCATGACTGCCATCAGCAGGCCCATCAACGGCACGAACAGCGCGTTGAAATACGGCGGACCGACCGACATCTTCGCCCCGCTCAGGGCATCCAGCACCAGCGGATAAAGGGTGCCGAGCAGAATCATCGATGCAGCCACCACCAGCACCAGGTTATTGCCCAGCAGCAGGGTTTCGCGCGACCAGAGGCCAAAGCCGACGTGGCTTTTCACCACGGGGGCGCGGATGGCGAACAGGGTCAGCGAACCGCCGACCACCATCAGCAGGAACACCAGAATGAATACGCCACGGGCTGGGTCGGACGCGAACGCATGCACCGACGTCAACACGCCAGAACGGACGAGGAAAGTGCCCAGCAGGCTCAGGGAAAACGCGGCGATGGCCAGCAACACGGTCCAGCTCTTGAACACGCCGCGCTTTTCAGTGACCGCCAGCGAGTGAATCAGCGCAGTACCGACCAGCCACGGCATGAAGGACGCGTTCTCCACAGGATCCCAGAACCACCAGCCGCCCCAGCCCAGTTCGTAATAGGCCCACCATGAGCCCAGGGTGATGCCGATGCCGAGAAACGCCCAGGCGACGATGGTCCACGGCCGCGACCAGCGCGCCCAGGCAGCATCCAGACGACCGCCGAGCAACGCGGCAATGGCGAAGGCGAAGGCCACCGAAAAACCGACGTAACCCATGTACAGCATCGGCGGGTGAATGATCAGTCCGGGATCCTGCAACAACGGATTGAGGTCGCGCCCGTCCTGGGGAATCTGCGGCAGGATGCGGCTGAACGGGTTGGAGGTCAGGATCAGGAACAGCAGAAAACCAACGCTGATCATGCCCATCACTGCCAGCACACGCGCGAGCATGACCTGGGGCAACTGCCGGGAGAACACCGACACCGCGAAGGTCCAGCCGCCGAGAATCAGCGCCCAGAGCAGCAAGGAGCCTTCGTGGGCGCCCCAGACAGCGCTGAATTTGTAATACCAGGGCAACGCGCTGTTGGAGTTTTCGGCGATGTAGGTCACCGAAAAATCATCGACCATGAACGAGTACGCCAGGCAGCCGAACGCGAACAGTAGAAAGGCGAATTGGCCCCAGGCGGCAGGCTGAGCCAGGCCCATCCAGATACGGTCGCCGCGCCAGGCGCCGATCAGCGGCACGATGGCCTGCACGAGGGCGAAACACAGGGCCAGGATCATGGCCAGATGGCCGAGTTCGGGAATCATGGCTTACCCCTGTTTCGCAGGTTGGGACGCGCCGGGCGCTGACTGGATACTCTCTTTCAAGGCCCCAGTGTCCTTCAAGGCTTTGGTGACTTCCGGTGGCATGTATTTCTCGTCGTGTTTGGCCAGTACTTCATCGGCCACCACCACGCCATCGGCATTGAGCTTGCCCAGCGCGACGATGCCCTGCCCTTCGCGGAACAGGTCCGGGAGAATGCCGCGATAGGTAATGGTCACCGACTTGTTGAAATCGGTGACCACGAAGGTCACGTCCAACGAGTCGGCGGAACGTTGCAGCGAGCCTTTCTCGACCATACCGCCGGCGCGAATCCGCGTGTCATGGGGCGCTTCGCCGCTGGCGATCTGGGTCGGGGTGTAGAACAGGTTGATGTTTTCCTGCAAGGCACTGAGCGCCAGGGTTACCGCGATGCCGACCCCGGCGAGGATCGCCACGATGATCAACAGGCGCTTTTTTCGCAGCGGATTCACGTATTGCTCTCCCGGCGCAAACGGCGCGCCTCTTGTTGCAGGTAGCGCCGGCGCGCCAACAGCGGTGACGCAATGTTGATTGCCAGTACGGCCAGGCAGATGCCATAGGCGCTCCAGACAAACAGGCCATGTTTACCCATCGCCAGAAAGTCGCTGAAGGACTCGAAAATCATTGCCCGGCCCCCTTGCGCGATGTGGGTTGGCTGGAAACGTGGCCGAGGCTTTTCAAGACCTCCTCCTTGACCCAGCTGGCGCGGGACTCGCGCTTGAGCACTTCCAGGCGCATGCGCAGCAGCAACACGGCGCCGAAGAAGCAGTAGAAACCCAGCGCCGTGAACAGCAGCGGCAGCCACATTTCGGCGGGCATTGCCGGTTTCTCGGTGAGGCTGAAGGTCGCGCCCTGATGCAGGGTGCTCCACCACTGCACGGAGTATTTGATGATCGGGATGTTGACCACGCCGACGATCGCCAGCACCGCACAGGCCTTGGCAGCGCTGTCACGGTTGGTGATGGCGTTGCCCAGCGCGATCAGGCCAAAATACAGGAACAGCAGAATCAGCATGGAGGTCAGGCGCGCATCCCAGACCCACCACGAACCCCAGGTCGGCTTGCCCCAGATGGCGCCGGTGACCAGCGCCAGGGCGGTCATCCAGGCACCGATGGGCGCGGCGCATTGCAGCGCGACGTCGGCCATTTTCATCTTCCACACCAGCCCGACCACACCGCATACCGCCAGCATCACGTAGCAGGACTGCGCCAGCATTGCCGATGGCACATGGATATAGATGATGCGGAAACTGTTGCCCTGCTGGTAATCCGGCGGCGCGAAGGCCAGGCCCCAGACCACGCCGATGCCGATCAGCAACGCCGCTGCGACGCTCAACCATGGCACCAGACGGCCACTGATGCCATAGAACCACTTCGGCGATCCGAGCTTGTGGAACCAGGCCCAACTGATGCCGCTTTTAGCCTTGGCGCTTGTGTTCATCACGCTGCCTTTTCATCACTTTTTTCATCACGGTCTTGATCATTCAGGCGCTCCTTTTAGCTGAAGCGTCCTGTCGCGGATATTAAATAATGCTGGCTCGGCGCCTAAAAAGCTGTCCGATTGATCAGGTTTCGATTATTCGCCAACACTGATTTTCAAGCCAGCGGCAATTGCAAAGGGTGTCAGGGTTATAGCGAGCGCCGTCAGGCTGCCAAGCCAAAGCAGATAGCCGGTCGCTGGCATGCCCTGAAGGGCCGCTTGCAGAGCACCGCTACCCAGAATCAACACAGGGATGTAAAACGGCAGAATCAGCAATGCCAGCAGCAGACCGCCGCGCTTGAGCCCCACGGTCAATGCCGCACCCACCGCGCCGAGCAGGCTCAACACCGGTGTGCCCAGCAACAAGGACAGCAGCAACACCGGCAGACAGGCGGTTGGCAGACCGAGCATCAGCGCCAGCAAGGGTGCGAGCAAAACCAGTGCCAACCCGGAAAACGCCCAGTGTGCCACTACCTTGGCCAGTACCAGTAGGGGTAAAGGGTGCGACGAAAGCACCCACTGTTCAAGAGAGCCGTCTTCGAAGTCGCTACGGAACAACCCGTCCAGCGACAACAGCACCGACAACAGTGCCGCAACCCAGACCAGGCCGGGAGAAATCGTCCGCAGCAGTTGTGATTCCGGCCCTACGGCGAGTGGAAACAGGGCAATGACGATGGCGAAGAACACCAGCGGGTTGAGCAATTCGGCAGGACGGCGAAACAGCAGGCGGGCTTCGCGGGCAATCAACAGGGTGAACACATGACTCATACGGCCCACTGCCCCAGATCCAGTTCGCGATAACCGGCTGGCTTGCGGTGCAGCGTGTGGTGAGTGGTCAGCACCACACTGCCGCCCTGCTCACAATGCCCGGCCAAGCGTTCTTCCAACTGCGCCACGCCCTGCTTGTCGAGGGCGGTGAAGGGTTCGTCAAGCATCCACAGTCCCGGCCCCGGCAGATACAACCGGGCCAGTGCCACCCGCCGTTTTTGTCCGGCCGACAGCGTGTGGCACGGCACATCTTCGAAACCGCGCAGTCCAACCGCTTCGAGTGCCTGCCAGATGTCGTCGGCCGCGACGCTCTGGTGCAAGGCGCACAGCCACGAGAGGTTTTCGATGGGCGTGAGCAAGTCCTTGATCCCTGCCGCATGACCGATCCACAACAGGTTGCGTGCCAGTTCGCTCCGTTGCTGCGAAAGGGGTTTGCCGTCGAGCAGGACATCGCCCGCAGTGGGCTGCATCAGGCCGCTGAGCAGACGCAACAGGCTGGTCTTGCCGCTGCCGTTGGGGCCGCTTATCTGCACCATGTCACCGGCTGTCAGCCGCACGTCGAGATGCTCGAACAGCAGGCGCCAGTCACGCTCACAACTGAGCGCCACGGCTTCAAGGACAGGGATCGACATGTGGACCTTCTTTTCGGATAGCAGGTGTGCACGGCGGTTCAAGTCAGCGTCAGGCCGGCCGTTATACTGATGCAGCTTTACGGTAGCCCGCCGATGACCTCGGCGCCGGATTATACATAGATAGAAGCGCTTGCCGTTTTATCCCTGACCCGGATGCGGCAAACCCTTCAAAAAACACGGCAACCAGAGCGCAATTTTACCGAGTCCGGATCCGATGACAGGCGATATACCCAATCTTTCCTCCGTTGCAGCCGCTAAAGTCCTGTTGCGCGCGGGTGTCCCGCCGGGCGAGGTGCTCAAGCTGATGGAGCCGCGCGAAGGCCTGCTCAACTCAGGGCAAGTGGCCAATGCCGAGGTGGTCAGCCTCAAGCAGCTCGGCCAGGATTTCCAGCTGCTGCTCAAGCTGACGATGGACAATGGCCGCCAGACCACCCTCCCGGTCAGCAGCTCCCTGCCGCTGACGCCTGGCACCACGGTCAATGTCGCTCAGGATACCGCCGAGACCCTGACCATCAGCGTGCAGGACCTGCACAAAGCCATTGCCAACAGCCTGACCACCGTCGACACCCGTCAGTTACCCGCCGGTACGTTGCTGCAAGGCAAAGTGCTGACCACGCAGGTCGCCGCTCAGAACGTCGCGCAACTGGCCGGGCAAACTGCCAATGGTGCCGCGCAACCGAGCAATTACCGCTCGATCGTGCTGCTGCTCAACACCGCGCTGGCGGGCAGCAGCATGACCATCGACAGCCCGCAGCCCTTGAGAGTCGGCAGTCTGCTCAGTGCTCAGGTGCAGAACAGCCAGGCGTTGAATTTTGTCGCCATGCCTGATCGTCTCGACGAACTGGCACTGGCGCAGCAGTTGTCCACCCAGCAAAGCCGCCAGGGTTCGCTGCAAAGTCTGCTCACGGCGCTGCAGAATCTACCACCGCCCTCAAGCGACAGCGCCGACAACCTGCCGCCTTCGTTGCGCGCCAGCATTGATCAGCTGTTCGCCGACCTCCCTGATCTGCAGCAGATGACCACCGCCAAGGGTGTAGCGCAGGCGTTGAATGCCAGCGGGCTGTTCATGGAGTCGCGTTTGCTGGCGGGGCAAAACCCGACGCTGGTGCCGGACATGAAGGCCAACCTGTTGCGGGTCATCGCACAGCTGCTTCCCGGGCTGCCGGACAATGTCAGCTACAACGCCGCCGCTGCCGCCAACACCCTGGCGCGGGCGATGCCCAGCGTGATCCGAAATGCACTGGGGACTTTGGGCCTGGTCGCAGCGCCCAGCGTGCCGATCAACTTTCCATTACCGTCGCGCACCCTGGGCAACCCTGAAAGCCCGGACGATCTGGAGACGCTGTTGAAGCTGGCGGCGGGGGCGATTGCTCGCTTGCAGAGCCATCAGTTGGGCGGTCTGGAGCAGACACGCACCAATTCCGACGGCACGCAAGTGACCACCTGGCAGCTGGAAATCCCCATGCGCAACGCCCACGACGTGGTGCCGTTGCAGCTCAAACTGCAGCGCGAAGATGCCCCGGAGCGTGAGGACAACCCGGATACCGCAGCCCAGGAGATCAGGGAAAAAGAGAGGTTGTGGCGCGTGGAGCTGGCGTTCGACCTTGAACCGCTGGGGCCGTTGCAGGTTCAGGCGCAGTTGATTGCAGGCAGCCTCTCCAGCCAGATGTGGGCGCAGCGCGAAGGCGCCGCCGAATTGATCTGCGCCGAGCTGGACAACCTGCGCGCCCGGCTGGTCGCCTGTGGGTTGAATGTGAAGGAACTGGCGTGCAACCGCGGCATACCGGCCCAAGGGTCGCGTACCGTGCTGGAACAACGCTGGATCGATGAGAACGCCTGATGAGCACGCCCGACCAAAACCCGCGCCAGGCCATCGCCCTGAGCTACGACGGCCAACATGCCCCGACCCTCACCGCCAAAGGCGAAGATGCCCTGGCCGAAGCGATCCTCGCCATCGCCCGCGAGTACAAGGTGCCGATCTACGAAAACGCCGAACTGGTGACGCTGCTCGCACGCATGGAGTTGGGCGACAGCATTCCGCAGGAGCTATACCTGACCATCGCCGAGATCATCGCGTTCGCCTGGCGCCTGAAAGGCAAATTCCCGGCTGGATTCGACCCGGACCCGCAGCCGGTGGAGCGCGATATAACGCCGAAATAACATTGGCTGGATGAGCCCCTTCGAGAGTGGTGGTGAATCAGTTATAGATGAATCGACTGGGACGCCGTCTTCGCTGCCGTCGTAACCTGCGACGTCTCGCACAGGATCGCGTCAGCACTCTGGACCTGCGTTTGATTTTGATTTTGGAAACAGGTCTGCCGTTAGGCAGAACCATTTATGCCGCAGGTCGGTTATAGGAGCACGATTGCCCGCGATAACGGCGGCCAACGCCGGCGCTCTTAGTTATTCCCATGCACCTTACTCATCAGCTGCGCCTCAGCCTGCGTCAAACCACAAGACTGGGTGAGCTCATCAACACTGGCCCCCATACTCACCAGCCGCGCCGCCTGGGCAAACGACAGCGTGGAAGGATCGCGCTGCTCCAGCGCAGTAATCTTGTCCGGCAGCGGCGCGACGATGGCACGCAACTCATGCAGGTCCTCGCCCATCTTCACCGTACCGCCCTGATAGTTTTCCAGGCGCCGGGCCAGCTCACGAATGCGCTGATCACGCAGCGAGTCGGCTTCGACCTGCTGCGCAGACAGTGTGCGCTGGCGTTTGGTGTGGGCCATGAACATCGCGAGGGTCGCGACCCACAACACCGCTAAAAATATGACCGCAACCTCGAAAATCAATCAGATGTTCTCCAGCTCGGACCACTCTTCCTCGGACATCATCTTGTCCAGCTCCACGAGGATCAGCAGCTCACCATTCTTGTTGCACACGCCCTGGATAAACTTGGCGGATTCGTCGTTACCCACGTTCGGCGCGGTTTCGACTTCCGACTGACGCAGATAGACCACTTCGGCCACGCTGTCGACCAGGATCCCGACCACTTGCTTGTCGGCCTCAATGATCACGATACGCGTGTTATCGCTGACTTCAACCGGCGGAAGGCCAAAGCGCTGACGGGTGTCAATCACCGTGACGACGTTACCGCGCAGGTTGATGATGCCCAGCACATAGCTCGGCGCACCCGGCACCGGCGCGATCTCGGTGTAGCGCAGCACTTCCTGAACCTGCATCACGTTGATGCCATACGTTTCGTTGTCCAGGCGGAAGGTGACCCATTGCAGGATCGGATCTTCGGAACCCTGTGCTGACGACTTCTTCATACCCCTAACCCCTTGCGTGTTGTGCTCTGCAGACGACGCGCTCGCGCCGCCCTGTGTTTATTTGATGATGTTTATTTGAGTGCTTGCATCTGCTTGACCGCGCCGCTGGCAATCAGCTCGGCCAGTGCGGAAACGTCCAGCAAGGCACACATGTGCTCGATCACCGTCCCCGCCAGCCACGGACGTTGACCGCGATGGGTGCGCCATTTGATTTCATCGGGCGCAAGGCGCAGCGAACGGCTGACCTGATGCACCGCCAACCCCCACTCATACCCCTGAACCGAAATCACATACTGCAAGCCCTGACGAAAATCGTCGCGGTAGCGATCGGGCATGATCCAACGCGCGGTATCCAGCACCTTCAGGTTACCGGCCTGGCTGGGCAGGATCCCAAGAAACCAGTCCGGCTGACCGAACAAGGGCGTCAGGTCATGCCCAGCCAGCGGATAGATCGAGCCCAGGCAAACCAGCGGCACTGCCAGGGTCAGACCTGCCACATCGAACAACAGGCATTCGAAGGGTTCAGCGGCCCAGTCCGGCCGCGCATCCGCGGTCGGCGGCGGCGTCGGTGTGCGTTGCGCTGGCAAATGCACGTCGGCGACCGGCTCGACCACCGCCACGCCAGGCGCGGCGACGACAGGCGAGATGACCGCAGGAGCGATGACCGCCGGCAAGATGACCGGTTTCTCCAGCACCCTGGCCGCAACCGACTCGGCAACTGGTCGGCTCACCGCCTCGGCAGCTCGAATCGGCACCGCCGCCGCTACCGCATCGGCAACCGCCGAGCGCATGCGTGCGTCATGGGCCTGCTCTTCGAGCACCGCTGCTTGAAATTCATCGACGCTGTCGACGACTTCCAGCTCTTCGGTGGCGTCCTGAAGCAACGCGTCCAGATAGTTCTGCAGCGCCAGTTGTGGCCGTGTTGCGATGTCCAGAGGGCGGTTCATACGGGGGCCCGAAAATAAGTGATGCGATTACCGCCTGTCTTCTTTATCGGCCGCACCGCAGGCCGACTTGAGCGCGCAGGCGCAAGCCGTGTGAATAAACGATCAGCGGACACCTCAGGCCACCTGCCCTACAAGCTGCTCGGTGAGCATGTGTTTGAGCAGCGTGCGGTAGGCCAGCACCCCACGGCTCTTGTTGTCGAACTGCGACGGCGTCAGCCCTGCCCGACTGGCGTCCCGCAGACGTGTATCGACCGGGATGTAAGCCTTCCATACATGCTCCGGATAACTGTCACGCAACAGCTTGAGGGTGCCCATCGACGCTTGGGTGCGACGGTCGAACAGCGTCGGCACGATGGTGTACGGCAGCGGCACCTTGCGCGAGCGGTTGATCATCGCCAGCGTATTGACCATGCGCTCCAGGCCCTTGACCGCGAGAAACTCGGTCTGCACCGGAATCGCCAACTGCTGACTCGCCGCCAGCGCATTGACCATCAACACCCCCAGCAACGGCGGGCTGTCGATGATCGCATAGTCGAAATCCTGCCACAGCTGCGCAAGGCTTTTGGCGATCACCAGGCCCAAACCGCTCTGCCCCGGCGACTGACGCTCAAGAGTGGCCAGCGCCGTACTCGAAGGCAGCAGGGAAATGCGTTTGTCGCTGGTCGGCAAGAGCAACTGACCGGGCAGGCCATCCGGCACTACGCCCTTGTTCAGGAACAGGTCGAAACAGCTGTGCTCCAGCATGTCGGGGTCATGCCCGAAATAGCTGGTCATCGAGCCGTGGGGATCCAGGTCGACCACGACCACGCGCTTGCCCGCCTCGGCCAGCAAACCGGCTAAAGCGATTGAGGTGGTGGTCTTGCCGACCCCGCCTTTCTGATTGGCTACTGCCCAAACTCTCATGTGTTCGCGTTCCCCCCAGCCATCACAACCATGACCGAGACCGATTTAAGGGGCAGATGACGAAGATTTGACGCCCTGCGGCGGTTTGGCTGGGACAGGTGCAGTTTGTGTGCCAGCACGACGCAGCGCCGCATCGGGTTTTGCACTGGCTGCGGTGCCGGAGCCGGTGAGGCTGCGACGCACGTCCAGATTGCGCGAGATCACCAGCACCACACGGCGATTGCGCGCGCGGCCATCGGCGGTGGCATTGGAGGTCAGCGGCTGGAACTCGCCGTAGCCGACGGAGGCCAGCCGCGCCGGGTTGATCCCGTCCATGGCCAGCATGCGCACGATGCTCGAAGAGCGTGCCGAGGACAGCTCCCAGTTACTCGGAAACTGCGCCGTGTTGATCGGCTGATCATCGGTGAAGCCTTCGACGTGAACCGGGTTGTCGAATGGCTTGATGATTTTCGCCACCTTGTCGATCAGGTCGAATGCCAGGTTGCTGGGCATGGCGTCACCGCTGCCGAACAGCAGGCTGGAATTGAGTTCGATCTCGATCCACAACTCGTTGCCGCGCACGGTCATCTGCTTCGAAGCGATCAAGTCGCCGAAGGCGGCGTTGACGTCGTCGGCAATCGACTTGAGCGGGTCCTGCACGGCCTGCCCCAGCGCGGCGTCGGTCTGCTCGCTGTCCTGCACCAGCGGATCGGCAGGACGTACGGTTTGAGGTTTCTGCTCGCCAATCGGGATCGGTTTGACGCTGCGTTCGGCTTCGTTGAAAACCCCCACCAGCGCTTCGGAGAGCACCTTGTATTTGCCTTCGTTAAGCGACGAAATCGAATACATGACCACGAAAAACGCGAACAGCAAGGTGATGAAGTCTGCGTACGACACCAGCCAGCGCTCGTGATTTTCGTGTTCTTCGTGGCGACGTCGACGGGCCATCAGCGCATCACTCCATGAAGCCTTGCAGCTTCAGTTCGATCGAGCGCGGGTTCTCGCCCTCGGCAATCGACAGCAGACCTTCGAGCAGCATTTCGCGGTAGTGCGATTGACGGATGACAACAGCCTTGAGCTTGTTGGCCACCGGCAGCAGGATCAGGTTGGCCGAGGCGACGCCGTAGATGGTCGCAACGAATGCCACGGCAATGCCGCTGCCCAGCTGATTGGGGT
Source organism: Pseudomonas bohemica (assembly GCF_002934685.1). Lineage (GTDB taxonomy): Bacteria > Pseudomonadota > Gammaproteobacteria > Pseudomonadales > Pseudomonadaceae > Aquipseudomonas > Aquipseudomonas bohemica. Next base: position 14,355 of record NZ_NKHL01000097.1, read on the forward strand.
CGGCCAGGTTGCCCATCACATGAATCAGGCCCATGACCGCACCGATGATGCCCACGGTCGGCGCGTAACCGCCCATGCTTTCGAAGACCTTGGCGGCCTGGATATCGCGACTTTCCTGAGTCATGAAATCCACTTCCAGAATCCCGCGAATGGCCTCGGGCTCGACGCCGTCGACCAGCAGTTGCAAGCCCTTGCGCGAGTAAGCGTCAGGCTCGGAATCGGCAACGGTTTCCAGACCCAGCAGGCCTTCCTTGCGCGCGGTCAGACTCCACGACACCACACGATCGATGCCCCCCGCCAGGTCGACGCGCGGCGGGAACAGAATCCAGATGAAGATCTGAATCGCACGCTTGAACGCGCTCATCGGCGTCTGCAACAGACAGGCCGCGAGGGTGCCGCCGAGCACGATCAGCGCCGCCGGGCCATTGAGCAAGGCACCCAGGTGGCCGCCTTCGAGAAAGTTGCCGCCGATGATGGCGACGAACGCGAGGATGATCCCGATAAGCGTCAAGACATCCATCAGAGACAAGCCTCGACCAGATGGCGCCCGATATCGTCCAGGCTGTACACAGCGTCGGCCAGATCGGCTTTGACGATGGCCATCGGCATGCCGTAGATCACGCAGCTGGCCTCGTCCTGCGCCCAGATGTGGCTGCCGCCCTGTTTGAGCAGGCGCGCGCCTTCACGGCCGTCCGCGCCCATGCCGGTCAGCACCACGGCCAGTACCTTGTCGCCGTAGGATTTGGCCGCCGAACCGAAAGTGATGTCGACACATGGCTTGTAGTTCAGACGCTCGTCGCCGGGCAAAATTTTCACCGCGCCGCGACCGTCGACCATCATCTGCTTGCCGCCAGGTGCCAGCAGCGCCAGACCCGGACGCAGGATGTCGCCATCCTCGGCTTCCTTGACGCTGATGCGGCACAACTTGTCCAGGCGCTCGGCAAAAGCCTTGGTGAACGCCGCGGGCATGTGCTGAATCAGCACGATGGGGGCCGGGAAGTTGGCCGGCAACTGGGTCAGGACCCGCTGCAGCGCCACTGGGCCGCCGGTCGAGGTGCCGATGGCCACCAGCTTGTAGGCCTTGCGCTTGGGTGCAGGCGAAGCCGGCGCATGGGGGGCGCTTGGGCGTGCAGGTGCCGGTGCAACAGCAGGTCGCGCGGCAGCTGTGGTCGGCGCAGGACCGCGCAGCGAAGCGGTTGACGGCGCGGCAGGCGCGGGAGCCGGAGCCACCGGAGCACTGCTGCTGTAGCCGCTGAAACGGCGATTACTGCGCGAAATGGTATGCACCTTCTCGCACAGCATCTGCTTGACCTTCTCGGGGTTGCGCGAGATGTCTTCGAAGTTTTTCGGCAGGTAATCGACCGCACCGGCATCCAGCGCATCCAGGGTCACCCGGGCGCCTTCGTGGGTCAGTGAGGAGAACATCAGAACCGGGGTCGGACAACGCTGCATGATGTGTCGGACGGCGGTAATGCCATCCATCATCGGCATCTCGTAGTCCATGGTAATCACGTCAGGCTTGAGGGCCAGCGCCTGCTCGATCGCTTCCTTGCCGTTGGTGGCGGTGCCGACCACTTGAATCGTTGTGTCAGAGGAAAGAATTTCCGAGACGCGCCGGCGGAAAAAGCCGGAATCGTCTACCACCAGAACCTTGACGGCCATAAATACTCCATTAGGAAAGCCGGCCAGCATTGCCGCACACCTTCCATCGAACATTCGACAAATCGATCACTCGACCTGCGACTAACCCCCGTGGGAGTGAGGTCGCTCACGAAAGCCTGGCTACAGACGCTACATCTCTAGCGGCCCAGACTTCTCATTCGTGAGCAAGCTCATTCCACAGGGGGTAAAACCGGCGTTAAATACGCCGCGCGGCGTACCGCTTAAGCATGCTCGGGACGTCGAGAATCAGTGCGATGCGGCCGTCACCGGTGATGGTGGCGCCGGACATGCCTGGCGTACCCTGCAACATCTTGCCCAGCGGTTTGATGACCACTTCTTCCTGCCCCACCAATTGATCGACGACGAAGCCGATGCGCTGGGTGCCGACCGACAGGATTACCACATGGCCTTCGCGCTGTTCTTCGTGAGCGGCAGAGCTGACCAGCCAGCGCTTGAGGTAGAACAGTGGCAGCGCCTTGTCACGCACGATGACCACTTCCTGACCGTCGACGACGTTGGTGGTCGACAGGTCCAGGTGGAAGATCTCGTTGACGTTGACCAGCGGGAAGGCAAACGCCTGGTTGCCCAGCATCACCATCAGGGTCGGCATGATCGCCAGGGTCAACGGCACCTTGATGACGATCTTCGAGCCCTGGCCCTTGGTGGAGTAGATGTTGATCGAGCCGTTGAGCTGGGCGATCTTGGTTTTCACCACGTCCATGCCCACACCGCGACCGGACACGTCGGATATCTCGGTCTTGGTCGAGAAGCCCGGCGCGAAGATCAGGTTGTAGCAATCGGTGTCGCTCAGACGATCGGCCGCATCCTTATCCATGACCCCGCGCTTGACCGCGATTGCGCGCAGTACCGCCGGGTCCATGCCTTTGCCGTCATCGGAAATCGACAGCAGGATGTGATCGCCTTCCTGCTCTGCCGAGAGCACTACGCGGCCGCCTCGGGACTTGCCCGATGCTTCACGCTCTTCGGGCGATTCGATGCCGTGGTCTACGGCATTGCGCACCAAGTGCACCAGCGGGTCGGCCAGGGCCTCGACCAGGTTCTTGTCCAGATCGGTTTCTTCACCCACCAGTTCAAGGTTGATTTCTTTTTTCAGCTGACGCGCCAGATCGCGAACCAGGCGCGGGAAGCGCCCGAAGACTTTCTTGATCGGCTGCATGCGCGTCTTCATCACCGCGGTCTGCAGGTCAGCGGTGACCACGTCCAGGTTGGACACGGCCTTGGACATGGCTTCATCGGCGCTGTTGGCACCCAGGCGCACCAGACGGTTACGCACCAGCACCAGTTCGCCGACCATGTTCATGATCTCGTCCAGCCGCGCGGTGTCGACGCGCACAGTGGTTTCAGCTTCGGTATGGACCTTGTCGCCCGCCGCGGGTGACGTAGCGGCTCTTGCAGGTGCTGGCGCGGTGGCAGCCGCTGCTTTTGCGGGTGCAGGCGCGGTGGCAGCTGCAGCAGCGGCAGCCGGTTTCGCGGCCTCGTTTTTTGCAGGCTCCACCTTGGCAGGCTCGGCTTTCCTGGCCGACGCAGGAGCGGCCACAGCAGCAGCCGCTACGCCGGGTTCGAACTTGCCCTTGCCATGCAGTTGATCAAGCAGTGCTTCGAATTCGTTATCGGTGATTTCATCCGACGCCGGTGCTTTCGCGTCGGCGGCCGGCTCTGCATTGACAGGTGCAGCAGCGACGGGTGCGGCAGCGGCTGGCGCTACGGCGGCATCTGGCGAGAACGAGCCTTTGCCGTGCAGCTGATCGAGCAACGCTTCGAACTCGTCATCGGTGATTTCATCGCTGGCAGGCGCGGCCGTCGCGGCCGTCGCGGCGGCCGGTGCAGCAGCGGCTGGCGGCGCGACTGCATCGACGGCGAACTGGCCCTTGCCGTGCAGTTGATCGAGCAACGATTCGAATTCGGCGTCCGTGATTTCGTCGCTGGCCGCTTGCGCAGCGGGAGCAGCAGGCGTCGAGACAGGTGCAGCCAGGGCAGCCCCCGCCGCTTCAGCCTTGACCGCATTGAGCGAGTCCAGCAGTTGTTCGAATTCCTGGTCAGTAATGTCCTCGGACGCAGCTTCGGCAACCTCCTCCACCACCGGCGCAGGCTCGGCGGCCACTTCGTCAGCAGACGCAGGTTCTGCCAGACGCGACAGGGCTGCGAGCAGCTCAGGGGTGGCGGGCGTGACATCCGAACGCTCACGGACCTGACCGAACATGCTGTTGACGGTGTCCAGAGCTTCGAGCACGACATCCATGAGTTCCGCGTCGACCCGCCGCTCACCTTTGCGCAGGATGTCGAACACGTTTTCGGCGATGTGGCAGCATTCGACCAGCTCGTTGAGCTGGAGGAAGCCGGCGCCCCCTTTTACAGTGTGAAAACCGCGAAAAATTGCATTGAGCAGATCCGCATCATCCGGCCGGCTTTCCAGCTCGACCAACTGCTCGGACAACTGCTCCAGAATCTCGCCGGCCTCTACCAGAAAATCCTGAAGGATTTCTTCATCGGCGCCGAAGCTCATTGGGGGGTGCTCCTAAATTTAACCGTCAAACCGATCCAGGGGCTGCGTTGTCGGCCTGCGCGCATTGCCTTCGTCGAAGCATTGGCGCGCAGACCTGCAGCCACTTTCACATAGAACCCGGGACTGAAATCTTCGAATCAGAACCCAAGGCTGGATAGCAGATCGTCAACATCATCCTGACCGGATACGACGTCTTCACGTTTATCGGCATGAATCTGCGGACCTTCACCCTTGGAATGAATTTTTTCCTGTTCTTTTTGCCTACGGAACTCTTCCTGGTCGTGTTCGATACCAGCAAAGCGATCCACTTGGCTTGCCATCAGCACCAGCTTGAGCAGATTGCTCTCGACCTCGGTCACCAGCGTAGTGACACGCTTGATCACCTGGCCGGTCAGGTCCTGATAGTCCTGGGCCAGCAAAATGTCGTTCAGGTGGATGGCGACCTCTTGGGTCTCCTTCTCGCTGCGCGTCAGAAAACCATCGACGCGGCGGGCCAGATCCCGAAACTCCTCGGCACCGATCTCGCGACGCATGAAACGCCCCCAATCGACGCTCAGGGCCTTTGCATCGGCACTGAGGCCATTCATCAGCGGCGTGCTCTGCTCCACCAGGTCCATCGTGCGGTTGGCCGCACCTTCCGTGAGCCTGACAACATACGACAGGCGCTCGGTGGCGTCAGTGATCTGGGACACTTCTTCGGCTTGCGGCATGTGCGGGTCAATCTGGAAATTGACGATTGCGCTGTGCAGTTCGCGCGTCAGCTTGCCGACTTCCTGATACAGACCGCGATCCCGGGTCTGATTAAGCTCATGGATAAGCTGCACGGCGTCGCCGAACTTGCCTTTTTCAAGGCTGGCGACCAGTTCTTGTGCGTGTTTCTTCAGGGTCGACTCGAAGTCACCCATTGTCGAATCTGTAGGATCCATAGCGCCCTCGCAGCGGACATCAGCTATTGACGCGCTCGAATATCTTCTCGATCTTCTCTTTGAGCACCTGAGCGGTGAACGGCTTGACCACATAGCCATTCACACCGGCCTGGGCGGCCTCGATGATCTGCTCGCGCTTGGCTTCGGCAGTCACCATCAGTACCGGCAGGTGACGCAAACGCTCGTCGGCACGCACCTGACGCAGCAGGTCGATACCGGACATGCCAGGCATGTTCCAGTCGGTCACCAGGAAATCAAAAGCGCCGCTCTGCAGCATCGGCAATGCGGTGGTACCGTCATCTGCTTCGGCCGTGTTGGTGAACCCAAGGTCACGCAACAGGTTTTTTATGATCCGCCGCATCGTTGAGAAGTCATCAACGATGAGGATTTTCATGTTCTTGTCCAATTCGACCTCCAAGCAGTCTTTAACGCGTCCAGCTCTGGACGCGCGTTCAATCAATCCCGGCACACCAAACCACCGGTTACACGAAAACGAGGGGGTCTTTCGAAGAAACATGTGATGAGCGCAGCGGAAAAAGGTCTTGAAGTCCTGATCCGACCGGCTCCTGCCTTGTCTCTTTTGTATCCCACACAACGCCTTGCACTGCCGGTCCCACATTCATGCCGCAGATTTCCATCCACGCCGCAGGTATCCATCGCAGGCCTGCGTCAATGAGTCATCGCGCGCGCCATTCTCCCAGACGTCCCCGCAAACGTGCGGCGCACTGGCTGTGCAGCTGGCTGACACGGGATTCGCTGACGCCCAGTACCTCGCCGATCTCCTTGAGGTTCAGTTCTTCGTCGTAGTACAGCGCCAGCACCAGGCGTTCACGCTCGGGCAGGTTGGCGATGGCCTCCGCCAGCGCGTTCTGGAAGCGCTCGTCTTCCAGATCCCGCGACGGCTCCAGCGACTGGCTCGCGCCGTCCTCGTGCAGTCCTTCATGCTCGCCGTCCTGCAACAGGTCGTCGAAACTGAACAGCCGACTGCCCAAGGTATCGTTCAAAATCCCGTAATAATCGTCGAGACTCAATTGAAGTTCGGCAGCAACCTCATGATCTTTAGCGTCACGGCCGGTTTTCGCTTCAATTGCCCGAATCGCATCGCTGACCATGCGCGTGTTGCGGTGAACCGAACGCGGCGCCCAGTCGCCCTTGCGCACTTCGTCGAGCATCGCGCCGCGGATACGAATACCGGCGTAGGTCTCGAAGCTCGCGCCCTTGGTGGAGTCGTATTTGGTCGACACCTCGAGCAAACCGATCATGCCCGCCTGGATCAGATCCTCGACCTGCACGCTGGCCGGCAGACGCGCCAGCAAGTGGTAGGCGATGCGCTTGACCAGAGGGGCATAGCGTTCAATCAACTCATACTGAGAGTCTTTGGACGATTTGCTGTACATGCGATAGCCACTTGCTGTCATGACACTGGCCCTGCGCTGGCCTGATGAACCAGGCGTTCAACGAAAAATTCAAGGTGACCACGCGGGTTCGCCGGCAGTGGCCAGGTATCGACCTTCTGCGCGATGGCCTTGAACGCCAGCGCGCACTTGGAGCGCGGAAACGCTTCGTAAACCGCCCGCTGCTTCTGCACAGCCTTGCGCACGCATTCGTCGTAAGGCACGGCGCCGACATACTGCAGGGCCACGTCCAGGAAACGGTCGGTGACCTTGGTCAGCTTGGCGAACAGGTTGCGCCCTTCCTGCGGGCTCTGCGCCATGTTGGCCAGTACGCGGAAGCGGTTCATGCCGTAATCGCGGTTCAGCAGTTTGATCAGCGCGTAGGCATCGGTGATCGAGGTCGGCTCGTCGCACACCACCAGTAGCACTTCCTGGGCAGCGCGCACGAAGCTCACCACCGATTCGCCGATCCCGGCAGCGGTGTCGATCACCAGCACGTCCAGGTTGTCGCCGATATCACTGAATGCCTGTATCAGACCGGCGTGCTGCGCCGGGGTCAGATGGACCATGCTCTGGGTGCCGGACGCCGCCGGCACGATGCGAACGCCGCCCGGGCCCTGCAACAGGACATCGCGCAGCTCGCAGCGCCCTTCGATGACGTCCGCCAGGGTGCGCTTGGGGGTCAATCCCAACAATACGTCGACATTGGCCAGACCCAGATCGGCGTCCAGCAACATGACGCGACGTCCCAGCTCGGCCAGGGCCAGCGAGAGGTTCACTGACACGTTAGTCTTGCCTACGCCACCTTTGCCACCGGTCACCGCGATAACCTGTACGGGATGCATGCTGCCCATGTTAATTTTTTACCTTGTCTTGCTTAGACCAAAGCCACATTTCGGGCTGCACGTTCACTGCGTGAACAATGCCTGGCAGACCACCGATGCAGGTAGATTCCATTGTCATTTTCCCTACCTAGCCCGCACGCTTGCCGGGGCTGTGATAAAGATCCGCAAACATATCCGCCATCGCTTCCTCGCTAGGCTCCTCCTGCATCTGCACGCTGACAGCCCTGCTGACCAGTTGGTGCCGACGTGGCAGATGCAGATCATCGGGTATCCGTGGGCCATCGGTGAGATAGGCCACGGGCAGTTCGTATGTCACCGCAAGACTGAGCACTTCGCCAAGGCTTGCGGTTTCGTCGAGCTTGGTCAGGATGCACCCGGCCAGACCGCAACGTTTGTAACTGTGATAAGCCGCTGTGAGCACTTGCTTCTGACTGGTAGTGGCCAGGACCAGATAGTTGCGCGCCTTGATCCCGCGACCGGCCAGGCTTTCGAGCTGCAGACGCAGGGCCGGATCGCTGGCTTGCAGGCCGGCGGTGTCGATCAGTACCACGCGCTTGCGCAGCAGAGGCTCCAATGCCTGGGCCAGGGATTGTCCCGGATCGACGTGAGTCACCGGCACATTGAGAATTCGCCCCAGGGTCTTGAGCTGTTCCTGAGCCCCGATGCGGAAACTGTCCATGCTCACCAGCGCGATATTTTGCGCGCCGTATTTCAACACATAACGGGCCGCCAGTTTAGCCAACGTGGTGGTCTTGCCCATCCCGGCAGGACCGACCATGGCGATCACGCCGCCCTCTTCCAGCGGCTCGATGTCCGGGGTGACGATCATGCGGGCCAGATGCGCCAGCAGCATGCGCCAGGCGTGCGGCTGATCATCGGTGTCCGGGACCATCGCCAGCAGATCACGCGACAGCGGGCCGGACAGGCCAACGCGTTGCAGACGACGCCACAGATTGGCCTGTTGCGGACGGTTGCCTTGCAGTTGATTCCACGCCAGCGAACCCAGCTGGACTTCCAGCAGTTCACGCAGGCCATTCAATTCGGAGCGCATCGACTCGTAGGCGCGCTGGCCGATCGCCGCCTCCGCAGCCGATTGACGTTCGGCGCGCTCGGTGCGATCGGCAGCGACCGCCGCGTGAATCGAAGGGCGAAACGGCTCATCCAGCGTCGGCTCGATTTGCTTGCTGTCGTCCATCGCAAGACCGGTGAACAACTGGCGGTTGGCGACGGTGTCCAGCTCGCTGCGGTGAGTCAGCTCGGCCTGGGCGGTGACGATGCGCGATTGAGTCTTGCGCAGCTCGTCTTCGAGCTCGATGTTCGGCACACGTGGCGCCAGCGCAGACAGTTTGTAGTCCAGCGCGGCAGTCAGTTCCACGCCGCCGGCGATCCGCCGGTTACCGATGATAGCGGCTTCAGCGCCCAGCTCATCACGAACCAGTTTCATGGCTTGTCGCATATCGGCGGCGAAAAAACGCTTAACTTGCATGACTCACTACCTCAGCCGTTAGGCCCGACAGTCGCTACGATGGTGACTTGCTTGTTGTCAGGAATTTCCTGGTACGCCAAAACATGCATATTCGGGACTGCCAGGCGTCCAAAGCGGGACAACATGGCGCGAACCGGACCTGCGACCAACAAAATAACCGGCTGACCCTGCATCTCCTGACGCTGCGCCGCTTCGATCAACGAGCGCTGAAGTTTCTCAGCCATGCTCGGTTCGAGCAGAACGCCTTCTTCCTGACCCTGACCTGCCTTCTGCAGACTATTGAGCAATATCTGTTCCAACCTTGGCTCAAGGGTGATAACAGGCAGCTCCGGCTCAGTGCCAACAATGCTTTGCACGATGGCGCGGGACAAACCGACCCGTACGGCAGCCACCAGGGCGGCGGTATCTTGACTCCGCGCAGCGTTGTTGGCGATGGCTTCGGCGATGCTGCGGATGTCGCGCACCGGGACCTGTTCGGCCAACAGTGCCTGCAACACCTTGAGCAGCGCCGACAGTGACAGCACACCTGGCACCAGTTCTTCGGCCAGTTTTGGCGAGCTCTTGGCCAGCAACGTCATCAGTTGCTGGACCTCCTCGTGCCCGATCAACTCATGAGAGTGCTTGTAGAGGATCTGGTTCAAGTGGGTTGCCACTACAGTGCTGGCGTCGACCACGGTGTAGCCGAGCGATTGCGCCTGCGCGCGCTGGCTGATTTCGATCCACACCGCTTCCAGGCCGAACGCCGGGTCTTTGGCAGTGATGCCGTTGAGGCTGCCAAAGACCTGCCCGGGGTTGATCGCAAGCTCGCGGTCCGGGTAAATCTCCGCCTCGGCCAGGGTTACACCCATCAGCGTCAGGCGGTAAGCGCTTGGCGCCAGGTCCAGGTTGTCGCGGATGTGCACGGTCGGCATCAGGAACCCCAGCTCCTGAGAGAGCTTCTTGCGCACGCCCTTGATCCGCGCCAGCAGTTGGCCACCCTGGTTGCGGTCTACCAGCGGAATCAGGCGATAACCCACTTCCAGGCCGATCATGTCGATCGGGGTGACGTCGTCCCAGCCCAGTTCCTTGGATTCCTGCGCGCGGGTTGGCGAAGGCAGTAGCTCCTGTTGGCGCTTGACCTCCTGAATCGCCGCCAGCTTGACCTGATTCTGTTTCTTCCACAGCAAGTACGCGCCACCCGCCGCCACCAGCCCCAGGCTGATGAACGAGAAGTGCGGCATACCCGGCACCAGCCCCATGACAATCATGATGCCGGCCGACACGGCCAGGGCTTTATGCGAGGTAAACATCTGACGACCGACCAGCTTGCCCATTTCTTCCGAACCGGACGCGCGGGTCACCATGATGGCCGCTGCGGTGGACAGCAAAAGCGATGGCAATTGCGCCACCAAACCGTCACCAATGGTCAACAGCGCATAGACCTTGCCGGCGTCGCCGAAGCTCATGTTGTGCTGGATGATGCCCACCAGCATGCCGCCGATGAGGTTGATGAACAGAATCAACAGGCCGGCGATGGCGTCGCCACGCACGAATTTGCTGGCACCGTCCATCGAGCCGTAGAACTCGGCCTCCTGGGCGACTTCCAGACGACGGCGCTTGGCTTCGGGTTGGTCGATCAGGCCGGCGTTGAGGTCGGCGTCGATGGCCATCTGTTTACCGGGCATCGCATCGAGGGTGAAGCGCGCACTCACTTCGGAGATACGACCGGCACCTTTGGTCACCACCACGAAGTTGATGATCATGAGGATCGCGAACACCACGATACCGACCACGTAGTTACCGCCGATCACCACCTCACCGAAGGCCTGGATCACCTTACCGGCAGCGGCGTGGCCGTCTTGGCCGTGGAGCATGACCACGCGGGTGGAAGCGACGTTGAGCGCAAGCCGGAGCAAGGTAGCGATCAGTAGAATCGTCGGGAAAACCGAGAAATCCAGGGGGCGTAGTGCGTAAACGCAGACCAGCAGGACCACGATCGACAGCGCGATGTTGAACGTGAAGAACACGTCCAGCAGGAACGGCGGCATTGGCAACATCATCATTGCCAGCATGACCAGCAACAGCAACGGCACGCCCAATTGACCGCGGCCCAGGCCAACCAGTCCAATGCGAGCGTTAGAGATTAACTGAGAGCGATCCACCGATTCTGTACCTGCGAATTAATCAAAACTTTGACGCCAGAGGCGCTGTAACGCAGGTATTGCAAAAACCTGTCCAACTCTTGGAAAGGGCTGAAAATATCAGGGTGCCACTATTTAGAACGTGGGGTAATCGACGAATGGGTAGCGCGGCTTGTTTGCTCTGCCTAACGGCAGAAGCGTTTCGCCTTCGGCGAGTTACCTGGAAAAAGCCCCCAAGTGACCAAGGGGGCTTGCTCCGGGTTTGGCCCGACTTCGTCGGGTTCCCTCACTTTGGACTGCCCTCAAGTCGCGATTCGTGTCGTCTGGACTATCGCGTAAGAAGAGCAAAAGCAAAGCGGGAGCGGGAGCGGGAGCGGCGGGATTAGGGCCTGAAGATAGACGCTGTACCTGTGGGAGCTGCCGGAGCTGTGCGACAGCCGCGAAGGCGGAGTGCCAGACAGCACATCCATAACTGACCCACTGCATTCGCTGCCGTCGTAACCTCCGACGTCTCCCACAGGGTGGACTCAGCCTTCAGATCTCCTGCGCTGCGGCTATTGCTGTCGGTGCGCGATAGTTCAGATACCGCCGACGCGACTTGAGTGCAGGCCGAACGCAGGCGACGCGCAGTGGGCCGAGCGACATGGATGGCGGATGGCGGCGGGCCAACGGAGCGTCACCGGAGTGAGGGAACCCTGACGAAGTCAGGGCCAAACCAGGAGCAAAAGCGCTTTGGTTACTTTCGCGCTTTTCGAGAGTGACCCGCCGTAAGGGCGGAGCCAATCTCTGCAACACCCTGATAACGGATATACACCCAGAACCCAGAACCCAGAACCCAGAACCTAAGAATCCCGCCGCAAATCCGGCGGAATCGGCAAATTCTCATTCAACGGATCAGGCCGTTTCCCACGCCCAGCACGGTACTGGCGAATCTGATAGACGTAAGCCAACACCTGCGCCACCGCCAAATACAACCCCGCCGGAATCTCCTGTTCCAGCTCAGTGCTGTAATAAATCGACCGCGCCAGCGCCGGAGACTCCAGCAACAAAATCTGATGCTGGGCAGCAATCTCGCGTATCTTCAGCGCCATGAAATCGCTACCCTTGGCCAGCAGCGTCGGCGCCCCACCCTTGTCCGGGTCGTACTTGAGGGCAACGGCATAGTGGGTCGGGTTGGTGATGACCACATCGGCATCCGGGATCGCTGCCATCATCCGCCGCTGCGACATCTCGCGCTGCAACTGCCGAATCCGCTGCTTGACCTCCGGCCGCCCTTCGCTGTCCTTGTGCTCGTCGCGCACTTCCTGCTTGGTCATCAGGAGCTTCTTGTGCGCTTCCCATAACTGAATTGGCGCATCCACTGCGGCGATGATTACGAGACCGAGGGCAATCCATAACGTACTCCAGCCCACCAGCTGGAGGCTATGCACGACCGCCGATTCCATCGGTTCGTGGGCGATAGCCAGCAGATCGTTCTTATCCTTCGCCAGCACCACCACCGCCACCAGCAGCACCACGGAAAATTTCGCCAGGGCCTTGAGCAACTCCACCAGCGATTTGGTGGAGAACATACGCTTGATGCCAGCGGCAGGATTCATCCGGCTGAACTTGGGCGCCATGGAGCCGGCGGCGAACAGCCAGCCACCCAGGGAGATCGGGCCGATCAGCGCCGCCAGGGTCAGGGCGATCAGCAGCGGCTGCAACGACAGCAGCGCTGCCTTACCCGACGCCATCAACATCAGCCCCATGGAGCGCTCATCCATGAGTGCATCGCGAGAAATGACGAAGTTGTCGCGCATCAGTTGCATCAGCATTTCCGCCATGGAGCCGCCAAACGCCAGCAGGCCGGCAGCCCCGACGATCATCACGAAAACCGTGTTCAGCTCTTTGGAGCGGGCGATCTCGCCCTTCTCCCGCGCGTCACGTTTGCGTTTGTCCGTGGGGTCTTCTGTCTTGTCCTGCCCACTCTCGCTTTCAGCCATGTCAGCGTGCCTTGACCATGTCCTTGAGCAACTGCAAGGCGTCGACCGCCAGCGGTTGGTATTGATTGAGAATGTCGCCGAGGGAGATCCACAGAATCCCCATGCCCAGCACCAGCGTCAACGGAAAACCGATGGAGAAGATGTTCAGCTGCGGCGCGGCGCGGGTCATCACGCCCATGGCGATGTTGACCACCAGCAGCGCCGTGATCGCAGGTAACACCAGGATGAGCGCCGCCCCAAGCACCCAGCCCAGACGCAGCACCAGCTCCCAGAAATCGGCGGCCACCAGCCCCTCGCCCACCGGCAGCGTGGTGAAGCTCTCGATCAGCACTTCGAACACCACCAGATGCCCGTTCATGGCCAGAAACAGCAGCGTGACAAGCATGGTAAAGAATTGACCGATCACTGCGGTCGATACCCCGTTGACCGGGTCGACCATGGACGCGAAGCCCATGCCCATCTGGATCGCCACGATTTGCCCGGCGATCACGAACGCCTGAAAGAACAACTGCAGCGACAACCCGAGCGCGGCGCCGATGATGATCTGTTCGCCGATCAGCAGCAGCGCACTGAGGTCCAGCGCGTGCACCTCAGGCATCGGCGGCAGACTCGGGGCGACGACAACCGTGATGGCCAGCGCCAGATAGAGGCGCACACGTTTGGGCACCAGCGTCGTGCCGAAGATCGGCATCGTCATCAGCACCGTCGCAATCCGGAACAACGGCAGCATGAACGCGGCAACCCAGGTGCTGATCTGCGTGTCGGTCAGCGCCAGCACAGGCTCCATTCGCCGATCAGCCGATGACTTGAGGAATGCTGGTGTACAAGTTGGTGATGTACTCCATGAACGTGCGGACCAGCCACGGGCCGACGACGATCAGGGTAATCAACATGACCAACAGGCGCGGCAGAAAACTCAGGGTCTGTTCGTTGATCTGCGTGGCTGCCTGGAACATCGATACCAGCAGGCCGACGATCAGGCTCGGCACCACGAGAATCGCTACCATGGTGGTGGTCAGCCACAGCGCTTCGCGAAACAGGTCTACAGCAACTTCCGGGGTCATGCCGGGCACTCCTCGTCAGACAGGTTCATACGCCGCCGAAACTGCCGGCCAGCGTGCCGATGATCAGCGCCCAGCCATCCACCAGCACAAACAGCATGATCTTGAACGGCAGGGAAATAATCAGGGGAGAGAGCATCATCATACCCATGGCCATCAGCACACTGGCGACGACCAGATCGATGATCAGAAACGGGATGAAAATCATGAAGCCGATCTGAAAGGCGGTTTTCAGCTCCGAGGTCACGAACGCCGGCACGATGATGGTCAGCGGCGCGGCATCGGGGGTGGGGATGTCAGTGCGCTTGGACAGACGCATGAACAGCTCCAAGTCGCTGGAACGGGTCTGCGCCAGCATGAAGTCCTTGATCGGCACTTCGGCCTTGGCCACGGCATCCTGAGCGGTCATTTTCTCGGCGAGATAGGGTTGCAAGGCGTCGTTGTTCACTCGGTCGAACACCGGGGCCATGATAAACATGGTCAGGAACAGCGCCATGCCGGTAAGGATCTGGTTCGATGGCGTCTGCTGCAAGCCAAGGGCTTGCCGCAGGATCGAGAACACGATGATGATCCGGGTGAAACTGGTCATCAGCATGACGAACGCCGGAATGAAGCTCAGCGCTGTCATGATCAAGAGGATCTGCAGGCTGACCGAGTACTCCTGCTGCCCGTTGGCACCGGTGCCCAGGGTGATCGCCGGAATCGACAACGGGTCGGCGGCGAACGCCAACGGCGCTGCCAGCAGCAACAGCAGCGTCAAAACAATACGCATCAGTTCTTATCCTTCTGACCCGGGCTGCCCAGTCCGTCTTTGCCTGGACGCGGCATGATCATGCCTTTGTTGCCCAGCACGTCCATCAGGCGTCTGGCGAATTCCGGCGTCGTGTGCTGGGTTTCCGGCACCTGGACCGGCTCGCTCATCACATGCAGCGCGGTGATGCTGCCGGGCGAGACCCCCAGGAGCACCTGCTCGTTGCCGACCTGGACCAAGACCAACCGATCACGCGGCCCGAGGGCGCGGGAACCGACCAGTTCGATGACCTGATTGCCCGCAGGCCCCGTACGCTGCACCCGGCGCATCAGCCAGGCGAGGACGAAAATCAGCCCGACCACCAGCAACAGGCCCAGCACCAGCTGCAGCAACTGGCCCCCGATGCCGCTGCTCAACGTGCTGGACACCGCGGGCGCCGTCACTGGCGCAGTGGCCGGGGCGACAGCGGCGGCAGGCGCGGCGGTTGTGGCCGGCGCGACAGCAGACGTGGCTGGACCGGCAGCCATGACCGCCCACGACGTTACCAGCAGCATCAGCCCCGCCAGCCCTTTCAGCCCTTTCAGCCCTTTCACAAAAAAAACGCCCACTTAACGCAGCTTCTTGATGCGTTCGCTCGGGCTGATCACATCGGTGAGGCGAATGCCGAACTTCTCGTTCACCACGACCACTTCACCGTGGGCGATCAGCGTACCGTTGACCAGCACGTCCAGCGGCTCGCCGGCCAGACGATCAAGCTCGATCACCGATCCCTGGTTCAGTTGCAGCAGGTTGCGGATGTTGATGTCGGTGCTGCCCACTTCCATGGAAATCGAAACCGGGATGTCGAGGATCACGTCCAGGTTCGGGCCGTCCAGCGACACCGGACCATTGTTTTTCGGCACGCTGCCAAACTCTTCCATTGCAAGGCGATTGCTCGAGGAATTACCGGCGTCGGCGGCCAGCAGTGCGTCGATGTCGGCTTGGCCACCCTCTCCGGCTTCATCCAGGGCCGCAGCCCACTCGTCGGCCAGCGCCTGGTCGTCTGCGGAATTCATTTCGTTTTCATTAGCCATGGTTGTCCTCGGGGAGCAATAGCAAATCGTTTACACAGCACATTCTGAAGCTGACGACAAAACATCAGCGGCGTTCTACCGGTTCGATCACTTGCAGGGCCAGATTACCCTTGTGCGAACCCAGCTTGACCTTGAACGACGGCACGCCGTTGGCGCGCATGACCAGGTGATCGTTCAGCTCGACCGGAATCACGTCGCCCGGCTGCATGTGCAGGATGTCCCTCAACTTGAGCTGACGACGGGCCACCGTCGCACTCAAGGGCACCGCCACGTCCAGCACGTCTTGCTTGAGGGCGTTGACCCAGCGCTCATCCTGATCGTCCAGGTCGGACTGGAAGCCGGCGTCGAGCATTTCGCGTACCGGCTCGATCATTGAATACGGCATGGTCACGTGCAGGTCGCCACCACCGCCATCGAGTTCGATGTGGAACGTGGAGACCACAATTGCCTCGCTCGGGCCGACGATGTTGGCCATGGCCGGGTTCACTTCCGAGTTGATGTACTCGAAATTGACTTCCATGATCGCCTGCCAGGCTTCTTTCATGTCGATGAACGCCTGATCCAGCACCATCCTCACCACGCGCAGCTCGGTCGGGGTGAATTCCCGGCCTTCGATCTTGGCGTGACGGCCATCGCCACCGAAGAAGTTATCCACCAGTTTGAACACCAGCTTGGCGTCCAGGATGAACAACGCGGTGCCGCGCAACGGCTTGATCTTGACCAGGTTCAGACTGGTCGGCACATACAGCGAATGCACGTACTCGCCGAACTTCATCACCTGCACGCCGCCCACTGCCACGTCCGCAGAGCGGCGCAGCAGGTTGAACATGCTGATGCGGGTATATCGGGCGAAACGCTCGTTGATCATTTCCAGGGTCGGCATACGTCCGCGGACGATGCGGTCCTGGCTGGTCAGGTCATAACTCTTGACGCTGCCAGGTTCCATAACGCTTTCGGTCTGCACCAGACCATCGTCCACGCCATGCAGCAGCGCGTCGATTTCATCCTGGGACAGCAGGTCTTGCACGGCCATGTCGTGGTCCTACTGCAGTACGTAGTTAGTGAAAAGTACCTGATCGATGACGCTTTTGTTCAGCTCTTTCTGCCCGACTTCCTGAACCACCGCAGCGGCTTTCTGGCGCAGCATTTCCATGCCCACCGGCGTTGCGATGGTGTCGAACGGCTGCCCGGAGAACATCATCACCAGGTTGTTGCGAATGACCGGCATGTGCACTTTCAACGCCTCCAGATCGGCGTGATCACGGGCCAGCAAGGTAATGCTGACCTGCATGTAGCGCTGCCGGCCGTTGACGTTGTAGTTGACCACGAAAGGCGGTGTCAGCGGTTCGAAGATCGCTTCCTTCTTGACGTTGGCAGCCTCAGCCGCCAGCGCGGGATCAGGCTTGCTCTCGGCCTTGTGCATGATGAACCAGGTCGCGCCGACCGACAGCCCGACAGCCAGCAACAGGCCCACCACCACAAGAATGATGACCTTCAGCTTGCCTTTTTTCGCGGGGTCTTTAACTGCGTCGTCGCTCTTCGCCATGCCAATAATCCGTCACTATCCAAGGGGTTCGGTGTTACGTGACAGAGCAAGAGCAAGGGTTGTGCCAGAGTTGGCGCGCAGGGAGGTGGGGCTTTTGATTCTGCCCGAAGGAGCGCAAGAGCGTGCTTGTCCGCAAACGGCCGTATCAGACGGTGCGGATGAGGCTGATAGCCGTCTTCGCGGGCAAGCACACTTCTACGTCTGCGGCAGAAGGGAGCTTGCCTGTCGGTCAGGCGTAATAGTCGACCGCGCTGGAGCCGATAACGGTCAACGGCGCGCTCGCCGCCGCCGACGCTGTATCGATTGGTGCGCCGTTGGCGATCAGATCGCTGCCGTTGGAACTGCCGGAGCCGCTGCTGTCATTACCGCGCTGGCCGTCGCCACCCGACTGCTGCTGGGCCTGCTGCTGCCAGCCACGGGACTGATCCGAAACGTTGACGTCGACCTGGCCCATGCCCTGCTGGACGAAGGAATCACGCAGACGCGACATCTGGCTTTCCAACGCTTCACGCACGCCGACATGGGCGCTCATGAAAGTCACCTGAGTCTGCTGATCTGCCGCCATATTGACGCGAATGTCCAGACGACCCAGTTCAGCAGGCTCCAACTGAATGTCGGCCTGCTTGAGATTTTGACTGGACAGATACATGACGCGGTTGACCACGCCTTCGGTCCAGCCACTCTGGTTCATGGCCAGCGGCTGATTGATCAAGGGCGCAGGCGCAGGCGCATTGTCTTTCACCTGTGCCGCTTGGGACAGCGCCGCCAGACGCTCGGCGAAGTTGTCCACTCGGGTGTCGCTGCCAGCGCTCTTGGTGTCCTTCAGGCCATCGGCCAGCAGACCGCTGAAGCCCTTGTCGCCGCCGCCCTCGGTGGTGCTCTTGTCTACGGGTTGATCGCCCAGCGCCGCCAGATTACTAACTTGCAGCTGCGTTGGATCGGCATTTGGGTCCTGCTTACCGGAGGCCTTGTTCGCGTCGTTCGTATTGCCGGCCGCTTGTGCCGTCTGCCGGGTGTGGTTTTCCAGTGCGACCTGCACGGCCGTTAGCCCTTCGAGCGGATCGGCCGAAGGATCGAACTTTTCGTCGTTGGCATCTGCCGGCGCCTGGACCACAGGCGCAGGAACGACCGGCGCTGCAGCGGCCAGCACAGCTGGATCGACCGCAGGCTGCGCATCAACCGCCGGCGGCTCTACAGGCGGCACGGGTTCCTGAGGCGCGGCGACGACCAGCGTCGGGTCAAGGACCGCAGCCGTGACGCTGGTGTCATCGGACGTGTGCGTGGTATCAGAAGCGTCGTCATCGCTTTTGTCGTTGCTGTCATTGCCGTCAGCCTTGCCGTGGTCAGCCTTGGCAGGCAAACCGTTGCCGTTATCGGCAACCGTCTTGTCGGAAGCGGCAGGAGAGTGGGTGGCATCGCTCTTGCTGTGAACTGCCGGACTCTTGGCACTTGCAGACTTGGCAGGGCTGTCATCGACGCTGTTTGCCTTGGCCGGGGCCTGCTTGGCGAACACGCTTGAAAAGCTGGAAGTGTTGTCCTTGACGGGGTCCGGTGCCTTCGCCGATGTGGCGGTGCTGGCTTTCTGGGCCTTTGCAGCCGTCAGAGCCGTCATTAATGGATTGTTGGCGAGGGCCATGTTGATCTCCGCAAGAGCACGATTACACAGAGATAAAGCAAATGGCGGGCCAGAGTTGGAAGTTTTGCGTACACAGCATCAATGACTGGCAAGCGTGGTCTGCAATTCAACGTCGAATATGTCGCGCACCACGCAGAATTCGCTGTCGATGTCTTGGACCAACTGCGTGACTCGCGCCTCGCTGACCGCACCCTGACCGCGGACCAGATCTTCGAGTTCTCCACACAACTGCGCCAGATGAGCGGCACCCATATTGCTGCTGCTGCCTTTGAAGCTGTGGGCCAGCAAGCCTAGCTGGTCCAGGTGGGTCTGCGAGGCCGCAGAGAAATCAGCGGCCTGGATCAACCCGTTCAAATCGGTGACACGGGCTTGCGAATCCCTGATGAATATATGAAGCAATGCCGGATATTCGGTCTCCATGACATCGCGCAACGTATTGAGTACGGTCAAATCCACATGTTCTTCCAACACTTGCTCACTCCTTGATCAAGAATCGCGGGATTATGCCAGACCCTCCCACGCAAACTCCACAGACGCCGTACGGCCATCTTCCGACCACCGGCAGCGATCGCTGAGCTGACGAACCAGGCTCAACCCGCGCCCTGACAGTTGGTCAATCGCAGGCGGCAGCGCCAGGACATGCTGGACGTCGAAGCCGCTGCCGCTGTCGTGTACCTGGACGGTCAGGCGACCACCCTGAGCTACCGGGATTATCTGAAAATTAAAGCGGATGAACCCATACTCCAGCGCGTCCAGCCGCTCACCGCGTTGCTGGTAGTAAAGCGCAAATCCTTCGGCGTCGCATTTGAGCGCCGAATCCAGCCCGAGGACGCCGTGCTCCAGGGCATTGCTGTACAGCTCGGCCAGCACGATGTACAGCTCGCTGCTTTGCTGACGCAGGCCGTGGACCTCTTGCAACAGTTGCAGCAAATAGGGCAGCGGGTTGAAACGTTTGAGGGTCGAGGCCCGGAATTCGAAACTCGCCGACCAGTCCAGCGGGCTGGAATCGCCGCTGTCGGTATAGACCACTGACGGCAGGCCGAGGGATTCCGGTTCGGTGAACCCCACCTCCAGCATGCTCACGTCATCACGCACCTGCCCGCGAAACCGTGCCAGGGCCCACTGCACCTCTTCAATCAGCGTCGCCGGATTGCGATTGGAGACGAACACGTTTTGCAGACGCCGCGCGCCGAACATTTCTCCGCTTTCGTCAGTACTGTCCACCACGCCGTCGGACAATAGAAATACTCGGTCGCCGGCGCCGAATGGATAGACTTGGGTGTTGTCATCGAAACTGCTGGCGCTCAGCACACCCAACGGCAAATGCGCCGACACCAGCGGCGTGTGCGGGCGCCCGTCGCTGTGCAGCAGATAGCCATCCGGCAGGCCGCCGTTCCAGACCTCCACCAGCTGCTGTTTGAAGTTCACGCAAATCAGCGCTGCGCAGCAAAACATGTCGACCGGCAGAATCCGCTTGAGCTTGGCATTCATCTCACGCAGGGTTTCCGGCAGGCCGTAACCCTTGGCCGTCATGCCGTAGAACACCTCGGCCAGCGGCATGGCACCGACCGCCGCAGGCAGGCCGTGGCCAGTGAAATCGCCGAGCAGCACATGCATGTTGCCGGACGGCGCCCAGGCCGCCAGCAGCAGATCACCGTTGAACAGCGCGTAAGGTGATTGCAGGTAGCGGATGTTCGGCGCGCTGAGGCAGCCGGAGTGGGCGATCTGATCGAATACCGCTTTGGCCACGCGCTGTTCGTTGAGCAGGTATTTGTGGTGCCGGGCAATCAGGTCGCGCTGTTGCAGGACGGTTTCCTGCAACAACCGCAGGCGGTTCATCGCATTGATCTTGGCGGCGAGCACCACTTGGTTGTAGGGCTTGGCGACGAAGTCATCACCCCCGGCATCCAGGCAACGCGCGAGCGCTTCGCCTTCGGTGAGGGAGGTCAGGAAGATGATCGGGACCAGCGCCTCACCGGCCAGCTCCTTGATCCGTCGCGCGGCCTCGAAACCGTCCATCACCGGCATCAAGGCGTCCATCAATACCAGCTGCGGGCGGCGCCGTTGGAACAGAGCAACCGCCTCAGCCCCATCGCAGGCGCTCAGCACCTCATGCCCCTGGCGGCTGATGATCGCCGAGAGCAGCATGCGGTCGCTGGCATTGTCATCGGCGATGAGGATTGTCAGACGCTCAGGTGGTGCTGACTCCACCATCACTCGATGCGGAAGAGTTTGGAGAAGTTGGAAATGGCGAGGATTTTGATGACATCGGCATTGCAGTTTTCCAGCCGCACATCAGAGCGTTCACCGCCAGCGTGATCGCGTAACAGCAAAAGCATGCCCAGCGCCGAGCTGTCGAGGTAATTGGTTTCCTTGAGGTCGACCACGTAGCGCTGGGCCTTGGTTTCCTTTTCGTAGGCATCACGGAAATCCTGATGCTTCGAAAAATCGAAGCGTCCCTTGATCTTGATGGTCAGCTGCTGCTCGTCGGGAGAACGATCGGAGGTTACTGACATAGACAAAAATCCCTTATATGAAACGGTGTCAGACGCTTGAAGTTTTAGCACTGGTTGTGGGGCGCGGCAAATGGAAGATGGCGCGAGCGGGACCGAGGTCTGTGTTGCAGCGGCAAGCCACCCATCCGGGCCACAATCTAGAACTGCTCCTGGCGCGGCAATCGCTGGGACAACTCGTCCAGCAGCTTCTGTTCGCGCTTGTCTTCGAGCGCGCGAGCTTCGTCGATGTAGCGCTGCACCAACTTGCGCAGCCCCTCGACACGTGCGTAAGCCTTCTGCCATTCGCCGCGGGC
This sequence comes from Pseudomonas bohemica, assembly GCF_002934685.1. Classification (GTDB taxonomy): domain Bacteria; phylum Pseudomonadota; class Gammaproteobacteria; order Pseudomonadales; family Pseudomonadaceae; genus Aquipseudomonas; species Aquipseudomonas bohemica. Next base: position 36,170 of record NZ_NKHL01000097.1, read on the forward strand.
CTTGTTCAGATTGTTCTGATGCCAGTTCAGGCTCTGGCGTTGCTGGTTGACGGCTGTCTCCAGCTGATTGAGAAAGCGCTGATAGTTCATCAGCCACTGCCCGGAAACTCCGTGTGCGCCCTTGTCGATCCACTGCTGCTGGTAGTCGGAACGAAATTTCTCCAGCTCGCCGAGTTTGCTCTCGGCCAGCCGCACCTGTCCCTGAAAATGCCCCAGGCGCTGGACGGCAGCTTTCTCTGTCTTTTCGGCCATGTCCACCACGGGCGCCAGACGGGCCGCGCGACTCTGCGCCATGACCTATCAGCTCCCGGCCTGGGGATTGAAGATCTTCGACAGTTGAGCTTCGCTGCTCGGCATACTCTCGTTGTCGTGCAACCCCTGGCGCAGGTAACGCACCAGTTGCGGCTGCAGATTGATCGCCAGGTCGGTTTCGCGATCGCCGCCAGCCACATACGCACCGACACTGATCAGGTCACGGCTCTGCTGATAACGCGACCACAACTGCTTGAAATACTGCGCCTGGGTCATGTGCTCGGCAGACACCACCGACGGCATGACCCGGCTGATGGAGGCCTCGATGTCGATCGCCGGGTAATGCCCCTCCTCCGCCAGACGCCGCGACAGCACGATGTGACCGTCCAGCACGCCCCGCGCCGAGTCGGCGATCGGGTCCTGCTGATCGTCGCCCTCGGACAGCACGGTATAAAACGCGGTAATCGACCCCCCGCCTTTCTCCGCATTGCCGGCGCGCTCCACCAGCTTGGGCAACTTGGCGAACACCGATGGCGGATAACCCTTGGTCGCAGGCGGCTCGCCGATGGCCAGGGCAATTTCCCGCTGGGCCTGGGCGAAACGGGTCAGAGAGTCCATCAGCAACAGGACGTTCTTGCCCTTGTCGCGAAAATATTCTGCGATGCGCGTGCAGTACATCGCGGCGCGCAGACGCATCAGCGGTGCATCGTCCGCTGGCGAGGCGACGACCACCGAGCGCTTGAGGCCTTCCTCGCCGAGGATGTGTTCGATGAATTCCTTCACCTCGCGACCCCGCTCACCGATCAGCCCGACGACGATGATGTCGGCCTCGGTAAAGCGGGTCATCATCCCCAGCAGCACACTCTTGCCGACGCCCGTACCGGCGAACAGGCCAAGACGCTGACCGCGACCGACCGTCAATAAACCGTTGATACAGCGGATGCCGACGTCCAGCGGTTGGCTGATCGGATCGCGCTTGAGCGGATTGATGGTCGGGCCGTCCAGCGGCACCCAGTCCTCGGCCTTCATTCCGCCCTTGCCGTCCAGCGCACGACCGGCGCCATCGAGCACACGACCAAGCATGGTCATGCCCATCGGCAGACGGCCAGTGTCCGGCAACGGCACCACGCGCGCACCGGGAGCAATACCGGCGACGCTGCCCACCGGCATCAGGAACACCTTGCTGCCGGCAAAGCCCATGACTTCGGCCTCGACTTCAACCGGATGATGGCTGTCGTCGTTGATCACCACGCAGCGACTGCCCATGGCCGCGCGCAAGCCTTCGGCCTCCAGCGTCAGCCCCACCATGCGCAGCAGGCGGCCTTCGACCATGGGTTGAACTGGCAGGGTGATGGCGTCAGCGTAAGTGCTCAGACGCTTGCCGAAGCTGGTGCGCTCAAGACGCATCGGATGCGTCCGCGTTTTTCTGCATGAGTTGTTCGGCACTCTTGATCGCCGCTTCCAGATCGACGCTCACATCGGGCACCGTGGGGTGCAGCGCCTGCTCGTGCAATTGATCGAACATCTTGGCAATCGCAACACTCAGCCGCGTTTCGACGGTCGCGTCGATCCGGCTGTGCTCGGTCTCGACCCTGCAACCGCCCGGCTGCAGCGTGTCGTCTTCAAGAATCCGCCAGTTTTCCTCGTGACGCTCGCGCAGGGCTTTGACCTGAGCGAAGTCCTGAGAATTGACCAGAATGCGCACGTTGGTGGCGCCCATCGGCAGCAGGCGCAAGGCGTCCTGCAGCACCTTGCCGATCTGGCTCGAGTCGGTTTTCAGTTCGCGCTGAATCACCTCGCGGGCAAGGTGTTCAACCAGCTGAATCATGGATTTTTCGATCTGTGCATCCTGGTCGGCGATAGGCTCGAACAGGTGCGTCATGAGGGTTTCCAGGCTCTCGAGTTTCGCCGCGAGGGCGACTTCGGCCTCCTGACGCACCTTGAGCTGGGTGCTGTGGAAACCTTCCTTCTCGCCGATGGCGAAGCCTTCGTTGTAAGCGTCCTGACGAATGCTTTCCAACTCTTCGAGGGTCAGTGGCTGGACTTCTTCGAGCGGCACTTCTTCGCTTTCGGCAGGCTCCGGCGCTTCGGCCACCGGTTCAGGCTCTGGCTCTTCCACGCGGGGATCGAAGCTGGGCAACGTCCAGACATCGATCCCACGCAGATCCTTGGCGCGGATAAGCTCGCTGGGTGCTTCTTTATCGGAGCTGAACATCGACTGCACCTGTTGTTAAATCATTTCCTCGCCACCCTTGCCGCCGAGAACGATCTCCCCGGCCTCCGCCATACGACGGGCAATGGTGAGGATTTCCTTCTGGGCTGCTTCCACGTCGCTGACGCGAACCGGACCCTTGGCCTCCAGGTCGTCGCGCAACAGCTCGGCGGCACGCTTGGACATGTTCTTGAAAATCTTTTCCTTGATCGCCTCGTCCGAACCCTTGAGTGCCAGTACCAGCACATCGGAAGAGACTTCGCGAAGCAAGGCCTGAATACCACGGTCGTCGACGTCGGACAGGTTGTTGAAGACGAACATCAGGTCTTCGATCTGTGTCGAAAGGTCTTCGTCCACCTCGCGAATGGAATCCATGAGCTGGCCTTCGATCGAGCTGTCGAGGAAGTTCATGATGTCTGCTGCACGCTTGATACCGCCCAGGGTGGTACGCGACGTGTTGGCGTTGCCCGAGAACTGCTTCTCGAGGATCTGGTTCAATTCTTTCAAGGCCGCGGGCTGCACGGTGTTCAACGACGAGACGCGCAGGATGATGTCCAGACGCACCTTGTGGTCGAAATGGCTCAGCACTTCACCGGCCTGGTCGGCGTCCAGATAAGCGACCACGATGGCCTGGATCTGCGGGTGCTCGTAGCGAATGACGTCCGCGACGGCGCGCGGTTCCATCCACTTGAGGCTGTCCAGACCGCTGGTGTTGCCGCCCAGCAGGATGCGATCGATCAGGCCATTGGCCTTGTCTTCGCCCAGGGCCTGAGTGAGCATCTTGCGGATATAGCCGTCGGAACCGATGCCGACGCCGGTCTGATCTCCGACCACGTCGACGAACTCGCTCATCACCTGCTCGACCTGCTCGCGATGGACATTGCGCATCTGCGCCATGGCCACGCCGACGCGCTGGACCTCCTTAGGGCCCATGTGACGCAGAACCTGGGCAGCATCAGTCTCACCCAGGGTGAGCAACAGGATCGCAGCCTTATCAACGCGGCTCAGTTTGACCGCAGCAGCACGATTATCACTCATCTGTGTTGATCCACTCTTTTACGACCTGAGCCACACGAGCCGGGTCTTCAGCCACCAGGCTCTTGATTGCGTTGAGCTGCGCGTCATAACCCTCGCTCGGGCTCGGCAGCAGAATGCTTTGCGGACCGCCCAGACTCACGCGGTCGTTGGCCAGCTCACCATCCATACCGACCATGCCGCCCAGCTCGACGTCACTGTCGGCGAGCTTGCTCTTCGGATTGGTGATGTTGTTCAACACCGGACGCAGGACGCCGAAGACCAGCACCAGGATGAAGAGCACGCCCATCGCCTGTTTGACGATGTCCCAGAACCATGGCTGCGAGTAGAACGGAATGTCCGGAATCACTTCGCCACGATCGGCGGAAAACGGCACGTTGATCACGCTGACACTGTCGCCACGGCTGGCATCGAAGCCCACGGCGTCCTGCACCAGACGGGTGAAGCGCGCCAGTTGATCGGCGGTCCACGGCACCATGGTGGTTTCACCGTTGGCCGGATTGACCTTGACCTGATCGTCCACCACCACCGCTACCGACAGGCGATTGATCTTGCCCTGCTGTTGCTTGGTGTGGCTAATGGAACGGTCCAGCTCGAAGTTCTTGGTCGACTGGTTACGCTTGTCCGCCGGGTACGGCGCGAGCATCGGCTGACCGGTGGCCGGGTCCATGATCTGCTGACCGTTGGCGTCCAGCAGCGGTTGGCCTGGAGCGATCGGGCCTGTAGCACCGGCGGCACTGGCGGTGGCGTTCTGCGGAGCAGTGGCCGGGCCCGGTGGCTGGTTGCTCAGAGCACCCGGCACGCCTTGTGGGCCGCTGCTGCTGGAGCGTTGTTCGTTGACCGTCTGCTCGCTGCGCAACGCAGGCTGATCAGGGTTGAAGCTTTCGGCGGTGGATTCCACCGCACTGAAGTCGACGTCGGCCGAGACTTCAGCTTTATAACGATCATTACCCAACACCGGTTGCAGAATGTTCTGCACGCGCTGGGTCAGCATGCCTTCCATGCGACGGGTGTAGTCAAACTGCTTACCGGCCATGCTCAGCTCGGAGTTTTCCGCCTGGTCGGACAGCAGATTGCCTTTCTGGTCGACGACGGTGACCTGTGATTTGGTCAACTCAGGGACGCTGGTCGCCACCAGATTGACGATGGCCATGACCTGACCCGGCTCGAGGCTGCGACCGGCGTACATTTCCACCAGCACCGAAGCGGTGGGTTTACGGTCGTCACGCACGAACACCGAACTCTTCGGAATCGCCAGGTGCACGCGAGCGGCCTTGATGTTGTTCAGGCTGGAAATGGTGCGCGCCAATTCGCCTTCCAGTCCGCGACGGTAACGGGTGGCCTCCATGAACTGGCTGGTGCCCAGGCCCTGGTCCTTGTCCAGAATTTCGAAGCCGACGTTGCCGTCGTTCTGCGCGATACCGGCGCCGGCCAGTTTGATACGGGCACGGGCCAGGTCGTCGGACTTGACCAGCAAGGCGCCGGAATTGGGCTCCACGGTGTAAGGAATGTCGGCCTGCGCCAGCGTATCCATCACCTGCTTGGTGTCCATGCCCGACAAGCTGCCATACAGCGGCTTGTAGTCTGGCTGTTGCGACCAAAGCACGACGGCAAAACCAATCGCCACGCTGGCAGCCAGACCGACCATGAGGCCAACCTGACGCAGCATCGTCATCTCGGACAGATTTTGCAGGAACGCCAAACCGAACATCGGCGGCTTGCTTCCTGTCGCACCCGTTTTGGCAGGTACGTTATCGGCGACGGCTTCAGCCATGACTTAAATTGTCCTCAAACCGGCATTTGCATGATGTCTTGGTACGCCTGAACCAGCTTGTTACGTACCTGGGTCAGCGCTTGAAACGAGACGCTGGCTTTCTGCGAGGAAATCATCACATCGGTGAGGTCCACGCCGCTCTTGCCCATTTCGAAGGCCGTGGACAGCTGGTTCGACGCCTGTTGCGTGTCGTTGACCTTGTTGACGGCCATGCCGAGCATGTCGGAAAAACTTGTGCCGCCTGTGATCTCCGGGGCTTCGATAGCAGCAGGCTTTGCCATGGCGTCCATCTGCATGGAGCGCATGTCCAACATCAAGCGATTAAATTCAACACCTTGGCTCATGGACTTCTCTCTCAAAAGGGCCGCAAATTTTTGACACCGATTCCGCGGTTATCCATGTAGTAGCAACAACGGTGCCAGACCAATGACGGCACAGTGCCAGCTTTTCATGAAAGTATTGGGATGGTTACAAAAGCTGCGTTTAGAACCTGTAGAGCGCACTTGCCCGCAAATGCTTCGTCTCAGCCAATCTTAATGGTCTGACACGACGCATTCGTGGGCAGGCGTGCTCCTACAGGCTTGATTGATGTCAGCTAGCGAACAGATACCCTTCGACATCCATCCCCGCATCCCGCATCTGCGCCAATTTGTAGCGCAACGTACGAGGGCTGATACCCAGGCGTTCGGCGGCTTCCTTGCGCCGGCCACGCTCAGCGCGCAGGGTGTCGATGATCATCTGAAACTCGCGACGGCGCAGGTCTTCCCCCAGCGCGCCAGCCAATTCGCCATTGGCAGTCTCCAGCGACGATTCCATGACACCGGGCGGTGTCGGCAGCGGCGCCAGAACCTGAAGCATCGGCGCCTGGGCAGGCATCGACGCGAAGCTGATGGGGCCCGCAAGACAGAAGTCCTGCGCCTGAATCACCCCACCCTGTTGCAGGATCAGCGCGCGCTGCACAGCGTTGTCCAGCTCGCGCACGTTGCCCGGCCAGCTGTATTCGACCAGACACTTTTGCGCATCGGCCGACAACCGCACCGGCGCGTGCTTCATTTTATTGACGTGTTTGGCCAGCAGACGCTCGGCCAGAGGCAGAATATCGCCGGGACGCTGACGCAGCGGGTGCCACGCAAGCGGAAACACCGACAGGCGATAAAACAGGTCTTCACGGAAACGCCCCGCCGCTACCTCGCCCGCCAGATCGCGGTTGGTGGTCGCGAGCACGCGAATGTCCAGTGCGATAGGCTTGCGCGCGCCGACCCGCTCCACCTCGCGCTCCTGCAAAACCCGCAGCAATTTGGCCTGCAGCCCCATCGGCATCTCGGAGATTTCGTCGAGCAGAATGGTCCCGCCATCCGCCTGTTCGAACTTGCCCGCCTGAGCGGCGATGGCGCCGGTAAAGGAGCCTTTCTCGTGGCCGAACAAGGTGGCTTCGAGCATGTTGTCCGGTATCGCCGCGCAGTTGATGGCAATGAACGGTTTACCGGCGCGCGGCGATTGCTGATGAATGAAACGCGCCAGCACTTCCTTGCCGGTCCCGGATTCGCCGGAAATCAGCACCGTGGAATCGCTTTTCGCCACCCGGCTCGCCAGATTGAGCAACTGTACGCTGGCCGGTTCGACCGCGATCGGGCCTTCACCGTCCGCAGGCCCCAATCGGCCCAACGCGTGACGGGCTACCAGCGCCAGAAGCGCCTTGGGCTCGAAGGGTTTGACCAGATAATCGGCGGCACCTTGACGCATGGCTTCCACGGCACGATCCACCGCGCCATGAGCCGTCATCAACAACACCGGCAGTTGCGGATAGCGGCTGCGCAGTTGGGCCAGCAATTGATGGCCGTCCATACCCGGCATGTTGACATCGCTGATCACCAGACTGAAAGAGACTGCACCCGCAGCCAGCATCGCCTCTTCGGCAGAGCCGACGGCGTGGTAATCGTGACCGGCCAGCTCCAGGGTTTCACCCAGCGCCTCGCGCAGGGAATGATCATCCTCGACCAGCAATACATTGATCGTCATGAGCGGTTACCTGTGGCGCTGACGCCCGGAATCAGCGGCAAGGAAACGATGGCACAGGTCCCGCGGCCCGGACGCGAACGAAATTGCACCTGCCCCTGGTGAGCCCTGGCAACTGCCGTGACCACCGCCAGCCCGAGTCCGGTGCCGGTGGTCTTGGTGGTGAAGAATGGCTCGCCGATCCGGGCCAGAGCGGCGGCTTCGATACCGCTACCGTTATCACTGATGCATAGGCGCAAGGTGTTGCCACGGTCGTACGCATGAATCTTGACGCGTGCGCCAGCAGCACTGGCCTGCACAGCGTTTTCGATCAGGTTGAGCAACGCACCGATCAGGGTGTCGCGGTTGCACAACAATTCGCCATCGACGCTGTTGCATCGCCAGCGCACCGCGACATCCCGAACATGGGTCTGCGCCGAGGACTCCAGCGCATCGACCAACGCCTGCGGGGTCACGCGATCGGTCAGCGGCAGCTCGCCTCGGGCAAACACCAGCATGTCGCGGACCTGATGCTCCAGCTCGTGCAGACGCTCCTTGAGGCGGCCAGCGAAACGCTGCTGGGTCTCGACATTCAGTGCCTGCTCGGTCAAATGGCTGGCGTAGATCATCGCCGCCGACAACGGCGTGCGGATCTGATGAGCAAGGGAGGCAACCATGCGTCCCAGCGACGACAGACGCTCATGGCGCGCCAGCTGGCTTTGCAGATGACGGGTTTCAGTCAGGTCGTTGAGCAGCACCAACTGCCCCGGTTCGGCGTCCAGCGAGCGGGTCGCGATGGACAGACGACGCCCGTCTTTAAGGGAGATTTCATGGCCGTCGTCTTCTCGAGGCGCGAAGCAGCGCGCAATGACGTGACGCCAGAGCATGCCGATCAGCGGCTCGCCCAATAGCTCCAGGGCGGCCGGGTTGGCCTCGCGAACCGTTCCGGTGCCGTCGATGACGATAACGCCTCCGGGCAACAGGTCGAGCAGATTCTGCAGCCGGTTGGCCAGACGCTCTTTCTCGGCCAGTTCCTGCATGCGCTGGGCGCTGACCACCGCCAGCTCACCCTTGAGCTCGGTAACCCGTGCTTCGAGCAAGCTGTAGGAATCAGTCAATTGCGCCGACATCTGGTTGAACAGGGAAAATGCCTGTTCCAACCCTTGTCGACTTTCCACTTCCGGGGACGGCTGCACTTGCGAACCTGGCAAGACGGGTTCGGAAGACATCTGAGCGGCCTGGGACATAGTTGATCTCTCGGTGGCGAACCGTCAGCAAACGGTATGTTGCAAGAGACTTAGCAATCCTCGTGCCGAAAAAAAACCGCTGAAAAATCAGCGGTTTGTTTTTTGCGCGTCAAACAAGTGTCAGTCGTCGACCTGATCGTCGCCTTCACGGCGACTCATCCCGTACTTACGCATCTTCTCCACCAGCGTGGTACGGCGGATGCGCAGACGTTCAGCGGCACGGGCAACGATGCCATTGGCGTCGTCCAGCGCCTGCTGAATCAGCCCCTGCTCCAGACCACCGAGATAGTCTTTCAAGTCCAGGCCTTCGGGCGGCAACATCGCACTGTTGGCGAAATTCGGCGTATGGCCGTTGATCGCCACGCGCTCTTCCAGATCGCTTCGCAGGCTGTCGACCAGTTGCTCGTCTTCGTCATCGACATAACGAAACTTCTTCGGCAGCTCGGAAACCCCGATTACCCCGTACGGGTGCATGATCGCCATTCGCTCCACCAGGTTGGCCAGTTCACGAACGTTACCCGGCCAGCCGTGACGGCACAGCGACATGATCGCCGCCGAGTTGAAACGGATCGAGCCACGTTTTTCGTGCTCCATGCGCGAGATCAGCTCGTTCATCAGCAGTGGAATGTCTTCCACACGCTCACGCAGCGGCGCCATTTCGATGGGGAACACGTTGAGGCGGTAGTACAGGTCTTCACGGAAACCACCGGTCTCGATCATGTCTTCGAGATTCTTGTGGGTCGCCGCAATGATGCGCACGTCGACGCTCTGGGTCTTGTTGCTACCCACGCGCTCGAAGGTGCGTTCCTGCAGCACGCGCAGCAGCTTGACCTGCATCGGCAGCGGCATGTCACCGATTTCATCGAGGAACAACGTGCCGCCGTTAGCAAGCTCGAAGCGCCCTGCCCGGCTGGTGATCGCCCCGGTGAACGCGCCCTTCTCGTGGCCGAACAGCTCGCTTTCCAGAAGCTCGGCCGGAATGGCGCCGCAGTTCACAGGCACGAAAGGCCCGTCGCGGCGTTTGGAATGGTAATGAAGGTTGCGCGCGACCACTTCCTTGCCGGTACCGGACTCGCCGAGGATCAGCACGCTGGCGTCGGTATCGGCAACCTGCTGCATCATCTGGCGCACATGCTGGATGGCACGGCTGGTACCGACCAGGCTGCGGAACAGATTGGTTTCGCGCTGACGACCACGCTCACGGGCCTGATCGTACATTTCACGATAAACCTGGGCCCGGTGCAGGGAATCGAGCAGCTTGCTGTAGCTCGGGGGCATTTCTACGGTGGACAACACCCGACGACGCAGGTCGTCGGCCAGGTCCGCCGACGAATTTTCGCCCATCAGCAAGACAGGAAGGAACTCATCCCACGCAGCGATGGTCTTAAGCAGCCCTTGTAGACTGCCTGGGGCATTTACGGTGCCGACCAATACGCACAGGACTTCCCGGGTGGACGCCAGAGAACCTACCACTTGCTGCCAGTCGGTACTGGAGCAGGACAGGTTCTCATCGCCAAGAAAATTCAGAATCACCGCCATATCACGGCGGCGCTGGCTATCGTCATCGATCAGCAGAATTTTGATTTCACGCCACATGCAATAGCAACTTCCCTAGTCAACTCTATGCCCATCGAAGGGCGAGTTCGACATAATTTGGCCGTGGTGCAGCTGATAGGCGTCTGAATGTAGTCAGCGCCGCGACGCTAAGTTAAGACAAAATAGCTCAATCAGTCAAATTTATGACGCGACAATGGAAGGCAATCTTCTTTGTGCGCAATCCGGTGCAAAGTATCACGCATCAAGGCTGAAATGAATCGGATGTCAGCGCATCATTGATGCTTTCTGGGCTAAATGATAGATCTTCGCGGCGTTGTGCCCCTGACGCGCCTGACTCATCTGCGAAGCGAGATTCTCGCGCGCCGACGACGTCACATCAATCAGGCGCCTGTACAACAGCAGCAAGGCTTCCAGATTGCTACGCAACTTCTGCTTGTCGACATCCTGATCATCAAGAACCCGATCGATACAGGTTCTGCACTCAAGATCCAGCGCCGTAATGGCTTCCCAATCTCCATCGGCCAGCGCGCTCTCCAGCGCATGACGAGTTACTTCAATATTTTGCAGTGCACTCATGACAATCTCCTGGGGAGCAAGAGCCCCAACCTTTCAACGACCAGCGCCAGACCAGGGCTATTTACCTATTGCCAGCTTTTCAAGGCTTCGCCGGTGTCGCCGTCGCTGGATCGATGGCATCCCAACCTTGTTTCACGGTCAACAGCAACCCGGAAACCTCGTCGAGTATCTCCAGGCTATTGATCCGGTTGGCCATAACCAGACGGCGCGTCATGTAATCATATAGCCGAGCATAGTTGGCCGCGATGTCAGCCCCCGTCTCGAAATCCAAGCCGTCACGCAGACCGGCCAGAATATTCTGAGTCTTGGCAATCAGCTGGCTCTTCTGCAGCAACTCATTGCGCTCCATGCAACCGCGGGCCTGGGCGATCCGACTCAGCCCGCCTTCCATCAGCAATTGAATCAAGCGATGAGGCGAAGCATCGACCATTTCGGATTGTGTATTGACGCTTCGGTACTGTCGAAGCGCGGCTATGCGATTCATGGATGTTACCTCGGGAAGTTGCCTGACATTTGACCCTCATGCCTTTGTATCGACCCAAGGGCGTCAAAGTTTAGCCGCCCCTTGACCGATCATCCGCTTCAATCGCTGGAATCGGTGTTGAGCGCATTGAGCGTTGTCATCACGCTACTGCTGGTCGCATTGAGTTGCGCGACCAGGGTGTCCATGGCGTTGTACTTGGCGTACATGGTCGTCTGGTACTTGTCCATACGTGTATTGAGGGTAGTCTGCTGAGTCGCCAGGTCGCTCAGCGTGTCGTTCAGAGAGTCGACGCGTTGATCAAGCAAGCCGTCATTCTTGACGTATAGGTCGAGGCCGGAAGACATGCGGTCAAGCAAACCACCCGTACCGGTAAAAAAACCCTCCACCGATGAAGCGTTTGTTTCCAACGCTGTTTCCAGCTTGTCGTCGTCGATTTTAAGCGTGCCGTCGGTTTGTGTAGCTACGCCCAGTTGCGACAGCAGCGTAATGGTGCCGCCATTGGTAGAAGTACCGACCAATTGGTTACGCAGACTGTTGATAATATTGCGCACGCTGGAATCGCTGGTCAGCGCAGCCGCGGTAGTGGTGGCGTTACCATCGTCGTCAGTGCTGGAGGTGACGGACGTGAGCGATTTGATCGAGCTCATCAGCGTGTTGTACGAGTCGACGAAACTCTGGATCGAGGTTTTCAGCCCGTCGGTGTTGGTTTCCACCGTGAGCGTAGACTTAGAATTTTCGCCGGTTAACAGGGTGAATTCGACACCACTGATCGCACCCGTGACCGTGTTTGATGCACTGGTCATCGACAGGCCGTCGATGGTGAACTCGGCGTCCTGCGCAGGCGCAGTGACGTAACCGCCCGTGGTCGCAGAGGCGACTGAACCTGTAGCCGATGAACCATCGATCGCCAGGGCTGAAAGACCCGACGTCGCCGTCACGCTGATATCAGTGCCTTCGCCGGTCTTGCTGGAGCTGATGACCAGGCGTTGACCGGTGGAGTCAGTGATGATGTTGGCCGTGATGCCGCTGGATTTCAGCTGGGTGTTGATGCTGTCACGGATGGTCGACAGGCTGGCATTGGCAGCCACTTTTACCGTGCCGAGGGTGCTGTCGCCTTGGGTCAAGGTCAGGCTGCCACCCGTTGAAAAGGTAGCGCCCGAATCAATGTACTGGGTAGCAACCTTGGAGCCGGTTGCGAGTTGAGCAACCGTGAGCGAATAAGTTCCGTCAGCAGCGCCCGAGCTCACGGTAGCCGTCATCTTGTCTTCGTCTGACGACGTAGCGGTCAGGCCGGCAAAGGATTTGGCCACGTTCAGATCGGTCATGGCCGTCTGGAAAGTCGACAGCGCCGACTTCAACGAACTGACTGCGGACAGCGTAGTCGTGGCCTCAGTCTTGGCATTGGTGATCTGCGTCTGCTTTGGCGTTTTCTGTGCAGTTACCAACGACGAGACGATGGAGTCAATGTCGATCCCTGACCCAACTCCGTTAACCGAAGTACCCATAGTGTGTCCTCCCACTCAAATTATTGGCGCATGCGTTAGGAAATGAACTTATTCCCTCAGCCATGCAAGTTAAGCACCAACCCTAACTCTCACGCCCATCCGTCGAACAGCGAGGTGTTACCGTCCTTGAGACTCTGCGCCAGCTTCAGTGCCACTTCCGAAGGCATCTGCCGTATCACTTCGCCGGTATCGCTGGCAACCACCTTGACTACCTGGATGCCGGTGCTTTCATCCACGGAGAAGTTCAGATTACGGTGCGTCACCGTCATAAAATCCTGCAGGCTGCCCACCGCCTGCTCAAGCGTTTGCGACACAGGCTGCCCAGCCTGCTCGGACCGTTGGCTAGCCTGGCCTGTTTGGCTCGCCACCGAATTACCACCCGCCGCGAGAGTTCCGAGGGTACGACTATCAACGGCCGCTATATTCAGATTGAGGCCCATGAATCATTCCTCTTATGGCAACGAAAGAAAGGGCGCAAGCGCCCTTTCCGTGGTTTTAGCCGTATGGCTGCTACCTTATTGCAGCAGTTTCAGTACAGCGGAAGGCAGCTGGTTGGCCTGAGCCAGTACAGCGGTCGCCGCGGACTGCAGGGTTTGCTGCTTGGTCATCTCGGCCGTTTCAGCCGCGAAGTCCACATCCTGGATGGTCGAGCGAGCAGCAGTGGCGCTTTCCGACACGTTCTGCAGGTTGGAGATGGTGCTATCGAGACGGTTCTGGATGGCACCCAGGGAAGAACGCTGGGTGTCGATTTGCTTCAGAGCGGCGTCGATAACCTGAGTGGCTTTTTGAGCCGAAGAGGCATCGGTGATGCTCAGTTGCTGAACGGTGAAGTTCGAGGTGGACACAGCCGTAGAGGCAACACCAGCAACCAGAGTGCCAGTACCTGTTACAGATGCAATGTCGCTACCAGAGGTCAAAATGATACCGGTGCCCGCACTGTCTAGGGTAGCGGTCACGCCACTAACGTTGGTGTTGATGGCGCTGACTACGTCGCTCATTGACGAACCGGAAGCGATGTCGACTTCCACGCCACCGATGGTCATAGAGCTCGAAGCCACGGTAGCAGCGGCGCTGGCCACAACCGCACTCATGGATTTGACAGCCAGAGCAGCACTGCCTTTCAGAGCTGAAGCACCCATGTCACTCAGGGTGAAGGAAACGGTTTCGTTAGCGTTAGCGCCGACTTGGAATGTGAGAGTGCCGCTATTGCCTGCTGTACCGTCCAGCAGTTTGATACCCGACGAGCCGCCGCCGAAAGTGGTTGTCTTAGAGATACGAGTCAGTTCTGCGGTCATCGACTTGAACTCTTGGTTCAGTGCCGACTGGTCTTCACTGCTATTGCTGCCGTTAGCCGACTGCAGGGACAGTTCACGCATACGCTGCAAAATATTGGTCGATTCTTGCAGCGCGCCTTCAGCGGCGGTTGCGATCGAGTTGGCATCTTGAGCATTCTTGACCGCTACGTCCAGACCTTTGACCTGAGAGGTCAGACGGTTGGAGATTTGCGAACCCGCAGCGTCGTCTTTGGCGCTGTTGATACGCAGGCCAGTCGACAGGCGAGTCATCGACGTGGTCAGAGCATTGGAGGAAGCGGTCAGGTTCTTTTGAACCGACAGGGAGGCAATATTCGTGTTGACGGTAAGAGCCATGACAAATTTCCTTGCAGTGAGTCTAACGGAGTGTGGGTTCCAGGGCTGGGTGGTAGTGCGAGTGAGTTGCCGTACAGAACCTTCGTAGTAGTTATCGTCGGGTCTTGGAATCACTTGAGGAAAATTTGCTTTTTTTTTGCTCACACCCTTGCAATCCGGATTTCTAAGGGATGGCCTTGTTCTTGCTACAGCTCTGATACATGTCAAACCCCCGTCACGACAGCCGGACCTTCTTATGCAGAGCAGAACACAACAGGCCGAGATCCAGCGCATATCTACCGCGCTGGCGTTGGCAGAAAAAAGTCAGAATAGCGACACGCAGCTTAAGCTCTATCAAGAACTTGCACGCTTGGTCCCTGGTACCGCCCTTATTCACGCCCAGATTGCGCACCTACTCTTCGAGCGCCAGCAAGAGCAACAAGCCGCAGACCATGTCGAAACCGCCCTTGCATTACCCCATGACATCAAGGTCGACCGTCTGATCTTTCAGCACATGTGTAAATTGACCCGCTATACCACCAAGCCTGCACAGGCTCGCGAATGGTTCAATGCGCAGCCGAACCTGTGGCGCTTCAAACTGCTTCACGAAGCACTCAATCGCATTGAAGCGCGGGAGGAGTTGGAGCGGGTAATCCACGACATGCTGGAATTACCACTTTTACCTGCCGAGCAATCGCAGATTCTTACCCTGCTCGCCCAACAGTATTTCGGCCAAGCACGTTACCACGATGCTATCGGCTGCTATCAACTGGGCCTTGAGCTGGACCCTGGCAACCAAACGCAACTGTTCAACTTGGCAGGATCGCTGGAGCACGTCGGTCGCTATGAGGAGGCCTTCAAGTACTACAAGCAAGTATTGAGTAACAACCCTGAACACGCCGGCACTCACAACAACATCGCACTCATCATGCTACGCCTGGGAGAATTCCAGCAGGGCTGGCAACACAATGAGTGGCGCTGGAAGGCGTCCCAGCCCGAGCACGCGCAGCACTTCAGCATCCCACGCTGGAATGGCGAGTCGCTGGAGGGGAAAGTCTTGTTGGTGTGGGCCGAGCAAGGTATTGGCGATCACATCATGTTCGCCAGCATGCTGAACGAATTGCGCGAGTTCGGAGGCACGCTGCACTATGAAATCTACGCGCGCCTCGATGACCTATTCACTCGCAGCTTCGACGGGGTCAACTTTCTGCGCCGCGAGACGATGGGAGAGGAACAGATTGAAGGCAAACGCATGTTCAAGCAAAGCTGGCCTCGTGCGGATTTCCAGATCCCGATCGGCAGCCTGGGCGGAATCTTGCGCAATGACTTGGCCAGTTTCGGCAGTGGAAAAAGTTTTCTCACGGCCGATCCTCAAGCCTCGCAGGACTACAAGGATAAATATGCACGGTTGTTTCCTGGCAAACGGCTGATTGGCTTGTCATGGCGCGGTGGCAAGACGATGCAGACCGAGCGCCAGAGCCGTCGTGCACAGATCCAGGACCTATTGCCGCTCTCGGAACTGAGCAACGTGCAATTCATCGATCTGCAGTACGACAGTACCGCTGAAGAAATTGCTGAAATGCAAGCAGCTGGCCTGTCCGTCTACCACGACGACACAGTCGACGCACGCATCGCGATGGATCCCCAAGCCTCGCAAATCAGCGCTCTGGACGCCGTAATCAGCGTTGATAACACCACTGTTCACCTTGCCGGCGCACTCGGCGTGCCCACCTACGTACTTGTCCAATTGAACCCCAACTGGCGCTGGGGGCTCAAGGAAGGGCGCAGCTATTGGTACAACAGCGTTCAACTGTTCCGCAATCCGGCGCTTATTGGCTGGAATAATCCACTGGAACGCATTATTACCGCGCTGCAAACCGACGGCATCATCTGACAGTGAGAATCGAATTCGCCCGCGAGCGTGGGAATACGAACAGCTCGCTGGCAAGCCGACTCATGTAGAACGCTCGGACCTGCGCAGCAATTTCCTGAGCACCGAGCTTTCGGCAACTCTAAATAAGTTTGTAGCGTTCGATAAAGGCGTTCATATCCGCCATCATCAACGGCAGACGCTCGTTGATGACCTCATCGGACCACTCCCACCACTTGATTCGCGAAAGACTCGCAATGTCTTCCTCGCAATGACGATATTTCAAGACTTTTCCGGGATTACCGCCATATATCGCAAATGGCGGAACATCCTTGGTTACGACACTGCGGGCAGCGATAACCGCACCGTCGCCGATAGTCACGCCGGATAGAATCGTAGCGCCGTAGCCAATCCAAACATCATTGCCAATCGTCACATCACCTTTAACAGCATGGTCGGCGACAGGACAATCGTTCAGCGCAGGCCAGTATTGTTTAAGGCTGGCAAAAGGATAGGTAGTCACTCCATCCATACGGTGGTTTGCCAGCACGATCACCACGCCGTCGGCGATCGAGCAGAATTTGCCAATCCGCAGTTTCGAATAAGCTTTTTCGACAACAGCAGGAATGCCGTAAGTATGATCCCCAATGACCCAACCAAAATGCTCGATTTCTGCTGCCAGATGATGAGCCGTAAGACGGTCATGACGTTTTCGGCTTTGGAAGTCCCACTCAATCTGCCGAAGCTGATGGACTATTTTCATTTCAGGATGCAGCAGAAAATCACCCTCAAGTACAAGTTTTCCGTCGATCAAACTGGCTCTGTTGAAGACAGTACTCGGTCTACCTTCCGAAGTCAGAAACGCGAGATTTCCATCGACTACTCCCCAAGCCGCCTCATTGCGGTGGTAGTAGCCATCCAGGGTCCCGCCCGGTATCAACTTGACAGGGGCAACATCGAGAGTGCCGTCAGCACGACAGAGCTTGAACGTGAGCGTAGTCAGATCGGGCGCAGAAGAGGAGTCAGGGAAGTGATTGGCCATTTTGTATGTCGTCGCAACTCATTCAGGTTGGGGTTTACGCACCATTTACAGCGGGGACCTGTCCCAGTGCGCATTAGAAGAGAGGTTTCAGCTCATCGGCGAGACGCACGCCATCAGCCAGACTTCCAGTGAGTTCGAAGCGCGATTCGGGGTCAGCAAAGAAGGCGCAGATATCATCCATGCTGCCGCTCGCAGTGAAGTCCAGGTAACCGTCGTCGTCACGGGGGTTGTCGGCCAGCACCGGCACGCCATTGGCGGTCATCATGTAGATGCGGAACGGATTGACGAACTGCTCCCCTTCTCCCGCACACAATGACAAGCCATAACGCGTGGACGACAAGTAATAGTCACGACTCATGTGTGGCGTCTTATGGTCCACCGTGCGCAAGCGCATGCCGGCAATGGCCGCAAGCCTGTCCAACTTGATTTGGCGTTCGCCCTTGGCTAACCCGAAGAACACTGCATCGTGCTGGATAGTTGCGCGACGATTAATGTTTGGGGTGACCAGCTCGTCAAAGTAGCCCCAGCGTGCGTAAGTGGCCTTGTGGCTGACCCCGCACGCCTGGTATGCCTGCAGGTTGTAGCGATACGGAGTGCATATGAAACGGCTCATCTTCAGCAGCTCGAGGTAATTCTCGATCTTGAAGCCGGCGCGCTGGTTGATGGTCTTGCCATCAAAACACTCCACGTCGTAGATGGAAAATTCCGCCTGGGTTTGGCGGATGTGCTGCAAGTGCCCTTCATCAACCAGCCAGTCGGCGCCAATGACCACGTTGTGCACTCCAGTGAAAAACTGGTTGTGGCTCATGCTCACTTCGTGCCCCAAGGACGTAAGGCTGTGATAAAGGCCATAGATGATATCAGCCTTGAAGTTGAACCAGTCGTTGCTGCCGATATGGGCGATGTTGAGTTTCACCGTGAACTCCGAGGGCAAATAGCGGAAGCGCTGCCAGGCGCTTTCGGCCACAAATGAGCCGCCTAAGCGCCACGCACAATGAGCGGCAGGTTTCTGACGGCAATAAAGGGGGACGGTGCAAGAAGGGCGCCAAGTGAATGGCAAAAAGCAGTGGGAGCCCGAATGGGGCTCCCGGAGGGCTTCAACGACGCTCGATAATCGCCGACCCCCAAGACAATCCCACCCCAAAGCCGCTGATTGCCACGCGCTTCCAGCGGTCGCTGAAGGCATGCTTTTCCAACAGCAGTGGAATACTTGATGACACGGTATTGCCGGTTTCCAGCATATCCTTGACGAATTTCTCCGGCGCAGCTTCTTCAAAACGGCGCGCCACGGCGTCAACGATGGCCGCGCTGCCCTGGTGGATGCAATAGGCGTCGATATCGCTCGATGTCAGCCCGGAGCTATCGAGCAGCAGTTGCAGGTGCGCCGGCACTTTAACCAGGGCGAAGTTGAAGACCTGACGGCCATTCATGAGAAACAGCCCGTTGGCGACTTTCAAGTGCGCGGCACCGCTGCCGTCGGTGCCAAAGGCCGATTTGCCAAGTGTCCAGACCGGCTCATCGCCCATCCAGGTAACGGTAGCGGCATCGCCAAACAGCATGGCGGTATTACGGTCTTCAGGGTCGACGATTTTGGAGTAGGGATCGGCGGTAATCAGCAGGCCATTCTTCAGGCCGGTGGCTTCCATGAAGCCCTTCATGGCGTATAGGCCATACACGTAACCCGAGCAGCCCAGCGAGAGGTCGAAGGCGGCGATATGGATTGGCAGGCCCAATTTGGCCTGAACGATGGCTGCAGTGTGTGGCAATCCTTCTTCGTCACCGTTCTGGGTGACGACAATCAGCGCGTCAATGCTATCCGGGTGCAGTTCGGGGTGATTGGTGAACAGGGTTTTGACGGCCTCGACACATAGGTCGGAGGTTTCTTGAGCATCGTCTTTACGAGGCAGAAAGGCGGAGCCGATCTTGCCGAGAATGAAATCTTCGGCCTTGCCGAATTTCGCGCCCTGCGCATAGTTATCAACGCCGCCCGTGGGCACGTAGCTCGCGATACTTTTAATGCCAATCATGCTGGCTTCCCAATGCAGAAAAACGGGTAATCACCGCCCGCCGGGGACGGGGGCGTCTAGGGCTCCGTGGCGGGCCAGGACCTGCGACAAGCCAAAGGGCCTGCGCGCCTATTAATACAATACAGTGAAGATGCACGTTTTGACCCATTGGTCACAAGTCCGACGAATCGTACTCTGCAAAAAAATATGCCCATGAATGCGACGCATCCATGACATCTCTTGCCGCTTTGCCGTCGGAAAAGCGGAAAACCATTGCCGCTTTTCTGACATCGCCGCTTGTCGCTGCTCCGCAGAGCCCCGGAAATCAGGGCTTTCCAATTTGGCATGAGGCTTGCTTCAGCACCAATCACAGATATCTGGTCTGCCGCCAAAGGTTACCGACATGAGTATCAGTTTCGACAATGCGCTGGGCATTCACCAGCAAGCCCTCACCTTTCGCGCAGAGCGAGCGGAGGTATTGGCCAATAACCTGGCCAATGCCGATACCCCTAACTACAAGGCTCGGGACCTGGACTTTGCTGCCGTTCTGGCCAACCAGAGCGACAAGACCAGGAACGGCACCTTCGCCCTCGAGCGAACCAATGCCAGACATATTGAAGCCGAAGGTCTGGGCACCGGTGATGAGGAACTGCTGTACCGCACCCCATCGCAGCCTTCCATCGATCAGAACACCGTCGATGCGCAGATCGAACAAGCGAACTACGCGCAGAACTCAGTGAACTTCCAGGCCAGCTTCACACTGCTCAACAGTAAATTCAAAGGGCTGGTATCGGCCCTTCGCGGAGAGTAAGTCATGTCTCTTGCCAACGTCTTCAATATCGCCGGTACCGGCATGAGCGCGCAAACCACGCGTTTGAATACCGTAGCCAGCAACATCGCCAACGCCGAGACCGTCTCCTCGAGTATTGACAAGACCTATCGCGCCCGGCATCCGGTGTTCTCCACCATGTTCGACCAAGCCAGTGCCGACACCGGCGACAGCGGTTCGCTGTTTCAGGACCAGGACGCTGCCGGCAGTGGCGTGCAGGTCGCCGGTATCGTCGAGGATCAGAGCAATCTTGAAGGTCGCTATGAACCTAACAACCCGGCAGCGAACAAGGACGGCTACGTCTATTACCCGAACGTCAACGTGGTGGAGGAAATGGCTGACATGATTTCCGCCAGCCGTTCGTTTCAGACCAACGCGGACATCATGAATACCGCGAAAACCATGATGCAGAAAGTCCTGACCCTGGGTCAGTGATAGAGGCGAGCCACCATGACTACAACGACAGACAGCACTTCGGCTTCGTCCGTATTGACGGCACTGCAGAAGACGACCAGCACCACTGACAGCTCCACGGGCACGGCAGGCAGCGCGCTGGGCAAGGATGCCTTCCTGCAACTGCTGGTTACGCAGATGCAGAATCAGAACCCATTGGATCCGCAGGACAACAGCGAATTCGTGTCCCAGCTGGCCCAGTTCAGCAGTCTGGAAAGCATGCAGAGCCTTAACGACTCCGTCAGCACCATTCTCACCTCATATCAATCGTCGCAGGCTCTGCAGGCATCCTCGCTGGTGGGCCATACGGTGATAGCGACCGGCACCGTCGCCGACGTCGATACCAGCACCGGCCTGACCGGCTCCGTGAATCTGACCGATTCCAGTACCAGCAACACGGTCGGTGTGTATGACAGCAGCGGCACGCTGGTGCGCTCACTGGACATGGGTACGCAATCTGCGGGCACTTATAGCTTTACCTGGGATGGCAAGGACGGTGATGGCAATACGTTGGATTCGGGCAACTACACGTTCAAAGCCGTGGCAACTGTTGATGGCACCTCGACTGTAATGACGACCAACCTGCCAACCACTGTCAACAGCGTGACTATGGCTACCACCAGTGGCGGTGAAATGACACTCAACCTTGCGACAGGGTCCAGCGTTGCTCTGTCGGCTGTTCAAACCATCGGAATTTAATGCCGGCATCGGCGCAGGAGTGAAACTATGTCTTTCAACGTCGGCCTTACCGGCCTGGCAGCAGCCAATAAGGCGCTCGATGTCACCGGCAACAACATTGCCAACGTGGCAACCACCGGCTTCAAATCATCGCGCACGGAATTCGCCGATCAATACGCTCAGTCGATCCGTGGCACATCGGGCAAGACCACAGTAGGCAGTGGGGTAACCACTGCGGCAGTGTCGCAATCGTTCACCCAAGGCAACATCACCTCCACTGGCAACAGCCTGGACATGGCCATCAATGGCAATGGCTTCTTCATATTGAGCGACAACGGCTCCAAGCTATATTCCCGTGCCGGTGCCTTCTACAGTGACAAGTCCGGGTATGTCGTCGATGCCAGCGGCAACAATCTGCAAGGCTACACCACCGATTCTTCGGGCAACCTGACCTCGGGCATATTATCCAACCTGCAAATCGACACCTCCAACCTGGATCCCAAAGCCACCACCAGCGTCAGCGAGACTGTCAACCTTAACTCCAGCGCCACCACGCCCACGGTCAGTCCGTTCAGCGCGAGCGACACCAGTAGCTACAACTACAGTTTCAACACCGATGTTTATGACAGTCAGGGCAATGCTCACCAACTGAACCAGTATTTCGTGAAGGATGACACGGCCAATTCCTGGACGATGTACACCACTGTCGACGGTGTGAATCCGAGTGATCCGACCTCCACAACACCGCTGGCGAACACTCTCTCATTTAACTCTGACGGCTCATACAACTACACAGCCGGTGCCGTGACCGGTGGTTTGACGGTAAGTGATGACGGTAAATTCAGCCTGGCTGGATGGGTACCAGCGGCTCAAAGCAGCGACGGCAGTTGGTCGGCCAATGGCGCTTCGGCCAGCGCGTCGATCTCGCTGGACATGAACAATCTGACCCAGTACAACGCGACCTCCGCTACGACTGCCAAGGATCAAGACGGCTATGCCACGGGTGAACTGTCTGCATTGTCGGTGAGCGATACCGGCCAGCTGACGGCTACCTTCAGCAACGGCATGACTAACGTCATTGGTCAGGTAGCGTTGGCTAACTTCGCCAACACTCAGGGCCTGAGCCCGGCCGGTGGCACCTCCTGGCGCGAAACGTACGCCTCAGGCGTGCCGGTGGTCGGCACTCCGGATGCAGGCACTTTCGGCTCGCTGACGGCTTCGTCTCTGGAAGATTCCAATGTCGATTTGACCTCGGAACTGGTAAATCTGATCAAGGCGCAGTCCAACTACCAGGCCAATGCCAAAACCATTTCCACTGAAAGCACCATCATGCAGACCCTCATTCAGATGACCTGATGGTCATTGACGCACTGCCTGAAGGCCCCAATCGCAAGATGGGGCCTTTTTTTTTGACGCCCCCAGGCCGATCCTTGCCTCCCCCCGGCAGAACAGCGCCGTTTTTTCGTCCTCAAGGGGGTGAGTCAAGGCTGATCTTACCCCCTCGAAAGCCTGTATCTCGGCGTATACAAAGGTTTTTTCAACCTTGGCCTGCTTGTTGCTTTATCCATGTCTGAACACCGGCAGGCGGCATTCGCCCGTCATGGGAGACGCACCTTGGACAAAATGCTTTATGTAGCAATGACCGGTGCCAGCCAAAACGCGCTGGCACAGAAGTCACATGCCAACAACCTGGCCAACATTTCCACCACAGGCTTTCAACGCGACTTGGAACAGGCCCGTTCGATGCCTGTGTTCGGTGAAGTGTTTCCATCGCGCGCTTACGCCATGACCGAAAATCCCGGCACCGATTTTACCCCGGGGCCATTGCAGGCAACTGGTCGGGATCTGGATGTGACAGCCGATGGCGACAGCTACATCGCCGTGCAGGCGCCCGATGGCAGCGAGGCCTACGTGCGTACTGCCAGCATGAACATCGATGCGTTAGGTGTGCTGCGCGACGGCAAGGGTATGCCGATCATGGGCAATGGCGGACCAATCGCAGTGCCGCCCGAGCAACAGATCGAGATCGGTAGCGACGGCACCATCAGCATTCGCTCGATGGGCGAAGGCCCGCAGGTCATGGCGCAGGTCGATCGCATCAAACTGGTCAAGCCGCCGACCAGCAACCTTACCAAGGGCAGCGACGGCCTGATGCACACCAAGGATGGCAAACCGGCGGCGGCCGAAGCCACCTCCAGCCTGACCGCAGGTTTCCTTGAAGCCAGCAACGTCAATGCCGTGGAAGAGATGACCTCGGTGCTCGCCCTGTCCAAACAATTCGAGCTGCACATCAAAATGATGACCACTGCCAAGGAAGATGATGAGTCCGTGGCGCGTGTTTTGCAGAACACCTGACAAATGATCGGGCGCGGCGAAAAACAAGCGCGCACCTAGGAGAATAGAATGCTTCCTGCACTTTACGTCAGCAAGACCGGTCTGGCCGCCCAGGACATGAACCTGACGACCATTTCCAACAACCTGGCCAACGTTTCGACCACCGGTTTCAAGGCCGATCGCGCAGAGTTCCAGGATCTGCTCTACCAGACCAAGCGTCAGCCAGGTGCCAACTCTACCAATGACACCGAACTGCCGTCAGGCCTGCAGTTAGGTACCGGGGTGCGCATCGTCGGCACTCAGAAAAACTTCACTGCCGGCAGCCTGGCCACCACTGACCAGCCATTGGACATGGCAGTGAACGGCCGCGGTTTCTTTCAGATCATGCAGCCTGACGGCACCGTGGCCTACACCCGTGACGGTACCTTCCACCTGGACTCCAACGGCCAGATCGTGACCTCCAGTGGCATGGCGCTGGAACCCGCCATCGTTGTGCCGACCAACGCCCAGACTTTCACGGTAGGCACCGACGGCACTGTGTCGATCACCACCGCCGCCAACGCTACGTCCCAGGTGATAGGCAACCTGCAGACCGCGGACTTCATCAACCCGGCCGGCCTGCAGTCTGTCGGGGGCAACTTGTACCTGGAAACCGCCTCCAGCGGCGCCCCACAGGTCGGTACGCCTGGTCTCAACGGTTTTGGCACTACGCTGCAAAACACCCTGGAAAACTCCAACGTGAGCACGGTCAACGAACTGGTCAACATGATTACCACGCAACGTGCCTACGAAATGAACTCCAAGGTAATTTCCACTGCGGACCAGATGCTCCAGTTCATTACCCAAAATCTGTAATTCAGGTACAGGGCGCTGCCCGCGCCAGCTACATTGTGAGGTCAGTGTCATGAGTCGCTTGTTCAACGTATTTGCCCTGAGTGGGGTCGCCTTATTGGCAGGTTGCGTCGCGCCGCCTGCGAAACCCAACGATCCTTACTATGCACCGGTGCTGCCGCGTACGCCGCTGCCAGCTGCGTCCAATAACGGTTCCATTTACCAGGCTGGTTTCGAGCAAAACCTGTATGGCGATCGCAAGGCATTTCGTGTAGGCGACATCATCACTATTACCCTGGCCGAGAAAACCGCTGCCAGTAAAAGCGCCAATTCCAAGCTGACCAAGGATTCGGATACCTCGCTGGGGCTGACCTCACTGTTCGGTGGCGGCGTATCGGCCACCAATCCCCTGACCGGTGGCAAGCTCGGTTTGAATGCGGGCTACAGCGGTACACGGGCCACCGATGGCACCGCCAAGGCTGATCAGGCCAACAGCCTGACCGGCTCGGTGACGGTCACAGTGGCCGATGTACTCCCCAATGGCATTCTGTCGGTGCGTGGCGAGAAGTGGATGACGTTGAACACCGGTGAAGAACTGGTGCGTATAGCCGGCCTGATCCGCGCCGATGACATCGCGACTGACAACACCGTGTCATCCACCCGCGTGGCAGACGCGCGCATTACCTATTCGGGTACCGGCTCATTTGCAGATACCAGTCAGCCAGGCTGGCTGGACCGATTTTTCATGAGTTCTTACTGGCCCTTCTAGGTGTTGACCAACATGCGCAAACTCAAACACCTGATGGTTGCAACTCTGATCGCAGCGACGTCCCTGACGGCGGCTACCGCTGTCCAGGCCGAGCGATTGAAGGACATTGCCAGCATTTCCGGCGTGCGGACCAACCAGTTGATCGGTTATGGCCTGGTTGTGGGCCTCAACGGTACGGGGGATCAGACAACCCAGACGCCGTTTACTCTGCAGACATTTAACAATATGTTGGCGCAATTCGGTATCAAAGTGCCGGCAAGCACAGGCACCGTGCAGCTGAAAAACGTCGCAGCAGTGTCGGTTCATGCCGATCTTCCGGCGTTCGCCAAGCCGGGTCAGCAAATTGACATCACCGTCTCTTCCATCGGCAACTCCAAGAGCCTTCGCGGTGGCAGCCTGTTGATGACCCCACTCAAGGGTATCGATGGGAATGTCTACGCCGTCGCGCAGGGCAACCTGGTCGTCGGCGGCTTCGACGCCGAAGGCCGCGACGGTTCCAAGATTACCGTCAATGTGCCGTCGGCCGGACGCATCCCGGGCGGCGCCAGTGTCGAACGTGCAGTGCCGAGCGGCTTCAACCAGGGCAACAGCTTGACTCTGGACCTCAACCGCTCCGACTTCACCACCGCCAAGCGTATTGTCGACAAAATCAACGATATGCTCGGTCCGGGCGTCGCCCAGGCATTGGACGGTGGCTCAGTACGCGTCACCGCCCCGCTCGATCCCAGCCAGCGAGTGGACTACGTGTCGCTGCTGGAAAACTTGGAGATCGATCCCGGCCAGGCCGTGGCCAAGGTCATCATCAACTCGCGCACCGGTACCATCGTCATCGGCCAGAACGTCAAGGTGTCTCCTGCGGCAGTGACTCACGGCAGCCTGACCGTGACCATCACCGAAGACCCGATCGTCAGCCAGCCCGGGGCTTTTTCCAATGGCCAGACGGCGGTGGTGCCACGCTCGCGGGTCAACGCTCAGCAGGAAGCCAAGCCGATGTTCAAGTTCGGCCCGGGCACCACGCTCGACGAGATCGTGCGTGCGGTAAACCAGGTGGGCGCAGCCCCCGGAGATCTGATGGCGATTCTTGAAGCACTGAAGCAGGCTGGCGCGTTGCAAGCCGATCTGATCGTGATTTGAGGTAGGCAAGCATGGACATGCCAAAGGGCGGCGTCACTACCAGCACCGATTCGGGGGCCTACACCGACCTTAATCGCCTGAACGCGCTGAAAGTGGGTGACAAGGATAGCGACGCCAACCTGAGAAAGGTGGCGCAGGAGTTCGAATCGCTGTTTCTCGGTGAAATGCTCAAGTCGATGCGTTCGGCCAATGATGTGCTGGCCAAGGACAATCCGATGAACTCCGAGGCCGCCAAGCAGTACCAATCCATGTACGACCAGCAGTTGGCCGTGACCCTGTCCAAGCAGGGTAACGGCATCGGCCTGCAGGACGTGCTGATGCGCCAACTGTCCAAGAACAAGTCGACGCAACGCCCCGGCGGCAACCCATTCGCGCATGCGCCCGACACCACTCGGCAGACCCTGGGCGCCGTGCGCTCCGTTACCGCCGACCTCAAGGCCGATCGAGCGCAACCGACCAATCGCAACGACATGGCAATGCTCAATCAGCGCCGCCTGTCCTTGCCCGCCAAGCTGACTGACCGACTGCTGGCGGGTATCGTCCCATCCACTGCCACCGATGCGGCCATGCAGGCCACCGCCAAAAACCGCATCAACGTCACCCGCACAGCCACTGGCAACAACGCGCTGCCGTCTAACTGGAAATCGGCGCTCACCAGCGGCACAGCCAAGGGCGACACCGGAAGCTGGCAGATTCACGGCCGCAGTGTGGCTCAGCCACCACTGGCGCCGGCTAAGAAAGCCTTCAACTCGGTCGACGATTTCGTTGCGACGATGCTGCCCCTGGCCAAGGATGCCGCCGCCCGTATCGGCGTCGATCCGACCGTGCTGGTGGCCCAGGCAGCGCTGGAAACGGGCTGGGGTAAATCGGTCATGCGTGATGACAATGGCAACAGCAGCCACAACCTGTTTGGCATCAAGGCCA
This sequence comes from Pseudomonas bohemica, assembly GCF_002934685.1. Lineage (GTDB taxonomy): Bacteria > Pseudomonadota > Gammaproteobacteria > Pseudomonadales > Pseudomonadaceae > Aquipseudomonas > Aquipseudomonas bohemica. The sequence goes on from NZ_NKHL01000097.1 coordinate 63,305, forward strand.
CCGGCAGCTGGCAAGGGGATCAGGCGCGAGCCATTACCAGCGAATTTCGCGACGGCAAGATGCTCAAGGAAACGGCGCAGTTCCGCTCGTACGACTCGTATGCCGACAGTTTCCATGATCTGGTCAGCCTGCTGCAGAACAACGATCGTTATCAAGATGTCGTGAACTCGGCCGATAACCCGGAACAATTCGTAAAAGAGTTGCAGAAGGCCGGCTATGCGACGGACCCGAACTACGCCACAAAGATTTCGGCGATTGCCAAACAGATGAAGAGCTACAGCGATTACGCTCAAGCTGCCTCACCCAAGACTTTATAAGGTTTGAACCATGTCGAATCTGATCTCCATCGGGCTATCCGGACTGTCGGCCACTCAGACCGCGCTCACCACGACCAGTAACAACATCAGTAATGCTGATACCGCGGGCTACTCGCGGCAGTCCACGGTGAACACCGCCGGCGCGCTGCAAAGCATCGGTGGGGCGGGTTACGTCGGAACGGGCACCACCCTGTCCGATGTGCGGCGCATCTACAACCAGTACCTGCAGAATCAGGTCAACAGCTCCACCGCGCTGGACTCTTCGAGCCAGTCCTATGCGACCCAGATCTCGACCCTCGACTCGCTGCTGTCCGACAGCTCCACCGGGATTACCTCGGTGCTGTCCAGCTTCTACGCGTCATTGCAAACCTTGTCTTCTACCCCGAACGACACTTCGGCGCGGCAGCTTGCCCTGACCTCGGCCTCGAGCCTGAGCAACCGTTTCAACTCGATCTCGCAACAGTTGACCCAACAGAACACCAGTATCAACAGCCAGTTGACAACTCTCACTGGCCAGGTCAACCAACTGACGACATCGATTGCCTCGCTCAACAAGCAAATCACCACGCTGTCGGCCAACGGTTCGCCCACCAGCCTGCTCGATGCCCGTGACGAAGCCGTGCGTCAGCTGAACGAACTGGTCGGTGTCACCGTGCAGACCAGCAGCAATGGCACCAGCTACGACGTATATCTGGGTACCGGCCAGGCGCTGGTTTCGGGTAACACTTCCAATACCCTAACCGCTCAGCCGAGCAGTACCGATCCCAGCCAATACAGCTTGACGGTCAACTACTCCAGCTACAGCGCCGACGTCACCAGCGTGGTATCGGGTGGCGAAATCGGCGGCATCCTGCGCTACCGTGACGACGTGCTCAACCCGGCGGTCAACGCGCTGGGCCGCATGGCCATGGTGGTCAGCGATACCATCAACAGCCAACTGGGACAGGGCGTAGACGCCAACGGCAACTTCGGCTCTTCGCTGTTCTCCAGCATCAACAGCGCCACGGCAATCAGCCAGCGCAGTATTGCCGCCTCCACCAACGCTTCTACGTCCGGCAACCTGGGCGTGACCATCACCGATAGCAGTGCGCTGAGCAGCTACGACTACCAGGTGACCTTTACCAGCGCCACCGATTACACCGTCACCCGCTCTGACGGTACCGACATGGGCAGCCATAGCCTGAGCGATGACCCGGCACCGGTCATCGATGGCTTTACCCTTTCGATGGACACCACAAGCACCGTGGCGGCCGGAGACAAGTTCAAGGTCACGCCCACTCGTAGTGGCGCCAGTAATATCTCTACGGTGATGACCGATGCCACGCAACTGGCCATGGCGGGAGCACTGAGCGGCACCAGCAATTCTGGTAATTCCGGTACGGGCGCCATCACCCAGCCCACTCTGACGACCAGTCTGGACATCTACGGCGGCAGCGCGACATCCGCGCAACAAGCGGCAATCAAGACCGCGATGCCAGTCAAGCTGGTGTTCGACGCCGCCAGTGGCGGTGCACAGGCTTACACGGTGTATGACGCCTCCGGCAACAGCCTGGGCACCGGCAGCATCGTCCCTGGCCAGAACAACGACCTGAGCGTCAGCGTGCCGCTGCTCGACAGCAGTGGCAATGCACTGCTGGACGCCGACGGCAATGCAATGAGCATGAGCTTCTCGACCACTGTCAGTGGTTCGCCGGCCTCTGGGGACAGCTACACCGTGGCGTTCAATAGCAGCGGCAGCAGTGACAATCGCAACGCCAGCAGCCTGCTGGCCCTGCAGACCGCCAATACCGTGGGTGTCACGTCTACCAATAGCGGTAACAGCGTAACCAGTGCTTACGCCTCGCTGGTGGAGGGCGTGGGTGCCATGGCCAGTCAGGCCTCAGTCGACAGCACCGCTACGGCAGCCGTGCTGACGTCGGCTACCAACTCGCGCGACTCGGTTTCGGGGGTCAACCTGGATGAGGAAGCGGCCAACCTGGTTAAGTTTCAGCAGTACTACACAGCCTCCTCGCAGATCATCAAGACCGCGCAGGACATCTTTCAGACTCTGATCAACAGCTTGTAAAGGAGGAGAAGCCCATGCGCATTTCCACTGGCCAGTATTTCGCCAACAGCCTGACGGGCTATTCGAAAAACTATTCAGACATCACCAAGACTCAGACCGAGATCAGCTCCGGCTCGCGGATACAGACGGCAGCAGATGATCCGATTGGCGCGGCCAAACTACTGCAGCTGCAGCAGCAGAGCTCCCGGCTGACCCAGTACACCAGCAACACCACCACTATCAACAACTCGCTCAACAACGAGGAAACGGTGCTGTCGAGCATCTCCGATGCCGTGCAAAGCGCGCGCGAGCTGACCCTGCAGGCTGGCAACGGCGGCCTGACCGACGATGACCGTGCCTCCATCGCCAGCCAGCTGGGTGATATCGAGAACACCGTCTACGGCCTGCTCAACAGCAAAGATGCAAACGGCAACTACTTGTTCAGCGGCTCCAAGACCAATGTACAGCCCTACGTGAAAAATGCCGATGGCTCCTACAGCTATCAGGGAGACGAGACCCAGTTGAGCCTGCAGGTGTCCGATATCCTCAGCATGGCCACCAACGACACCGGCTACAGCGTGTTCGAGCAGGCCAGCAACATCGCGCGCACCACGGCGACCTCGGCCTCGTCAGTGAACGACGACGGCCGCATGACGCTCACGTCCGGTTCGATGACCTCGCAGACCACTTACAACAGCAGTTTCAAGGCAGACGAGCCGTATACGCTGACCTTTACAAGCGCCACCGAATACACCATTACCAACAGCAAGGGCGACGATGTCACGGCCGAAAGCAGCGGCAAGGGCAGCTACGATGCCACGGATGCGTCGGGCAGCACCATCAGCTTGCGCGGTGTGGACTTCAAGGCCAGCGTGACGACCCTGGACGGCGATGCCGACGCCGACCTGGACAGCCTCCTGGCCGGCCATAGCTATACGCTGGACAGCAAGACCGACAGCATCAGCACGTCTCGTGTGTCGAGCAACACCTCGGCGGCGCAGATCACCTCGGCGTCGGTCACCGATGAAACGGCCTACAACAGCACCTTCCCCAATAGTGGGGCGGTGATCAAGTTCACCAGCGCCACCGATTACGAGGTGTATGCCTCGCCGGTAACGACCTCAAGCAAGGCTATCGCCAGCGGTTCCCTGAGTGGCGGTTCCACGATAACGGCAGCGGGTGTCACCTTCGACGTGTCTGGCACCCCACAAACCGGCGACCAGTTCTCGGTCAATGCCGACGCGCACCAAACCCAGAACGTGCTCAATACCCTGAGCCAACTGCGCCAGGCGCTTGCCACGCCGATCAGCGGCGACAGTGCCGGGGCTCAAAAGGTGCAGGACGCCGTGGCCTCCGCCGTCGGCAACCTGGACTCGGCCGCCAGCCGTATCGACCTCACCCGCGGCTCTATCGGTGCACGGGGTAATGCCCTGGACATTCAGACTTCCGAAAACAGCAGCCTGGCTCTGACCAATGCCGCGACTCAGTCGTCCATCGGCAGCACCGACGTTGCAGAGGCGAGCGTCAAGCTGACTCTGCAACAGACCATGCTTGAGGCTTCGCAACTGGCGTTCAGCCGCATCTCGCAACTGAGCCTGTTCAATAAACTCTGACTGGCTACGCATGCACTTCAAGCCGCCGTCGCCTGCAAGGGCTACGGCGGTTTTTTTGCGCCCTGGTACGGCGCATCTGGCGTAAGCGCAACCCGCTTGACTTTGGTGGCCGTGCGGATGGCCCGCAGGTAAAGGTCCAGGCGCAACACCGTACCTGGGTCGCCTGCGTGATCGACCAGGAAGATGTACTGGCTTTAAGGGAACAACAGGTGCTTCTCTTGCCCTTTATTTCGCCTGATAGATGATCCCAGGACTGCACTGCACCATCTGATAATGATCCGGCAAACCGTTCAACGCCTCCGACGCCCCCAGGAACAAATAGCCCCCAGGCTTGAGCGTGGCGTGAATGCGCAACAGGATGTCCTTCTTCACCTCAGCCGAAAAGTAAATCAGCACATTGCGGCAAAACACGATATCGAACTTGCCCAACGCCGCATAACTGTCCAGCAGGTTGAACGAGCGAAACTCGACCCGGTTCTTGATCGGCGTCTTCACCGTCCAGCGCCCCGGCGTCTTCTGATCGAAATAACGCTGCAACCGATCCGGCGACAGACCACGACCAATGGCCAGACTGTCGTACTCACCGGTCTTGCAGTTATTCAACATACTGCCCGACAAATCCGTCGCCACGATCTGCGCCCCGGCCTTCAGCTGCCCCGGGTTACTGCGCTCGAATTCATCGATCGACATCGACAACGAATACGGCTCCTGCCCCGAGGAACAGGCCGCCGACCAGATCCGCGGGCGCAGACCGGGACTGGCCTTGATCCGCTCCGGCAACACCTTGCTCTTGAGTACCTCAAACGGATAGGTATCACGAAACCACAACGTCTCGTTGGTCGTCATGGCGTCCACAACCTGCTCGCGCAAACCACTGCGTGGCTGGCTCTGGATGCGCTGAATCAACTCACCCAACGACTTGATGCCCTGCTGCTCCATCAGCTTGTTCAGGCGGCTGGAGACCAGGTATTGCTTGTTTTCACCCAGCAAAATGCCACAGGCTTTTTCCAGGAAGACCCGGAACTGTTCAAAATCCAAATTACCTGTAGACATGCCGCCTCTCAAATCATGTGAACAGCAAGGAGGGAAATCCCCCCTCAGCTGATATCCGCCGCCTTGATACGATCTACTACTCTAGCTGCCAGATCGTCCGGCCGAAACTTGGCCAGGAAATCATCGGCACCCACTTTCTTCACCATCGCCTGGTTGAATACTCCGGACAGGGAAGTATGCAAGATGATGTGCAGCTTCTGCATGCGCGGATCGTTGCGGATCTCGGCAGTCAATGTGTAGCCGTCCATCTCCGGCATTTCAATGTCGGAGATCATCATCAGGAACTCTTCTTCCGGTTTCTTGCCCTCGTCCACCAGTTTGCGCAGGAATTCGAGTGCCTGACGACCGTCATTCAACGCCGTCACTTCTACCCCCACGGTTTGCAGGCAGCGCGTTACCTGCTTGCGTGCCACCGACGAGTCATCGACCGTCAGCACTCGCAATGAAATGGCCTTGTGCTGCACTTCGGCACTCACGACGCCAGCGGAGATGTTTTCCGAAACCGGCGCCACTTCGGCGAGGATCTTCTCCACGTCGATGATTTCCACCAGTTGGTTATCGATACGTGTCACTGCCGTGAGGTAGTGATCGCGACCGGTGCCCTTGGGTGGCGGGTGAATGTCTTCCCAGTTCATGTTCACGATGCGTTCGACCGAATGCACCAGAAAGCCCTGAATCTTAGTGTTGTATTCGGTAATGATGACGAACGCATTGTCGACGCTGCCCAGCGCCGCCGAACCCGTTGCCATCGCCAGATCGAGGATCGGGATCGTCCCGCCACGAATATTTGCCACTCCGCGCACAATCGGACTGGATTTGGGCATGTGGGTAAGTTTCGGGCACTGAAGCACCTCTTTTACCTTGAACACGTTGATCCCATACAACTGCTTGCCGTCCAGACGGAACAGCAGCAGCTCAAGGCGGTTCTGCCCTACCAGTTGAGTGCGCTGGTTAACTGAATCCAAAACACCAGCCATGCACTACTCCTCCCAAAACGACCAATTGCGCACTGCCACATCGGCAAGCGGCACGGGCCTTGCTATTTACCCTGTCATGAACACACAAACGACAGTATCCCGACGCCTGACCTCCACCACCCGCAGCATTTTCTGCGTGCTGGCCGCGGTGTGTCTGCTTTGTGCCGCCGGGTTCAGCCGTGCGGACAACGTGACCTTGCCTGAACAACTTATCGGCGTCACCCAGGGCTTTCTTGAATTCACCGTGGAAGACTATTTAGCGACCAGCCAGACCGCAGGCCGCTACGAGATCGAAGTCAAACAACTGGACCCTCGCCTGCGCATGCCGCATTGCGACAAGGATTTGACAGCCTCTCTGGAAAGCCCCGCCCAGCCCATCGGACGGGTGACCGTCAAGCTGCGCTGCGAAGGCAGCTCCCCATGGACGGTATTCGTGCCCGCCCAGGTACATTTGTTTCGCAACGTCGTAACGGTCGTACGTCCAATGAAGCGCGACGCGATCGTCTCCGAAGCCGACGTCACCCTGCGCGAGCGCGACGTAGGGCTGTTGGGTCAGGGTTTCCTCGATTCGGTCGATCAGGCCATCGGACAAAAAGTCGTCCGACCGACGGTCATCGATCAGATCCTCACCCCGGTTCATCTGGAACAGCCGCAAATGGTCCACAAGGGCGATCAGGTCGTGATCAGCGCCCGCAGCGGCTCGATGAGCGTGCGCATGCCCGGCGAGGCCCTGTCGGACGGCGGCTTCAACGAGCAGATACGGGTCAAGAACCTGAACTCCAAACGCGTGGTCAAGGCCAACATCGTGGGTCCGGGTCAGGTCGAGGTGCCTATGTAAGCGATTGTCCTCTGGCGCTGCGCTTGCGCTTTTCCTACACTCGGAACCCATATGCCCTATGCGAAGTCAATTCAAGACTGTTTTGGCACGGGCCCTAAAGTTATTCCGGGTTTGGCCGAAACCAAGGCAAGCGTCCTAGAACCCAGAGGTTTTTCAATCATGGTCATCGACTTCAGTCGTTTGAATAGCTCCACTACTGTGGGTAGTACGTCACGTACCGCCACCAGCGCTAAGGAAACCGGCAAAACCGACGCTGCGGCGGCGGTCAGCAGTTCCGAAAGCGTGAGCGGTAGTGGTGAGACCGTACATTTGAGCAGCGAAGCTCAACAGTTGCAGAAGATCACCGATTCGCTGCGTGATCAGCCCGTCGTCAACAGCAGCCGTGTGGCTGAGTTGAAGCAGGCTGTCGCCGACGGCAGTTACAAGGTCGACAGCAACAGCGTGGCGAATAAACTGCTTAATTTCGAAGCCCAGCGCTAGCCCCAGGTATGCGCAGGGGCTTCTGGACGCTTAAATCCCAGGGCATGCGATGCAAGACACTAATTTGCTTCAACTGATCATGGACGATATTGCGCCAACTCAGCACTTGCTCGAGATCCTCAAGGCCGAGTCACTGGCGCTGCATGGTCGCAATATGGTCGAAATGGAACACATCCTGGCGCAGAAACAGGCGTTGGTGGTCATGCTCGAACAGCATGGGCGCAGACGCAGCCAATTGCTGGCTGAGCTCGGTCTGCCAGCCAATCGCGCAGGACTCGAGGAAATTGCACGACATTCTTCTGTGGGTGAAGCGTTGCTGGAGGCAGGCGATAGGCTGACTGCTTTGATAGCCGACTGCCAGGTCGTCAACGAACGCAATGGCAGCCTGATCCAGTTACAGCAACTGACCACTGCCCAGCAGCTCAGAATCCTCAACGGCGGCGATACACCGACGCTCTATGACAGTCGTGGCTCGACATCGGGAAGAGCCAGACCCCGTCCGTTGAGCCAGGCGTAAGTTCTTGTTTCAAGGCGTGCTCCGTGATGGCAAAATGCCTGACGCTGCACGCTGTCGTTTTTTGCCTGGAGATGGATAAACCGTGAATGCCTCAAGCGCGGAAGATGTTCCGCAGCCCCCGAAGGTACTGACCACGCCTTTGGAAATTGCCGCCAACATGCGTCTGCTGATGGAAAGCCATGATCCGCTGATCATCACTTTTCACGAGCGCAGCCAACGTTTCCAAAGCTATGTCATCGGTGTAGATCGCGACAGCAACGAGATTTCGCTGGACGAAATGGTCCCCCGCGATGGCGAGCGATTCCTGGCAAACGGCGAGCCCTTCCGCGTCGAAGGCTTCCACGACGGCGTGCGCATCGCCTGGGAAGTCAAGGCGCAGATGACCATCATCGAGGAGCCGCATAGCTATCGTGGTCCCCTGCCTGAAGAAGTGGTTTACCACCAGCGCCGCAACGCTTTCCGCGCCGCGCTGAAGCTGGCGTCCCTGGTCGATATCGAAATCGGCGGCGACAAGCTCAAGTCTGCACTGCGTGGCAAACTGCTGGACATCTCCGCCACCGGCTGCAAATTGCGCTTCGAGGGCGACGTCTCCGAACGCATGCAACTGGGTCAAGTCTACGAGCGTTTCATCGCTCACCTGCCGTTCGGCGCCATGACTACCCCAGTCGAGCTGCGGCATCTGTACTTCGAAGAGAAGATCAACACCACCTTTGCCGGCGTGCGCTTCCACAACATCAGTGGCCTGGTGCAGCGTCAGGTCGAACGTTTCGTCTACCAACTGCAGCGCGAAGCCCGCCGCTTCGACAAAGACGACGATTTCTGATTGTTCCAGGCATTCAGGATCCAGCTTAAAATCTGACTGCTCCTATTTCGGCCGCATGCCGTGGGAGCAAGCTGCTCCCACGGCATGCGCTCAGAATCAAAAGCCCGCACGTTGATCTCAAAACAGCCAACAGTTGCCGTTTTACAACGGCCGATCCACGCCCACATCCCGCGACGCATCATGGGCCACATCGGGCCTTGCCGCCTGTGGCTCGGCGCTCACGTCGCTGTCCACCACCGCCACCGGGCGCACGACGCCCTCACCTGAAGGCACGACGCGCTCCGGCTGCTCGGTCTCGGCCAGCGGCTCGGTTGACGGCTCTGCTTCAGGCTCCGTCGTCTGCATCTGATCCTGCACCACCTGCTCATCGACCCGCGGGTCAAGTGCCACCACCAGAGGCGAGCTGGACATGCTGTCCGGCATCGCGATGTGGTGCAGCGGGGCATCCTCGACCTGGTGCAGATTGGTGACGGCTTTCGGACGAATGCGTAGCACCAGAATCAAGGCGGTAAAACAGACGAAGGCGTAGAGCATGTTGCTGCCGAACTGCTTCATCAGCACCCCCGACACCAACGGCCCGATACTGGCCCCAACGCCATAGGTCATCAACAGCATGGCCGTCAGCGAGACACGCCGCTCGCCTTCCACGTGGTCGTTGGAGAACGCCACTGCCAGCGGATACAGCGAGAACTGCAGCAAGGACGCGACGAAGCCCACGGCAAACAGCACTTCCATCGGCACATTGGGGAAGATCGCCAATGGCAACGCGGCCAACACCAGCAGCCCTGCGACGCCACGAATCAGCCAGGCGCGATCATAGCGGTCCGACAGTTTGCCCAGCGGCCCCTGCACCAGCAGGCCCGCGCCAATGCAGCAGGCCATGAACAGACCGACATGTTCGGTCGATAGACCTTGCTGCGCCGCATACAAGGGCGCCAGGCCGTAGAACGAACCGATGATCAGCCCAGCGCTCAACACCGTGGTCAACGACTGCGGCACGCGGCGCATGAAAAACAACGGTTCCAGCGGCGCGGGACGCATCGGCGCCGGGTGAATGCTGCGGGTCATCGCCACCGGCACCAGACACAGGGTGAAGCACATCGCGACCAGCATCAGCAGCTCAGGCCCCAGCTGCGGATGGATCACCAGAATCAGCTGACCGAGGACCAGGCCCATGTACGACGCGATCATGTAACCGCTGAACACCAGGCCACGCTGCTTGGGCGATGCCTGCTCGTTGAGCCAGCTTTCGATGACCATGTACTGACACATCATGCCCAACCCGACGATCATCCGCAGGAAGATCCAGGCCGGCAGGTAGTTGATCAGACCATGCCCCAGCACGGCGGCGCCGACGATACCGGCACAGGTCGCATAGGCGCGAATATGCCCTACCCGGCCGATCAGCCGATGGCCGATCTTGCCGCCCAGGGCCAGACCGACATAGTTGGCCGCCATCAGCGCACCGACCCACAGGCCATCGACCTGATCGGCAGCCAGACGCAAGGCAAGGTAAGTACTCAGAAGGCCCGAACCGATCAACATCATCAGTGAGGCGAAATACAGCGCTCGAAACGATTTCCAGATTTGGCGCATCAGCTTTCCAAAAACGAAAACCCTCCTCTGCGAAGGGTTTTCGAACCACGGTTTCTAAGCCTGGGAAGCCAGGACGCGGCGCTCCCAAGGGGTAATTTCGTTGAAGAAACTGGTCAGTTCCAGGGTCTTCGACGCGACGTAGCCTTCGATGAATTCGCCACCAAACAGTTCCTTGGCCAGCGGACTGCGTTTCAGACGCTCCAGCGCCGCATGCAAGGTACATGGCAATGAAAGATTGTCCGGCACGGCAAACTCGCCCTGGATCGGATCCGACGGTTGCAGCCGTTGCTCGATGCCGTACAACCCCGCCGCAAGACTGGCGGCAATGGCCAGGTAAGGGTTGGCGTCAGCGCCTGGCAGACGATTTTCCACTCGGCGGGCAACCGGCGCACTGGCCGGAATGCGCAACCCAGCCGCCCGGTTGTCATGAGACCAGCAGGCGTTGTTGGGAGACGCGAAAGGATGACACAAACGCTGGTAGGAATTGACGTTGGGCGCAAATAACGCGGTGAAATCCGCCATCGCCGCCTGCTGACCACCAATGAAGTGATGAAAGGCCGCGGTCGGCTCGCCCTGGGCGTCGCTGAAAATATTCTGCCCAGTCGTGCTGTCGACCACGCTTTGATGAATGTGCATCGAACTGCCCGGCGTGTGCGCGAGCGGCTTGGCCATGCACACCACGGTCAGCCCGTGCTTGAGCGCCACTTCCTTGAGCATGTGTTTGAACAGGAATGTCTGGTCGGCCAGCAGCAGCGGATCACCATGCAGCAGGTTGATCTCGAACTGGCTCACGCCCATCTCGTGCATGAACGTATCGCGGGGCAGGCCCAGCGCGGCCATGCTTTTATAGACCTCGCTGAAAAATGGGCGCAGACCGTTATTGGAACTGACACTGAACGCCGATTGGCCATCTTCGCGACGACCATCCAGCCCTACCGGCGGCGTGAACGGCTGAGCCGGATCGCTGTTGGGCGCGAAGACGAAAAACTCGAGCTCCGTGGCGACCACCGGCGACCAGCCCTGTCGGGCATAGCGCGCAATGACTGATTTCAACTGACCTCGAGTGGAAAGATTGGACGGTTCACCGTCCAGCTCGTCCGCGTCACAGATCGCCAGCGCCCGCGGCTCATCGCTCCAGGGCAGACGATGGATCTGTTGCGCATCGGCGACCAGCGCCAGATCGCCGTCGTCGCTGCCGTAGAATTTTGCTGCCGGGTAGCCGCCCATGATGCATTGCAGCAGTACAGCCCGCGCCAGCTGCAAGCGGCGCCCCTCAAGAAAGCCCTCGGCCGTCATCACCTTGCCGCGCGGCACGCCGTTCAGGTCCGGGGTGACGCATTCGATTTCATCAATGCCCATCAATCGCTGCGCGAGTGAAATGTGGCCATCGCTCAACATGACTCAAATCCTTTTTATCAGGCAGGCCGCGATGCGGCGAGGCGTACAAAATAAGCTTCGGGCGTTCGGAATATCAAGCAAGTTATCTATGCTCCGCTTCATTGGAACGCGCCCGATAGCCACCCGGACTTTCCCCCGTCCACTTCTTGAACGCTCGATGAAACGCGCTGGGCTCCTGGAAGCCCACCAGCGCGGCGATCTCGACGACGCTCATGTCGGTTTCACGCAGCTTTTGCTGGGCGATGCCGCGCCGCACTTCATCCTTGATGCCCTGAAACGCACACCCCTCACGCTCCAGTCGACGCCGGAAGGTGGTGGGGCTGAGTTTCAGTTCGACGGCCATTTCCAGCAGGGTCGGCCAGTGCCCGTAATGACTGCTGCGCAGGCGCTGGTAGACCTGCGCCGCCAGGCCACGCTGGTTGCGGAAGCGAATCACCAGCCATTGCGGCGCCGTGCGCAGGAACGATTTGAGCGACGGCAGCGACTGCACCACTGGCAGACGCAGGTAATGGCTGGAGAATTCGACCTCCGTGCGCGCCTGGCCGAAACTCAGGTTGAACCCCCATAACAGCGAATCGTCGCTGAGGCGCTCGCGGGTATGGCGAAAATGCGCACGATCGATGGTAATGCGGCGCCCGCCCAGCCAGCACAACAGGCTGATCATCAGCAGCAGAAACGTCTCTTCACCGAATCGACGCTTGATCGGATCGCTCGCGTAGTTGTCCACGGCGACGATCGCCCGCTGACCGCGCACGATCAGGCTGCCGCGAAAGTCGCGCAAAAACAGCGCGAAATTGGCCAGGCACTGGCGCAGGGCTTTTTCCAGATTGGGTTCCTGGATCAAGCCTCGACAAATCAACGCAAAGCTGCCAAGCGGCATGCCATGGGAATCCAGAGCGAAGAACTCATCATCCAACTCCTTGATCTGAATCAGCCACAGGGCGGCGAACGCGCTGGCAGGCACGCGTGCGGCCGGGTCGTTGAGCAGCGCCATGTCGATCCCCGCCCCTTCCAGCACCGATTGCAGGCGCAAGGGCTGGTCGCGCAGGGCATGCACCACCAGTTGGACGAAGTAGATGGACACCGAATCCTTTTCCCGCATGAGCCGCGTTTCCTTTTGTCGTTATGAGCCACGGCGCTGATGGTAAAGAACGCCAGCCGATCTGGACAGTTTTGGCATAGGCCCGCCGCGGATGCCGATCTAGACTTGCCGCCAGACAGCACCTGGCCGAAATGCCGCTTGTCGGTGCCGCCCAGAATAAATTCAACAGGTTTGAGGAGTCGACATGAGCAATACCGAAGTTTTCGTCGTCAGCGCACTGCGTACCGCCATCGGTGGATTCGGCGGCTCGCTCAAGGACGTCTCGCCCATCGAGTTGGGCACCCAGGTCAGTCGCGCTGCGCTGTCCCAGTCGGGCCTGGCCGCCGAGCACATTGGGCATGTGGTCATGGGTCATGTGATTCCGACCGAAGTGCGCGATGCGTACCTGTCCCGCGTCATTGCCCTAGAAGCCGGGCTGACCAAGGAAACCCCGGCGATGAACGTCAATCGCCTCTGTGGTTCGGGCCTGCAGGCCATCGTCTCCGCCGCGCAGTCGCTGCTGCTGGGCGACGCCAAGGCCGTGCTGGCCGGTGGCGCCGAATCCATGAGCCGGGGCGCCTACATCATGCCGCAGGCCCGCTGGGGCGCGCGTATGGGTGACGTGCAAGCCTACGACTACATGCTCGGTGCGCTGCATGACCCGTTCGCCAATATTCACATGGGCATCACTGCCGAAAACATCGCCGAGAATTACGGCATCACCCGCGCCGACCAGGATGCTCTGGCCCTGACCAGCCAGCAACGCGCGGCCCGCGCCATCGCTGAAGGGCGCTTCGAAGCGCAGATCGTGCCGATCGAAATCACTACCCGCAAAGGCACCGTGACCTTCGCGCAGGATGAACACGTGCGCGGCGACGTCACCGTTGAACAGCTGGAAAAGATGAAGACCGCGTTCAAGAAGGACGGCACGGTCACGGCGGGCAACGCCTCTGGCCTGAACGACGGCGCCGCTGCGCTGGTAATGGCCAATGGCGACATGGTGCGCGAACACGGCCTCAAACCGATGGCGCGTCTGGTGGCCTACGCGCACGCCGGAGTCGAGCCTTCGATGATGGGTCTGGGCCCGATCCCGGCGAGCCGCAAGGTGTTGGAGCGTGCTGGGCTGACGGTGGCTGATCTGGACGTAATCGAGTCCAACGAGGCTTTCGCCGCTCAGGCCTGCGCCGTCGCTCGTGAACTGGGCTTCGATCCGGAGAAGGTCAATCCTAACGGTTCCGGCATTTCCCTGGGCCACCCGGTAGGCGCCACCGGGGCGATCATCGCCACCAAGGCCATTCATGAGCTGCACCGCATCGGCGGTCGTTATGCGCTGGTCACGATGTGCATCGGCGGCGGCCAGGGTATCGCCGTCATTTTCGAACGCGTGTGAAGGGAGAGCTTTCCATGACCATGCACCACATTGCCGTGATCGGCGCGGGCACGATGGGCAACGGTATTGCGCAGGTGTGCGCGATTGCCGGGTTCGACGTCACGCTGCTGGACATCAACGATGCCGCGCTGCAACGAGGCCTGGCGACCGTGCGCAAGAACCTCGAACGCCAGGTGAACAAACAGACGCTGACCGTTGATCTGGCCGAGGCTGCGTTGGGGCGGATCCGCTGCATCACCGACTATGCGCAACTGAATGAACCGCAGGTGGTGATCGAAGCCGCCACCGAGAACCTCGGCCTCAAGCTGCGCCTGCTCAAGGAGATCGCCAACAATGTGGGCGCGGATTGTGTGATCGCTTCCAACACTTCATCGCTGTCCATTACACAACTGGCGGCGAGTGTGAACAGCCCGGAGCGCTTCATCGGCCTGCACTTCTTCAACCCGGTGCCGATGATGGGCCTGATCGAGGTCATACGCGGCCTGCAAACGGCCGATGAAACACACCTGGTGGCGATCAAGTTGGCCGATCGGCTGAACAAGACTGCCATTACGGCGGGCAACCGTCCCGGCTTCGTGGTCAACCGCATTCTGGTGCCGATGATCAACGAAGCGATTCTGGTGCTGCAGGAAGGCCTGGCCACCGCGCAGGACATCGACGACGGCATGCGTTTGGGTTGCAATCAGCCGATCGGCCCGTTGGCGCTCGCCGACCTGATCGGTCTGGATACGCTGCTGGCGATCGTTGAAGCGTTCCACGAAGGTTTCAACGACAGCAAATATCGCCCTGCTCCGCTGCTCAAGGAAATGGTTGCCGCGGGGTACCTGGGACGTAAGAGCGGGAGGGGGTTCTTCGTTTATAACTGAGTGAGCGGCATAGCCCCGTGGGAGCGACAGAGGTTATGACGGCAGAGCGCGGTATGTCAGATGTAGATGGGTGGTCTGATCGACCGCATCGCTGCCGTCACTCGACGTCCCCTACGAGTGGGCGGTCAGCCTGAAGAAAAACCGCAGCCCTTCAACAGGCTGCGGTTTTTTGTTTCAAACGGTAATCAATGGGAGAACAGCGAATTGCCCACCTTGCCCGCCATCTTCTCCGGCTTGATCAGGAAGCGCGCCAGGGCCGGGAGCAGCCACAGCGCGCCGAACATGTTCCAGAGCAGCATGAAGGTCAGCATCAACCCCATATCCGCCTGGAACTTGATGGCCGAGAAGATCCAGGTGCACACGCCGATTGCCAGACACAAACCGGTGAACAATACGGCCTTACCCGTGGATTTCAGCGTCTGATAATACGCCTCTTGCAGCGGCAGACCAGCACGCAGAAAGCTTTCCAGACGGCTGTAGATGTAGATGCCGTAATCCACACCAATCCCCACACCCAACGCCACCACCGGTAGCGTCGCGACCTTCACGCCGATGCCCATGAACGCCATCAACGCGTTACCCAGCACCGAGGTCAACACCAGCGGCAGTACGATGCACAGCGTCGCGGCCCACGAACGGAAGGTGATCATGCACATCACGGCAACGCAGAGGTAAACCAGAATCAGGATGGTCAGCTCGGCCTGTTTGATCACCTCGTTGGTGGCCGCCTCGATCCCGGCGTTGCCCGCAGCCAGCAGAAATTCCAGGTCTTCCCTGTCATTGGCCTTGGCGAAGTCCTGCACCGCATGGACGGCGCGGTCCAGGGTTTCAGCCTTGTGATCGTTGAGGAAGATCAACAAGGGCGCCAGCGAGCAGGTATTGTTGTACAGCCCGTCTGCGCGGGATATCGAGCTGTTGAGCACATCCTTGTTGCGCGACAGCGATTCCCATTTCAGGTTGCCCTCGTTCATGCCCTTGATCACTTGCTTGGAAACCGTGACCAGCGAGAGCGCCGACTGCACGCCCGGCGTGTTCTCCATCTTCCACGACAACTCGTTGATTGCTGAAAGCGTCTGATAGGCCGAGCATCCTTCCGGAGGCGTCTTGACCATCACCACCAGCACATCGGAGCTGGTGGAGTAGTTGTTGATGATGAAGTTGTTGTCCTGGTTGTAGCGCGAATCGGGACGCAGCTCCGGCGCACCTTGATCGAGGTCACCAATTTTCAGGTTGTGGCCATACCAAAGGCCGCCTGCGAGCGCGAGCAAGGCCAGTATCACGGAAACACGCGCGACTTTTGGCGCCGCAAAATTCGACAGCAGACGCCAGAACGGATGCTCGCGCACCGCATCCTCTTTACTGCGCACCACTGCCCTTTTGCTGATGCCCACGTAGGAAATCGCGACTGGCAGCAGAATCAGGTTGGTGAACACGATCACCGCAACGCCGATTGAAGCACCAATCGCCAGTTCGCGGATCACGCCGATATCGATGATCAGCAGCGTGATAAAGCCCACGGCATCGGCGAGGATCGCGATCATCCCCGGCAGGAACAACTGACGGAATGTGCGTCTGGCGGCGGTCAGCGCATTATCGGCATCACTGGATTGCAAGGCGATGCCATTGATCTTCTGTACGCCGTGGGAAATGCCGATGGCGAAGATCAGGAACGGCACAAGCATTGAGTAGGGATCCAGACCAAAGCCCACCACGTGCATCAGACCCAGCTGCCAGATCACCGCGATCAGCGTGGTGCTCAAAACGGCCACCGTGCTACGTGCGCAACGGGTGAACCACATCAACAGGACCAGGGTGATCAGGAACGCGACGCCGAAGAACATCACCACCATGATCAGGCCATCGATCAGGTCGCCGACCTTTTTGGCAAAGCCAACGATGTGAATCTCGACGTTGGGGTTCTGTGCTTCGTACTTGCTGCGAATCTTTTCTTCCAGTTGGTGGGAGAACTGCCGGTAATCCAGAGGCAGCAGTTTGCTCTGGTCGACGGGGTCGGGGTAGAACTCTTGCAGGGGTACGTCGACGATGCTGGATTTGAAGTTGTTGGCCACCAGTCGGCCGACCTGGCCGGACTTAAGGACGTTGTTGCGCAGCATGTCCAGGCTTTGCGGGGAACCGTCGTAGCTTTGCGGAATGACCTCACCGCCGGCAAAGCCCTCTTCTGTTACCTCGGTCCAGCGGACGCTTGGACTCCACAGCGACTTGAGCCCAGAGCGGTCCACGCCCGAGATATAGAACACTTCGTCGTTGATTTGACGAAGGGTCTCCATGTACTCCTTGGAGAAGATATCGCCCTGTTTGGCTTCCACCGAAATTCGCACGGTATTGCCCAGGTTCGCCAGGTCGTTGCGGTGCTCCATCATGTTCTGAATGAAAGGGTGACTCAGCGGAATCATCTTTTCGAAGCTGGTGGAAGGCCGAACGAGCGTGGCCTGCCAGAACAGAAAAATACTGACCAGCAGGCAAATGCCAATCACGGTCGGGCGATTGTTGAAGATCAATCGCTCGAGCAGTGTCGGTTTCTCGTGATGGGGCTGAAAGTTGGTCATAGGGAAAGCGTCCTCGCCTGGTCCGTTCTTATTGTTGAGCGACATCAGCGCCCGTTGGCGAGGTGACGTGAACGCCGCCCTGTCCTACCAGAATCAGATTGCCCGTGTCGTCTTCGGCCACTCCGGCCAGCGAGAGGCGATCGGAGCGGTTGGCGACAGTGAAGGTCTCACCATCGTCGGTGCTGCGAATCACACTGCCGCCGTTGCCCACCAACACGATCGAGCTGTCCGGCAACAGCGCGGCATTGGCGATGCTGAACTCCAACGGTCCACGTTCACCTTGAAGCGCGATAGGCTCCCAATGACTGCCAAAATCGATGGAACGGAACAGATTGCCGCGCAGACCATAGGCCAGCAGCGTGTAGGCCTGCCCTGTTCCGAGAGCGCCGAACAACGAGCCTTGATAGGGGCCTTCGAGTTTTTCCCAGGTCTGACCGTCGTCGGTGGAGCGGAACATGCTGCCCATTTCACCGACAATGAACAGCCCCGCATCCTTCACATAGGCGATGCCGTTGAGGTGGTATTGGTCTTCGTTATTCAGGCGGTCGCCGATGTCTTGCCAATGCTGGCCTCCATCGGTGGTTTCCAGTAGCGCGCCGTAGGCTCCAACGGCAATCCCGGTGGACAGGTCCTTGAACCAGACATCCAGTAGCGGCGCCTCGCGCTTGAGGTCTTCGAACTGCTTGATCCAGGTCGATCCGCCATCGCTACTGGCAAGGATCTGCGCATCATGTCCCACCGCCCAGCCATGCTGGTCATCAACAAAATAGACCGCTGTGAGCAGTTGACGGCTCGGCACCTTGGCCTGAGTCCAGGTTTTGCCCTGATCGTCGGAATAGAGAATGTGGCCGCGGTCGCCTACGACCACAAGGCGTTTGCCAGTGTAACTCACATCCAGCAGTAAACTCCGGGAAGCCTTGGCAGACTCCAGCGCGAAAACAGCGGCGTTGCCAGCATTGGCGGGGGTATCGACTGGCGTGCTTTGCGCAGCCGATACAGCGCTGCAAAAGGTCATGCACATGAACAACGACAGAACAGCGTTAAGAGGCTTGCCCGTATGGATTACCCGGAAACCGTCATTGCCCTGAATGACCGTAGACGGAGCGCGCCGATTGACTGGCTCACGCATGGAGTTTTCCCTTCCTTTATTGTTATTAGATTCTCCTGTAGGTCCGTGCAGCTGCTGCAAGCGCTCTAGCCTGCGCGCGACGTGCCACCGAAGCGACCCTATCCTATCCAGCTTTGGAAACGTATGACAATCGACATGACGTTATCTTTTGTTAAGCAACAACCCGGTGATTGGCGCGTTATCACTGAGGTCAATTGGCAATTGTCGACGCTGGGATGGGCTGTTGCGTGACGTAGAAGCGAAGAACCATCTTGATTGAGCAGCGCTACGGGTGGGGTCTTTTCCGCGCCCAAAAACAAAACCCCATCTGCTTTCGCAAACGGGGTTCTGAAATTCAATCTTGACGATGACCTACTCTCACATGGGGAAA